>CAVRFS010000061.1:0-50182 GCA_963720335.1 uncultured Planctomycetota bacterium | reverse complement strand
CCTATTTTTTCCAGGGCCTCGCGGAGCCAGGCCCGCGCATACTTCCAGTTCCGGTAGGCGACCGCCCGGGAGAGCCCCAACGCCACCCCCGCCTCTTCGACCGAAAGTCCCCCGAACAGGTGGAGCTGCGCGACCTGTGCGGCGGCGGCGTCTTCCTCACCGAGCCGCGTCAGCAGTTCGTCCAGCGACAGGACGAGGTCGGAATCCTCGGCGAGCGAACCGACCTGATCGAGCAACTCGAGCCGCACTCCGCCCGCCACTCCGCTTCAGCCGCTTCCGATCGCGAGCATGGTTGACCAGAATGCGCCGCATCGCTTCCGCCGCGGCGGCGAAGAAGTGGCCGCGGTCCTCGAAGTGCTGGTCGCCGACGAGACGCAGGTACGCCTCGTGGACCAAGGCGGTGGCGTTCAGGGTGTGCCCGGGATTCTCCGCGGCCATCCGCGCGGCCGCGAGCTTCCGCAGCTCGTCGTAGACCAGCGGCAGCAACTGCTCGGCCGCCTGTCCGTCGCCCTGCTCGATGGCCGTGAGGATGCGGGTGACGTCGTTCATCGCCTTGAGCCACCATGAGATCCCGCCTGCCAAAAGCCGCGATGACGACACCCCTCATCCCGGCTGGAAAGGTTCACCGACTCGACGCGGGTAACCAGCGGTACAGCGTTGAGATCGAAACGCCGAGATTTTGAGCGATTTCGCTGGGAGCCACCCCCCCACGTCATCCGCTTCCGCGCCATTCCACGTTCCTCGGCGTTATCCGCCGCTTGCGGCCGCCGCCCCGCGTCCGATTGCACCCAGCCTTCTTCAGGACATCGAGTTGGAGGTCGGCCGACTGATCGTCAGTGCAAACACGGGGCATCACAGACCCGCATGGGAACCCTGCCGTCCTCTTCCTGGAAACCCATCGTACCCGCAAACTTATGCGAAAGCCAATTGGAGAGTGGTTTCCGAGAAGCGGACCGTCGTGATTTGGTGTCGGTGCCTCCAGGCCCAGCTCAACAAGGGAGAGGCCCTCCACGGCATCCGCGGGAGTTCATTCTATTCGCGAACAAGGGTGTGATCCGCAGGAAGCAGGAGCAGGAGCTGATGAACCAGGGCCGATGGCCCTGCGCAGAGTTCATGGTGCGAGCCTTGTTCACTATGCGGTGAGGGGTTATGACCGTTCCGGTCTCGAACCGATAGTGTCGATCAGACGGTTGCGACAGATAAGTCCAATTGCTGTCATGAGATGCTGCCAAAACCCCTGCTTCGAACCGATCGCGTCGCTCAGGAATGTCCCATTTATAAGTCCAATCGCTGTAACGCGATACTGCCAAGAGCCCTACCTCGAACCGGTTTTATCGATTATACCTGTGTCACACGTAAGCCCAATTGCCGTAAGGAGATAATGCAAAACACTCCTACTTCGAACCGGTTTTATCGATTATACCTGTGTCACACGTAAACCCAATTTCTGTAAGGAGATACTAGCAAAACCTCGTGCTTCGAACCGGTTTTATCGATTATACCTGTGTCACACGTAAGTCCCATTGCTGCAAGGAGATGCTGCTGCAACCACTGCTTCGAACCGGTTTTATCGATTATACCTGTGTCACACGTAAGTCCAATTGCTGGAGGGACATGAGAGTTATTGGCGCGGTTCCGGTTATACCTGTGTCACACGTAAGTTTAATCTTGTCAAGGACATACGGCCGAAATCCAATTCTCCGTCCTACGCAAGTGTGTGCGCGCAGCGCGAGAAGACGTGGTCTTGGCCGACGGACGCCATTGACCGTCAAGGCCGGGGTTTTGTCATCTCAGCGTCGACATGCTTCCCAAATAAGTCGGGCTCAATTTCAGACTCGCGGCTCATGCGTAGCCACGTCAAGCAGTAAGCGAGGTTTAACTCCAATCCTCACTTGGCGGATCGGTCTGTATGATAGGCTCAGTGGATCGTCGCCCGACCCAGAAGCTCGGCTTGGACGCAAAGCACTACCACGGAGCAGTAGTGGTGCCAGCGAGTTTCGCGGAACGGTTTGGCTGCAACGTCTGGATCATGCCCGCACCTTGGGGCAATCTCTCGTCATTTCGATCCATCGTCCAGGATGGCCATCAGAATCAACGACTGGGCAAAGGCTTGCCAGTCGGCACCCTGGCGTCGGAATTCTTCATCGCGTTGCGCCCACATTGCCGTGAAGCTCCCTCAGCTTCTGGGGTTGACTGACGGCGAGATCGTGAGACTCCGCACGGTCATTGGCGAGATCATAAAGCTCCCAGACGCCAGACTTGTCCGCGACGATCTTCCAGTCACCAACGCGTAGCGCGCGGTTGCCGATGTGACTGAAGAAAAGGAATTCGCGGTCGATCGGAATGTCCTTGGCGAACACGTTAACCAGGCTCCGGCCAGCCAGCGGAGGGCGAATCTCGCCCTTCCAGGCCGAAGGGGATGACAGGCCAGCCAGCTCGAGCACGGTCGGTACGACGTCGATCAGGTGTACTGGAGCGTGCCGAAGTTCGCCCCGGGCCGTGACCCCATCGGGCCAGTGAACGATCAGCGGCGTCGAGATTCCTCCCTCATGAACCCACGATTTGTGCCGGCGAAAAGGCGTGTTAGAGGATGTCGACCAGCCGGGTCCCAGGCTGAGAAAGCTTTTCGCCGAACCCGGCGGCGCTGCGGGTCGTGGCCGTCACCGCGGATGATCTGTTCGGCACTGGCGCCGTTGTCGGACGCGACAAAAATGAGCGTGTCAGCGAGGTGTCCCGAGATCCTGAGCTTCGCGAGGACACGGCCAATCTCGCGGTCCATCCGGTCGACCATCGCGGCGTGAATCGCCATTTTCGTCGCCTGGAATGTCCGTTGCTCTGCAATGAGCTCGTCCCACCCGACAGCGTAGCCCACCTCGCCCGCCCCGATCCGCTGCTCGAGCTGCAATTCCGGCAAATTCCACTGAGGGATCGTCCTAGGGTCGCGCACCGATAATGAACCCGTGATGATCCCAAGCTCCTTCTGTCTCTCCCAACGGGACCGACGGATTCGATCCCAGCCTTCCTTGTAACGATCGCGGTAGTGAGCGATGTCCTCCGGGAGAGCCTGGATCGGGAAATGCGGGGACGTAAATGCGATGTAAAGGAAGAATGGCTGGCCTCGATGGTTCGACTCGTGCTCGACAAGCCAGTCGATCGCGTGCCCCGCAATCGCCGCGGTCGCGTAGTAGCCGTCCTCGGGCTTGGGCTGGAGTAAAGGGCGGTCGTCGAGGTTGTGTTTCTTCGGTGAGAAGTAGCGGTCCGTGTCCTCGAGGTGATATGACCGCGCGAAGCCACCCCGGAGCACAGGCCCGTCCACGTGCCACTTCCCGGAATGATAGGAGCGATAGCCCGCCGGCCGGAGCAGGTCGGGCAGGAGCGCGGCCCAATTGGGACGCTGTCCTGGTGGGTCGCGGTTCACCTGCTGCGGATAGTAGCCGGTCAAGAGCGCGCGGGCGATGGCCAGCAGCGGGCCGTATTGTAGGCCTGGGTGAATCGGAGCCCATCCCCAGCGAGCCGATTGACGTTTGGAGTTTCAATCTCGCCGCCGTAGCAGCCCAGATCCGAGAAGCCGAGGTCGTCGGCGAGAATAAACACGACGTTCGGCCGCTTCGGCTTGGCTGCTTTCGTGATGTTGCTTGCGCACGATGTATGTGAGCGCGCAGCAATACGCAGGCACGGACAACGCGTCGCACTTTGCCGTTTTTCATGCGAATCAACACCGTTACGCTGGGTTTGCATCAGCGACACGTCTTGGCGAGACTCCTCGCCGATCTCCACCACGATTCGTATCAAAGAATTAATCGCCAAACAGTTAGGACAGATTTTGGGAGCCACTGGTCGTACCCGACCAGTGCCCATGCTGATTGGCTCGAACGCACTGGTCGGGTACGACGAGTGGCACCCAAGATTCGGTGGAGATCCGCGAGGAGTCTCCATCTTGGCCTAGGATTTCTTGGCCGCGGGGCGGAGTTGGATGTCAATTGTGGTGAGACCTTCGTTCTTCATCTCGGCCTTCAACTCGGATTGTACGCTGTGATGGACCTGGAGGACATTCTTTTTCTCTTCGATTCGGACGACCGAACGAAGATATATCGCGCGGACTGGTTCTGAAGCGTGACTGAGACCTTTAATGGTGATGAGTCCGAGCGGACGGATTCGCGTCAAGAACCCACGGCTCCGCGGGTCTGCCGGGATATGCCGCACAGGGGAGCAGCATGAGCGCGATTGACGAGCGTGTTGTGGGGCCCGAGCCAATGGGAAATGGGGCTGGACGGGTGACTGCACGTCCTCGACCTCGAAGGGGCTCGTTTGATTGGGTTTCCGATGAGTTGGTGCCGTCGTCCGTGGGGATCGCGGGATCCGATGATCCCCGAGTCATCGCCGCTTTGGAAACGTACCTTGAGGCGCTGCGTGAGGGACGGCCCTGGTCGCGTTCCGAGTTGCTCGCCCGCTACCCGGACATCTCCGGCGCGTTAGACGGATACTTCTTGGGGCTGGATTTCATCGAGGGAGCGGTCGCCGAGCTTCCTGCTCCTCGGGCGAACCGGCGAAGCGTCGGGCCGAACCGGCGCTGCCGCCCCAGTCCCGGCTCGGCGACTATCATATTCTACGCGAGGTCGGACGCGGCGGGATGGGCGTCGTTTACGAGGCTGAGCAACTCTGTCTCGGCCGGCGAGTGGCGCTCAAGGTTCTCCCGTTCACTGCCGCTCTCAACCCCGAGCATCGGCAGCGGTTCCAGATCGAGGCCCATGCGGCTGCCCAGCTCCATCATCCGCATATTGTCCCGATCTTCGGCGTCGGCTGCGAGAACGGCATCCATTACTACGCCATGCAGTTCATCGACGGACACAGCCTGGCCGCCATCATCCGCGACTTGCGCTCCGCCGAACAAGGATTCCTCTCAACGGGCGAGAAGCCCGCGAAGGGTGCGTCGGTCGACGCCGACGAAATCGACACGCACCATCAACGGTACCCCCGGGGACGGAGAGTCGTCGGTCGAGCCGATCAGGCGCGCGAGGGCAACCGGCTCCGGGATGAGAGTTCGAATGATGACCCGGTTTCGACGCTGCATGATGTGTTTGCCACACCTGAGTCGAATGCGATCCTTTCCGGACCAGCGCGTGCGGATGGCTCCTTCTTCCGGACCGTTGCCCGCATGGGTATCGAAGCCGCCGACGCGCTTCGAGCACGCCCATGCCCTCGGCATTCTCCACCGCGATATCAAACCCGCCAACATCTTGATCGATCGTGACGGGGCCGTCTGGATCACCGACTTCGGACTGGCGCGGTTTTCCGCCGACCAGAGCCTCACCGGAACTGGTGACATCGTCGGCACACTTCGCTATATGAGCCCAGAGCAGTCGCGCTCGCTCATCATGGCGTGGTGGACCAGCGAACCGACGTGTACGCCTTGGGTGCAACCCTTTACGAGCTCGTGGTGCTCCGGCCCGCGTTTGACGGCCGAGACCACCAGGAATTACTTCGCCAGATCACGCTGGAGGAGCCGATCCCGCCGCGACGCCTCAACCGGGCAATCCCCCGCGACCTGGAGACGATTGTCCTGAAAGCGATGGCGAAAGATCCGTCCAAGCGCTACGCCACGGCGAAAGGAGCTCTCCGAAGACCTGACGCGATTCCTGAATGATGATCCAATCCTCGGCCGACGCCCAGGGCCGGTCGAGCGCTTCTGCGCTGGGCAAGCCGACGCCGGGTGCGCGTGGCGACAGCAGCCGCCATCTTTGCGCTTGCGCTCCTGGTCGGGACCGCGGTAACCTGGCGTCAGGCACTAGAGACCCAGCGTCAGGCAACCGAGGCGCAGGATGCACGTAACAAATACCGCCACTACCTTACCGAGTACTATCCGCTGCTCGACGGAGCCGCCGTGAGCCAGATGGAGCAGGCCGTCACGCTCCTCGCGCGTTCAGGCCGATCCGGCGACTCGGGAACGATTGTTGCAACAATACGACCGGTTGTTGAAAGTCTTTCAGGAGGCGAGCGAGTTGCCTCCGACCGATATGGAATCGCGCGTTGTGATCGCCCGGGCGCTGACTCGCCTGGCCTACACCCGCACAATGTTGAGCTTCCAGAAGGGGTCATGGCAAGATCCAGAACCCCTATTGATCGCCGCGGCCGGAGCCGACTACAGACGGTCCATCGACTTGTTTGAGAAACTGCTGAACGAGGAACGCGGCGACCCGATCATCCGGCGCGATTCTCGCCGATGCGCTGGACTGAAGGGCATGGGTTGCTATTTCAAGTTCACGCAACGACCCAAGGAAGCCGAGCAATTCTACAAACGCGCAATCGAGCTTAGGCGGCTCTGGTCCGGGGCAATGGTTTCGCCGGAGTCTCTGAGTCGCGACTGCGTAACGACGTGTCTGCCGAGGGAGATGATCCGTCCCTTTTGGCGCTCACGGTTAACCTCGTGGCGATGGCACAAGATGACGCGGGCCGAACGCAGGAAGCCGAGCTTCTGCGCCGTCAACTTGAGGACGATGTCGTTGCCCTCGTCGCACGATTTCCCCGGGCCTGAATTCATGCGTCGGGCATCAGTGGGCGGAGTCGATCGCCAAATTCGGCCGTTCCTCCCAACGATCAGAGGAATCGGCGGATGAATCTTCTGAATAATCGGTTGATGGTGATCCTTGATCCCGGGAATCCCACCTTTCTCAACAACTTCGCCTGGTCGCTAGCAAGTGTGCCAGAAGACCCTTGGTTCGACCCAAAGCAAGGGCTGACCGAGGCCAGGAAGGCCGTCGAGTTGCGTCCGGCTGATCCGAGGATCTGGAACACGCTGGGGGTCGCTGCGTTCCGCGCCGAGACTGGAAGACCGCTCAGGACGCCTTCAAGAAATCGATCGGCGTAGCGGGAGGAATTGCCCTCGATTGGTTCTATCTGGCAATGACGCAGTGGAGCCAAGGTAACCACGATGAGGCTCGCAAGAGTTTCGAACATGCCCTCGCATCAATGAAGGCCGAGTCGAAGCACGACCCGGAAGTGCTCCGCTGCCCACTCCGAGGCCGCAGCCCTGCTTGGACTTCCTGGTCCGAAGCCGCCTTCAAAATCGTAGCGGCCCCTGAGGCACGCGTCACTCGTCGTATTTGAGCAAGAACCTCGGGTTGATCACCTTGAAGCTGAGCCGGCCGGAGCGATCCCGTCGTCGTGCTCCTCAAACGGTGGCCGACGCACCAATTCCGTAGGTCGTCAATTCACGGTACGTGAGGCCCACGCATCCGTGTTTTTCGGTCGACGAGGACGAGACTTCCGGTCGCGGTGGGGCTAAGCGGTCGCCCCATTCGTGAGGGAACGACTCGCTTGCTGGCTGGACTTGGAACCCGGATTGTTCTTGATCTGTTTGCTCGCGGCCTCCGCCTGCTTGCGAACCTCGGCGCTGGGATCTTCACGCATCCGCTCCAGGGCGGGTATCGCTTCCTTGGCACTCGGGCCGGCGAGCCCCAAGAACTTGATCGCCAGCAGCCGCACCGTATCCTGCTGGTGCTCGAGCTGCTTGACCAGCTCTGGGAGCGACCGCGACGTCCGGGCCCCGTCGCTCGAACCGACGCAGCATTCTCTCGACCGACCTGAGATTCTCTTTGTTCTCGGCCATCAAGATGATGTCCGGGATGAAGATTGCCCCTTGCGGACCAAGTCGCTGAATCGCCCTCATGGCCGCTCGGCGCACTTCCGACTTGTCGTCTCGCAGTGCTTTGGCGAGATGAGGTCTGACGACTTCGGCGTCGAGCTCCAAACTTCCCAACGCCAATGCGGCCGCTTCGCGGACCTCGACCTGCTCGGCTCCCAAGAGCGGAGTCAGCCGGGGCAACGCCGGCTGTGCCGCCTTTCCCATCGATCCCAAGCGTTTGCGCGGCGATCGTCCGGAGTTTCGGCGCCGGATCGTCGAGCAAAGTGCTGAGCGCCGGAACGGCGTCGGAGGCAGCCTGGCCGTGACTTCCGATCATTTCCGCGGCCGCAAGCCGCACTTCCGGGTCCGTGCTGCTCAGCTTGCCGATGACGACCGGCAGCGCCTTGCGGCCCGGCGGACCCAGGGAACGAATGGTGTCGATCGCTTGCCGTTGCACCCGCGCGTCGGCATCGTCGACCAGGGCGATCAGATCATCGAGCAGGCGGTCATCGCGCGGCGCTGACTGATAGAGGATCTGAATGGCCTGAATTCGGATCTCCGGCGGACTTGTCTCGCAGCATGCCACGCACGGCCGGTACGGCATTCGCTGGCTCGCGGACCGAGGTAACCGATCGCGGTGAGGAAAGCGGCTCTGACGACCGGGTCGGGGTCATGCCAGGCCGGCCGTCAGCGTCGGCACGGTGCCTGGCGCCAGGGGGCGAATCTGTCCCAGTGCCAGGGCCGCGCCTCGCCGGATGCGAGGCTCCGGGGCTTTGACCGCCTGCGCGAGCAACTCGACGGCCGGCCGGCCGATCTGTGCCAACGCCTCGGCGATCTGATCGATGCGGCTCTTTCTGATGTAGGGCATCGAGCAGCCGGGGCGCCGCGTTCGGCCCGATCTTGCCCAGCAGGAACGCGGCGTGGCGCGAAACTCCGTCGTTCTTCGCCGTCAGGAGAGACTCGAGCTCCGGCGCCATCTGCGGCGAGCAACGCCCGCCGCTCGACGAGCAAATTGACCACGGCCAGCCGGACGCGTTCGTCCTCGTGCCGCAGGTTCTCTTTGAGGATCGGCAACAAGGCCTCATCGGGCAACTTGAGTCTTCGCCAGTGATTTCACCGCCGCCGCCCGGACCTGCGGGGCCTATCGTGCGCACACTTGACGACGGCCAGCTGGACCTGATCGTTCGGCGCGGCACAGATACCCCAGGCTCTCGACCGCGCCTGCGCGGATGACAGACGTCCTTGATCCGCGGAAGCGGCGATCAAAGGCTCGACCGCGGCCGTCGCCGATTCGCCCGAGCGCAGCGAGACTTCCCGCCGAATCCGTTCACTCTTGTCGCCGAGCAAAACGATCAGGTCGGGGACGGCGGCTGCGGCGTCGGGCCCGATTCGCCCCAAGCTCATGGCGACTTCGGCTCGCACACTTTCCTTCTCGTTCCTTCAGCAGGCCGCGCAGTCCCTCGACCGCGGGCTTGCCGATGGCCGCCAGCGCCAGGCGCGGAACGATAATCCTGGTGCGACGCTTCTCTGCCCCGGCCGCCCGACGTCGGTCGCAAGGTTTCCACGAGCGCGGGCACCGCCGATGCCGCGTCGTGCCCCAATGCGGCGAGCGTATCGAGAACAGCCAGCGCACCTGACCGTCCTTTTCTTTCTCGAGCAGTTCGATCATCGCCGGCAACGCTCCCGTTGCACGATTCGGTCCGACATCCGAATCTTGGTCGCCGCGCTGCGGCGAACGTCCACGTTCTCGGCGTGCAGATTCTTGATCAGTCGATTCGGCGACTTCAGGAGCCGGACGGTCTTGCGCCGTGCCGCGCACGGACAGCGGTCCGCAGACGGCGACCACCAGAAGTGCCCAATTCAGGTCGCGAATCCGCACAATCGCACTCCTTCAAGCAGCGCATTCCGGAGCGGCTGCAACCGAACGTCATGTCACGTCAACAGACCCGGCAGCGGCTCGGTGCTGTCGCCGAATCGATCGACCGGGACGCGCGCCTGTTGCAACATGGCCAGCAGCAAGTTGGACATCGGCGTCTCCGGCCGGCATTTCAGGTGCTGCCCCGTTCGCAGCGTGCCGCCCCCTTTTCCCAGCACGATGACCGGCAGGTTGATATGGTCGTGACGGTCGCCGTCGCTGATTCCGCTGCCGTAAAGGACCATCGAGTTGTCGAGCAGCGTCGTCCCGTCCGCTTCCTCGACGGTCATCATCTTTTCAATCATGTATGCCAGGATCGAGATATGGTAGCGGTCGATCTCACGGAGCTTTCGATTCTTCTCCGCCACGCCCGCGTGGTGAGAGAGCTCGTGGTGACCGTCGGTGAAGCCCAGCCACGGATAGTTCCGGTCGGTGGCTTCCTTGGTGACCATGAAGCTGGAAGCCCGGGTGCTGTCGGTCTGGAAGGCAAGCACCATCAGGTCGCACATCAGGCGCAGGTGCTCGTCGAAGTCTTCCGGGATGCCCGCGGGTCGCTGGAAACCCGGTCCCGGGCAGCTCAACCGAAGCGGCGGCGTGCTGAATCCGGCGTTCGACTTCGCGGACACCGGTCAGGTATTGGTCCAGCTTGCGCTGATCGGTCTTGGCGACGCGATTGCGAATGCGGTTGGCATCGTCGAGCACGTAGTCGAGCATGCTCCTGCGGTAGAAGTCGCGATCGGCGACCGTGGCTTGCGTCAGGCTGTTGCGTCCCTTGGGTGAACAGGCGATCAAAAACGACCTTGGGATTCATCTCATAGGGGGCGGGCGAGGTCGGTGTGCGCCAGGAGATGTGCGTCTTGTACGTCCCGCTGTAACCGAACGCGTTGCCGGAACGGGCTGACTCGCAGCCCAGCTCGAGGCTGGGAAAGCGGGTCTCGTTACCGACATGCCGCGCATAGAGCTGGTCGACGGAAATGTCGACGCGAACGGCATCCTGCGTCTTGTAGGCCTGGGCACCGGTCAGAAAGCTCGCCGAACCTTGGCCGTGGCCGCAACCCTCGCTATCGCCGTTGGTGAGCGCCGTATTGTGCGTCAGACCGTGAAAGCAGTTGAGATATTCTCGGGCGAATGAGAGCGGTCGAAGCGTCTCGGGCAAGTCGACCAGCGCGCCCTCGTTCTGGGGGAACCAGGTCGGCAGGTGCACGCCGTTGGGAACGTACCAGAAGCACATCCGCACCGGCGGCTTGGACGGACGTTCTTGGCCGCTTCCGCGAAGGCCGGCAGACTCTCCATCCACGGAAGTGCGAGGGCGGCTCCCATGCCCCGGAGCATGGTTCGGCGGGTCACGTGGAATTCGTCATTTCGGACCGCATCGCCCCTGTATCTGGAACGCTTTGCTCTCCACGATCCCGAAAATGATGTTCTGAATCCGGTAGTCGTTGGCGGCAAGCTGCTGGCGAATCTCTTCAACGGTACAGTAGTCGAAGGCTTCCAACCCTCGTCCCAGGCCATAGGTTAGCATATTCTCGATGAGACACCTCGCGAATTTTTTGCTGGCCGTGGAACCCAAAAGCTGCTTCAACTCTTTGATGTCCGCAAACTTGCGTCCGCCGATCAGCTCTGCCGGAGGGATCGATTCGGAACCCGCCGTCCATGGTCCGCCAGCGCCCGACGGCATCATAGTTCTCGAGGGCGAAGCCCAGGGGATCCATCTGCTGATGGCACGCCTGCGCATTCCGGTTTGGTCCGGTGCATCTCCATACGCTCTCGCAGCGAGGCGGCGTCGGCGGCCTGCTTGCTCTCATCCAGCTTGGCGACTTCGGGCGGAGGAGGCGGTGGCGGCGTCCCCAGAAGCTGTTGCAAGATCCACTGTCCGCGTTTCACCGGCGATGTCCGGTTGGGGTTTGACGTCAGCGTGAGAACGCTGGCCTGCGTCAGCACGCCGCCCCGCCGCCGGTCAGCCAACGCCACCCGACGAAACTCGTCGCCCTTGACGCCTTCGATCTCGTAATGACGCGCCAGGGCCTCGTTCACAAAAGTGTAGTCGGAGTCCAGCAGTTCCAGCACGCTGCGATTGTTTCGCAGGATGTGCGCGAAGTATTGCTCGGTCTCCTGGCGCATCGCTCCCCGCAACGCTGTCGTCAAAGCCGCGGAACAGCTCCTTGTCGCGGGCCACTCCGGCCAGCTTGCGGAGCTGCAACCACTGGCCGGTGAAGTTTTCCACGAACTCGGCTGGACTTCGGGTCATCGAGCATTCGGACCACTTGCCGGCGAAGATTGGTCTTCAACGTTTTCGCGCGGCTTCACGGAACAACTCGTCGTCGGGCATGCTGCTCCAGAGAAAATACGAGAGCCGGCTGGCCAGTTCGAACTCGCTCAACGGGCGATCCTGATGCGCTTCTTCAGGTTCGACCAGAAACAAGAACTGCGGGGACGCGAGCACCGTCGTCAAGGCGAGCTGGACGCCACGTTCGTAGCTTTCACCCCGGTCATGGGCCAGTCGAAAGATCTTGAGGACTCGTTCCACTTCATCTGGCGGCACGGGCCGTCGAAATGCCTGTTCCGCGAACCGGGCGATCACCTGGCGGGCACAGTCGAGACGCGATTGATCGCCGTATTCAGGCGTGCGAAACAGGATTCGCCGATGCGACTCGGGAAGCTGCTCGGTTTTGAGAGCAACCGGGCCGCGCACGACCATCGAGTCGACGTGCAATCCGGTATCGTTCCCATAGCGTTTGTCGCCGCTCACGTTGGCGGCCACTTCTGTCGGTTTGACGAGATTCGCATTCCCGGTCTGGCCCGGAGCCAGCGCGACGTGGACCAGATTGTCTCCCGCCGCGACCTTGAGCCAGTAGCGATAGACGACGGTCTCGTCTTGCACCTGCACGGCATCCACGGTACGACGGTCTTTACCGAACCCGATCACCAATCGTGGCGGCGGAACGGATTCCGCGATTCCCACTCGCACCAGGCTGAAATCGGCCAGGTATCGGCCCGGTTTCAGGGAATGTTTGAACTCGACCGCCTGCTTTCGGCGGGAGGGGATATGTCTTCAACCCGATCAGCTCGATCGGAGAGAAATCCTTGGCGTCGGGCAAGACAATCGCCTTGTTGCAAGGCGAGCTCGGCGGCGTCCAGGTATTTTTCGATATGCGCGGGTGAGATGTTGAGCGCGGAACCGACGTTGTCGAAACCAAACCCGATATCATCCGCGGGAAATCCGTCGGCGAGGTGGAGATCGAGCCCGAGCAGATCGCGGATCGTATTGTTGTACTCCTGCCGGTTCAGCCGGCGTATCACGACCGGTGCCGAACTGACCTGCTTGGCACAATTCGCGGCCAAGAAATCGTTTTCGATCCAGGCAATCATGCCGTCCAGCTCTTCCAACGCAGGCTGGGGCATGTCGGCCGGGGGCATGATGCGCCCTTGGAGTGCATCCCGCACGCGCAGCCAGGTTGGGCCGTCCTTGACAGCCGCTTCCTGATTGTCGAAGCGATCCAGGACGATCCCCGCCTCTGACTCGTCTTGGTTGTGGCAGTCGATGCAGTAATGCTCGAGCGACGTGAGGACCTTCGTCTGAAACGCGTCGCGCGTCTTCGGCTCCTCCGCGATTGCAGGCGCGATCGCGACCACCAGCGAGAAGGTCGCACAGCACAGAAGCAGAGATTCGAACTTGAGCGTTTTCATTTATTCACATTAGGGATTTTTTTGATGATCTGTACACGCCAGCGGCAAATCAGGCAACGCCTAGGATGCCGGCTTTCCCCATGGTTAATAAATATTGAACACACCCCGGATGGGCGCGTCCAGGGATAATCCGAAGAAATTGCCATTTCCCGCGAGCCGGATGCACGATCAAGCCAATCCTTCCTTCATCATGGGCAGCTTATTCGCGATCGTGACTTTCGGGGGCTTGGGGGTAGCATCTTGGGTCGCGGATGCTATTCTAGCGAGGCAATAATCTTGGAAATGGTCGGTCGAGGAGTCTCTCCCTCCAGGGAGAAGCGGGTCGTCTTCGTCTTTGCCGGGCTCGCGCATGGCAGGTTCCGCCAGGCAGCATGTTTGTCTCGAGCCCCTGGAATTCCCGATCGGAGGATAGTGAATGATCGTTGGAATACCTCGTGAGACCTATCCCGGCGAACGGCGAGTGGCTCTGGTTCCCGGTGTGGTTCCGAGCCTTTTGAAAGCGGGCTTCGAAGTCGTTGTGGAAGCTGGAGCGGGCATCGAGGCAGCCTTTCCGGACGCGGAGTTCAGCGCGAAGGGGGCTAAGATCCTGCCGGAACGCGCCGACGTATTCCAGGCGGCGGATATCATCGTCCAGGTACTCTGTCATGGCTCGAATGATGTCACCGGCGTGGACGATCTCCGCTTGATGCGACCCGAGCACGTGGTCGTCGGTTTCTTGCGACCGCTGGGATCGATTGCGACCATTCAGGAAGTTGCGTCCAGGGGAGTCACGTCCTTTTCCGTCGAGCTCATGCCGAGGACGACCCGCGCACAGAGTATGGACGCGCTGACCTCGATGGCGACCATCGCCGGTTATAAAGCCGTCGTCATCGCGGCCGACAAATTGCCGCGGTTGTTTCCCATGCTGACCACGGCGGCGGGCACGATCACGCCTGCGCGAGTCCTGGTGATCGGAGCCGGCGTGGCCGGGCTGCAAGCGATTGCGACCGCGAAGCGGTTGGGCGCCGTCGTCTCCGCCTACGATCTGCGACCGGCATCGAAAGAACAGGTGCAGAGCTTGGGAGGACGCTTCGTGGAGCTGCCCGTCGAGGCCAAGGACGCCCAGGATGAACGCGGTTACGCTCGTGAACAAGATAAATCATTCTACGACCGTCAGCGCGAGTTTCTCGGCAAAGTCGTGGCGGAAAGCGATGTCGTCATCACGGCCGCGGTGATCCCCGGCAAGAAATCGCCGGTCCTGGTGACCGAGGACATGGTGGCCAGGATGGCGCCAGGCTCCGTAATCGTCGACCTGGCAGCAGAACGAGGCGGGAACTGTGAGTTAACCCTGGCGGGCCATCTCGTCGTCAAGAAACACGGCGTGACGATCGTCGGCTGGCTGAATCTGGCGAGCACCGTGCCCTACCACGCGAGCCAGATGTATGCGAAAAACGTGAGCGCGTTCTTGCTCCATCTCGTGAAGGATGGCCACGTGCGAATGGACCTGAGTGACGAGATCATCCGCGAGACCTTGTTGACGCGAGGCGGCGAGGTCGTGAATGCCCGGGTGCGCGAGTTTTTCTCGCTCCCCGCTCAGCCCGCGGCGCGATAGAAGGACCCGTCATGAAGCTCGACTTGATTACCAGCCTCTACGTGTTCATGCTAGCCGCATTCATCGGCTTTGAAGTGATTCGGCGCGTTTCGCCCTTGCTTCATACGCCGTTGATGTCGCTGACCAACGCGCTCGATGCGATCGCCGTGATCGGCGCGATCATCATGGCCGGCGAGCGCAAGAGCACGCTGGCGACCGTGTTCGGCACCATCGCGATCATCGCGGCCACCAGCAACATCGTGGGCGGATTCGTGATCACCGACCGCATGCTTAAAATGTTCAAAAAGAGCGGCCCGCACAAGGAAATCTGACCCGGATGATCCCCAACGAACACTTGATCGCAATCGCGTACCTGATCGCGACGGCCATGTTTGTCCTCTCCCTCAAGTGGATGAGCTCGCCGAGCACGGCGCGGCAGGGCGTACGGGCGGGCGAGCTCGGCATGCTGCTGGCGATACTCGGCACGCTCTTGCACACGGGCATCGTCGACTACAAGTGGATTGCCATCGCACTGGTGCTCGGCACGATCATCGGGGCGGCACTCGGGCGAGTGCAGATGACCGCCGTGCCGCAACGAACCGCGCTATCCCACGCGTTCGGTGCCTTATGCGTTACCCTGGTCGGCACGGCCGAGTATTACCTCCAGGCCCCTGACGTTGAACCGTTCACGATGGCGGTGCTGTCGGCGGAAGTCATCCTTGGCTCGCTCACGTTCACGGGCAGCCTGATGGCCGCCGGGAAACTGCAGGAAATCCTGCCGCAGCGGCCGATCACCTACAAAGGGCAGAACATTGTCAATTTCTGTCTCCTCGCCGTCTCCGTGATCGTTGCCGCCGTAATGGTCTTTCACCCCGAACAGAAGGAGATCTTCCATCTGCTCGTGTTCATTCCCGCGCTGCTCGGCATGCTAATGATCATCCCCATTGGGGGCGCGGATATGCCCACGGTGATCTCCCTGCTCAATTCCTACGCGGGGCTTTCCGCCGCCGCGATGGGTTTCGTGCTCGACAACAAGCTGTTGATCGTCGCCGGCGCGCTCGATGGAGCTTCGGGGTTTATTCTTTCCGTGAATATGTCGAAGGCCATGAATCGGTCGTTCACCAACGTACTTTTCGGGGCGTTCGGGCAGGAGCAAGCCAAGGCCGCGGGCAAACAGGAGGCGGTGCCGGTCAGGAGCGCGACGGCCGAGGAGGCCGCGGTGATTCTCGCCGCGGCCGGCAAAGTGGTCGTCGTACCAGGCTACGGTATGGCCGTCGCACAAGCGCAACATAAGGTCAAAGAGCTCTATGATTCGCTCACCAAACGCGGGGTGGACGTCAAGTTCGGCATCCATCCCGTCGCCGGACGAATGCCGGGCCACATGAACGTACTCCTCGCCGAGGCCGACATCCCCTATGATAAGATGATGGATATGGACGAGATCAACGGCGATTTTGCCCAGACCGACGTCGCCCTGGTAATCGGCGCCAACGACGTGACCAACCCCGCGGCGCGGACCGACCCTTCGAGCCCGATCTTTGGGATGCCGATCCTCGACGTGGACAAGGCGCACACGGTGATGGTGATCAAGCGAGGAATGAGCCCCGGCTTCGCGGGCATCGACAATCCGCTCTACTACCTTGACCGGACCTTGATGCTTTTCGGCGATGCCCGGTCGTTCGTGGGCGAAGTCGTGCGAGAGCTGGCCGGCGGCGGGCATGGCTAGCCATCGTCAGTTTGGATTGAAGGGCCGATCGGTCGATTGATGACGCTCACTTCGGATTCCGTCGACCTGGCACCTTCCGCGAGCTTAGATCGGTCTGAACCCACTTCCGCAGACGCAGCTCCCAGTTGACTCGGTCCTTTGAATCTTCCGTGATCACCCATCGCAGGATGTCCGCGGGCCGGACGTGCAGGAACTGACTCACCGCTGACGAGGAGTACGTCCCGTTCTTTCTGAGCCGCGTGATCGTCACCGTCACGTCGTTGTCGTGGAGCCGCCAGACCTCGGGGACTTTGAGCGCGGAATAGATGCTGGGCCGATCGATCTTCGGTGGGGAGAAATCGATCTCGATTGCCAGGTCAGGATTGGGGTAGTCGTCCACCTGGCGAAGGCCGAGATCGGCGGCATTGTTGGCGGCTTGCAATTTGGCCGGATCAAAGTAATAGCAAAGGTCGGCTTCGAGGCCCCGCTCCAATTCCAACCGCTTCCAGGTCGTCTGGCCGTATGACTGGAAATTGATACTCAGTCCTTCGGCAACTTCTTCAATGAAAGAATCGAGCAAGCCCTTGCGTCGTTCGTGGACGGGTCCGACGACCATGATCTCCATATCCTTCCCGTCATAGGCAACGTGGATGTGAGACCCTTCGCTCATCGCGTCGGTAAGTCGGTCGTAGAGGTCCCACGAGACGTCGCGCATGACGCCGCGTTCTTCGCACGGGACTGTGGTCTTCACCATCAGAAAAGGCGGCGACAGTCTCGGTTCTTTCGCGATCGCGGACACGGTCAATTCTCCGTGAATCAGGCCACCAAACCGAACTGGCCGGCCTTCTATTCCGTTGGTACGCATGGGCCACGCTTGCGGCACTTGCTAGACACTCACCTTCTTGCCACTCCGTTCGGAGCGCCGCCGCCTCTCTTCGGTCAAGACTTTCTTGCGAATCCGGATCTTGGACGGTGTGACCTCGACCAGCTCGTCTTCCTCGATATATTCGAGGGCCAGCTCGAGTGTCAGCTCGCGAGGCGCCTTCAGGAGGATGTTCTTGTCGGACCCCGAGGCCCGCATATTGGTCAACTTCTTTTCCTTGCAGGGGTTGACCGTCATGTCGTCGCCGCGAGCGTTCTCGCCGATGATCATCCCTTCATAGGTGTCATCGCCAGGCTGAACGAACATGGTGCCTCGCTGTTGAAGGTTATCGAGAGCGAAGGCGACGACCTGGCCGCGGACCATGCTCACCATCACGCCGTTCCCTCGATGAGGAACGTCTCCCTTGGTCGGGCGGTAATCGTGAAAATTGTGGTGCATGATCGCCTCGCCCTGAGTGCCGCTCATCAATCGATTTCGCAGGCCGATCAAGCCGCGCGCCGGGATCAGGAACTCGATGTGGGCGTAGGCCCCCTTGGTGTCCATCTTGACCATTTCTCCCCGGCGAGAACCGGCGAGCTCGATGACTGGGCCGATATGGGCGTGAGGCACGTCGACCACCAGGAACTCGTAAGGCTCGCACCGTTCGCCGTTGATTGTGCGGAAGATCACCTCCGGCTTACCAACCGACAGCTCAAACCCCTGGCGGCGCATGGTTTCGATCAGCACGGAGAGGTGGAGCAGACCGCGACCGGAGACGGTAAACGAGTCGCGATCTTCGGCGGGCTCGACGCGCAAGGCCACATTCGATTTGAGCTCGCGCTCAAGCCGGTCGTGAATGTGCCGGGAAGTCAGATACTGTCCCTCACCGGCCAGTGGCGAGTCATTGACGGTGAAAAGCATGCTCAAGGTCGGCTCGTCGACCTCGATACGAGGCAGCGCGACCGGCTGCTCCGGGTCGGCGATCGTATCGCCGATGTCAACCGCCCCTAGCCCGACGATCGCGACGATGTCGCCCGCCTCGGCGGATTCGACTTCGACCCGGCCGAGCTTGTCAAAAACCAGCACCGTGTCGATCGCGCCGGCGACTTTGATATCGCCGGCCTTGATCAGGACGGCCTTCTGTCCGCGTCTCACGCTCCCCGCGTAGATCCGGCCGATGGCGATCCGGCCGACGTACTCGGAGAAATCCAGGGTCGTACAGAGCATGCGGAACGGATTTTCGAGATCGACCTGAGGAGCAGGAACCCGCGCGACGATCAGGTCCAAGAGGGGCTTGATGTCTCCCGAGGTCGCGTGTGGATCGTGCGAGGCGAAGCCGGCTCTTCCCGAAGCGAAGATGTAGGGGAAATCGAGTTGGTCTTCGCTGGCCTCTTGTTCGACGAATGTATCGAAGATCTCGTTGAGGACCTCGGTGGGCCGCGCATCGGAACGGTCGATCTTGTTGATCACGACGATCGGCCGGATGCCGCAGGCGAACGCCTTTCTGAGCACGAACTTGGTCTGCGGCATCGGTCCCTCGAAGGCGTCGACCAGCACCAAGGCGCCGTCGGCCATCTGAAGGGTCCGCTCGACTTCACCGCCGAAATCCGCGTGACCGGGCGTATCGATCAGGTTGATCTTGATTTCCCCGTACTTGATCGCGATGTTCTTGGCAAGGATGGTGATGCCGCGCTCTCGTTCCAGCTCGTTCGAGTCGAGGATGCACTCACCCTGGAGCTGTGACGCGCGATACTGCCCGGACTGGCGCAGCATCGCGTCGACTAGCGTAGTCTTCCCATGGTCGACGTGGGCAATAATGGCCACATTTCGGATATCGTCGCGTCTCTTCATAGTCTTTCTGTCCGCCGGCAATCCGGCGGGTCTTGCTCTCGCTTCGCGTTTGGGAACCACCGGCGTGGAGCGTGGACACGCTACATCCCGGTTCATGGTGAGTGATACGATCTTATCCGACGTACACCCCACCGGACAAGCCCGTTTACAATGGCATGATGCATGATGGAACACTTGAGTGTGACACAATTCTTGGGAATGCTGGTGGTGATGCTCGTCGTCGCCAAGGTGATGGGCGCCTTGGCGCAGCGGGTTGGTCAACCGGCCGTGCTGGGCGAGCTGATCGGTGGGGTGCTGGTCGGCAAGTCGGTTTTGGGGCTGGTGAATTCCGATTTCGAGACCATTCACCTCCTGGCCGAATTAGGCGTGGTGATTCTGTTGTTTGCGATTGGACTGGAGACCGATCTGGGCCGGCTCATGAAAGTCGGCGCCACGTCCGTCACGGTGGCGATCGTGGGGGTCGCCTTGCCGTTCGCGCTCGGGTTTGCCGCTTGCCGATTGCTGGGCATGACCAATCTTGTCTCGATCATGGCCGGGGCGACACTGACGGCCACGAGCGTGGGGATCACGGCCCGCGTGCTCGCCGACCTGGGCCGGCTTCATGACCCGGAAGGGCAGATCATCCTGGGAGCCGCCGTGATCGATGACATCCTTGGTCTGACGATCCTGACGATCGTGACCGGGTTGACCGAAGGACGAGAGATCACCATCGGGGGAATCCTCGTGACTACGGCCACCACGATCGGTTTTCTGGTTGCGACGGTGCTGGTCGGCCGGCTGGTGGTCCCATTAATCTTTCGCTTGGCTGGGACCATCGAACTTCCCGGTACGCCGACCGCCATGGCCTTGATCACCGCGTTTGGACTGGCCTGGTTGGCCGAGCAATGCGGGTCGGCGATGATCATCGGAGCGTTCGCGGCCGGCATTCTGGTCGTGAAGGCTCCGCAGATACACGAGATCGAGCGTGGGATCACCGAGATCGGACATTTCTTCGTTCCCCTGTTTTTCGTCGCGGTCGGGGCATCGGTCGATTTGAGCGCTCTGGATCCTTTCAAGCCGGCCAGCCGTTCCGCCCTGGTCACCGGAGCCGTGCTGATCATCGTTGGCGTTGTTGGCAAGCTCGTCGCCGGTTATGCACCGTTTTGGTTCCGCGGCAACAAGACGATTGTGGGTGTGGGTATGATCCCTCGGGGCGAGGTCGGGCTGATCTTCGCGCAGATGGGGCTCGCCTCGGGCGTATTTGACGCTGGTCTGTTCGGAGGAGTGACCCTCATGGTCATGGTCACCACCTTGCTGGCGCCTCCATGCCTGAAACTCCTGCTCGGGCCTTCACCGTTCGACCTATCCGATGCGGAAACGGAAGTGATCGAAGACCTGGTCACAGAGGCGTGATCGCCGAAGATCACCCGTGACCGAGCCTCTCCATCAGCGCCTGTGTCGGGCCGTTGAGTCACAAGAGTGGTGACAAGAGCCGTACCACGTTCTCAGCCAGTTCGCGAGGCTGTCCTGGCCCTGGCAACTCCGGTACCGTGTCGATCATCAACCCGCGGGCCCAGGCCGCGACGTCCGCGACCTGGGTCGGTGACGCGACGAAGAGGGCGACCTCGTAGTTGAGAAAGAGGCTGCGCATGTCCATGTTGGCGGAGCCGATGACGGCGAGGCGGTCGTCGAAAATGATCGCTTTGGCGTGGAGCATCACCGGCGTATACAACAGCACACGCGCGCCCGCATTGAACAGGTCGCGGAGATAGGGCCCTCGGGCGAGGTCGGCGGTGATATGATTGGAATGCGCGGGCACGATCAGGCGGACATCAACGCCTCGGCGCGTCGCAAGCGTCAATGCACGGGCCAGCATCTCGTCGGGCACGAAGTACGGCGTGATGATCCAGATGCGGTCCTCGGCCGAAAAAATCAGGGCCAGGAGTGATTCGTAGAGGGGATCACCGGCAACGTCGGGACCACTGGCGACGACTTGAACGACAGTCGACTCCATGCCCCCCTCGGCAAAGTAAGGAACGTGCGTGGCGGCGGCTGGCCGGTTCGGCACCCGTGGTGAACTTCCAGTCCGACGCGAACAGATCCTCGAGGTCCGAGACCGCGGGTCCCTCGACGACCACCGAGGCGTCGTGCCACTGATCTGGGAGAGATCGGCGGTCCCATGTACGGCCACGCCAAGTTCATGCCTCCCGTCAGTGCGATCCGACCGTCGACCACCATGACTTTTCGATGGTTTCTCAGGTTGGCTCGCCCCCGAAACGGCATATGAAGCACCGGCATGAAAAACGCGACCTCGACGCCGGCGGCTTTGAGCGGAGCCAGGAACCGCCGGCCCACCCGCCACGAGCCGACGTCGTCCAGCAGTAACCGGACCGAAATCCCTTCGGCGGCGCGGCGAGTCAGGTGTTCGATAAGCACCTTGCTCCCTTGGTCGCGGCCGAGGATGTAGGTCGTGATGTAGATCGTCGACCGCGCCTCGTCGATCAGACGAAGCACTCGCTCGAAGGCGACCTCGCCCGACGTCACGAGCTCAACGCGGTTGCCAGCTCGGGCGGGAGGGATACCGTATGACGCCAGCAGGCGGCCAACCGCACTGCCGTGGTCGTTGTCAGATGGCCCAGGCGGGCGGTGATAGATCTCTTCCTTCCGGCGCGCCAGGCGGCCCATCTTCCGGCCCCCCAGCATCAGATAGAGCGGAACACCGACCCAGGGAAACATCAGGATAACAAGCAGCCACGCCACCGTACTCGACGGCGATCGCCTCTGCCGAAACAGGTTGGCAAGGAACACCAGTGCGAGCACAAACCCGAGATGCGTGAAGAAGTCCGAAAATATCCAGCCCAACCAGTTCGGCACGCGTGTCGGACTCCGAAATGGCAAGAGACTCACGGCGCCGAGGGTGCCCTGTCGCGCCGCTCAGACTCCCTCGTGATGACCGACGATCTTACCAGACTGAGATCGCGCGACCAATTCCGTCACCGTGAATTTGGCGCTCTGCCCGCCATTGGCCGACGGTATGTACGAATGACGCGATGCCAATCCTCAGTCAGTCAGAATCCTTCATCGCGGGCTGGCTGGCGACGTCACGCACCGGAAGCCCACGTGCGAGGCCGCACTGTCGGGCGCGCCTTTTCCTCGCGCTCCAGGAAGGTATCGCGTGCAGTACTGGTCGGAGCAAAGGAACGAGCCGCCGCGCTGAACCCGTTTGGGAACGCCCGGTTCATTGGGATCGAAGCTCGATGCCGGCCCGGGTGGGTTGTCGAGCTGGCTCGTTTCATACTCGGGTCGATACCAGTCGGAGCACCATTCCCAAACGTTGCCAGCCATATCGACCAGACCAAAGCCGTTGGGCGGAAACGAACCGGCCGGGGCGGTCCGCGCAAACCCGTCCTCCGCGCTGTTCTGGTCGGGGAATCGACCTTGCCAGATATTCGGTGCGCCACGTTCCTTCGGGTCGAAGCTCATTACCCCAAACAAAGCGGTCGCGGACGATTCCGCCGCGGGCGGCGTATTCCCATTCCGCCTCCGTCGGCAGCCGTTTGCCCGCCCATTTGGTATAAGCCATGGCGTCGTCCCAACAGATTTGGACCGCTGGATAGTCGTCTTTCCCCTCGATGGTGCTCCCCGGTCCCTCGGGATGCCTCCAGTCCGCTCCTGGAACATAGCTCCACCAGACCATCGGGTCATCGAGTGACACCCGTCCTGCCGGCGGGCTGAAAACGATCGAGCCCGGGACGAGCTTGTCCGGAGGCGCGTCGGGAAAGTCTTTGGGATCGGGTTTCCGTTCCGCGATCGTGACATATCCGGTCGCCGCCACGAACCTGGCGAATTGCCGGTTGGTGACCTCGGTCCAATCCATCCAGAATCCGGAGACCGTCACCTCGTGGACCGGCTTGGCATCGGTCATCGCCGTGTCATCGGCCCCCATCCAGAACGATCCGCCGGGAATCCAAACCATGCCTTCGGGAGCAGGACCCGCTGGCTTCGCATCAGCCTTCAGTGTGGCCTTTGCGCTTACGGCGTCCGGACGTTCGCGATCGGTCGATTTCGCATTTGCGGAATTGTTCGGGCCGGGGTTAATCAGAACACTGGGCGGCGCGTCCGTTCCCGATGATCGGTTAACCTGCCCGCAACCGGCGATGGCAGCGACGAACCCGATGAAGAAGCTGCAAGGGCCACTATTGAGCCGAAGAGCTGTCGTCGGCGATTTCCGTCTCCGATCATTGCTCATGGAAGTCGCCCTCGATCGAGACATTCTCTCAGTTTCCAGACCGTCGCACTATGACTTCGAGTACGCCAGCCGACTTACCGTTCCCTTCGATCCAGGCTTCGAGCCGAGCGGGGCCGGCGGGCCATGCGACATTCTCGAACGTGTGCTCGGTTGCACCGGCCGGAAGGGCCTGCTTCCGTCTGTCTCTCCCAAGCGCGAGGTTAGCCACGGTGGGGAACCGGCGAGGCGTCATCCGCAGCTTGGCTTCAAACCGTCCGGCCCGAGCGACGTTTACCTCCCAAAAACCCAGGTCATTGGGCTCCCAACCGTGCGCGGACCTCGCCAATCCTGCGGGGTCAAGTGGGTTGTGTCTTCCCGATTACCGCCGACATCGAACCGGACCGGAGCGAATCCTCGCGTCCCCGAGACATCCTTGAACCAGGCAAGGTAGCCGGCGTGCATTTTGGACAAGATTTCAGGGCGCTCGGAGGCGATGTTATGGAGCTCGAGCGGGTCGTGCTCCATGTCGTACAGCTCGAGCGCCGGTTTCTTGAGGGTGCCTTCGATCGGTTCACGTCGCAGTAGCTTGTACGTCTGGGACCGCGCTGCGAAGGCGCGGTCCGGCTCAGGCTGGTCGCCGCGATGCCACTGGAAATAAAGGGTCCGGTCCGGCCAACCGGCTTTTTGCACACCCCGCAGGAGAGGCAGCAGGCTCTTGCCATCGAGTCGGACTCCGGCGGGCGGTGATAGTCCGCAAGCGTCGAGCAATGTCGGCAGCATGTCGATATGCGCGGCGATTCGATCCACCTCGTGACCGGCAGGGAAGTGGGCCGGCCAGCGGATGAAGAACGGGACGCGGATCCCGCCGTCATATACCGACCCTTTCCGCCCTCGCAGACCGGCATTGAAGCGCACACTGGCGGGACCATTGTCCGTCATGAAAATCACGATAGTGTCACTTGCCAACCGGCGATCGTCGAGGGCCTTGAGCACGCGGCCGACGTTGGTATCGATGTTGGTGATCATCGCATAGACCTGCGCGATCGTCTCCGGCGGTTCCACGAATTGCGAGGGGATCGGCTGTCCGAGCTGGGGAAACTCACTCAAGGCTAGGTTGATCGACTTGTAGTATGCCAGCTCGGATTCAGGGGCTTCCAGTGGCTTGTGCGGGCAATTGAACGCCAGATAGGCGAAGAATGGGCGGTCGCTGGTCTCGCGGAGAAAATCGGTTGCGGCCTTGGCGAAGATGTCACTGCAATAGCCCTGATAGTGCTGAGGTTGGCCATTGTGTTGCAGGACCGGATCGAAGTAGCTGGTTCCACCGGGAGGATCGGACGGCTGACCGATGCCGCCTCCTTTGATCACCAGCGCCTCCTGGAAGCCCTGGTCGATCGGCCGCAAGGGCGCACTGTCGCCAAGATGCCATTTGCCGAAGATGCCGGTCCGATACCCGGCCGCCGCCAGCACCTCGGCCAGCGTCACCTCATCCGGGTGCATCATTGCCCGGCCCAGATAAGTGTCGACTACGCCCGTGCGGTAGTTGTACCGGCCAGTGAGCAGGCTGGCACGCGTCGGCGCACAGACGGGCGAAACATAGAAATTCTTGACCCGGACACTTTCACCCGCGAACCGATCGATATTTGGCGTCTTGATCTTGGGATTACCGTGAACGCCCAAGGTCCCCATACCCCTGGTCGTCGGTGATGATCAGGAGAATGTTGGGGCGGCTTCGGCACTTCGTTCGCGCCCGAGCACGGTCGACGCGAGGAGAGTGCAGGCCAAGGCCAAGGCATTGACACCGAGAGTGATGATTCGCATAAAACGAGTGTCGCAATACAAGGTTCCTGGCCAAGGATGACCAAGCTTTCAGGATACCTCTTCGCTCGACTCCTGACCAGAACGGCTCGTTGAACCAGGGTGAGACGTAAAGCTCCCAACAGTCTTTCCTTGTCCCCGATGTTCCTATCCGTTTCCCGACCAAACCCTCACTTTCCATCAAAAAAAACGACATGGACAAACAATAAACCCGCCGGTTTTGATGGCGGATTTAACCCTCTTGCGAGCGTCGGAGACTTGTTTATGAGTCTCATGAGGTCAGGTAACTGGGATTTGTCCAAACCCCAGAGAAGTGATCAACGCAACGTCGATGATCATGCCAGCCCCCACTGGGCAAACCGCAAACGATTATTCGGCTGGATTCACCCCAAGCGACAGCAGCGGGATGGTTCACGGGGAATTCACGTCCGTCGGCGGTGAAGGATCGTGAACCGCTGAAATGGTCGCGCGTCTTTAGCGGCTTTGATCTCTTCGATTTTCATTTTGACGACGCTCCGAGGTCACGGGACTTGGTCAGAGACAACCCCAAAATTTGCCAAATTAATTCGGCTCGGCCAAGGGACGATGTAACCTGATAGGCCCGGCCAAGCCAAATCCAGCCGTGAACCGCTGCCGTCTTCACGCCAAGATCGGGTCGATCACCTTTCCGTGGACATCGGTGAGTCGGCGGTCGATGCCGTTGTGGCGGTAGGTGAGCCGCGTGTGGTCGATCCCCATCAAATGCAGGATCGTCGCGTGGAGGTCATAGCAATAGGTCTGCCCATCCGCCGCCCTCCAGGCCCAGGGATCGCTCTGGCCGTGTGCGGACCCCTCCTTGATGCCGGCACCGGCGAGCCAGGCCACCGACGTGCCACCGTTGTGGTCCCGGCCGGTCGCGCCCTGGGTAAATGGCTGGCGGCCGAACTCGGTGCTGAAGACGACCAAGGTATCATCCAGCAGACCACGGGCTTTCAGGTCGCGGAGCAAGGCCGCGATCGGCCGGTCGACGCTGCGCGCGATGGGCGGCAATTGGTTGCACAATGTCGGCGTGGTTGTCCCAGTTGTTCGTAGCCCCCCCGGCCCCGCTCCAGATCTGAACGAAGCGCACGCCGCGCTCCAACAGCCGGCGGGCCAAGAGACAACGGCGGCCGAAATCGGCCGTGGCGGGTTCGTTGAGGCCATAGAGCGATTGCGTTGCCTGGCTCTCATGGGCGATCTCGAGAGCTTCCGGGCGCTCTGTTGCATCCGGGCCGCCAGCTCGTAGGCGGCGATGCGCGACTCCAGACGCGTGTCTCCCGGCGTTGAGCGCGGCATGCTGGCGGTTCATCACGTTCAAGAGCTCCAGCCCTTCGCTCTGGCTCTCCGTCGGTGAGATACGGGCCGAGGCGGGCGGAAACAGGTCGGGAATCGGCCGCTTCGAGCCGGCATCGAGGATCGTGCCCTGGTGCGACTGTGGCAAGAAGCCCGCGGTGAAGTTGCCCTTGGCGTTATAGGGCAATCCTTTCGGGTCGGGGAGCACGACGAAGGTCGGCAGGTTGTCGCTCAAGTGAACCGAGACCATACGACAGCCATGCCCCAAGGCACGGGAATCCCGGCATCAGGAAGCCGAGTTCATCATGAAACTCGCCGGCCCGTGCACGTTGGTCTTCGAGCTCAAGGCCAGCAGAAACGCCATCTCGTCGACACAGGTCGCAATCTCGGGAAACACGCTGCTGACCCAGCGCCCGCTATCGCCATACTGCTGGAAAGCGAACGGGCTCTTCATCAGGTTGCCCGGTGCGCTCGTCGGCGCCTCGATGTGGCTGCCGGGGTCGAACTTCTGACCGTGGCGACGATTCAGCTCAGGCTTATAGTCGAATGTATCCATCTGGCTGACGCCGCCGTTCATGAAGAGCTGGATCACCCGGTGGACCTTGGCGCGATGGTGCAGCCCTCCATTCAGATCGAGGCGAGGCCGGCCCGCTGCCGGCCGGTGTCCGCAAGCAATCCCTGACGGCCCAGCAGAGCCGTCATGGCGATCCCGCCCAGTCCACCTCCAAGCTGCCAGAGCAACTCTCGCCGTGGAATCATGTCGAACATGGCGTCATCCCGCCCGTCGATCAGTTCAAGAACAAGAACTCATTGCTGTTCACAATGAGCCGGCACAAGTTTGCCAGACCGTGACGGCCGGCGTAAGCCGACAGGAGCGCCAATTCCTCCGGCGCTCGGCATGCGGTTGTACGCCAGGTCGAACAGGACGCTGACCTGGTCTTCACGCCTCGGGGCGAGGCGTTCCAGTCGTCGAGCCAGACGTCGCGCACTCGGTCAGCACGAACGGATCGTTCAACAGCACCAAGGCCTGCAAGGCCGTCGTCGATTCGTTGCGCACCGCGGTTAACTGCGAGGCGTCGGCGCTGTCGAGCGCGTCGAAGAATGGGTCGGGGAGCGTCCGGAACAAGAAACGGTAGACGCTACGGCGGCCGGAACCGGAACGCTCCCATTCGTAAGCCGAATAGTCAACGACTGGCGTGACATGGACGCCGGGGCTCAGTCGGAATTGTCGGACTGACGGACCACCCATCATCGGATCGAGCCGGCCCGCGATCTGCAAGGATCGCGTCGTGGACCATCTCGGCGTCCAACCGCCGCCTCTGCTGTCTCCACAGCCAACGGTTATCGTCGTCGATGCTCGCGAGCGATGAGTCATTACGCGAGCTTTGCCGATAGACGGCGCTGGTGACGATCAGTCGGTGGAGTCGTTTGAGCGAGCCCCCGGTTTCGAGGAACGTCGATGACAGCCAGTCGAGCAGCTCAGGGTGGGTGGGAAGCGCGCCCATCCGGCCGAAATCGTTGGGAGTCGCGACGAGCCCGCGGCCGAAATGGTAGTGCCAGACGCGGTTGACGATCGACCGCCAGGTCAGAGGGTTCCTCGGCTCGATGATCCAGCGAGCCAGGGCCGCCCGGCGTTCGGCTTCGTCTTCGTGAAGCGTCGACGGGAACCGAGCGGGCAGATCGTCGGTGCAGCTCAACGTGCCCGGCACCGCCGGTTTCCCCGGTTGGTTGATGTCGCCACGACGGAGAATGTGAACCGGCACGTGGTGCACCCGGCGGCTTGTGGCTGTTGTCCGGCAAGAAGTCGGCGGCTGCCGCGAAGACCAGATGCTGAGGCGGCAATGCCGCCAAGCTCCGCTTGCAACCAGCCGGCCAGCCGGGGATTGACCACCTTGGCCTGCTTGACCTCCGCAGCGAGGCTCCGCCGAATTGATCGGAGCGCCGGGTCGGTGTCATAACCGCGATCCGCCTTGTCCACACCGGCGAAGACCGCCTGAAGACTGTAGTAGTCCTCCTGGGAGATCGGGTCAAACTTGTGGTCGTGGCAGCGGGCGCAATGGACCGTGCTGCTGACGAATGTGGACATCACGGTTGAAACCATGTCATCCCGGTCGATGTAGTAGCCGATCTGACGATCGATGCTGTCTTCTCGAATGTCGCGGAGCGAGCTTTCGTCCCAGGGGCCGGCCGCGAGCATTCCCAGCGCGACAACCTGTTGTGGCTCGTTGGGAAAGAGCGCATCGGCCGCCAGTTGTTCTTGCACGAACCGGGCGTAGGGTATGTCCCGGTTGAATGATTCGATCAGGTAGTCGCGATAAGGCCAGGCATTCGGCCTGATCCGATCCTGGTCGTGGCCGTGGGTCTCGGCGAAATGAACCACGTCCATCCAATGCCGCGCCCAACGCTCGCCGTAATGTGGACTCGCCAGCAGCCGATCGACCAACCGCTCGTAGGCGTCCGGCGCTTGATCGCGCTCAAATTGCTCGCATTCCTCGGGGGTCGGTGGTAGTCCGATGAGGTCGAAGGAGAGCCTACGGATCAAGGTGCGGCGGTCCGCTTCCGGAGCTGGGTGAAGACCATGTTCCTTGAGTTTGTCGAGGACGAAGCGATCGATCGGAGTCCGCGCCCAACTTGCGAGCGCGGGCTCGACTCGAGGGAATCGTGGGGCGCTTTCAGCGGCCGTAGCGACCACCAGTCGCGCCATTGGTTATTCGACGGCGCGGATGTCTTGGCCAGGCCCGGTCCCTGCCGAGGGTCGGGCGCACGCCATCAGGATCCAGCGGCGAAAGTCGGCGATCGTCGAATCAGGCAGTCTCCCTTTGGGCGGCATCGCATCGACACCATCAGCGCCTTGATCGCCTGAAACAACAGGCTCTCTTCGACGTTGCCTGGCACGATGGCGGCGCCGGTATGACCGCCACTTGCGAATCCCTTCACGAGTATCGAGCAGCAGTCCCCCTTTTGGCTTCTTTGACTGGCTCGAATGGCACTCGTGACAGCGTTCCACAAGCACCGGGCGAATCTTGGTCTCGAAGAAGGCGAGGCCCGCGGCGTCATCCGCGGACGACGCGGGCGCGGCCAAGAACGCGATGATCACGATCGAGCAGGCTGCCGGACGAGCGAGCCGCGATCGTCTGCGAAAGACGATCCGTTCGTGCCAGTAATGCCGAAATGAGCGTCCCATACTCGCCGATCCTCAATCATGCCTGGGCGAGGCCCGCCAAGCCCGATAACCATGGCGAGTCAGCTTGCGCGATCCGCAAGTATTTAACAAGAGTGTAACACGACAGGGACGGTTATTGAAGTCTTGGCGGAAATGTGTCGGTGATCGGCGTGAGAGGTGTTTGCAACGTGGGCAGGCATGCAGTATACTTCTGGTCACCGGCGTACTTCGGGCGTTACGTCGTCGCCGGCTCACCTTTTTTCGAGGGAGGAAGTCCGTGGCCAATCAAGTTGTTTGGGTCGATATTCCGGTCTTGGACCTCGACCGGGCAATGCGCTTTGACTCGGCGGTACTCGGTGGTGAAGTCACCAAGCAGGAGTTTTCAGGAATGACATTTTCGCTGCTGCCCAGTTATGAGACTGACGTCAGCGGCTGCCTGTTCGTGAAGGGTGACGAGAAACCATCCGTCCAGCGGACTGCTCATCTATCTGAACGCACAAGGGCGACTCGATGAGGCGGTGGCTGCGGTCGAGGCCAATGGGGGTAAGGTTCTTCAGGCGCGGCACCAAATCGGCCCGCACGGCTTCCGGGCGGTCATCCTCGATAGCGAGGGCAACCGGCTGGCGCTTCACTCGAGGTGACACAGACGATGAAACGGAGCGCCTGAATTCTCCAGGCTCGAACAGAAGCATCGGACGCATACGAACGATCACCGCACTCATTTTGTAGGTGTTCACGTGTCGATGATGACAAGCATGCGGAAAGTTCCGAGATCCAACATGGGCCATGCCATTCTGAGAAGCAACTGGATGGGGGCGCCACGGCTCCGGGATGGAGGCGAGCAGTCCAGCCGTCTCCGTTCCTCGGAAAGAGTCTCCAACTACGAACCTGCGAATCGCTGCACCCATTTCAGCGGCTCCCATCTCCAAGGTGCTGTTGGGAGGTACATGAACTGCCAAGTGAGCGCAATTCTGACGCTTCGTACCAAACGGCTTCGGTGTCGTCGGTCATGGTTCAACTTCCGCGCCAGCAAGGTAACAGGGCGTTCCGGCGAGCGGGCATGGTTCAACAGCAGTTTACAGTGAAGTGTGGCTACGGTCGCTGGGTCGCCTTTCGATTCGCGAAAGGCGACTTTCCTATGGCGCCACAGCATGTTACGACCGAAACACACGATCTGAACCATGCCGGCCAACCGGCCGATGGCGCGATCGAGGGCGCGGCGGCGATACGTCTTGATCTTGGCCCGACCTTTGGGCTCCGTGGCCCATCGAGTGGCGGTGCGGTCGGGCACACCATTTTTGCGCGACCACATTGCGATGGACGCGCCTTGCGCTATCGCAAGGGTTAGTTGGGACTTACGGCTTTCCAAAATTTCTGCGAGTGGCACTGGTTGGCAGTCAGTGGCAGTATTTCACCGACCCTCCATTTCGCCCCGCTCACGGTTCTCAGCCTGGGCCGCAGGCTGGCCGGCACGCCCTCGAAGGCGCGGTCCGCGTCGAGCGAATTGGCGTTGGCCCCGCCCAACCACGACCGGCTCACCGAACTCGAAAGCCTGGCCGGCCCGTCTGCGGCGAGCTTCGCCACGCCACATCACGACTTCCACCTGACTCTGCGTTCTTTTCAGGAAGAGCACTGATAGAAACGTGATGGCAAGATTCCACCGCGCCTCCGTTTTGCGCCGCTCGGCGGTTCCCAGCCACCGTGGGGCCGAAGCTCGCCGGCATGCCCTCGAAGGGCGACGAAATGTACGAAGCGAGCGATTTAAGGATTGTGCCAGTCAATTCGCCTGGAAGTCAGAAACAACCTTCGGAGGTTGGCTGACCCGAACCCCCTTGGTACTTAGCGAAAACGCGGGAACGATCAAGACGTGCGCTCCGAGTCCCGAGTGGTACCCGAATACACCGCGCTTTTGAACCATGCCCCCGAGGGCGAGAGGTCGGCCGCAGGCCGGGTGAGGGGGAACCGCCGCAGATCGCATCAAAAACTCGGGCGTGCCGATTGCGCCCAACGGCGCGGTCAGGGTTAACTTCGCATCAACCCACGCGGTGCGCACCACGGCGCACTCAGTCCCTATCTATTACAATGGTGTGTTTTTAGAATTTCGTACATGCACCTACGCTGTCAGGGGCATGAAATCCGATCGGAACATACTGTCCGGAATGGATTTAAAATTTTCCGAGAATTCTATAAATAATACCGTTGCGCACGGCACGGCATTAACCAGCGCCGCTTTACGAGTCAGCTTTTTTCCCAACGGGTCAAGCGAAGAATTGGGGCGGGGGGACGACCGGGATCGTCCGGGAAATCGTCAATGGATGTTCGCAAGCTCTGATCTGGGGAGCTGCGGATCCGACGATAGGGGATCAGGAGCCGATTCAGGCTTCGGCTTGCTGACCCCTTGTCCTCACCGCTTTTCTTGCCCTTGGATCCATGCATGCGCCCGCAGGCCGCTAGGCGTAGATATCCCCCTTATCTACGCCGAGGGCTTGGTATAATAGCATGCATCATAAATCGAACGAAGGGGGTGACAATTGGACGGCGGGGATCTGGCGACAGGATTTTGGATCGATGGCCGCTATATATTTACGACCGATGGCTATTACACCCAGTACTGGCTCGACGGGATTCACTTCTTCGCCCCGAACGGTGGCTATACGGGCTACTGGCTGGCGGAGAACCAGATCTACGGCCCGGACGGATACACGAATTGTTGGATTAAGGATAACCTTATACTTGGAGATAGAGAAAGGCTGCCTTGGGCATGGGAATGGAACTGGTCAAAGCCTTGCCGGTGAGCGTACCGGCCACCGGCAAGGCGGCATCGCTGCCGGAGTTGGTCGAGCGGGCAGGGGGGCGGCCGGCTTCGCCTGGGAGGAATTCTTCTATGCCGAGCATCACAATCCGCACACGCAACGGGCGTATGAACAGGCGGTGCGGCGGTTCCTGGCCTGGTGCGAGGGGCAGGGGGTGGAGCTGGCCAGCATTACGCCGGGCATGGTCGGGCAATATCTCATCGGCCTAGGCGGATCGCCAGCCAAGCGAAACCAGCATCTGCCGGCGTTACGCGGCTTCTTCGACCGGCTGGTGAACCGCCATTTCTGCATCCTCAACCCGTCGTCGTCGGTGCGGGGCGTCAAGGATCAGGTGATCGAGGGTAAGACGCCGGAAATCACCATCGAGCAAGCCCGGACGCTGCTGGCTTCAGTGGATACCAGCCATGTGATAGGATCGTCGGCCTGCGTTACCGGGCGATCCTAGCCACGCTGGCGTATACCGCCTGCCGGGCGGGGGCGGTGGCTAAGCTGCGGCTGGGGGATTTCCAGCATGACGGGCAGTAATACGTGTTGCGGTTCCAGGAAAAAGGCGGCAAGACCCGGGAAATCCCGGTGCGGCACGACCTGGAGGGCTCTATCTTAGCGTATGTCAATGCGGCTGGCATCGCCGGGGAGGCCGAAGGATTCGCCGCTGTTTAGGGCAAGCAACGGCCGGAGCCGGACGCTAACGGGCGAAGCCGCTAGGCAGGGAGCGATCTGCGAGCTGGTCAAGCGGCGGCTGAAAGACGCCGGGTTGGCGTTGCGGCTGTCGCCGCATTCATTCCGGGTGACGGCGATCACCGCTGCTAGAGCAGGGGGTGCCGATGGAGATGTGCAATACCTCGCCGGGAATGCGGAGCCGCGAACGACGACGCTTTACGACTGGCGAAACAAGAAGGTTGTGCGGTGCATTCGTCGAGCGGATTCCGATTTAGCGAGAGCCGCAACAATACGGCCCGACCATCTAGCAGCCCCATCAAAATGCAAAGACCGCAACGCCAATGGACACGACGAACCCTTACCAGGCTCCGTGCAGCGAAAAGTCCATCGCATTCGAGAAGACGTTTGCCTTGCGGCTGCTTTTATTCCGCGACTCAGATGACCCTGGGCAAGCTCTATCGAATGCAGGTCAAGGTCCTAATGCTTCTCATTCTCATGCTCGGCATAGGCGTTGCCTATTTCGCCTGGCTCAATTTCCAGCCGGGCGTCTATCTGATGGTAGGTGCCTTTGCAGGTGCACTGCTTCGGAACTACGGAATCATGCGTGCACAGACTAAGTTGCGGCCGACGCAATACAGAATGTTGGACTGGCAGAAGGTGCAGCGAATGGCGGCAGGGTGAGGATTAAGATCTAGCCCGAGTTTCCTAGTTATCTGCGACCAAAGCCGGTAAACTTAGATGGGGAAATGACTTAGGACGAAGGGTCTGTATGCCCTAACTTTTTTGTGTATTTTTCCCTTTGAATTCAGCTTGAAACGCGATTCCGTATGCCCTATCATTGCCGCACCACCAGCAAGGAGGCGGCAATGGAACGGCTAGAAGCGAAACGGGTTAAGGGCCACACCTACTACTATTACTCCCATTGGGCACGCGTTGACAACCGCTGTCGACGCGTCTGGCAGAAATATCTCGGCAAACTGGAAGACATCGTCGCGGCCTGCCAAGGGACCGGGCCGGCCCCCATTTCCGCCGAGGTGTTCCAGTGGGGACTGCCGCAGGCACTCTGGCAGGAAGCCAAGCGTGCCGGGCTCGTTGGGCACGTCGACCGCCATTGCCCCAAACGGCGGCAAGGACTGACCATCGGTCAGTACCTGGCCATCGCCGCGATCAACCGAGCGATCAGCCCTCGCAGCAAGCGATCCATGTGGGACTGGTTCTCTCAAACCGTTCTGCGGCGACATCTCCCATCTGCTTCCCAGTCCGCCTTGAGTTCGCAGTGCTTCTGGGACCACATGGATGCGGTCAAGCCCAAGGCCGCAACCGCCATCTGGAAGGACCTGGTCAAAGACGTCGTCGATCGCGAGCGGATCGACCTGTCCTCGATCTGCTACGACGGTACGAATTTCTACACCTTCATCGACACGTTTAACACTCACTGTAGCCTGGCCGCCCGAGGCAAGAACAAACAAGGACGTGACAACCTCCGGCAAGTGAGTTACGCCTTGTTCTGTGCCGCCGATGGCCAATTGCCGTTGTTCTACGACGTCTATGAGGGGAACCGCAACGACGCCCGACAGTTTTCGCTGGTCCTGAGCCGATTTCATCACTTCTTCCGCGAGTTGGCCGGTGAAGCGACGGCCGTCCCCGAAACGACCCTGATCTTCGACAAAGGAAACAACTCCGCCGAGAACTTCGGCCTGTTGGACACCTTGCGCCTCAAATTCGTAGGCTCTGTCAAACTGAAGGAACATCCCGAGCTGGCCGAAGTCCCGCACATGGATCCCCGATTTGTCGGGTGCGGCAGTCCGGGCTTGAAGGGCACCAAGGCATTTCGCGTGACCAAGACCGTTGCTGGTTCTGAACGGGTCTTGGTTGTCACCTACAATCCGAACCTGGCAAAGACGCAGTGGATGACCTTGGAGAAGGATGTCGCGAAAGTGATCAAACGGCTATCCGAACTCCAGGGTCGACTGGCAGGCCGCGCTGCCGGGCTGATCAAGGGGGGTAAGCGACCAACCCTGGCGTCGGTCAGACAGAAGTGCCGGTCGATTTTCGCCGCCAGTACCTCAAGGATGTCATCCAGATTACGATCGAGGACGATCCCAAGGGCCACCCCCGATTGGCCTATGACATCGACACCAACGCTCTGAATCGCATCGCGGAGACGCATCTGGGCAAGACCATCCTGATCAGCAACCGGGCGGAATGGTCCGATGAGCGGATCATTGAGGCCTACCGGAGCCAGTATCTGATCGAGGCTGTTTTCAAGGAGATGAAGGATCGAACCACGGGGAGTTGGTGGCCGCTGAACCACTGGACGGACTCCAAGGTGCGTGTTCACGGGTTGTATTGCAGCATGGCCCAACTTCTGCGATCGGTGCTGTGGCGCCGCATCCGCCGGGCCGGGCAGAAGATTTCTCTGCGACGGCTGCTCGCGGAGTTAGACGGCATTCGGGAAGTGGTCAACCTGTACCCCATGAAAGGCAAAACCAAGCACCAGCCGCAACAAACGGTTCTGACTCGGTTGTCACGAAGGCAGCAGCGATTGGTCGAGATCCTGGGCCTTGAACGGGAGAAACACCACGAGTTAGGGTAACATTTCCCTGCGCATAGCCTTGTGACAAAATAGGTTAGAAATCTGTTCGTTGCTAAGTAGGAAACTCGGGCTAGTAGCCGAGGGGTCAAAGCATGCGACCACTCCGACTGCGGTTCACAGTACGGCGAATGATGGTCGTAGTGGCGGTCTGCGGGATCGTGTTAGGCGGGTGGCTAGAAGTTTCAAGGCTAGTCCGGGTCTCGACCGCCCGCCGGCCTGACGCCGCGTCGTACGCCGCCTCGGAGGTGTTGGCTCGCAAGTTTGCCCGCCAATCCTCTCAATTCGCCCAAGAGTTACTGAGGGTGGCGAAATCCTCCCAGGCTTCGGCGGTCCAAGGCGATTTCTCACAACGTTTCGAGTTGAAAGCGTCAATCGCTGAGGATAATGCCGCAAGATCCTGCCGCAACGCGGACCATTGGGCGATGATGAAGAAGAAGTATGAGCGTGCCGCTCGCTCACCTTGGTTCTCTGTCGAGCCAGATCCGCCGCCGATTGACTGAATTCTTTCGCAGAACTTGATCACGACGGTCAGCGTGGGTTCGGATCGCTTCTTGCCCATATCCCTACTTGCCGTCTCGGAGTAGTGACCACCCTGGAGCGATTCAAGGCCCGTACCGCTGGGCACAGCGTAGGTGCCTGCAAAGTTTGGTCTTGGTTTTCGTTCGGATAACCCACTTATCCGAACTATAAACCACCGGGCGCAAACGGAAATGTGATTGCGTTGGTGGATGCGTTGCGGCAGGGTAAATCCTGACGTAGGATGATAGGGGTCACCTTGCCGGGCACGTCGAGCAGGAAATGATCGTACTGAGCACCCGGCGCCAGAAGACGGTGACGCGGAACATCGTCGTGCGGATTCCGATTTAACTTCTTCTAGTCACCGACTTGTTTTTGACCGAATGTAAATCCAACGACGATTCTAAAGAGCATTGGTACATCACTTCCGCGACCGATACTCAATGAGCACGCGCGACGTTGGACAAGCGGAGTAAATTCCATTGCCCGAACACAATCAATCGCCCACTGAAGACAGGTCAGGACCATGGGTCGCTTGAACGGGGACCAGAAACAGAGTTCGGGCTCTCGGCCGTTCATCAATCTAATCGGTTGGTTGTCATTAGTCACATTGCTGCTCGAACTCGGCGTGCTCTGTCTCTATTTCTCTGGCATGTCTTTCTTGATGCTAGTGAGCCTCCAGTGGAACACGACCGAGAAGCAGGTTGCGATGCTTGCGCACATGATGGTGGCCGTTGTCAGTTTTGTTTTGATGGTTGGTGTGGTCTTGTGCTTCAGCGGGTCTGGCTTGCGAAAACCAATGATCAAGTACCCAATAATTCTATTATCCGTCCTTGGCATGTCGGTACTGCCGATCACGATTCACGCTGGGCTCGACGACTCATTCATGCTGCAATTGATACGTTGCCTGGCGGGCTTGAGCGTGGCTCTATTAATAAATGTGATCTATACGTTCGCGTATATGGATATGAAAGTCTCGTAACAAGACAAGGGGCTTCGCGGTGTCGGCGTCGTGAGCTTTGACGATCAACTTGGCTATTTCGCTGTCGGGATCGATGTGACGATCGCTCAGGCGTTGTCGGCAGCGCCAAAGAATCTCGGTATCGGCCTGATGCGTTCCCGCAGGGCCTCCGCCTGTTTCGGTGTGATTCGCTGGTAAGCCATCGGACACCTCCTCCGCGTAGGGGATAGTGCATCGATGGACAGTATGGCGATTCAGGGGCAGCGAGAAAGGTTGTCGCACGCTTACTTCCCGTCGAACGCTTCGTTGAGCACCATCGCCGGCCGCAAGCCGGCTTGACTGAGTCGTCGATGCAAAACCGGAAGGCTCGCGGCTTGATACGATTCGCCGAGCTTCTGGCCCGGGTCGGGCTTCAGACCGGTCTTGGGACCTGATGAGCGTGCCGGGCGGAGAGCGCGCTCTCGGTTGCCGAATTCTCGACTGACCACTTCGTACATTCTGCGCGGTTCTCAGCAGTGTCCAGGGCCGCCGGATCATCCTTGATACCGATCGGGAAGTCAGCGCCGATTTCGATCGTCACGCAAGCGCCACCAACAGCGTCCCTTTCCCTGGCCCCTCCCAACCGTAGGCGTGCAAAACCGTCTCCTTCCTTCTTTGTTTCGTTCCACTGAGGAGCAGGCCCAGAATAACTTCCCGGTTTGACGAACGGGAGAGAATCAATTTGCCCCGGAGGGGCGGCGGTCAATAGCCAGGGGCGTTGAGCCCCTGGAATGAAGAACTCCGAATAAGACCCCCGCCCCGCCGGGGCGGAGGTTTTTCTCCCATGAGCCGCCCTCAATCCAGGGGCGGCAAGCGCCCCTGGCTATGAACCCTAACCCCTAGGGGGTTCAACAACTCCCGCGCCGTCCATGCGACCGCAAATCGGGAAGTTATTTACGTCCCGTTCATGAGGAGCGACGCAGTCCGGAACTCTTGTTCCGCGTTTCGATCGAACGAGGAACCTCATGCCGGTTTTACCACCGTCGTCCCTGGCTGTCTGAGATCAGCAAGTTTGGGGTGATCTCCATCGGTTCCTTGCACGTCCTGTCTCGTATCACGCGTCGGTGTCGTCGGACCCGAAGCAACCAGGAAGCGACTTCAACGCTCGGTGGCTTTCTGTACGTCTGTCATCCCCGACCCGTGAACGGCTACCTCATTTTCCCTGGATTTTGACGTCGCCCAGATCGCGGGTCTCGCCGGGCTTGAGCTTGAGGTCCTTGGCGATCGCGCCGACAATGTCGTTGCCCAGGCGGGTAAGCAGCTCATAGCGCACGCCGCCGATCAGCCCTTCGATCCGGAATCGACCGTCAGCACGGATGGTAGGGCTGAGGTAGGACCAAGGGTAGCGGTCGCCGAATTGACCCGTTCCATAATTGACGTTGATCGTGATGCCGGATCGGAGCGGGCCGTCGTCGTCGACCAAGCGGCCGGTGACGATGCCCGCGGGCTCGGAGGCGAACTCGTAGCGGGCCGGTCTGGTCGCCCTTGGCCATCACGACCGCCGCGAGCTTTTTCTCGTCATGGCGGAAGAAGAGAGGTCGAGGACTGGTCCGGCTCCAGGGCGATTGCGCCTGAATTCGGCTGTCGGCAGCGTGACGATACTGAAACTCATGGTGTGCGGGCAGAGATTGAGGGCGACGCAGCCCGCCAGGGGCTTGCCGTCAGGGCCTTCCACGACGCCCGCAAGCGTCTTGCCCGGGTCGAGGGCCAGGTCGCACGTCAACGTCTCGGCACGGTCGGCGGGATTGATTTCCACGACGGTGTGGAGCTGCTCTGGCTGGCACAAATGCGGTTCGGTCCGGAACCATCCGTGTTCGTCGAGACCCTCGATCTTTTCGACTCCCCGCCCGAGCAGGTAGTAATCCCTGAAGGCCCGCGCCGCGACCAGGCCCCGGCCGGGAAGACCGACCAGCTCGAATGTGCCGTCTGGTCGCGTGGTGACCTCGCCTCCGTGCAGCCGGCTCGCGTCGGCACGGTGGGGGTTGTTGCTGAAGACGAAATACTCGACGACAGAGGGTACGGGTTTTCCGGTTGCTTTGTCACTGACCTTGCCTCGGATCGCGACCCCGCGCTTCAAGTTGAAGTCGGCAGTGGCCGGCTCAGATACGGATCCGGCGGAGACCTCGGCGCTGGCTCCCAGATATGGCACTGCCGGCCCGGCGCTGGCTGTGATCACGTTCCCGGCTCCTCCAGGCATCCCCACCAGGCGGAAGCGACCATCCGGGCCGGTGGTCGTCCGAACGTGGTCTCTGCCGCTGATTATATTGCCGGCGAATCGATGGCTCCGGATCGAGATCCCCGCCAGCGGTTTGCCTGAGTCTTTGTCACGGACGACGCCTTCGATCGGCCGGGTTGGTGCCGCCACGTGATCGAACGTCGCGCCGTGAAAGACAGACGTGCCATACTCGGGCTTGTCCCGCTGGTGGGCCAGGCGGTAGGTCGGGCCGGGCCGCGTTGCCACTTGGACGTCGGCAAGCGATGTCACGATCGTCGGTCCCTCGATCCAGAGCGAGACGACGCGCTCGCGGCCCATGCCGGTCAGGCGAAACCGCCCGTCAGGGCCAGTAGTCACATCAAATTCCTTGCGCCAACGATACAGCTCAAGGAAGTACGGCAGCTTACCGACCGCGCCGTCGGAGACAGTCTTCGCACCGGCCATGGTCGCCGCCCACGCGGAAAGGTCCTCATCGGGAGAAGCATAGAGGCCGGCCGGACGAACGGTCACGCCCGAGATTGGCCGGCCTTCCAAGTCGATCACCCGGCCCAGAATGCGCACATCGTCCTTAACCAGTTTGAGCGTGAGTTCCTTCACCCCATCAGCCGTCGTCAACGTCGCCCAGGCCGGTCCGAACCCCGGGGCCAGGGCCGCGACAGTCGGGTGGCTCCAGCTTTCCCGCTCTTGCGGGGTCAGGGATCCCGTACCGGCGATCTGGAATCGAAAGCGTCCGTCCACGCCGCTGATCGCGTCCGGTTTCGGTGGCTCAAGACCGAAGACGTCGACTTCCCGTGGGAGCTGTCGATAGGAGTAGACCTTCGCCCCGGCGAACGGCTTGTCGTCGGGGTCGACGACCCGGCCGTGTACCGTGAGAGATCGGTCCGGCTCGACCGGGTCCGGCGGGCCGCTCAGGACTGGCTGCCTGTCCCGATCGAGGAGACTGGACGGCCGCGGCGGTCGGTCGAGCGGGGCCGTCATCGCCAACCTTCGCGAGCAATGTTGGGACGAGGTGCGGGGCAATGAGCGTCGCCGCGACGAGCACGACGACCACGGTCGCGAAGGATTGGATCTGTCCAAGCAGCACGCTCTTGACCAACGTCTCGGCCAGTCGGGCCACTGGCGTGGTCACCGCGCGTCCGGCGGCAATCCGGGCCAGGGAGCCGATCCAAACGTCCGGGACCGCGGCCGGTCGCCTCGCCCGCCAGTGTCGCTGCGAGGGCACCGCTCGACATAGCGACCCCGCGACGGGTCAGCCGGGAGCGGAGCAGGTCGCGGGCATCGGCCAGGCGGCGACGCACCGTCGCCTCGCCCCAATGCAGTTCGCGCGCCGCCTGCGCATGGGTCTTGCCCTCGAGGTAGCAAAGCACGATCGGCAGGCGGAATCGGTCCGGCAACCGCCCGACCTCCTCATGCAACGGAGCGCGCCAATCCTCGTCCGCATGCGATCTCACCGACCACGATGAGGGCGGACAGATCGCCCACCCCACGCTCTTGAATACTCCTTCCGCGATCGCTCGAGGACGGCCTGGACGGCCACGCGTTGCGCCACGCGATGCAACCAACCCCCCACGGCGTCTCGCCCCCGGATCGTGCCCGCCTTGCGGATCATTACCAGGAACGTCGCTTGGAATGCGTCCTCGACGTCGGGTGAATTGTTCAGGACGGCCCGGCAGACGCCCAGGACCATCGGCCCGTGCCGCACCACCAGTGCCTCGAATGCCGACTCGTCACGGCTCGCCAGGTATCGCTCCAGGAGCTGGCCGTCGGTCAGGCCCGCGACGGTCCCCACCTCGAATAACCCTTGAATCTGCCGCATGCCGACCCCAGGTGTACACTTGCCATGTCGTGCCCTCCCTCATCGGTTTCAAGTCTCCATTCTTTTCTGAGAGTCGGGCAAGACGGTGCCGATCAACTTTTACCTGATTTCGGCGTGGTTCGGCTCGTCGGTTGCACTGGCGAGCGGGGGCGTAAGCCCCCTGTTGACGCAACCCAGAGCCGTAGTCGGAGAACAGGGGGCTACGCCCCCCGCTCCCGAAACCCTATACCTTCGGCTCCAGTTCCTTGACGTGGTCCCACTTCGCGCCCAGCACGGCCTTGCTGTCGCAGCCCAGCCAGCCGTCGAGCAGGGTGGCGTAGACGCGGCGGAAGTCGGTGTGGAACTTCAGGTCGTCGGCGTCGAGGTCCGCCAGGCTGGGGTGCTTGCCGACGACGCCTCCTTTGACCGACGGCCCGGCCACGAACAGGCACGAGGCGGCGCCGTGGTCGGTGCCCCGGCTGCCGTTCTCCTGCACGCGGCGGCCGAACTCCGAGAACGTCATCAGCCGGACCCGGCTGTCGTGGCCGTTGGTTTTTAACGTCTGGAAGAAGGCGTTGATCGAGTCGGCCAGGTCGGCCAGCAGCGTGCTGTGCGAAGGGCCCTGGTTGGCGTGGGTATCGAAGCCGTCCAGGCTGACATAAAAGATGCGTGTGCCGAAGCCCTTGGCGATCAGGCCGGCGATGAGCTGCAGTTTCTGGGTGAGGCCGCCGCCCTGCCGCGCCACGGCGTTCGGTCCTTCCAACAGGTCTCGCAGGGTCTCAACGGCCGTCAGCGTCTGCACCTGCCGCCGCTGGACGAACGACGCCAGATCGTCCTCCGCCCTGGCTGCCGGCGCGGCCAGGTCCTCCAACAACTTGCGGCGGACCTTCTGCTGCCCAACTTTGCCGCCACCCAGCTCGAGGCGGAACGAGTTTTGGTCGTTGACGGTGACCGCCCCGCCGCCCGGTGCCCCGGCCAGGGCCAGGGGCAGGCGGTTTGGGCCGAGGTGCAGAATGGGCACGCCGCCCGAGCGGTTGTCGGTCTCGACCGCGGCCCGGCCCAGCCAGCCGGTACGGGATCCCTTGGGATCGGCCGACTGCCAGATGTCCATGGCCTCGAAGTGCGAGCGCTCGGGGTTCGGGTAGCCGACGCCCTGCACGACCGCCAACTGTCCCTTTTCCCACATCGGCCGGAAGCCCTGCATGCCGGAGTGGAGGCCGACGTGGTCGTCCAGGCGGATGACCACGTCCTTGGTCTGGCGCAAGGTGGGCCGGGCCTTGTGGTACAGGTCGTCGGCGTAGGGAATGACGGTGTTGAGGCCGTCATTGCCGCCGGTCATCTCCAGCACGACGAGGATGGTGTCCTTGCCCGGCGCGGCCGCCTGCGCGGTCCGGGACACGAACTGGGGGACCATCGAGCTCAGCGCCACCAGCGACGAGCCCTTCAAGGTCTGGGTCAGAAACTGTCGACGGTTAAACATGATTGGTACTCCGTGATTGATTGAAGAATGAGTATCGCTTACGCCAGTTGATATTCCGCGATGGACAGGATGGCATGGACGGCCTCGCGCACGCGGCGGGCCAGGGCGGGGCCGGAGGGATTGCCCTCGGCCACAAAGGCCACCAGCTTCGCCCGCACCTCCGAGCGGACCCCGCCGGGTAGATACAGATCCAGGAGGGCGCGGACGACATCTTCGGGACGACTCACTCCCTCCTCAGCCAGAAGCCGGGCCGGGTCGAAGGCCAACGGCGGCGCCGGCTCCTCGGGCATGTCCGCGGGCGGAGCCGGCTGAGTGGGTTTGCCGGCACCCTGGCCCGAAGCGGCAGATGCCGCCGGCATCGCGACGGTCGACTCTGGGGTCGGGTTGCACCAGAGCGTGCCCATCGCCAGGGCCCCGGCGAAGTTATCGCGCTCCAGCACGGTGGAGGTATTGAGCCAGGACGGACCTCCCGGCCAGCCCTTGACATTCGGCGGCGCGAACAGGTGCTGCCCCATCGCCCCCAGCCAAGACACCAGCATACGCTGCGGCAACGACCGGTAGTCCGCCTCCTCCTCGCCATAGCGCCGATACACCGCCTGGACCGCCCCCAGCACGTACTCCACCGGTCCCTTGACCCGCTGCCGGAAGGCGTGATCCGAGTAGAAATGCCGCGACGCCAGGATAGTCCTGACCAGCCCCGCGATGTCGTAGTCACTCTTGCGAAACGACTCGCACAGCGGCTCGAGCAGGGAGTCGGGCGGCACGGCTTTTTCACTGACGAGGAAGTGGTAGAGCTTGCGGACCAGGAAGCGGGCCGCCGCCGGCTGCTCCAGCACGATGCGCACCACGTCGCCGCCATCCCAGGCGCCGGTTTGGCCCAGAACGGTCTTGGGGCCGCTATCGTGGAGGCGGGCGTCGAACGCGAAGCCCGCGCCGTCGGTCCGCCAGCCGGTGAAGGCGCGGGCGGCCTCGCGGACGTCCTTCTCGGTGTAATGGCCGACGCCCAGGCTGAAGAGCTCCATCAGCTCGCGGGCGTAGTTCTCGTTCGGCTTCCCCTTGACGTTGCTGTTGGAATCGAGCCAGACCATCATGGCCGCGTCCCGGCTGATCGCCTGCAGCATTGGACCGAACCGGCCCAGAGCGTGCTTGCGCAGCAGGCAATTCTGGCCGAACATCAGGGTCGGACTCTGCACCTTGGCGAGGCTGGTGGCGAAGTGGTTGTGCCAGAACAACGTCAGCTTCTCGCGGAGCGGATGGCCGCCCTGGAGCATGCAGTAGAGCCACCAACCGCGTAGCTGCTCGCCGCCGTCGTCGTCGTCGGCCGCTCCGCTACCTCGTCGCCCTCGGCGGCGATGCGGCCGACATCGACCAGAGTTTGCCACACCTCCGTGGCGTGGGGTCTTCCCTGGCACAGAAGGTCGAGAGTGCCTTGAGGGCCGAGGCGCTCGGCCTCGAGGAGATCCTCGCGACTGGAGCCGAAGGCCGCACGGCGGTAAAGGTGGGCCGCCCACTTGCGTCCCCAGGGGTCGGCGGCCGTCGGCTGCCAGGGCTGCCAGGCCTCGTCGGGGTCGATCTGGTCCAGCGTCGGGAACTTCGCTTTCATTGCTTCACCTCGGTTATCATTTGCGGAGACTTGCCGAACTGAGGAGAACGGGCCGCGTGAGGTGCGGCGTTTCGGTCACTTCTGGAGAGTCACCTCGTAGTGGACGTTGGATCCCGGATCCTTCTCCTCGGCCTGCACGCGAACTGCCGCGAATGTGGGCGGTCGCTCCATCGACGGCATAAACGAACGGCTTGCCGGTGACCGGGTCGATGGGCAGTGGCACGGAGATGTCGGACAGCTTCGCAGGCAGCTTGCCGTCGTGCTCCGCGGCGTACATGCGAAGCGCCTCGACGTGCCGCAAGAAGGCGATCTGCTGCTCCAGTTGTCCCTGGGTTCGACGGAGCTTGATGATGTGGGGCAGGAGATCAGCGAACAGCCCGTCCCCGTCAGATGCCAGCTCCTTGCCGCCGACCGGCGAGTCGATCTGCCAGAGCGGCAGGGCAAGCAGTTTCATGCGCTCGTCCCGCTGGACCTCGTAGTCGCGCTTCTCGTCCAGCAGGATGACCTGCGTGGGCGGGAACGTCTTGACCAGATCCGGCCCATAACCCGCCTCGATCAGGCGTTGGCGGGCGGCGCGGACCCGTTCCGGGTCCTTGACCCGCGCTTGCAGCCGGGCTCGCACGCTCCGGGGCGGCTGGCCCGACTGTTCGCGTGCGAAACCCATCACGCCGGACAGGTGGCTCACGAACTCTTCGATCTCGGTTTCCGTCATGGGAGCGTCGTCGTGGAGCAAACGCAGGTCCGCCGCCACCAGGGTGCGATCTCCCTGCACGCCCTTGCGCAAATCCACCAAGGGACAGGGCAGATCGGTCAGTGCCCAGTAGAGGTTCGGGCATCCCGGCTGCTGCACCATCTCTTCCAGTGTGCCGAGGCTGAGATGGGCGGCCCACAGGCCGACCAGGTTGGCGACCTCCGTGGGGTGCTCGCCCAGGTGGCGGGCCAGCGCGAACATCGTCTTGGCAGTACAGAGGGCGGCGTCGAAGTGCCGCCCGGCCACCTCGGCTCGGAACCGGACCTGGAGCGCCGCCGCCAGGTCCTGGAGCGGCCCCAGCTCATCAGACAGCGGTTCCATGCCGCCGTTCTGGATGCGCTCGAGCGTCTGCCAGTCGAGTGCATCCAGCCGGGCCGCCCAGTCCGCCTGCCGTGAGCGCGAAGCCGCCGTAGTGGAGCAGCTTGTCCACCGGCAGTTCGGCGAGCGGCATCGTCTGGTAGCGGGCACGCTCGGCGGCGGATTCTTTCGTGAAGAAGAAATACCGCTGCTCCATGAAGCATTTCATGTAATTCTGGGCCGCATTGCCGGGATTCAACTCCCTCAATTCCGGCAGGAGCTGATACTTGAGCACCGGTTTCGGCGCCGGCATCGGCCGCACGGTCAGATGAACCACGGCCTCCTCCCGCGCGGGAATTCAGAGGAAACGCGGCCAGTGCCATGGCGGTAAGGAGAACGCGAGTCATTGCGAGAATACTCCCGGCGTCAAGGAATGATGACAGACTCTGACGGGTTCTTGCGTTCGCAATCTCGCAACTCACACGACTGATGACTCTATTTCTGCACGGTCACCTCGTAATGGATGTTGAACGTGGGATCCTTTTCCTTGCCCGCAGGCGGAGTGCCGCGGAGGTGAGCCGTGTTGCCAGTGACTTCGTAGCGGAACGGCTTGCCGGTGAACGGGTCGACCGGCAGCGGCACGGGAACGTCGGAGAGTTTCGCGGGCAGTGTGCCGTCGTGCTCGGCGGCGTAGAGGCGCAGTGCCTCGACGTGTCGCAGAAGCGCGATCCGCTGGTCGACTCGCCCTTGCGCCAGGGGGACGTGGTGGAAGGCACCAGCAGTTCATCGGCGAACAGTGCCGGCGGCTTCTTCACCTTGTTCTGGGCAGCCAGCGCTTCGACCTGCCAGAAGGGAAAGCTTATGGTTTTCATGACGTCGTCGAAGCGTTCTTCCAACTCCCGCTTCTCATCCAGGAGGATCACCTGGTCGGCCGGGAACCGCGTCAGCCGCTCCGCCGAGAGGCCGTGTTCGACGAGGCGTTGGCGGGCGGCGCTGACCACCGCATCGTCCTTGGTCGCGGGCGTCCAGCCACGCCCGCACGCCAGGCTTCGCGGAGGGTCCCTCACCGAGTCCGAGCAGCTTGTCCGAATGTCCGCGATGAACTTCTTGAGCTGGTCCTTGCTCATCGGCAGCGCTGTCGCTCAGGTCGCGGAACAGCCATTGGTGCATCACCCGCTCGCCATCCATGCCCTTGTCCAGGGGAATCAGCGGGCTGGGCAGGTTCGTCAGCGCCCAGTAAAGGTTGGGGCAGCCTGGCTGCTCCAGCATTTCGTCCAGGCCGATGGCGGCCATCGAAGCGATCGCTCATCCCCACCAGGTCGCCAATGAGCGTCGGGTGCTCGCCCAGGTGGCGCGACATGGCGAACATCGTCTTGGCGGTTCGGATGGCGTCGTCGAAGCGGCTCTGGGCGATCTCGGCCTGAAACCGCACCTGAAGCGCCCTGGCCAGGGAGCGGATCTGCTGCACCTCGGGAAGCCAGCAGTTCGATCCCGTCGGCCCTCAGCTTCAGCAGGATCTGCCAATCCGGATTGTCGAGCCGGGCGGCCCAGTCGGCCTGACTCAGCGCGTACCGGCCGTAGTCCGACAGCTCCTGCACGGGCAGCTCCTTGAGCGGCATGGCCAGCAGCTTCTCGCGGTGCTGAAAAGCCTCCTCGTCGAAGAAGAAGGTCTTCTGCTCCATCATCGTTTTCATGTAGTGCTGGATCGGATTGCCGGGATTCATCTCCTTGAGCTCAGGCAAGAGCCGGTATCGGAGAGCCGGTTTGGGGGCCGGCGCCGGCATTACGTTCAGCCGGATCAGCGTCTCCGAGATCAGGGCTTGCCTGCTCGGCCCGGCAAGGAAGAGCGAAAGCGGCAATCGCGGCGAAGCAGAGGAGAATTCGCGGCACGGGATGACTCCTGGCAAACAGAGAGCGAAGCGTTCATACCTGGAACCCTGGAAAGACAGGGCTGCTCTCAGTCGACGACAATTGTAAGACATGATACTGACAGTTGTCAAGCGCCATGAAGTTCCTTCGTTATTTCTGAAGAATCACCTCGTAATGGATGTTGAACCCAGTTTCCTTTTCCAAGCCCGCAGGCGGAGTGCCGCGGAGGTGGGCTGTGTTGCCGGTGACTTCGTAGCGGAACGGCTTGCCGGTGAACGGGTCAACGGGCAGCGGCACGGAAACGTCGGAGAGTTTCGCGGGCAGTGTGCCGTCGTGCTCGGCGGCGTAGAGGCGCAGTGCCTCGACGTGTCGCAGAAGCGCGATTCGCTGATCCACTCCCCCTTGCGCCGACGGGCGTTGCGGATGTAGCTGTGCATCAGGTATCCGTGCATCAGGTAGCCGTCCATCAGGGCCGGCGGCTTCTTCAACTTGATCTGGGCATCCAACGCTTCGACTTGCCAGAAGGAAACGTTTATGGTTTTCACGATGTCGTCGAAGCGTTCTTCCAACTCCCTCTTCTCATCCAGGAGGATCACCTGGTCGGCCGGGAACCGCAGCAGCCGCTCCTCCGAGAGGCCGTGTTCGACGAGGCGCTGGCGGGCGGCGCCGACCACCGCATCGTCCTTGGTCCGGGCGTCCAGCCACGCACTGCACGCCGGCTTTGCCGGCTTCCCCGGCTCTCGAGCAACTTGTCCTTGCCCGCGAGGAACTTATTGAGCTGGTCCTGGCTCATCGGATCACGATCGTTCAGGTCGCGGAACACCCACTGGAGCATCACCCGCTCGCCTTCCATGCCCTTGTCCAGGGGAATCAGGGGGCTGGGCAGGTTCGTCAACGCCCAGTAAAGGTTGGGGCAACCCGGCTGATCCAGCATTTTCTCCAGGTGGAAGATGGCCACCCTGGCGATCGCCATACCGATGAAGTCGCCAATGAGTGTCGGGTGCTCGCCCAGGTGGCGCGACATGGCGAAGAACGTCTTGGCGGTTCGGATCGCGTCGTCGAAGCGGCCTTGGGCGATCTCGGCCCGAAACCGCACTTGAAGGGCCCTGTGCAGGGCGCGGATCGCCTGCACTTCGGGGAGCAGCACTTCGATCCCATCGGCCTTCAGCTTCAGCAGGACCTGCCAATCGGGGGTGTCGAGCCGAGCGGCCCAATCGGCCTGCCTCAGCTCGAACCGCCCGTCATAAGGCAGCTCCTGCGCGGGCAGTTCCTTGAGCGGCTTGGTCAGCAGCTTCTCGCGATGCTGAAAAGCCTCCTCATCGAAGAAGAATTTCTTCTGCTCCATAATGCATTTCATGTAGTTCTGGATCGGATTGCCGGGATGCATCTCCTTGAGCTCAGGTAATAATCGGTACCGGAGAGCCGGTTTGGGGGCTGGCGCCGGCCGTACATTCAGCCGGATCAGCGTCTCGAAGGCAGAGCTTGTCTGCTCGGCCCGGCAAGGAAGAGCGAAAGCGGCAATCGCGGCGAAGCAAAGGAGAATTCGCGGCACGAGATGACTCCAGTCAAACAGAGTGCGGAACGTTCATGCGTTAAACTACTGAAGAACAAGTAGCTCACACGACCGACGACAACAGTAAGGCAATGTCGTGCCGAATGTCACGCATCCGGCCTTTCGTTTTTTACTTTTGAAGGTCACTTCGTAATGGAGGTTAAAGAAGCGATTCTCTTTCTGGCCTGTTGGCGGGTTGCCGCGGAGGTGAGCCTTGCTATTCGTAAGTTCGTAACGGAACGGCTTGCCGGTAATCGGGTCCACGGGTAGCGGAACGCTGATGTCCGCGAGCTTCACGGGCAGTGTGCCGTTGTGCTCCGCGGCGTGTAGTCGCAGAGCCTCGACGTGTCGCAGCAGCGCGATCCGCTGGTCGATTCGTGCTTGCGCCTGTCGGACGCTGAGTGAGGCCGGGATCACGGCATCAGCGAATTTAGCCGGCGGCTTCTTTGCGCGTGTCTTGGGCGGCCAGCGCCTGAACTGCCAGTAGGGCAGGTTTGCGGTTTCATGGCGCGTCGTCGAAGCGTTCCTCAGTCTCTCGCTTCTCATCCAGAAGGATCACCTGCCGGCCGAAAACCGTTTCAGGCTCTCCTCGGGAATGCCATATTCGACGAGGCGTTGGCGGGCCGTGCTGACCACCGCTTGATCCTTAGTCCGACCTTCCAGCCATGCCCGGATGGGCAGCATTTCGGTTTTCCCTGTGCCGAGCTATCGAATAGGTTACTCTTGTCCGAGAGGAACGCCTTGAGCTGATCCTCGGTCATCGGACTGACGGTCGCTCAGATCGCGGAACACCCACTGGAGTGTCGAGCGCTCGCCATCCATGCCCTTGTCCATTTGAATCATGGGGGATGGCAAGTCCTGTGAACGCCCAGTAAAGGTTGGGGCAGCCCGGTTGGCCAGCATCTCATCCAGGTGGAGTATGGTCACGACGCGATCGCAACACCCACGAGTTCCCAATGAGTGTTGGGTGTTGACATAGGTGACGCGACATGGCGAACATGGTCTTGGCGGTCCGGATTGCATCGTCGAACCGGCTTTTTGCGACCTCGGTCCGGAAGCGTATCTGGAGTGCCCTGGCCAGCGAGCGGAGCTGCTGAACCTCGGGGAGGAGCAGTCCGATCCCTCGGCTTTGAGCTTCAGTAGGATCTGCCAATCCGGACTGTCAAGCCGGGCGGCAGAGTCGACCTGGCTCAGCGCAAACCGGCCGTATTCATTGAGGTCTTGCGCGGGAAGCTCTGTCAGCGGCATGCTCAGCAGTTTCTCGCGTGCTCGAAAGCCTCCTCGTCGAATAAGAATTTCTTCTGCTCCAGCATGCACTTCATGTAATG
>CAVRFS010000060.1:0-210079 GCA_963720335.1 uncultured Planctomycetota bacterium | reverse complement strand
AACACGTTGAGCTTTGTTGGCCCACGCCCCTTCCGCTGCCGAGTTCTTCTCCAACTCTTGAGTTCGTCGTGGAGTTGGGGTCAACGGTCGGGTAGACTTGGGGACTGAGCACCAGCCGATCATCGTAACTCCCAACGGAGTGGCCTTGTCATTCCATGTTGTCGCGGAGCGCAGGTCATGTCCAAGACGATCGAAAAACGCCTCGATCATGTCGAAGGGGAGCTTGCCGCGCTCACGGGCATGGTCGAGAGTCTGAAACGGGGCCCGAATTGGATTAGTTCCATCTCCGGAACATTGAAGGACGATCCAAAATAATAAATGCTTCGGCTTAGGAAGGAATTCCGCGACGCCGAGCCGCCGGTGGAGAGCGACTCATGTTCGTGCCGAATTGATCACCTCGGTATTCCGCAACGCCGGTGAACAGATGACCGGAATCGTTGGTGCATCTCTGGTTCAGCAACGGTTCCGGACACCTTTTTCCTGCCTGGAGACCAGCACAACCAAGACATGACTGACGGAGACTTGACCATGTCCACAATCACGACAATACAACCGACCGAACCGGCAATCGAGCCCGCGTGGGTGTCCGGGCCTCCCTTTCGCATGTCGCTCAAACAGTACGAGGCGATGGTCGAGACCGCGTCTTCACCAAGCACGACAAGTTTCAGTTGGTGAACGGGGTACTGGTCGCCGAGATGACCCAGAAAGACCCGCATTGCACCGCCGACACGCTTTGCCGAGACGAATTGATGGGGTCAGCCCGGCTGGTTCGCACGTACGATCTGATAAGCCGGTCGGCTTCCTCCGGACGGCAGGCCCGAGCCTGACCAATGCGTTGTCCGCGGCTCGGTACGCGATACCGCGCGGCGATCGCCCGGCGCAGGCTGACGTCGGCCTGGTCGTCGAGATCGCGGAAACAAGTCTCCGTGAGGATCGCGAAATGGCTCGGACTTATGGCGCGGGCACGTCCGGGTCTATTGGATAGTCGACCTCCGCCGCTCCCAGGCTAGAGGTGTCTGCCGGCCCAACCGAGAACGGCTACGACGCCCGGCGCAATTATAGGCCCGGGAGGCGATCCGGTTACGCTCGACGGCGTCCAAGTCGGCACGATCGCAATAACAGACGTTCTGCCCTAACCCGGATCCCCTGGTAAAACAACGGTACCTGCCACGATCGGCACAAGGATAAGGCATTACCTACTTACCCGTTAGGTTTGTGACTTATGAAAAGCAGATTATGGCCCCTTGGGTGGAGTTGTCTAAGGCTGGGCCCGGCCCCTTGTTTTACAGGGTGAGTCAGTGGTTATAGTGGCCGGAAAAGGGGTCAGGGCCGGGAAAGGGGTCAGGCAGAGGTGGCGGCGAGAATGACGCGCCAGGCTGACCCAAAGGGATCCGTCACGTCCCTGGCTTTTCGATCAGGATGTCGCCCAGGTCGAGGGTCTCACCGGCTTTGACGGTGAAGTCCTTGCGATGCTGGGGGCCATCCGGGCCACGAAATGGAGTGCGGTCGATGATGCGGTAGGTCGCGCCTGGTATCAAGGCCGGGAATGTGATTCGACCCTGGGCGTCGGAAACCGGATCGTGCTCGTAGTTGATCGGGTCGACCCCCAGCAGGCGAGCCTCATCGGCGAGCAGGAGACCCTCCTTCCGCGCCTTGATGCTGGCGAATGGGCCAGGCGTCACGACCATCGCGATCAGCCATGGTTTGGAGAACCCTCCGATCGGTTTTCCATCAGGTTCGACGAGCCTTGCCTGGGCTGTGACACACGGCTCGAGCCGGACCGTCACGGGGCCACCAGATGCCGACTTGCCCGAGAAATAGGCCGTTGCGCCCAGTTTGCGGTTGGGCTCGAGGAAATAGACAGGGACCTCGGCAACGGGGTCGAGCCCGTGAATTTCGAACCGGCCGTCGCGGGCGTTGCCATGCTGGTCTCCCCGCCAGGTTTGGCGCATTCCACCTGGACTGAGTATGACGCGGCTGATCAGCCAGGTATCTCGCAACGGCTGACCGTCGGGCCCAATCACATGGCCCTGCACGGTCACGCCTCGGCGGAGTAAAACGTTGATTTGCAGCTCAGGATTGCCCGGTTTCGGGTCACAGGCGATGAAGGCGTGGGAATAGATGCGCGGGCCGCCAGGCTGACCTTCGAAGAACAGACGATTGCTCATCGCCTGGAGTATGTAATCCTTGCTGGGTCCCTGGATGGCAAGATGTCCCGGGCCGGGCACGGCCGTGAGTTGATACGACCCGTCGTCGGCTGTCAGCGCCGACGTGCTCGATTTCCCCGCATTGGCATCCGGCGTGGAATGGGAATTCGAACGTAACCAACGCTCCCGCGACGGGTTTGCCGGAGTCTTGCTCGGTCACCTTGCCGCGGATCACCACGCCGCGAGGTAAGGCTCAGGTCAACGGAATGCTCGACCGCCCCTTTTGGCCAATCGAACTCTTTCAAGACTCTCAGGTAGGGCTGTCCTTCGGGAGGATCAGCGTACACGACAAAGTGATCGCCTGGCGACGGATTTGCGCGAAACCGCCCCTCATGCGTCGGTCTGGAAACTGGCGAGGACTGTGCCCTGCCTCGCCTTCGCTGTCGGCCATGACACGGAGTCGGGCATGAGAAACGGGCTTGCCGGTGTCGGCATAGATGACGCGCCCGGTGATGATCTGGGCTGGTTGAAGCGCCAGTGTCACTTGCTTTGACTCCGAATTGCCGTCGGTCTCGATCGGGATATCCTGCTGGGCGTAACGCGGACCATGGATGGTCAGGTAGGCCAGTAGGTCGCGGCCGATGCCGTGCATGGTGAACCGGCCTTCTGAGTCGGTGATCGCAGAATGAGGCCAGCCGGGGCGGTCTTTCGCATCACTCCCCAGAAAGCGGGCCCTTCGGATCGCTCACGACGCTTATCCGGGTTTCGCTGAAGGATGTGGCGCATGGCAGAGACCGAGACCGCGACATCCGGCGCGGGCCGGCCTTGCAGGTCGAAAAGGCGGCCGTGGATCACCTGCTCGGGTCGGAGCGAGATATCGGCGATGGGCTGATCGGCATCGGGGTCGAGCTCAACCCAGCCGGCCCCATATCCGGGGGCAAGGGCCACAGCGCCGACACTCTCGTTCCGCGCTGATGAGGTTCGTGGCGCATCGATGCGAAACAAGCCCGATCCGTCGCATTGCGCCTGGCCGATGACCTCTTGAGGCAAATTGCGCTGGGCATAAGCCATCACGGTCGCGTTCGGCACCGGTTTACCTTGCGGGTTAAGCACACGGCCGACGATGAACATCCGGCCGGGGGTCGCGCGGTTACGCGCGTCCGCCTTGGTAATGGCCTGCCGCTGGCCGTCCAGGGCTTTACCTGGCTCATCGTTCTTCGCCAAGGAATGGGTCAAGTACCCCACGCCCGTCGCGACCGAACTGAGGGCAAGCAACGTCAATAGTACCAGTCTTATCTTGTTGATCAGCATGGATCGGAGGACCTCCCGGGTAAGGGCCGCGACCGAGGTCGACATGGCCTTGCCGACGGCTTGCCTGGCCGTGAACTGAATCGCGGCCTTGGTGGTGGTATCGCACAGGAGGGTTGAGACGCGAGCCGAGTCCAACCCGGGGCTCAAGATCATGGCGAGGTCGCCGCTCGACAGCACCACCCCGCGCCGTGTCAATCCGCGTCGAAGCTTATCGCGGGCTCGTGCCAACCGACTGCGTAGCGTGCCAGGCGGCCATTGGAGCCGCCGCGCCGCCTCGTCGAGGGTCAAGCCCTCGAAGTAGCAGAGCAACACCGGCAGACGAAACGACCCTGGCAGTCGGGCAATCTCGTCGTGGAGTGCCTCCACGTCTTCACGTTCCAGGGTTGTTTGTTCGGTTGGTTGGACCATGGTCTCGACGCGGGCGCTTGAACCCGCGCCTGGACGCCTTGCGGCGGCACTCTTCCTCGTTCTTGCGCTGGCGAGCGAGTCGGATCTTGGCATTCCGGGCCGTGCGGAGTGCGACCCCGTGGAGCCAGTTGCTCAGCAATTCGGGGTTGCGGATTGACTTGGCCTTGCGGGCCAGCACGTGGAAGACGGCCTGGAAGGCATCTTCGGCAAGGTGCCGATCACCCACGATTTGGCGGCAGATGTCCAGAACCATGGGCCCATGTCGGGTCACCAGTGCGGTGAAGGCTGCTTCGCTAACGGCATCGCGGTGGGCGGAGAAGCGTTCCAGGAGTTGCCGGTCGGAGAGTCCGGCGACCGAGCTTCCCTCCAAGAGTGACTCGATTTGCCGGATCACGGCACTCGATGCCAGATGTTGCATGCCCGCATGCCCCCTTGCCGATACCTCAATTTACGCTCATCCCTTCGCTGAATACTGTCGCGCCGCCGATCATTTTATCCCAGGTTGCAACCGAAAGCTCTTCCGTGGGCTAGGATCGCTTTTTTGGGGTTGATGGCGGCGAACGGCCGTGATTATAACCAAATCCAACTTAATAGCTGGTTGAGCGTTACGTGCGAGTTCGGCCCGGTTTTGGCGTGACCAGTCCGGTTTCGTCCTCGAGTCGAATGTTGACCCGATCTGAATTCCAACAGGATGTCACGATCATGGCCGAGGGAGCGATCGCGGGTTCGACGGGCTGTCGCGTCGATTTGACGGGCCAGGTGGCGCTGGTCACGGGTGCCTCGCGCGGCATTGGCCGGGCGATCGCGGTCAGACTGGCTGCCTGCGGAGCGACGGTGGCTGGCGTCGCCCGGACCCTTGAGGGGCTGCAAGCGACCCTGGAAGCCATCCGCGAAGCCGGTGGCACCGCCGACGGCTATGCCGCCAATGTCGCCGATTCCGCGGACGTCCAGCGCGTCGTCGACGAGATCGAGGCGAAATTCCAAAAGATTCATGTCCTGGTCAACAATGCGGGAGTCACTCGAGACGGCCTCATGCTTCGCATTGAAGACGACGCCTGGCAAGAGGTGATCGACACGAACCTGAAAGGAACGTTCCTCTTCTCAAGAGCTGTCGGTGCTTGTATGATGCGCGCACGATACGGTCGGATCATCAACATCAGCAGCGTCGCGGGATTGGTGGGCAACCCGGGTCAGGCCAATTACTCGGCGAGCAAGGCTGGGGTCATCGGCTTCAGCAAGACGGTGGCCCGCGAGTTGGCTTCGCGCGGCATCACCGTCAACGTTGTGGCCCCGGGCTTCATCACCACCGACATGACCTCGGTCCTGCCTGATAAGATCAAAGCCGAAGTCAAGGAGCGCATTCCCGTACGCCGGTTCGGCACGCCGGAAGACATCGCCGACCTGGTTTGCTATCTGGCCAGCCCCGGTGCAAGCTACGTCACCGGCCAAGTCATTGCCGTCGATGGTGGCCTGACAGCGTGATCGATTGATCCGATTGGCGACGCGTCGCTCGCTCACCGGACCCGACAGACGTCCTGTTCTTGGCGTGCGACGTCCTCGCATGGACATCTTGAGCCGACCGGGGATGCTCACAGCTTGAGTTTTTCGGGTCGTCCGACCAGCCTTTTCGCCGTCCGAGTTGCTATATCCATTCGCACAGGATCGGTTCGACGATTTCTTGCGGCCGTACCGGGGGACGTGGATCTGAGTGGATTGAGAATACCGACCGATTGTAAGTAGAATGAAGCGAACGTGTAGACTCGTTCGACCCTGCTCGTTCTCACGGTTCCGTTCGGCGGAGTTCTCTCAGGATGTACAGGCCGAGACAATCCCATTCCCCGAGAAATCACTGCGGTCTCCCAAGCACAAAGAGCTCGTCGTACCGAACAATTGCAATAAGACGAGGAGGTTCGACCGTGTCCGTGGAAGAGCGTGTGATTGAAATCGTCAGCGAACAGATGGGAGTCTCCAAGGACCAGGTCACCAGGGAGACCTCCTTCGTCAACGACCTCGGGGCCGATTCGCTCGACACCGTGGAGCTCGTGATGGAATTCGAAGAGGAGTTCGACATCACCATACCCGACGAGGAGGCGGAGAAGATCCAAACGGTTGGTCAGGCAATCGATTACATCGAACAGCACGCGCACGCCAAATGACCGATCACCGGTTCGTCGGGAACCCGGGGGAAAGCGGCGGCGCGGCGTAGTCAACGAATGATGGTGATTTAACAATTAGAAGGTTCATGGCACAACCGCGCCGCGTCGTCATCACCGGGATGGGGGTGGTTACGTCGCTGGGTGACCGCCTCGAGCAGTTCTGGTCGGCCTTGTGCGCCGGTCGTAGCGGCGTGGGGCCGCTCGATCTGTTCGACACGACCGAATTCAAGGTTCATTTCGGCGGTCAAGTTCACGACTGGGATCCAGTGGCTCGTTTCGGAGTCAAGGAAGCGAGACACCTGGATCGTTTTGCGCAGTTCGCCCTCGCCGCCGGCATCGCGGCCGTCGAGGATTCAGGGATTGATTTTTCCGCGCTGCCACCCGAACAATGCGGCGTGATTATCGGGTCGGGAATTGGGGGCTTGAACGAGTTTGAGTCCCAGCACACCGTGATGATGCAGAAGCGGGCCGTCGCGGATTAGCCCGTTTGTCATTCCCAAATTGATGGTAAACGCTGCCAGCGGCCAAATCTCAATTCGATGGGGCTTGAAAGGCCCCTGTTCGGCGATCGCGACGGCTTGTGCCTCGGCGACCAACGCGATCGGTGACGCCTTCAAGATGATCCAGTGGGGCCAGGCCGATGTCATGGTCACCGGCGGCAGCGAGGCGGCCATCACCCATATGGGTCTTGGTGGCTTTGCGTCCATGCGGGCCTTGTCGACCCGTAACGACGATCCGCCTCGAGCCAGCCGCCCGTTCGATCGCGACCGCGATGGGTTCGTCCTGGCTGAAGGTGCCGGCGTCCTGATCATCGAGGCGGAAGAGGTGGCCCGCGGCCGCGGTGCACGGATCTACGCCGAGTTGCTGGGTTATGGTATGTCGGCCGACGGCTCGCACATCACCGCTCCCGACGAGGAAGGACGAGGGGCCGCTCGCGCCATGAAGCTTTGCCTGGAGGACGCCCAGCTCGCGCCCGACGCCGTCGACTATATCAACGCCCACGGCACCAGCACACAACTCGGTGACCTGGCCGAAACTCGCGCCATGAAAAAGATCTTCGGGGCCCATGCTCACCGGCTCCAGATCTCCAGCACCAAGAGTCAGCTCGGCCACCTACTTGGCGCCTCCGGTGGTGTCGAGCTGATCGCCTCGGTCCTCGCCATTGACACCAACGTGCTGCCACCGACCATCAACTTCGATCACCCCGGTGAAGGGTGTGATCTCGATTACATCCCCAACGTCGCCCGCGAAGTACGCGTCAATTCCGTGATGTCCAATAGCTTCGGGTTCGGCGGTCATAACGCCAGCCTGCTGGTCGGCCGCTACCCGACCGCTGGGAACGTTTGAAGAGGTCCCGTCGCAACGATCGCTCCCCAAGGTTCCCCCAACGGTGAGGCGACGTGAATGAAGACGATGGATTGGCGAGAGCTCGCGATCGACGACGGGATCCTCGACCGAACCAACTTCGGATGGGAACCGCCTGATCCTGTGGGTACGCCGCGATCGCGACCAGAGCTTCCAGTACTGGGAACGCATCACCAGTGTCGTCCACGCGAGTGTCAAAGTCGAGCAAGGGCTCTGTTCGACCGAGGCCACGTCGATTCCAGCCAAAAAAGCGGTCAGGGGCGGCTTGGGAACGCTCTGGAGGCGTGCCGTCCCTCCGAGAGACAAGCGTGTTCTTCACCTTCCCAACGGTGAATCCGTCGAACAATGCGGTGACCGACAAGCCGGCCTGATCCTGGTTTGGGCCGAGGATTCATCCGAGGTCCTTGATGAGGCTCGGCTAAAAGCCCGATGGCCGGAGAGCAACCGGTTTCAAAAGCTGGGACAGAACCTGTTCCTGGTCTCCGGAATCGAAGCGAAAGCCGAGAAAACCAACGAGGTGCCGCCGACACCTCTCCTCGCCATTGCCGGCACCCACTCGTCCTCGAGAACAGGCCGATGCGCCTTCTGGCCGCCGCGAGGCAATCCGGCGACCCCGGCAAGCAAGCCACGGCATTGGCCGACTTGGGCGTGGCCACTCTGAATGAAGGTAATGCTCCCCGCGCACTCGGCTTTCTCGAGGAAGCGCTGGCACTGACTCGCCCGCTCGGCGATCGCGCGCGGGAAAGCGACGTCCTCGGCAACCTGGGAGTGGCTGCCCTTGGAGTCAACCAGCTCGAGCGGGCAAGAGCGATCTTCGAACAAGAACTCAACCATGCCCGCGCGACGCAGAATCACCTCGCGGAGAAAATCACGTTGGAACGCTTGGCGATCACCGCTGGGAGAATGGGCGACCACCCGGGGGCCCTCGCCCTGTTTGAGAGGGCGTTACCTCTGGCGCGTCTGGTCGGCGATCGGCAGCAAGAAGCCAACTTGCTCTGGTATCTGGGAATCCACCACGCGGTGCTCGGCCAACGCGAGTTAGCCGTCGCCAAGGCGGAAGAAGCCATTGCCGTCCTCAAGCTGATGGGCAAGCCCCAAGCCGCGTGGTACGGCGGCTCAATTGCAGAAGTACCGCATGGGCGTCGTTGAAGACATGCCTGGCGGTCCAAGCCAAGGAGCGGGAGCCCAACATTCGCCGCACGACTACCTGGGCGGGTCAATCGCCGCGCACGCCATGGCGGGCCAGCCCAACGATCGCCAGACTCAGGCCAAGCCGATCAGTGGTCCCGGTTTGCTCGCCATGGCCATGTCGGCCACCAAGGCCATGGCGAACTTCGTCGGTTCGGGATTCAAGACCGTGACGCCCGAAATTCAGCGAAAGCGACTCGAGACCTGCGCGGGCTGCGAACATCACACCGGCATGCGCTGTAAAGTCTGCGGCTGCTTCACAGCCGTGAAGAGCGGGATGCTTCAGGAAGATTGCCCGATCGGAAAGTGGCCGACCTAATCCGTTAGTCGGGCATCAGATTTGGGACGCGGGCGTGCGCTTCAGGAAGACGTTGATGACCCCACGATCGTTCATGTTGTCCTTGTACTGGGGGTCGCTGAGCAACTTCTTCCAGACTGGTGAGTTTCTAAATCCCTGCCAGTGTTTCTCGTGCTCCTCCTTGTTTTCGCCGGACACCATGTACACGAGGTTGGGCATATGCGGGCCGGCCACGGTCTGAGCGAAGAAGACCGGGCACATGCCGACCTCCTGCATCACAGTGATCTCGCCGCTATTGAACATCTTGACCTTGTTGTCGCCTTTGCTTTCGCTGGGGCTCAAATAGGTGCGCAGCTCGAAAATCCAGGGCTTCTTTTCGGCTGATGACGGGGGCACAGCAAGCTTTTTCATGCCGTCAAAGGCCACGTGGATCGAGCTTTCAATGCGTTCAAAGGCCGGGTCGGACTTCGTGTGCGCCAGGTAGTCGGCGGCGGCTGTCTGGTAGGCCGAATCGGCAGCCAGCTTGGCCGGAGCCGAAGCGAAGACGTCCAGCGAGTCGTAGGGAATCAGGACGTAGATTTTATTCTTGGGCGAATCTTCCAGCTCGGTGAAGACGCCGATGGGTTGAACGCCCATGCGGTTGTAGGCGGGAACCGCCGCGTTCTGCCAGTAGTCGCTGACGAGCTTTTGTTGTTTCTCGGACGTGGTGCTGTAAACCCGCAGCTCATAATACTGCGGCTGATTGGCGTCGGCCGCCGACGCGAAGGACGGAATTCCGACGGTGGCGACAAGGGCGGCAATAGCGACAGCGGTATGGAGAAAGCTTTGTGTGTTCATGATGGTGGTTCGTTGTTCTGAGAGGAATTTGGTTTGTTGGCGACGCGGGATTGTGGGGACAGGAGAAAGAGTTCTCCTCCGTACTTCCTTAGACGAGGCTACGCCTGGCCGTTTTTCATGTCAAGCATCGGTTCGCGGTAGCCGGCGACGCCTCCACAAAAATAGAGAGCACAGGACGATGCCACAGAGGCAGCCCCCTTTATAGAACAACAGGCCGGGAGGTCGCCACCAGGCTCCCGTGTAAAGTTCAATGACGTCCGAGGACCCGAAGGCCAGGAAACAGGCGGTGAAGGCGACGCGCAGAGCGCGGCGTCAGACCACGCACCCGGCCACCGATCGTGGCGACGAGGATGGCGAAACTCACCCAGAGCCCGGCCTCCACGGCATTGAAGGCATCAACAAGGTTCAACGGCGCCTCGTGCCGCTCAGGTAGCGAGTAGGCCGTGCTGTTTTGCGGCAATCACGATGGCCCAAGAGCCTCCAGGTAGTGGATCTGCTGACGACATCGCGGACATGGAGCAGACTGATTCGGAGCCGGGAACTCAACCCACACGAACTCGTGGCAGAGTGGACACGAGCCGCAGCCCCCATCCAGCCTCCCGGATGCGGGTTTGGCTTTGCCTTGGAATCGTGCCGAGGGACTTGGGACCAAGCTGCGCGACCTGCATCGCGAGGGAACTTAGGGTGGAGAACGAGAACATCGGAAACCTCTTCTGGGTCCGCGAAGGCCTGAGGCCGTGACTGAACGGACGATAACAAGAGGGGGCGGCGCACCCGCCTGCGCCTAACGGCTGAAGAAGCCGAGAGCAAGTCCAATCAATCCCAGTATGACAGTGAGGGGGCCGAAGAAATAGCGTGTCAACTTCATCGCCCGCTACGGGCCCAGTAAGGTTACCCAGATTCTTGCCTTTCCGTGCCTCAAACCCCACGCGGCGACCCTCTCATTCGTCGTGAGAAGACACCCGACCAGAAGGAAGGCGGTGCCCATGCAAAGTGCCACAACCCGTTTTTCTTCCATCGCCACGCCTCTTGTCGCTATTCATCGCTCGATGCGAACCGGACAGAATTCATTCCGCCGGACCTAACTGGACATTCCGTCTGATATATTGTACAAATGTTTCGTATGGTCGTCCTCGCCGATCCCGGTCGATCTCTTTAAATAAAGTATCATGACATGGTGCTGGGCGGGGTCAGGAATAACTCGGGAGCCCGAATCCGCACTCATGATTGGGATTTGTACCATCAGACATTCCAGAAAGATACGGCCATGGCGACCGCATGCAAGCGGAACGTTTGAAGTAAAGTTGAATCCTCAGTCGCCGGTCGAGAACGTCGGCGACCCAACTGTGGGCAGGCTTTCGATCGACAAGCGATTCAGCGGAGATCTGGAAGCGACAAGCAAAGGCGAGATGCTGGCCGCCGGCACGGACGTCAAAGGCTCGGCCGGTTACGTCGCGATCGAACGGGTCACCGGAGCGCTTCATGGCCGCGACGGTAGCTTCGCGCTTGCTGCACCGCGGCATCATGACGCGCGGCACGCCAGAACTGACCATCACCGTGGTGCCAGATTCCGGCACTGGTCAGTTGATTGGATTGGCGGGCAAGATGTCGATCAATATCGTCGAAGGAAAGCATTCCTACGACTTCGAGTACACGATTGAGGAAGCCTCTTGATTAGCGGACGCCCCATTCCCACAATCCAAAAGCGGTTTTCTGGTCCAGGGGATGCCCCGATAACTTCAATGCCCACCCAGCTTGTCCCCGGTGGTGGGACTCATGGGAGATCAGGTAGCCGAGGAACGCGACGGCGTGCGGCTTGAATCCCTTGATCTTTCCACCGGCAGCCAGGCTGTTTCGCAGCAACTGCTCGATCGCTCGGCCGGATGCCTTGAGCGCATCGCACAGATCGGCTTTCTTTCCCACGGTTTTTGTCTCAAGCTTCTCCAGTCCGGCCAGTAATTCAGGAGCGGCTGCCTTGAGCCACAGTAGCCGGACATTGTGAATGTGGGCGAACAAGTCGTAGACCGTCCGGCTCTTGGGCGGAAGCGATGCGCCGAGAGCATCATCCGCCACAGCGTCGAGAAAGTAAAGGTTGATACGCTGATGAATCGCCCAGGTTTCGATCAGTTGTTCTTCCATCTTGCTCATCCATCCCCCGGATTATTTCCACGCCAGGTCCGTTCAGGGCCCGGGCTCGATTCGGTCGGCCTGGTCATTGGGGACTTCATCGCGTTCAATATCGGGTACAATCCTCGATGAACCTTGACAATTTTTAGTCCCTTGTGGTCCCAGGCATCCATGATCACTCCCGATCTGTTGGGTGACCGAGTGTCATCGGTCGCGCTGACTCCTTCCGAAATCGAGCGATACGCACGGCACCTGATCATGCCCGAAGTGGCCATACAGGGGCAGAAGCGGCTCAAGGCCGCCAAGGTGCTCTGCATCGGTACGGGCGGCCTGGGCGCACCCTTGTCGCTTTATCTCGCGGCGGCGGGCGTGGGCACGATCGGCCTGGCCGACTTTGACGTCGTCGACCTATCCAACCTCCAGCGCCAGATTATTCATTTCACCGGCGATGTGGGCCGTCCCAAGATCGTCAGCGCCGAGGAAAAGCTCAAAGCGATCAACCCCGAAGTGACGATCGTCCGCCACGAGCAGACGGTCGATAGTTCAAACGCGCTGGCGCTGTTTGCCGCCTATGACGTGATCGTCGACGGCACCGACAACTTTCCCACCCGCTACCTTGTCAACGACGCCTGCGTCCTCCTGGGCAAGCCCAATGTCTATGGCTCGATCTTTCGGTTCGACGGCCAGGCAACCGTGTTTTTTCCGCCGGAGGGTCCTTGCTATCGCTGTCTCTATCCAGAACCACCTCCTCCGGGTCTGGTGCCCAACTGCGCCGAGGGAGGCGTGCTGGGCATCCTGCCGGGCTTGATCGGGGTGGTCCAGGCGACCGAGACGGTGAAGCTGATCCTGGGGACGGGGAAGCCGCTGGTCGGCCGGCTCTTGCTCTACGACGCCCTGGAAATGACCTTCCGCGAGATGAAAGTACGCAAGAACCCACGTTGCCCGATCTGTGGACCAAACCCGACGATTCGCGAGCTGGTTGATTACCAGGAGTTTTGCGGAATCCGGCGCGTCGAGCCGCCGGTCGCTGGCGTCGCGGCTCTGGAGGAGATCACACCGGCCGAGCTCAAGGCGCTCCTCGATCAAGGGAAGCATCCATTCATTCTTGATGTGCGCAATCCCGAGGAGATCGCCATTTGCCGGATTGCCGGCTCCACGGTCATCCCTTTGCCCGAGCTCGGCAATCGTCTCGGCGAACTGGACCCGACCACGGCGATGGTGGTTCACTGCAAAAGTGGGGTGCGCAGCGCCAAGGCCATTACACTGCTCCAGGCCGCCGGCTTCTCCCGGTTGAAGAACCTCAAGGGAGGGATTCTGGGCTGGATCAAGGAGGTCGATCCGAGCTTGCCGGTCTATTGAGCTTCGGTTTGAGCGAAAGGACGTCGGACTTGGCGTTTTTCTCGGTCATCGGACATACTATGCTTCTTTTGGTTCAAGCTGAGTCCGAATAAGCCTTTCGTCGGGGCCCGGTCTGGCGTGTGATCAAGGCCGTCGAGCCGGTTGAGGCCGGATTGCCGTGGAACGACGCGCGATGGGGGTGTGACGTTGGTTGGTCAAACGCAGTTGGTAGACAAGCTTCGGGAGCTGGCTCGGAACCTCTGGTGGACCTGGCAGCCCAACGTGATCACCTTGTTTCGCGAGCTGGACCCGGCGCTGTGGCGCAAGGTCGATCACAATCCGGTCGAGTTTCTGAAGCGCCTGCCTGCCGAGCAACTGGAGCGGCGCGCGGCCGAGATGGCGGTGGACGCGCGAATCGACTATGCTTTCCGCCGATTATCCGAGTACCTCCACGACACCGAATCCTGGGGAGCCGATCCGCGCCTCGATCCTGCGAGCGCGTCCAGTCGCCTATTTCTCGGCGGAATTCGGGCTGCACGAAAGCCTGCCGATCTATTCGGGTGGTCTGGGCGTCCTCGCCGGCGATCATCTCAAGAGTGCCAGCGACCTGGGAATCCCCTTGATCGGAATCGGCCTGTTGTACGCTCAGGGCTACTTTCGCCAGACGCTGGATATCAATGGATGGCAGCAAGAGCTTTACCTGAACGCCGACCTGGAATTGCTGCCCATCGAGAGTGTTGCCGGACCTGGCGATCAGCCGCTCTTGGTCGCGGTCGAGACGACGACTGGGTTGCTGCACGCGCGAGTCTGGCGGGTCGAGGTCGGGCGTACGATGTTGCTGCTTCTGGACTCGAACGTCCCCGAGAACAGCGAGTCGGATCGATCGTTGACGGCGCGGTTGTACGGAGGGGACGCCCGGGTCCGGATTCGACAGGAGTTGCTGCTGGGCGTCGGCGGAGTCAGAGCCCTGAGCGCGCTCCGGATTCATCCGTCGGTCTTGCATCTCAATGAAGGGCATAGCGCCTTCGCGACGCTGGAGATGATCCGCTCGATCATGGAGACCGGCGGCCAACCGTTCGGCGAGGTTGTGCGCGAAGTCTCGGCCATGACCGTCTTTACGACGCACACGCCGGTGGCCGCCGGTCACGACCGCTTTCCCGCCCCGCTGGTCGAGGAGCACCTGGGCAAGATCCGAGACGCGCTGCACCTCTCCTACGAGGACTTCATGGGGCTGGGACGGGTTTATCCGGCGGACGCCAATGAGCTGTTCTGCATGACCGTGCTGGCACTCAAATTATCGCGGTACGCCAACGGTGTCAGTGCGTTGCACGGCATGGTCTCTCGACGGATGTGGCAACCGCTCTTCGTCAACACGCCCGAGGAGAACGTCCCGATCGGTCACATCACGAACGGGGTTCACGTGCAGAGCTGGGTCGCGCCCCAGATGCACCTCGTCTTTGACCGGCACTTGGGGACCGACTGGCCCACGCGCCAGCGATTGGCCGAAACTTGGGAGGCGATCAATTCCGTTGAGGACGCGGAATTGTTCGAGACGCAGCAGGTCCAGAAAGCCCGGTTAATCAACTTCGTGCGCAACCGCCTGGCGTCCCAGGCCCGTCGCCGCGACGAACCCGATGCCAACATCGATCGAGCCATGCAGGCGTTGGACCTGAACGCCCTGACGATCGGCTTTGCCCGCCGGTTCGCCACCTACAAGCGTTCCGGCTTGATCTTGCAGGACGTGGAGCGGTTGATCGAGTTGGTCAGCGGCTCGGAGCGTCCGATCCAGATCATCTTTGGCGGCAAGGCTCACCCTGAGGACCGCATGGGCAAGGAGTTGATCCAGAACATCGCCAGGTTGACCAGGCAGGAGCAGTTCGGACATAGCATCGTGTTTGTCGAGGACTACGACATGAACGTCGCGCGGCAGTTGGTCCAGGGAGTCGACGTCTGGCTCAACAATCCGCGACGGCCTCAGGAAGCCAGTGGCACTTCCGGTCAAAAAGCCGTCTTGAATGGCACCCTGAACTTCTCGATCCTCGACGGTTGGTGGGCCGAAGCGTATGATGGCAATAATGGTTTTGCCATCGGAATCGGCCAGACCCACGCGATTCCGTCGGTCCAAGATGAACGCGACCATCACGCGCTGGTCGAAACGTTGACCAACCAGGTCGTTCCTTTGTATTACAAACGAGACGCCACGGGGTTGCCTCGCGAGTGGATCGCCCGGCAGAAAAATGCGTTTCGGACTCTGGCCTGGCGGTTCAACGCGGACCGGATGGTGATGGACTACGTGCAGCACAGTTATCTACCGGCGGCCGGTGGCTTGTCCTGCTCGATGCCTCGAACCTGATCGGTTTGGGCCCGGCTTGAGGTGAATTCCAAATTCTCGAATCCGAGCCAGCTCGGTTCCGCCCGCGTCCGAAAATCGGTCAGATCAAACTGTTGCGTCGGATTCGTCCCTCATGCGGGAGATCGTCGCGCAGGCATTTCCTCACGAATGCGGCAATCGGTACTGGTCGAATTGGCGAGAATTGCAAACGGGGTCGTCGCGATCATGAGCGATCCAGAAGATTTGCGGGGAGAAAAGCTCGGCTCGTTCCGAATTGAGTCGGTCCTGGGCGCGGGTGCCATGGGGGTGGTGTACCGGGGGACGAACGAAACGACCGGGCGTGCGGCGGCCGTGAAGGTAATCAGCGGTGAGGTGTCGCAGCAGAGCAAGGTCTATGAGCGATTCCGGCGCGAGGCCGAGATCCTCCAGCAATTCCGCCATCCCAACATCGTCCGGTTCTTGGCAGTCGGCCGGTTCCGTGGTACCTCGTACATCGCCATGGAGTTTGTTCCCGGCGTGACTCTGGAGAAAACTCTCCAGGATCGCGAGCGACTCCCGTGGCGCGAGGTGGTCGAGCTGGGGATCCAGATCTGCGATGCGCTGCACTACGCCCATGAGCGTGGTGTCGTCCACCGCGACCTGAAGCCGTCGAACCTGATGGTGACCAACGATGGCAAAATCAAGCTGACCGATTTCGGGATTGCCAAGGACCTGGACAAGACGGCCCTCACGGCCACAGGCCGGACGTTGGGAACGGCGGCGTATATGGCTCCCGAGCAAATTCGAGGCACGCCCGCCGTGAGCCATAAGACCGACCTCTATGCGCTGGGAATCGTGCTGTACCAGATGCTGGTCGGAAAGCCGGCATTCGAGGGGAGCTCGCCGGTCGTGTTGATGCACTGTCACCTGAACGAGCCGCCGCCGCGGCCCAGCTCCAAGATCGCTGAGATTCCCAAGGCGCTTGATGAGCTGATCCTGTCGCTGATGGCCAAGTCACCCACGGACCGGCCCTGGGACGCGGCGGCGGTGAGCGCAACGTTGGACGACGCTGCGCGACAAGGCCGCCCGTGGCGACGCCATCGCGATGGTCTGGCCGGCCGCTGAGCCGGCCGGGGCCAAACGTCCGCGGCAGCTCAGTCCCCGCGACCGACCGTTCGCGCAAGAAACCACGAAAATCGGGATCGCTCTCGGCCCTGTCGCCCTCCGCACTCACCAGTCGAGGCCAAGCGGCCGACGGCTTGGAATCGTCGCGATGGAACCGCGCGGCTCTGGAAACGGGGGCACTCGTCCTTGCCCTCCTTCTGGTCGCGGGAATTATCGTCTACTTTAGCTGGCCATACAGCCAGGATGAACTGTACCGTAAGGCCGAGGCGCTGATGGCCTCATCGAAGCGGTCGGATTGGCACGAGGCGCGCGATGAGTACCTTGACAAGCTTGACCAACGGTTTCCCAATCACCCTTTCCGCGAGCAGATTCAAAAATGGCGCGACAAGATCGCTCTAGAAGACGCCGAGCGTCGAGCCGCCGTACCTGAACGGCCCAGATCCCGACCGATCTGGCCAATAGCGCCGAACGCTCGTTCAAGATCGCCAATGCGCTGGCGGTCGAGGCATCCGGTCGAGGCGATGATCTGGCAGCTCTGGATCAATGGCAGAAGCTGGCGGGACTCCTCAAAACGGACGACCCCAATGATCGCGGTTGGCATTTGCTAGCGCTCCGCCGCGCCGCGGCGCTCGACGCTATGATTAAAGACCGGCGTCAGATTGCGCTCAAGCTCCTGGAGGACGCCGAGATCGCATTTCGCAGCGGGCGGCCCAACGAGGCGCTCACGATCAAGAGTAAGCTGTTTGACGACTACAGCCGATACAAGGATCTCGCCGACCTTTTCCCCGCGACACCAGCCAACGTCCCCGGTTCGCCCGCAACGTCCACGTCGCCGCCGCTCGATGCAGCCAGCCCTGTTCAGGCGGCCCCTCCGACAGCCTCGGGAAGCGAGCCGCGTCGCGACGGCGCCGCCTCACGCGGACTCAGGCGAACCCGCAGCGAAATCCAAGTCCAAGACACCATCGCCGGAGTCATGATCCGACCGGGTCGTAGCGGTCGATTCGCCCATTTCGCTCCAAGTCGTCCAACATTTTGTCCACGAATTCCGTAGTTAACGAGGGACCCAATTGACGCGGTCCCGGAACTTCGATAGTTTTGTGTTGCCCGTCGCAATTGAGGCGGCTCCCGTCTGTTCGCCTCGGTTTACTCAAGTTCATGGCCGATCTTGGCCTCGAGGAATCTGATGCCTCAGTCTCAGTCTCGCGTTCGCTTCATTGGTAGTCGTGAACTTCACCGAGATCTTCCCAAAGTGCTCGATAGTCTGGAAAACCCCGACTCCCGCTTTGTCTTGACGATCCACAGTAAGCCCAAGGCCGTGCTGATCGGAGCCGAGGCATTCCTCGAGATTCTCCGCGGCGCCAGCCCTGAAGACCGACTCCTGGCCCTACAACTTGGTGCTCTCGTTCAAGGCCTCGAATCCTCCGGCACTTCGTCGGAAACGGCCGACGTCGCAGAGTGTCGGGGAGAGCTGGTCGGAGTCTGATCCCTGTCCTCTTCGGTTCAATCCGACGTCCGTATCCCGTTCGACCCGCTTGTTAACTGCTCGCTTGGTTCAAACACCCTGAATTCAGGACGGAGTCCGCTCTCAGCTAATCAACCGGAATCGAGTGCTGTTCGACCAAGCAGCCTGTAACCATAGCCCCGGGACGATGCGCGCCATCGACCGAGAGAGCGTAATGAATACCAATGCCCCCGGGTTCGGACAAGTTCCCGGGGGTTTCGTGTTTTGCGAGCATTGTTTCATGCTTGCAGGAGTGATGGCGGCCCGCTCGGCTGATTGGCTCGTGAGCTGGCTCGATTCAGTTCAACTCGTGGCTCGCCAAGATGTCGCGGAGTTTCTGGAGGACACGAGTCTTCTCGTTGCTGACCGTCTTGGGAGCAACTCCCCATTGCTGGGCGATCTCGGCCGGGGTCTTGCCCATGAGGGTGTCCTGGATCAACGCGGCTTCGCGCGGGTTCAACGTCTGATCGATCGCTTCTTGGAGCGCATCGCGGCGTGCGGCGCTGGTCGCTTGTTCCCGCGGTGCGCTGGGTACATCGACCGACTCGAGAGACTGATGGATTCGTTCACGCTGAGCCCGCTTCTTGACCATGTCCACGGCTCGGAAAAAATCCAACCCCTCGGAAGTCTCGCGGCTGAACACCTCCTTGACGCCCCATTGGCCGACGTCGGCGACCAGGGTGTCGAAGCGCTGCCGGCCGAGGTTTTGGAGCAATGTCGCATAGACCGCTTGAGAGCTGTCGTCGTGGGCCTGAGCCGGCATGCCCGCGCGATACCACGCCCGATTCAAGTACTTGTTCAACTGCGACAGGCCTGACGCAATGGCTGCGGGGTCGGTCTCGATCGGAGTTGATTGGGAGGTCGTCGCGGGGATCGTGGCCGCTGTCGTCGTGGCCGACGAGGAAGTCAGGAGGTCGGCTAAATGCGTTTGAACCAGAGCCGCGTCCCAGGTCGCGCTGGAGACGGGCGAAGCTAGCGCATCATCTCCGAGCGGCGCGGGATGCTGCGCTGGATCAGCGAGGAGGTCCTGCTCCACAGCGATCGCCGCAAGGGGATGGGCTTGCGTGGCGCCAGAAAGCAGGCGCAGCGCCTCGAGTCCCTCCACCCTCGGGTGATAGTCCCGTCGCGTTCGCGTTTTCTTGTCACCCCCGCTGGCCAATCCTCAATCTCCCGGTCGAGATGCTTGCAAACTCTAACCCTGCACTCGTAACACGTCTTTTTCCCGGAGCCGCGAATATCAGACCACTCGTCGAAAAAGGTCGCGAAATCGACGTGGGGACGCTCACAAGCGCATATCCTCACGAATAGCCGCTACGATCAACAATACGACGCCTTGACCCGAGCAGTGCGCAGAATTGACAACTTAATCGAATCGCAACGGGCGTTCGAGAGCAAATCAGGACCTCCTGTTGTAATAGTAGCATTCATGCAATTCGATTTCCAGGTCCGATCCGCGAGTATCTGAACTCGCTCCGAAGTGGTTGTGGGCCAGAACAAACGATTGACGACCCCCCAGCCTATTGCAAACAGCCCCGACCCAGGAGATCCCACGCGGCCGACACCCGCTCCTTGCGAAATCCCAGCACACGATTGTGGAGTACAAAAGTAAAATCGCTATAACCGGGAATGACGTGCACCTTTTCTCCAATTCGCAACGCGTTTCCGGGCTCGAGCTCAATCGTCGCATGCTCAGCGGAAAGACCGATGACTCGGCAATTTGGATAGTCTCGGAGAATTGGCGGGGTTTGATGTTGACTAACGGACTTCTGGCCGATGTCGAGGATGGCGCGATCGGAGGAAGGTCGGCTGACCACTGTGGCCAGGAGCGTGAGTGCGGGCAAGTGCCCTTGGACGTTGCAGCCCTGGGTATAGTACCGGCAGGCGAAAATACCCCCGCCAGCCTGGATCTCCGTAAGGCCCGGGATATCGGCTGAATATTGATACGAACCGGAGCCGCCGGCCGAGATGATCCGGCATTTTAATCCGGCGGACTCGACCGCATCACGTGCTTGTAACAGTTTGCCGATCGCCGTGGTGATTGCCGAGCGCTTCGTGGCCGGGTCCGGGATCATCAGGGTGTGGCCCTCGTAGCCCATCAGCCCGTCGAATCGCAATCCCGATGTGGTGGAGACGAGTCGGGCGAGCTCGACGGCGCCTGCGGCGGTGGCGACGCCGGTGCGCCTCATACCGATGTCCACATCGACGAGCACGCCGATTTTGACCCCGGCCGCGACGGCCGCCTGACCCAGTGGACCCACCTGGTCAGGGTGGTCGACGGTGACCTTGACGTCGCCTTGATGCTGGAGTGCGGCCAGGCGTGCGACTTTGCTGGGACCGACCACAAGGTGTGCGACCAGAATGTCGTCGATCCCAGCCGCGGCCATCACCTCAGCCTCGGAAACCTTGGCCACCGTCACCCCGATCGCGCCCGCCCGGCGAACGAGGTGCGCAATGGCCGGACACTTGTACGCCTTGGCATGAGGACGCCATGCCACGCCGCGTTCCTTGAAATGGGCGGCCATCAGGTCGATGTTGTGCTGGAGGCGATCCAGGTCGAGCAAAAGGGCCGGCGTATCCAACTCGGACACCGGCAGACCGATTGGACTGAGTTGCATCGTTTTCTTGGCCTGTTTCAGACGTGCGATGGCATTTCGAATCGAGGGTTGTATTCACGGGTCAGGAGTGCGTTGGCCTGGTCGTAGTTGAAGGACTCGCGCGCCGCGTCGAATGTCAGTTTCTTCCCCACGCGATAGGCGATATTGCCAAGGTGGCATAGCCGGGTGCTCAAGTAACCGATCTCGATGTCGGCGTTTGGCTTCCCACGACTTTTCACGCACTCGAGGAAGTTCTGCACGTGCTTCGCCTGCCCGTTGGGGTCCGGCTTGCCCTCGGTGCACAGATCCCTCCTCGACCCTCCAGCCTTTGTCGTTGATGATCAGCGTGCCCTTCTCGCCGTGGAAGGCGATGCCAAACAAGGAACCTTCGGTCGGATGGTTGGACCAGATCCGGTGTTCCCAGACCAAGCAGGCGTTGGGAAATTCCCAAGTGGTGATTTGCGTGTCCGGCGTCTCTTGGTCGTCGTCGAATATGTACTTGCCTCCTCCCGTGCACACGGCGGTGGGCGAGTCGACGCCCAGGCCCCAACGAGCGACATCCACGCCATGAATCCCGTTGTTACCGAGCTCACCGGTCCCCCAGTGCCAGAACCAGTGCCACTTGTAATGAAGCCGGTTCGCGTAGAACGGCCGATCGGGCGCTGGCCCTTGCCACAGGACGTAGTCCAGGCCTGGGGGAACCGGTCCCGGCTGACCATGGCCAATGTTTTCCCGCTTCTGATGGCCCCAGGCACGGGCCATGGCGACCTTGCCCAGGGCTCCTGAATGCACGTGATCGACCGCGTCACGAACGTGAGTCGTGCTCCGACTCTGCGTCCCCAACTGGACGACCCGACCGTGCCTCCGGGCGGCCTCGACCATGCGACGGCCCTCGACCACGTTGTGGCTGGCTGGCTTCTCGACGTAGACGTCCTTACCTGCCTGGCAAGCCATGACCGTCATGAGAGCGTGCCAGTGGTCTGGCGTGGCGATCGCCACGGCGTCGATCGACTTGTCATCGAGCAACCGGCGGAAGTCCTTTTCGATCCGAGGCGGTTTCTTGGCGATCTTCTCCACGGCCGTCACGGGCTTATCGAACATCGAATCGTCCACGTCGCAAACCGCAACCAGCTCGGCGTCAGGATTGGCGGCGAACAACCGCGTCAGGTCGGTTCCGCGATTGCGGAGACCGATCACGGCAATGCGGACCCGCTCGCTCGGCGCAGGCCCGTCCCGACCGGCCAGGAGCGACCAGGACACCTGCTCCCGCTGTACCTATAAACATTCGCCGGTTGAAATGCGTTTTCATCGATGAGCTCCCGCACCAAGTCGGAAAGGGCTGGTTTCCTCAATGTTATCCCCGTTGCGGCGGCGCGATGCAAGAGTACGATCAGGTTGCTCACGTCAATCGCACGGAAGACGCGCGGCTCACCTCACTCGGCAACCAACGCGCCGCGGGAGCGGGCTGCGTCGCCCGCTTGAGTCCCTTTTGCTATGATGATCGACCATCTGTTCCCAATTGACGCGATATTCGGCGTCCGAGCATTGACATCGGACCGAGCCAGACATGAGAAACCACCATGCTCCTCAAAAAGCCTGTCTTCGTTCCATCGGTCTTGATCGTCGTGTCGGTGTTGTCGCTCGGGGAGGGTGCGCGGCACGCTCGCGCCGAGCGCCCCGGGTGAGCCGGCGGCAGCCTGAGTTTGGCGTGGTCGTTGAGAAGAACCTCATGATCCCGGTGCGAGACGGGGTCAAGCTGGCCGCCGATCTTTATCGACCGGCCCGCGATGGTAAGCCGGCTCCAGGGCGGTTCCCGGCGCTTCTCACCCGAACACCGTATAACAAGGATGGCGCCGGCGGCGACGGCCGTTACTACGCCGAGCGCGGTTACGTCGTCGTCACCAACGACGTTCGCGGTCGTTATGCGAGTGAGGGACGATGGCGGTTGATTACCGACGACCCCGAGGACGGCTTCGATATCGTCGAGTGGATCGCCCGGCAGGACTGGTCCGATGGCAAGGTTGGCACGTTCGGTACCAGTTATCCCGGTGGCACGCAGCACGCCCTGGCCGAGATGAACCCGCCGCACTTGACGGCGATGGTCCCCATCGATGCCGTGTCGAACTGCGGGGTCAGCGGCATGAGGCAGGGAGGGGCGTTCGAGCTGCGATTCATGAACTGGATCTTCCAGATCGGCGCGCCCAACAGCAAGGCCGCGCTGGCCAACCCGGCGCTCAAGCAGGCCCTGGTCGAGAGCGGTCAGAGAATTCGCCAGCACGCCGACAACCTGCCGGTCCGTACCGGATTGACCCCTTTGAAGGTCGTCCCGGAATATGAATCGTGGCTGGTCGAGGCGATGCGGAGCGGGCCCGAATCTCCTTTCTGGCATATCAAGGGAATGTCGGTCGTGGATCATGTCGGCGATTATGCCGACGTTCCCGTCTTGCACATCACCGGCTGGTATGACTCTTGGACTCGCCAGGTCTCGATGAACTACCAGGCGCTCTCGAATGCGAAGAAATCGCACCCAGCGGCTGGTGATTGGGCCCTGGGTGCACGGAAGTCAAAACTCGAACGTTGCGGGCGAGGTCGAGTTTACCAAAGAGGCCGGAATCGACTTACAGGCGTTCCGGCTGAGTTGGTACGACCGCTGGCTTCGCGGGGATCAGAACGGTCTGGACGAGGATTCACCGGTATCGCTCTACATCATGGGCACCGGCGAGGACCGCCGCTCGCCCGCGGGCCGGCTCCAGCACGGTGGCTTCTGGCGCTCCGAGCGGGAATGGCCGCTAGCCCGAACCAAGCCGACTCCACTCTTCTTGAACGCTGACGGAACGCTTTCAACCGGCCCTACGCAACTATCGTCCGCAAGCACGACATACACGTTCGACCCGCAGCCATCCGGTGCCGACGATCGGCGGCAATATCTCGTCGAACCAGGGGTTGATGACCAGCGGTGGCTACGACCAGCGCCCCCGCGACGATACTCACGCCGCTGACAACCGATTGCCGCTCTCCGAGCGCCGAGACGTGTTGGTCTTTCGTACAACCCCACTCGAGGCCGATCTGGAAGTCACGGGCACGGTCGAAGTCAAGCTCTGGGTCACCTCGAGTGCACCCGATACGGACTTCACAGCCAAACTGATCGACGAGATCCCCGCCAACCCCGACTACCCGCTGGGATTCGACCTCAACCTCGGCGACTCGATCTTGCGCACTCGTTACCGGGAAGGGCTCGACCACCAAGCACCTCCGCTAAAACCGAGCGAGATCGTTCCGATAACGATTACGCTCTATCCGACGGCCAACGTCTTCAAAAAGGGACACCGCATTCGGGTCGACATATCGAGTAGCAATTATCCACGTTTCGACGTCAATCCGAACACGGGCGACCCGCTCGGCGAGTACCGCCGCATGGTCACGGCTGATAACACGATCTATTACGATCTCGCACACCAATCGCAGGTCGTCGTGCCGGTGATACCCGGTTCGACGAAATCGCCATGATGTTGGATGACGTCGATCGTATCAAACAGTGGTGCTTGATCAAGGATTGACCTGTTTAACTGGTACCGAGACGGCACCGACGATGCTTTTATCGTTGTCGTCCTGAACGAAGGCGACGACGGCGAGGTTTTCGAGCTTGATTTCCGGCAACGGGTTGCGGAAACGAGCCTGTCTTGGCGAAGTCGCTCAAGTAGGTTTCGAGGTTGCGCTTGAGGTCGCCGAGCTTGAGCGTCAATTCGACCTTGCCTTTGCCGTCGGTGAGGTCCTTGCCCTCGGCGCCTCCCGGGAAAGCCCGGACGACATGATGGTGGTAACGAAGCTTGTTACCGCCGACGTAGCGGATCGATTCCTCGGTCAAGGCCAGGCGAAGTGCCTGCTTGGATTTCTCCTTCTTCTTGGATTTCTCATCGGCCTGCGCCTTTTGACTCCGGAGCCGGCGCCGGCGTCACCCGGGCGGAGGCAACGATCTTGATCTGGTCGCCAGCGCGGGTCGCGGACAGCATGATCTCGGCCTCTTTTGTGGTCTCGAGGATCTTGTCGATGATCGGGCGAAATTCCTCGTATTTGTTCTCGGAGCTGCCATGCCCCCGCCGCCGCCGGCCTCGCCTTGCCGTTAAAGAAGGTGGAGGGCGTGCCCCGGATCGCCGACCCGTAATACTTCTGGCGCTCCTCCGAGTCGTTGTTGGTCAAAGGGTCGGGCCCGGGGATGTGGAGGTGATACTGGAGGCCGATGAACTCGGTCGGCTTGTAGGTCTGAAGCAGGGCGTCGAAGGCGACGTCGGCGGCGACGCAGGGCGGGCATTGCGCGCCGGTGAAGAGTTCCATCAAGACGACCTGATTGGCCTTGGGATTCTTCCGCCCGGCATAAGGAGCCGGCTTGAAGGGCGGAACCTTCTTGTGGTATTCCTCATCGAGCCGGATCTTCGAGCTTGGCGTGTCGAGCGTCGGCTTCCTTGGCCAGATCTTCCATGCCGGCGTGTCGGGCCGCTGCGGCGAGGAGCCCGACGACCATTGCCTTTTTCTCGACGGCCTCCTCGCTCACCGCCTTGTCAACCTCCTGCGCCAGCTCCACGCCCAGCTTGGCGAAGCTCTTGCTGGTCCCGATGGCCTTCAATGCCTTGAAGCGAACCTCGTTGAGCCAGGCGTCGCCGTATGGCTTGGCCTCGTCGGACCATTGCTTGATCAAGTCGCCGACCTTCTTGCCATCGAGTCCCGCCGCCTCGGCCGTCGCGAGCAGCTCGCCGTAGAGAAGTTGGTTGTTCGGGCGACCGTGATTGTCCTGGATCAACTCCTCGATCTTCTTGATCCTGGACTTCGGATCCGTCTCGCTCGCCGCGGCTCTGAATCTTCGCGACGAGCGGATCTCTGCTTGAGCGGTGCCACCTTCACATCGGTTGTCTTCTCCAGGCTGCGCGGCGAAGTAAATCGACCCCGGAATTGGAAATTCCCGAGGATACTTGCCGGCGTCGGGACCGTCCTTGGCGAGCTTGCCCTGAAACGCCGTGTCGCCGCTGGGACCAGTCAGGGTGAACGTCAGGTCATCGCCTTTGATGTTCCGTCTGCTTGACTTGAGCTTTTCCCAACATCTCATGCTGAGTGTCGATGACCGAGGCGGCCGTCTTGCCGTCTTTCCGGCTCAACTCGACGATCGCGAATTCATCGTCGCCGAACGCCAGCACCGACAAGCTTCCAGGCCCCGTCCAGCTCGATGTCGTCGGCCCTGACCGATCGCAAGGCGATTCGTGCCGATTCCGATCAGAATCAGCGCCAAGGCCAGCGCCGCCAAATGAATTCCTCGAATTCGCATGATTCTTCCTCGATGCATTGTCAGGGTGATTGGCACGCGAGTCGACGAAAGCGTCGGTTCAGAACCGGTTCGATGCATCTACGGAAGACATCGGTAACTGGACAATAATGGCGCGACGATCGGATCTGGATTGAACGCTTGTGATTCGGTCGCGATCCATCATCCATCCTCACCCAGGAATCGCCCGCCATCCACGCGGAAGCAGACGCCGGTGACGAAATTGGTTCCTTCGAGCAAGTAGAGGATCAGGCGGTTGATATCGCCGGCGAGCCGAACCGTCGCAGCGGGGTCAGAGCCAGGACGGCCTGCTTGTCGTCCTCGCTGAAACCTGGCGGGCGGGTCGATCATGGCGGGCTGGATCATCGCGACGGGAATATGAGGGCCAGCTCCCTGGCCAGAGCCAGGGTCAGAGTCGTCAGGCCTCCCTTGGCGACCAGGTAAGGGAGGTAGTCCTTATAGGGGCGTTCGGTGGCCCAATCGCCGATGATCACAATCTTTCCCTTGATTCCGTCCACGGCGGGCTGTGTGAGCATTTGCTTCGAGGAGGCAAGAGACGCGTAATACGGGGCAGTGAGGTTGGCCGCGATCATGTCGTCATAGTCGCGCGGGCTGAGGTTCGGCCAGCGGAGTCCGGCGATAGACGCTCGCCATGTTCGACCAGCGCATCGAGCCGGCCGAATCGTGCAACGACTTGGTTCACAGCGTTCTCCGCCTGATCGGGCCGCGACAGGTCAGCCGCGACGGCCAGGCCTTCGGAGCCTCGGGCCTCGACGGCCGCGATCGTTCGCTCGATCGTCGCCAGACTGGTGTGATAGGTCATCGCGACCTGGCTGCCGCGCGCGGCCGAACATCAAGGCGAGCTCGCCGCCGACTCGACGGCCGCCGGTGATCAACACGACCTTGCCGGCGAGATCGCAGGCCGCTTCGGTGGTCGGCGTGCCTCATCTCACAGCCCTTTCCAGAAGGTGTCGCCAACGCCGGCACGACGGTTCACGACCCGGGCCAGGACAAACAAGAGGTCGCTGAGTCGATTCAGGTAGACGATCAAGGCCCGCGGAACGTCTTCACCGGGCTGGCGCGACAACTTGACGACCAACCGCTCCGCACGCCGGCACACCGTCCGCGCCAGATGAAGCGCTGCGGCGGCGACGGCACCACCCGGCAGAATGAACTGGGTCAGCGGCGTCAACTCGCTCTCCAGTTCGTCGATCGTCCTCTCCAGGTGCTCGGCGTGCTCGACCGTGATCGCGTTGTGGAACTTACCCTGCGGGGACGCATCGGCGAGTGCCGAGCCGACGGCGAACAGCTCATCCTGGAGCTGGGCGACCAGACCGATCCGCGGCGGAATCCAATCCCTGGGCACGCGCCAGCCCGAGCACGGCATTCAACTCGTCGATCGTGCCATAGGCCTCGATCCGCACGTCGTCCTTGGGCAAGCGACGGCTGCCCAGCAGGCCCGTCGTCCCCTCGTCGCCAGTCTTTGTATAAATCTTCACCGTCAAGCCTCGCTTATCTCGAACCGTTCCCCATGACTCAGCTACCGGGCCATTGGCGACCGGAGTGTCTCGACTTATACTAGGCACATCGCTGGTCACCGAGGGGTGACGAGAGCGGAATGGCCGATTATCGAAACCCGCGTTCCGCGTTTCCTGGCTGAATGACCCTGACCACTGTGCTGACGGAGCCCGCCTGATGTCCTCGATCTTGGCAGCAACGTTGGTCCTCGCGGCGGCCCTGACCGCGCAGCACCCCGCGACCGGGTCGAATCCGGCCCCGTCGATTTCGGCCACAAGAAGTGGCGCGGCTCGAGGCCCAGCACCTCGCGAACATCCGGCAGGTGACCTCCGGACTCGCCAAAGCGGGGGAAGGTTATTTCAGTCCCGACGGACAATCGATCATCTTCCAGGCGGTTCCCTACACGGCTGCCCTCGATTTTCCACCATCCCAAGCCCGACGAGGATGGGTATCAGATCTATCTGGGCCCGCTCGCGGAAGACGCCCCGGCCCGGTTGGTCAGCACCGGCAAGGGACGGTGCACCTGCTCTTTTTTCCATCCCAATGGCAAGTCGATCCTGTTCGCCTCGACCCATCTCAACCCCAGCAAGGACGCCGAGCCGCCCAAGGGGCCGGCTTACAGCCGGACCGAGCGCTATCGCTGGGAGTTTCCCGAGTCGATGGACATCTTCTCCGCCGATCTCGACGGGAAAAACCTCAAGCGGCTTGACCGATACGCCTGGCTACGACGCCGAGGGGAGTTATTCGCCCGACGGCTCCCAGATCGTCTTCACCTCGTTCCGGGACGGCGACGGCGAGATTTACATCATGGACGCCGATGGCAAGAATCCGCGCCGGATCACCCAAGCCAAGGGTTATGACGGTGGTCCGTTCTTCTCGCCCGACGGCAAGCGGATCATCTACCGCAGCGACCGCAAGGGCAATGACCTGCTTGCAGGTTTATATCAACAACACCGAGGGCACGGCCGAGCGAGCCCTGACCAGTAACGAGTTCGTCAACTGGGGACCGTACTGGCATCCCGACGACCGCCACATCATCTACGCGACCAGCAAGCATGGCCATTCCAATTATGAGCTTTATTTGATGGACGTGGACAGCGGCAAAGAGGAACGGATCACCTACCACGAAGGCTTCGACGGCCTGCCCGTATTCAGCCCCGACGGCAAGCGGCTCATGTGGACGTCGAGCGGGCGAACCGCCGACAAGAAGAGCCAGCTCTTCATTGCGGACTTCAGTCTGGATTCCACCCCTCACGCCAGTGAAGCGGCCGCCTCGCAGTGACCAATCGGAACGTGACCCGGGATAATCGACGATAACTTTAACCCTCTGGAGGAACAGACGACAATGGGACCCAAGGACGTCATCGCGAAGTCGCTCGACATGAGTGACTTTGTTCTCAAATCATACTTGGCCGATCTCTCTGATGCCGACCTGCTGCTGAAACCGGTCGAGGGGATGCATCCGATCGCGCTTCAGCTTGGACACTTGATCGCCACCGAGCGATACGTCAACGACCTGATCAAGCCGGGCGCGCACCCCTCCTCTTCCGGAAGGCTTCGAGAAGGCTCACGACATCAAGAACGCAAACCTGGATGACTCGGGTTTTGTCTCAAAGGAAAAATATCTTGAGTTGCTGGCCGCGCAACGGAGCTTTACGAAGGAGTTAATCGAAGCCACCCCTGAAGCCGAGCTGGATGACACGCGCGATGGCAAGCTGCCAACATGGATTCCCACTGTCGGCGACGCGCTTGCCTTGCCTGGCCTCCATTGCCTGATGCACTACGGTCAGTTCGTCGCGGTTCGCCGCGCCCTCAAAAAACCGATCGCGTTTTGATTGATCAGCCTAGAGCGTCGAAATATTGTTTGGCGCACAATTTGAAAGTTACTCCGTGGTGGAGAGCAAAAACCGGTGGAGCGGGTTTCCTAACCCGCTGGTTCTCTTCTTGACGAATCCAGGCGGGTTAGGAAACCCGCCCCACACCAACAACGACCCCGGACTCGGGATTGCCCCCTCAAGCACGGTCAACACCAACTTTTCATCAGCCCAAGGGCAAGAAGGGGTTCCCGCGCGTGCAAACGAATCGCGGCGCGCCCTATTCCGATGTCACGGAGGCTCTGGGAGTCCCTGGTCGATCTCGGCTCTCCGCAAGGAGCAATCGCTCCAGGAGCGCGGGATTGACCACGCCCCGGAACCGGACCTTGCCATTGATCGCCACAACCGGCACCTCGGTATCGAACTTCAAAACAAGATCGGGGTCGCGATCGATATCCACCTCCTCAATTGCGAATCCAAAACGGCGCTGAGCGTCCTGAAGCACATCGAGGGCCTTGTGGCAGCAACAGCATTGTGCGCGGCTGTAGACCGTGAAAGTCAGATGGTCGGTCCGAGGATGCCTTCGCAACAGTCGAGTCAACAATGAAGTCATGATGTCCTCCGTTGTAGGTCATTCTTTCTTGCCAGACGCCCCCACGCAGCCTGTCAGGCCGGAAAGCCTGACCTACGAATCTCTTCTCCAGATCACGACACAGGGCTCACGGCCTGCACCTCGACCAGGTTGTCAAAAAACGTTGCCCCGCCGCCCATGTCGGTGAGTGCGGAGGACGTGGTGTTATTGGCGTTGGATCCTCCCGGTGAGAGCTTGTTCCAGTAAATTCCGGTGGCCACGGCCACACCGTTGCGGACGCGACCGGTCAGGGCAACCTTGGCCTGGAACTGGCCGCGATCGTTGTAGACCTCGGCCCATTGGCCTTCGACGAGCCCGCGTTGTTCGGCATCCTCGATCGACAGCTCAATCGTCGGCTCGCCGGCCGATTGACGGTGCCGGGCGGAGTTGGCGAACGTCGAGTTGAGGAACTGGGGCCTGGGCGGGCTGAGCAGTTGCAGTGGGTATCGCGCCGCCAGCTCGGGTTGCGTCGTGGGGATCCTCGTGCGGCGGGATGTAGACCGGCAAAGGGTCCAGGCCGTCGGCCTTCATTCGCTCGGAATAAAGTTCGCATTTGCCCGAAGGGGTGGGGAACACGCCCTCGGCGAAGGGCACGAAGACCTCGGGCAAGTTGAGCCGGACGAACCCTTCGGACTTGAGCCGCTCGAGCGTGATCCCGCGTAAGGTCGGGCCGCCGTCGAGTGCTTCGCGGATCAAGGTCTCGTCGTCGGGAAACAGCTCCGGCTCGAATCCCATCCGGCTGGCGAGCGCGCGGAAGACGTCGTTGTTCGAGCGGGATTCGCCCCGAGGCGCGATCGCCGGCGGGTTGTACATTACGTCGTGATGACCGTATGACCCGTGGAGATCGACATGCTCGAGCTGCGACGTGGCCGGCAGCACGATGTCGGCGTAGTCGACGGTGTCGGTCCCGAAGAGCTCGTGCACCACCACGAACAGGTCCTCGCGGCGCCAGCCCGTTCAAAACCTTGGCCTGGTTGGGGGCTACGGCGGCTGGATTGCAATTGTAGACGTAAAGAGCCAGGACGGGAGGTCCCGGCAGCTCTCCCGCGAGCGCCTCGCCCAGTTGGTTCATGTTGACCAGGCGCGTTCCCGGGGGCGACAGGTCGGGACGGGTCAGCCGATCCATGGCGAAGTCGTACGTGCCGCTGGAAGAGAGCATCGCTCCGCCGCCGGGATATCGCCACGAGCCGACGATCGCCGGCAGGCAAGCGATCGTTCGCACGGCCATTCCGCCCCCGCCGTGCCGTTGCAAGCCGTAATTGAGCCGGATCAACGACGGCTGCTCGCGCGCCAGGCGATGCGCCAGCGTGGTGATCGTCGCGCACGTCGACGCCGGTGATCGCCGCGACTCTCTCGGGAGGATACTCGGTCGCGACGCGCTGCCTGAGTAAGTCAGCCGCCGACTGTGGCCCGGTTGAGGTAATCGTCGTCTTGCAGACCGTCACGCCATAAGACGTGCATCAGGCCCAGGGCGAGCGCGGCGTCGGTGCCGGGGCGAGGCTGGATGTGCCAGTCGGATCGCTGGGCGGTCGGGCTCTTGTAAGGGTCGATCGTGACGATGGTCGCGCCGGATTTCCGCGCCTCGATCATCAGGCTCCAGAGATGGCTATTGGTATTGGCGGTGTTCGAGCCCCAGTTCACGATGAACTTGCAACCTGGAACGGCCAACGGGTCCGCGCCCGAATCGGCCGCGGCCAACGGTATATTCGTAACCCAGCCGTCCCGGCCGATGCGCAGATCGTCCGGTCCAGCTTCGATGCCCCCAGGCGGTGGAAGAACCGTCGATCCAGGCTGCTCGACTGGAGCTTGCCCATCGTCCCGTAATAGCTATACGGCAGGATCGCCTGTGGACCATCGTTTGACCGTGCAATGGCGGTGAACCGCTCGGCGATCATGTCCAGGGCGTCGTCCCAGGTGATCGGCTCGAATCGGCCCTCGCCCTTTGCGTCCGACTCGCTTCAAGGGCCGAAGCAGCCGGTCCGGACTGTACACCCGATCGAGAAAACGGGCCATCTTCTGGCAGAGAAACCCCTTCGTGAACCGATGATCGGGATTGCCCCGCAGTTCGAACGCTTTTCCATCTTGAACCGTGACCAGCATGCTGCACGTGTCGGGACAATCGAGTGGGCAGACGTTCTTGACCACAGTCAACGTGGTATCAGCCGAAGTCGTCGACACGAGAGTGCTCTCCATTCCGATGGCACAGCGCGGCAAATCCCGCGCTGCTGTTCATTTCATCTTAAAGTGCGAGCCTGGCAATTGAATACAGATCGCTCAATCCGTCGCAATCCATGCAGTCACGATAATCGCGTGGGTTCGTTTCGCAAAATCACTGATTGAAGAACTCTTAACCGCGGCCACGAGATTCACGCCGAGCCCAAGCCGCATGATCAAATCGCCTGATCGCTCAATCTGGTATCGTCCGCGTAATCGATTGGGTTCGTTTTCGAACAAATGCCATTATATCGAAGGACTGGCGACCACAACTCTCACGACGTCGCTGACGTCTCGCCCGCCTAAGCAAGTCACCTGAAGGTTCCATCCGTCAGACTCCTCAACATCGATTGGGTTCGGTTCGCGGTTTTTCAACCGCGAGTGCGGCTCGCAAGGCGATCCGCACAACTGTGTAGACACCCCGCACAGACCATCCCACGTCTGACAAGGTAGTCGATCAGCGGCGAGGGAGTTCATAAATCCACGTTGATTCTTCGGCCTGTCGTAGGGATGGTTTCCGCAGACCGGGTCGTAACGAAGAGTCGCAAAAAAGGGGACGTAGCGCTTATCGAGAATGAGAACGCTTCGTGTGTTCGCTGCTCCCTGACAGACGATGGATCGCTTCCCAGTTTCGCCAACCGGGATCGCAGGGCGGCGGTTGTGAGGAAAATGAGGAACCGGACGACTTTCGGAGTGCCGCCTCGGTCATTGCACCGACGACGGCTCGCGGCACCGCGAAGCAATCCAGCAGATGGGGCTCGTCGATCCGGAACTTTTTGCCTTCGGCGTAGGCCGCGAAGACACCGGCCTTGTCGACGTAGTCTGAGGTGCGGTTTCGGGCCTTGATCCGACCAGGGAGGTATGCGACGATCGATTGGCGCGTTCGGTGCCGACCATGGAGGCCGCCGCCGTCGCCGGATGGAGCGTTCATGCCGCGGAAGTTGCGCGAGTTGATCGGCGAACCGGAGAGGGCGGGCTTCGTCGACCGAGGGCGGTAAGGGGAGCCACCGCAACTACGCTCGCCCGAATGGGGGCCGTGTCTCTCTCCAGGCAGCGGAGCGACGACGCCAAACCGTACCAGGAGCGGGAAGTCCGTAGAGCAATCGAGGAGGCCCAGTCGTGAGTGATGCCGCCAAGTATGTGAAGGTCGTCGAGTGGTCGGAAGAGGACGGGGCTTTCGTGGGCCAGTGCCCCGGCATCATCGGTCCGTGCTGCCACGGTCCGGACGAGGTGGAAGTTTATCGAGAACTCTGCGAAATCGTCGAGGAATGGGTCGAGATCGCCCACAAGGACGGGAGACGACTTCCCACACCGACCGCCGGTACCGGCATCGCCGAGAAGATCGCTTAACCTGCGCACAACAAATAAAGCAGTGACTAAAGGGGACGTTCGGACTAAAACGAAAAAGTGAACGAAGCGGTTATCCAGAAAAAGTACGAATACGGATCGCGGGTCGGCGGTTGTCACGAAAATGCTGAACCGGACGACTTTCGGAGTGCCGCGTCGGTCATTGCACCTACGATGGCTCGTAGCAACGCGAAACAATCCAGCAGATAGGGCTTGTCGATCCGGATCATTTTTCCTTCGGCATAGCGCGCGAAGGCGCCGGCCTTGTCGATATAGTCTCAGCCGACAAGTCCGCCGCTGTGCTCCAGGGTATCGCTCGCCGCCTTCATCTCGCAGAGCGTTCCCTTCTGGCTGTCGTCCGGACACCCTAAATTGACCCGGTTGTCCAGGAATCGGAACCACTGGAGTGGTCCTCGATACGCCAGTTCGCGGACCACACGTTCGACACCTTTCTGCCTCTCAATAGCCGGCGACCAGGTCGCTCGAAGCTCACGGCGATCGAGCTGCTTCTCCGGTCACTTGCACTGAAACAATCCTCGTCCCGGCTCGACCGAGCAGCCACCCACCGGCCGCCGCAATCAGCAGTTCCGGCAACACAAGCAGCGAGGTGGCCGTCACGAGCTCGATCCCGTCCGCCAACGATTGGACCGATTCATTGCCCATGAACCCGAACAACGGCGAAAGGACCGGGCCTGCTACCATGATCAGATACGTTTGAACGGCGGCCGGCGAAAGCGAGGCACCGACCATGAAGAGGAACACCGCGAGCCAGCCGAATGTCTCAAACCAGAGCCAGAAACCGGAGACCGTGCCCGAACATCGGATCCTTGGCACCTGGAATATCGCGGCCAGCACAAGCAGGCTCGCCATGGGCAGGACGCCGAGAGCGAGCGTCGCGAACGGAATGCTGTTGGTGCCGTCGATCGGGACGAGGTAGAGCATCTGATTCGACCCGGTGGCGTGGCGGAAGAGGCTACGCATCACAGCCATATCCAGTGCGGCGACTGCGGAGATCATCATCAGAAAAACAACCGAGAATCGCAAACGGCTCGTCGCATCCTCCGTAATCCACGCTTCCTCACCCGTGCGCCAGCCGTCGCAAGAAGTTCGCAGACCACAAACCCAAATCGAAAGAATACAATCTTGGCCACAGATTGACACGGATAAAACACGGATGGGAAGAGAGAATCCAGGAGTTAGAAGGTAGGAGTTAGAAGGAATTTAATTCAATTCATTCTAACTTCTAGATTCTAGATTTAGCGTCGTATACTGATTGATCCGTGTTTCATCCGTGGCCAAACTTTTCCTATCGTACCCTTCGTTGTTACGACGGTTGAGTGCAGTTCCCGAAACCCTTCCCAGCTCGAGCGCGTGGGCGGCCAAGCCCCACCATGTCGCGGTGCACCATTCAGAAGCTCAAACTGCCGGAGATTGGTCGCGTTCGGGGTGTTAACGCCAGCCGTCGCGCGAGTCATACTGAAGAGGCCCAAGTTAATGGCCCAGCAGGAGAACTTCGATGCCGATCAATCCCGACGAATTCGGCGCATCGTTCCAGGGATTCCTGGATCAGATGCGGACCCACACCAAAAAGAAGCCTGACGAAGAGTCGTTTTTCGAGCGCAAGCTCAGGGAGCACTTCGGAACCGACCCCTCATTGCTCCCCGTCGTCTCACAGTTGTTGCCCAAGATGAACCAACCGAGCCTGCATCTTGCGATGGAGGAATACATCTCTCAGGAGAATCGATCCTCGGAGGTGCTCGGCGTTGCAGGCAAGTTCGGGTTCAGAGATGGCGGTCTCGCCGACCTGGTGAGTCCCAGTGCGCATGGCAATTCAGGACGGCAAGGACCGGTTGAGTATGCCAACATCGAGCTCGATGGCGAACGGTTCATGGCCTGCATCCAGGAAGGCCTCTACCTCATCGCCAAGGGTGAGGGTCGGCTCGCCGTGTACATTCGTCCCGAGAAAGAAATCGGTTCCTGGAAGAGTCTCGTGGTGGAGGTGATGGCGCCTGAACGAGCCATGCGGAACGCTTCCTGTTCGAGCTCCGCGAATCCACGCGTGTGCGCAGCGTATACCGGGGACACGTGATCTCGCTCACGGCGGAATACCCCGACTTCTCCGTCAAGTTCCACAAACTACCGCAAATCGGGCGTGAGGATATCATCCTGCCGGACGGACTTCTTGAACGCATCGAGCGTCACACGATTGACTTTTCCCGGCATAGCCAGCGGCTGCTGATGGCGGGAAGGCACCTCAAGCGCGGGCTGTTGTTGCACGGCATGCCAGGCACCGGCAAGACCTTGACGATCATGTACCTGGCCCGCGTGATGCGCGACCGGACGACATTTCTGGTCACGGGCAAAGGGCTGGGGCTGATCGGCCATACGTGCGCAATGGCTCGGATGCTGCAACCGTCGACCGTGGTGATCGAGGACGTCGACCTGGTGGCCGAGGAGCGCACCAAGGGAGGTGCCGGCAGTGCCACCCCCCTGCTCTTCGAGCTTCTCAACGAAATGGATGGCCTGGCGCATGACGTCGACATTCTCTTCCTGTTGACGACAAACCGGCCCGACCTGCTCGAGCCGGCGCTGGCGGCTCGTCCTGGACGTGTGGATCAAGCGATCGAGATCCCGATGCCCGACGCGTCGATGCAGGCAGCGGCTCTTCCAGCTCTATGGAAGGGGAATGAAGCTGGAGGTGTCGGACCTCCCTCGCTTCATCGCGCGGACGGAAGGGGCCAGCGCGGCATTTATCCGGGAGCTGCTGCGCAGGGCCGCCCTGTTCGCGGCCGGCGATGGTGAAGAGATCGTGGTCCGCGACCGTCATCTCGACGCCGCGCTTCACGACCTGGTCGTCCAGGGCGGGGAGCTTACCAAGAGCTTACTGGGTTTCCAGTCTCGCATTGGGTTTGGAGCGCGTGATCGCAACGTGACAGCATCTGGGTAGTAGAAATGTGAGGGTCGGCGGACAGAGCCGCCTCCTACAGAGGAGGAGGCTCCCTTTTCTCCCCACACGCTGCGCTTCCTGACGTCGTGGAACGGAATGAATTCCGTTCTACGATCGGGGTTAGACAGCCGGGAGCTGCCATGGGTCACGTCGCTCGCGGTCGAGCCAGGTGTTTGCCAGGCTGTCGCCCACGAACTCCCACTTGACGGGATCCCAGTGCAATACGCGCCGCTCCCAGTATGCCAGGTTGCCCAAGATGGTAATGGCGACCGAGCGAGCTCCGATCTCGACGTCTGCCAAGGGGCGCTTGCGCGAGCGGATGCAGTCAATCCAGTTGCGATGATGGCCGGGCGACTTTTCGAGGTGGACCTCATTGTGGGCGAGTGGTTGCTTCACGATGAGGGCCGGGTCGCTGCTGAGGTGATCTCGGTCGATCCGGAGGGTGCCGGAAGTGCCAGTAAACGTACAACCGCTCGGACCACCGTGGACCATCACCACCCCATTGGCGTAACGATAGATGACACCGTGCTGAGCGGCAGGGTCGAGAGCGGGGATGATCTCGATGGGATCGGAGTTGTCCGTGCCCAGACACCACTGAGCGATGTCATAGTGATGCGCTCCCATATCGGAGTGTCCACCTCCGGCATATTCACGATAGCTTCGCCACTGGGGAAAGTGCTTGTGCACTCCACGCGGGCTGAGCTTGGAATTGTACGGACGCTTTGGAGCCGGGCCGAGCCAAAGATCCCAGTCCAGGCCGGGCTCCATGTCCTCGGCGGGCAGGTCGCACCATCTGCTTGGACCTCCGACGCCGACCGTAACGGCTTGGATCGTTCCAAGTCTCCCGCTTCGGACGATTTCCGCGGCTTCTCGGAATGGGCCGAAGGTATTTGAGCGCTGCTGGCTGCCCGTTTGGAAGATCTTGTCGTATTTCCGCGCGACGTCGATGCAGCGCTTCGCCTCGGCGAGCGTCAGCGTCAGGGGCTTCTCGCAGTACACGTCCTTGCCCGACTTCATCGCCTCGATCGCCGGGATCGCGTGCCAGTGCTCCGGCGTGGCGATGCACACCGCGTCGATGTCCTTACGAGCGACGATCTCCCGGAAGTCCGAATACGCTGAGCATCCTTTGTACTCTGTTTTCCCTTCATACGACTTCTCGACACGACGCCGAGCCGCGTCACGACGCGTTTTATCGACCTCGCAGACGGCGACCGCCTGGACATCGCCAAAGCCGAGCAAGGTGGGAAGGTGATAGTCGTTAGCCATCTTCCCGCAGCCGATGAAGCCGACGGTGATCCGTTCGCTGGGCGGTGCCTTGTCTTGCGTGCCGAAAACCGTTGCCGGGACGATCATTGGGAATGCCACCGAACTCATGGCCGCACGTCCGATAAGATTGCGCCGCGTGACGCTGTCTGGTTGCCGCATCTCGTCAAGCCTCCTGGGTCGTGCGCTCAGCCCGAATGATCTCCACGAGCTGGCAGTGATCTCTGTCATCGTGAATTATCACGGTCAACCATGATTGGACCGTCCGAGCCGACCTCAAACAACTCCGGTCTGACCGAGATCAACATTTTTCGTACACCCGCATGATGTCACTTCGTCTTGCCTGAGTCGCCACTCTTGAGGATCGCGCCTTGTTTGTAGGATACGGCATGGCGATCGACGAATGTCACTCGCTATAGTGAGCTGCACGCGAACGACAGAGGTCAAAAAATCCCGTCGAGAGGCGAACGATGAAATACGTACTGGTTCTGCGATCATGTTTACTGGCGGCGATCGCGTCAGGTTTCGGCTTCGCCGCGTTTGGACAGGAGAGCCCCAAGGTTCTGATCCTGCCCGGCGAGCGACTACTCGTGGACGGCGCCCGGTTTCCTCTTCATGCCGCCCGAGGGAAAGCGGATCACGCCTCAACCCTGGGTGATGTACGCCCCGACGCTCGCTGGCTTCCCGGATGGCCACGAAAAGTGGATGCACCAGCAATTCCTGGACGCGGGCATCGCTGTTGCCGGTATCGATGTGGGTGAGGCGTACGGCAGTCCCAAGGGGTGCAAGGGACTGACCGCCCTGTATGCTGAGCTGACCGGAAAGCGGGGATTCGCCTTACGTCCGGTGCTGCTCGGTCGCAGCAGGGGCGGCCTATGGGTCACGAGCTGGGCGTTGGAAAATCCCGACAAGGTGGCGGGTATCGCCGGCATTTATCCGGTCTTGGACCTGCGCACGTATCCCGGCCTGGCCAAGGCCGCTCCGGCTTTCGAGCTATCCGAAGCCGAGCTGAAATCGAAGCTTGAAGACCTGAACCCGATCAACCGTGTGGAGGTACTTGCCAGGCACAAAGTGCCCATATTCCTCATCCATGGTGATGAAGACAAGGTGGTGCCGCTGAAGCAGAATTCGGCGGAGCTGGTCGCACGCTACAAGTCAGCCGGTCAGCCGAACGCGGTAACGCTGATCGTGGCCAAGGGGCAGGGTCACAATTACTGGGAGGGATTCTTCCGCTGCCAGTCACTTGTGGATTTCGTCATCGCGCGGGCGAAGGCGAAGTGATCGCTGGCCAAATGCCGGCTGCCAATACCAAGACGATCAAACCGCGCACGCGGAACGGAGACGATCGCGTCGAAACCAGGCCGGATGGACGCGGGAGCCACACTTACCCGAAACGCGAAAACTTTTAATTATTTCGCTTGCACCCAGCAACCTCGTCGACTACAAATGTAATGTCTTGTTCGGCGCGGTTGCGGGCACCTGGGAAAGAATCCGTCACGATGAACGCTGCTCTTGGGAGCACTTGTCTCGCCGTGCCTCGCGGCTCGCGCCCTGGTGGGCGATCGCTCGGAAACATCCGCTCGAGTGGCAACCGTGTTCTCGGTGAGGTGACATGACCGTGATGCGTTGGGCGATCATGATCCTCTTGCTTTTACCGGCGGTTGCGCTCGGTCAGACCAAGGAAGAAAAGGATGAGCAGGAGGGCAAAGTCTCGAACGACTCGCCGGCTCGTCCTTTGCAGATGCCGCCGGCATCCACCGAAACCAAAGAGGCGATCGACGATTTCGACCGGTTTCAAAGACGAGGGGCCTGGGAGCGAGCCTTGAAGTCGCTCTACACGATCCCCGAGGACCAGACCCGGCGTTTCATCGACGGCGAAAACAACTTCATCGTCCCGATCGAGCGGAAGCGCCGGTCCATCCTCTCCGCCATGGCGCCGAACGGTCAGGCGGCCTGTCGATTGTTTTACGACGCCGAGGCGAAGAAACTGTTCGATGAAGCCAGCGGCCCAACCGAGTTGAAGAACCTCGAACGGGTTTACTCGGCCTATTTCATCACATCGGTGGGCGACAACGCGGCCGATCGTCTGGGCGATCTCTACTTTGAGCAGGGCCAGTTCGACCGAGCCGCCGACTGCTGGAATGCGGTCTTGCGCCAGCGCCCCGACACGGACTTATCACTCGCGTTGCTGTCGGTCAAAGCCGCGGTCGCGCTCTCTCGGGCGGGTCGCCGGGCGGAGTTCGAGCAGTTGCGTCGCGAGCTGTCGGATCGTTACAGCGACGAGAAAATCACGATTGGCGGCCAGACCGCGACACCCGTCGCGACGCTGGAGCGGCTGCTCGGTGATGCGAGCAAGACAACGGAAAATCGGACTTCGTCGAGCGCAACCGCCGAGAGGGCAGGGTCATCACGTCGAGGCGTCCCTGGATTTGACCGGCGTGGTCGAACCCACCTGGCAATTGCGGTTCGCCGCGTCGATCGAAGCCGGCATGACTCCGACCGAATTGACCCAGTGGGAATCCAACTCGCTGAGCGGCGTCGTGCCGGCGGTGACCATCGATGGCACTTCAATCTTCGTTAACTACCTTGCCTCCATTTTCGCCCTGGACGCGAAGAGCGGAAAGTTGCTTTGGCGCACCGCGTCATTCCATAATCTCGAACTGATTGCGATGCAGCAAAACGTCCGCATGGTCGATACCAGCCGATTCGACGTCATCGCCGCGGGTGAGCATGTCTGGACGTTGGTTCGAGACCTGAAGGATCAGAATTTCTTCGCTCCTTTTCAATTGAACTGCCGGCGAGCCGACAATGGCGAGTTGATCTGGCGAACGGCCGACCTTCCGGAGTATTCCACGTATGACCTTGTCAGCCGGCCACTGCTGGCCGACGGCAAGCTCTTCATCACCGCCAAGACCAATGCGAACCCCCAGCAACAACAGGGCCAGCCGCAGCAGCTCGTCCTGGCGATCCAGCCTCACGACGGCAAATTGCTCTGGAAAACGGAAATCGGCATGTTCCGGCAAGGCCAACAATACTTCAATTATTATTACGGCGCCGAGCCCGCTCCCCAACCCCGACTCGTTTATCGCGCGGGGAGCGGTGTACATCGACACGCATGTCGGCATATTCGCGCGGCTCGATGCGGATACCGGGGCGCTCGACTGGGGTTACGGATACAAGACCGACCCGCTTCAGGGACAGAATCGGTTCTTCTTCTTCTTTGACGATTATCAGCAACCGGAGAAGGCGACAACGAGCAGTCAGCCGCTTCAGACGGGCGAAGCCTTCCTCATCAAGGGGATGCAGTCCGGACGTCTCTATGCCGTCGATCCCAACCGAATGAAAGTGCTCTGGGAGCGGCCGATTACCAAGTCCGCGCGGATGCTGGGAGCAAGCGACAGTGCGCTTTTTCTCGGCGGCTCCGAGATCAGCTCGATGGATTTGCACACGCGGCAACTTCTGTGGGCGACGCGGATTCCGAATGGCAGTAAGGAGGGGCGCGTGCTCGTGCGTTCAGACGGCCTCTGGCAACTGACGCCTCGCGGCGTCTTTGAGATCGATCCCAAGTCGGGCCGGGTGCGGCGGATCTTTCGCGGCAACGACCTGGGCGCGGCGGGGGGTGACCTGGTTCTGACCGACGAGCTGCTCCTGGCTGTTTCCAATCGGACAATCTCAGCCTATCCGCGGCGGGGGAGTGGAGCCGGCGTCTCCAACCGCCCGGAAACCGCGACTATCAAGGAGAGGGCTTCCAAATGATCAAGAGACGCACGAGGAAAACGTGGTCTTGCACAGGTCTCGAGTTCATCGCAGATTCGTTGCGCGTCTCCCCCCTTGCGAAGGGGGGGTCAGGGGGGGTGGTCCCGGCGGAACGAGAGCCTGCTACGCGGTTCCGGGGCGGCTGGGCCAGGCTGGCGTACCCGCCGAAGGCCAGGGTCCGCCGCTTCGGTCGAAGGTGTTGGTTATGCCCTGTTCACCCCCCCTGACCCCCCCTTCGCAAGGGGGGGAAAGGGATCGCTCGCTCGCGGCAGATTCCGATCGCGCGCAACAAAAACACGCATCTCGAAACCGTCCCTCCAGCGCGATCAACACCGACTTCTCAACACCCCAGCCTAGCCCCCCCTTCGCAAGGGGGGAAAAGGAGGCCTCGCCCGCGCGGCGATCGCGGTCATCGGATTCGCGCTCGCGCTAACTGGCACGGCGCAACCGGCTCAGGCTCAGTACTTTGGCCAAGACTTTTCGACCGCCAAGCCCGAATATCGAGGGCTTTACGGTCGCCGGCAAGGCATCACTTGCCGCCAAGCCGAACTTGATCGAGATCGACGTCGAGGTTTCCGCATCGTCAGAGCTGACCGCCGATGCCATCGTGAAGTACCGCGATGCCAGGCGCCGGCTGCAAGAGGCATTCACCGCCTTGAAGCTCGCGGACGTCACCGTGGAGGAGCGCGGCCTACAGGTCGACCAGAAGGGGCAGAATCAAAACAATTATTATTGGGGCGGCGGCATGCCCAATCTGCGCAACAAGACCGAGGTGCAGCTCTCGCGAAAACTCATCGTCAAGGCGTCCAACCTCCGCAAGATGGACGAGGAGGCCTTGATGCAATTGATCGGCAAACTTCTCGATGTCGCACAAGACGCCGGCGCGAAAGTCGGGCCGCAGAACGATTACAACAACTACTATTACTATCGCTGGAACCAACAATCACAGGGGTTGGTCCGATTCGTGCTCGATGACTTCGACAAGGTCCAGGAAGAAGCTTACGAGAAGGCGATCGCCGACGCACGCACGCGGGCCGAACGACTAGCGCGGTTGAGCCGTGTCGAGCTAGGGCCGATCGTGGCGATCCGGGAAATCGTGGTCCCCGGCGACAGATATACGAATTCTGACGACGATCAACCGCCGCGCAAGCGGCTGGAAACGTCGAAATACCACGATATCCCGGTCAAAGTCGAACTGATGGTGCGTTTCCAGGTTCATTCCAAATCCGACGTGAAGGCACGGACCGGTGAGAAATGACAAACCCAGAACGTGATCCCGATCGACCGGTATCGGCGACCGTGACCTTGACCCGCCGCGCGTTCCTGGACGGCCATCGCCGAGGGGCGATCGCGGCGATGGCCGGCGCCGGCTGGCTCGCGAGTCTCCAGCGCGGCTGGGGGGCCGGTACCGAAGTCCTCCCGAAACACGTGACCGCGGACACGCTCAAGGCGGTCATCAAGGGTCTCGATTATCTCGCCAATAAGCAAGCCGACGACGGCTCCTGGATCGTCGGCGGTGGCGAGGGGTATCCCGTCGCCATGACCGGGCTGGCCGGTACCGCCATGCTCGCTCACGGCAACTCACCGACGCGCGGCAAGTACTCGCGAAACGTAAAGGGGGCCGTTGAGTTCCTGGTGCGGTGCGCCACGCCGACGGGTCTGATCACCGGCCCGACCCAGGATAGCGGCCAACCGATGCACGGCCACGGCTTCGCGCTCATGTTTCTCGCCTGCGTTTACGGGATGATCACCAAGGAATCGTTGCGGCAGCAGGTGCAAAGCACGATCCGCAAAGCGGTGACATTGACCAGCCAAGGCCAGAGTGCTCAAGGTGGCTGGACCTACATTCCCGGGCCGGCGACGAAGGATCGGTGACGGTCACCCAGGTGCAGGCCCTGCGGGCCGCGCACAACGCGGGCTTCCTGGTTCCGCGCGCCGTCATCGAGGAATCGGTGAAATACCTCGAGCGTTGCCGGACCGCCGAAGGTGGAATCGAATACTCGCTCCGCTCGAACAGTGGACCGAGGCTCGCCATCTCGGCGGCCGCCGTCGCGACCTTGTACAACGCCGGTCAGTTCGACAGCACCATCGCCACCGACTGTCTGAAGTACGTCTGGGACCAGTTCCGCACCCATGAGGGATGGGACAAGGGGGGTGGCCACAACTTTTACTCGCATCTCTATGCCGCGCAAGGATTCTACATGGCGGGCGACCAGTACTGGGATAAGTACTTTCCCAGCACCCGCGATCAGTTGCTCGCGCATGCAGACGCCCATGGGATCATGGAACGGAGATGGGATCGGAGAGGTTTACGGCACTTCGGTCGCCACCATCATCTTGCAGCTTCCTTACAAGTATCTGCCTATTTTCCAGCGCTAGGAGGAAACGCGATCTTGAGTACCGCGACCGCGACCGTTGAGATCGATCTGGCCGAATTGGAGGAGCTGCGAACCGCCTACGACCAGATTCGTGAACAAATCGCCCGGCAGATCGTCGGACAAACCGAAGTCGTCGATCAACTCCTGATGGCCGTCTTCGCCCGAGGCCATTGCATCCTCGAGGGAGTGCCCGGCCTCGCGAAGACGTTGATGGTGCACTCTTTGGCCCAGTCTCTCTCGCTGGAATTCACCCGGATCCAGTTCACACCCGACCTGATGCCCAGTGACATCACCGGCACCGAGATGCTCTACGAGGATCGCCAGAGCGGAGCGCGCGAATTGCGCTTCGTTCGTGGACCGATCTTTGCCAACCTGATCCTGGCCGACGAGATCAACCGCACGCCTCCCAAAACGCAGGCTGCCTTGCTCGAGGCGATGCAGGAACGGCAAGTGACTGCCGGTGGTCACAAACATACGTTGCCGGACCCGTTCTTCGTATTGGCCACGCAGAACCCGATCGAACAGGAAGGCACGTATCCCCTGCCCGAGGCGCAGCTCGACCGCTTCCTGTTCAAGATTTTCATCACGTATCCGACGCCCGAAGAAGAGCGACGGATTTATCGGATCACCACGGGCGCGGATGCGACCGAGATCACACCGACACTGGATGGAGAACGGATCGCGGCGTTGCAGCGGCTGGTGAGGCGGGTGCCGATCACGGACCACTGCATCGATTACGCGATGGACCTGGTGCGGGCGACCCGCGGCCCGACTCATGGCGGGCCCAAGTATATCGCCGACTGGGTGACCTGGGGTGCCGGTCCGCGCGCTGGTCAGTCGTTGATCCTGGCATCCAAGGCGCGGGCGGCCCTCACCGGGCGTGCCAGCGTTTCGGTCGACGACATCCGAACCGTGGCCTTGCCCGTGCTCCGGCACCGCATCGTCATCAATTACAATGCTCAGGCGGCCGGCGAAACCAGCGACACGATCATCAAGAAGCTGTTGAACGACGTCCCGATCCGTAAGGGAGCCGACGATGCCGCCGTCGCGGAAATATTCCGATCCTGACGCGATCGCGCAGATTTCGGACCTGACCCTGCCTCTCGACGCCTGGTCGAGGGTGCGATCAGCGGCCAGCACCGCAGCCCGTTTCATGGGTTCAACATCGAGTTTGCGGAGTACCGCGAATACAACCTCGGGGATGACCTCCGCCGACTCGATTGGCGCGTCTTCGGTCGCTCCGACCGTCACTACATCAAGCAGTACGAACAAGAAAGCAACGTACGCGTCACCTTCATCGTCGACGCCAGCGCGTCCATGAATTATCGCGGCAAGGCCACTCTGTCCAAGTTCGACTATGCCGCCACCTTGGTCGTCTCGCTGTCCATGCTGCTGACTCGGCAGCAAGACCCCGTCGGCCTGGTCTTGTTCGACGAAGCCGCCACGACCAATTTGCCCCCGAAGGCGACGCAAGCGCAGATCATGGTGATGTCCGCTTTACTCGAAAAATGCAAGCCGAGTCGCAAGACGGACCTGGGCGGATTGCTCCGCGCGCTCAACGAGCAATTCCGGCGCCGCAACCTCTTAATCATCGTATCGGACCTGTTCACAGACCTGGACACCCTCTATGACGGCCTGAATCGCTTGAAGTTTCTGGGACATGAAGTGCTGGTGATGCAGGTGCTCGATCGCGATGAGATGGAATTGCCCTTCGATGGACCAACGATCTTCCGCGACATCGAGGGAGAAGAAGAACTGTTCGCCGAGCCTTGGGCCTTTCGGAAGTCGTACCAAAAAGCCATGGAAACTTTCTTGAGTCGAAGTGAAACGCGAGTGTGGTAACCGCGGCTACGACCACGTACGGTTCCTCACCGATGAACCGCTCGGTGAATCACTGAGCCGATTTTTGCATTCACGAGAATCGATCGGGACAAGTAGGAGTAGGCAGTAGGCAGTTTTGGGAGGCATAAATGGCCAAGCGATACGCTCTCAGTCGGCTGGTGAAAAGATGGTCTCGCAGCAAGTTGCGCGCTCACCCCGATTTCGTGCGCACGTTTTTCCTCCCCTTGCGAAGGGGGGGGCAGGGGGGGTGGTCCCGGCGGTAACGCTGGCCTGGTACGCGGATCCGGGGTCGCTGGTCCTGGCGGAAAACGCCACTTCGGCCGAAGCTGATGGTTACGCCCTGGTCACCCCCCCTGACCCCCCCTTCGCAAGGGGGGAAAGGGATTGCTCACTTACTCGCACACTCATGTCTGCCTACTGCCTACTTAACTATTTATGATGACCTTCCTGAGCCCATTATTGATGTGGGGGACGTTGCTCGGCTCGATCCCCATCATTATCCATCTGCTGAACCGTCGCCGGTTCCGTCGGGTGGAATGGGCTCCGATGCGCTATCTCAAGTTGACGATCCAGCGCAACCGCCGGCGCATTCAGCTCGAGGAGTTATTGCTTCTTTTGCTGCGAATCGCGCCTGATCGTGTTGTTGTTCTTCTATCTGGCGCGACCGGTGTTGAATCCGACGGGGCTGGAGCAATGGCTGGGCACGGGCGGCCGGTCGAGTCAAGTGGTGGTGATCGACGACTCACTGAGCATGGGCTACGCGCCAGGTGAGCCGGCGGCGTTCGAGCGTGCCAAGGAGACGGCGGCCGCGCTCTTGGGGAGCATTCGTCCTCAGGACCGCTGCACCCTCGTGACGACTTCATCGCCAAGGGCACCGGTTCTCCATGATGTCGTCGGGACGCGCCGGGACGATCTGACGGCGACGGCACTTTCGGTGCCGTTGACGGCCACCCACGCCGCATGGCCCGCCGTGCTCGAAGGTATCGACGAGGTTTTGCGATCCTGCACGTATCCCACGCGGCAGCTCACGATCATCACCGACCTACGAAAGGCCGGCTGGGAGCGGGGCGTATCCACGATCAGCCGGCGCTGGAAGGAGGAGGGCGTTCGTGTGCGACTGGTGGACGTGGGCGCTGACGAAGTCGCCAATGTCTCGCTGCAAGGGCTACTTCCCTTGGACCGCACAATCCTCGCCGGGGCCGAGAGTCGCTGGGAAGCCTTGATCCGTAACGACTCCCCTCGCGTGTTGACGGGGGCCAAGGCGATCCTTCGCGTCGATGACAAGCCAACGGAAATGCGGCTATCGGAGATCGCGCCTCATCAAATTGGTCGCGTCCCGCTCTCGGTCCAGTTTCCGACGGCAGGTCCTCACGATCTGTCGCTCCAGCTCCCGGACGATGAGCTGCCGGGGGACAATCAGCGCTGGGCGGCTGTGCCGGTCAAGGATTCTTTGCTGATCCGCCTGGTGGACGGTGAGCCGTCGTCGGAGCCGTTCGGCTCCGAGGTCGACTACCTGGCCGCGCCGTTGTCGGTCGGGATTGGAGCAGCCGAGGCATGGCGCGTCGAGGTTGTCCAGGAGCAGGATTTTCTGTCACCGCGATTGGATACCGCCGATGTGCTCGTGCTGGCCAATGTCGCGGCCCCGACGCCGGAGCAAGCCGATCGGCTGAGGAGCTTGGTTCGCGCGGGCATGGGCTTGATGATCTTCACCGGGGCGAAAGTCGACGTTGGCCTGTACAACGACTTGCTCTTCAAGGAGAACGACAAAGTCTTGCCGTGCAAGTTGAAGACACTTGTCGACGAGCCCATTCACGGTGTGTTCGTGGAACCGTTGCGTCCCTCACCGCTCGAAAAGCTGCTGGAGCTGAAGCCGTCGGCGCTTGAACGAGTGGTGGCTCGACAGATCATGTCGGTAGAGGAGCCGGGTGATCCCGACCAGGTCCGCGTGCTGGCGCGCTGGAACAATCCGAGCCGGTCGCCCGCGGTGATCGAGCGGGTCGTGGGCGAGGGACGCGTCCTGTTGTGGACGACGACCGCCGACCGCGCCGGCAATGACTGGCCGATCGAGCCGAGCTTTGTCCTGGCCGTCCGTGAAGCCGTGCGGGGCACGGCGCGGCCCGACTTCATTCAACAATACGGTCACGGCCGGCGAAGGGATGAGGCGCCTGATTCACTCCAACCAGCAGGTAACCAACGCCAAGTTGACGGCCCCCGGGGGAGGCGAACCTCAGTCGATGACGGCCATCCCTCTGAAGGACCAAGAGAACGATCGCGGGCCGGCGGTCGAGATCACCGTCAGCGACACGCGTCGCGCGGGCTTGTACCGCCTCACCTGGGATGAGGGTCCCCTGGGAACCCAGCAAGATTCGTACGCGGCCAACCCCGACGCTCGCGAAAGTGCACTGGAGCGGATCGAGGCCTCGGAACTAAGAACCTTGTTCGAGCCGCTCACTGTCGAGATCGTTTCGACGCGAAAAGGAGGTCTTGACCTCTTCTCGGCGACCGGCCGCGAGATCTGGCACGCCCTGGCGGGCGGCCTGCTCGTCCTCTTGATTGTGGAGTCAATATTCGCAACTTGGGTCGGTCGCTCTCGCTGAGTGAAGTGGAAGCCATTGCGATGGAAGGTTATGAACAGACTCTGGGAAACACTTCTGGGAATTGAACGGTCGCCGGGCGCGGTGTCGGAGGGCGATTCCCGGCTCGAGTTCACGGGATTGCCGCAAGGGCTCACAGCCGTCGCGCTGATCCTGGCGGCGATCGCCGTGTTGTTTTTGCTCTGGGGGCTGTACCGGTGGGAACGCCGTGACCTCTCGCGACCCAAGAGGGCGCTCCTGGTCGGTTTTCGAGTCCTCACGCTCTTGGCCCTGGTCACGATGCTGATCGAGCCGGTGTTGATCTCGAGTCAGCGCGAAACCGTTCGGTCGCACCTGGCCTTGATCCTCGATGATTCGGACAGCATGAATTTCTCCGATCCGTACACGGACGAATCGCGCGCGGTTGAGATCGCGGCGGGCTTGCAAATTCCATCCAAGGATGGGCGATCATCGATTCAGATTCTGCGGGAGACGCCGCGGCTGAACCTGGTCAAGACGCGTTCTGGGCACTCAAACTGGAAGCGCTCGGCCGTGGCCGGGACCTGTTTCTGTACGATCTGGAATCGGCGAGCCGGCCGGGCCCGGGCGAATCGGCGCGGACACGGGCGCTCGACGAGATCAAGCCGAACCGCGCGGTCTCTCCGCTGGGTGACGCCCTTCATGGAGTGCTGGCGGCGCATCGCGGCCAGCCAGTCGCCGGCGTGATCCTGGCGACTGATGGCCGGTCCAATTCGGGTGAAGATCCGCTTCGCGCCGTCGAGGCGGCCATTCGACAGAATATTCCCATCTTTGCCATCGCCGCCGGTGCCGACGAAGGGCCGCGCAACGTCCGACTGGCTGAGATCGAGGTCAGCCCCGTGGTGTTCGTTCGCGACCCGATGATGCTGGCCGTCGTCGTCGAAGCCCGCGGACTGCGCGACGCCGAGGCCACGATCGTCCTCGAACAGCGGATCAACGAAGGCGACTGGGAGCCGATCGCCAATCAGCGCGTCGTCCTGGGGGAGGACGGGATCCTCAAGCGGACGACATTTCGCATCAATCCCAAGGTCGTGGGCCAGTATGAATTTCGCGCGCGGTTGAGGACGCTGGTCCCGAGCTGACGATGGATGACAATGTCGCGACGGCCTCGGTGAGAGTCGTGCGTCAGCAGATCCGCGTCTTGCTGATTGCCGGCGCCGCCTCGCCGGAGGTGCAATTCCTGCGCAACGCCCTGATGCGCGACCAGCGCGTCGAGTTCGCGGCCTGGATTCAACATGCCGATCCGGGCTATCGACAGCCAGGCGACCGTCCCATCTTCCGGCTGCCTAACGACATGAACGAGCTGCGAAACTACGACGCCCTGCTGCTGGTTGATCCGGACATCCGGGCGCTGGGGCAACAATGGCCGGAGATGCTCACGAATTTCGTCGGGCAGGAAGGCGGGGGAATCATTTTCGTCGCCGGTGAGCTGTATTCCCAGCAGCTCTTTGAAGCCGCTGAAGGTCTCCTCCGCGGCCGACAACTGGACGCGGATCTTGCCCATCGTTCGCGACCCGGGTCTGTTCCGGACCGAAGCCGAAGTGCGGCTCACCACCCAAACGACCTACACCCTGGAACTGACGCCTGAGGGCCGTGGTGATCCCATCTTCGAGTTCAACGCGGATCCGATTCGGAATCGGGCGATCTTGACGAGCCTGCCCGGCATGTACTGGAGCTTCCTGGTCACACGCTCACGCCCCGGCGCGACCGTTCTGGCCCGGCACGGCGACCCTCGCATGCAGAACCAGTACGGGCGGCAGGTACTCCTGGCCTCGCAGCTCTACGGGCCTGGTCGAACGGTGTTCATCGGATTCGACAGCACCTATCGCTGGAGGTATCTCTCGGAAGATTATTTCGATGGCTTCTGGGCGCGCCTGGTCGATCGCGTCGGGCGAAACAAGGCGCTGGGCGGTCGGTTCCCGTTTCAAGTGCATCTGGGCAAAGGCGTCTATCGCGTCGGCGACCAGGTATCGATCGCCGTCCGGTTTACGGAGGCCGCCGCGGTGGCGGAGGCAGCCGAGCTGGCGGCCGAGCTGGAAGTCGCCGGTCAGCCGCCGGAGCCGCTCCGGTTTGACAAGGTGGCCGACGACCCCGGTTTATTGACAACGACCTTCCCAGCACAACAGGCGGGTGCGTATTCACTCAAGATCGTCGCGGCGACAGCGGCCGGCTCCAATGTCCGGCCGTCGATGACAGCGTTTCGCGTCGAGCCACCACGCCGCGAGATCGACGAGCCTTCCTTGAACCGGCCGCTCTTGACGGACCTCGCCCGGCTCACCAACGGCCGGGTCTTCGAGCTCAAGGATGTCAGCAAGCTCGACGAGGCCATCTCGATGCGCGAAGTGACCCGAACGATCGAGACCCGCGACGAGCTCTGGGACTCTCCCCTGCTTTACTCGACCATCGTGCTCGGCTTGACCGTCGAATGGCTTTTGCGGAAGAAGTACCGCATGGTGTAATAATTGAAAAGTGGAGTGCCTAACGATTGGATTGAGCATATGCCGCGGCCGGGGCAAAGCACCCCCCCGAACCCCAAGAGGACTACCCCTCCCTTCCTCCCCTCCGATAGGGGAGGAGAGTTCGCAAGGGGGGGACGAAAGGGGCGGCTCACTTTCCCCCCCTTGCGAAGGGGGGGTTCGGGGGGGTGGCCACGCGTGCCCAGTCCAAGCGTTGAGCGCTCTAGGCAGTAGGCAGCGAAGAGACGCCTCGGCTGTCAGGAATTTTAGGGCGGGACGAAATCGTGGCGACTGTGCTGGACTTACCGACGCTGGAATCACTTCGCGATGAGCAACGCGGCTCTGCGCGTTCAGCTTGCGCGGTTGCGGGGACGGTTGCGCCTCCAGTTGGCTCTCGAGTTCGCAGCCGACATGGCGATCGTTCTGACCGCGACGGCAGCGCTGTTGGTGCTGCTGGATTGGTGGTTCCGGTTCAGTCTGCCGGTTCGTCTGGTCTTGCTGAGCTTGAGTCTTGTGGGCGTATTGGGATTTCTTGGCGTTCGTGCGTGGAAGCGCTGGCGGTCCTCGCGGATGGATGAACTTTCGCTGGCGATGACGCTCGACCGTTACCGGCCGGGAACCGGACAGCGGATCGCGGATGTGCTCCAGCTTCCCGACCTGTTAAGCGATCCGAGGGGATCCGCCTCGCCGGCGATGGTCAGGCTGGCCGTCGGTCAAGCTTCCGCAGCGCTCGCCGGCTCCGACTGGGGTTCGCTCTGGAACCGGCGACGAACGTTCGCGCACATCGGGGCATTGCTGCTGGGGGTTCTTATCCCCGTGATGTTCGCCGCGTTTGCGCCACACCCAGCTCGATTGAGCGTGGCCCGTTGGTTATTCGGTTCCTCCGAACGTTGGCCGCAGCGGACCTACCTCACCGTGATGGGACTGGATGACAGTGGACGGCTTGTTGTGCCGCGCGACGAGCGGTTCATGATGGAGGTTCGGAGCGATTTGCCGATGGTCGAAGCGCAAACCGGCCGCTTCATCGTTCACGGCCGCGGCGAGTCGTTGACATTGAAGTCGAGACCCTCGAATCCGCGAACACCCGAATCCATCGCCGTCCAGGAACGGACCGCCGAGGGGCCATCGCGCGGTGGGGTGATGGTCGCGACGGAGTCGGCGCGATTCCAGTATGAGTTTCCGCCGTCGCCGTCGTCATCGACGTTCAAATTAGAAGGAGGCGACGACTGGCTTGGTCCGCTCACGCTCGAGCGAGTCGACCGGCCTTCGCTGGCGGAAACGCGACTTCGCGTCAAGGAGCCGGGTGCCACCTATGAGGGATTTCGTAGCGTGGACGATGCTCGTCAGCACTTGATCTTTCTGCCCGATACGGAAGTCGAATTGACGCTCGTCGGCAACGAGGCGCTCTCGGACACCAAGTTGAAAGTTCATGCCGGGAGTTCACCTTCACTGAAGCGCGTCGACGACCGAACGTTCGGCGCTCAGTTGACACTCCGCGAGGCCACGACGCTGGAAATCGGTTTGACTTCCCGAAAGACCGGACTAGCCTCGAAGCCCACGTTTCTGTCGATCGGATTATTGAAGGACCGGGAACCGCGCGTCACGTTGCGTGCCGTCGGAGTCGGGAGCCACGTCACTCCGGTCGCCACGGTTCCGCTCAACCTTGCCGCCACCGACGATTTCGGACTGGCCGCTCTCCGGTTGCAGATCGAGCGAACCTTGAATCCCGAGGACAAAGCCGAGCCAAAGGCCGGTGGCGGGGACAAAGTGGATGCGAAAACGGTGCGAACTACGGTGACCATCCCACTCGCGCAAGATAAGGATCACCCGGTCCTGGATCACCAGGTCCGGCATGACGTGGTGCTGCAAACCGATCCGCCCAAGGTGGGGGCGCTGCTCCGCTTTGTGGCCGAGGCGGACGATCGTTGTGTTCGGGGCGTGCAAACCGGGCGCTCCAGCCTGCTCCAGTTGCAAGTCGTATCGGCAGACGAGCTGTTTTACGAGATCCTGATCCGTCAACGGGCCGAACGGGCCAAGTTCCTGGCGGTCTTGGAATCACTGGAGAAGCAGACACCCGTGCTGGCGGGCGAACCGAAGGCGGACGATTTCCTCAGGGTGATGCGACTCGAGCACACGGGATCTCGACAGCTCGACCAGATCGCCGGCCGGATTGGTGACACGCTCCAGGAAATGAAGCTGAACCAGATCGGCTCGCCGAAATCACACCGGCTCTTGCAGGATGGTGTCATCGATCCGATGCGTGCACTCACCGCCGGCCCGATGAACCAGTTGCGGGGCGTGTTGCAAACGCTCGCGGGGGGCAGCTCGACGGCCGTCGCAAACGAAGGTGCCGCTCGACGACTGCACGCGGAAGTTGTTACAACAATGAAGAAGATCCTCGATCAAATGTCGCAATGGGAAAGCTTCGTGGACGTCGTCAACCAGGTCGCCGAAGTCATTCGGATGGAGCAAAAGGTCCTGCAGGCCACGGAGAAGGCGCGGGAAACCCGTACGAAGGATGTTTTCGATGATAAGCCCTAGCACGCATTGCTCAACAGCGACTCACCGCGGAGCTCGAGGGCTGGCCGTACCGGCCATGCTCCCGCTCATGCTCGTGGCCATCGCGGCAACAGCCGTGTTGCCCACGGCGACGCTCGCTCAAGTCCAGAAGGACGCGGCCAAGGCCGCCGACGTCTTCGACGACGAGAAGAAGCCGGGCGAGACGAAGCCGACCGGCGCCCCAAGCCGCCCGCAGTCACGGACCGCGATTCCATCGGCTTCACTCAAGAGAACGTGGCCGCGCAGATGAACGAGCTGGAAGAGCGCATGTTCCGGCTCTCCGAGGCGCTTCGGGGCTTGGAGCCGGAGAACGCCTCGCGGCTGAAGCTGGCACTCAAGTTCTCACGCGAAGAGTTGATCCTGAACCAGATGAAAGAAACGCAACAGCTTCTCAAAGAAGCTCAACTGAGCAAAGCGGAGACGGAAGTCCGTGAGATGCTGGCGAAGCTCGAACACCTCCGCAGGCTGCTGCTGGCCGAGGACCTCGATTTCCAGATGAAGCTGGCGCGGCTGCGGCAGATGCGAGAAGCGCTCAGTCAGCTCGATCGCATCATCAAGGAAGAACGTCGCGAGCTGGCCTGGTCGCGCACGGCTGTCGAGAAGCAAGGTGATGTGGCGGGGCTGCAAAGCCGTCGGACGGACCTCGAGGGGCTGGTCCGAAAACAAAAGGAGGTTATTGCGGCGACCCGTGCTCCAGCCGCGGCCAAGAACGACTCGGCCGGAAAGGCAGCGCGGGAAGCCAGTCGAGCGAGTGAGGCCGGCATCCAGAAGACGGCGGCGACCCTCGCAGCCGACAAGTTGTTCGCCGGCCTTCAGCCGCCTCTCTTAAAACAGGCCGACGCCCACCTTGGCGACGCTGTCACGCAACTGGGGACGACCGACGTCGACGCGGCGGCCGGCGCGGAGCAGAAAGCTCTCGACTTGTTTCAGCAGGAGCTCGATCGACTGACAAGCCGGCTCGCAAGCGACCAACATGACATCGCCGTACCTGAGTTTCAGCGCTTTGGACGCGACCAGAGCCGCAATCGAACAGCGGCTGATTCGCTGGCGGAGACCTCGGCCCGGCTTGGGAACACCGGAATCGCGCTCCAGAAAGATCTGATTCGTGCCGGTGGATCGATGCAGTCCGCCGAGAAAGACCTGGAAAAAACGGCCGCCAAGCCCGCGGCCGAAGATCAGCTCCAGGCGCTCAAGCATCTCCAGAAATCGCGACAGGAGCTGGCGCAAGCCGTCGAAAGCCTGCTCACCGAGCTGCGGACGGAACTCCAGTCCCGCATCGTCGCCGATCTGACCGAAATGCACGAGATCCAGCAGTCGATCCGTGAAACGACGGAAGCGCAGGCTCCCCGCGTGGCGCAGCGGTCGCGCACGGCGCTCTTGCTCGTCGTGGGTCTGTCTCAAAAAGAGGCCGAGCTGGGCGAGCGAACCGAGCAACTGGCGGCGTTGACCGAGGAAACGGAATTTGGCATTGCGTTGCCAACATCGCTTAAGGTTCTCTCGCGCGAGATGCGGAAGATCCAGGAGTGGCTCAAAGAGGGTGATGCGTCCGCTCGCACGGTCAAGCTGGAAAAGCGTGTGGAGGACGACCTGCTCGGTCTGCTCGAAGCCATGCGACGGCTTCCACCCACGACCCCGCCGCCTCCTGGCACGCCGCTGCCCAGCGACCCCAGGGCGCGCGAACGCGAGCTGAACCGGCTCATCGCCGAGCTCAAGATGATTCGATTGTTGCAGAGCCGGCTCAACGACGACACCGTCGGCGTGGACAAGACCCGACCAGACCGGCCGACGCTGACGCCCGATCTGCGCCGCGAAATCGAGACGCTGAAGAACTCACAAGAAGAGATTCGCGACTCACTCGCGAAGATCGCCAGCCAAATGGAACCGGCTGACGAACCCCCCGCCAACTTTCCCACTGTTACGGAGTAGATGGTTTACGTAGGTCGACCGCGTCGTTCGGACAGGTTCACTTAACTCAGAAGGGGATTTTACTGATGAGCACAAACTTTCGGGTTTTCGCTGGGGCCGCTCTGGCGTCCTGCCTGTTCTGCTCCGCTGCCGGAGCGCAAGCGCTGATTTCGCCCATCTCCACCAAGATGACCGACGTGGCCGGCGTCCTGGCCAAAACGGAAACCGGCGAGCCCGCGCAGACCAAAGAAAAGGAAGTCCTCCGCGACCTCGACGATTTGATCGCGCAACTGGAAAAGGAATGCCAGGCCTGTAAGAACGGCATCAAGAAAAACAACCCGAATCGGCCCTTGGCCGACTCGGTGATCCGGAGCGGCACCGGCGGTATCGGAACGTTGGTCGATCCCGGTCAGAGTCAGAAGGACTGGGCGAAACTGTCGGGTCGGGAACGAGACCGCATTCTGCAATCCATGTCCGAAGGATTCCCGCCCGAATATCGACTGGTGCTCGAGCGATATTATCGCCGCCTGGCGGAAGAAAAAACCGTCAAATCCACCGGGGATACCTCCCCGACGAAGGCGGCGGAGAAGCCCTGATCTGACCGGACATACCCGTCGGCGTCAAGGCTCGCTCAGAGCCTTGACGTCGAACGTTGGTCGCGGCTTCCATCAAGCCGGCGCCACTCGGCGATCCATTACTTCGGGAAACGTAGCCCCTCCTTTTGAGGAACTGCGATGCATGCCGTGGCGCTCGTCTTGATTGGCCTGCTGGGCGGTGGCACGCCATCGGAATACTCGCGTTCGCTGAGCGCCAAGAGTCTCGATCAGCCCACGCTCGACGCCGAGGGTTATGGCGAAAAGACCGCGTTCAAACGAGAAGATGGCGGTCTGCGGATCACACTGGCGCCCGGAGAGAAGGAGACCGGTTGGAAGACGCCCCAGCAGATCCGCTTCGGCGGTGACTTCAAGATCACAGCCAACCTCGTGATTACGAAGCTCCCCAAGCCTGCCCAAGAGGATGGCGCGGCCGTGGGCGTGGCGATCGCGCAACAAGACATCAATCAGCCCGATGTGACTTTCGTGCGCCTTTTGGAACCGACCGGCGCGGACGTCTATCGTTCGATCATCAAAATGACGGGCGGTCCCATGCAGATGCAAATGCAGATGCAAATGCAGATGCAGATGCAAATGGGCATGGGCATGGGAATGCCAGGCGGCAAACCTCCCAAGGCGCCGCGGCCGACTTTTCCCGCAACGGGCCAGGTCGTTCAGATTCAGCTTCAGCGCGAGGGTAACACGCTTCGTTTCCAGGTTGTCGATGTCCCGTCCGGCCGGCCTCGGTACCTGGGTCAGACCGAGACCGGACCCATTGACATCGCGGCGGTAAAGCTATTCGCGTCCAATCGCAACGGCGCGGAGCCAATCAACGTGCTTTGGCGCAACATCACCATCCAGGCTGACCGCATCAATGGCTTGGGAACGATCGTTCGCTCCGTCTTTGGCGAGATCGTCTATGCGGACCCGACATCGCTCGAAAAAGGTGTACTGATCCTCGGCGGTCAGCCGAAGGCGCCTTTCGTGCCCGCCAAAATGCCGGATGGCAAAGACGCGTTCAAGCCGCTCGAGAACTCCCTTGCTTCCAAGATGCCGGATGGCAAAGACGCGTTTAAGCCCCTGGACACTGCCGAGAAGCCGGCCGCTTCCGGTGGATCCAAAGGTCAGGCGAAACCCGCGGAGGACACCACCAAGGTTGCCCAAAAAGACACGCCACAAGCCACGACGACAGCCGCTACACCAGCGCCAGTGGCGGCGGCACCGCCCCAGGCTGTGGTCGTGGCGGCGGCACCTGGCCAGATCGCGATGCCGGCGGCACCTGGCCAGCTCATGGTGGCGATGGCCCCTGGCCAGGCCATGATGGGTAATCCCCCCCAGGTCGCGATGGGTGGCCCTCCCCAGACCACGCCGGGCGGCCCTCCGCAACAACCGCCTGCACAAAAACCGAAGGCGAAGATCCCGCTCGATGAGTTGGAAAGCATCCGATTTGAACGAACGCCCGCGCTGGCCGCTCGTTTCATCGGTCAACCGAATCTCGACTTCACCATGCCCGGCCTGAGCGCCAAGAAGGACGACAAGCCCAAGGCCGAAGCCAAGAAGGACGAAAGCCGAAGGCGGAAGCCAAGAAGGACGACAAGCCCAAAGCTGAAGCCAAGAAGGACGACAAGCCCAAAGCTGAAGCCAAGAAGGACGAGAAGCCCAAAGCTGAGGCCAAGAAGGACGACAAGCCCAAGGCCGAAGCCAAGAAGGACGAGAAGCCCAAGACCGAGGCCAAGAAAGATCAGAAGCCCAAGACCGAGGCTAAGAAGGACGACAAACCGAAGGCTGAAGCGAAGAAAGCCGACGAAGCGAAGAAAGCCGACGCGAATGACGACGCCATCGCCCCGCCGCCGGGAACGACGATCACCAAGTATCCCAAGGTCGAACCGAAGAAGAACGGCATTCGCGATATCAACCTGTCGCTCTTCGGGCTGAGGGAAGCGAAGATCAAGCAAGTCACCGTGATGTGTCAACAAGCCGAAGGTGGGCCCGTCTCATGGCGGCTCGACACGACCGACTCCCAGGATTGGCCACTGGTGGTTCGCCGGCCAGGGACTGACTTGTCGGCGGACCTGTTCCTGGACCCGCCGCCTGGCGATAGCTTTCAAAAGGACTTCATGGTCACCGTCATGTACGAGGACGGCCAGCAAGCGAATGCCACCGCCAAGGCCGCTGAACACTCCGACTCCAAGCTTGCCGTCGATTTGAAGGCGCCGGCGGTTCCCGGGATCGATGCCACGGTCTATTTGATGGACGACGAAAAGCTATTCGGCAGGTTCGAAGGCATCGGCCCGGAAGCGTTGAAGCTCACGACGCCCTGGCAAGACCATCTCGAGGTGCCGCTGGCGCGTGTGGTCGGGATCCATTTCGGCTTGCTCGACCGCAAGGAATCTCCCCAGTCGTTTGCCAACAGGCTGAAGACCCGGGGATCGGAGGACTTGTTGCTGGCGCAGACGAAGGACGGCGAGGTCGTCGCGATCGCCGGCATCATGGAAGGAACCGACAAAGACAGGCTCCGCTTCACGTACCAGGGCCGCGAGCGAACCTTGCCTCTCCGGCTGGTTGAAGGCCTGATCCTGGCGTCGCGGCCGGACTCCAAGCCGTCGAACGAGCTGCGACCGAGCTTCACCCTGCCTGGCGGTGTGGTGGTTTCCGGGCGTTGGAAGGACCTCGACACAAGTGTTTGGAAGATCGTGACGGCCTGGGGCGCAGGACATGCACCTGCCGGCCGCGGACGTTCAAGGCGTGAAGTTTCGCGGGGGAAAGATGACGTACCTTTCCGACCTCAACCCCAGCAAGGTCGAGGAAACCCCGTTCTTCGGCCGCCGGCTTCCCTGGCGCCGCAACGTCAACCTGGTGGGCGAGCCGCTGAAGATGAACGGTCAAACTTACGATCGCGGCCTGGCCGTTCATTCACGATCTGACTTGACGTTCGACCTTAACCGGGAATACTCGACGTTTGAAGCCTTGGTCGGGTTCGACGAGGCGGCGAAAGGACTGGGACGCGTCGATTGCCGCGTCTTCGCGGACGGCAAGGAGATCTATTCCAATCCCGACCTCCGCGGCCGACGGTCCGCCGGTCAAGCTGTCATTGCCGGTCGCGGGGACCGAGCAATTGCGGCTCCTGGTGGATTTCGGCCGCGGTCAAGACACGGGCGACCGGGTGATCTTCGCCAACGCCCGGCTCCATCGCAGACAGGCCCCCGGCATCGGTATCGGTCACCAGCATCGGCACCACAAAAACGGTACACATCGTGTAATGGATTATAACGGGATTCATTACTAAGGCATTCGTCGATTTTCCGGTTCCTTCGTTCGATCGATTTGGTTGTCGACTCGCCGTTCTTTGTCGCGTTGTGATCTGTGCTGCTCGGCCTACCATGGCTCAGGCACCACGGCCGAGCCGAAAGATAAGGACAAGCCTCAGTCGCCGATCGAGGTCCACGAATGGTCGATCTGGGTTGGGAATCCGGCCCAGACGTCCGTCAACGCTTCGCGGATTTACAAGAACGCCATGCCAGGTGTCGCAGGCACGAGCCGGCCCAAGCTCGAGGACAAGGAACTGGCCAGCAAGTTCCCGATCTCGCCAATTTCCGTCGTCCAGTTCTTCGGAGAGCCCGCACGTGATGTCGACGTGGATCTCAAGGCCAAGAAAGGCATGTTTCTGTCTCACTGGCCGCTGAGCACCGAGCGCGGGGACGGCTCCAATGGTTCAAATCGGAACTCAGTACGAACCCTCCCGCCAAGATCCCGCAAAGCTATCTGCCCGCAAACCACTGGTTCCAAAAACTACGCGACAACCCGGCGGCCCTTTTCCTCAAGTACGAGTCCCATTTCGAGCGGTTCATCGCTTACGACGCCGACGTCACCATCTCCATCCCGTTGAAGATCAGGGGCGGACCTGACGAATACACCTTGCAAAACCTGACCAATCGCAAGTTGGTGGATGTCGCCGTCATCGCTCCGACCGACGCCGGGTATCGTGTCGGCTGGCTGGACTGCGCTGCCGACGGCGGGTCCTGAGAAGAACGAGGAAACACCCGCCCAAGAAGACAGACAAACAGAAGGTGGATATGGTCTTGCAGGAGGCGGAAAAGAAGGCGAGCGAAGAAGAGGTCCCGCCGATGCCGGCCGAAGGCGACGCGACCATGCGAGCGCGAGTCGACCAGTTGCTCAATCGGCCGATGGTTGTGACTGTCCAGCAAGCTGCCGAGTCGAGATGTGCTCGACCTTGATCGCGGGTCAGGCCCGGGTGCGGTATGAGCTGGACGACAAGACAATCGCCAAGGAGAAGATCAACCTCACACAGCCGATGACCATGAACGCGCCGAATGTCGCGGCCCGCGACGCGCTGGCGGAGTTGCTGGGGAACCTCGGTCTGAGCTACCGAGTCACCGAGGATGGCAAGCTGTTCATCACCACGTCCGCCCGGCTGTCCGAGGAGGCTTCGAAGAAGGGCGGCGTGGTCGAGGGACCGCCGGTCAAGCTCGGCATGTCCCTACCGGTGAAGCCCTCCAACCCGTCCTACAAAGAAATGACGCACGACGCGCTCACCAGACGACTGGCCGGTCAAGGTCTTCGCGACGACATGATCCAGGTCCTGCTGGGCCAATACGGCCAGGTGCTGTTTGAACCCGGCGAATTGATCGTGCTCGTCCATTTTTCGCGACCGGCCATCGATGAGACGATCCTGCTGGATGTGTTTCCCCCGCCCAAGAAAATGGTGCGGACCGCGCTCTTGGTGATCCACGGCGTCGACCCTCGCCTTCAGGACCGCGCCCGAGCACTCGTGCAACAACTCGGCGACAAATCGTACAAGGGCGCGAAACGGCGGAGACCCGATTGGCGGAAATGGGCCCGGTCGCCGTCCCCGCGCTGGAAGATGCTCTGATCAACAAGGATGTGGAGATCGTCTTCCGCGCCGAACGTCTGTTGCTCCGGCTCAATCGTTCGGTGCCTTGACAGCCCGCCTCTCTCTCTGGCCGTCAGTCGCTATCTCCCGCTTTTCTTCGTTGGCGCGGTGTAAAGTCGTGTTCGCGATCGGCCTTCGTTTCTGGGAATTCTCCATTTTCTGACCGACCACCCTTGACATATTCCCATTAGGGTATATTATCTCCACATGGCACGAGCGCCCACGACTTCCGACGCTTTCAACGCGGTCGCCGAACCGCGACGGCGACAGATCCTCGACCTTCTCACCCTGGGTGAGAAGCCGGTGAACGACATGGTCGCGTCGCTCGGCCTTGCCCAACCGTTAGTCTCCAAGCACCTTCGGGTCTTGAGAGAGGTGGGGCTTGTCAGCGTGCGCGGTTCGGGGCAGCAGAGGCTCTACAAATTGAACGCCGATCGCCTCAAGGCCATTCACGACTGGGTCCGGACTTTTGAGCCCTTCTGGGATCACCAGCTCGATCGCATCAAGGAGCGCGCCGAGCGCAAGGCGAAAGAGCGATCCGCGGGGCAGGACAATTCCGCGGGGAGGAATGAGCATGTCGATGAGCGATGTCGAGCAAGAAATCCAGACCATCAGCATCACCAGGGAGATCGAGATCGCAGCGCCGATCGAGATCGCATTCGAGGCGATGCTCGAACAGATCGGCCCAAACGGGGAGATGCCGGACGGCAAGCCTTTCCCGATGGTGATCGAGCCATGGCCGGGCGGGAGGTGGTATCGCGACCTTGGCGACAACGCCGGCCATCTCTGGGGGCACGTGCAGGTCATCAAGCCGCCGACGCTCCTGGAGATTTGCGGGCCGTTGATGATGTCGTACCCGGCGTCAATCACGTGCAATACCGCTTGAAGGCGGAGGGAGGCGTGACGCGCCTTGTGTTCCTCCACCGCGCCATGGGATTGATCCTGCCCGAACATCGCGAGGGCATGCCCAAAGGCTGGGCGTATTGGCTGGAGCGTATTCGCGAGCGGGCGGAACGTAAGAATCGGAAGGAGACACAACGTTGAGCGCCGGCTGCGATGCCGCCAGCGACGGTCGCTCCGCGAAAGGCGACTTTATTCCGACGCCAGCTCATGTTACCCGCGAAGGACGCAATCGGAGCCACGCCCGTCGGCCGGACTTACAAGCTGAACGGTGACTTGGTTTTGTAGGCCTCGTAGCCATTTGGGTCGTCGGGCAGGAATTCCAGGTGGCAAGCGCACATCTCGTCCTTGGTCTCGACGCCATAGCGGACCCGGCGAGGGGGCTTGAACGGGTTTTTCGGGTTCTCTTCGGTATTGTCGAAGTAGGCGGCCAGAGTGACCACGGTTCCCTTGGGAGACGGACGGGCTTGGCGTAGCGGTACTGGTCCTGCCAGTCGAGGTCCCAGTCATTAATCCACAAGAGCGGCTGGATTGTCCCATCGGGCAAAGTGGCGGCCAGGCGGAACTCACGGCAAAGGTAATGAGCGTGGGGCACGACCGTGTAGAGGTGAATATCGGCCTTGAGGCGTGTGCTCAGGATGATCTTATGCCGCTTTTCGCCGGGTGGTATATCGATCTTGTCCGTGCACAAGACATAGCCCGCCATCTTCCGGGTAACAGGCTTATTGGCGAAGAACAGCCCGATGCTCGACCGGTCCGGCTCGGGTTTGCCGATCGGGTGATAATGGAGTTGCAAGACAATATCGGACCCGCGGGGGATGATCCGACCCACGCCGTCAGGGGCGAACCGCGGCGTCATTCCCGGTGTCCATCCACCCATGCCCGAGTAAGGCAAGTCCTGGCCAGCCCGATTCCAAACCAGATGTTGAAGCCTGGCTGCGGGTCGGATCGTTCGCGGCGGCGGGCGTCGCCGGTTTCGTCCAGATACATCCGGCTGTGGTGCACGACGCGTCGATTGCCCGGATGCACCTCGACACCGTTGATGGTCACATCGCGATCGAGCGGAAACGGCAAGGCGAACGACCGGTAGATATCCGGCCCATCGGCCGGGACGCCGAACGTCTCGGGCATCGTGAGGACCAGGTCGGGTTGCCCGAGCCTCCAGCCATCGGGGAATTTCGGTGGCTTGGGCATGTCGGCCGGGTCGCCGGGCTCGCAGCCGGTTTCCGCCCAGCGGCTGAGGATCTCTTTCTCGATCACCGATAGCCGCTTGCGTCGAGAAACACGCCCGCGCCGGGATGCGGCTTCCAGGGCGGCATCTGGCCGCTAGCGACCACGTCGCGAATGAAATCGGCCCGTTTCGCCGCGTCTCGGTAGGTGAGGAGCGAAAATGGGGCAACTTCGCCGGGCCGATGGCACGATACACAATTCTTGAAAAGTATCGGTGCCACGTGCTTTGCAAACGTGATCGACCCATTGGCGGCGTTGGCAGTGGTCCGCGGAGGGATCGGGCAGCCGAATGGTTCGGTCAGGGCGACCGCGGGCGACTCATCGGCAACGATCGCCTCGAGCGCGGACCGCAATTCGTGTACCTGGGACTCAGGCCGCTGCCGTCCATCCGACGTGTAACGGTCGTCGATCCGACCGCGATAGAATGACCTGGCCATCGGGCAAGACGACGACGGCCTCGGGAGTCACTCGCGCGCCCGCCTGGCGAGTGACGACTTGATCGCGATCGAGCATGACCGGGAACGGCAAGCCGTACTCGGCCGCGTGCTTTGCAGCCGACTCGACCGTGACATCCGGATCGGGGTGAATGCCGAGGAAGAGGAAACCGCGAGGACCGAACTCTCGGGCCAAGCGGGCCATCTCCGGAGCGTATTCGTTTGAGACCGGACAGTCGGTCGCGATGAAGAAAAGGACAATCGCTGGCCGGCCAGCCCATTCTGCGGTCGTGTGCGGCGCACCTTGCACGTCCTTGAGCGAGAACTCGACGATCGGCCCAGCGCCCTCGCCGACGATCCGCTCGAACGGAGGCTCGACCTTGGGTGTCTCCCTCAGCCAGCTCACGACTGGCACAGCCAAGCCGGCGGTAGCCACGCCGAGCAACACCGCGAGCCGTAATCGACGGCGGCTTGACCAGCCATCAGGTTGGTTCGCGCGGTGAATTCTCCACCAACGCGCCCTCCGAGTGCCAGCCCGGGCCACGCTCTCTGTTCCGTGCGTAGGTCTCATCATCCTTGATCTCGTTGGAGCTGAGCGCGTGTCCGCGCAGAGCACGTACCCCAATCCTTGATCGGTCGTGACGGATCCTTTGCGCTAACAGGGATTGTGAGCCAAAAGTCGAAGCCGTCAAGCCGAATCACGGAATTCCGGCTGCAAGGATCCAGGGCGAATCCGCCCTCACGATCATGCCTCCGCAGGATCGGCCTCGCGTCGGAAGAGTTGCTCCAAGGCCAGCTCGAAACCAGGCAGAACCGTTGGCTCATCCATGCGGTCAGACCGCGTCAATATCCGGACGCGTTTCGGTGTCTCGTAGATGTAAACCTGCTCCTCGATGGGATAGATAACCCAGACCCGCCGCACTCCGTACTTGAAGTATTCACCGACCTTGACGATGACTGCCGAAGCGAGATTTGTAGGGCTGATAACCTCGATGGCGAGATCGGGAATGACCTCCCAGGCTGCGACCTTGGGCACGGGCCGATCTTGAGGCCAGCGATCCCACGAGACGAAGGCGAGGTCGGGCCGGCGATTAATGTCTTCGACGGCGTCGAGTAAGAAAAGCATCTCGCTCACGACCAGACCAAGATTCTGGACCGCCTCGGATTTGACCAGAAAGCCAAAAAGATGCGAGGCCATCCAGACTTCATACGCACCCATGGGCGGTTTCTCAACGATCTGCCCATGAATGACCTCGTAATGGCCATCGGGCTCAAGGGCTGAAGGACGAACGATTTCTGGCGGGGTCCTGGTGGAGGTCATGTAAGGCACGCTGGGCATGGGGGGAAGTCCACTCATCGCGTTAGAGCGCTTGCGACCAATAACCAAGATTGTAACTTCACCAGCATGAAATTGCTCTGAGAATTCCAATCAGCACGAGGTCGTCCACACAAGCGTCAGAAACGAAAGTCGCAACGATCAAAGGCCCCACGCCGCGATGTGGAGCTCGGTCGTTCCGGTCGTCGGCCAGATCGGCCAGAACCCGCCCGATCAAGCAGGAAAACTTGAAACCGTGGCCGCTGCACGGACTGGCAACGATGACATCAGACCGGCCCGGCAGGAAATCGACCAGAAACTGATCGTCGGGTGCGACCGTGTAAAGACACACTTCGGTAAAGTCGATCGAGCGCATCGGCCAGTGCTGGGATGTGGTCTCGCAGGAATTGACGCGACGATCGATCGATACTGGTCGCCGACGATCTGATCGTCGATGTCTGGGTCGAATTCAGGGCCCGCGTGCCGAGCGGCCTTGACGCCCATGTCCTGGAACTCGGGCATGCCGTAAAAGGCGTCGTCCTCGCCTTCGCCCTTGAAGATGAAGACCGGGAAACGACCGATCCGAAAGGGGGTCGGGTCATCGGGCCGGAAGTACAACACTTGCTGCCGGGTCACTCGGAGAGGAACGGGCAATTGCAGGCAAAAGTCGCTTGACCCACGCGCCGGCGGATACGATCAAACGATCGGCGACGATCCGCGCCGACTCGGTCACGACGATCGGATGCGGACCGCTCAGGTCGATTCGCTGGACGGGCGTTTGAGCGAGCACCCTGGTTTTGTCGGCGCCGTGAGTCTTGGCCAGCTCCACTTGAAGCTCGACGACTCGGCGAGCGCGGAGCAAGCCGGCATCGGGCTCGAACACCACGGCGTAGTCATCCGGCAAACCAAAGACGGGATGGCGCTCGTTCCAGGCTCGGCCCGACCCCTGCCAGCATGGCACTTCCAGCTCCTTGAGATTGGCGGCGACCCGGTCGACGTAATCGACTCCATGCGGGCAAAACGAGACGCCGCCGGTACGGATGAAAACGGTCTCGCCGGCATCGGCTTCGAGATCCTTCCAGGCGCGGAAGGCTTCCGGCATCAAACGGGCGTACCGCGGGTCGGCATACGAGTGCCGCGTGATCCGCGCCGTCCCGTGCGAGCTGCCGCGATTATGACCCAGCGCAAACTGTTCGATCAGGACAACGGGCTCCCCTCGCCGCGACAGGTGATATGCCGCGGCCGAGCCCATGGCGCCGGCGCCGATGATCACGTACTTTGCTTCGATATGTTCCATAATTATAATCCAAATAGTGGATCGTAAGACGCGTCGGAGAACGCTTACAGTTACAGAGCCGTCAAGTAACGTTTGATCTCCCACGACTCAACCTGCGCATGATACTCGCGCCACTCGTCGCGCTTGAGGCGGATGAGCTCGTCGGCGATCGGGCCCAGGCTTCCCTTGACCACGCGAGTCCTTCTCAAAATGGGCCAGCGCTTCGGGGAGACTTTGGGGGAGTGTCCTGACGCCGCGGCGGGCCATGGTTTCGAGGTCGGCGGTATAAAGGTTGCCCAGGTTGGGCTCGCCAGGATCGACCCGGCGGGCGATGCCGTCCAGGCCGGCGGCGAGGTAAGCGGCCACGCCGAGATAGGGATTGACACGCACTCGAGATCGACCGATCCTCGACATGACCGGCTTCGGGAACGCGGATCATCTGCGTCCGGTTATTGTCACCATAGGAGATGAAGGCCGGCGTCCAGGTATAGCCCGAACGCGAACCGGTGAGAGCCGGGCCCATCTGGAGTCGCTTGTAGCAGTTGACCGTCGGCGATGTAACCGCGCACAGGGCCGGGGCATGGTCGAGCACGCCGCCGATGAAGTGATAGGCCAGCGCGGAGAGTCCCAGGCCTCGAGGGTCTGACTCGATCCTCGAACAGATTGGCGCCGCCGGTTGCCTCGGCCAGATGATAGTGCATGTGGGCGCCGGAGCCGGTTCGAGTCGAGAATGGTTTCGGCCATGAAGGTCACGATCGCACCCGCCCGCTGGGCAAGCTGACCGGCCATCATCCGGAAGAACGTAAGGCGATCGGCGGTTGTGAGGGCGTCGGAATAAGTGAAGTTCACTTCATACTGGAAATTCGCGTCTTCATGGTCCGTCTGATAGACGCCCCAGCCGAGCCCGTTGAGGCCGTCGCTCAACGCTCGCAGGAAATCCAGCGCACCGGAGATCCCCTTGAAATCGTAGCAGGGCTTGTGCAATCGATCGACGCCATGAGGGTCCCAGCCTCGGATCGAGCCGTCGGCGTTCTTCACGACCAGGAAAAACTCGGGCTCGATGCCGACGTTGAAGACATATCCCTTGCTGTCGGGCCTCGTCCAGCACTCGCTTGAGATTGACGCGTGGACAATACGGATGAGGCCGGCCGTCGACGTAAAGATCCGCGGCGAACCGGGCGACTCCCGCTCGATAAGGCAACGGAGTGTAGGTCGCCAGGTCGGCCCGCGCCTGCATATCATGAGAATGAGGGCCTTGTCCCATCCCCCAGACCGCGCCGCCCGCAAAACCCGCACCCGTCTCCGCGACCGGCTCGTAAAGTCTGAGCCGGCACGAGCTTTACCTTGGCCGCGCCGTGGATATCGACAAACTGAATCAGTAAGTGGGCGATTCCGTCATCTTGAAAGCGAGTTCCAAGCTCGGCAATCTGTGAATCGGCAGAGACATGCTTGAAATCGTCCTCCCTCAGGGACAACGGTTGAGGCGAGCCCCGGCGACTCCACGAAATTCTCAGACACAATTGTTGGCGACAAACGCCGTCCAAGCCAGTAAAATTGGACCTTCGGTGGAGCGATTTTTAATGAAGAGAGACAGGCATGTGTGGAATCGTCGCATTCTGGGACAAAACAGGCCAGCACGAAGCCGCATCGGGCCGGATCGTTTTGACGATGCTCGAGCGCCCTGGCGTGCCGAGGGCCCGATAGCGCCGGCATGGCCATGATCGGTCCAGAACCCGAGCGCGATGGGATCGACGAATGGCGGGTGCGCATTGCTCAGGCGGACGAACATGCGCTGGAGCGGCTCGCAACATGGGGCCAGATCGTTCCCGGCGAGGCTGGCGGTCTCCGGGAACGGCAGGGCGAACACGTTGCGTTTCCGGTTTCGGCCCGCGCCAGGCGTTACACCGGTCGATCTGGAGCGAATCCTGGGCGCCCGTCGAGGAGGCCTGGAAGTCCTCAGTCTGGGGCAGCAGGCTGGATCTGGTCAAGCAGGTGGGTTCACCCTCGCAACTCGAAGCGACCTACGGCGTGTCGACCTGGACCGGACCGCTGGCGATCGGTCACACCCGAATGTCGACCGAGAGCCGGATCGATCTCAGCCATTCGCAGCCGTTCTGGGTGCATGGGGTGCCCGACCTGGCGACCGTTCACAACGGCCACGTGACCAACTACCATCAATTGCGCCGCGCGTTATGAACAGCAAGGCACGACATTCTATACGGACAACGATTCCGAGGTCATCGGCGTTTACCTTCGGGACCGAATGGACCAAGGGCGAAGCCTCGCCGAGGCGATGTCGGATTCGGTCGACGACCTCGACGGTGCCTTTAACTATCTGGTCGCCTCGTCGCGAGGACTCGGCATCGTTCGCGACCGCTTTGGCTTCAAACCCTTAATGCTGGCCGAGACGGACGAATTCACCGCCGTGGCCACCGAGGAGGTCGCCCTGCGCCGGGCACTCGCCGGTCGTTACGACGTGGTTGAGCCGCCGACCGGAACGGCCCTCTTTTATCCCATGCCCGATCTGCAACCGGCCCTTGTCTGAAAGGAAGGCGATACGGTGCAGTCAACGATCTCAACCGGGCCCTCAATGACGATCATCGACTGCGGCGATCTGACGACTCGCGCCATCAATCACGCGATCCGGGCGGCGATCGCCGCCGGAGCAACCGGATTCAATTGCTCAATCCGTCCGCGCAACACAATCTGGGCGTGGCACTTCCGGAAGGCATCGAGCTCACGATCGAAGGGAGCGCCGGCTACTATGTAGGCGGCTCTGAACGACGGAGCGACCATCACCGTCCACGGAAGGCGCGGGCTGGGGAGCTGGTGAAAGCATGCTTGATGGCACGATCGTCGTGGACGGTCACGCCGGTAACGCGGTCGCAGCGTCGATTCGTGCCGGGACGGTTGTCGTGCGGGGCAATGCGTCCACCCGTGCAGGCATAGCGATGAAGGGTGGAATTCTCATCGTTGCCGGTAGCGTCGGGCCGATGGCGGGTTTCATGATGCAGAGAGGCGTGCTTAGTCGTTTGCGGCGATGCCGGCCCAGGAATCGCGGACAGCATGTACGCTGGGACGGTCTTTCTGGGCGGGAAGCATGGAGAACTGGGGGCCGACGCGGTCTTCGAAGAGGTCACCCCGGCCGATCGCGACCTGATCGCTGCCGCGCTCGATCGCTGGACCATCCCCGCGCCGGCGGCCGGCTTTCGCAAACTGGTCGCCGGCCAAAGACTCTGGAACTTCCAGCAGAGCGAGAGAAATCTATGGAAATCCGCGCTGTGATCAAGCGTTCCGAGACCAGACCGCAAAATGAGACCGGTGAAGGACAGTTGATTGACAGCGACACTGACCGCACGTAGAGTAAACGCCACGTCCTGGTCCTCCTCGACTGGGCGGTTCGTCCCACCCGTCACGTTCCTAAACCACAAACCGAAGACGCAGGTACCTGGTCCGGTCAAGTCCGGCCGGGCGAGCAATTGTTGATTTGCGAAAAGTGAAAACCGGTTGTCTGCTATTGCTGTGATCGAGCTCGCTGAACGTGCCAGGAAACGATGTGTACACATGAAATTCTCTGCAATTTATTATCGCGTTCTCAATTGGCCCGATCAGACTGCACTCGCCGTAGCGGTGGGACTAGGCGCCTTGCTGGTGATTGTGGGCTTGTTGATCTCGTTCGGCAGATATCGGTCGCTGTCTCGCAGCTTGAGCGTGCTGGGTCTCGTGCTCATCATGTTGGTGCTGTTCGCCGTCAGACAACAAACGGTTACGACTAAAGTCAGTGCGGTCGTTACCGCGACGCGGCCCCGATATTCCGAGCGCGCCCGGCTTTACGCCGGCGCGGGCCTGCTGGGAGTACCCTTGGTGACCGGGGTGGTGATGTCTTCGGTATTCCTGGCGACTCGGCGCCGGCTCCGGGCCCAGGTGCCCCGCCATCTCAAAGCGGGTCGCAAGCATTTCGTCCAGCAGGAATACGAGGCCGCGCTCCACGAGTACAACCAAGCCATCCAGGTCGCACCCCATCTGGGCGAGGCCTACTGCCGGCGGGGCTGCGTCTTTCGAGCGATGGGCCAGCTCGAGTTTGCTCTTGCCGATTTCGACCGTGCCCTCGACCGCGATCCACGGCTGGCGTCGGCCTACCTCGAACGCGGCAAAACTCGCACGGATCATGGCGACTTCGACGGTGCACTTGCCGACTATCAGCAGCTCATGACCATGCGCGCCAACGATCCGGAATTCTATCTGAACCGGGGAATCTGCCTGATGAAGAAGGGTCAGTCGAGCGACGCGGTCTCCGATTTTGAGCGTGTGCTCAAGCTGACGAACCATTCCGATTTCGCCGAGCCGGCCAAGAAATTCCTCCGCCAATTCGAAGGTCAAGGCAATCCTCAGCACCGGCGACCAACGCGAACACCCCAAGCGCCCCCCCCTATTCGTCGAAACCAGCGCCCAAGACTACGTATTATGATAGAATCGGATCGGTTCGGGCTCCCTCGCCCGCGAACCGGCAGTCTTGGGAGATGATCGGAACATGATGCCCGGCGATGTCTCAGGTCGAGCCGACGATCCGGATTCCGTCCCCGCTCGGCCGTTGTCGGCCGTGGAGACCGCGCGTTTGATTGGCGGCGATCCGTCGCCGAGGGAGCCGTCAGGGACGTTCACGCCGGCCGTCATCGAGGATATCCAGATCAAGGCCGAGCTATCGCGGTATCGAATCCGAGGCTTCGGATCGCTCCGCGCGCGTACTTGGGCCACGTTCGACGATCTTACCTTTATTCCCGGCACGCTCACCCGAATCCCGCTCGAAGGTTATCGCGAAGCGTGCGTTACGCGGACCATCCTGGGAACCCGATTCGCCGCGAAGCCAATCGAGCTCGATATCCCCTTGATGGTGACCGGGATGAGCTATGGCGCACTCTCGCGCAATGCCAAGACCGCCCTGGCTCGGGGAGCCCGATTGGCGGGTACGTCGACCACCACCGGCGACGGCGGGATGCTCGATGTCGAGCGTACCGAGTCGCGGATCATGATCTATGAAGTCCTTCCCAGTCGATACGGGATCAACGTCCGTCACCTTCGCCAGGCTGACGCGATTGAGCTGACGATCGGCCAGGGAGCCAAGCCCGGCACCGGGGGCCTTCTGCTGGGATCCAAGGTCTCCACGAGATCGCCCAGCTCCGGGACCTCCCGCCCGGCGTCGATCAGCGCTCGCCGTGCCGGCATCCCGACTTCCTCGGCCCGGACGACCTCGTCATCAAGATCGAGGAGCTTCGGGAGGCCACGGACTACCAGGTGCCGATCTTTGTGAAGATGGGCGCCTCCCGAGTCTTCGATGACGTCCGGCTCGCGGCCAAAGCTGGCGCCGATGTCATCGTGGTCGATGGCATGGAAGGAGGTACCGCCGCCTCACCCGAGCTGTTGCAAGAGCATACCGGAATCCCCACGCTGGCGGCGGTCTGTGAAGCGCGGGCCGCCCTCGAGGACATCGGCCTCTATGGCAAGGTCCAGCTCATCATCGCCGGCGGACTCCGCCACGGTTCCGACTGCGCCAAGGCACTCTCCCTGGGAGCCGATGCCTGCTACCTCGGGACGTCACTCTTGATCGCCTTGGATTGCAACAAGCCAATCTATGTCGAGGATTACCACAAAATCGGTGCCGCGCCGTATTCGTGCCACCATTGTCATACAGGCCGATGCCCAGTTGGGATCACGACCCAGGACCCTGAACTCTCCGCCCGCCTCGATGTCGACTCCGGTGCGGAACGGGTGGCCAATTTCTTCCATGCCCTGACGTCGGAGATTCAGATTCTTGCTCGCGCTTGCGGCAAGAGCGACGTGCATCACCTCGAGCCCGAGGACCTCCGCGCCTTGACACTCGAGGCCTCACTGATCACTGGGCTGCCTCTCGCCGGCACGAACCGCGTCTTCGGCGGCGGCCCAGGCTGGAAAGACACCGGCGCAGCACACTGAGCCGCTCGTAGGGTGCTCTGTGAGCACCGCGTGATACCGATCGCGAAATCAGAGCCGGTTTCGATCGTGAAGCCGGAGCCACCTGTGGCGGCTGGGCAAGGTTCAGGATGCCCGGCGCATACAACCAAACCCTTCAGCACGCAGGTGAGTGCGCGGAGTGACGTTGAGAGCGGGATGTGGCGTGGCGGCGTCCGCATAGATCGTAACCGTCTGGCTGAGCCTGTGCATGATCGCCGCGTACGCATGATGATCGCCACTCGCACGGACTAGAGCCTCAGCGTCGAGCGCCATCCAGAACTGTACGATAGAGCACTTGTACGTAGAGGCCTCTATTAGTGTTAGTTATGTATCATAGTTCTTATTCTTATCACAAAATGCGTAAGATTATCACGTCAAAGTATTATTTACTGTATGTATAGATACTTCTAAGAGTCGCATTACGGTTCACTTATAGTTAAAGTCCCTTGACCCTGTTTGCCATAACCGAATGGGATTTTTTGTTCACTGGGTTGACTCTAGGCGGGACATCGCCGACACCTACGTAGTGGCGTGTTTCCACTGACCATAACAAGGGGGTGAACAATGGATCCTTCAGAGGCGGCTGATGCGATTGCGGCGAAAGATAAGGCGATCACAGAGAAGCAACGAAAGCAACTCGAGAAAGCGACAGGGCTAGAGACTGTACCGTTCTATAGCCGCGGAAAATCGGGATTCTTTCTCACAGCACCAAACGGACTCGTCACCTTGACTCGCCACGAGGGTGACGTCTATCGGGTCAGAGTTGACCTCTTTCAGAGGGTGCTCGACAAAATCGAAAAGGCGGGGATAAAACTTGACAAAGGCGTTAAAGCCGCCGACGTCATAGCTCACACCGAAGCAAAAGGAAAGTTAGCAAAACGGTAAGCAAAACGTCGGCACCTCGTTCAACCCAACCCCCGCTCAAGCGGGGGTCTTTCATGGCAATAAAAAACCCGCCCAAGGTGTCTGGGGACATCTCTTGCGGTTTCTGTCGCTACTGACACTCCCTGGCGGCCCAGTGATCGAGATAATGTGATGGTCAACGATCACCCCCAGAAGATGCGTCATCGCCGCCCTTGATCAATAGGTGCATCGAGCCAGGAGCGGATCTCACGCTGTCGAAGACCACGAAAAGAGCATGGAGACGCCCCGATCGGGGCCGAACCGCTGCCCATGCAATGGACCCTGCTCGAGCGGCTCGGATCCAGGTGCCCGATCGTGCGCGCCGGCCCCAGCGGGGACGGCCGTTCCCAGTTCCCCATCGAGTGTGCGGGGACGGAACGGTCACTCTGCTCGGTCCGGAACGAGCGCCCTGGGCGTCGTGCCGGAGTCGCTGGAGCGAGCCGGCCAGCTCCATCGCACGCCCACAGATTGGCAGCGAGCCGACGTATGCTTTCACAAGCAGAGGGTGACAGTTGTTCAGAATCCATAGGGCCGGAGGCAACCCTGGAGGCGCGTCGGTGTCGTCGGACCGAAGCGCGCAAGGCCGCTCCAAGGCCAAGCCTGACGACGTTCTTCGAACTCACGTCACAAGATTGAGCAGTCGAGCTGCGAGCCGCGCAACAGACGCTGAGGCAGATCACGCGGCTGAAATCGTCCTAACCCATTGAGTCATTTGGAAGTTCGCTGATTGACAGGCCGACTTTGGGGCATGGTTCAAGCGGAGGTTCCAGTTCCGGTGGCTAGGGTCGACGCCCGCCGGGTCTGTGGAACTTTTCTGCGGGATGAAGCATCAAAGAGGACAGAAGGCCAGACCTGGTCAAGGACTCCCGTGACTGGATTCGGGTGGAAAGTCGAGTACCGCGCTGGGCGGTGGGGCACCGACATGAACGGCGCCTTTGATCAGGTGGCCTTGGGATTGAATATCTACCCTCCAGACATTCGAGGATGGGCGCGGTGGTAGCAGCGAACGATCAAGGGGGGCGAAGAGAGGCGAAACCACGAGCCCATGCGCCTCAAGCGTCGACGGCTTGGTCGATACCGGAGATCCGGGTCGTCAAGGACGATCAGGGACGCTTGCGGATCGACCAATCCGATCCCGCCACGTACGGCGCGTATTCCGCCCGTCAATTGCTGGCGACCGCCGAAGCCGACCCGAAGTACAGGGACGGAATGACCAAACGTCCCTCGGCGCCCTCGATCAAGATCACCTATGTCAACGGCGTCGGCGAGCGTCAGGAGATCGGCGTCCGAGAGATCTTCTGCCGGATGGACGGGGACGCTCTCGTCCTGACCAAATTCGAGACTGCAGATGGTGAGAAGGTAAAGGACCTGCCCATTACCGTCCCCCTGCTCGGCGAGCTGGACGCCGATGTGGACGACGCGGATCGGCTCCATGAGATCGCCCTGGCCGAGCTCGGTGACGTGCCGTCACCGGCCGCCGAGATTGAACCGGAACATGAGGCGGCCCGGCCGGCGCCGTCTCGGGAACGGCGGCTCCCGTCTGGGCCACTTCGGCAATATGACGAGGCGGCTGATCCGGCTCCGGCAGCGGGCACGCTCAAGACCCCACCGGCCCCTGAGCCGGCGCCGCGCGGTCCAGCAGTGATGCCGCCTGTTACAAAGGCGACGGGAGCGACCACCGGACCCCCGGCCGATTCGACGGTACGGTCGCTCGACGACGGCGAGGCGGCCTCACTGCGTACGCTGATCGAAGCCAAGGCGGGACAGACGCGGTGGGCCAACGGGCTCCTCATGCAGGCAGCGGAACGCCACCCGAGCGATCGCAGGCTGCAGAACGAGCACCTCGCGAACCTCCTGCGGGTCTCTCTCGATCCGTCGCGGGCCGAGTCCCGGACGCCGCTCGCCGCCGCATTGCGTGGCATCCTCGAGGAGGTGCACGCATACAAAGCAGGTGTGTTGGACCGCGATCCCCTCAAAGCGGAGAAGCTCGCACTCCAGCCCTTCGCGCGCATGGCGCTCGCCCCGACGCCAGTGGACGACGGCCCGGTGAAGACTGTTTCCGGCACTGCTCAGAGAACTCCGGCGCAGGTTCTGGCGAAGCTCGAAGATCCGAAGCTCGCTCGGGCCACCCGCGTGAAGTTTCTCCTCGAAGTCGTCCCCGAGCTGATCGAGACCTGGCGACCAGACAAGGAGAGCGACCACAGCGAGGCGGCCAACGAAAGCAGCCCCGCGATCGTGCGCAGGCTGTTCGCTGTGGCGAACGAGCAGCGTCAGCAGCGGAAGTTCATCGATGACGGCTCAGCCTTCAGGAAAGCGGGTGAGAGGTACGCGGGACTCGAAGGTAAGTTGCCGAAGGCCTCGGCTACTGACGGCTCGTAGGACGCTTCGAAACGTAGGGCTCGTTGGTTCACGATGCCGGAGCAGCCAAGATGCACTGTGGGCCAAGAAGCGATCGCTGCTCCGGAACCTCATCTCATTGTTTCATGAAACCACGGCCTCTGGCCGTGTGACCCGAAGAGCTTCGAGCGATCCGGCGTGCATCCTCCGGGTATTGCTCTGGGCCACGGCCTTCGGAGAGTGAGGTCGGGAGTGGCCTCCGCCGAACGATCGGGAGGTGCCTCAGCCCGGTTGAGATCCACGCCCCCAACGGGGGTTACCGCACGCAACCGACCCCGCAGGGGCCTCAAAGGGGGGGGTTTCGTGTCGAGCATACGGAAAATCCCTTCTGCGCAAGGGTTTCTTGACCCCTGGCTCACTCCAAGATATGTTGCAATTCCAAACCGAGGAGGGCGGCCGTTTCGAGCCAAAAACAAGGGCTTTTCTGAATTTTCGGATAAAACCCCTCCCTGAAGCACGGGACTGCTTGACGCGCCGTTATATGCGTGATAGTGTATATACATGGAAACGCAACTAGACCCCTTCCAAGCCCTTGCCGACCCGACCCGCCGTAGCATTGTCGAAGCACTGCGGAATGGCGAACGGCAGGTCAACGACATCGTTGAGCAAGCAGGAATCCACCAATCTGGTGTCTCCCGTCACCTGCGCATCCTCCACGAAGCAGGCTTCGTTTCGATGCGACCGGATGGACAGCGGCGTCTTTATTGTCTCAGGCCGGAGCCTTTCCGCGAACTCGATAAGTGGCTCGCGCAGTACCGCAATTTGTGGGAAGCACGCCTTGACCGCTTGGGAGCGGCGCTCGAGAAGCAACAGTCAAGTGGAAAACCCCCAAACAAGGAGCAAGACACATGAACGACAAGAGTAAGTCCGCAGCCACTGGCCACACGACCAGACCAAAGGTTGTCATCGAGCGCACGTACCGGGCAAAGGTCGCGGAACTCTGGGAATTGTGGACCACGAAGCAGGGCTTCGAGTCGTGGTGGGGACCCGACGGCTTCCGCGTCGAAGTCCATGCTCTCGAAGCACGCCTGGGCGGCACACTGCACTACGACATGATCGCCGATTCACCCGAGATGATCGCGGCGATGAAGCAAATGGGCCGTCCAACTTCCCACGAGGCGCGCGCGAGGTTCACCGAGATCAGGCCGCATGATCGGCTGGCGATTACGAGCGTGATCGACTTCCTGCCGGGGGTGATACCCTACGAGAGCACGATCGTGGCGGAGTTCTTCCCGTCGGGCGAGACCGTGCGGATGGTGGTCACGCTGGATCCCATGCACAACGAAGAGTTCACGAAGATGCAGACGGACGGGCTTCACGAGCCAACTCTCGAAGCTCGACAAGCGGTACGGTGGAGAGAAGCGGTAACGCCGCATCAATGACAACCGCATCAAACTCGCGATTGGAGTTGAACTTGGTAATGTATTGGCCGAAAACGATTTGCAACACACCGCCGTGCTACCATGTTGAATGCGGTCGGTTGATTGAACCTAATTGACGGACCTGTAAATTGGCCCCAAGTTGTTGGTCCCAAACACGAACGGCTCGCCACAATTTGTTGCGGCGAGCCGTTCGTGTTTCAAGTCGGGGCGACAAGACGGCTATTGAACTTTTGCATGCAGGTGTGCGGTGTTGGCCGGTGGAACTCTTGCGGTGCCTCTTGATTAAAAAGTTATGATCCCGTAGTGCTTTGCGTTTCCGCTAGCTCAGGCGTAAATCCTTTTCGGACACCACGCACCTGGCTAAGATTGAGGCAGTCAAGAAATCTTCAAGCCGGGCCCTTCGATTGCGAACAAGGCAATGGCTACTTTCTGACTTCGTTCGCGGTTCGATCATGTCCGGTTGAAATCGAGCCAACCGGATATCACCGCAAGTGTGTAGTCTTTGTCCGGACTCAAACAGATAGGCCAGACCAACGTCGAAGTAACCTCGGACGATCCAACCGAAGCACTCAACACTTCCCTGAACAGCAAGTTCTGCGGCGCTCATATGCGAGGCGATGGAGAGCTTCGATTACACCCGGCGTGGCATCTGTCGAGAGTGCCTGAGGTATCCGAGGCACTGCGAGTGCGACCGGAAGGTCCGGCTGGCAGGTTGTACCAGGCAGAGGATGCCGGTCGGGAGGTGACTGTGGGCGGAACGATCCAAGGACCGCGGCTTCTCTACGAGTGAGGCTGAATCGGCCTTAGATGCCTACTTGCGGGAGCGCGGAGACAAGTGATCCGAAGAACTGAAGTTGGATAAGCTGGATCTTCGATTTCTGGCTTCAGATCAGGGTGGATCCGGTCTTTGTCCCCATCCCAGTAGTCCTTCCGGTTCTTACTCACGAACAGGACATCCTTGACGAACCCCGCCGCGCGAGTTGGCGGGCGAATGCCAAGTAGTGCTCGAAATTCATCGAGTCCTTGATGTGCCCGTCGTGTGACGGCCGCCGCTTCGTCATCACGCGGCCGAGAGCGAGAGCGTTCAGGGCCGCGTCGAGGTCCAGCCGCGTCGCTTGGTTCAACAGCGCGGTCGAGAGGGCGACCAAGTCGTCTACGAGCGTCTTGGACGACAACGGGTCGTAGACCGGCAGCACCGTACCGGCGAAGCCTGCCGCCTGGTAGGGGTAGCCGACGACGGAGTCGATTTTTTCGAGGAACTCGTCCGCCTTCTTCCGGATGTCAGCGATGTTCTGGTTCCACTCCGTGTGGACCAAGTCCGTGATGACCACCATCGCCCGGTCGGGATCGACCGCGAGGGTGTTGAGCAGCCGGCGGGCCGGCTCGATGCACTTGACACCCCTGGGAGTGCCCGGCTTCTCCCAATCGAGGCACTGGACGACTTCGAGGATGTCGCAGGTGTCCAGACAGATTACCGGCTTTGGGTCAGCCGTAAGCTGGGCGACGACCGTTGCTGTTGGGGGCATTACTCGCGCCGCTCATCGTCGTACGCGTTGAGGAGACGGCGCCCAGAGTCGAATTCGCGGATCAATGTCTCACGCTGATTTGCCTCGAAGCCTTCATCCGCGAGCCATGCGTCCAGAAGGTCCGGATCGACCACAGTGTCGTCGAGGTGGGTCTGCCCGATGAAGCCGGCCCACCGCCGCAAATCGAGTTCGTGAAGGATGTTCTTGTTGGCTGCAGCCGCGAAGGCGCGGAGCCGCACCATGGCCTCCGTCGAGAGCACCTCCTCCAAAGACGGTTGGGCACTCACGCTGCGATCGAGTACGCGGACGCCGAGATCTTGTGCCAGTGGATCGACGAACGTCTCCCGAAAGTCGGTGACCACTTGGTCGTGCTGGGCAAGATCCAGTGGCCCCTGCCCCGTCAAAGGCACGATCCCGGACAGTTGCAGTTCCTCCCACATCCCTGGTCCGCGGCCCTGCATGAGGACCGCCACCTGGCGGTTGACGGCCGGGACCAGCTTTGAGAAGCAGAAAGCGATCGTGCGCGGGGGCAGCGTCTGGCGAAAGCGATCCTCGACCTCGGCGCGGCGTTCCCACCCCCCGTGTGACCCCGATTCGAAGCGCCCCGGCAACTCCCGCATTGCCGCCGCGTCGCCACGGATGATCAGCTCTTTGCGGGTCAGAGCACGACGCCCCCGTCGCCCCTTCCTCTGCAGCTCGGTGGCCACACGGTCCAGAATGTCCTGCACCCTCGTCACGTCCGTCCCCATGCCGAGGTCGATCACGGCGAGAGCGGGTGCGCCGTTCAGCAGGACCGCATCCTGGTCAACTTGGAACCGGATCCCGTCCGCGCAGGCGCTTCACAACGGGGCCGAGCTGCTCCGAGGTGACGACGACGTACGGTCCCGCCGTCCCATCGGTGGAGACCGTCAGTGGGGTGTCGGCTGCGGAGGTTGCCATGACTTTCGCACCTTCAAAACCTACCCCATCCTGAAGCGGGCGGCACATAGGGTTTCCAGCGGAGATTATACCGGAGAAGTTTCCCCAGCCGCCAGGGACGTTCCGTAACCACTCCGGTGAGCAGAGCCCTTCGAAAAACATGGTCTGCCCACTTCGTGGATCGCCGGCAAACAATTGACCTAGCGCTGGCGGTCGACTTAGAAACGCGGCTGCTTGCTTCAAGCGGAAGGTAATATCTTCTACGCGTCGGTCCGACACACCGACGCATCTTCAGTTTTGACGGTGAAAACTGCGGCAGACGAACCGAACAGTTTAAATCCCGTTGCCAGTCGCTTTCGCAACCCACGACGGGATCTGAATTTGCGAATCAGTCGGGGCGACTGGGTTTGAACCCTGCGTGGCCGTCTACCTGCTGCCCTACCCTGCTTCGGTCGGATCGACCGAAGCGTCGTACGCCGTCTTCGGATTCTCATGCCACAAGCCGACATCGTACCGCAGTCGAAACCCATGGATCGCCGACTTTACCTTCCGCCCCCTCGCCGGTTCAGTAAAGAAACCCGTCGCAGTGGTTTTTTTGACATGAAATCGCCACGCGACCTGCGCGGTAAAGAAGACGGCCGTATGACTGATGACCGCCGAAGCACGCAAGATTCGCCACCGATGACGGAGCCGCGAGTTTCCTGCAAAATGTGCTATCTGACCTAAGGATGTGCACGAAAATCCCCGGCCGGAGTTCAAATGAAAGCCTAAGCTACTGATAGCTTGAACAATTCTCGCGCACAAGCTGCCCGTACCCCATTTGCGTACCCCGCCCTCCTCAGTCGGTCTGAACGATGAAAGGAGCGGCGGGTGCCAGCGCAGGCCGGAGCACAGGTCACGAGCATCAAATCCGCGTACCCGCCCGCTGCGGGCCGTCCGCAAGCACATGAGATCTCCCTGTTTTTTTCAATAGGTTGCGTGACGCCCTAGAACAACATGCGTCGCACGCTCGCCCGCGACGTGCTCCGTACAGGTGTATCCGAGCTTGACGAGATCAATGTCGCCAAGGAAGCGTTCGCCCGAGCCGAGGAGCACTGGGCATATCGCCAGATTCAGCTCATCGATGAGTCCGGCGCGAAGATACTGCTGAACGGTGGCGACGCCTCCGATACAAAAGTCTTTCCCATTCGCGGCCGCTGTGGCTCTCTCGAGGGCGCGGTGGATTCCATCCGTCACGAAATGGAACGTCGTTCCGCCCTGCATCGGGATCGATTCGCGCGGGTAGTGGGTCAGCACGAACACGGGGTTGCGAAACGGCGGCGTGTCTCCCCACCCGCCCTTCCAGGAGTTGTCAGGCCACGGCCCTCGAACGGGTCCGAACATGTTTCTGCCGAAGATGTAGGCGCCCACGTTCAGGAATCTCCGAGCGAAGAAGTCGTCGTCGATCCCGGTCGTTCCTCCGTCATTGCCGATGCGCTGGAACGTCCAGTCCTTGCCGTGCATGCGCTGGAACGTCGGTGTGGCGAAGACCCACTCGCCCAGCGCTTCCCCGCCGACGCCCATCGGATTCTCGAGGCTCTGCTGCGGACCGGCACCGAATCCGTCGATGGAAGTAGATGCCTCACTTTGACCTTGGACATGGGTTGGGCACCGATCGCTCTATGTGGGGCTCTGGAAGTCCTGCAAGTGGGCATCGAGCGCGCCGCTTGAAAGCAGGCCGGCTTCCTCCAGCGCCCAGCGTACACGCGGGTCGCGCCACCTGATCCCGATCGAACTCGGGAACCGATTTAAAGGCAGAAACCGTGATCACGTGCCAGTCTCCTCCACGGCGTTCCGTCCGATGTCCATAAGACGAATCAGGAGGCCCGACTTCGACATGCGGACCGCGAAAAGCTTGCCCATCTCTGATTTGCGATATCAGATCTCATAAAATGCGCCGAGGGGAGTGTTTACGTTTGTGCGCACCCGTGCGTGGCGAGGGCACCGGCCACTTGCGGGTTTAGGATGCTTGCCAAATGACAATTGTAAGCGGCGGTGTGGACGACCCGCAAGTCCTCGCTCTGCTCAGCCTTCACGTGACCAGAGCGCACGCGGAAACAGGCGCGCGGAAGCGATCACGCACTGACGACATCGGTAACATAAGAACCGTCCTCGATGATCTGGGAACCTGATTATTCTCCTATTCTACCGGCGCTTTTCTCACTCGAAAGGCCCGCCTTTCAATCGCGTCTCGATTCGACTCATCGACCTGTTCTGGGGCGAAGTCCAATGCGGCGGACGCGGTCGAAACGGCTGCGTCCCATCCGCTCCGTCAGGTTGCGCCGATTTGATCGATGCCCGCCTCGATCGTTCTGGCGGCAAACGGACACAGAGCATCGCTCCGCCGAGGATCGACCCGACTCGCCAGGCCAGACCAGACCAGGCCCGTTGGTCAACCCCTCGACTCCAGGCCGCTCATGTTGGATGCTGGTGGTATGGAAACACCCCGCAAGCGGCCCTGGTGGCGTTACCTGCGTCTCAGCGTGAGGGGACTGATGCTCGTGGTCCTGGCGGTCGGGGGCTGCCTGGGCTGGTGGCTGCACCTTGCACGCGTCCAGCGGCAGGCGGTGGCGGCCATTCGGGCGGCGGGGGGCTCGATCACGTACGAGTGGGATGTTCCCGGCGATCCCAGCACGCCCGGGTGGCGCCGATGGGTGGCGGAGCATGTCGACGTCGATCTCACAAGCAACGTCGTTCAGTGCGTGGCTCAGTCCGACGCTGCGGCGAGGCGGAGCTGGCCCAGGTCGCACAGTTCGACCGTCTGGAGCATCTGTACGTTGACGGCGCGAACGTGACCGACGCCGGCATGGCGTCACTGGGGAGGCTGACCCGGCTCCGGTTCCTGGACCTTGAGAATTGCCCGATCACGGATGCCGCGCTGGTTCACCTCGAAGCGCTGACTCGGCCTTGAGTTCCTGTCGCTGGATCGCACGCCGGTGACCGATGCGGGGCTGGTCCACCTGAAGGGCCTGGCCAACCTCCGCATCCTGCAACTTGCGAGTACGCAGGTCGGCGACGCCGGCCTGGCATCTCTCGAGGGGCTCGCGAGCCTGGAGGACACTGACGCTGGAGCGCACGAAGGTTGGCGACGCTGGCCTGGCGCACCTGAGTCGCTTACCTCGGCTCCAGAATCTTCAGCTCGACCGTACGTGGATCACCGATGCCGGACTCGTTCACCTGGGAGGGATAACGAGCCTGAAGGTGCTGAATCTCTCCCGCACCCAGGTTTCCGGTCCGGGACTCGCCCACCTGCGTCCCCTGGTCGGGCTCACCGACCTGTACCTGACCCGGACGCCCGTGACCGACGACGGACTCGCGCACCTGGCGCGCTTGACCGGGCTGAGCGAGCTGTGTCTCAGCAAAACCCGGATCACCGACGCGGGCCTGGCCCACCTGGCGGGTCTGACCGGCCTGGAAAACCTGTGGATCGACGGTACCACAGTCAGCGATGCCGGCCTGCGGCACCTCGAGGGACTCACGCGGCTCAAGGTCCTGGCGGCCTACCATACCCAGGTCACCGCTGTGGGCAAGTCGCAGATCCTCAAGGCGTTGCCGAATCTCATCATCTCCATCTCCTTGCCTGACGGGACGGACGCCGCGGCAAAGGCGGAGAAGCCACCGGAGGCCGGGGGTGACGGCGGCGTCGGGAGCAAGGGCCGCATCTTCACGCCGGACGGCAAGCTGGTGTATGTGAACGTCTACTCGACCGCCCCCGACGCCGACCAGAAGGACCTCGTCAACTTCGCGAACGTCGTCGTCATGCCCCGCCTCAGGCGCATCAAGGGCATGGATATCCCCAGGAACCTCGCCAGGCATCAAGGGCATGGATGTCCTCAGGAACCTCGCCAACCGCCACTCCGCCCTGCGGATCCGGCTGAACCCCGACCGCATGCGGGCCCACAACCTGTCGTCCGAGGACATCATGAAGGCCCTCACGCCGTCGAGCATGATCGCCCGGCTCGCAGCTCGACCGAGGCCACGGGAAGACGTGGCAGTCGAACGAGTACGAGCTGATTCACATCCGGCCGCTACAACAAGCCGGAGCAGTATGAAAACATCATTTTGAAGGCGAGTCCCGACGGCGAGATCCTGCGACTCAAGGACGTCGGCCGGGTGGAGCTGGCCCCCCCGTTCTTCGATATTTCCTCGGACATCGACGGGCATCCCGCGGCGGCGATCGTCCTGAAGCCGCTGCCCGGCTGGAGCGCCGCCATCGCCATCGAGGCGATCGAGAAGGACCTCGAGGAGCTGAAGGCGGCGGCGTTCCCTCCCGGCATGAACTTCGAGGTCATTCCGCTCGATAGCCGGGACATGATCTATGCGGTCATCGAGACTCCTCGCGACTCGACACTCGAATACACGAGCGCCAGGTGCCACGAGCTGGGTGCGATCGCCAGGGGCATCGACGGGATCACCTCGGTCTCCTCGCTGGCGGGTTACCAGATCCGGACGGAGGACCGCGGCTCGACCGCGGGGACCTGTCTCATCCATTTGAAGGACCGGTCCGACCGCAAGCTGACCTCGCGCCAGATCATCGAGACGCTCGAGGAAAAATGCCGGACGATGAATGTCGATCTCGAGTTTTTCGAGCCGCCCGCGGTTTCGGTTTTCGTCGCGGCCGGGGGTTTCTCCGTACGCGTCCTGGACAAGACGAACTCGAACAGCGACAGGCGGCCCGGAAGTGGGGCCGAGACGTTCATGGATGACCTGTTGAAACGCAAGAACCTGGAGGGCCTCTTCACCTTCCTCGCCAGCCACTACCCGCAATATGAGCTGGTCATCAACAACGACGTCGCCAGGCAGAAAGGGGTGTCGATCGCGGATGCGATGGAGAACCTACTCGTCAGTCATAGGCGGCGATGTCCAGGCCGAGGGGACATTCGAGAGGCTCGCCGAGGATTTCTCGAATCGGTTCGTCAAGAACGACCGCGGGGAAATGGTGCCGTACCGCTCGTTCCTGCAGCTCAAGATGAAGCAGGGATTGAACGAGATCGACCGCTAAAACCCGTATCCCTCCGCCGCCATTCAAGGTATGCCGGGTCGCTCCCCCACCGCGAACGGATGCTGACGGAGTGATCCGGGGTGCTGGGAGCGTTCCAGCCCGACCTGGAGGGTTCGGGATTGGCGGCCCGCGCCGCCGTGCTGGTCTTCAGCGAGTTTGGCCGGCGCGTCGCCGAGAACGCCACCCACGGGACGGACCACGGCACGGCGGCGCCGGTCTTCATCATCGGCGGGGCCATTCGCCGCGGCCTGGTCGGCACGACTCCCAGCCTGACCGATCTCGAGGACGGTGACCTGAAGACGCACATTGACTTCCGGCGCGACTATGCCGCCGCGCTGGATGATTGACTCGGGTTGCCTTCGCGAGAGACGCCGGGCGGAACCTTCGAGCCGCTGCTGCTCTTCCAAGGCCGAGCGGCAGGATTGTAGGGACGTTCACGGCCCGGCGAGTCACCTTTCTTTCCTCTTGCGCATTCGGTCCGACGACACCGACGCGTGCCACAGCCAGGGCGCGCAAGCAACCAACAGGGAGCACCCCCAAGCTGGCTCGTGTCAGACAGCCAAGGACGACGGTGGTAAACCCGGCGTGAGGTTCCTCGCTCGATCGAAACGAGGAACAAGGTCCATGCCTGCATGGCTCATCGTTGGAACAAGACAAAGAAGAAGACGGTTTTGCGCATCCGGCTGGGAAGAGACCAAGGAAGGAGCCGCTGTTTGGTGGCGCTCTCCAAAAGATGGAAACTGGCTCTGATTTCGCGATCGGTCTCATCTCATCGCCGCGCTGGGAACAAGACACAGAACAGCAGCGCCGCCCTTCAAACGATCGTGTTCCCGGGAACAAGATAGAGAGATAAACGGTCTCATCGACGTGCTGGCAACAAGAACCCCGAGCGCTGCCCTCCAAACGATTGAAATCGCTGCCGGATCAGAGATCGGTCCCACCCGGACGGAATTCCCTTGCGTCGCCGGATCGGCTCGCATCCAATGGCCAATTGTGGGGATCGATGCCCGGATCAATCCTCCTTCGCGGGGGAGGAGACGGAACGGCTTTCGTATCAAGAATGTATCGATAATTGAACGATATCGGATTTAACGAATGTTATCTAGGAGAATAGCCATGAGAGCCAGTCCCAACGTCGCACCGATGGTCGCGTTCGGGCTCGTCGCGGTCGCCTGCCTGGCCCCGGCCCCGGCGCGTGCCCAGGACCCCGCCACCGCCGACAAGGAGAAGCGGCAGCGGCTGGAGCGACAGTTCCAAGAATCGCTCGGCTGGTATCAGGTCTCGGCGAGCCCGAATTCGGGGGTGATGAAGCCGCGGCCCGTGTTGCGCTGGCTCAATCCTACCCGCGGGCAGAAGGGGGAGCCGACCCTCATCCTCTGGACAGATGCCGGCCGACCCCAGGCCCTAGCGAGCGTCTACCCCTGGGGCACCATCCTGACCTACGAGTGCGTCTCGCTGCGCGCGCGGCGTGGGCCTGACCGCTCGGGAGGAGGGCCGCACGGTCTGGGCCCCCGGCGCGGCCGGCGTCGCCTTCCGCGGAATCCCCGACGCACCGGCCCCGGCAGCAACCGCGGCCGGCCGACTCAAGCAGGCGAAGGCGCTGGCTGAACGCTTCAAGGTTGCGCTCGTCTCCACCGACCGCGAGCACGCGAGTCGCGAGGAGCTGCGCATGCTCGCGACGCCGATCTATCGGTACGAGATCGACGGCGCGAAGGCTGCCCACCCCGACCTGATCGACGGCGCCGTCTTCGCCTTCGTGCAGGGGACCGACCCCGAGGCCGTGCTCCTGGTCGAGGCCGTCCGGCAGGGCGGGGGGATCGGCTGGCAATACGCCTTTGGACGGGCGACGGGCTACGACGTGGAGGCCCGGCTGGGCTCCTCGGTCGTCTGGAGCACCCCGCCCTGGACGAACGACTTGAAGTCAACGTCCAGGGCCATGGGGCGACCGCTGGTCGAGTGAATCACCCAGAGCCGATCTCCCGCTTGTGTACAGAGATTCCACCGACGTTCAAGATGCCCACCGTTCCGGAGGCCTTGAGCAGGTTTTCTGTACCATTGCGACTCACGCCCCTGATACCGCACCGCACCGTCCGTCGCACCAGGGCCGGGGCTATTCCGACAAGGGGTCGGCCACACTGCGGCCACTTGAGCTAATCGGACAGAAAGGCAAGTTACCGGACTTGCGGATGGGTCATTTTAATGTACTAATGTGCCGCAAAAAAGAGACTCCTCACGGATCTCCACCGAATCTTGGGTGCCACTGGTCGTACCCGACCAGTGCATTCGGCCAAGCAGCATGGGCACTGGTCGGGTACGACCAGTGGCACCCGATATCTGTCCTAACTGCTTGGCGATTAATTCTTTGCTATGAAATGTGGTGGAGATCGGCGAGGCGTCTCAAAGAAAACGCTCGATTTCTTTCCCAGCTTAAGAAGCTTTGCTGCGAGGAGTCACAGCGTGCCGTTCGACACTTCGGTCCGACGACACCGACGCGCAATACGAGACAGGACGCGCAAGGAACCGATTGGGAGCACCCCCAACTTTGCTGATCTCAGACAGCCAAGGACGACGGTGGTAAACCCGGTGTGAGGTTCCTCGCCCGATCGAAAACGCGGGACAAGATTCCGGACTGCGTCGCCCCTCAATGGAACGAAACAAAGCCGAAGACTGTTCTGCACGCCTACGGTTGGGAGAGACCAGGGAAGGAGACGCTGTTGGTGGCGCTCGCGTGACGTTCGAAATCGGCGCTGACTTCCCGATCGGTATCACATGCATCGTTCTCCTGCCTACATGGCATATCCGCCTGATTCAAACGCCGATCTTCGACGATAGGCGAGGGATTTTTTTGGTGGACGCCCCCGCCAGCCGCCCGGCGGACCTCACGGCTTGGCAAAAGCCGCAAGCCGTGGTAGTCTCAGGTAAACCGTATGCACAAAGGAATGCACATGAGCACCGCCACGACCCACGACCGCGAAAACGAGGTGACGATCCTCGCCCGCATCCTCGGCAACGAGGACGGCCAGCTCCCCAAGGACCTCGCTCGCTACATCCTGACGCTCGGTTTCAGCGATCGCGACAAGGCCCGCATGCACGACCTGGCCGTGCGGAACCAGGAGGACGCCCTGACGTCCGCCGAGAAGGCGGAGATGCATGCCTTCGGCAAGGCGGGCGACTTGCTTTCCATCCTGAAAGCCAAAGCCCGCCGCACTCTGGGCATCAAGCTCAAGACCCGCACCGACGGCTGACCCGCCGATGGATGCGACACTCATGCGGCTGGTCTGGCAGCGGGCGAAACGTCGCTGCGAATATTGCCAGCTACCCCAGGAGGCCGACGACCGACCGTTTGAGATCGACCATAGCCGCTCCCGCAAGCATCACGGGCCGACCGTCGCCAGCAACCTCGCCCTGAGCTGCTTCTTCCGGTGGAAGTAGCACACATAGTGCCTCCATTGTTAAAGAAATAGATCGGATCTTGGCGTGGTGTCCGGTTGGTCCTCGAGGGGCTGGCCGCATGAGCTCCTTAAGCTTGATCGTGGTTAGTTCATCGAAGTGCCGGTCTCGATATTCATGCGATGGACCGTTCGGTTGAATTCGACCGCCTCAATGGAATCGGCGTGCAGTTGGGAAACCTTCAGAGAAGATGTCTGCTCCCCCGAAACTCCATACGACTTCGCCAGAGAGGCTGACCCGGGCAATCTCCAACTCGCCATGTGAAATCAAGCAGTGGTATTTCGTTGAATAGTAGACCCCGAAGCAGGTGGCAGCATCGACCTGCCGATGCCACAGGAGGTCGAGCGAGGGCAGTCCCAACGAGCAAAGCGTATCGCCCACGGCAACGAAGCAGGCGTCACCTATGAAAACGGCAGAATGCTCGTGAATCCCGCTGGCACCGCGGCCAGCGAGGAGGATGCACGACTGTCTGACGATGCCGCCCTCGCGTAGGACCAGGCCGTGCCGCGAGGAGGGCCGGTCGGGCACATCCGTGAAGTTGTATTCGCGCAAGTACGCGCGGACGTTGTCGGCTGAGCCGGGACTGTATAGCGGCTCGTCTATGAGCTCCAACTCGTACCTCCCGGCCTCGAAGCGGACGCTCGCTCTGCCCATTTCAGCTCGGGCCTCCGAATCAAAAGTTGCAGGCGTGCCGTCATGAAATCGCCCTCGCAATGCGAGGCCCCTCTTCGATCACGCTACGGCATTACGGTCGACAACGTTCCTTCGGCGTGATGAGCTCTGCTGGGTATTCTACAATCCCACGTGGGACAAGGCCGCCAGCTTGCGAAGCCGTTTCAACTCCGGCTTGTCGGCCCATAGCACCCACAGGCGTTGGGCAGGCGTCTTCCGAGAATGAAGCCAGCCCCGGCGCGCCCAGTCAGCGAGCTTGCCGGCGGACACCGGGATCTGTTCGGCCAGCTTCGGCAACCACCACTCGTGCGGCCCGAGCTGATCGATGTACGTCTTCTCGTTTTCCAGACCGCGGCGTTTCAGCAGTTGGTGGACGAGTTCGGGGAAGAACTCGCCGCACCGCTTCGGCGGGCTGAATCCCTCCCGGTTCAGGCAGTCGGCGATTTGCGCCGCGGTGTGGCCCTCGTGACGCAATGCCACGATCCGGTCCATGAGCTTGTCGAAATCGCGGAGTTGCTCGTAGGACTTGACCGGCCGGACGACCTCGTGCTGGCTGGTGAAACCGCCATGCCAATGGATCGTGACGTCCACATATTCGCTGTCGTTCTTCACATGGACCACGACCTTCTCCACCAAGTGCCGGACGATCTCCTTGCGATCCTGGTGGGTCGTCCCCGGGGCGTGCCAGAGCGCGGGAAGGTCGGAGGAGAGTGCCGCGATTCGGGCCCGTTCCTCCTGCGAGAGCTGAGGGGGCTGTTCGCGGAGGAAACGGTCGTAATCGTCGCGGACCTGTCGCTCGGCCCGAACGTCTCTTCCCACGCTGCTCCAGGGATCGGGCCACGAGGCGGTTCTCCGGGTCGACGGCCCGGTAGCGCCGTTCGGCGTCCTCGGCGTCATACCGCGCCGCTCCAGCCGCTGTCTCCAGTGCTTGTCCAGGCGGGCGCGGTCCCGTTGGATGTCTTCCATGGCCCGGCAACTCAACTCCAAGGAGGCGGGTTCGAGGGCGCGAAGGACCTGTTGCGCTACCAGGTCGTCGACCGCCGTCGCCTTGAGGCCGAAGCACATCTGCTCGGTCCCCTCGTGGAGGTGCCGGACACAACTGTAATAGGGCTTGCCTTGAGTCCGGTATGATGTCTGGAGGCAACGACCGCAATTGCCGCAGACGACGAGGCCGGCCAGCAGCGCCGCACCGTCGCGAGGGCTCCCCTTGGAGCCCGGACCTGAGCGATGTTGATGCAAGATTCCTGATTCGCCAGGTAGCGGTCCCACGTGATGTAGGCCGGCAGGCAATCGAGTTTCAGGACCTTCCACTGGTCCATCGGGACCCAGTTGCCGGCAGTGGTTCGTCTCCCGTCGGCCGTGCGGACGCGCTTGTGGGGCCGGCGGCCATAGGTGTAGGCCCCGGCGTAGATGGGGTGTCGCAGGATCTGGAAGACGGTCAGTAGGACCGGACGCCGCCACTCCAGGTTCCCGCGATTGGGCCCGTGGAATGGACGAAACCCGAGCCGGATGTTGTTGCGGATCAGGTAGTGGAAGACGCCCCAAGCGGTCCCGAGCTCATCGTACTTGTCGAAGATCAGTCGGACGACCTCGCGGACCTGCTCGTCGGGGTCCATCTCGACCCGATCCGTGGAGAGCTTGACGTAGCCGGTGGGCACGCGGTGAAAGAGTTCGCCGCGCTGGGCCTTGTGCAATCGGCCTCGTTCCAGTCGATTTCGCATAGTAACAAGCTCGAATTCGCTGATGGTTCCCTTCAAACCGAGAAGAGCCTGTCGTTGGTATCCTGGGTCGTAGACGCCGTCCTCGTCCGCGAGATCGTCCCGAAGATGGCACACATCTCCAAAAGATTATGCCAATCCTTGTTGTTGCGGGCGATGCGGCTCATCTCGATGCCGAGGATCAGGCCGACATGCTCCATGGTAACTTCGGCCAGGATGCGTTGAAATCCGCTTCGCTGGTCGGCCGTCCGACCGCTCAGTCCCTGATCGTCATCAATGATCATGATGCGATCCCTGGGCCATCCCCAGGCGGCCGCATGGTCGGCGAGGGCATATTGCCGTTCCCGCGATTCCCGATGGTTGAGGACCTGCTGGGGATCGGATTGGCGTACGTAAACGATAGCGAGGAGATCGAGATGACGATCGAGGATCTTGAGCGATCGCAGGACGCGGGCCAGGCTGATAGGCTCGTGGAAAGCCGCGTCGCGGGTGTGGCCCGGTCGGCTTGTTTGGTCGTTTCACGACTGCTCATGGTCGGCCTCCTTGTCGGCGGGAGGCCTTGGCAGTTGTTGGGCGACGATGCGGCTGAGCGTCAGGAGCGTTCGCTGGCGGTCCGCTTGGGGAATGCTTGCCAGAGCCGAGTCAGTGGGACGCGCGGGCTCGGCTCCGGCGGCGCGGGGGGGACTGAGCGGATATAGCGGTGTCGCATGATGATCCTCCCTGGTTGGGCTGTTCCCGGCGAAGCTGGCTCCAATCCGCCAGCTTCAAAAGTCGCCGGAACCCCGATTATGGGAATCGACGTCGAGGATCGACAAGGCTGAACTTCAGGTGCAGTCCGTTTGTTTCTTCTGTAATTCATTCAAAGGTTCAGATATTAGCGGCATAGACAAAAGTACCTGCACGCTCACGCCGCTGTTCAACCCCCGCCGCCATAAGTGGGCGACGCATTTCCGATGGGACGGCCCCTACCTGGTCGGCCGCACCGCCATCGGCCGCGTCACCATCTCCCTGCTCCATATCAACGACGAGTACCGCGTCGAACTCCGCGAAATCCTGATCGAGCAAGCCGAGTTTCCGCCTGCCTAACATCGCTTTTGACCAGCGCAGTAATGCACGTCCTCTAACCGGGGTGTGAGTAAAACATCCTCAATCCCCGGTATCGAGGGAGGGTTCGGCGTTGATGAAATCTCGGATCACCTGGCCGTGCTCCCGAGACTCGGACAGCATCCGGGAGAGCGGCGTCGGCTGGTGGCCGCCAGATCCGGGTGGCGAGGAACAACGTTCTTCCACCTCCGACGATCGCCATTTTGCGACTTCTGAGGCGGTGAGCTTCGGGTTTTCCTCACGAACGACGAATCCTTGATGAAACCCACGGCGGTAGGCCAGCTCGTAGGCAGACGCGAAGGCACGGACGAGCCGGCGTTTCTGAAGCCTCGTCATCAGAACAGGCTGTGCACGACCATCGTCGCCGGAAACCGCTTTCCCAACCTCTGCTGCCATCGCTTCCAAAAGCATTTCCTTGTTAGCGTTGAGCCAGGAAGTGAAAGCCTTGCTTGCCGCTTCCTCGATGAGGCCGGGAACCGTGATCGGCGAGTTATCCTGCAACCACGCCCACATGGCTTGATCTACGCCTTTGACAACCTGTTCAGCTTCGATTCTTGCGACCGGCTTGTGCGTTGGCATCGGAAGACCTTTCGACCGGGCTCGCCCTTATCATCGACCCGGAGAGCATCCCGTCGGAATCAGGCAACCGTAATCAATGCGTCCTGCTACTGATCATCCCACCCCGACGAATCAGTGTCTAGTTGGGGTCACTTCAGAAGTTGCATATTATTGTACGCTAAGGCCGATGTCCTTCCGTCCCTTAGTCTATAGGGAGGCCCGTGAGTACCATTGGAACAGGAAGCTGGAATAAGATCGTTATGCGACGAGTTTTTCCCGGGCTACGTGGCCGAAATCAGGCTGATTCGCCCTGATTTCCGCCCGAACTCGCCGTATAAGCAGACTTCTGCGACCCGTTGGTTACGCTTACGGGCGATCTGCCGGGCTACCCTCCCCCGCCACCGCCCTGACATTCCACGCCGTCACGACCTCGCGCCACCCCCTCCGGCGGCTCCGGCTGGAGGGTCAGGCCCCGACTTCGGCCGGCGAGATACCGGCCTGCCGGCAGGCCCTTCGCCACTCCTGCTCGCCGATGGCGTCGTTCGAGTAATCGGCACGCGTCCGCTCGACGATGGAGTAGGTCGGCGCCACGGAGCAACCCCAGTGGCCGCCGTTACGCAACCGCGCGACCGCCTCCTCGGCCGACTCGCGTGTCGCGTGGAACTGCTTCTCGTGGCCCCAGGCGCCGTGATTGCTCCGGCCGTCGATGCACTCGGAGCCGATGTACGCCGCGACCTCATAGAGCCTCGCCATGATGGTTCTCCAGATACTGATCCCGCGATTCCCTCGATGACCCGGGCGGATTCCCCGGCAGACAAGGAGAAACTAGTATAAAGGCCATTCCGCGTTTGGGGATATGAGATTCCCCGCCTTCGGGGCGAAGCGGCCCTTATTCCAGTTTCCTGTTCCAACGCGACTCACGCCCCAGGGAGAAACAGCCAGCATCCTTAACATGTGTTCGATGATACGGCTTGGCAACACAGGTATGGATGTGATAGTCTGAATTAGCCACTGTGTCAGAGGAATTTTGCATGGCCACCGCGACCACACGCTCCGGCGATAATTAGGTGACGATCCTCGCCCGTTTCCTGACCGACGGCGACCGTCCGCTTCCCAAAAACCTCGCCCGCTACATTCTTGGCCTAACGATTGGTGAGCGGGACAAGACCCGAAAGCACGACCTCGTCGTGCGGAACCAGCGCGACACACTTACGCCGACTGAGAAGAAAGAGATGCACGACTTCGGCAAGGCCGGTGACGTCCTGGCCATTCTGAAATCGAAAGCCCGCCGCACGGTTGGCGTCAAACTCAAGAAACGCACGACCTCCTGAGTTCCTGAACTGGCATGGATGCAGCCCTTATCCGCGAAGTCTGGCGTCGGGCCGATGACCACCAGGGCGGTCGAAAAGCTGATCGACCGTTACGTCAAAGCCCTAGGCCTCGATCCCAACATCACCGTGCATTCGCTCCGCGTCACCGCCCTGACCACCGCCCGTGAACGCGGCAGCGACATCATCGACTTGCAGGATTTCGCAGGCCATGCCGATCCCAGGACCACGCTGTCCTACATCCGCAGCCGCGACCGCTTAAGCAAAAGCCCGGCCTACGTGTTGAAATACTAATTATATGCCGTCCATGATCGCTCCGACGACGAGAGCACGCTCGATTCTTTATAGATAATAATTATTTAACGAATTGATTATGATGTGACAATATCATGTCGCCCGACCCAGCAACCGGTCGTATTCGTCCCGCACGATGAAGTAGCACTCGCACGACCGGGCCTGTAACGCCGCCCGGTCCAGGATCGCGATCCGGCCTGATGCGAGCGGACTACGCCCGCCTCCTGCAACGGACGCAACGCCTCCGTCACACTCGCCCGCCGGGCACCCAGCATGAAAGCCAGATAGTCATGCGTCAGCCGCAACTCATCCGAACCCACCCGGTCGTGGGTCATCAGCAGCCATCGACAGCACCGCTGCACCAGCCGGTGCAGCCCGTTGCACGCCACCGACTGCGACACGTGCGACATGAACGCGATGTGATAAGCCGTCAGCAGCCCCCGCAGCGGGCCCTCCCTCACGGCCTCCGCCTCCAACTCGCGGGACGCAATCCGCAGACCCCCGTCCTCGACCTGTACAATCACTCGGTGCGGCGACGTCGTGCCGCTGTGGCCGTAATACCCGACCAAGCCTTCGTTGCCGATCGTCGCCACTTCGATCGCGTTGCCGTCCAGCATCACCGTCAGGGCCGACAGGACCGCTCCCGTGGGGAAGTAAGCGTACTCGATCGGGCCACGGGCCTCGTAGAGGATTTGTCCGACCTTCAGCGTCACCGGCATCAGCAATGGGAGCAGGCGATGGTAGTCGGCCTCGGGGAGCCGGGCCAGGAAGCGGTTCCGGGACCCCGCTGGGCTGGGTCGTCTCTTCGCCATCGATCACCTTGCCGATCTGTCCTCGGGAAAGGACCACCGATGGCAAGGGCATGACCCCGGAAGGGCATCCGATGTCGAAAGGGCGATGTATTCTCAGGAGGGAGTTTGTCTAAGGGCCAGCGACCATGCCCGCCACGCGGCGGCCTTCCGGTCCTTTCAGACGAAGAGACCGGCGGTCGGTATAAATTCGAATTATAGCGGAAAAAATTCGCGGCGTCGGTACGGTCGCTAGCGGAACAGGATACCGAATCGCGGGAAGATGGCGAGGCTGTGGTTCCTTCCCGCAAGATGCAAGAAGCCCCGATCCGGCCACGCGGCCGTCGCAGCAGCATCGCCCGGGACAGAGAGGCTGGGCGGCGGTGGGCCGGGCGGACCATCCAAGGCGGTCGGTCGCACGGAGCTACGTCACCCACCGCCGCAGCTCTCCCGAGGCCATCGATGCTCGCTCACGGTCGCCAGGTCAATACGGCCAACATCCTCGTCGTCGACGACTACCCCGATACCGCCGAGTCCACGGCACTCTGGCTCCAAGGCCTCGGCCACCACGTCCAGATTGCCCGCGACGGGCACCAGGCCATCAACATCGCTCGACGCCAGAAACCCGACGTCGTGCTGCTCGATCTCGGCCTGCCCGGCCTCGACGGCTATCAGGTCGCCTCCACGCTCCGCCGCGAACTGCACCAGCCGTTCATCATCATCGCCATCACCGGCTATGGCCAGGACGAGGACCGACGACGGGCACGGGAAGCCGGGTGCGATTATCATTTCCTCAAGCCCATCGACCTTGGCATCCTGAGCACGTTGCTGGCCGCATCGAACACCAGGCCGGATTCCCGCGGTCACGACGGGCCGCAAACCGAGGTGGCAAACGGCGAGCGACGCCCTGGGCTCAACCGACAGGTCGAGATCATCAACGCCCTCGGTCTACATCTGCGGCCCGCCGACAAATTCGTGCGGCTGGCCCGGCAGTTCCAGGCCGAAATCCGCGTCGCCTGCGATGGCCGCACCGCCAGCGGCCGGAGCATCCTCGAGCTGGCGACGCTCGCCGCCGCATGCGGCTCCCTGCTCGAACTGGAGACCGACGGACCAGACGCCGAGGCGGCCCTGGATGCCTTGACCGGCCTCATCGGGCGTCGCTTCGATGAGCGAGAATAACCGCTGCCGCTTACGATATTTCGGCGAGGTGGAAACCACACCATGTATCCCAAGCCATCGACCTCCCATCACTCCGCGGCTATCATCGTCCCCTGGGGCAAACACGCCGGAGAAACCCTCCTCTCGATCGACAATGGCGGTGATCGAGCTTACGTCGAATCTATCGCCCATCTCTGGCTCGAGCCCGATCGCGCGATTGTAAGGTCGGCAGCGATCGTGTACCTCGAAAACTACCCGGCCAAAACCGAGTGAAACCCCGATAAGGCAACGTCGCCTCCATGCGTGTAAGAGGGGATCGGGACCTCCTACCCTAGCCCCAATACCGTTGAATTAGCTGTAAAACACGTGGGAAACGCGACTTCGAACTCTTCACCCCGGAGGGGTGGACGTCCATAGCCAGGGGCGCTTGCCGCCCCTGGAATGATCGCCCGTGTGATCAACCTCCGCCCCGTCGGGGCGGGGCCCTCCATTTGTTTGTCCTCATTTTCCAGCGGCTGAAGCCCCTTGGCTATGGACTTTCAACCTCTCCGAGCGTTCAGCAGAATCTCGCTCGCTTCGGTCCGACGACACCGAAGCGCGCCGCAGCCAAGGCGAGCAAGCGACCGCCAGGGAGCTCGCCAGGCTAGCTCACGTCGGCCAACAATGATGGATGTGATCAGTCTGGCAGGGAAGCTTCGCCACTCGATCGAAACGGGGGAACCAGATCCATGCCTGCTTGGATCTCCTGTGGGACGAGACAAAGGACGAACCGCCTTCAGAAAAGCACGTCGGAAGGAGACAAGAGGATGGACGACACGTCCGGTGGCTCTCCCGTGACGATTGAAACTGGAACTGATTTCCCGATCGGTATCACCGTCCCACTGAGCTCTCCGTAGCCGTTCGTCGTCCCACTGAGCCGTTCGTAGTGAGCACCGTCCCACGACGAAACGCTTCCCTCGGCGCTCACAGAGCACCCTACCAACGATAGTCGAGAAGCCCCTGCCCCGTTCAACGACTGTGCGACGTCGACGTCGCGGCCGCCGAGCCATTGGAATCGGCTCGGTTCTTGACGTAGCGGTCGGCCCAGTCGAACATCTCGGCCAGAACGTGCAGGACGGATTCGCGGGCGCGATAACCGTGGCTCTCGTGCGGCAGCATGACGAGCCGGGCCGTCCCGCCGTTCCCTTTGATCGCCTGGAATAATCGCTCCGACTGGATCGGGAACGTACCGGAATTGTTGTCGGCCTCGCCGTGGATCAAGAGGATCGGTTCGTTGATCTTGTTCGCATACGTGAACGGGGACATCTTGGTGTAAAGATCGGTCGCTTCCCAATAGCTCCGCCGTTCCGTCTGGAATCCGAACGGAGTGAGCGAGCGGTTGTAGGCCCCGCTCCGGGCGATACCCGCGGCAAAGAGGTCGGTATGGGCCAGCAGGTTGGCTGTCATGAAAGCACCATAGCTATGCCCCCCCACGCCGACGCGCTTAGGGTCGATGACCCCCTTCTTGTCCAGGACGTCGATCGCCGCTCGCGCCGCGGCCGAAATCTGCTCGACATACGTGTCGTTCATGGTTTCGGGGTCGCCCACGACGGGCATCGTCGCATTATCGAAGACGGCGTAGCCCTGAGTGACAAAGAATAACTCGGATGGCCCGAACAACCGCGTGAACGTATAGGGTGACGAGCGAACCTGACCGGCCGTGGCGGGATCGCTGTACTCCAGGGGGTACGCCCAGACGATGAGGGGAAGGCGGGTCCCTTCCTTGTAGTCCGGTGGCAGGTAGAGGGTTCCCGACAGCGGAACGCCATCGTTGCGCTGATACTTGATCAATTCTTTCTTCAGGCCAGTGAGCTGCGGAGCGGGGTCTTGGAAATTGGTGAGCTTGGTCCGCTTGCCCGACTGGAGATCGACCGTGAAATAATTGGACGGGTCGATCTTGGTCTCATGGCTGATCAGGATCGTTGAGCGCGAATCGCCAATGAAGCCGAGCACGCGCTCGAACATCTGCTCGCCGCAATGGAACAGGCGGCTCTTGTTTCCCGTCTTGAGATCCATTTTGTCGAGAAACGGCCGCGAGCCCTCCGGCGAAGCACCCTGGCCGCTGAGATAAATGGAATCGCCGTCCTGGAGGATCGTCCGGGTCCCGTCCAGCCGCGCGACCGTCAAGGGCGTTCCGGGATCGTTGTAGGCGTCATTGATGCTCAGGTCGAAGAGGACTTTGCGCGATTGCTCGGGCCTGATCAGATCGACCAGGGACGTTGTCCGCCAGCGACGGTCGCGGTCGAACTCGCTGACAAGTGCTCGATCCTTTTCAGGGAACCAGGCGAAGCCGGAAAAGCGGTGCTGGACCTTCATCACCTCGGCGGGTTTGCCGGTGAACGGAGCATTGAGCGCCATGATCTTGTCGCGATGCGGAACCTTCGCCCGCGGGTCACCGCCGTCGAGCGCCTCCGCCCAGAGCAGCCGGGCGTCGTGGAGAGGCTGCCACTGCACGCCGCGTGGGCCGGTTGGAACCCCCTGGCGGGGGATATCGTCGGAGACCGCCAGGTCGGCGGGTGTGGCGACCGTCCGGCCGTCGGCGTCCCACACCTCAGTCTTACGCGTGAAGTAGACGTATGGGACGCGATACGAGAACGGCCGGCGGACGGTGCTGACCAGGAGGTACTTTTCGTCGGGCGAGGGTTCCACTCCGGTGATCAATCCGGCCGGCCCGATCCGCTCGATTTGGCCGGTCTGGGTGTCGATCCGGGCAAGCTGGCTGGTTGCGAAGTGCTGGAACAGGTCCTCGTCGTGCGGGCTGGTGAGCAAGTCCTGAAACGTGGCCATCTGGCTCAAGCGTCCCGAGCTTTCCTGCACGTTCGGGCCGATGGGAGCCCGGGGCAATGCCGGCGCGGGACCACGACCCTCAGGTACCAGCAAGGCGAGAATGTAACGGTTATCGTTCAGCCAGATGATGTCGTTGGACAGAACGTCGTTGAGCCGGGCGCCGGGGATCGGCTTTGCCTGTCCAGTGGCGGCGTCGGCCGTCCAGAGCTCGACCTTGTTATCCAGGTTGCGCGCATCACACCAGCGTTTGCAACGTCAACCCTCACGTGTGTCGCACTATTCCAAATCACTTACACTCGTCGCATCGCTTCTCTCATGCCGGCGTTTCCGACAGCAACAGTGAAGGCGACTTTATGTGTCTTGAACCAGTTCTCAACGCATTCCTTCAGGAATACCATACACCGACCGGCCCTGTTTAGCACACGTGGCTATCGTCGTCCAAATGCGTTCGCTCCAATGCCGGCCCGTTTCGCTCCGTGTACCCTGCGTGATGTGCCGATCAATCACGACGAATCGAATCGCTTGCTCCGCACTATTGTTTGTCGGATCCACTTCCGGCGTCGTCACAAACGTGAAGAACGCCATGCCGTGCTTGCGAAATCGCTTGGCCATGTTTTCCGCATGCCGTGTCGTCGGCACGTCCCTCATGCCTGCGTCCAGTACCACATCACGGGCTGCTTTCAATTGCCGCTCAAATGTCAACTGCCGACACGTTCGTCACGCCGATGGATCACCTCGAACAACTCCTTCAACGCACACCGCAATCGCTCGCCGTAGGCCTTCGTCGCCGCGTCCTGCAGCGTTGTCAAGAATTTCACGTCGCGGATCAAGTGCGTCAAACAAAACTGAATACGAATGTCGCACTCACGCATATATCTCCGGTACGCCGAGAAATAATCGCAACCGATCTTGCCCTCGAAATCTCGACCCAACAAATCCATTAATACGTCGGCGCTGCGATGCTTGTCGATCTTGAAAATCGTGTATAAGTCCGCCCGCAAACACCACATCCACCATAACTCCTTGTTGCACTTGTGGCCCGTTTCATCAATGTTCAACACCATCTCGGCCGGCAGCATGCGGAGCAATTCGTCATAGGGGCCATCCAGCGCCGCGCTGACTTTGTTGATCGTGTTGGCCAACGTGCTTCGCGCCAGCGTATGCCAACACAATCGCGGATAAACGTCCGGATCGTCGAATACGATGCGTGACAACCACCCTTCATGAACGCGATGAGCACCGTGAGGTGCGGGCCAACCAAGCCGCCGCGTTCGATTCTCAGGGGCATCTGTGCCAGCACGGCTTTCGACAGCGATCGCACCAGTACTCGGGGCACGTGTGCTGTTCGATGGTCAATGGCGTCCCTTCGATATCGACCTGTTGGGCGACGCGAGGATACGTTTGGTTGAGCCGCAACATACCGCCGCAGCAAAGACAGGCATCGAGTTCTGAGTGACAAAAGCAGTGACTTGCTCGGGCGGGAAGCGTTCGCGTGCATTCTTGTCGTGGCCTGGCTAGCCACCTATGGAACGCTTTTTGCCGTCGTCAGTCTCGGTCGGCTTCGGCTTGATCATGTCGCGCCGAGAACGCGATCTTCTTGCCGTCGTGGGACCAGCTCGGGTTCGGTCCGCGTCGATCGAGTTCCTTCGGGTAGAGCAACCCGACGGGCAGCACCGCCGTCCAGAGGTTGGACCGACAGACCCGTGTATTGGATGGTCCGTTGCGAACAGCCAGCGCGTGGGTTGATCCGTAGGCCAGCCAGCCGCAGCAGAGGCTCGGACAGCGTCGCGATCGAAGGATACGGGCGGATCTCGACCAGCAGCAAGGCGTCGCGTGTCGGGCTCTCGATCGCAAAGGGAGGAGGAGGCGCATCCAGGATCGCAACCACGTCCTTGGGCGGCAGCTTGTAGGGTGTCTGCGCGAGTGCCGGCGCGACCATCATTGCAGCGAGGATCAACAGCGACGATACGCGGTAACACTTCATGATCGGTTCTCCTCGATCGTGGCCAGGGTGTTCGCCAAGCACTTGTGCCATGGGCCGAGCGTCAATCGGGCTCATGCTAACTCGCAGACCTTTCCGTCGCAAGCGGCTATGTCTCAAGGCCAGTCAGAACCGGGATCGGGAGACGGAGCTCCCTCCTACAAATCCTGTCGGGCCCGGCTCTGTGCGGCGACCACGCTCGCCGCGTGTCGAGTCATCGAGAAAAATCGGGATGGATTCGCCCCGATCAACCCAGTACATCACGGAGAAAGCCAGAACTCGAACGAAGGACAAGAATTCAGCTTGGACTTCGGCGAGCGGGAGGAACCGATTCAATGGCGACCGGGCCGAAAGGTGTATGCCGGGAGTTAAAAACACTGTTCCATCTGGGCGTGGTCGGATCGCTCAGCGATGCACAGCTCCTGGAAGAGTTCCTGGCGCGGAGTGGTGACGCGGCTGAGGACGCTTTCGCGGCCGTGGTCGAGCGCCACGGGCCGATGGTGCTTCGGGTCTGCCGCCGGATCCTCACGGAGCCCCATGACGCCGAGGACGCGTTCCAGGTGACGTTCCTCGTGCTTGCGCGGAAGGCTCGTATGATCGCCCGTCGCGAGCAGCTTACCAACTGGCTCTATGGTGTCGCCGTCCGCACGGCGAAGGAGGTTCGGAAGAGCTCCGCCCGCCGGCGGGCTCGGGAGGGAAGGATGGACGAGATGGTACGCACCGCGTCGCCGCGTGAGGAAGACGTCGACGAACTGCGGCTCGTGATCGACGATGAGCTGAGCCGGCTTCCTGAGTCGTTTCGCGCACCGAGTCGTGCTCTGCGATCTGGAGGGAAAAACCCAGAAGGAGGCGGCCCAGCTCCTGGGTGTACCCGTCGGCACGGTATCGAGCCGGCTGTCCAGAGGCCGCAACCTGTTGCGCCAGCGGCTGACGCGGCGCGGCCTGGCACCCCCGGGTACGCAACTGGCCACCGAGCCGTTCCGCGATGAGACCCCAACGGTGGTCCCGCCCGCTCTCGTCGCCTGCACCTCACGGGCCGCGGCCCAATTCGCAATCCAAGGGACCCTGGCCGGGACCGTCGCGGCCCATCTCGCCACCATCACCGAAGGAGTGCTCAAAGCCATGCTAATCGCCAAGTTGACCTCGAACACGCTCGTCGTTTCGGCAATCCTGTTCCTCTCGATTGGAGCGGCCACGGTGGGGGTCGTCGCTTCTGCTCAGCGCAGGGCGGAGCCAACGATCGGCCCCGAACAATTTGGATCTGGCCGCGCGGCCGACGACTGGTCGTGGATCGATCAGCTCAAGAACGCCGACGAAGCGACCAAGGAGCGGCTCAAGCGCTGCGCCCGCTCCGCAACGGAGAATTTCGCGGCGATCCGGCGCATGATCTTCGACTACGACCTTGGGACCGAGAATTCGCACTTCCACTCGACGAGACCAGCAAGACGAAGGGCGTGGATCGCGGGTTCTCTCACGGAACGGTCTACTGGAGAGACGGATCGGTGCAGTACGACTTCGATGGTCTCTTCCCGACGGTAAGCTCGGCAAGAACGGTCAGTGTTCATGTTGAAGAAACCGAAGGTGTTATAGCGTCGTCCGGTCGCGCGAGATGCTCGCCTATACCGAGCCGAAACCGGCGTCTATGGGACTCTTCCTCACCGTCGTTAAGCCGCCCAAGTCGGTCGAGGACTGGGAAACACCAGAGCCACGCCCCGCTCGCGGCATCTCGATCCCTGGTTGCACTACGCGCAGCCGTTCTGCTCCGACAGGAAAAAGATGCGAGAGATCTGGGAGAACTGCCGCGCGATCGAGTCCGAGGAGAAAGGAGGGAAGGTGGTCCTCCGCTTCATCCTCAACAACATTAACAACGGGCGAGCGGAAGTCACCTGCGACCAGAGCGCGGAATGGTTGCCAGTGCGGATCCGCGCCGGCGACGTGCGGGACGGCAACTGGATCGTCTTCGTCGATCAGAGCACCGAATGGGAGAAGATTCTCAGGCGTCTGGTACCCGAGCCACCACGTCAAGACGGCTTATTACGGGAGCGACCTCAGACCCGTCAAGGAGTTCGATCTGACCGTCCGCAACCTGCGGGCCAACGGCGCCGCCAATGTGCCGGAGTCCGTCTTCAGCTTGAGCGGCATGCACATTCCCGACGGCACTAAAGGGCTCGACACGGCGCTATGATCCGTCCCGGTGGCTTGATCCGCGCCGGCGGCGTCGTGCGGCAGCCGCGGCCCGGCGAGGGGCCGGCACCCAGGAACGTCGAGGAGAGAAGATCGAACGACAGAAGGACTGAGGAGACAGTCCCCGTGGGCGAGGCGACTGCCGCGGCGCTGAAGCGCGGCCCCCGGATCCGCCAGACGCAGCCGAGTCTCTCGTTCCCAAACATGAATATCTCTCCTTGCTTGACGAGTACGAATCGGCGTGCCGGGAGGCCGAAAAGGCATTCCTTGAGGCGAAGACCGAGCAAGGCCAGCGTGCGGCGTTCCTGGCCTTTGGCCGGCTGGAATGGACCTATGCCGAGCCGGTTCCTGGCACTCGCCCGCAAGTATCCGCAAGATCCCGTCGCGATCGATGCCCTGGGCGGGCTGGTGGCTAGCCGGTTCACTCCACCGGAGGCAGAGCAAGCCGCCGAGATCCTGATCCGCGACCACATCAAGAACGACAAGCTGATCCCGCTCTACCGCCAACTGGGACGTCATCTTCAGCCCTGGTCCACGGCGGCCGAGCGGCTCCTCCGCGCCGGCGCGAAAACGGCCCGACGCCCGACGCACGCGGCCAGGCATGCCTGAGCCTGGGATATCTCCTTGTCAATCGAGCCGGCGATCTCCGCAAGCTGCGAGGGCCGGATCCCGACCCGCTCATGAAGGTTGAGGAGCTTGCGAGGTCCGGCGGTCGAGAGTCGGTCATACGGTCCGACGAAGACCCCGATGCCTTGAGCAAGGAGGCGGAGCGGTTTTTCGACCGCGTGGTCGAGCAGTATGCGGGCATCGCGGGCAAGAGCGGCAAGCTCGGCGAGGCGGCCGAAAAAGAGCTTTTCCGGCTGCGTCAGCTCGCCGTGGGAAGGCCCGCTCCGGACGTCGAGGGCGAAGACGTCGACGGCAAGCGCTTTCGCCTGAGCGATTATCGCGGGAAGGTCGTGGTCTTGACGTTTTCCGGCAACTGGTGCGGCCCCTGCCGGGCGATGTACCCCCATGAACGGAACCTCGTCGAGCGCATGAAAGGCCGGCCCTTTGAACTCCTGAGCGTCAACACCGACGAAGACAAGGCAACGCTCCGGAAGTTCACTCGCCTCTGGCGAGATCACCTGGCGCTGCTGGTGGGAGGGGGGCCAGGAGCGGCCGAACTGCGTCCGATGGCAACAGGACTCTTTCCCGATGGTCTATGTCATTGACTCCGAAGGCGTCATCCGTGCGAAGGACGTCAGAGGCAAGGCGATGGACGCGGCGGTTGACCCACTCGTGGGTCAGCTCGAGTCGCGGACCAAGGCGACACCGTAGGCCAGGGATTTTCTCAAGGAAAGACGCTCCTCTTACAACCTCGAGTACCGTTTGATAGGATGAGGTTCCTGGAACGCCACCGCCGAGGGGCCGTCCCCGAGAGGCTCACGGCGGCATGTCTGAAGGGTCCGCGGCCTTGGGACTGGTTGTTGCGACCCGCGATCCAATCCGCTTCACGATCAATCGGATTCCGTCGCGGAAAGGCTGGCGCGTTCACCATGCGCACCATACAAGATCTGTTCACCGAAGAGCGGTCGATGGTCACCATGAGTCTCGGTGATCACATCGAGGAGTTACGTCGTCGCCTGGCCCTGGCATTGTTGGGGCTGGTCGTCGGGGTCGTCGTCACGCTGATCCCACCGGTCAACCTGGGACGCCAGGTCGTTCAGCAAATACAAGCGCCGCGCAGCGGACTCTGAGCGCTTTCTACGCCAAGCAGACTGCGGTGAGAGCGACGGCTGCCGATGAGGCCGGCACCTATACGGCGATCTCCGCACGGATATCGGCCGATGCGGTCGCTCGAGCCGCCCGCGAGGTTTTTCCTGACTTACCCACCCCCTCCGTCGACGCCTTGGAGGGCCGTTACGTCGATGTGCCGGTGGAGCTGAAGGATTCCCATCTCATGACCGCGCTCAATGACAACGTCAAGCGAGGCGACAACTTGATCGCTCTTGGTCCGATGGAACCGGCCATGATCTTTTTCAAGGTCTGCACGGTTACAGGGTTGGTTTTGGCCAGTCCCTGGGTTTTCTATCAGGTCTGGGCCTTCATTGCCGCGGGGCTTTACCGGCACGAGCGGGCCTATTTGTATAAGTTGCTGCCATACGCGCTCGGCTTATTCCTCGCGGGCGTCTTTCTTTGCTTCTTCGCGGTTCTGCCGGTGACGCTCCGGTTTCTGCTCGAATTCAACGTCTGGCTCGGGGTCACGCCCATGCTGCGGCTCAGCGAGTGGATGGGCTTCGCGACGATACTCACGTTGGTTTTCGGGCTCTGCTTCCAGACGCCTCTTGTGATGCTCTTCCTCTCAACACTTGGGATCTTCACGGCCGCGGACTATCGCTCGAAGCGCCGGATTGCTTTCTTGATTATCGCCATTGTGGCCATGATCCTGACACCGGGGCCTGACGCATCGAGCATGCTACTCCTCAGCATTCCCATGGTCGTCCTCTATGAGCTGGGCATCTTGGTGGTCGTGAAGTCGAACGTGCCGGCTCAACCATGACCCCGAGCGGATCACGGACCCTTTCAGATCGACAGCCTTCGGTCGTTCGACGGACTGCTTCGACATCTGGGGGTCGATTTGGGGTAGAGTGTCGCCGGCCACCTTTTGAGAGACGAGGTTCGAGTCGTTACTGTAAAACTAGCCGAAGCGGCCAGATCAGACCACGGGAGTTCTCCCATGCGAACCGAACCACCCACCCAGACGACGAAAGCTCCAAGGCGAAATCGCTGGCGATTGAGGATTTTGCTCGCCATGAACACGTTGGTCGCCGTCCTTTTTGTGATCTCCCGGCTCGAGCCGACCCAGGTCAAGTCGCTTGGCCCTACAGGTCAGTACGTCTACGACCTGATCAATCCGCCCGCTGTGGCGGAGATCAGTACCTTGGGTAAGCGTCTCATGGCCGATGTGAAGGCGCTCGGAGGTGAGGCCCATGTGATGCAACGGTCCCAACGATTCCTCGGCTTACTCGGTACAACCGAAGAGTTTTTCATCGGATTTACCGGGACAGAGATCGACGACAAGGCGCTCGAACGATTCGTGAAACAATACGGCGACCACGTCTGGGGGCTCGACCTTCGGAACACGAACGTTACCGACGACGGGCTTCGACACTTGGAAGGGCTGTCTCAAATCCAACAGCTCACTCTTGGCAACGACGACTTGAAGCATTTTCCCAACCTCAATAGACCGATCAGCCCCATTACCGACGCGGGCCTGATTCACCTGAAGGGACTCAACCGGCTGATGAACCTCCACCTCGACGGCCTGCCCATCACCGATGGCGGGCTCGACGCGCTGAAGGAATTGCCGGCCCTGGGTGGGCTGTCCCTCAAATCGAACCAAGGTCAACGGCCCTGGCCTTGGCCGGTTGAAGTCGCTGCCCATGCTGGGCGGTCTCAACCTCGACGAAAGTGAGATCAACGACGACGGCCTCCGCTTCCTGACCGGCGCGTCGAACCTCCAAGTCCTTTCGCTCAATGGAGTGCCGCCTCACAGGCAAAGGTTTGAATACCCTCAACGCCCTGCCTCGACTCATGCAACTGGAGATCCACGGCTGTGGGCTTTTCGACGAAGAGGTGCTGGACCTTTCCAAGAGCAAGCCAATGTTGAAGATCGAGCGACGTTGAGAGGCAGTAAGAGTCTGTCCCGAAAGCGGCGGTGGCCTTATCGTAGGGTGCTCTGCGAGCACCGAGTTCGGCAAAACACCCCTGATCGGTGCTCACAGAGCACCCTACAAAGACGTTCCGGGAGAGCTTCTAAGAGCTTCCAGTCCTCTCACTGTCTGTTCCATAATTCTTATGCAGCCACTTTTGCCTGTGGACGAGGATAGCGGAAGGGAGCCTTATGCTTCTCCTCGGAGAGACGCCGGAGCATCAGACCGATCATGCTGATCTGAATCTGAGCTTCGCTCGAACTCGGCTCCCGCTCATATTCCCGGCTGTGGATTCGGCAACGCCCCAGCCAGGCGAACGTCCGTTCCACCACCCAACGCCACGGGATCACCTTGAAGCCTTTGCTCTCCGCCGGGCGGCTGACCACTTCGATTACGTACCAGCCGTGCTCGGACACCCAACGGTTCAACCCGTGATTGTGATACTTGTTGTCCGCCCAGAGTTTCTTCAGGCGAGGGAACTCCTCTTTGGTCAACTTCTTGAGCACTTCAGGGGCTGCGGTTCCGTCGTCGGCCGCGGCGGGGTATGGAACAGAAGTAGATCCGCATCCGCAGCCCAAGGCGAGCCAACAGACCCGTCAAGACGCAGATGAACAACGCCATCCCCAGCGAGCCGCCTATGACAACGTAGGGATTCTCCGCCTGTTTATAGGCGAGCAACGGGCTAGCCAGTCCGGCCAAGGAAATCAGGCCGACGGTGATGGGGTGCAGAAAATAGGCGACCAGCGGATTGGCACCGGCCGGGCGAATGAAAATATCCCATCCGTGGATCCCGGCCACGTCCATGATCAGATAGAGAATCATCCAGACCAAGCACGTCAACGCGGCGCACCACAGACACCAGGTGGGCGTGGCGGCATTCTTGTTGATCCCCTCGAAGGTGTCGGTCAGAAAGCCGGCCACCAGCAGGCCAATCACAAAAGTCAACGCCCAGCGCAGCCGGTCGCGATGCGTGTTGACGTCGCTGTCGCGCCGGAGGATGCTTCCCAGCAGGCAGCCGGCCATCGTGATCGCGGCGAGCGAGCCCGTTGCTTCACCCAGGCCGACAAACTGATTGACGTAATCGATCGCACCGGCCAGCATCTGGAATACGGGCTTCGACCAACCGAGCCAGGGTTTGTCGTCCAGCCGCGCGAATAGACCCCGCCGATGCATGGCGAGGTGGAGGATGATCAAGCTTGCCAGAGCACCCGTCAACCACTCGCGACGATGACCCAAGATGAGCCAGAGGACCGATACGGTAAGATACGCCCAGCCGATCAAGCCAAGGATTCCCCACCACTCGGTCCGGAACCAGGTCCACCCCTCGAACAAGCCCAGGAACGGGATCTCGGTCGCGTGCGGCTCGCCGCGGAAGATCGCCAGTAGCGCGAGCAGCCCGACGACTCCGAGGCCACTTTAGGCCCAAAAGAAAACTCCGCCACCTTCCGCTCTCTTGCGGGACGGCGATCCACGCACAGATCAATCCGATAAACGCGAGCGTCTCCCAGATCGGGCCGCCGAGTCTTTGATCTCGCTCACCGTTGAGTTGAACGAGGCCCATGAACAGCAATGCCAGGGTGCGGGTCAGGATATGCCCGAGCTGAGCCCAGGTGCTCCTCGAGTTTCGACCTCGCTCGAAAGCGAGCGGGATCGAAACTCCAACGATGAACAAGAATGCGGGAAACACCACGTCGGCGAGTGTCATTCCATCGGCATTCGAAGGCTGAATATGGTGCATCCACGAAGGTGCGCCTGGACCGAGGTCGTTGACGAAGATCATCAAGAAGATGGTCAATCCCCGCAACGCGTCCACCGACGCAACGCGTGCATCCACACCAGGCGGGTGCGGCTGGGGATCGGGACGATCGTTCAGAAGAACATCTGGACTGCTAATCGTCGTGGCGCTCAATTCGTTTTACCCACCATATCCTCGGGACGAACCCATGCATCGAAATCTTCCGCCTTGACTAGCCCGAGTTCCAGGGCCGACTCGCGTAGCGTGATGCCTTTCTCATGAGCGTGTTTGGCGATCTTGGCGGCTTTGTCATATCCGATGTGGGGATTGAGGGCGGTCACCAACATCAATGATCGCTTCAAGAGGTCGTCGATCCGCTCGCGGTTAGGCTCGATGCCGGTCGCGCAGTGGTCGTTGAAGCTGACGCACACATCGGCCAGCAGGCGGACGCTCCGGAGGAAATTGTCGATGATCAGTGGCTTCATGACATTCAGCTCGAAGTTGCCGAGCGCACCGCCCATGTTGATCGCGACGTCGTTGCCCAGGACCTGGCTGGCGACCATGGTGATCGCCTCGCTCTGCGTCGGATTCACTTTTCCTGGCATGATCGAGCTGCCCGGCTCGTTTTCCGGAATCGAGATCTCACCCAGGCCGCTGCGCGGACCGGAGGCCAGCCAGCGCACGTCGTTGGCGATCTTCATTAGCGAGGCCGCGAGCGTCTTGATTGCTCCGTGTGCAAAAAGCAGAGCGTCGTGTCCCGAGAGCACTCGAACTTGTTCGGCGCCGTGACGAAAGGATACTTCGTCAGTTTCGCGAGCTCACCGGCCACGCGAACGGCGTACTCGGGGTGTGCGTTCAAGCCGGTGCCGACCGCCGTTCCTCCCAAGGCCAGCTCACAAAGGTGCGGGATCGATTCCTCGACGTGCTTGAGCCCGTTGTCCAGGAGCTGGACCCAGCCGGAGATCTCCTGGCCCAGCGTGAGGGGCGTCGCGTCCATCAAATGAGTTCGCCCGATTTTCACCAGCTCCGCGAAACGCCTCGGCCTTCTTAGCCAGCGTGTCGCGAAGCAATCGGACAGACGGGATCAACCGGCCGCGAAGCGACTCGACAGCGGCCACATGCATGGCGGTCGGAAACACGTCGTTCGACGATTGGCCCATGTTGACCTGATCATTGGGATGGACCTTCCGTTCCATTCCACGCACGCCGCCCAACAATTCGCTGGCGCGGTTCGCGATCACCTCGTTCACGTTCATATTGGTTTGCGTACCGCTGCCGGTCTGCCAGACGACCAGTGGAAACTCATCGTCAAGTTGCCCTGCGATCACTTCGTCGGCAGCCGCGATGATCGCTCGGCCAATCGCGGGATCCTTGAACTTTCCCAGATCCATGTTCACCTGCGCCGACGCGCGTTTCACCAGCGGCCAGCGCCTTGATCAATGCCAACGGCATCCGATCCTCGCCGATCTCGAAGTTCTCCAGCGAGCGCTGGGTCTGCGCGCCCCAGAGACGGTCGGCCGGAACTTTCATTTCTCCCATCGTGTCGGTCTCGATGCGGAATTGGCTTTTCATGGTTCTTCTGCTCTGAATGGCCTCGTGCTCCCGGACGCGTCTCGCCGACCGAACGCCACATTCAGGATATCGACTTGCCAACTCGGATGCATCGGAGAACTCACTCGGAGCACGCGATTGGGAACGTTTCCGGCCGGCACATCACAGCCGGCCCTACTTTCCGATGCAGAAGCGGCTGAAGATGCGATCGAGGATGTCGTCGGTGACGACGGCACCGACGACCCTGCCTAGCTCGTCGACCGCCAGTCGCAAATCGACGGCGACGAGCTCATCGCCCCCGCCGCCAAGCAAAGCTTCCGACGACGACCGCAAGGCCGCCTCAGCGCCGAGTAGGCTGCCTCGACATCGCGCGGCGGTCCCGGCCGGAAGGTTTCCATCGGCGTCTTGGTCCCGAATGGTCGCCGCGATCGCCGAGCGCAGCGTCTCGATACCAAGACCCGTGGCGGCACTGGTCGCGATCATCGCTGTCGCATTGGCGATCGACGGATCGGGCATTCCTCGGTCGCACTGGGTCCATACAGTCAAACTGGGACGTTCGGGCTCGCTTGCGAGGCCCGTTCCGTCATCGCTCAACTCGATCGATCGGCAAACGAGCAGGAGGTCGGCGCGGCCGGCCTCCTGGACACGGAGGGCCTGCGCCTGGTCGGCAATGGTATCGCCGGGCGCTTCGATCCCGGCTGTATCAACGAGCTCGACGGTGAGCCCATCGCAACGACATAAGCCGGTTAAGTAGTCTCGAGTTGTGCCGGCCAGGGGCGAGACGATTGCTTGATCGCGTTCCAGGAGGGCATTGAACAGCCGGCTCTTGCCCACATTCGGAGGTCCAACCAGGACGACGCGCGGGTAGGCTTCAGGGCGGTCGCGATCGTTGAGCCGCTGGGCGAGCGACTGCAGCTCGGCGGCCGAGGCGGCCAGCTCGTCCGCCAGTGCCGCGCGGCCGATCGGATCGACATCCGGCTCCTCGGTAAAATCCAGGTTGGCTTCCAACTGGGCGAGCACGTCGAGCAAGCGATCGCGGAGTGTCAGGATTGGTCCGGAAAGACCGCCGGCCAGTTGCTCGAGGGCCGCCTCGAGCTGTGCCTTATTACGAGCATCGATGACTCCGAGTACCGCCTCGGCACGCGTCAGATCAATCCGGCCGCCAAGGAACGCCCGGAGCGTGAATTCACCAGGCTCGGCGAGGCGCGCACCTCGAGCCAGGCAGTCGGCGAGCACCAAGCTCACCAACGGGGGTCGAGCCTGGCAAATGAATCTCGGCGACGTTCTGGCCGGTGTAGGTCCGCGGTCCCGGCCAGAGTGCCAGCAACACCGGCAGCAACGGTCTCAGACCGTCGACTCGCATCGAGCCCGCACGGACGACGGCGCGTCTCGAGTGGAACGTTCTCGACCCGGTCAGCGATGAAGCTCGCGAGCGGGATCGACAACGCCTCTGGCCCGGAGAGCCGGACGATCGCGCGAAGCCCCGGCCCGCTCGCGCTGGCCACGGCCGCGATCGTATCGTTGGGGTCCAGCGCGACGAGCCATTGTTTTCGCGCCTCAGGGGCAGGCCGGCTCGGTTCTATCGTTTTCTCGGCCTGGGTCTGGGCCGGTTGGGGGCGTGGGCGGCCTTGTCTTTCTCCTCGACCTCCTCGGTGATCTTGCGGTAGGTCGAGTCCTTACGGGCCTCTTCCAAGACTTTATCCCAGAACTGCGCGAACCGGCCGGGGGGTTTGGCCGGTGCGCCATTGCCGCCGGGTCCTCCCTTGCCGCCACCACCGCGCGGGCCCGAACCCCTCTCGTCGCCGCCGTCTTGATCCAGCTTGCCCGTGCCGCCGGCGAGTTGGGCTGGAGTGATTTTGGGCAAAAGCAGTCGTTCGCAGATGGCCCAAGAACTACTGGTGATGAAGTACAGTCCCAGCCCAGAGGGAACCTTGTAAAACATCACCCCCATGACGATCATCATGAGCTTCATCACGTTTGCTGCTGTTCGGCCTCGGGGGTCGTGGCTGGAGGTGAGAACAGCTTGGTCTGCACGAGCATCAAGGACACAACCACGAACGGCAGCACGTTGAACCAGTTGCCCAGGTAGTAGGTTACGATCGGAATCTCGAAGGGCACGTGAAACAACATGTCGGGCGCGGACAGGTCGCGGATCCACAAAAACGTCGCGTGCCTTAAGGGGGAAACTCGTGTTGAGCGCTTGCCAGAGCCCGACAAAAATTGGCAGTTGGATCAGGGCCGGCAAACAACCGCCGATCGGATTCACTCCTTGTCTCTTGTATAGCGCGAACTGCTCGCGGGTCAGCTTTTCTTTGTCGTCCTTGTATTTTTCCTGGATTTCCTTGAGCTGGGGCTGGAGCATCTGCATCTTCTGCGCCGACTTCGCCTGCTTTGCGGCCGAGAGGGAACATGATCCCGCGCACCAGCAGCGTCAGCAGGATGATCGCGATGCCGTAATTCCCCACCTTGCCACCAGCGAGACGAGAAAAGCGAACCGTCAAATCATAGGTGAATGCCAGCGTGGGAGTGATCACGTACCGGGCCAGTTCCGGCGCGAGCGGGATCCAGTTCTTACGGTAGCTCGCCAGCCCCGACGCCCGATACGGCTCGAGCGCCTTCTCGGTCTTGGGACCGGCAAAGACTCGGTAGGTGTGCTCCACCGAAACGTTCGGTCCGACCACGATCGGCCTGGATGTAATGCGAATCCCTACGTCGGATTTCTGAGGGGCGTCTTTCACCTTTTTGAGCAGCAGTGCGATCGTCTTGCTGTCCCAGCGGTCTTCCTTGGTCGGTCGCGCCTCGGGCTCGACAAGAACGGCGAAATACTGGTTTTCGATGCCGGCGAAATCCAGCGGCAAAGTTGTATTCTCGATCAACTTCGAGCTCGAGGAAACCTCACTCGCCGCGTGTGAGTCAATGTCGGTCTTCTTTCCGTTGACCTGGCCGAAGACCACGTCGCGGAACGTGCTGGTGTACCACTCGCCTTCGATGGGAATGCCGTGAGGCCCGACCAGGTTATAGCTGACAGACTGTTCTTTATTCGGGCTCTCGAACCGGAGCGTGACTTCGAGCCCGTCCGTGTTCGGGAAACAGGCGGAATGTCTTGGTCACGACGACACCATTGGCGGCCTTGGTACGAAAGACGATGGCCTGACCCATGATCTCCGCGTTGGTGATCGGGTCCGTTCCCGAGACAGAGCGAACGATCTTGTGGTTTTCGTCACGCACGACTTCCCAGTGGATCGAAGCGAGCAGGTCCTCGGCGTCGGCCGCGGCCGTCCTGAGGGCGACATCTTCCTCCTTCGGCTCGTCGGCGCCAGCGGGCTGGACGGCGGCGTCACCCTGGCTGAAGGTCACGGCAAGCGAAGGGGGCCGGGCGTGCTCACCCGGCCCGAATGGTCGATCATTGCTCATCAACGTCAGCGGCTGCCGGACCGGCTGCCCGATCTTGAACTCCGCCTTGTACTGAGACGACGCAACCGACTCGATCCCAGCTCCCTTCTGGGTGAGCTGGACCTCGAGACGATACCCGGACGGCGATTGATCGATGAGCGAGCCGAGCACGAGCGCCGCCTCTTGCTCAACCGCGACCTGGGGTTCCTTTACCGCCTTGGTGATCGCGGTCTCGGCTCCATTTTTGGCGACATCGGTCGGCTGGCCGGCGCCTGGTTTGGCCGTGGGCTCTTTTGTTCCGGGCTCTGGGGCCTTGGCGAGCTCGGGTTCTGCAGCCTTGTCCTTGTCAGCGGCGACCTGGGCGGGCGGGACGACGGGACGCCTTTTGCCGGCCACGTCAATACCGGCTAACTTCATCACACTGGGAAGCGCCATCAACCAGGCAAAGCTGAGAACCAAGAAGATGATGTACCGTTTGTCGTTAGTCATAATGCGGCGCCCCTGGCACCAGAGCGAAGCGTATATCGGCTTGCGGCGATCGACGTGTCTCGGGTCGAATCACACGCATCGTTGATTCCAGCAACGTGTCAGCCCAAAAGGGACGTGAGCCGAAGGCCCGTCCCCACCTGGCGGGATCCCAATCATGGGACGACAAGAACGCGAATCCTCGCTGGGACGGTCCATCGCAGCAGTGGACAGGCGTTCCGAGAAGCCGTTTCGCTTTCCTGCATAAACACACGAGCCTATCGTCCTTGTCGGAGCCGATCGCCCAGGAACGGTTCGAGCTCGGGAACGGAGTAGATCTTCTTGATCGTAGTCTCAAAATCGTAAGGGAGACGGCGGTAGGTGATCTTGGCCGCGCGAACCAAGGAGGGCCGCTCGGTGTCATCAGGAGCGGTGTCCTCGGCCAGACCGTCTTCAAGGATCACATAGCAGGCGCGGTTGTCCCCGTCACGCGGTTGTCCGACCGAGCCGACATTCACCAGCAGCTTCCCCTCGCCCAAACTATACTCCAGGTCAACCTCATCAGGCGCAAAGAACTGAAAACTCTCGGTGAAGATGCCGGGAACATGAGTATGGCCCTGAAAACAGTATCGCCCGACAAGCTGAAACAGACGTTCCATCTTGCGATGATTGTAGATATCCTCAGGAAAAATATATTCGCTCAACGGGTTGCGTGGCGATCCGTGCACGAACAGGTAGGATCCAATCCGATGGGACCGGGGTAGCTCACCCAGGAATTCCCAGCGGCGCGTCGTTGTTGATCCGATCGCTCGGACACTCGAGCTGCTCGCGCGTCCAGAAAATCGCGCGCTCAGCACCGATGTTGAACCCGTCCGGGTCGAACATCGCCCCTTGGTCGTGATTACCGAGCAGGGTAATCTTGCAAACCTCCCTGACTCGATCGATGCATTCCCGGGGATTCGGACCATAGCCGACGATGTCGCCCAGGCAGAAAATCTCGGTAATCCCCTGCGCCTTGATGTCCTCGAGCACCACCTCCAAGGCTTCCAGGTTCCCATGGATATCGCTGATCAGAGCACGACGCACCGGGGGGGAACCTCCGACCGGAAAGGGCCCGATCACGCACAACCGAGCCGGACTTCGATAAATTTAGCCAGTTTTCGACCGCCGTGTAGCCATACCGTAGTCTAATACCCACCTACAATATAGGATAGAGCGAAGAAGACCAGACGGTCAAGTCCACGACGTCATGGTCCCGACCCGAATTGTGCGATCGTGCATGATCATCCTCGTGGTACAGGGCGCCTCGGCGGCGAAGGGAGCGGCGCGAGGTATCTCGGCATCAACGGTCCCAGAACCCCCGGATCTTTCTGATTGTCGACTCAATATCATAAGGGAGCCGGCGATAAGTGACGCTGGCCGCGCCGTCGCGGGCAAGCCGACCGGATTCTGCGTGGGCTTGGTCGTTGGCGAATCCATCATCAAGAATGACATAACAGGCACGATTGTCCCCATCGCGGGGCTGTCCCACCGAGCCGACGTTGATTAACAATTTACCCTCGCCCAGGCGGTACTCCAGGTTCACCTGATCGGGCGCGAAGAACTGAAAATCCTCGGTGAAGATGCCAGGGATATGGGTATGCCCCTGAAAACAATACCGCTCAACAAGCGGGAACAATCGTTCCATTTTGCGATGATTGTAGATATCCTCGGGAAAAATATATTCGCTCAACGGGTTGCGAGGCGAGCCGTGGACGAACAGGTACGAGCCTAAACGATAGGAATGAGGAAGCTGTCTCAGAAATTCCCGTCGCCGTTCGTTGTTGATCCGATCGGTCGAACGGTCGAGCTGCTCGCGCGTCCAGAAAATCGCGCGCTCGGCACCGATGTTGAACCCATCCGGGTCGAACATCGCCCCTTGGTCATGATTACCGAGCAGGGTAATCTTGCAAACCTCCCTGACTCGATCGATGCATTCCCGCGGATTCGGGCCATAGCCGACGATATCGCCCAGACAGAAGATCTCGGTAATCCCCTGTATCTTGATGTCCGAGAGCACAGCTTCCAGGGCTTCCAGGTTCCCGTGAATATCACTGATCAAAGCACGACGCATCGATGGAAGCCTCCGGCCAGTCAGCCGATCTGGGGTTGACCTCAATGCAGAATGAATCGGCTTGACCTCGAAAACCCCGCGATCAAACTTCCTTCAAAATAACTGCGGTTCCTCGTGAAGTGCAATCGTGCATGATCAATATCCTGGTATTAGACACATCGACCGAGCGCAGCGGCACTGGGTCTCTCAACCAGGGCGGGAAAGGTCTATACGTCGGCCACCGAAGCCGGGCGCCGGCACGGACGCGACCTGATCCCGTGCGTTGCGGCCATACTGGCTGAGGCCGGACTGAATGTCGGACAGGTCGATTTGCTCGGGGTCGGTCTGGGTCCCGGGTCGTACACGGGGCTGCGGGTCGGCGTGATGGCGGCCAAGACGTTGGCATACGTCACCGGGGCAGCCGTGGTCGGACTCGACAGCCTGGAGGCCGTCGCGCGAAACGCTCCGCCCGAGGCCTTACGGATTTCGGTGCTCGGCGACGCCCAGCGCGGCGATATCTACGTGGCCGACTTTGTCCGGCCGACGGAGGGTGCGACACTGGTGCCGACTCAGCTCACTCGCATCGAACGGCTCTCCGACTGGCTCGCCGGGCTCGAGCCCGGCCAGTTGGTCCTGGGACCCGGCTTGAATTCGCCTCGGATCCGAGCCGCGATCCCGGCTGAGCTACTGCTTGGCAACCCCTCACGCAACCTTCCCGAGGGCAACGCCCTAAGCGAGATGGCGCACGACATCTGGATCAGCGGCCGCCGTGACGATCCATGGACCCTCGAGCCCAATTACCTCCGCAAAAGCGCCGCCGAGGAAAAATGGGAGCGAGAAAAGTAGTGTTCAGTGTTCAGTGTTCAGTGTTCAATGTTCAGAGAATCGACGAACATCGCTGGTTTTATAACACGGGACACCGCATGCTGAACACTGCGTACTGAACACTGAACACTGAGCACCGAACACTACTGACATTCATGTCGGTCAAAGACCAAACCCGCACCAAGTCGGCCTATGGTATGCAGTGGAACCGGTTTCGGATCATCCGCCCGGACGAGGATCGCGTTACGTTCCGCAACCGGACGGGGCTCGGCGATCTCGAGCTTCAGGACAAGGTCGTGCTGGATGCCGGATGCGGCATGGGGCGATATCTGCGGATCACGGCGGAATCGCCCGCGAGCCTGATCGTCGGCCTGGACTTGAGCCTGGCTGTTGTCGCCGCGCGTGAGTTGACCTCGACACTCGCGCGGGTCGCCGTTGTGCGTGGCGATTTGCTTAAACTTCCACTCGCAGACGGAAGTCTTGACCATATCTACTCTTTGGGAGTCCTCGACCACACACCGGACCCCCGCGCGGCATTCCTGGGACTGGCTCGGCTCTTGAAACCAGGGGGTCGAATCGCAATTTGGGTCTATCCGCGCGCAGCGCCGTGGTGGAATCAATCATGAACGCCCAGCGCGATCTCAACGCGCCTTCCTGTCGGTTTGCTCCGGTTCCTCAGTCGCCTATTGAGCCCGGTCGGCGCAATCAAGCGAGAATTGATGTCCAGCCGATGGTGGCCGGTCGAGCGACTCGGCGTGGCGCTCCATCTGGCAACGATCGGTGTTTCCATGCACCCGGACCACGAGGTTCGCATCTGCGATACTCTCGACTGGTACGCCCCCAAGTACCTTTCACGCCACAACTTCGAAGACGTTAAAGCTTGGTTCGTCGAGGCCGGTCTGGTTGACATCGTCGACCTGAGCGAACGGCAGGTTTTCTACCATGAAGGCCAGGGCCATGGCATTAACATCGCGGGCCGCCGGCCAAGCAACCGCGGCGAGCGCGAAGTCCCGCCATCGCCCTAACGGAATACTCGATTTGAGCTGAGATGACTTGCCCGTCCGCCCATTCTCTCTTTAAGATCGATGTTGCAGTCGGCGATCGCTCCGTTCATTTCCAGTCTACATCGGTCGTTGATTCTTGTTGGTGGGTGGTCGCTAGATTGGTCGATCGCCACTGATTCGGCATTATCCGTTATTGCGGTCGTTCTGAAGGGAGAATGTCCAAATGGCACGGTGGATCATCCTGTCGGTCGTCGTAGTCGCCCTGACGGCGGTCACGACCTTCTTGGTCCAGTATGCCGCCGACTCAAGCGATGAGTCGTCCTATCCGGTCGCCGCGACGACCGGCCCGCAGCCGAAGATGGAAATCGACCAGGATGTGTCTTATCACTTCGGCACCATGTCCCAGCAGTCCGAAGGTTCACATTCATGGAAGATCACGAATAAGGGGGAGGGTGATCTCGAGTTGTGGCTGGTAGGAAACACGAGTTGTTCCTGCACAATCGCTTCGCTCAAGGATGGCAAGAAAGCCCAGGTCAAGCCAGGTGGGTCGACCAAAATCGATCTGGACTGGAACACCAAGACCTTCGAAAACGACTACCGGCAGACCGCGACGATCGGAACCAACGACACCAGCCGTCCCTCTTTCACACTGGCGGTCGCCGGGAAAGTCTTTCCTCCAGTGATCGTCATGCCGCCTCAGATGATCACTTTTGGCGCGATCTCCAATGAAGATACCTATCACCAGAGGGTCGCGGTCTTCTCGCAGGACCGGCCTGACATGAAAATCACCGACGTCGCCACTTCGCGGCCCGCGTTCTTCGCGACCAAGGTTGTGCCGCTGACCGCCGATGACTGCAAGCAGCTCAAGACCAAGTCCGGCTACAAGCTCGATCTGGAAATTAAGCCAGGAATGCCGCTGGGCCAATTCCAGGAGGAGCTGGTGATCAAAACCGACCATCCCAAGCGTGGTGAGGTGAAGGTGTCGATTTCGGGAAACGTGAACGGTTCGATCACGGTCGTCCCCGAGCGGCTGCGTATGCCCAACGTGTTGGCTCGAGCGGGAGGTTCCCAAGACGTCATGCTCATGGTTCGCGGCGGTAAGCCAACCCTCTTCGAGGTTGTGCGCAAGCCGGCGCGAGCTCGAGGTGGCGATCGCGCCCAACACCGATATACCCTCGATGAAAGGACGATACCGCGTGACCGTCAAAGTGCCGCCTGGTACCGCCCCCGGCTGGATAAACGATACAATCATCCTTAAGACCGACCATCCGAAAGTCAGCGAGCTGAAGATCCCCGTCAATATTTTCGTCTCCAACTCAGGGGCCGCTTGAGACGCCGATCTCCCGGGCTGGCCGGTGTAAAACACCCTGCCCATTCACAAGCAAGGCCGGCCCAATACCTCGAATTCAAGGTACTTCCGCTCAATGGGTTGTATTTTCCCGCCCCACGCCGGCCCAGCGCGAGTCGCGGGTGTCGGACTGCGCTTTCTTTGACCGATCAGATTGGTCTTATCGGCAACCTTCAGGAAGGCTATAACTCGCCGTGCAGCTTCAATCCAGGCTGGGACGGACGAAGCCGCCGACTGTCTCAATCGAGGCCGAACAAGTGCGCGGGAGGGCGGTGGGTTGGGATTTTCCGCTTCCACGCAAGCCGCCGAATCTCGGAAGAGGAATCCACGATCATGACTCGAATCGGCTACCGCTCCTGGGCCAGTGTCGGCCTGTTTGTGGCAGTTCTCTTTTACGTTGGATGCTCGTCGTCGGACAGCTCCCCCTTCCTCGACCTCGTCACCAAAGAACGCGGCGGTGTCGTCCAGCGGCACCGCCATCAATCCGCCGCCGTCCGGAACCAGCTCGAAGTCGCAAAAGCTGCTCGCCGACCTGCGTGATCCCGCCGCCGTCTTGATCGTCTCAGGCGAGCGCGAAGGGTTTCTCGAACCGTGTGGTTGCACGGAGGGGCAAGAAGGCGGCTTGATTCGTCTCTACGACTTCGTCGAGCGGTTGCACCAACAGAAATGGCCCACCACATTGATTGACCTGGGTGGCCTGACGAAGAACCCCAGGAACGCCCGCGGCGGCTTCGAGCAGGCCAAGATCAAGTTCGATTTCGCCGTGCAGGCGCTGAAGCTCCTGAAATATAGCGCCGTCGCACTCTCCGCCGAGGATCTCAATCTGGGCGTGGGCGAAACCCTCGGAATTTTCGACAACAGCCTGGGCGAGACCACCAAGATCGTCGTGGCCAACGTTCAACCGGAGAAGGTCTACGAGCGCCGATTCCTGGCCAGCGTGGTCGTCGCGGCCGGCCCGGTGAAGCTGGGGATCACTTCCGTGACCGACCCGGAGACCCTCCAGAAACTCGCCGATCCCGACATGGGGGTGCTCTTGCCGGCGATCCAGCAGCCCGGCGACGTCCTGGCGGCCGTGTTTGCCGAGCTGGATGGCAAAAGTGATTACCAGGTGCTGATGGTCCAGGGACCGCCCGCGCTGGCCAAACGGCTCGCCGAAGCCTATCCCGGCTTCGACATCGTCATCTCCACTTCGGAGTTCGCTGATCCGATCTATCGTGATGGCGAGTCCTTGAATGGCGGTAAGACCATGCTCGTCTCCGTCGGCCAAAAGGGCAAGAAAGTCGGAGTTTTCGGCTTTTATCCTGACCAGCCGAAACGTTTGAGTTATTACCTCGTCACGTTAGGCACGAATTACGACGGGCCCGCGACCGACATGAAGGACCTGGTCGAGAGGGATTACCGCGATGCTCTTAAGAACCTGGGCGTGACCGACGCCTTCCCTCGGAGCAATTTTGTCAACGGCGCGCCCGGAGCCACCTTCGTCGGTGCCGAGACGTGCAAGCAGTGCCACCCCAATACCTACACAAAATGGTCCACGACCAAGCATTTCCAGGCATTCAATTCACTGCTGAAAGACGTCAGGCCGAATACCCAGTTCGACGCCGAATGCGTGAGTTGTCACACGACGGGATTCAAATACCATTCGGGCTGGCAGTCCCAAGCCCAGACTCCTTACCTGGCGGGCAATCAGTGTGAGAATTGTCACGGACCGGGCTCGGAGCACGCGGCCAAGCCTGGCGATGCCGCCATCAAGAAGACGATCGCCCTCACCGCCGAGCAGGCCGACAAGAACCTGCTGTGCATCCAATGCCACGACGAGGAAAACTCGCCCCGCTTCGAGTTCACCAAGTACTGGGGACAGATCGCCCACAAGGGCGTGGATGTGTACACCGACCCGGCGGTCCACGTAGGAATCACACCGAAAGTCGCTCGCACTCCGTTGAACGCTGGCAAGAAATGAACAATCGAACGAGAGGAAAGGAATCCCGAACAATGGGCGCATCTGGTTCCAACCAGCAATTCGAAGTCCCAAACGCCCGCTCACGACTCGGACCCACGGCCGAGCAGCCTGGTGGCCCGGTATCGCCAAGACCATCGGCACCCGGTCAACCATTTCCTCCACGTCGGAGTTGGCTGGCCATTGGCCGCGGTCGCGGTCATCGCGTTGCCGTTCCGGCCGTTCTGGTCGATTGGATTCATCCTGGCAGCCTACGCCATCATGTTTTTTGGACACTTCGCCTTCGAGCGGAATAGTCCGACAATCCTCGAGCATCCGAGTACGCCGTTCGTCATGGCGTACGCTGTGATTCGCCGACTTTGTAGCGGCCTGGTCCGCATGGCAATCCCGTCGCGTTCCCGCTGAGTGACCAGAGGGCTTCGAGCCGGGGCCGCCACGCGATTGAAGGGAACTCGATAGCGACGTTGCTCCGCCGACCACCCTCCGCACTGGCCCAGCCGACGCTGGCCGTCACCGCACACTTGCTGTATTGATCTTCGCCTGGTAGAGTGCGAAACTAAGCAACTGGGAATGGTCCGTCCGCTGCCGGGCCATCCGCGGAAGTCAAGTCAAGAGATTTCAGACAGGGACGCTCGTCCTGCCCGCTCCAACAGCCAAGACCTTTCCATTGGGTTGGGCCGGGCGCTCGGCGAAACCCAAGGGAGTTCGATCGATGGCCGACCCGATTACGTATGAAGACTTCGCCAAACTGGAGCTTCGGGTCGCCAAGGTAGTGGAAGCGCGTCCGCATCCGAACGCCGATAAGCTGCTGCTCTTGCAGGTCGACCTGGGCGACCAACAGAAGCAGATCGTCGCGGGGATTCGTCTCCACTATGCGCCGGAGCAGCTTGTCGGCAAGTTGATTGTCATCGTCAACAACCTGGAGCCCGCGATGCTGCGCGGGGAGTCATCCAACGGGATGTTGCTGGCGGCGACCTCGGGCGAGAAAGTGATCCTGCTGACCGTGGACGATCCGAGCTGCGTGGTCGGGGCCAAGATCAAATAAACACCGCTGGCTGGCCCCAGGCAAGGCGGTGAAGGGTATGCCCGTGCGACGGGACCTTGGCGATTTCCAGACCCCTTCCGAACTGGTGGCCGAAGTCCTCGAGACCCTGGGACCGATCGGGCGCGCTGGCCTCGTGTCCTGGAGCCGACTTGTGGTCGAGGCCACTTCATTAACGGCATGCTCGCGCTTTCCAAGCCGCCGCGCGAGATTCTGGCCGTCGAGATCCAGGAAAGTCACTGCCGGTCGGCGCGATCGCTGTCGATCGACCGCGGTCCGCGTGGCTCCCGCGTGGAGATCACCCACGCCGACCTTTTCGACCTCGACTTGAAACGCGACTTGAACTGGCTCGAGGGTGGCCCGCTCCTCGTCATCGGCAACCCACCGTGGGTCACGAATTCCGAGCTGGGAGCCTTGGGGAGCCGCAGCCGGCCTCCCCGTCGCAATTTCAAGGGCCTGAGCGGCATGGAGGCGCGAACCGGCGCTTCCAATTTCGACCTGGCGGAGGCCGTCTGGTTCAAGCTGGTTTTCGAGCTGGCCGATCAAGCGCCCACGATCGCGATTCTGTGCAAGATGTCGGTGGCGCGGAGCTTGCTCCAGTTCGCGCACCGAGCTGGTCTACCCGTGATCGCGGCATCGATCCATCAGATCGATGCAGCCCGATGGTTTGGCGCCGTCGTCGGAGCATGTCTGTTCCAGGTGACGCTGGGACCGGGGAGCCTTTGCGCCAAGGTCCCTGTTTTCTCCGAGCTGGGTCCGGGCGAGCCCGAGTCGTTCCTGGGCTTCGCGCGCGGTTGGCTTATCGCCAATCAAGCGGAATACGACGGCAGCTCGTTCGCCGACGGTGTTTGTCCCGTGACGTGGCGGCAAGGGATCAAGCATGACGCCGCCGCGGTCATGGAGTTGGTGCGCGATACCAGCACCGGCCGGTTGCACAACGGGGCCGGCGAAATCGTTGACGTCGAGTCCGAGTTCGTCTATCCGCTGATCAAGGGAACTGATTTGAATCGGCCGGTATCCGCCCGACCCGAGCGCGCCGTGGTCATCACCCAAAAGCGGATCGGCGACGATACAACGCACCTGAGCGACAATGCGCCCGGCTTTGGAGCTACCTGCGGGCACATGGCACACGGCTTGCAAACCGTAAGTCGTCGATCTATCGCCGCCAACCCCCCTTCGCTCTCTTCGGAGTTGGTCCATACAGCTTCGCCCCGTTCAAAGTGGCGATTTCTGGAATGCACAAGACTCCAAGGTTCCATGCGGTGGGTACCAGCGGGGGCCAGCCCGTCATGTTCGATGACACTTGCTACTTCGTCGCGTGTTCCACCGCGGAGCAGGCCGCCGTCCTCTCGGCGTTGTGCAACGAGCCGACCACGCTCGCCTTGGTTCGCTCGGCGAGTTTCCGTGATGCCAAACGCCCCGTCACGAAGACGCTCCTCCAGCGCATCGATCTCGGGGCCATCCTCGATCGAACCGATCGTGATTCGCTGCTGACCCGCGCGCCGCCGTGCTTGTTGATGATCTGGCCACGCGGTCTGTCGAGCGGTTGTCCGAAGTCGTGGAGCGGATGAAACGCGATTTTTTCACTGGCCCGATCAATGACCGTCGACCGATGACCAATGACTAATGACCGTACTCGAAATAGGCGCATTGAGGATCGGAGGGCCGGGTAAACGCATTTGGGGCCCGGCGACAAAGCATGCAACGGGAGACCAACATGAAAACCGTTAAATCGATAACGATGTTGCTATTCTTGGCTCTACCGGGCTGCGACGTCATTCGGGCTGAGCAAAAGCGGGCCCCGGTACTTGGGGCGACCAAGACCCAGAACGTCCTCCTCGTCACGACCGACGGCATGCGCTGGCAGGAGGTTTTCGGCGGAGCCGACGCGGCGCTCATGAACACGGAGCACGGCGGAGTGGTCGATGTCAATTCGCTCAAGCGCGAATTCGACCGCGCAACGCCCGAGGATCGTCGCGAGGCCCTCATGCCCTTCGTCTGGAACGTCGTCGCGAAAAAAGGGCAGCTTTACGGCAATGCCAACGCCGGCTGTGAGGTCAAGGTCACCAATGGGAGGAACTTCTCCTATCCCGGCTACAATGAGATATTCACCGGGGCGGCGGATCCTCGGATCGACAGCAACAACAAGGTCCCCAATGCGAACGTCACCGTGCTTGAATGGCTCAACCACCTGGACGGATTCCAGGACCGGGTCGCCGCGTTCGGTTCCTGGGACGTTTATCCGTACATCCTCAATCGCCCACGGAGCAAGCTGCCGATCGTGGCCGGTTGGGAGCGACTGCGCGGAGAACGACCCACGGATGAAGAGCAGATGCTCAATCGGTTGATCGCGCGGACACATCGAATTTGGCCTGACAACTGTTACGATTCATTCACGTTCAACGCGGCGCTCGAATACCTCAAGCGGCATCGTCCTCGCATGTTATACATCGGCATGGGTGAGACCGATGAATTTGGCCATGGTGGGCGTTACGATCATTACCTCCATTCCGCGCACGCGGTTGATGAGAACCTGCGAACGCTCTGGAATACGGTTCAGTCGCTCCCCGAGTACCGCAACAAAACCACAATGATCGTAACCACCGACCACGGCCGGGGTAACGCTCCTGACGAATGGAAGAGTCACGGCGAAAAAATCGGCGGGTCGGATCGGATCTGGATTGCCATCATCGGCCCGGATACTCCCGCGCTCGGGGAACGTATCAACATCGCCCCGGTGACCCAAAGCCAGATCGCCGCGACACTCGTTAGTGTTCTGGGCCTCGACTACCGCGACTTCTCGCCCAAGGCCGCCCCCCATCTCAAGCGCGTTGCCGCGAGGGTTGGTGAGTGAGTGACCGGCCGGCCTGGTCTCCGTCCGGGAACCACCGGATTGACATTGGGTGAGTCGCAGAATAAGTAGAGACGTGTCCGCGAGGGCGAGTCACCGCTCGGGCGCCCGAAGACGACCCTGCGGGTGCCCGGACGGCGGTCACAGGAGTGCCTCGCCCTCCAAGACTCACGCAACTCGATCGAGACCGGCATTGGTCTCGGACGTCATCACACCCATTTGAGGAGCATCCCATGCATGGTGATCGCGGAAAACGATTCGGGCTCGGGCTGCCGGGGTTGGTCGTCTCGGCGGTTCTGCTGTCCTTGGTGGTTCCATCGGTCGGACGCTCGCAATCCACGCCGTCGAGCTACGACCAGATCGCCCCGGTCTTGCTGGGCAAGGAGAGTTTCCAGGCCGTGATGGCCAAGGACAAGGCCGACAAGGAAGCGGTCATGGCCCGCCAGAAGAAGCTGCTGGAGGAGCGCTACGACCTCACGCCGCGGCCCGACAAGAAAGTGACCATGTCGCGCGGCAAGCCGATCCCGGTCGGCCCGACGGCCAAGCTGCCGGAAGGGATGACCTGGGACAAACTGGCCGCGATGTCCAGCGAGGAGATCCGCGACAAGGGACTGTTCCCCAAGGGCTTTCTGCCGCTGCCCCACCCCAAGCACGAGGTCGGCGGCATGGTCTTCCCGCAGATGGAGATCAAGCTGCTTGCCTCGCCTGGAACGCTTCGACCTCGACTTCGACCTGCCCGAGCACTTCCTGCCCGAGTTCCCGCCGGCCATCTTCCTGACGATCGCGGTCCGACCTGGGCGACGTCTCGCAGGGCAAGGTGGTGACGGTCGACAACTTCCAGGAGATCTTCGCCGGCATCCTCAACGCCAAGGACCTGGAAGGCCTGCGGCTGCTGGTGACGCAGTTCCCGCAGCAGCAGTTCAACGCCACCGCCGACCGCAAGACCGAGCAGCCCGATCGGCATGCAGGGCGTGGCCTGCTTCGATTGCCACGTCAACGGCCACACGTCGGCGGCGACCCACCTGGCGGGCGACATCCGGCCGCAGAGCCACCGCCGCCGCATCGACACGCCCAGCCTGCGCGGCGTCTACATCCAGCGGCTGTTCGGCTCGCAGCGGGCGCTGAAGATCGATCGAGGACTTCACCGAGTTCGAGCAGCGGGCCGCCTACTTCGACGGCGACCAGGTGTCGGCGGCGGCCAAGGGGGTCAACCCGCTGGAACGCGGCAGCCAGGTCCACTTCATGGCCGAGTTCCAGGAACTGCTCGACTTCCCGCCGGCTCCCGGCCTGAGCTGGGACGGCAAGCTCGACCCCAAGAAGTTCGCGGCGGATTCGCCGGAGATGCAGGGCCAGAAGCTCTTCTTCGGCAAGGCCCAGTGCGCGCACCTGCCACCCGGCCCCGTTCTACACCGACAACCTGATGCACGACCTGAAGGTCGATCGCTTCTACAAGACGCAGACGATCAACGGCCTGGTGGCGACCAGCGCAGGGCCCGATCAAGACGTTCCCGCTGCGCGGCATCAAGGAGTCGCCCCCGTACTTCCACGACGGCCGGCTGCTGACGCTGGAGGACACGGTCGAGTTCTTCAACCTGATCCTGGAGACGCGGTTGACGCGGCGAGGAAAAGCAACAGTTGGTGGCGTTCTTGCGTCAGTTGTAACGCACCCGGATCCAGTGATCATGAGGTCGCTGAGCGACCTCATGATCACTTCTTTTGAGCATCGATCTTTGTCTTCGCATCGTTGTCGGTCTTGCCTTTTTCGAGGTCCTTGCCTTTTTCAACGTCCTTGGTCTTAGTAACAGCGACGTCCTTGGCTTTTTCATCGGCCTTGGCTGAGACGGAACTGCCTGGTGGCGTTGCTTCCGTCTTGTTTGCGCCGAAGTAGAATCCGAGAATCGTGCCGAAGACGCCCATCAGCACGGTGAGAATCTGCATTCCGTACTTGAACCGGTCCTCGGCGGTCAAGCCCGCTTGAAGGATCGCGGTGAGCGTGAGGATCAGGGCGATGATGATTGTCCCGACTCCGAACAGGAGGGTGATCATTCCCCTGGCGAATTCGGTGTTGCCGATCTGGTCGCCCATGGTCCCCCACACGAACCACAGACTCCCCAGGACCACCAGCGACGTGAGAACTTGCGGCCAGCGCTCGCCAGAGAACGCCCACGTGATCGCTTTTCCGAAAGTGGCGGCGGCTCTGGGGTTCACCGCATTCAGTAGGTCTTGATAAGAATCGACTCGTGATTTGTGGATAGCCTCGGCGGCTTTCCGGTCTGCGGCCGCGTCCTTGGCGGCGATCCTGGCCTGGTCAAGCGCCGAGCGTGCGGTGCTCTCATCCTGTAGCAGGACCTTTACTCGTTCTCGGGCGGTCTGGTCGGCCGTTTCTCCCGGGCTCGCGACTTTGGCCTCCGCCTGTGCCCGCTCGTTCTGGGTGTCCTTGAGTTTCTTCTCGGCCTGGCTGATTTCATCCTGGCTGTTCTTTTCCGCGGCGATACGCTTGGTCAACTCGGAATAGGCCTGGTCTCGACGCTCCGCGGTCCACTTCAAGAGATCCACAATCGCGTCTGGCGTGGCTGCGCTCACAACCGTATCTCCTTCTGGTCAAGCCGGGATGTTCCCACACAAGTTGTTCCAGCGAGTTGCTGGTTCACCAATCCGTGAATGACTCGGGCACGCCGTCTCATTATTCAAGATTTGATACCAGGCACCGAAGTCGGGAACAGGATTTGTTCGCAACGTCCAAACAACGTAGTGAACAAGGTGCATGCGGTCAATGAACGAGTGCTCCGTTCTCGGTGATCGCTCCATCACTGTAGGGCGCAGTCGTCGATGTTCGGCGGACGCAATCGTAACAGATCACTCCTGATTGGTGACTGTCGGTACCAATGGGGAGGCAATCCGATGTAGGTAGACCTCTTGAACAGCTCGTCCGGGTTAAGCCTCCAATGCCTGTCCGCTCCGATGACCGGCTTTTCGGAATAATCGCCTCCGCGGAGCGAATACTTTCCCAAATAATTCCACCGTACGGCTGGGAATCCGCTCCCAGGGACGGGAACAAGGGGTCTTTGTTAAATGGATGCGAATAAGTATATCGCTCTTTTCTTTCTGTACGTAGGCTTTCCTCTGTGGTTGTTCGGTATGCTCTCACTTTGGCGATTCTACGGTTTCGTTTTGCCCCGGACGCTGAAAGCTTGGGCCGAAGAGAATGGCTACGTGTACGAGCGAAAGCGGCACGTCGCCCGTACTTTTTCCGCAACCCGTTCCCTCGGGAGTCACCCAATTCGGGAGATTTGAGAGCGTTCCTTCGTATCACAGTCCGCGATAAAACCGGGCAGGTCAGGAAGGGGTGGCTGAGGCTCGGGAACCGCAAGTGGTTCGCCCTCTCGGTGAGTCGATGTCCCGTGGAGGTCAGATGGGACGATGCGGGCTCGACTGTTAAATCAAAGCCCGCGGGAGTATTTGCGGACGACGCAGTGTGACTCAGCATTGCCGACCGACGCGTCCGGGCCGTTGCCGTCCCACTGTCGTGGTGGGGGGGATGGTGTGGGGGCGAGGACGCCACCAGCCCTTGCAGCGCGGACGGGAAAGACGGTTTGATGGAGGGAGGTAACGGCATGAGGACACTCAAGGGGCTCCGTCACCGGGGCCGGTCAATCCGATGCGTTGGTCGATCCGCAGCCAGATCTTGGTCCCCTTGATCGCCATCCAGGCCGTGGCGGTGGCGGCGATCGCGATCGCCACGGCAACGCTCGCCGCTCACCGGAGCGAGCGGCAGATCGTCGACCGGCTCAATGGACTGATCGACGCTCTGGGCGACGCGAGGTTCCCGTATACCTCCGGCGTTCTGGTCCGGATGCGAGGGCTTTCGGGTGCCCACTTCGCCGCGTTCGCGGAGGACGGGCGCGTGAAAGCGAGCAGCCTGCCGAGCCTCGAAGTGCTGCCACCCGCGCTTCGGTCACTCCCGACCACGGTCCATGTCGATGCCTTGGGCGGGAATCCTGAAGCCACCGTTGACGGTACGCGGTATCTCGTGGCGTCGCTGCGATCCACGGCCGGACCCGAGGGTGCGATGCTCGTGGTCCTCTACCCCGAGACGAGCTGGCGGCAGGCGCGATGGGAGGCCGCGATGCCGCCCCTGATGCTGGGTGCCGGCTCGCTCGGCATGATGGTCCTGGCGACAAGCTGGGTCGCGCACCGCATCACGGCGCGGATCCGCCGCGTGCAGGGCCAGGTGGCGCGGATCGTCGACGGCGACTTCCGCGAGCTCGGCCTGGCTGGCCGGCACGACGAGGTCGCGGACCTCTCGCGATCGATCAATCACTTGTGCGTCCAGCTTCGGGAGATGCAGCGGACGATCCGCGAGACCGAGCGATCGCGGCTGCTGGCGCAGTTCGCGGCCGGATTGGCCCATCAACTGCGGAACGCGCTGACGGGTGCGCGGATGAGCGTGCAGCTCCACGCCCGCCGGCATCCCGCGCCGGCCGATGACCAGAGCCTGAGCGTCGCCTTGCGGCAACTGGCGATGACGGAGGAGCAGGTCAAGGGGTTGCTCACGCTCGGGAGAATCGAGCGGCGGCCGGCGGAGACCTGTGACCTCGAAGCGATCATTGCGGAGGTCGCCATCCTGGTTGACCCGGCGTGCCAGCATACCCGGGTCAGCCTCTCTCACAGCGCCGGCGGTAAGCCGCTGGAAGTCGTGGTCGACCTCGCTGGCGTGCGGGCCGCACTCTTGAACCTGACGTTGAATGCAATCGAGGCCGCGGGACCGGGCGGGGCGGTTCGGCTCGAGGCGATGATGAACGGCGACGTCGTCATCGTCGATGTGGCCGACAGCGGCGCGGGGCCACCGCCCGAACTGGCCAATTCTTGTGTGAGGCGTTCGTCACGAACAAGCCCGAGGGGGTCGGCCTGGGCTTGGCCCTTGCGCAACGCGTGGCGGCTGACCACGGTGGGCGGCTATCCTGGAGCCGCGAGGACGGAGAAACGCGCTTCCGCCTCACGCTGCCGCATCGGGTCGAGTTGCCGCGGGGGGCCGCATGAGCCGCATCCTGGTTGTCGATGATGAGTCGAGTATCTGCTGGGCGTTCCGCGAGTCGCTGGGCGACGAGGGGCACCAGGTCGAGGTCGCCGCGTCGGTCGAGGAGGGTCTCAGGATCGCCGCCGGCGGGCCGCTCGACGCCCTCGTGCTCGACGTCCGCCTCCCGGGAGTCGATGGTTTGACCGCGATGGGCGCATTCCGCGAGCGCATCGGCCTCGCGCCTATCATTGTGATTACGGCCTTCGGCAACCTGGAGACGGCCGTCCGTGCGATGGACGGGGGCGCGTTCGACTACCTGGTCAAGCCGTTCGATCTCGACCAGGCGACCAGCGTGGTGACCCGGGCGCTCAAGAGCCGGGGGGTGAACGGCCAGGCCCCGGGCGTCGTGATGGCCGCACTCGAGCCCGAGGCGCTCGTCGGCCGATCGCCGGCCATGCAGGACGTGTTCAAGAGGATCGCGATGGTGGCCGCGGCCGAGGTGCCCGTGCTGATCACCGGCGAAAGCGGCACGGGCAAGGAGCTGGTCGCCCGGGCGATCCACCGGCACAGCCCGCGGCGGCCCGGCCCGTTCGTGCCAGTCAACCTGGCCGCGCTGAGTCCGACACTGGTCGAGCGCGAGCTCTTCGGCCACCTGAAGGGTTCGTTCACCGGTGCGAACCAGGACAGGCCGGGTCTCCTTGAGCTCGCGTCCGGCGGGACCTTGTTGCTCGACGAGCTGGGCGACATCTCGCCCGACCTCCAGGTCAAACTCTTGCGAGTCATCGAACACCGCGCCTTCACGCCGGTCGGCGACTCCCGGCCACGGCCGACGGACATCCGGGTACTCGCCGCGACGAACCGGCCGCTCGGCGAGCTCATGGCCGCCGGCCGGTTCCGCGAGGATCTCTATTTCCGGCTCAACGTCTTCCCGATCAACCTACCTCCACTCCGCGATTGCCTTGACGACATCCCCGCCCTGGCCGAGCACTTCCTCCGGCAGGCTCGCCTTCCCGGCCTCGCGGACACGCGTCTCACGCCGGCGTTCATCGCCGCCCTGCGGGAGCGTCCCTGGTCGGGCAATGTCCGCGAGCTCCGCAACGCGATCGAGCACGCGGTCATCGTGGCCCGCGGCCATCCCCTCGCGCCCGAGCACCTCCCGCCGGCCTCGCTGCCGGGCGGCGTACACCGCGATCCTCAGGGTCCGATCTCTCCGCACGGCTGGCCGAATGGGCGCGGCGACAGATCGCCCATCCTCCCGCCGACACCGGTGATAGCTCGCTCTACGATCGCTTCCTGGAGCTAATCGAGCCACCGCTCCTCGAGGCCGTGCTGGAGCACTGCCGGCACAATCGCGCCGCCGCCGCTGAAATCCTCGGCATCCACCGCGCGACGCTCCGCCAAAAACTACGGAAATATGGAGCGGGCTGAGCCAAGGCTCCGTCCGAGTTGAGTTGGTTTCCACCAACCGATGGAGCGTCGATAGGGATGCAAGCAATTGAAGACGGTCTATTGGTCGGCGAACGAAAACGTGCTCGGCGAAGAGAATCCATACTTTACGCGGCCATAAGTGAGACATCATACCGCCGAAGGCCGGGCACTGATAACGGCCTCTCGGGTTGTGCAGGGGATTCCGGTAGCGCCAACCAATTCCGGCGGACGAAAGGCTCGCCGAGCAGCCGAAGATGCCGATCCACGACGCTTGAAGAGCGCAGACACTTTGTCGGGTCGAAAAACAGCCATTCGGCTACATCTGATGACAGGCCTGAAACTTACGTGTGACACAGGAATAATCGGAACCGCGGCGATCTGCCGTAACGTTCTGCTTCGCTTGTGGTTATGTGTGACACAGGCATAATCGTTACATTTGGTAATCTAAGGAGATGTTTGATATATCTCCCTGTAAGCCAAGAAGTTACGTGTGACACAGGAATAATCGGCAAAACTCGACCCGAGAGCGTGCTTTTCCGTATCTCTTTATCGACAAATGAATTAAACGTGACACAGGAATAATCGTTAAATTTGTCAGATCCATAAAACGCTACTGGAGTTGGAGTTAGGTTGTGGCGCCGGCATAACCGGACATCCCGGGGGTCGCCAACGGGATGCGACTCGGGGACTGTCTTGGCTTGGCCGCGCGAAAGTCGCGAATATGCCGTGAGCGAGGGCGCGGGCGGCGAAGACCGATGCCGGCCGTTCGATCGGATGGTCGCACTCAAACGGCGTGATGATTAATACGGCTTGCGGAAGCAAAGACGCTCTTTAGGTCTCCAGGGTCGCGAAATGTCTGGGTTGAGCCCGCATGCGGTATAGCAGCGTCCTGGTTTCCGATCGCCGCGCGGGAATCTCATTTTCGCTGCCAAGTTGAGTAACGATGCGTGGGTGGAGTGCTGGCGGTCAAGGAGCGTTCGAGCGTATAATCCGGACGAGGAGGCACACCCGATGAAAACGATCACGATCGAGATTCCGGACGAAATGACGTCACTCGGGGGCGGCACTGAACAGGATCTGGCGGCGGCGATGCGTCTTGCAACCGCCGTCCTTGGTACCAACAGGGCCGGATCTCACAAGGAAAAGCGGCGGAGATCGCGGGAATGAACCGCGTTGTCTTTTTGAACGCACTCCATGAGGCTGGGGTAGAGGCGATTCAGGTCACGGAGGAAGAACTCGGCGAGAGATGGAGCTGCCGGCTTGTGCGAATCGTTAACGCATCGCCCCTCATCCTGCTGTCGCGTGGATTGCCTGGAATTGCTGCGAGAGCCTCCCGACTCGGAAGTGACCGTACCCAATGTGGCGTTCCAGGAGGTGCTCGCGGGCGAGTCGTTCAACCCGACGTCGCGGCCGTCCGCGTCGCCGCGGGTATGTGGTTGCGCGTTGTGCCCAGACCTGCCTACCGCTCCCGGACTCGACCAAGACCGACTTGATGCGGGCGAGCTGGCGGTCTTGTCCCTGGCCATCAAGAATCCAGGAGCAATCGTCGTGCTCGACGACCGTGCGGCCCGCGAGGAAGCCATCCGGCGTAATATCCCCCTGCTCGGGACGGCGGGTATCTTGCTCCGAGCAAAACAACAGGGTCGGATCACCGCGGTTCGACCGGCACTCGACTCGGTGCGTCAAGCGGGACTGTACCTGACGGACCGCCTTTACCTCACCGTTTTACGGTTGGCCGAGAGTGACTCGATGACCTGCGCTTTGGGCCGATACTCCGCTTGCATAACTCCAATTGAATCAAGCCTTGGTGCTAGGCGGTGCTTTTCTGGCCCGCACAAGCGACATGCGTCTGTTTGGTCCGCGCATCTTGCCGTCATCACCGTCACGGTCTGCCCGTCCCTCGGATGGACGAGCCCCTCTCACCACGACTTGCGTGCGGCGGGCAGCGAGGAGAACGTTCAGCGTGCCAATGCTTCCACCAAAAGATTTCACCAAAGTAAATTGATCTGGTCGCGAGAATGACGGACTGTACGCTGGAATACGGGGCGCCCTGGGATGGACATCACCGAGGATTCGTGCCGAGCTGGGGCTGCTCGATATATCCCAAGTCAAATATGGGAGTTAAGGCAAACGAGGGGCCGCTCGATCCCGTCTCCTTTTGTTCGGACGGATCGTCTCAGGCTAAGATACTCACAACGTTCTAACGGCCTGTGGGGGAGACGCTGTCGCGGTGCTTCGTGAACTTTCGGTACAGAACCTGGCGCTCATCGAAGACGTTCATATCGAACTCGAGGGAGGATACTGCGTCTGGACGGGCGAGACTGGGGCTGGGAAAAGCTTGCTCTTGACGGCGCTGGGGCTGGTTTTGGGTGGGAAGGCGTCGGCGGATTTGATTCGATCGGGCAAGAGCGAGGGCCGCGCGGCCGCGGTATTCGAGGTCGTCGATCCGAATCTGCGGAACGAGATCGAGACGATCTTGGGCGGCTCGCTCGAGGACGATCAGCTCATCATGACCCGTCGCATCGCGGCGCAAGGACGAGGCGGCGCCAGGTCAATGGACTGCCCGTCAGCGTGGCCACGCTCCAGAGGCTGGGCAAGCAGCTTGTCGACGTTCACGGCCAGCAGGAAGGCCGCACCCTGCTGGACCCCGATCAGCAGCGCCACCTTGCTCGATGCGTACGGAGGACACCGCGAGGCCGTGGATTCCTACCAGTGCGCACGTCAATCACACGAGGAATTGCGGCGCAAGCGGCAGGCCTTGCTCGACTCGGTTCAAACGCGACTGCGCGAGCGCGCATTGCTCGAATTCGAGCGTGACGAGCTCACCGCCCTAGATCCCACGTCAGGTGAATACGACGAGCTGGGACGCGAGGCGCACCGGCTACAAAACGCCGAGCAGATTCGCACGGCCGCCGCCACGGGTTACTCACTTTTATATGAGGCGGACCGCTCGGCGCAAGACCTCTTGAAACGGGTCGCGCGGACGCTTGAGCCGCTGGCCCAGGCGGCCTCCGAGCTCGCCGAGGCCGCCGTCACGCTGGGACGGCTCGCTGAGGAGACGCGCGAAGTCGCCTTCAGTCTCCGCGACCTGGGACAGGGATGGGATGATGACCCGTCCCGGCTGGACGACATCGAGGCGAGATTGGCCATTTATCGCAGGTTGTCGACGAGGTTTCACTGCGCGCCCGATGCGCTTGCCGATCGCCGGGAGACGATCGAATCCACCTTGAACGCACTCGATCAAGACGACGCCGACCTGCTGACGCTCGATCAACCCTTGGCCGAAGCCTGGTCCCTCGTCGCGCAGGCCGCCGGCCGGCTCTCCGCCGTGAGGCGCAAGACCGCCAAGGATTTCGCCCGGGCCGTACAGAGGCGGCTCAAGCCCCTGGGCCTGAGCGGCGCGCGGTTGACGGTCGATGTGGTCACCCGAGAGCTCGGTCATGATCCCCTGGCCGCGTCGGCTCCGGAAGCCGGCGCTGACCGGATCGAGATCCTTTTCTCGGCCAACACCGGCGAAGAGCCCCGGCCGTTACGCAAAATCGCCTCGGGAGGCGAGTTATCGCGTCTCACGCTGGCGGTCAAGACCGTGCTGGCGGGCGCGGACCGCATCCCCACTCTGGTCTTCGACGAGATCGACACGGGCGTCGGCGGCCGGCTGGGATCGACGCTGGGCAAGGCCCTCGCCGAGTTGTCTCGTCACCACCAGGTCATCTGCGTGACCCACCTCCCGCAGATGGCGAGCTATGCGGATCGTCAGTGGGGCATCCGGAAACAGGTCGAACGAGGACGGTCACGCACAACCATCACACCGCTTGACCACGCGGAACGGATCGAAGAGCTCGCATTGATGTTGCGAGGTGACTCGGCCGCCGAAGGAACTCGGCAGGAGGCACTCGCGATGCTCCGGGAAGCTCAGGCCACGCGGTCAGAAACGCCATGAACTTAACTCCTCAACAAGCTCGACGATTCATCAACGCGCCCGCGACATGCTGGTTGATGTCGGCGGTGCTTGGGCTGGCCATTTGCGCGGGACCACTGTGGCTGTGGTGGGTTCCGCTCCGCTGGTATCGACTGAAACTCGATGATTTCGTTTACCTGAGTCGAAGCCGGTCCTTTTCCGCGTTGACGCGGCACCTGGCCACGCCCCACAATGCCCATGTCGTCCCTCTGTTCTTGTGCGAGACTCACGTTTTGGCGAGATTGGCTGGTACGATGGAATCGCTGCCACGCATGCTCGGCTGGGCCGCTTATGCGACCCTGTTGCTGGCGATGGGCGCGGCCGGTTACCTCGTGGCCAGGGAGACGGGCCAACCGGCTCGAGGGCTGGCCGTCATGGCGGCTCTTGGTTTATCGAGCGTGCTCGGGCCCGCGGTCCTGTGGTATTCCGCGAGCCAGGCGCTGGCGGCGGGCACGATGATTTTGGCCATGTTGATCGCACTCCAAGGTTGGCGAACGCGCGGGTCTTGGTGGCTGCTGGCCTTGGGGTTGTTGGCCGCGGTCGCTGCCCCTCTGTTCTGGTCGGCCGGCTATACAGCCGGCCTGGCCGGCATGGCCTACCTCTGGGCCGACGGCCGGCGATCTTGCCGATTGGCGGCGGCGGCACCCTTGGCCGCATCGATGGCTACAGCCGCTCTCGTCTGGGTTTTCGCGGGCCAGGCCATCGTGGCCAACTCGCCACTTCACGACGGTTTTCTCCAGCACGCCATGACTCTCCCCATTGCCGCGGCCCACTCGGCCCAGGCGATTTGTGAGGCCCTCATTTTGAACAACCTTGGCCTCGATGCCCCAACGGCCGCGGCTCAGGCGATTGTGCTTTGCTTTGGCCTGGCTTGCATCTGGGTCCTGACGAGGCACCGGTCGACGTTTCCTGGACGCGGATTTGCGTTCCGGGCCAATCCCCTCGAAGCGGCCGGTGTCGTACTGGCCGTCGCGAGCTTCGGGATGGTCTTTGCCGTGCGGGGTACGGAGACCACATTCGACAACCTTCGCGCACTCGGCTGGTACGACGCGATCCCCCAGCTTGGAGCGGTCTTGTTCGCGGCGGGCTGGTGGTCAGGGCCTCTCGATTCGACTATCCCCAAGACGATCGAACCACCCCGGCCGCGCGACCTCCGGTTGGTTGTGCTCGTCATCATCGTGTTGCTCCTGCTCCAGACGTCGCGCGCCCACCGTGTCATCTTCGTGTACGATGGATTGGCTGCCGAAATCGTCGCCGGCGATCACCCGGATCGGCCGCGATTCCGCTCCCGCGCCGATCTGGCCGCAGAAGCCGCGGCGCAGCGATGTGTTCTGGCCCAGCTCGACACCATCGAGCGAACCGCGCGCGAGCAAAGGATCGGCCGGGTCGGCGTTACAATCTTCCGTGGGCCGAACAATCATTCCAGGGATGCCGGAATCGGTCGCCGGCTTCAGCGCGCTTGACCTGCTGGACGTCCCCGCACATCGAGGATCCGAGCCGGTGAGATCGCATCCATGAGTCTGAACATACCGTTAATTTCGAGGAGTAACCCCGGAGTCATGGGACGTCCCGTCGGTCGACTGGGACTGGCAATCTTGACCCTGTCGATCGCGGCCGCACCCGCCATCCTGTTCTTCGATCCGATTGACATCTGGCCGGGCCTGGCCGCACATCGCACGCGATGCGATCGGCATTTATCGGCTCTGGAGTGATGACGTCGCCTATCGTGGCGGGCTCGCGAACCTGGCAACGCACGGTTTCCAACCTGTTCGTACCGCACAATGCCCACGTCGTACCTGCGTGGCGAATCCTGACCTGGGCGCTGGTGGCCTGCTCGGGCAACCTGGAACGATTGCCAACTGTCCTGGCGATCGCTTCGTATTCGATCCTGGTCGCCGTCATGCTCATGACCGGACGCCTGGTCGCGAGGGAGACCGGTCGCACGAGTCCTTGGGATGGTGTCGATGGCGCTGGTTGGGACGACCTCGCTCATGGTTACACCGGCCATGTGGTATTCGGCCGGCCAACCGCTCTGGGCGGCCTTGGGAATCCTGGCTAACTCTTTGGTACGCACAATCTTACCGGCGGTCAGGACGATGGCCGGCACTTGTGCTGACCGGCCTGAGCGCGCCGATCGCCGGCTGGTTCTGGACGGTTGGCCACATGGCCGGTCCCGCGGCAGTCGTTTATCTCTGGTTTGACGGCCGTCGCCGTTGCAAGGAAGCCGCGTCGGTCCCATTGGCCGCGACGATTCCTGGCCGTGGCACTCGAGCGTCAACCTGGGTGCCCGGCATTTCGAGGGCAAGTTGGTCAGTCTGGAAGGCCGCACGATTCGAGGGGCGGTCAACCCGCTTCAGGGCTTCCCCAATACCTTACAAGCAATCCCCGGCAATCTGATACTCGGCAACCTCGGCCTCAGCGCCAAGGCCACGCCAGTTCAAGGGGCCGCTCTCCTGTTTGTGTTAATCGTGCTTTGGGCTGGCATGCGCCGGCGCCCGGCAGCCGCGGCGGATCCTCCTCGGAAATCGGTATTTCCAAGTTTCCCGGCCATCGGCGTTCAACCCGCTGGAATGTGCCGGGGCGACCGTGGTACTGGGCAGCTATCTGATGGAGTGGTCATTCCGAGGCTATGTCGATTTTGACTACTGGCGAACGGTCGATATTCGAGCGATGCTCCCCTGGTACGACGCGATTCCGCAGGTCGGGGCGGTTCTGTTCGCGGCCGGATGGTGGTCCGGCCGCCGGAGCGCTGGATTCTCAGTCCTCCCTTCGCACGCGACCAGTTGGCATTACGAGGCTGGAAGGCGTGGGACTCGCTGTGTTGCTCGTCGCCTTGATCGTGCTCAACCGACCGCGGGTCGACGAATTGGTCAGAAAGAACATGCCCCCGCTGCTCCCCTCGGAAGCGAAGCTATTTCCGATTCCGTGGCTGCAAACGATGAGGGCCGCTGGGATACTCGTGCACCGGGCCGATTGGCAGCGATCTCACTTGCGCCGGCTCGATCGCGGCGAAGAGATGGCAAGCCGCATGAGACTCAGCCGCGAAGCAATCCGCGTCGTCTTCGGGCACCCTTTACTCGTTGCCTCCTTTGGGCGGCAGCCTCCCGCGGAGCTGCTCGACTCGCACGATGCACCCGCGCATGCTCGACCTGCCCGAGCGAGGCCCACCGTTCGACCCCGCGACCGTCCGCAAGGCGCTGGCACCATTCTTCGCCGAGGAGAAGGAACCCCGACCAAAGTGGATCCGTCCGGATGAGCCCTGGCCGCTCCCCGATAGCCCAACCGTCAAGGACTCAACGGCCGGCCATGGCGCCGCCAATACGCGAACCGGGCAACCAGCGTCGAACTCGAACTCAGTCGAGGATCCGGCAGCCTCGCGGTAAATCGGCTATGCATTTGAATCAACCGTCATCTTCGAATCGAGAACCGGGGCTCCTGCGTCGTCCTGTTGGGCGCCTGGGACTGGCGACCTTGACCCTGCTGATCGCCGTAGCGCCAGCCGTCCTGTTCTTTGATCCGGTCAACATCGGGCCGGGCCGAGGCCACGTCGCACGAGAGCCGATGGCGTTCTATCGACTGTTCAGCGACGATGTCGCCTACGTGGCAAGCTCGCGTAACTGGCAGCGCACGGTTTCTCACCTGTTCGTGCCCCATAACACCCACATCGTGCCGGCCTGGCGAATCGTGACCTGGGCGCTTGTCGCCTGCTCGGGCAACCTGGAGCGATTGCCACGCGTGCTGGCGGTCGCTTCGTATTCGATCCTGGTCGCTGTCATGCTCATGACCGGTCGCCTGGTCGCGCGCGAGACCGGCCGCACGATTCTCGGGCTGGGTTCGATGGTGCTGGTCGGGACGACCTCGCTCATGCTGACACCTGCCACGTGGTACTCCGCCAGCCAACCGCTCTGGGCGGGCTTAGTAATCCTGGTAACTCTCTGGTATGCACAGTGTTACCGGCGGTCAGGACGATGGCCGGCACTCGTGCTGGCCGCCCTGACCGCGCCGATCGCCGGCTGGTTCTGGACGCTCGGCCACTTGGCTGGTCCCTCGGCGGCCGTCTATCTCTGGGTCGACGGCCGGCGGCGATGCAAGTTGGCCGCGTTGGTCCCATTGGCCGCGACGATCCTGGCCGTCACGTTTAGTCTGACCATGGCCGCCAGTCAGATTGATAGCACGACCAGCTTTCACGGCCGCACGGTCCGAGAAGCCCTTCACCCGCTCCAGGGGCTCCTCCACACCGGCCAGTCCATTCCAGAGAACCTGGTCTTCGCCAACCTGGGCCTGACGGTCCTCACCACGCAGTCGCAGGGCGCAGTTTTGAGTCTCGCTTTGTTTGTCCTCTGGAGCAGCCGATGGTGGCGATGGCGTTTGCGATCCACAAAATCAGTGGATGGTTCCGACGAGTTTGGATCCATGCCCCGGCCCCCTCCTCGATTCAACCCACTCGAATGGACCGGCGCCGCGATGATCATCGGTGGCTATCTGATGGAATGGTCCTTCCGCGGTTACCTGGAATATCAGTTCCTGCGCACGATCAACGCACGATTCCTGGTCCCCTGGTACGATGCCGTTCCTCAGATTGGCGCCGTGCTCCTGGTTGCGGGATGGTGGTCCGCAGCGCATGCCGGCGAGCCCGGGCGGCGACTCATTGCCACACCGACCCCCCTGTCGTGGACGGGCGGTCTGGGGCTTGGTCTGCTAGTCGCTCTCTTGATCGTGACGCACCGGCCGAGGGTCGACGCACTGACCAAAGCGAGCATGCCCCCCCTGCTCCCATCGGAGGTGCCTAAGTTCATCAGCCAGCGACACCTGACGATCCGTGCTAATTCGCTCCAGTCGCTGGAAGCCGATTGGCAGCGGTCTTACTTGAGACGGCTCGACCGAGCCGAGGTGCTGGCCAGGCGCACGGGCTGGAGTCGCGACGCGATCCGCACGGCTCTGGGCCATCCGTGGGTCCCCGGCACGGTTGGCCTCTTGCGTCCCGATCTCTATGACCTGTACGACGCCATCGGATTACTCAACGTGCCCGAGCATGGCCCCCCGGTCGAACCGGAAACCATCCGCGGTGCCCTGGCTGAACTCTTCGCGTGGGAAAAAGAACCCCGACCCAACTGGCTCGCCCCCAATGATCCCTGGCCACCCCCCGCCGACGCGAATTAGGAGTGAAAGAGTTAGGAGTTAGAATGAAGTGAGCAAACGCATATGACGGTGGATTATTCTAATCAATAGCGAATAATCACGGCTTAACATGCATGTCTTATTCTAACTTCTAACTTCTAACTCCTAACTCCTATTCAAAAAGGGCTTCCCTCGTCAAATGGCTCGACCACGGTGGCAAGGTTCTCGAACCGCGTCAAGTTCTTGATGAACGTCAGCTTGATGGTGTTGGTCGCGCCATTGCGGTTCTTGGCGACGATGACCTCGGCGATCCCCGGCTGATCGTTGGCGTCGTAGTAATCCGGGCGATGGAGAAGCAAGACGATGTCGGCATCCTGCTCGATCGCGCCCGACTCACGTAAGTCGGCCATCCGAGGCTTCTTGTCCTCGCGATTCTCGACGGCGCGATTGAGCTGTGAGAGGGCGATCACCGGGACGTCAAGATCCCGGGCCAATGTTTTCAACCGACGGCTGATCTTGGCGATCTGTTCCTGGCGACTGTCGCGGCTTTCCTCGGAATCGATCAGTTGGATGTAATCCACCACGATGAGGCCAATCTTGATTGCGCCGCTTCAACCGCCGCGCGCTTGCGCTAATCTGCATCATGTTTCGGGCCGGCGTCTCGTCAATGAAAATCTTCGCGTGATTGGAGAGCTCTCTGTACGCCCGACTTAACTAAAGTCAACTCACTATTTCCCAATCGCGAACCCGTCCTGATTTTATGTCCGTCGACTCGGGATCGTGAGCACAGGAGGCGCTCGGCGATCTCGACTTGGCCCATCTCGAGGCTCGTAAACAAAACCGGAATCTTGAGATTGATCGCGGCATGATCGCAGATATTGAGCGCCATCGCTGTCTTGCCCATGCTCGGCCGCGCCGCCAGGACGATCAATTGCCCGGGATGAAAACCCCCTGTGATGTCGTCGAGATCGATCAGACCCGACGCCACACCGGTGACCGCGTGTCCTCCGGTATCCGCTCGGATCGGCGATCTTGTCCATCGCCTCTCTTGAGGACTTCCTTGAGATCGAGGATCTCTCCCCGGATTTGATCCTCGCCGATGTTGAAGATCTTCCGCTCGGCCGATTCGAGCAACTCGTCCGCGGTAAATTGATTGGAATAACCGTCACGGATGATTTCGGTCGCGTTCTCGATCAACTGGCGATTGACTGACTTCTCTTTGACGAGTTCGGCGTAGTATTTGGCGTTAGCCGCGTGCGGGACACTGGTGACGATCTGCTCCAGCGTGTCATCCCCGCCGACGTCTTGGAGCTGGCCGCGCTGGTCCAGCTCGGCGGAAAGGGTCACCAGATCGATCCCCTTGTTCTTATCGTACATGTCGCGAATCGCAGCTTAGATGACCTGGTGCGCATCCCGGTAGAAATCCTGGACGCGCAGGAAGCGTGACTCACGTCATGGAGCACCTCGTTATCCAGCAAGATGCTCCCCAGCACGCTACGTTCGGCTTCGAGGTTCTGAGGCGGTAGCCGGTCGCCCATGCCACCTCCGTGACCACTCCGGCCAGGGCCGTTGGAGTTGGCATTTCCGCCTCCGTGGCTGCCGTTTGCACCCGGCATGATTCGTCGAGCTCCTTGGCCAACGCGATCAGATTATGTGCTTAACCATTCGACCGATGCGACACCGCATCGCTCTATTGTACGCGACGCGGACGTCTCGCGATGTTCTCAATCGCGAATCGGGCCAACTCGAATTGAGTCTGTACGATTGTATCGGCTCAAATCGACGCTGACGATGGAGGAAAATCGTGGCGGGACCAAAAGAATTGGCTGATGGGCAGCCATCGAAGGCGTGAACAGGATCACAATAACAACCGGAGCGCCAGCGAGCGATCCGGCAACGAATCACCAAGATGGCGCTTTTGAGAGTCGGAAGTAATGCGCTCTCCGACGGCCGTCCCCATACAACCCGACGGCGAGCGAGGGGACCGGCTGTGCGTTCGCAACTGTCCTCGGCCAGCGTACCTCGCTCGCGCGTCGGGTTAGTGTGGCTCCCGCCTGCATCTGGCCCGTTTTCGACGCGATCGTCTCTGTTCCGCGGACATTACTTTCTTGACTCTCAACACTGGTGGTGCGCGGACGGTTTCAAACCCTTGAAATCAAACCGCCGGTTCCTCGGTGTGGGTCGGGACAACCCAGAGTTTCACCTCGCCGTGGATATCCGGGGCGAGTTGAACCTTGATCGTATAGAGTCCCAGCTCTTTGAGCGGGCCTTCGATCCGGATGTTCTCCGCTTGAATCGCGAAGTGCTCATTCCGCAGCGCTTCGGCAATCTGATCGGCGTTGACCGAGCCGTAGAGATGTCCCTCGGCGTTCGCGTTGGCCTCGATCGTCAGCGAGCGTTGAGCGATCTGGGCAGCCAAGTTGTGGAGATCGGCCCGACGCGCCTCCTCAAGCTCTTTCAGACGTTGCCGATGCTTCTCGATCATCCGCAAGTTGTTCTGGGTGGCGAACGTCGCCAAGCCCTGCGGGACCAAACAATTGCGGCCGAATCCCGGACGGACCTTGACGAGATCGCCCGGCTGGCCGAGATGCGGAATCGCCTGGGTCAAGAATCAATTGCATGTAGCCATGTTTGGCACGAGCGGGATGATTCCGACGGCGCTCGACACCGGGTTGACGCGGCGGACCAGTCGGGGCGGCTTTCGCACTGCTCGACTCGGTCGGTTTGGACGAGTCTTGGTCTTGGATGTGGCTGTGCTGGTTTTGGCCTTGGCCTTGGGAGCCTTGGTCTCGGTCGTCTTGGCCATGAGAATCCCTATCTGGATGACCGAATCGGCGAGAGTTCCGCGTCCGGTTCTTGTCTCAAATCGTTCGAACACTTTAAACCTGGCCGTTGCGAACGACCAAGTGGTGCATTTGTGCGCTTCAGATTAGATCAGGTCAGGTCAGGTCAGAACGGTATGTCGTCCTCTGGTTGCTCGTTGGCTTCATGATCGGACGAACTGTAGGCAGGGCTCTGGGCCGGGCAGGACCGCTGATGTTGGTGTTGGCCGACGCCGCGAGGCTCGACGGAGCCGCCCCCTCCAGCCGATCGAGCCGGGGGGGAACCGCCTCGCTTCGCGCCTGGATCGCGAGCCGGCGAAGCTGCCGAGCCATAATCGTCGTCCGGACCACCGCCCGGACCGCTGTCGCCCCGACGCGAGTCGAGGAACTGAACGCGATCCGCGTTCACCCGGATCTTTGACCGCTTCTCGCCCGTGGTCTTGTCGTCCCAGGTGTCCATCTTCAAAAAGCCTTCAACGTGAACACCGCTCCCTTTACGCAGATACTGGCAGCAATTTTCGGCCTGACGATCCCAGACCGTCACATCGATGAAGAGCGTCTCCTCGCGGCGCTCACCGTCGCGGCCCGACCAGCTACGCGTGGTGGCGAGCCGCAGCTCGGTCACCGCTGTCCCGGTCGGCGTTCGCCGCAACTCAGGGTCGAACGTCAGACGACCCATCAGAAACACCTTGTTCAAATCGGCCATCGCCTCGACCCTCCCCCGATCGATTGATCACCGGCCGCCAGATCCACAAGCCATCGCGCTTCCGATGCTCCCTCGGTTCGCCCGACCACGTGATCTCATCGCGCCCGTTGCTGTCGTCTCTCGTCGTGTAGTAGACGCTTGTTCCCCACAAATCAAGCTATCACATTTCCGATGGATCGACAAGATGAGCGAAAACTCGGGTCGATCGCGGCGCAGTATCGGCTCAATCGTCGCGGCGACGACGTCGCGGCCGATCGTCCATTTCTTCCTCACGTGCATCCTCGGCGTCGACGTTGGGAGTCGAGGTCATCGCTTGGTTCACCAGGTGGTCCGCCAGCTTGGGGTGCACCTTGAGCACCAGCTCACGGAGAATCACGTCGCTCAGGCGGCAATCCGCGACGATCTCGTCGAGATTCCCACCCTCGGTCCGGAAGTACGTCAGCAGGTACGTCCCTTTTTTGTGTCCGGTGATCGGGTAGGCCAGCCGGCGCTCGTCCCACTGTCGGCTCGCCACGATCTCCGAGTGGTGCTTGACAAGGATGTCGTGAACATGCTTGACCGTGTCGTCCCAGGCCGTGGCCGCCTTGGCGCTGTCCAGCAAAAACATCCCCTCATACAAATTCGAAGGCAAGATCAGGGTCCTCCCTTTTTAGCTGTCAGTTGTCCTGATTGTCAGTTGTCAGTGGTCCGTTGTCAGTTGTCTTGGACTATCGCGTGAAGAGCCAGGCATGCTTGAATCCGTTGGCACGCTTGAACAACGGACCACGGACAACGGACAATCAGGACAACGGACTAATGACTAATCAGGCCCATTGAATCGGTTCATGGCGGCTTCGATCCCTTGCGTCACCCAGACCGCGACGGCTTGAGTCGCCAGGATCAGGGCGTCATCGATCAAAGTCCGCTCTGCGTTTCGAAAACGACTCAGGACGAAGTCGGATGCATCGATATCGTTTTGGTCTCCGATCCCGATCCGGAGGCGGGGAAATTGTTCGGTTCCGAGGTGGCTGGCGATATCGCGCAAGCCTTTTTGACCGCCATCGGACCCCCCTGGCCGAAGTCTCAACTTGCCGACGGGCAGGCTGAGATCGTCGCAAACCACCAAGATGTCCTGGAGCGGCAGTTTATAGAACCGCGATGCCTGACCGACCGAGCGTCCGCTGAGATTCATGAACGTCTCGGGTTTCAGGAGGAGAACGCGGCGAAAGTCGATCTCGATTTCGGCGAGCTGGCCGTCGAACTTGTGAGAGAACGACGACTCCGACCCACCTTTTGCGAGGCGTTCGACCAGCTCGAATCCGATATTGTGTCGTGTTCCCTGGTACTTGCTGCCCGGGTTGCCCAGGCCGGCTACCAGTTTCATCATTGCCAACGACCCGGCTCCCGGCACGCTTTCCCTGGGCTAGCTTGATTTCGATCAAACTCGCGGCCATGTCATCATCGAGCCGGCCGGGGCCGAACCGAAGCGATCACAACCACAATTTCGATCAGTCCTCTTTTTCCTTTTCCTTGCGCTCGGGCTTGATGACCTCGGGTTGAGTCACAGCCTCGGCCTCGGCCTCGGCTGGCTCCTCCGCAACCGCACGAACGACGACGTGAACCAAGAGTAAGTCCTCGTCGGCGTCAACAGTGACATCCGGCGGTAAAATCAAGTCACGAACGTGAAATCCCTGATCGACATCGAGCTGGCTGACGTCGACCTTGATCGAGGAAGGTATGGCGCCGGCCGGGCATTTGATACGAAGGCTATGGACCACTTGTTCCACGATTCCTCCGGACGCGATGCCCGCGGCCACGCCTCTTAACTCGAGCGAGACTTCGGTCTCGATCACTTCCTCGGCGCTGACCCGGGCGAAATCGAGGTGGAGGATCTCCTTGCCGAGATGATCCCATTGCACGTCCCGGATCAGAACCGTCTCGGTCGTTCCGCGCACATCGAGATCGGCAAGCTGGCCCGGGGTTTTGATCATTCGCCAGACGTCGTCGCGCGTCAGGGCGATCGGCACGACGGCCTGTTTGTGCCCATAGATCACGCCGGGAATCAATCCCTTGGGCTCGCAGCCGCCGTGTTACTCGTGTACCAGTCCCCTTGTTCTTCAACGGGTCACGCGGCTCGACCCGTACCGACACTGCATTCGCCATCGATCATTCGCCTCGATCGGTTCAATCCGCTCCTGGTCCGATGCCGGGAGATTCCGGCCGTGCCCAAAAACCAAAAAAGCGGTCCCCAGGACCGCGCCAGAGGGTTATTATGAAGTCCCCGCCCGCTTTGTTCAAGACCTTGATCGGAAATTGGCCTTCCACTTATTCCGGCCAGGCTCGGGCAATCATCCGGCGGTAAAGATCCAGATACCGGTCGACGACCACGTTGAGCGCAAACTGTTCGTCGATGCGGTGGCGTGCCGCTTCCCCGTATCGTCGCATGTCGGCCGGGTTGTCGAGGACCTCCAGCAGAGTGCGCGACCACGCCTTGGCGTCGCCGTCGAGACTAATCGTCCGGTAACGCCATCGCCGACCAGATCCGTATTGCCACCGATCCCGGAGACCACGCACGGTAGTGCGGTCGCCATGGCCTCGAGAAGCGAGTTGCTCATGCCCTCCGCGACGCTTGGCAGCACGAAGACGTCGGCCGCGCGAAGATAGTCGGCCGGATTGTCGACGGCGCCGACAAACTGAACTCGGTCGGCGATCCCCATCGACCCGGCCAGCTCGGTGAGCTGCCGGCGATCAGGGCCGGGCCCGATCAGGATCAGATTGGCCGGCGAGCTTCTGACGATCTCCGTCCAGGCCGAAAGCAACAGCGGGAGGTTTTTCTGAGGATGAAGCCGGCCGGTAAACATCACGCGAGGCCGCGGCAGCAATTCGGCCTCGACGGAGCTCCGGCCCGGGTGAAACTGCTGAGTGTCGACACCGCTGGCCATTCGGACCATTCGCCGTTCGCCAACGCCGAGATCGAGCCATTGCCGCTCGATCTCCGCGGAGATGGCGGCGAAGCCCGTGTTCTTCAGAATCGCGCGGCGCAACAGACCTGCGCCGCGGGTCCGGTTCAGCTCGTCAGCCTCTCCGTAATAACCCGCGCTGGCCGGCTGCACCAACGTCGGCTTGCCAGACAGGAAAGGCCGTGCAAGTCCGGTCGCCACCGCTTCCCACAAGGCCTGATGAGTGTGGATCACATCCAGCTCGGCCTTGAGTCGGCGCAAGGCCCCGATCACACCGGCCAAGAAACTCAGCCCAAACAGCGGACCGCTGCTCGCGGTCTTGATCCAGCGATGAATAAATATTCCTTCATACTCTTCATCGTCGATCGGATAACCCGGAACCGCGCGTGTGACGACATGCACCACATGTCCACGACGGACCAGTTCCTTGCCCTGGGCGAGCGCCTGCCGCTCAGCGCCGCTGGCGAATGGGTGGAAGAAGCTGACGACATAACACACCCGCACCGGGTCTTTCGCCGGGTCATACACTGAGAAGCTGTCCCGGAAGGTCTTTGTAGGGTGCTCTGTGAGCACCGATCAGGGGTGTTTTGCCGAACTCGGTGCTCACAGAGCACCCTACTACGATAAGGCCACCGCCGCTTCCGAGACAGTCTCTGAACGCGCTCGCGGCCTCAAGACTCCGGTTCGTGGACATTCTTCAGATTGTGGAAATGGGGGTAAGCGCCGAGGATTTCGCGTGCTTTCCTCGCCATCGAGGCCGGCACGTAGATGGCATGACCCGGCTCAAATGGGAGGCCGCCAAACACATTCATCGCTTGGTTGGCATCACTGAAGGCCGGGATCCCATCCTCTTTCAGCAAATTGACCACCATCGCGGCTTCGATCTCATTGGAGACCTCGCAAAGGCGAATCGCAGGAACCTCGTCCATCGCTTCCCTCCCGATACACCTCGTGTGTCGTCAATCCTCAATTCACCGGTTGGAGTCCCGGCGACAGCCGAGACGAACCGCCCCTCCTTCGCGGGGGGGCAAGGCGGGCTATTTCCCCTCCTTGCGAAGGGGGGGCTAGGGGGAGTGACCACGCGTGCCCAATCCAATCGCTACACGCTCTAAGGTTCACGGACCATTGTGTCGCCTTGCGTGACAGAGTGCGCCGAAGTCGATCGGAAACACTCGTCAGACTCGAATGTCATCGGGTGATGATCAAGCTGGGAACCTCGAGTCCTTCCCGTTGATCGTAGATCTTGCCGCCGCTGACGGTGATCTGGCTGACGGGAAAAACGCGCCCGCTGGGCATCGTCACATTGACCGTCCAGTCTCCCTCCGCGAGCTTGATTGCAAACCGACCGTAGGCGTCGCTCATGCCTTCATGACGAATGGCACGATTGCTCCGGCTGGATACGATGACCCGGACTTCCTCCTCAGGCTGACCGCCGGCACTCGATTCCACCTTGCCGAAAAGGATGTTCCGCCGTTCAAGCCGACCCGTGCTTGTCGAATAAAGAGGTTTTTGTACCTCGCGACGACTGGTGTCCCCTGGTGCGCGCTCGATCGGGGCATCGTCCTGCATTACCGGAGGTTTGAGCTGCGTTTTCGGCGTGGCTTGCGGCGCTGCTTTCGTGGATGCGGCGTCTTTATCCTTTGTCACTGCATCCTTGGTGACTGCGTCCTTGGTGACTGCGTCCTTGGTTGCCGCACCTTTGGTCGCCGCACCTTTAGGTGTTGCCTTCTCTACTGGTTGTTCGGGCACGGGAGGCGCAGGCGGGGATTCAGCCTCGCTGCGTTGACTTACCCTTGGCTGTCTCCTCAGTTCCCCCACGGTTTGGTAAGGTCGTGTACGCTCCCGGCTCGGGGCCGACACTCGAAGAAATGGTCGAGTCGTCCGCCGCTTGACTCTCAACTTTCTTTGATCCTTGACTTGCGGAGAGACCAGGGGCCCTCACCGACGGCGCTTCTCTCACCGGGACTCTCCAGCTCGAGACAACCTCGTCGCACGGAGATGCCGGTGAAGTGAGATAGGCGGTCTCATACGTAACTGGAGAGTCGAACACCGTGGGCGCGTATTCGCGGGCTACCGAATAGGTTGTTGGAGAATAAACATAGGTTGTCGGAGAATAAACCGGCGAGGTAAAAATTGTCGGGACATAGGCGGGATAGGTCGGCGATCACCGACCGCTCGACGAGCCGGGCCTCGACCGAAAAGACGCCCAATCAGGCTCTGGCGATACTGGGTCTCGACGTAGGTTGTCGGTGCGAGTACAACGTCATTCGCAATGTAAGCCGTCGGGTAATAGCTCGGCACCACAAGCGCTGCCGGCAATAAGTACGAGCTTGGCACCACCGTGCTGGTCGCAACATAAGTGGTGGGCACGCTCACGGTTGTCGTGGTGGGAAAGAGGTACACGGTCTCGCCATATCGGATATCCATGCCCCACGCCGAAAGGCCGCAGCCCATCCAGATGCTTACGACAGGAAGCGCCAGCCGAATGCTTAACGATCGCATCGCTCGTCTCCTCTCAGATCTTTCCACGGCCCGCTTTCGCATAATCTCGTCTCGATGGCTATCCAGCGCGGCCTCAATGAAATCACCTTACCAAATCGAAACGTCGGAACCAAGAGACTGGGTGCCGTTCGATCGAAAGACGAGGTTGATCTCTCGCTCACAAGATTCGATTCGTCCAGACCTTGCCGAAGGCAGATCAGCGGACATATCTTAAGAGAGATGAACGAAGCCTCGCGCCAGGGTCGACTGAAAAGTTCGTCTTGCACTAAGGCTCTTTGTTGTCAGCCGGATTCCGTTCCCCCTCTGTCCCCCCCTTGAAAGGGGGGGAAGGCAGGGTATCGCTCGCTCGTAACCACGCCTCGATCGCGCGGTCCGGGACGGCTGTCCTCCGCGGAATCGTCGCATGGGCCCAACGTACCGGCTATGCCTCATTAACCCCCCCTGCCCTCCCTTCGCAAGGGGGGGACGTACCGATGACGTGCAACAAAAATACACGTCTTGAATCCACCCTTCGAGGCCGGTGCACCACCAACTTTTCCCCACACCAGCCTCGCCCAGTGTGCTCATGGTGCGGACTTAGCAGAGCTTGCGCCGCTACTTTTTTCGATTGGCCGCAAGTCTCTGCCGGCCAGACCGCGATAGTCCGCCGAGTATCGGATCGCACGGAAGACCGGATTCACACCGGGAGGCAGGGAGGCGATCGGTGCGGCCGGCTTGGTAGCGGATAGACTCCCCGCGAAACCGACGCGACCGAAGTCTTGCTTCATCCGTTCGAACTGAATCTTCTGCTCGGCCGTGAAGATCTTAGCGAGTTTGGCGTCGACCCCATCCTGGAGCTCGACCAATGTCTTCTTCTGCTCGTCAGTCGGCTTCAGCAGAACCTGGCGTGACAGCGACATGATCTCACCGGGTACGGTAAAGCCCCCGAAACCGGCCGTTTCCCGGAGCCGCTTCCTTTGCTCATCCGTGAGGGTCTTTTCAAGCTTGGCATCGAGCTCGTGCTGAAAATCGTCCAAATCCTTTTTCTGTTCCGAAGACATTTTGAGCGCGTCTCTCTGAAGGGCGGACAGGATCTCATGAGGACGGGACTCAGTCCCAGCCGCGCCGTTGGCAGGACCGAGCCCGCCTGACCTCGGCGCGATGATGGTTGGGGATTTTTGTTTCCAAACGACTTTGTGATCAGACGCGACTTCGAAGAGCGTTCCGCCTACGCCATCGCAGACCATCGTGTTTCCGTTGGGGAGGCCTGAGCACTGGACATGAGCGGGGCGTAGAACTCACTGGCGGTCGGCGCAGTGAAGCTCCAGACGGGTTTGTCCGGAGCGTACGCAGCTGCCGGCTTTCGGTCGTATCCACCCTCGACGTCAATCGGAAGGACGATTTCGTCGACCGATGAATAATCGATTCCCGGCCGGCGAACGCCGTTGTTGAATACCAAGACGTGGCCTGCCCCGGGACGACCCCGCGCGATCCAGTGCGCGTCGTGAGGCGCGAAGAGCCGCTGATCTTTCTCCTTGCCAGCTCGATACGCGCGAGGGTTTCCCCATCGGTAGAGAAGATCACCGCCTCTGCCGCTCCGGCCGCCGGTGTGGCCGTGCGCCGCGGCCGTTGTGGTACCGTGGTCGATGATCCAGAACTCGCTGAAGGCACGCACGGTCAGCATGATCTGGTCCAGGCCGGCGTCATAGCCGACCGCATTGACGTGAGTCCAATCCGGCATGATCTTCGACTGTCCTCGCACGGACGGAGTACCCAGGTAGCCAATGCCCCTGAGCGTATTCAGTTGAGTCTTTCGCTTCGCTTCCAGCTCAGGGGAACTCCGAGCGCGCGAGACCTCAGACAGGAGGGTCTCGCCGAAGTTGACGTCGATCAGCTCGGGATGAGTGGACACTTCACCGTAATGACTCTGAGACGAATCGAGGTCTTGAATGAGATGGTCCCAGACGTGCCACTCCCACACGACTTCGCCGGTCTCCTTCCCCGTCGGCTTGACCTCGATGATCGAGTCGACGAGCCAGGGGCCGTCCACGGATTCCCGACCGCGTCCGGCGGCGATGGTTTCTTCGGCCGTCTTAATCTCCCAGACGATCAAGAGCACGTTGCCATTCGGCAACTTGAGTAAGTCGTGGTGGGGAATTTGCTTTTCATTGTGATATTTGAAGTCCCAAACGAAGTCGCCGTCCCAAGTGAATTCTTGGACCCGGCCGCCAGCTTGGGGCATCCAAAGAGTCGTTCGTCCGGGGAAAGCTGGCAGGCTCGCAATAAGTGGCCATTTTCGAGCAAACAGGCGACCTCGCCCGCGGTGTAGTTGCTCTGCCACGTGTGCACGTCCCTTCCCTGCATATCCATCAGGTGAGTCTTGGTGGACAGTACGGGAGCGACCAAGATGTATCCGGGAAACGCCTTGGGCCTGTCGAGCAACGGATACAAGGTCAGGAAAATCAAGACCGAACAGGTCACGGTCGCCCACAGAGTCACCTTCGTCTTAAGACGCATTAGTCGTCCGGTATGAGATCCCGAATAATCCCGGTACGGTGCCACTGGTCGTACCCGACCAGTGCCGGACGAGCCGCGGCGGTTCCGCACTGGTCGGGTACGACCAGTGGCACCCCAATCGAGCCTAACGGTTTTTCAGCGAGCGGTTTCCGTCAAATTGTGGTGGTGATCAGCGAGCAGTCTCCGAATGATCCAAGTACAGCGCTTTTCTGAAGCGCGCGAGCGCGGCCGTCAAGGCCGGTGGACTGACCAGATCCGGCTACCGAGCGGGACTCGCGAACAGGCAGACAGCAACGATGAACTCGCCGATCATCATCGTGCTCGTCGCTGGTCTCATCGTCAAGGCCTCCGGCATGTAACGGCTACGCCTTCGCATTCGGTAGCGAATCTCTCTTGAATTTCCGGTAAACTGGTTTCACCAGGTCGTGATTTCCGGGCTCGTTGAGAGACCCTGGCCAAGGTGGTGTGATGGCTGATGAAAAGATCCCGATGATCAACCGCAGGACCGTGCTGAAAGGCTCGGCCGCTCTCGCGGCAGCCGGCGGTGCAGCGGGACTGGGCGTGGGGAATTACTGGCTCGGCCGCGGCAGCCACGTCTCGAAGAGTTTGGGCAAGAAGGTCATCGTCATCGGCGTGGACGGGATGGATCCGGGTCTGTCGGAAAGCATGATGAAAGCGGGTCTGCTCCCGAACTTGGAGAAACTCCGGGCCAGCGGTGGTTTCAGCAGGTTGGGTACCAGCACGCCTCCCCAGAGTCCCGTTGCCTGGGCTAACTTCATCAACGGAGCGGGGCCCGGCTCGCACGGGATCTTTGACTTCATTCACCGACATCCCGAAGAGCAGTGCGTTCCATTCTACTCGGCCGCCGAGACCGTACCTGGCGAAGGATTCTTAGAGGTAGGTGACCGCAGGCTCCAGTTTGACTTCTGGCCGTTCAACCATAAGCCGGCCGCGACGGTGCTCCGGCGCCAGGGCACTCCATTCTGGGACTACCTGGACGCCGCGGGAATTCCCTCGACGTTTTACGACCTTCCATCCAACTACCCGGCCAGCACGTCGCACTACGGCCATCACCGCTGCATCTGCGGAATGGGTACGCCCGACATGCTCGGGACCTATGGCACCTACCAATACTTCGCCGAGAACGCCCCGCGCGAGCCGCTTGACGAAGGCGGCGGGAAACGGTCGAGGCTGACCTTCGTAGACGAGACGGCCACAGCCCGGATCGTCGGGCCTGATAACACTCTTCTCAAGAAGCCGGCGCCGATCACGATCGAGCTGTTGGTCCATCGCGACCGCGACGCGAACGCGGCAGTTATCGAGGTCCAGGGTCAGCGAATCCTGCTCAAAACCGGCCAATGGAGCCGCTGGACGACGCTTGATTTCCAGCTCATGCCGAGTCAGTCAGTCAGCGGCATCTGCCGGTTCTTCCTCCAGGAAGCCGCGCCTTGTTTCCGGCTCTACATGACGCCCATCAACATGGACCCTGCCTCCCCCGCCCAGAAGATCGCCGAGCCAAGGTCGTTCATAACGGACGTCGCCAAGCAGCTCGGGCCGTTCTACACCACAGGCTTCCAGGAAGACCACAAGGCGCGTTCGAACGGGATCTTCACCGACGACGAGTTTGCCAGGCAGGCGGGCATCGTTCTCGAGGAGCGGCTCGCGCTGTTCGACTACGCCCTCAACAACTACGACGATGGCCTGTTGTTCTTTTATTTTTCGAGCAGCGACCTGCAATCGCACATCTTCTGGTGGGACTCCAACGAGAAGCACCCGATCCGATCCGGGCCCGAGGCGAAAGCCCAGTTCGGCCATGTCCGGCGGCTTTACCAGAAGCTCGACGCCGTGATCGGCGACCTGGTGGATCGCTATGGTGGCAAGGCCGCGATCATCGTGATGAGCGACCATGGCTTCGCCAACTTTGGCAGGCAGTTCAACCTCAATTCCTGGCTGCGTAATCAAGGCTACCTGGGACCTCGCGAGTGCTCGTCGATCCTGCGGGACGTCGACTGGTCGCGCACTGCCGCGTACGGCCTCGGTATCAACGGGCTTTACTTGAACTTGAAAGGCCGCGAGCGAGACGGGATCATCGAGCCCGGCGACCATCGGGAAGCGCTGCTAGCCGAGCTGAAGGCTCGCCTCGAGGCCGTCACGGACACCAATGGCAAGCGGATCATCCGGGGCGTTTACCGCTCCGACCAGATCTACTCGGGGAACGCGACCGCCCTGGCGCCCGACCTCATCATTGGCTACTCCCGCGGCTATCGCGCATCATGGGCGACCGTTCTGGGCGATCTCACCGAGGCGGTCCTGCTGGATAACGACGCGGCCTGGAGCGCCGACCACTGCGCCGATGCGCTCGAAGTGCCTGGTGTGCTCTTCTGTAACCGCTCGATCGGTGGCAATTCACCGTCTCTGGTCGACATCGCCCCGTCGATCATGGCGGAGTTCGGGCTGCCCACGCCGCCTCCGATGGCAGGCAAAAACGTGCTTTCCACCTAGAACTGAGACTTATGGGCCCGGTTTCGTGGCGGATCAGTTCACCGGACGGAACCAGCTCCTGCATGACAGCGGTTTACCCATGGGTTGCGGACACCAGAATGGCAGAGGCGATCACAATAGAGTGCGTCGCGAATCGTTGAGCGTCGTTGATGGGGTGGGGCGGGTTTCCCAACCCGCCTGGAGGCGTCAAGGAGGGAACCAGCGGGTTAGGAAACCCGCTCCACCGGTTTTTGCTATCCACCACGGACTTGCCCGAAGCGCCAGCGAGCGGATCGCCCCCGGAAGCCTCGCTCACGCTTCGGGCTAGTATCAATGGACGTCGCTGCCAAGCTGTGAGCCATGCATGTGTAAACCGCGGTAAGTCAGCCGGGGAAGCAGGATTTCCGTCTGTCTTGTTGAGGAATTTGCATCTCGGAGCCGGTTTTGCCATGATGGAGTGAGACCAATGCGATAGCGGAGGGACGAGAGTCATGTTGAACACGCGCGATGCGATCGAGGTGCTCGAGCGCGACTTCCTCGAGGCTCGATGTAAGATTCTGGAAATCGCCGCGATCCTCGACCGGATCGATCGTGCGCCGGCGCGGCACGGAGCACACCCCGATTCCCGTATGAGTCATCTCCGACAGGCGCTGGAAGCACTGATCGAGGCCGGCCCGGGCCGGGCCGAGACCATTCAGCGCATCTTCTCGCGCGAGTTCGATCCAAGGTGGCGTGAAACCATGAATGTGCGTCCGCCAATCACGCACGATTCTTGACTTGAGGAGAATGCGGATCGGGAGACGGAGCTCCCTCCTGCCAATCCTGCAGGAGAATCGGCTAGACGGGATAGCTCCTTGTCTTGAAGACCCTGGAGGAAGGTGCACCATGCAATATGTCGATCCCCACATTCACATGGTTTCTCGCGTGACCGACGACTATAAACGCATGGCGCTGGCCGGTTGCGTGCTCGTCAGCGAGCCCGCGTTCTGGGCGGGGTTTGACCGATCGGGCCCGGAGGGCTTTCGCGACTATTTCCGTCAGTTGACGGAGTACGAGGGGAAGCGGGCTGCGTCCTACGGCATTGCGCATTACTCCTGGCTCTGCATCAACGCCAAAGAGGCGGAGAACGTCTCGCTGTCTCGCGAAGTGATCGCCATGATTCCTGAGTTTCTGCACCAGCCCGAGGTCCTGGGGATTGGCGAGATCGGGCTGAACAAGAACACGCGCAACGAGGCAACCGTCTTCCTCGAACACCTCGACCTGGCCGCTCGAACCCAGGAGCTCATCCTGGTGCACACCCCCCACCTGGCCGACAAGTACCAGGGGACGCGAATGATTCTGGACATGATGCGCGATGACCATCGACTCAGCCCGGAGCGTGTCTGCATCGACCATGTGGAGGAGCACACCATTCGCCACGCCCTCAACGCCGGCCACTGGGTGGGGATGACGCTGTACCCGATCACCAAGTGCACGCCGGCCCGGGCCGCCGACATGATCGAGATGTACGGAAGCGAGCGCGTTATGGTGAATTCGGCCGGCGACTGGGGGCACAGCGACCCCCTCGCTGTCCCCGAGCTCATCTTCGAGATGCGGCGCCGGGGTCACGACGACGCTCTGATTAGCAAGGTTGTCTACGAAAACCCCCTCACGTTCTTCTCGCAGTGCAGCCGGTTTGACCATATCGGCCGCGAATCGACCACTGCACCTGCCATGGCCTGAAACCAGAAAACCGAGAAAGCAAAAGATCCCGAATTCTTGATGTGCTCTGACGGCCGGGTCGGTCGCGCAGCGCGGACGTCGAGGAAGCTACTGGTCGAATAACCTTAGTTTGATGGGTTGGAGTACGGCCTTCAGGCGGCGCCGGACCGGCTGGAGCCGGGACTCCAACCTGTCAACTGAAGATTGACGTCACGCTGGGTAACGCTCTTGCACGCTTCAATCAATGTCCGGATACTGTATCACTCTAAGTGGTCTTGACCTCCGCGATTGGACTCAACTTCGGAAGCGACGATCTTCCAACGACACCGTTTCCGGTCATTTGAACTTTCAACGAGCATGAGCCAAAACAACCGACAAATCAGCGTGCGCAGTTTGATCTTGGTCGTCGTCTGTTTCGCGGCGGTTTTGTGGGCATGGCGATACTCGGCGGAGTCAGGCCGGCCGCCGAACGCAGGAGACTGGGTGTCGTCGATCAAGGACGGGAAGCCCGATGAAAAAAAACCGCCGCCGCAGCGGTTGTTGGAGTCGAGCCCGGACGAAATCGATCTCGTGGTCCCCGCCCTGGTTGGAGCGCTTCAGGACAAAGACGCTCCGGTCCGCGCCGAGGCGACCCTCGCGATCGGTCAGTTCGTCTGTTCGGCCGCGCCAGCCCACCCCAAGGGCCTCGGGGATCAGGCGCGTGCCGCGGCCAACGGTTTGCTCGTCGCCCTCAAAAACGACACTGACCCGATCGTTCGTGCTTCGGCGGCGTTCGCGCTGGCGTCGATGCGCCAGGCATTGATCAAGGCGGGCTTGTCGTCCGACAAATCGCTGGAGTCCGACCCGATCAAGCGGGAGACGTTGTTCGCCGCACTCGACGAAGCACTCCAGCAAGACTTGCCGAATCGGCTGCCGCTGATCGACGCGATCGAGCGTCTCGGACCTTTGCCTAACGTGGCCACGCCGGGTCTTGTGGAAGCTCTGAAAGACCCATCGATAATCGTTCGCGGAAGGCTTATTCTCACCCTCTCCCACTTCACCGGCGGCGTCGATCCCGCAATCCCGGTCCTCTTGAATGACCTGGAGCAGAACACCAGCCGATTTCTGCCCGATTACCTCGGAGCCGCCAAGGAGATGCACCCATCTCCGGCGGTGGTTCCGATCTTGATCAAGTCGCTCGAAAGCGGGAACTGGATGGTGCGCGAAGCCGCCGCCCTCCTGCTCGCGCAAATCGGTACGGGCGCATGAGGCGCCCGGCCGTGATCGCCGCCGTGAAAAAGACAATCGCCGCCGGGAATGATCGCGATGCCCAGGGGGATCCGGCACGCTCCCCCCAGAACCCTGGCGCGTTGGCTAAGACTGGAACACGGCCGGACGAGCCGCCACGCCGGCTCGGTCAGTGCAGGTCTTGCCACGGCTTTGGTGCGGGTGGCTCCTCGCTGAGGAGGCTGTGCCCATTCTGATCGACGCGTTGCGCGGCAAGAATCCCACCACGCTCGCCTCGGCGGCGACTGCGCTCGCCGAGCTGGGCCCGAAGGCTCACGCTGCGATCCCCGCACTGCTGGCCGCTCTCAAGGAGTCATTTGCATCGAAAGAAGGTTGGGCTCTGGAAAGCAGCACTGGAATTCTTACGGCGCTGGGACGTGTCGCACCACAGTCCCCAGAGACAGGAGCATCGTCCGAAATGGTGATCGCCAAGCTAAGCGAGGCCCTTGATGTGCCGTCCGCACGGGTGCAAGCAGCAGCCGCGGAGGCGCTTGGCAACTTCGGCCCGCGGGCGTCGAAAATGATCCCCAAGCTCGTGGAGCTGGAGCTTCAACACGAAAAAGCCGCTCGCGCCAGTGAAGCCGCCGCCGACGCCCTGAAAAAGATTATACCGGAAACGAAACTAAGCGGCGATTCCAAAGACGCACAGGCCGTTCCGAAAGAGTCGAAGTGATGATCCCCGCAAGAGAGAGAGAATGTCCAGAACGCCGGACTGACGGTCTGGCTGACACGCGAGGGTGACCATCCTATCGCTCGGGGCGATACGCCGCGAGATCATCGGCCAGTTCAATCGTGGGGCTCAGCCACGGCTCCGCGACCTCGCCCCGAGCCAGCGAACGGACGCGAGTCCCTGGCGGCTTCATTCGCCCCGAAGGGGCCGCACAAGAAAGCCCAGGGCAACGCCCTGGGAATCGGGATCCGGACGTGCCGAAAGCCCTGAAAGGGCGGCACACGGCTATCGCCTTGTCTCGCCCTTTCAGGGCTGGATCGTAGGTGGTCGGTCCGGTCCCAGGGCGTTGCCCTGGGCTGACTTGTGGCTGCCCCTTTGGGGCGTCTGGCAAGAAATGCAACATCGAAACTGCGCCAGCGTGGGGAGAGTGTCTGGCGTGATACCGCCGGTCTCCTCGCTGGCTGCGGGCTAGTATGGCCTGTGTGCAACACCAGCGTAAACCGCTGTAATTCGTGCCGGCGCGATTCTGGTCGTTTGGGTGACCAGTGAATCAGCGAGCCGCGCGATATCAAGACTTGAATACGAGCAAAACCCCGACTCCGCAGTGAGTCGCACCGGGGGGGTGAAAGCCTTGTTTTTCCCTTCCGGGCGGCGCGAGCGTGCCGGCTGCCCCCACGCTCAGGATCGGGATGTGTATCGATATCCCGACAACTCGCTTGTTCGCGTAAGCCAGCGCGCCGACGGCTTCTCACCCGGAGCCGACAGGCCCCATCCCACGGGTCGCTTTGTTTGATCCGGACTTCATTTTCGCTTTCTCTTCGGCTGTTTTGGCCTTCGGTATTACGGCGGGGGGATCCGTTGAGTTCGTGGAGGGAATGTTCGCAGTAGGACCACCGGGATTGCTATCGCACCCGATCATGAAGAACATTACAGCGATGGCCGGTATCCAAAATGCGCGTCTCGGCGTCAACCGGGACTTGAGGGAGATCATGGACAGAGCTCCTGGAGTTGGAATTACATGAGCGAAGCGAAAACAAGCCGACGTAACAACAAACCGCACTTCCGGCTTTCTACGTCGGCACTCCCAACGGAGTCGCGTGGCAAGAACTGCCGGCCGAGCTCGACCGCGCGTGTTCTCAACTTCCAGTATACTGTTCGCCGGCTAACGTGAGATATTCCGCAACCCTGGGGACGTGGCCGTCCCGGCCGCTTTCCGGCGGGCGAGATGGCCGCGCTCCCAGGAACTCGAAGGTCGCTTACACCCCCGCGACCAGTATAAACGGTCGGGCCGGACGCACGGCTTTGCGGCAACCGGCCAAACCTAAGATCTCGATTAATAGTCGGCGGCGATGCCGCGCCCAATGGGAGGACGGCGATCGTTCCGGTGCTCAGATCCAGCCCGATCGCGTTCGCTATGGGCGCAGGTCAATAGGCATCGCTGCTGATGACCTCACCACCATTCCTGGTGCTCAACTGGCGATAGACGCCCTTGCTGATCGGAGGAGCATAATTGGGATTCCCCGGTCGATCGTATCCTTGAGGAACTGGCACGAGCCATCCGCGAGCAAGAAGTTGGCACCACCCGGGTGTTGGCTCCGGAATCCGAACTGGCCGAGCGCGAAGCGGTAACACCGTTCTGGGCATAGAGCCACGAGTCGACATCATTCACGTTCGGCAAATCCCCAACTCCCCTGCCATTTGATTCGTGTTTCCTAACTGAAACGGAGCGTTAATCTTCGGGCCGCTTGATGCGATCCCCTCAATTCGAGAGGAGTTCGCAGCCGACGAACCGAAATAGAGGCATCGCGACCAGGTGTTGAATTCCTGATCCGGATCGTTCTTGAACCGAGCGAATTCGCCCGCAAGAATCGTATTGCTTGTACCGTCGGTGATCGCCTCGAGCCGCACCACGCTGTCAATCTTGAAGATACCATCACCTCGTGCACCAAATCGTTCCGCTGCACGACCCGCCAAAGGGAGGCGTAGGCGGGCAGCCACAGTACCACTCAAAGATGTCAAAGTCCCCGCCATCCCAGCGTAGGACGATTGTTGGTACGCATTGGGGGACGATGGCGGGGGACCATCAACCGAGAATGGCAGAGGCGTCTGCTGGAGGTCGGAAGGGCAGATATACGAGTTGATCTGGGCAATCAGACCCGTCCGGTTGATCATGCCGCTGTTCAGGCCCATGTAATCCGTGCCATTGCCGGGATGTCCGCCGGCTGGAACCGAAAAGTTAATCGCGTTGTAGATGTTCGTCTGCTCCATGTAGGGCAGGATCTCGTGGAAAAAGGCGTAGCCGAAGGAATGGCCCGCCTGATAGCACCCCAGGGCCCCCGGCTCCGTCTGGCCCAGATCAAGCCGATCGGAAAAGTGCCGTTAGCGCTCTGGTAATTGTGGATCGCCAGCCCCATCTGCTTCAAGTTGTTGACGCATTGAGCGCGACGGGCCGCTTCGCGGCCGACTGCACGGCCGGAAGTAACAGGGCGATCAATACGGCGATGATGGCGATGACTACCAATAACTCGATCAGAGTAAACCCGCGGGCAGTAGATCGCCGTCGACTCGCGTTCGTCATTTCAGTTTCCTCCTCAAAAAACCACGAAGAAATAGGTGTGATGACAACGAAGACCTCAAGAGACCAAAACAGAGGAGAGGGCCGAGGCATGGAACCGCAAGATGCGTGCATCATTGCGGAAGACCTGGAAAAAAAATCGATCAATTCCGGATTGCACCCTTGGCGCCCCCCGCAACTTTCAAACACATGACAACGGGGTCATGTTAGTGCGGGCGAGATACTAGGGCCAGGCTGAAATGGACATGGCGGTATGACCATGCCGCAGATGAGCAGCCTATCATGGTGTAAGCGTTGTGAAGCTGTCAAGATTCCAGGTTTGCGACTCATCAAAAATCGAAGAAGAATGGCCGGATCGGGGGTAGCATGCATTTACTGGCATTAAGTGTATCTCGAATCCTCAAAGAGGTCAAGCAACCTAAACACGCGAAAATCAATCAAGACAGTCATTGGAGTCCGCAAACTCACATTCTTGGGCATACGACTGACTCCGCCGGTTGTGACGCTTGGACCAGTGTACTTCGCGGTCGAGAAACGAAATTCACATCTTCTCTAAGAATGGATCAGTGCGTTCTCCAATAGACCGTAGCGGATGAAGTCCGTTTTTATATCCGAAAAGAGGCGAAGACATGTAACCTTCGGCGAGGGAGTCATGCGCAATTGAGGGGATCACCGCCGAAGGCCCGAACGAGGTGGTTGTCCATCAGTCGGCTGATAGCGGCCAACCCGTGGGTGGGCGGATGATAGGTTGGGCGTGCACAAGCTTGGTGTTCGTTCCGATTCCGTTGCGCGTTTTCCCCTCCCTTGCAACGTCTTCATGGTGTGTTGTTGTCAACCTTCGGGAGTGCGCCGCCGCATCCAATGCGCAGTGTGTTGCCCGCCGGGTCTGTTTGTCGCCTTTCGCTCCGCGAAAGTACTTTCGCGGAGCGAAAGGCGACGTTGCGCTGACCCCCAGCCCATGTTACCCGCGAAACTCGTAATCTGAACCATGCCAGAAGCAGGAGACCAGAAAACCCATAAGTTGGGTAACACTGCGGCCGTTCTCAATGATCGCGTTCACCGGGCGAGGCCCGCCATTGATCGTAAACGAGACGCAGATTTTCCGTGCCTTGTTCCGCCGGCACATTAGTCTCCTGGCACGCACTTCGTTACCTTCGTTTCCTTCTGTTCAAAACGCATTTGCAGCAGGGAGAATCGTCGGCGCATGGTGCACACAGAATCTTGGAACAGAAGCAAACGACAGTTAACGAAGATCTTGGAGTGGATTGAACCGGGCCATTTCGTCTCTGGGCGATTCCTGTTTTCCGGCATGGTTCAAGCGGAAGTTCCAGTTCCGTGTGGCTAGGGTCGACGCCCGCCGGGTCTGTTTGTCGCCTTTCGCCCGCGAAAGTACTTTCGCGGAGCGAAAGGCGACGTTGCGCTGACCCCCAGCCCATGTTACCCGCGAAACCCGTAATCTGAACCATGCCAGAAGCAGGAGACCAGAATACCCATAAGTTGGGTAACACTGCGGCCGTTTTCAATGATCGCGTTCACCGGGCGAGGCCCGCGCTGATCGTAAACGACACTCAGATTTTCCGTGCCTTGTTCCGCCGGCACATTAGTCTCCTCGCGCACTTCGTTAACTTCGTTTCCTTCTGTTCAAAACGCATTTGCAGCAGGCAGAATCGTCGGCGCATAGTGCACACAGAATCTTGGAACAGAAGCAAACGAAGTTAACGAAAATCTTGATGTGGATTGAACCGGGCCATTTCGTCTCTGGGCGATTCCTGTTTTCCGGCATGGTTCAAGCGGAAGTTCCAGTTCCCGTGTGGCTAGGGTCGACGCCCGCCGGGTCTGTTTGTCGCCTTTCGCGGAGCGAAAGGCGACGTTGCGCTGACCCCCAGCCCATGTTACCCGCGAAACCCGTAATCTGAACCATGCCAGAAGCAGGAGACCAGAATACCCATAAGTTGGGTAACACTGCGGCCGTTTTCAATGATCGCGTTCACCGGGCGAGGCCCGCGCTGATCGTAAACGACACTCAGATTTTCCGTGCCTTGTTCCGCCGGCACATTAGTCTCCTAGCGCGCACTTCGTTAACTTCGTTTCCTTCTGTTCAAAACGCATTTGCAGCAGGCAGAATCGTCGGCGCATGGTGCACACAGAATCTTGGAACAGAAGCAAACGAAGTTAACGAAGATCTTGGTGTGGATTTAACCGGGCCATTTCGTCTCTGGGCGATTCCTGTTTTCCTGCCTTCCTGCTTTCCTTATGTCGTTTGAGCAGTAACTCCTGGCCGAGAGCGCAACAGATCCGCCAGTACGCGTAACCCGAGGATGTCAGAATTATGCCTGGTTTTCATCAGCCCTGGGCTGGGGTGAGGGGCGGGATGCGGCAAGACCGCTGGCAAATCGAGTGGCTCACCGCGAGATATCATCGCCGGCACGAGAGCCTCTGGCGCCGCCAAATACGAGCGGGTATTGAGGAGGCTCACAGTGGCGCCGACCCCTCACCCCAGCCCTCTCCCTCGGGAGAGGGAGCCAGTTTTTCAGGCCATCGACGGCCCCTGTTCTGAGGCGGGGACTCTGGCCTCGCTGGCCGTTGTCAGAAAAATCCCTCCCCGCGAGACTTCGCAAGGGGGGAAAGGGATCGCTCGCTCGCGACAAAATCCGATCGAGCACAACAAGAACACCCGCCCATTTGAAGCGATCCCGCTTCATCCACCTATCTGGCTATCCCGCCGCCGCCGCTTTTCTTTCGGCTCGGTCCCTTCCGTGCTCCCGATCCGGTCGGCGTGGACTGCTCCTTTAACGCAAGGATCGCAATTTCGCGGTTGCTGGCGGAGACGTCACGCTTTTCGAGAAACTTCTGAAGCGCCGACACGACGTCCTCGCGCCGAATCGGGATCGCCTCGATCCGGTCGAGAACTTCGGCGCGAATGGCCAGGCTGCGTTCGTTCAGCCCCGCGAGGTAGACCGGGAGCGAGGGCTCGATTGTCTTGCGAAGATCCGCGTCGAAGCTCAAACTCGAGAACGCCACGATGCGGCCCAGAAGGCCATAGACCAGGGGGCTGATCTCTTCGTTCTTGAGGGATAGGGGACTTCGCGATCGCGGGAATTGCCGTATTCAGAGTTGCCTTCAGTCCCGGCAGATTGCCTCGGACACGCCGGAATTCGGTCTGATCGGAGGTCTTGTCGAGGTGTTCACTCAAGGCTTCCACGACGGCTTTGCGTTGCTCGTCCTGGCCCAGGGCTTTGAGGAGGGCTGGAATGACTCCCGGGTTCGCGAACAGAATTTCCGTCAAGCTGGCCGCGACCTTGAGGCGGACTTCATCGATGGGATCGCCAAGGCCGGATTCCAGAGCCGAGATCACGGAATCGTCGGTCGGAACCTTCTGAAAACTGGCGGCCGCGGTACGCACTGAGGGATCGGTGTCATGGAGTGCCGTCAAGTGAGCGTCCAGGGTGGGTGGAGTTCCCGGGGCAATCGCCTCCAGCGCTTCCACGATCGCGACGCGAACGCCGGCATCGGCCTCGCCTTTTAGAGCGGTCGCCAGCGGAGTCACCGCGGCCCCGCTCAGCTTCGCATGGGCACCCAAGGCGGACGCCGCGACGATTCGGACCTTGGTCTCGGGATCCGTGAGAGCGGTGATCAAAGCGGGTATGCCGGCGGCCGCGGTCCAGTCAAGCCGGCCGATCGTCTCGGCGGCGGCGATCCGGACGGCTGCGTCCTTGGCCTTGAGGGCGTCGACGCAACTGATCGACTCGATCGCCCCTTCGGCGCCCGATCGAACGCCGGCATCCGATGAATCGTGCGCCAGCGATCGCAAGGCCGGTAGGGCCTCACCAGCCTCGGGCCCGAGCATGCCCAGAAGGAGGATCGAGGCATGACGGGCTCTGGGGTCTTCTTTCGCGGTCAACTCGACCAGAATGGGCACAAGCTTTCGCCAGGCGTCACGGTAGGCGGGGTCGGTGGCGGGATCTTTGAAGTCGTCGAACAAGATCTCCAGTGCGCGGGATCGAACCAACGCGGCCGGGCTCTTGATTGCCCGGCCCAGCGACGTGGTCCACAACGCCCGGAAGTGCAACGGTTCCTTGGAAGTCGAGGCCGTCGAACTTGAGTCACCGGCGTGAGTTGAATCGTAGTCGCCGACTGCATGGATCATACTGCACTGGTTGATGACATTGAGCCGAAGGGAGATCTCTTCCTTCTCATCCTCCAACCGCCCAAGCACGGCCTTGACAGCGGCGCGAGCCGGCTCGAGCAGAGCGGGTTTGCCCGTTTTTTGATAAATCGCGATGAACCGGCAAAGGACGCTGACCATCGGCTCGCGAGCCGCGGCTTCCCGCGTTTCCAGGACCGTTTGAAATTCGCGGACCGCGGCCTGGTATCTGTGCTCGAACTGCTCGTCGGGTGTCTTGTCGTCGGGTCTCAGAACGTTCAGAAGATCGATGTTGTTGCCGATTCCCTCGCGCGTTGCGTCATCGGCCTTGAGGGCCGCCCGGCAGAGTGCCGGCACGATCCGGTCGTCAGACAAGCCGATCGACGCCAGATTGGCGCCAGCCGTCAGCCGGACCTGTGGGCTAGAATCCTCCAGCGCGATGATGAGGGCGGGAACCTGCAATGCGAAGGCCAGGTTCTTCATGCTCTCCACCGCCTTGGTGCGGATCTGGGGGCTGGGGTCTTTGGCAGACACATTGGCGATGGCGCGGGCGACTCGCTCCTGGTCTCGTGCGACTGAAGCCAGGGACTCGATGGTCGCCTCACGAACTTCCACTGGATAGTCAGAGCCCAGGCCCAACAACAACTTGTCCACCATCGGCTCCGAAGCGCTGCCGGGGCTGAACCAGCCAAAGGAGCGAGTGGCCTCGAGCCGCACAGCGGGATCGGCGTCGTCCAGGGCCTTGATCAGGGTGGGGATTTCGTTCTGATCCTTCATCGCTCCGAGCAGCGCGGCGGCTCGCTTCCGCAGGTTCGCGTCCGGGTCCCGCTCGAGGATCTGCCTCGCCATCGTGGCGGCGGGCTTGGCCTGTTGACCAAAAGCCTTGAGTGACTCCAGCGCGTTGAGACGAACCTCGGTGTCGGAATCGCCGAGAGCCTTGACCAAGGCCGGGACGACTTTGTCGGCGGCACCGTTAAACCGGCCCAACTCGGTCGCAGCCGCCCTCCGCCGGGAGCTCCGACTGACTTTCCAGCCTGCGGATCTGCCCCTCGAAAGACTGATCTGGCCAGAGGCTATCATTTAGGACGAGCCCGGCCACACCAGCGGCGATTAAGATACCGAAGATCGATAGAGCCGCTCGAAATCTCGTCTTTTTCATGCAACATCGCTCTCCGGCGCGGCGGTTGGCCTCGGGAAAAGGTATTCGAGAGGAGAGACACAATGTCCCGGTTCGGCGGTGCTGATCCCAGTTCCCTGAAGACTCACTCCCGGATCGCTGGACGGAGTTCGAAATACCGGTCACATGAGGACCGGGCTCGGTCGGAATCGCACGCGACGCTGGATGACCGCGTCGCTCGAGCTCACTGGTCTCGATGCATTGTCGCGAACACGACTATTCTTCGCCATCGTCTCAACCCACGTCAAGCGATCCATATCCTCGGCGGATCGACAAGAAACGGGGTGGGCGGGGTCGCCGCGCGGGTTCGTCGATGGAATTGGAGGGGATGGCAGGTCTCCCAACCGGAGACAGTTTTTTCGGAATTCTCAGTCACATGCGAACCGAATTCGCGTAGCGTTAAGAATTGTCCAGCCATCGGAGTTAGCGGGTTACATAGGATGATTGTGCGATTTTGCTATTGCACCGTTGCGTTCGCTCTCGTCTTCATGCTATGCTCTCGCATTCTTACGCTTTTGACGTACAAGCGACGGAAGCGTGGTCCTCAATCGGCGAGGGGATTGTCTCAGCTTGTGCCTTCGCCGGCCAGGATCTGTCCAGCCGGGACACGGCGTTCTCCACGTGCCCGGCGTAAGCTTGCAATGCTCCGCGGGGTTGCACTGGGGCAAGCGAGCATTCCGCGGATGTCAATATGCCATCGCTTGCCTGCCTGGTCTTAATGGTACGAATTCACTGAGCATCCTTCACACCCGATCACGCGTACACGGATGGTGACCCCTTGGTTTTCGGATGGTGTAAGAGTCCGACATTTTCGAACTCTTAACCGGACGCGAGTACCCAGAGTGCACTGATAATTCCGGTGTACAGATTCGGCATTCACCGCCTCCTTCATGTTATTGTTGATCTTGTGATCCGAGCAAGTCCGTGAGTCTGATCATTCTCCCCGTCGTTTCGTCGTCTTGAGTGTTCCCCGGACCCTGTTAGGAAAGGTTTCTCGCCGTGAAAAAAAGTCGCGTGTCCAAGTCGACCTCCAGCGGCTTCACTCTTATCGAGCTGCTGGTGGTGATCGCAATCATTGCCGTGTTGATCGCACTGCTCTTGCCGGCCGTACAGTCCGCTCGCGAGGCCGCACGACGCGCGCTCAGTGCACAAATAATCTCAAGCAGATCGCCCTGGCTTCCATGAACTACGAGAGCGCGACCGGCGCGTATCCGATGGGCGACATCCCGGCCGTTTTCTTCTGATCCCGTCCGGGGGTCGTGCGCCAACCGACTCTACTGTGCGTTCGATTTCATCCTTCCTTACATGGAGGGTGGCAACTGCGTACAACGCGTTCAATTTTTCTATCGTTGGCGACATGTCAGCGACGGGTGTCATCGTCGCGCTGTACAACCCCAACTACACGGCGGCGTACAACCAGGTTAATAGCTACCTGTGCCCGTCGGATACGCCTGCCGGCGCCGACCAGCTCACTGTCAACTACACGCCGCGGAAGCAGGGGTCGTACGCGGAGAACCGAGGCCGTTGGGAAAACATCACGTTCAACTGGGCACTCGCGGCCTATCCTGACCCGGGTCAGCCCTACTACCAGAATTGCAACTACGGCGGTGGCGACGGCATGTTCATGCCGTCGAGCGTCGTGACCGTTGCCGGCGTCACTGATGGAACGAGCAATACGTTCCTCTTTGGTGAGCATGACGCGGTTCCCGAATGAGGCGGGTTCGTCACAATTTCAGTTTGTCGCTTACCTGGCCGCTTTCCTCGACCCGGCTTTCAATTGGGCGGGCAGCCCTTTCGGTGGTACCGGGACTGCGGTCCGCGTAGCCGCCGGCGGCTTCGTCATCCCCGTGCCGAACGCACCTGCTGATCAGACAGGCACCATCGCCAGCGCTTGCTTTGCCGGCGCTGCGCAACCTCCCGACTGGCTCAACAACTCCGCTATCCCGGGTGGCCCGTGCTTGCAGCTTGGCCAATGGGGTTTTCGGAGTCTGCACCCGGGCGGCCTGAATTTCTCGTTTGCGGATGGGTCGGTCCGGTTCGTCAAGAGCTCAGTCAATCCGAGCGTATACCGCGCACTCGGGACGAGAAACCTTGCTGAAGTCATCAGCTCGGACGCCTACTGATACCCATTGCGCCGAACTCGTTCGCTCCGAGAGGGCCCGGCTCGTCCGTCACATTCGCTTTGGCGGACCGCCGGGTCTCTTGAACCATTTGCTCCTTTTCGATTGGACGACCGATCGCCGGAATCTTTGTCCGCAGGGTTTGTCGTCTGGAGTGCTCATGATGCGACGACGTCTTTTGATTGGATTCGCCTTGGCCATGGCCGCCGTGTGGAATGTCGGTTGCGACTCCGGCTCAACGCCGCCAGCCTCCGATGCCGCCAAGAGCGAACCCGTGTTGATCAAGCCCAATTTGAAGGCAAACCCCAAAATCAAAGGAAAGGTGGAATTGCCGAGGCTCCGCGGGTGACTTGCCTTCATCAAGCGACAGCGCGGCAAGGAACCAGCCCGACCGTCACTTTGAAGACCTTTGAAGCGAGATGCCCCTTGGCGAAGGCGACATTTGTCTACCGGCGCCAAGGTGCTTAGCCCGCATGGCTCGACCGAGTTCGGTCGGCGCGGCACACTTCACGTTGCCGCGTGAGCACACACTCACCGATTCGCTTATTTCGTGATCCGACGCCGAATTGTCAAAGATCAATTGAGAAGCGGTGAATCGACAGCATACCGTGCTCGCGTAGCGACTTCCGCCCGCTCGCCTGTCGACTCGCGCAGGCGAGCTCGAGGCTCGCCTAGTGGGCTAGTCACGCGCGGATGTCGGATCGCGCCGCCGAATCTCAACTGGCGCATTTGTATGGATGACTTTTTCCATGTCAGGACAAAATGAATTGCCTGACTCTGGGAGGGCCAGGGGCTGGGGTGATGAAAAGTCACGGTTGAACGGGCTCGAGGGGCGAATTCGAGACGTGTGCTTTTGGTGTGCGCGATCGATGACAATGCGAGTGAGCCGTGCCCGCCCCTTCGCGAAGGGGAGGTTAGGGCTCACAGGGGGGGGCTTTTCTGAAATCAGTCGTGCCAGTCGCCGGCTGCTCGATGTCAAAATCGCCGGCGACGCAGCGAAAACTGGCTCCCTCTCCCTTGGGGAGAGGGCTGGGGTGAGGGGCGGATCAGCCACGCCGCCGGTCGAATCCGATGACCCGCCGCCGGTGACTATCACCGGTGCGTGTGCGGGACACCGCCTCGGGAGGCCGTGGTTTTCAGAGGGTTTCCGTGCGCGCTACCCTTACCCCAGCCCTCTCCCAGCGGGAGAGGGAGCTAGTTTTGACAAAAGCCCCTCCCTGTAAGCCCCTAACCCCCCCTTCGCAAGGGGGGAAAAAAGAGCAACGAAATCGCGGATGAACACAAGAGCTTGTCCAGAACCGATCATTTCACCACCCCAGCGGCCCATTAGCGCCGGAGATGCCGCGGGACCGCTTGGTTCCTGGTGCGACGAAAGGCCTCCTGGTCTTCTTCCGACGTAAAGACGCGTAGCAGATCGACTCCCTCGCGGCGAATCACGAACACGGGGTGTCCATACTGGTCGAGCCATCGGTCCGAAGGGTAGTAAAGCCCCCGCCGGCGCTGGAGAACATAGTAGTCAGGTGTTTTCGGCTTACCGTCGGGCTCTGAGTTCAAGTCGATGGTTTGGACTTCGCGAGGGATTTCGCCCCACTCGCGGAGCAGCTCGTGGTTGATCTTGTCCATCGGAAAGGACAGGGTGACCGGCTGTCGTCGGGCTTGCGCTCTCGCCCAAGCGAAGAGCTCTTTACCGGCGGTCTCCCAGTAATAGGTCAGCTCGAACCCGATTCGCTCGGCCCCCTTCAACCCACCGACGGCGACGTTGTAGTAGGAGTCGGTGTAGGGATAGGTCCGGACTACTCCGATCAGGCACTCGCCGACCGTCGCCATCACGATCAGGGGGATAATCGCGCGCCGCCAACGAGGCTGGAACCGCTCGCTAAGCCAAGCGGCGCCTAGCCCCGCGAGCACGGCCAAACTGGCCACGCTGGGCAAGAACAAGCGGATGCCGTCGTGGCCGGGAGCATTCGGAAGTGCACGGCAAATCATCAAGGTCGCCCAGCTCAACGGCCAGATCACAGCCCACGGCTCCTGGCGGCCGCGACTCAGACAGACGGCGATTCCGATCAGTCCCAACCCAAGGACGAATACCGGCGTAGTGACCGAGGTCAGTACGATTGTGTTGTGCCAGGGGAGTGAGAACTCGTAGATCCTGCCCAGATAGACGCTTGCGAGCGGCTGCGTCTTCGCTCGCGACAAGTTTGACGCGAGGAAGCGCCACGGGCCGGCGAGGGGCTCGATCCACCAGGGCGGCTGGATCGCATACAAGGTGAGAGCGGCCACCGGCAGCGCGATCAAGAGCGTTCGCAACCCTGGCCGCGAAGACCTGGTCAACCCGGACCGACCTTCCCGGCGAAGTGCGAGCCGCGGCAACACCTCGATAAACATCACCCACGCGATGGCCGGAACGACGGCGAATAGCCCTGTGAACTTCGTGCCGGCGCAAAGGCCCAGGGCCACGCCAAACGCCAAGGCCCACCGCCGCGAATCAAGGCTGGCCACGAAAGCGACCTGCGCCAGCAACCACAGGCAGGTCATCGGCATGTCGTAATGGGCGTAGTGGGCATGTGCAAAGAGTCGGGGCATCGCCAGGATCAACACCGCCGCCAGAGCGCCCGCCAGGCGTCCCCGGCGTCGTTCCAGGTGGCGGTAAATGACGCCCACTGTCGCTGCCGTCAGCAGCATCGGTCCGAATCGATATGCACCCAGCGGCAGGAGCCAAAGCCGGGAAAGACGCCAGCCAGCCAGTCCCAACAGCGCGTAAAACGGCGGGTGGCCGTGCGGCTCGTCGCGACTAAACAGCCAGTAACGGTCGAGAACACGTTTTTGAAACGCAAGCCGCCATTGGCCGGCTTCCGCGGAAGCCGAAACTTGTGAGAACCAGTTCGCCAGCAGGCGCTCGCGACGGACTGTGTAGCCTTCGTCCCAGACCATGTCGAACTGTCTACTGGTTCCAAGCAGTACCAACAAAGCCACCACCGAGAGCGCCAGAGCCACGGTGACGGCGAACCGCGGTCGATGGGCCGAACCGCCGGCGGGAGTATCGCTCTGGTGTGTTGAAAGGACGCGGTTAAACGTGCTCAGGGGACCGTTTCGAGACCCGCGTTTTTGTTGCGTTCGATTGAATGCCGGTGCGAGCGAGCGATTCCTTTCCCCCCCTTGCGAAGGGGGGGTCAGGGGGGGTGGACAGGGCATAGCGAACGTGCTCGGCCAAGCCGGCAATTCCGCGAGGCCCAGCGGTTCGGGACCCGCGTACCAGGCCATGGTTCCGCCGGGACCACCCCCCCTAACCCCAAGACTACCCAAATTCGCAAGGGGGGAAAAGACGCACCGAAATCGGGATGAACTCAGAGCTTGTCCAGAACCGTCGTTTCATCAGCCCACCCCTGCCGCCCCATCTCAAGGGGGGGACGTACCGATGACTGCGCAACAAAAACACACGTCTTGAATCCACCCTTCGAGCTCGGAGAACCCGAACTTTTCAACACGCCACCGTCACAGCCAGTACGAGGTCGGGGATCCCGGTAGGTCAAGCTTGTCGCACTGCGTATCGTCATCCATCGTAATTGAGTCCTTGTGCCTCTGGGAAGTCGCGAGCGCCGCGAGACCATGATTTCATCGTCGAGATCGTGCGTCTCGCCAGTTGGCTCTAAAAACGGTATAACCATTGACCTCGAATGGACCTATTTCTCTTCGGCGAGGCAGCTTGGTTATGCAGACCTCTCAGTCCGGCTCGGCCGCGATGCCCTCAACGCAGCCGGCGAAGCTACCCGCCATCGGCGGCAGGTACTTCGCGCTGGCCGTCTTGTTCTCGATGAATCTGTTGAACTACGTGGATCGCTATTCGTTCTTCGCAGTCGGTGTGGATATCAAGAGGGACTTCCACGTAGATGACTTTTGGTATAGCGTGCTGGGTGTCTCGTTTATGATCGTCTATACAGTCGTGGCTCCTTTCATGGGCTGGCTGGGCGATCGCTATAACCGGAAGGTCCTACTCGCCAGTGGCGTGTTCTTGTGGAGCTTCGCAACCGTCGGAACCGCGTTGTCGAGTGATTTCTGGCACATCTTTTTCTGGCGATCGCTGCTGGGAGTCGGTGAAGCGAGCTATGGCGTGATCGCGCCGACCTTGATCGCCGACCTGTTTCCGGTGAGTCAGCGCGGCCGAGCGATGGGACTTTACTACCTGGCCCTGCCACTGGGAGGAGCACTGGGGTATACGCTTGGAGGCACTCTCGGCCAGGAAGTCGGATGGCGGGCGGCATTCTGGGTGGTGGGTCTGCCGGGAATCGTGGCGGCGGTGGCTGGGCTGCTGATGAGCGACCCCGGCCGGGTGCTTCTGAAGGAAAGGTACTCGCCGGCAAGGCCGATCGGCCGAAGATGAACGACTATCTGAACCTCTTCTTGATTCCGACGTTCGTCCTCAATACCGCTGGGATGGCGGCCGTCACTTTCGCAACCGGCGCACTCGCCGTGCATGGTTCGGACTTCTACCAGGAAGTGCGGAATGTCGATGAAGGAAGCCGGAACGTCGATCGGCGTCTTGACGGCTGTGGCGGGAATACTTGGGATCGCCTTGGGTTCATTCCTGGCCGACTATCTGCTCAAGTTTACCCGGCGTGCCTACATGTTGCTCGCGTTCGTGGTGGTCGCCGCCGCGGTCCCGCTCGGGCTGTTCGCCATTCTCGAGCCGCGGAAGAATGTCTCACTGGCTCTTCTCTTCGGCGCGATGATCTTGCTGTCCATGGTTCTCGGACCGTGCAACACGGTGATCGCCAATGTCGTGCCGGCCAACAAACGCGCGTCGGGTTACGCGGTCTACATCTTTCTCATCCACTTGTTCGGAGACATTAGCTCGCCACTCCTTCTGGGCTTGATCTCGGGCTGGTTCGGGAAGCCGAGCGTGGCCGCATCAAGCGTGGGCCGGTTCTTTGCCTCGATCGGGGCCGCTCCCGTCGGCACGGCCAACCTGACTGTGGCCATGCTAGCCCTGGTCCCGGTGCTCGCGCTGGGGTCTGCTTTCTTCCTGGACGGCTCGCGCTCCCTGCCCCAAGATCAGGACAAAGCCCGAGGAGCCGGAGGGATCACTTCCGAGGAGCTTTCCCATTTCCATCATTGAAACCGACCCGGTCCTGGAGTTTACATGAGCCGCGGTGCGTCGACCGACTGGAACGAGACCTCGGCTGTCACTGATTTCTTGTGGCGGCGGATCCGGCTTTGGGTCACTGTTTTCGGCTGGGATACCGTTCTGGTGGCATTGCCACCAATCGAGAGCGTGCCGGGGTGACCAATTCGGGGCGTCGGCGCAGGCTTGGAGTGCTTCGGCCAGGCTGGTTGTATCCGGATAGCGGTCGTCGGGGTTTTTCGCCAGGCACTGAAGTACGACGCGCTCCAGGTCGGCGGGAATTCCGGGTTGTAGTTGTGAGGGGGGGGTGACGGCATCGCGCGCATGCGCGACCATCACGGCCATCGCACTCTCGCCAAGGAATGGAGGACGACCTGTCAGGATGAAATAGGCGACGGCTCCCAGTCCGTAGATGTCGGTACGGCGGTCGGGCGGCTTGTCATGCATGATCTGCTCGGGAGCCATATACAGCGGTGAACCGGCGACGGTTCCTTCCAGGGAGAGGTGGACCGAGTCGTCCTCGGCGAGGGTTTTGACCAGGCCGAAATCGAGCAATTTGGTGACGTCGTACAGGCCGCCGCGGTACGCGGACATGAGGTTCGCCGGCTTGATATCGCGGTGGATCAGGCCGGAATCGTGCGCTTCCCGGAGCGCGTCGCACGCCTGGCGCATCAGGTAGATCACTCGCGCCGGCGGCATGGGGCCGAATCGCTCGACCAGTTGGGCCAGGCTCAGTCCGGGCAGGTATTCCATCACATAGTAGAATGAGCCGTCGTCGTTGCGGCCGTAGTCAAAGATCTCGATGGTGTTCCAGTGAGACAGCCGGGCGGTCGCGCGCACCTCTCGCTCGAATCGAGCGAACACTCGGTGGATTCCGGCCAGGTCCGGACGGATTAGCTTGATGGCGCAGGGACGCTTGAGCATCTGGTGCTCGGCCAGGTAGACCTCGCCCATCCCTCCACCACCGAGTCTGCGACCCAGGCGATACTGGTTCAATAACCGGGCTTCGAAAGCCTCGTTCCGCAACGTGTTCATCGTGTGCGTGCCATAGATCGCCGTGAATGCGCCCAGAAGCAGGAACAGGCTGTGTTCACTTATCAGGTCGAAGCTAGCGCCTCGAACCGCGACCTGGTAAAGCTCGGGATGAACCATCCCCAGGATCCAAGGGACGAGCATGGGCGCAAGCGCCATCGGCACGATCACCTTGGCGGCCCGTCGCCAGTTGTTGGGGATAAAGATCGCATACGTGAAGATCATCGAGATCATCCACATCACATTGCTCTTCACGGCCGCCTGGAGCCGCAGCGGATTGTCTTCTCGGACTCCGCGCAGCATCACGGCGTATTGGGCAGCCATGAAACAGACGACGATCAGGGCGAACAAAATCACCTCGAATGCCCGAAGCTGGCGCAAGCTGGGCTTCCACCGGCTGGAAAACGCGGCGAGCGTGATCAGCGGCAAGCCGAGCAGCAGTCCATGAAACAGAACGGCGGGCGAGTCGATCGCGTGGAGGACTGTCGATCGAATGAAGAACAAACCGAAGCCGACGACCAGAACCAGCGACGCGGCCCGCAGCCTTAGTTGCAGCAGCCAGCGCGTCTCGGTCGCCCGCTCCACCCCACTTCCCCCGCACACGCGCTTTCCAGGGATGAAGCTGTCAGGCCCGGATGCACTCCTGCCGGGGGAGGATGCTCCTCGGTCGTGGTGCTGTAATCGTGCATCAGATCTTCACCCGGATCGGCTGACTGGCGAAACGAGGCGTTTTGAGCCAAGCGATTTCATGAACTCGCGGCATCAGCTCCGGTCGCCTCGGGACTCTGCTCATCGGGTTGATCCAAGCATCGGGAAAAACGCCTCGACCCGGCAGCGAAAGCCCGGAATGACGTCCTCGCCTGACAGTTCGTCCGGTGCCCGAAGCCAGCTCTCCGACCCATCGGCTCGAAAAACTTGGACCGCCTTTACGCCGGGATGGACGACCCAGACGAGTTTGACCCCGGTGCGCAGGTATTCCTCGACCTTCTCATCAAGCTCCTCGATCACGTCGTTGGGGGAGACCACCTCGACGGCGAGATCAGGCGCGATTGAGCAGAAACCCTCGGCCAGTCGTTCTTTGCTCACGCGATCAGCCCGGATGAACGAGACATCGGCACGGCGAACGCGTCGCGGATTCCAGGGAAAGCAACGGTAGCCAAGTTCGGCGGCGAGAATCCATCCGAGATTGTTGCGAGCGACAATGATTGCCGCAGGATTGCCGTGACTTCCGCGGCGACCAAATTGGATAAAAAGCTCACTCTTCGCTCCTTCAATTCGCCGTCGATTAGCTCGTAATGCCCTCCATCGGGCATCGCCAGCAGTTCCTCGGGAGTCACCTCGGTTTTCGGCATCACTTCGGGTTCGGTCGCGACCATCGTGCTCATGAGCGGATCTCCGTCTTCCTGGCCTTCAAGTCCACCCAATATATCAGTTCGGCGAACTTCGTGGCAGATTGAGTGATTTGAGCGCGCAAAGCAAGGCCGGGCGTGCTCCGACCGCGGGAGCAACCCGGCCTGTTCTGAAACCCGATCTCGAGTCGAATTTCGTGGGACTCACGCCCGAAACCGAGGCGACGGTGTCAGTGAGGGAAATCGATCTTTTCACCGCCGGCTCGAGTAACGAATGCCTTGAAGACAGTTCGGTCAATCGATTTCGAGATGAACCTCACCGACCCGTCCGCGAAAGTGACATTGAAACCGTTCGGAGAAAACCCACCCAGCTCGGGTAGTGCCCCGTTGAGGTCGAAGGGGATATCCTCGGGCTTGGTCCAAGGAATGTCGCGCTTCGCTTCGACGACCAGGATCGTATACGACATGCCGTCGGTAATGTCCATCAGCGTCGGACCGGCTGGTTTGAGTGCGCTTGCCACGCCCGTACCGCCTGGCCCGATGAACCCGCCCGCAGCCTTGCTCCCGGCCGTGGAGCTGAGCGCCGTCCCGTCGCCGGTGAGGACGAAGTATGCGGCGTTACTCGAACTCATCGGGCTGCCGTCTGGGCCCGGGTAACTGTAGACCTCCGGCATCATTTGGAGCAGCTTCCGGTTGTTGGGCCCGTCCCACGGCTCGTCGAAATCGTATTGCTTGTATAGCTCCGGATGCGAGACGTACGGCAAGATCGCGACACGCCAGCTATAGGGCACCTTGCCCGTCGTGCCGCCGTAAAGGACGGGGGCTGGCAAACCGCTCTTCTCGGACTGATAGTTGTGAAATGCGAGTCCGATCTGCTTGAGGTGGTTCTGGCTCATCTTGCGGCGCGATGCCATCTGGGAGGCGGCCACGGCCGGCTCCAGAAATTTGATCGCCTCGACAAGGGCGAGAGACGATTTCGCTTGAAGATGCACGTAGCTGCCTGTTGTCTCGAGGCGAGCCTTGCCCAGAAGGGAATCTGCCCCTTCAACGATCCCTTTCAGCGCTTCACCGCCGTTGGCAGCCAGGCCGCGTTGATCTTGCCGCAATCCCGAGACGGCATTCCTACCGAGGGTCAGGAGGGCCAGCAGCGTGTTGGCGACGGACTTCGCGTCCTCCTCTGATCCCGCTCCGGCCACCACATCCACGGTCAAGCCGTCGGAAGTTTCCAGTCCGAATGCGTAGGCTTGGGTTTTATCGAGTAACGGCGAGATCGTCTCGAACGTCAGGTTTCCGATCGGCGAATCCTGGGGAGCCGCCGGCAATCCTTGCATTCGCTGTGCGACCCGTACGGCGGAGCCAACGGGTTTCGAGTGCCAACACGACTTGACCGTGGGCCGACTTCTTCCAGACTTCGTCCCAGGCATGTCTCTGTAACGGCGCTGTTCGATCCTCGATCAACTCGAATAGCAGATCTTCCTGAGCAACGACGAGTGTTAGCTCGTTGGGCGCGTAGACACACCATCCGGGAAATGGGGGGGTTGTGCGATAATAGGTCTGGCCGGCATGACGGACCTCCTGGAGCGGCTTACCAACGGACTTAGCGAGTATGGTCTTCCATTCCACGGGTTTGTTGAAGCGGACGATCACTCCCGAGGGAATTGGGATCAACGGAGTCTGGCTGGGATTGACTGGGTTCTGAGGGATCCCTTCCCAGAACGCCAGCAACTGGTCCACGTCCTCGGGAGGGAAGACCAGGACGGCTTTGCCATTCAGCGTTTGCCGGAATGAGTCCACGAGCGTTCGGATCTCCTGGCGCTGAATCAGCGCCGCCGGTCGAATGGCGAGTACCATCTTCGCATCGGCCGGCAAGAAGTTCAGATTGTATGGCTCGCCGGCAGGACGAGGACTGGGGGCAATGTCGGTCTTTGCCGCTGGCTGAGCTTGAGTCTGGGCCTGGGCTGACTCCCAGCCACCCGGTCCGCGAAGGCCAGAGACAAGGAGGCCGAGGGCAACGAGGACGCCGATGGTCGATAGTCGGGCTGCGCTCGACAGGGAAGCATGCCGGATTTGGTTGGTGTGCCTCAGCATTTCGATTCTCCGAACAAAGGTGCTACGAGACGGAAGGAAAGCACGGGCCGGCCAGCTCAAGACGCCCGTGTCGCGCCGCAGTGCCATGCGGGCCAGGGTCGCCAGATATGTCTGAGTGCCGCCGGAGAGGCGTGCGCCCCAGGCATCCGCCGCCAGCTCCTGCTCCAGCCGGAGCCGGGCGGCCAGCCAATGCGCCAGCGGATGGTAGTAATGCAAGGCCAGGCTGAGCTGGGCGAGCAGTCCCGCCAGGAAGTCTCCACGGCATACATGCGCCAGTTCATGTGACAAGACCGCGCGGCGCTCGTCCGCATTCCACTCATGCCAGTCGACCGGCAAGAATATGAGAGGCCGCCACCAGCCAATCGTCGCCGGTGCCGTCAGCTCGGATGTCTCTCGAAGTTCGACCATCCTCGAGCAGGACAACTCGGCGCGTAGGATCTCGACGGCTTCGTTCAAATCTCGGTCCACGACCGGTACGCTCCGTGCCGCAATCGATGAATGGCCCAGAATCCCAGGCCGAGTCGTGCCAGACCCACGCTCAGGCTGCGCGAGGAATCCCACCAGGACCCATTTCCGCCAGTCCCATCGCGTGCGCTCGGGGTCCAATGCCGGTCGACGCAACTCGTCGAGGAAGCTGCTTATCCAAGACGGAGTCGTCGACAAGTGATTTCGTGCGGTTGCTGGCGTCGACCGCACTCCGTCGGTGTAGTCGGGACCAGGTGTCGTCCGGGTTTCCCGTGTCGCGAACGGAGACTTCTCGATCGACTCTGCTTCACGGGCGATCCTTTCCGGACGCCTGCCCGGTTCGGCCCAGGCGACGATCCACCACTGAGGCCAAGGGCTGAGAACCATGATCGAGACCAGCGACATGATCACAAGGCTTGATCCGGCCGCCAGCGCACCCGCGGCCGGACTCCAGCGCCTCAATCCGAGATAAAACAGAGACCCAAGCAAGGCGAAGCCTGTCGCATGGACGATGCTTCCGACGAGGATCAGGCCCAAGCGCGTTCACCGTCGTTTCTCCTCTTGCCGCAAGACGTCTCCGAGCAAGGCCCGCTCCATTGGCGTCAACGCTTTCTGTTCCATCAGGCGTACCAGCAACTGCTCTCGGGAACCGCGGAAAACCCGGTCGAGCAGCTCGCCCAGCATCTTCCGCGACACATCCTCATACGACCGCGCCGGCCGAAAGGAGAAGGGCCGCTCTTGATTGGTCTGAACAAGAAACGCCTTGTCCGCCAGGATTCGCACCAAGGTCGCCACGGTCGTGTACGCCCGATCCAAGCCGTCCGCGGCCAGGACGTCGCGCACCTCGGCCACCGTCGACTCCCCTCGATTCCAAAAAACGTGCATGATTTCGAGCTCTCGCTCCGTCAGCTCCCTGGCCGGCGGTCGCGCCATGTTGAATAGGTCCTTTCGACAATTTGCCAGACAATCTCATGAGTTTTGGTTTTTTAGTTCTGGTTTTATCGTAATGAAGCTGGTCAAGATGTCAAGCCGGGACATCGATGGTTTTCTGGAAAACCGCGTTAGCCGATGATGTGGCAGCTTCGTGCTTTGACGATCACGTGAACGGCCGACCCGGGTTTGAGCTCGAGCTGGTCGACTGCTGGGGCGACCAGGCTGACGATCCATGTCAAACCGGCGATACGGACGACGGCCTCGGCCTCGGGGCCGTGGGCAACGACGCGCTCGATGGTGCCGGGGAGCTGGTTGCGGGCGCTGACGCCGCCGATCGGTTCGCGCGCGAGCAAGATGTCGTCGGCGCGGACCTCGACCAGTAGCTGCGTCCCGACGGCACGATCGAGGAACGGGACGATCAGTTCGGGGCCGTCGTCGAGTGCCAGATGAGTCGCGCTTCCGTCCGGGACGTGGAGCACAACCCGAGCGGGGAAGACGTTACGAACGCCTTCAAGCGGGATCGGGCCATCGTGCCTATCGCGTGCTGTGACCAATACGTCCAGCGGTGGTCCCTCGGCGACGATGCGGCCATGTTCCAGAAGGAACAATCGGGAACCGAGCGCGATGGCCTCGGCGGGACTGTGAGTGACATAGAGCATCGGGATCGCCAGATTTCGTTGGACGGCGCGAAGCCGCTCGATGAGCGCATTGCGGTTCGCCAGGTCAAGGGCGGAAACCGGCTCGTCGCAGAGCAAGAGCCGCGGCCGAGGCGCGAGGGCCCGTGCCAGTCCGACTCGCTGGCGCTCGCCGCCGGAGAGGGTCGCGGGCTGGCGGTCCAACAGCCGTTCCACGCCGCAGAGCGCGGCCACCTCAGCCAGCCGGGCATCGGCCTGGTCCCGAGGCCAGCCCTTGAGACCGAAACGAATATTGGCGGCGGCGTTCAGGTGAGGGAAGAGCCAGTCGTCCTGAAAGATCATCCCGACACGTCGCCGTCGTAGCGGCTCTACGATTCGGTGCCCGGCGTCGAAAAGCGTCGTGTCTTCGAGCCGGACATGGCCAGCGTCGGGCGTGGCCAGTCCCGCGATGAGTCGCAGCAGAGTCGACTTGCCCGCGCCCGACGGTCCGAACACGACGCCGATCTCGCGACCCAGGCGGAAAGCCACGTCGAGCGTCAGACTGGCATGGACCCGGCGGACTACGTGGACATCCAGTCCCTCGGGACGTGATTCACTCAACGAGAGAGCCCCCGAGCCGGCAGGGTCCGCTGCGCGATCAGAAGCGCCACGATCGAAACCAAGGAGATCCACAGCGTCAGCCAGCCGGCTCGTGCCGAGTCATTGACCTGTACGGCGTCGTAAATCGCCAGCGCGGCCGTTTGGGTCAAGCCCGGGATGTTGCCGGCGACCATCAAAGTCGCGCCGAAGTCGCCCAGGGCACGGGCGAACGCCAATACGATGCCCGCGGCCAGCCCGCGCCAGGCCAGGGGAAACGTCACCGCCAGGAACACGGAGGTCTCACCGCGACCCAGCAACCGGGCCACGTCCTCGAGCGCCGGGTCGATTGCCTCAAAAGCGCCCCGCGCGGGCAACAAAAACAGCGGAAACGCCGCGACGGCCGAGGCAACCACCGCGCCGGACCAATGAAAGACGAGGGTGACCCCTAGTGTATGCTCCAGCCAATAGCCCAACATCGATCGCCTACCGAGCAACTGGAGCAGGTAATAGCCGAGCACCGTCGGTGGCAGGACCACGGGCAGAACCAGGATGCCGGCGACCAGCGCCTTGCCGGGAAACCGCGCCCGCGCCAAAACCAAAGCCGTCGGCAGCCCCACGGCGACGATCAACATCGTCGCCAGCGACGCCACCCGAAGCGAAAGCCAGAATGGACCAAGGTCGCTCATATCAACCGGATCGGTCAAGGTTTCATTCGCGGCGCCAGCTCGTCCCGAATCCAGGCCCGCAACCGCCGTTCCCAGGCTAACTTATCCGACAAGTCTTCCTCGACCAACCACCGCACAACCTCCGCGGCTCGGATTGGGAGGAACCGGCTCGAATCGACCGCCAAGTAAGTGCCATCAGGCTGAAGGACCTCGATCGTCAACGATTCACCGTCGAACCTCCAGACCTCGGGAACCTGAAGCGCGGCGTAGATACCAGGCCGATCGACCTGCGAGGCGGAGATATCCACCTCGATCGCGAGATCGGGGTTCGGATAATCGGCGATATTATTCGATCTGCGAGCACGGCCTTCGGCGTCGGCCGCTAACTTCGCGGGCTCGAAATAATAGCAATGGTCGGCTTCCAGTCCCCGCTCGATCTCGGGTCGCTTCCACGTCGTTTGACCGGCACCGCTGTTCGGAATGCCCAGCTCGTACATCACAGCGTTCATAAAACGACCAAACAGGTCGCCGAAGTCCTCATGAATATGTCCCTTGGTCATGATCTCCAAGTCCTTGCCGTCGTAGGCCAGGTAGATGTGATCTCGTTCGTGGATCGCGTCGGACAGACGGTTGTAAAGATCCCAGCTCAACCCGCGGATCACGATCCGCTGTTCGCCGGGGATGGCGGCAAGGGTCCGATCGTGCGTCGACCTCGTCCGGGGAACCGACTCAGGAAGGGTGATCGTCGACATACGTATGGCTCCTCTCACTGTGCACTTGAACTCACAGGAGCTTCTGACTCCCGGCCGACGCGGGTCATTTCGGCGAGGCTCGCGTGAAACCGGACTCCTTGAGTATACGTTGACCTTCATCACCAAGGACAAATCGGGCGAATTGCTCGGCGTCCGCGATGCGCGCGGAGGCCGCGACGATCCCCAGCGCCTGAACAATTGGATCATAAAGTTGGGGATCGACCTCGACAATCCGGACACCGGGGACGTCGGCAATCGCCCGCCCGACCAGGGCGGCTTCGGCGTCACCGTTTTGAGCGTAGAGTAGCGCCTGTCGCACCGAGTCGGCAAAGACAATCTTGGGCTGTGAGTCGGGCCCAGAGGCCAGCTCGCTCGAGGGCCTGCTTGCCGGCCTTGCCATAGGGAGCGGTCTCCGGGTTGGCCAGAGCGATCTTCTTCAGCTCGGGCTGGGTCAGATCGGCCAGCGAGCGGACCTGGTCCCCTTGCTCGTGGTAAACGGCCAGAACGAGCGAGCCTCTCGCGTAGGAATGGACCGATTCAGGCTTGACCAATCCCGCGTCAGCCAGGTCGCGGACGAATGCCTGGTTGGCGGCCAGAAAGACGTCGAAGGGAGCACCCGCCTTGATCTGTTCGGCCAGTCGCCCCGACGCGCCGAACGACAGCTCGGTCGCGATCCCGGTCTTGGCTTGAAATTGATCTCTGAGCTTGGGCAGAGCCAACTGAAGATCGCTCGCCGCGGCGATCCGTAACGGCGCGGCCGGTCCTGGCGTCGCTTTTGTTCGGCCACATCCCACGTTTGAGAGCAACAAGAGGCAGAGCGCCAGCTCCTCCAACGCAAAACCTGAGCGGCGCAACGTCCAACCAGATCGTCTCATACGGCCAACTCCCCGAGAAAAAGGCCTGGCGCACCAAACTGGATCGTACGGGTCGGGTGCCGGCATCGTCAACTGCCTCAGATTGCGGCCGAAGTCCGAATGAGGTAAGACGAGAAGTCACGGAATGACTTGTGATCGGATGGTGATCGGATATAAAACGGCGGCAAGCCGACGGGCGAGATCGGACAATTTATCAGGAAAGGCGCGGCCAAGGATGAAGCTCGAACAGTTCTTACGACACCATGGGATCTCTGGGAATCCCTTCAGCGAGGAGGATGCCCAGACGGACACCGTGTTCAAACGGCGCTGCCTGGCCACGATTCATCATCCGGCGTGGAACAAGTTCTTCGGCAGTCCGGCCGATCCGTCCACGGCCTTGGTTTTCGGGGAGAAGGGGAGTGGCAAGACGGCGCTTCGGCTTCAAGCCAACGCCGAGATGGAAGCCTACAATCAGTCCAACCCGAACGAGCGTGTCTTCGTCATATCGTACGACGATTTCAACCCTTACCTCGACAGTTATCGGACGGCGATCCGCGCGACCGACATGGCTCAGGTCCTGGCGAAGTGGCGGCTTCAAGACCACATGGACGCCGTTCTGTCGCTGGGCATGACCAAGCTCGTCGACTTGCTAACGTCGGAAAAGATGGATCTCACGGTGCTCAGTCTCGACCAGCGTCGTGACCTATTGCTCCTGGCCGCGCTTTATGACGCATCCACGGGCGAGCCGATTGCGCGCCGCTGGAGCCGGCTGCGCCGGCGTTCGGGCTTCCGCCCGCTTTGGACTCGCCGCGATTTGCAGATCGGGTTCGGCACGACCGTGGTGGTCGCCGCGCTCATCGCCTATTTCCCGGGTCTGAGAAGCTTGAGCATCCTGCCTTGGCTCCTGGTACCGATCCTGGCGGGTTGGCTCTACTGGGGCTGGCGTCTGGCACGTGCCGACGGATTCGCACGCAACATTCGCAAGGGACTGCGGGTGCTCAGTCGCGACCCCTCGGCCTTGCGATGGGAGCTGCTCTGGTTCAAGCCGACCGAGCTTGGCGGCCAACCGCTGCCGACCGCCTCTCGCGGTGGCTCGGAAGAGCGCTATGAACTATTGCGCAAGTTCCACGGCGTTCTCAAGACGCTGGGCTTTGCCGGCATCATCGTCTTGATCGACCGGGTCGACGAGCCGCAGCAGGTTGAGGGCGACCCGCGCAAGATGCGCGCCTTGATCTGGCCGCTCCTGGATCACAAGTTCCTCCGTCATCCCGGGATCGGAGTCAAGCTCCTGCTGCCGATCGAGCTGGCTTACTACCTTGAGAAGGAAGACAAGGAGTTCTACGACCGGGCTCGTCCCGACAAGCTCAACATGATCAAGCCGCTCCGCTGGACCGGGCCTTCACTCTACGACCTTGCCAGTGACCGGCTCCGAGCCTGCCATCCCGAGCCGTCGACGAACGGCGAAGCACCCCGGCTGCGCAAGTTGATGGATGATGCGATTAGCGACGACTATCTCAAGGACGCTCTGGGGAACCTGCGCACTCCCCGGCACCTGTTCAAGTTCTTGCACCGCTTGATCGAGGAACATTGCCACCGCCATACCGAGGATTCCCCGCGCTGGACGGTCGATTACGATACCTTCCGCACGACCTACGCGGCTTACATGCGCGACATCGAGGCATTCGACCGCGGCTACGGGCACGGGTAGGATCAAGCCCGCGTCGACGGAGGCGGACACTGACGCTGGCCCACCTCAACGTGCCTCACTGAACTGGCACTCGTTCGAGCCGGGCGTCGATCGTTCCGCGTTCCGCGTCGAACTCGACGACGACCACGCAGCCGCCGGGCGTGAGGCCGACGTTCATGACTTTGCGTCCGTCATGGAGTGTATGCTCTTGGGCCACGTGCAAGTGCCCGCAGAAGTGTAGCCGGGGAGCGACGGTCTTGAATGCGTCGAGGAAACATCGCTGGCCGCCGTGGCGTCCCGTGTCAGTCAGGTCTGCCAGGCCGATCGGGCAGGCGTGCGTCATCAGGATGTCGACCGGACCAGCCTGCGCGATCCGGGACGCGGCCTGGGCAACGTCGGCATCCGTTACATAATGGGCTTTCGCGTGTGACTTGGCCCAGATACCGCCGATGGCCGCCAGCCTGAGACCCGCGAATTCCCGCACCGACCCGGAGTCCAACAAGACCGGCGACCCGTCCCGATTCCTCACTCGAGCGAGGAGATCGAGCGGATCGTGGTTGCCGAAGGTCGTAAAGACAGGACCGACATCGACGAATGCCGCCAAATCGGCCTCGGGCACCTGGTCCGGGTCGCCCCAATCGCCGCACGAGAGAACCAGATCAGGCTGGAATTGCGTGCGGGCCCGGATTGCCGAGTCCAAATCGCCATGCAGATCGCTGACGACCAGGACTCGCATTCCGCGTCTTCCCTCAATTCGGCCATGATGATTCGTTTCCGAATTGGAGTCTACAGGAAGATCTTCGGTCATGCAAACTCCCATAAAGATTTGACTTAAATACGGACGGGACTTGTCGTTAGGCCGCGGTTTTTTCGGCGTCTCTCGCCCGGTGTGCAGAGGAGCGGACCCGGAAAGTCCGCTGATTCTTCAGGTCCCAGACCCGGACTGACGAATCGTTGCCGGCGAACGCCAACCAGGCGCCGTCAGGGGAAAACGAGATCGACTTGACCCAGCCGACATCGTCGCTACGGTAGGTCTTTTCCTTTCCTGTCGCCGGGTCCCAGAGCCTGATGGTACTGTCGATACCGGCGCTCGCTAGGGTGCGGCCGTCGGGCGAAAAGGCCAGCGCGTTGATTCCCGCCCGATGACCCGTGAATCGAGTCCGGAGCGCACCCGTTTCCACGTCGAACAGCGTGATGTCCAGCGGGGTCCCGCCGCATTCACCCACGGCCACGGTCATGCCATCGGGCGAGAAGGCTCCAAACTGAACGGGGTTGGAGCCTGCCTCTCCGAACGTGCGAATGGCCACCCCGCGAATCGCGTCCCAGAGCATCACCAACCGATCCTGACCCGTCGAGATCAGGCGGCTGCCATCAGGGGAAAAGGCGAGACTCCGCACCACATCGGCGTGTCCGCTCAAGACGGCGCCGCTCGCCCACTAGGCATCTCCCAGATTCTGACTTTATGATCGTCGCCCCCGATCGCGAGCGAACGGCCGTCGGGTGAGAACGCCAGACAGCGGTAAGTCGTCGCATCGTCCTGAAGCATAATCCGATACGCTCCTGGCTGAAGCGACCAGATCGTCAGCGAATGCAATCCCCCTACAGCCAGGGCGCTTGAGTCGGGAGAGAACGCCATGGCGAGCTGCGGCGAATCGTGGGGCAACACCACGGGCTCAACGGCTCCGCCCTCGGCCAAGCGACGGACGTCCCACAGGCGTACGGCATGGTCCGAGCCACACGCGGCGAGGGTCCGCCCATCCGGCGAGAATACCGCGGCTTCCAACCTTTGAGGCCGGCTCTCAAGCTGCGAACTGTCGGAGGAGCCGGCGTGGCTTCCCCCGAAGTCATTGCGGGTGAACACGGCCAGCGCGGCGATCAAGCCGATAATGACAAGAAACTGCCAAGGCATCAGTGGGATTCGCCACGTGCCAGGCGAGACTGGCTCGGCGTCATCAAAGAGTGGAGAACTCTCAGACCAACTGGTTGGGTCGCTGCTGCGCCGCGGCATAGATCGAGACTCCCGTGAGCTTGAATGATTGCAAGAATTCGGGTTTGCGTCTGATTTACAAAACGCGCCGATCCGCTCGGCGCGCACAAGAGGCGACCTCAGTCGCAACTGATCTCTGCCGACAGTCCGCTAGCCGGCTCGTGATCGCCGGATCGACGAGCGAATTCGACATCCGCTCACAACCCGTGAGGCGTCAAAGCATCATCACTGATCTTGGGCCCAATCTGCCCGACGCACACGACCCATGCTCAATCCGTCTTTCCAGACTCGACGCCCATGAGAAGTCCGGTTCTCGGTGCTCTTGACTACGGTCGATTTGACCGAAGCACACGCGGCCTGACTTTATTTCATTCGCCGTGTGGTCGTGATTGTTGAATGAAAGAATTCGTTTTTTCCGAGACTCCTCACTGATCTCCACCAGATTATCACGCGACTCGACGTGGTGCTTTTCTGGCTTGGGGTTGCGCCTTGCGGCGGTTGACGGGTTTTGACCGTTCGGCCCCTCGTGCGGTTGTGGGTTCCCAGTCGGTCCAGATGTCGTCGAGTGTCAGGACCACGAACCGGACCAGCGTCTTTCGACGTCGCCACTTGTACCGCACCTTCTCCAAGAAGCGAAACATCCGGTTGGTCCGCTCCACATGATTGTTGGTCCGTACTCGCTGGCTGATTGGGTTGTTCAGGTAGGCCATCAGTTTGGGGAACTTCTCCTCATCCAGTTGCTCCATCGCTTTGACCAACTCCGGCACGGCTTGAAATGTCGGATCGTGCACGATCGCTGCCCGGCGGCAACTCGCCTGGTGGAAATCCTTGGGCGTGTCGAACAGCCAGTACATCCGATCGGCGAACCGTCGTAGTGTCGCCAGCTCGGGCAGGTATTCCAGCATCCGCCTCAGGTCGTCACGCTCCTGTTCGGTGAGGTCTTCCTGACGCTTCACAATCAAATACCGATGCTTGAATACAAAGTACGCTTTCTCTTTGACCGTCATCCCGCGGCGGGCCGCTGCTGCCTTCGCCTTGCGGCTCTTACGGCCTCGCTTCTTCTTCCGCCCCCCCTTGCCTCGCCTGCTCATGGTTTTCTTCATTCGCCGCACGGCATCCAGAATCAGCTTATTGATGTCCTTGATGACGTGGAAAACGCACAACTCATGGTCCGCATCGGACCACAACTCGGCCAGCACGGCGGGTACTAATTCTAGCCGTCGGTAACCACAACACGCGGATTGAGACCCCAGTTTTTGAGGTTCTTGAGAAACCGCCACATGTGGTCCTGATCGTTGGCTGCTACCAGGGCGAAAGCCACCGGCACGTCGCTCAACGGATCAGTAGCCAGAAGCAATGTGAAGCGGCCCAGGTGCAGTTCGTCCACACAGAGGTGCCACTGAAATGTTCCAGAATCATGCGTCGATGTTCGGACATATCGAGTTCCTCGGCCCGATCGCGGAGCACGTTGTCCGCGGACATCGAACTGAAGCGATGTCCCGGACGCGCCGGACCTGACTCGATCGCCCACGATAAGCCAAACCGATCCAGGACTTGCATCAAGCCGTTAAAGAAGGAGTGTCCCAATCGCGCGTTGGTTCGCACTTGTTGCACTCGCTCTCTAAAATCGTTGACTCGCCTGCGCGGATTTACCATTGTGCGCTCAGCCTAATTCTTGACGGCCCAAGACTCTGTTCTGCTTCAAGCGACGGCGAACAACGACAGACGGGTTGGACTGAGGGGCGGTCGGACGGCACTTCTATTAAGTTAGTCGTGGGCACACCGCGAATCGCGCCGGGGAGATCGAAGCGGGGCGAGTCCCCGCAGAGCCGGGGGACTGGGGCTTGCCCAGCCTTTGGCTCCGACCGATCATTCCCCTTCGAGCGGCTGCTTTTGGTAGAGCTTGCGATAGCTCTCGTAACGTCCGGCGTGGATCTGTCCCCAGTAGACGGCATCCTTGACGGCACAGCCGCTCTCATGGGTATGTGAGCAGTCGGGGAAATGGCAGTGCGGGATATACGGACGGAACTCGATGAAGTGAGCCTCGAGCTCGCCGGGCACGGTGCCCCAGAGCTCGAACTGGCGTAGACCCGGCGTGTCCACGACGAACCCACCGGCCTTCAGGTCGATCAGCTCGGCGGTCGTTGTTGTATGCTTGCCCTTGAAGGTCCAATCGGAGACCTCGCGGACCTTGAGGTTCAGACCAGGCTGGATGGCGTTCAAGAGCGAGCTCTTGCCCACCCCGCTCTGGCCGGTCACAGCGGTCACGCCGCTGGAGAGCAAAGCCTGGAGGCGATCGAGACCTCGCCCATCGGTCACCGAGGTCACCAGCGTCTCGTAGCCGAGCTGGGCGTACAAGCCGATGACCCATTGATACTTGGCCAGGTCAACAAGATCGGACTTATTGAGCACGATCACGGCGCGGACACCGCCGATCTCGGCTGAGATGAGGTAACGGTCGATCAGCCCGAGCTTTAGTCCCGGCTCGGCCAGGGCCGAAACGATGATCACCTGGTCGACATTCGCGGCGATAATGTGTTGGCGATGACGATAACCCCGAGTAATCACTCCTCTGCGGGCCTCGACGTTTTCGATCAGCCCTTCGGCGCCGGCGGCTGATCCCGGACGAAACCAGACGCGGTCTCCGACGGTGACGACGCTTCGGCCCTCGATCTCCAGGCTCTTGAGCAATCGGCGGACATGACAGGAAAACGTTCGACCGTCGTCGGACCGGACGACGGTCAGCAGGCCATGAACCCGGACGACGCGACCTGGAAGGCATGTCGAATGGTCCACGGCCCGCCGAGACGAGGCGTCCGGCATCGAGCCCGATGAGTCTTGCTCTTGCTCCGAACCCACCTCCTCGATGATGGTCCGGTACCGCGACATCTCTCCCTTGGGACGGATTCGATCGATTGCCGGCGTCGCGGCAGGCGTCTGCTCGTCATTCCGAAACTGCCGGGTCAGGTCGTTGGCGCGCGTCCGATTCTGTCGGTTCTTCCGTAGCGCGACGCGTACTTTTTTCTTCTTTGCCACGGTCGAGAGGATCTCCGAATCGGACGGTCCACGCTGAAATCACACCCTGAGCATTCTTGGATCGAAGTGAATGGATCGAATGGGATTCGTCGATTCACCGCGAATGCAACGGCCGACGGCCCGCCGAACGGCCCGGAACCACGACCGAGTTCGCGGCGTCGCTCAAGATCTGAGCGGCCCGTTTGGGGTTCGAGGTGTGGAACACACCCAGCGCCTTGCCTCGACCCGAAGTCGTCGAGGCATAGGCGTACTCGACGTTGATATGTTCCTCGGCCAGAATTTCCAGGACTCCGGCCAGTGAACCAGTGCGATTCTCGAGCGGAACAGCCAGGACCTCGGCAGTGCGGAACTCGGTTCCCAGCGAGGTCAGCACGTTCTTGGTGGTGTCCAGATCGGTCGTGATCATCTTGAGTACGCTGGGACCGTCGGCCTCCATGACCGAGAGGGCGCGGACATCGACCTTTTCCTTGGCCAAGGCGGAACAGATCTTGGCCAGACGCCCCGGCTTATTCTCCAGATAGGCTGTCACCTCATGCACGAATTCCATCGGAAGGTCTCCCATCAGAGCCGACCTCGGCGCAATCGGACTTCCCATCGACCCGATCGGAGTCGAGGTCTATAGCAAAGCCTCGTCAAACGGCAATCGATCCCTGGCCGCGGCAGTCGAGCGAGCCGGTTGCGACTTCATCATATCCCGGTTTGAGAAAGGCGGAGAGCAGAAGTGGAACCACAGAGGGAAGACACCCATTGATATCATGCGAACAAAGTGCCGATCAATTAATGAGTCAATCGATCGATGATCTCAGGCTCAATCTCCACGGCGTTTGCCTCTTGGGCCGCCGGGGAGTCACGCCACCTCGACCTTGGGGCCGGCCGCCGGGGGACGCACTGGGCGTGCCAGCCGCCGGCGGCTGGGTGGGCGCTCCGGCTTGGACCTGGGCCGATTGTCCTTGGCCAGCCGTGGCCGCCCTTAAAGCCGGCACCAAGAACGCCGTGGAGACAAGGCTGGCCGGCGATCGCCAGGTTGGGAAACGCACCGCGCGAGACAAATCGGATGTCCTGGTCCGAGACGGTGACGGACAGAGTGCTGGCAAAGAGATAGGTCTTGAGATCATCGGCCTTGGGAAGTTTGTCCGCATCGATCTTGAACTGGATCATCGCGGCATCGGACGGCCCGGTCGTGCTGTTCCCGCCCACGCCCGGTGCACCCGGATAGCCCTGCGGCGGGCGAGAACCGCCCTCGGAGGCAACGGCACCCGCGCCGCCACGGCCCCCGAGTCCGGCGGCTCGAAATCGGCCGCGTCCCGGCCCCCGCTGTCCCCCAGCGCCAGCGGCCATTCCTCCAGGCCCGTTCGTACCCGCTTGATCGGCGCTCGCCGGGTTGCGTGAGAGAGCGATCGACGTATTGATCGTGGTCTGGAGCGTCCCCGGCAAGTTCGCCAACAATGAGGGCAGTGTTCCGCCACATCGCTAACCATCAGTAGCATCAATTTCGACGGAACATGCTCGGTCGCCTTCTTGATGTTCGCTGACGGGCGTCCAATTCTTGGCCCTTTACAGCGGTAATCGCCGCCCGAGCTGAGTCGGCCGCAAGCGAAAACGCAAGGTATTTGTCCTCGAGATGGATGGTCGGGCGAAAACCGGGCGGGCCGAGGCGTAAGGTGGATTCGGACGGCGTAATGAGTTGGTACGAATTGACTTTGCCGGGCGTGACCAGGAAATGAGGTGCCGGGGTATCCTTGAGACGCGCGACGCTTGGTCCGATCGCCCCCCGCCCCCGGCCTCGTTCCCTGATTCCGACCCCCAGCCCGCGCCGCGCCGCCAGCACCCGCTTGGTCGCCTTCGGCCTCGCGTTCGTGGGTGGCCTTCTCGATCGCCTGGGCTTTCAGCTCGCTATTGATTGCGATGATCAGCGCATCCAGCGCTTTGCCGAACGCTTCGGGGTTCTTGACCTCCGCCACCATCGTGAGCTTGGGAAACAGCGAAGGCAAGCCCGTCAGTGCCGCCATTGGGTTCAATCCGTTACTTACCAGCGATTCCAACGACGACTCTTCGTTGGTGGTCGCGGCCGAACGTCCCGGCGCAAGGTAGAACACCATCTTTGGACCAAGGTGGGCGAACAAATCCTTCTGGAGATCGATCTTGCCCGATTCTTGGATCTCTCCGGTAAACTCGTCGATCTGAGCTTTGACCGCTTCGGGTACAGACTTGGCGATGATCTCGTAAAACAGGGCCACGTTAAGAGACAGTTCAACGAACGACTCCACGCCCTCGGGCAGTGGCAGTAACGATGTCTTCTCGAACGTTGGCTGCTGGTCGAAAAGGGCAAACATGCTCTTCCGCGGCTTGGGCGCGGCCAACCGTGTGACGGTCATGAGCGCATCGTCGTCGAAGCCCCAACGCACATCCAGCCGGTGGAGACCGTGTTGTTCCAATTTGCGGAAAAACGTCGTCATGCCCGATGGAGAGTTCGGGGCAACTCGCCACATCAATGAAGCAGATGGAGGCCGGGTGAAAACTTCCCTCGGGCTTGAAGAGCTCCTGAACGATTGGATGATCGACGGCGCTTCGGTCTTTGCCGTCCAGGGTCGCCAAAGTTGCCGCGACGCCCTTCGTAGAATTCGTGGAGAGGACCAGGTCCGATTTTTCGGCCCACCAAGCCCAAGCCGTACCGCCCGGACCCGACTGGTGCGGTACCGACACCACGGCCCGCCCTTCGCGGAATTCGATCTTCGGCTTGGCGGCGGGCCCCATCAACCGTCCCATGAATCGGCTCGATATCGGTCGAAGGGACTTGCTCGCCGCGCCTCGGAGAACAAACGGTGCCAACGAGCGTGTCATTCACATCTTTCGCCTTCGGATCGATGTGGAGCGCCATGACGAAGCCAGATCGGGCCGTGTTCTTGACCAGGCTGACAATCTCAGCGCCCGTCATCTTCATGTCCGGTACGGACGAGAGGCCCTTGTCAAGAAGCTGTGTAGAGACCTCTTCCAGCATCCCGCCCAGCGGCGTGTCGTAAAGCATCTTGCAGGCGGCCGTCTTTTTCCACGCCTCGTCGTGAGCGTTCAGGCCTGCGAACTCGAAGTAGAAAAACAGGTTGTCCTTTGGGACGTATTGGCCCAGCGGCACGACATTGGCAGCGTCCGCCGCGGCGGCCGTCTCACTCTTGGTCGTAGCGGTCTGAGCAGGCAGGTTCGCGGGTGCGATCAGGACCGCCAGCATCACGAAGAGCCAGCAAGTGCTAACCCCTCGGGCCGAAATCAACGCCTGTCGCGTGGAGCAACTCGTACCAGTCGAGCCAATCGAAGATCGTTGCACGGGGGCGGTCCTCATCCTGGTTGGTTTGTCCAGTGAATACGAACGACGGAGCAAAGGAGAAACGGCAAGCACACCGCCAATTCCTCGGACCCAGCCCCTATCGTAAGAGCGAAACGTCCTCGCGCCAACAACCTGCCTTTTGTCGGTCAGGCTTTCTGGCCTGACTCGGCAATACCCAGTGAGGCCGGAAAGCCTGACCTACGCGAGAATATCCTTGACGACCGTGCCATGCACGTCGGTCAGCCGGAAGTCCCGCCCGGCGTATCGATACGTGAAGTGCTCGTGGTTGAAACCGAGCAGATACAGGATCGTGGCATGGAGGTCGTGCACGTGGACCTTGTTTTCGACCGCCTGGAAACCCAGTTCGTCGGTGGCCCCGTGGACATGACCCCCTTTGACCCCGCCACCGGCCATCCACATCGTAAAGCCATAGTGGTTGTGGTCGCGGCCGTTCATCTTGCCCTGATTTGACCCGGGTGTCGGCAGCTCGACAGTGGGCGTGCGGCCGAACTCTCCGCCCCAGATGACCAAAGTGTCTTCCAGCATGCCGCGCTGCTTGAGGTCCATCAAGAAAGCCGCGATCGGCCGATCACACTGATTGGCCAGCTCGCGGTGGCCGGTCGCCAGGTCGTCGTGATGATCCCAGGGTTGGCCGTCGCCGTGCCAAAGCTGGACGAAGCGGACTCCGCGTTCCAGCAGCCGGCGGGTGGCCAGCAATTGCCGTGCGTGAACGCCTGGACCGTACATCTCCCGGACCGATTGCGGCTCCTGGGTGATGTCAAACGCATCGGCCGCTTCCGACTGCATGCGGTAAGCCAGCTCGAACGACTGGATCCTCGCCTCGAGGTCAGCCTCATTCCGACGTTTTTCCAGGTGCCGCTGGTTCAGCTCGCCGAGCAGGTCGAGCTGGGCACGCTGGGCACGCGGCGAGACACCACGGCTGCGAATGTGCGCGATCAGCTTCTCTATCTCGGTGTGCTTGCTGTCGATATACGTACCTTGGTAAATGCCCGGCAGGAAAGCCGCTTGCCAGTTTTGGGACTCGGCGATCGGAAAGCCGCCCGGGCACATCACGATGAAACCCGGCAGGTTCTGGTTCTCGGTCCCCAGTCCATAAAGCACCCATGAGCCGACGCAGGGCCGCGCCTGGCGAGCTTCTCCGCAATTCATCAACATCAAGGACGGCTCGTGATTGGGTACATCCGCATGCATGGAGCGGATCACGCAGATATCGTCGATCATCCCCGCGGTGTGGGCGAACAGGTCGCTGACCTCGATGCCGCTCTGACCATACTTCCGGAACGGGAACGGCGACGCCATCGCGGCACCGGTCTTACGCTCGGTGGGGAGGTTGGTCGGCACCGGCTTGCCGTTATGCCGGGTGAGCATCCGCTTGGGATCGAAAGTATCGACGTGCGATGGCCCGCCGTTCATGAACAAGTGGACAACCCGCTTGGCCCGCGCCGAAGCGGAGGAGCCTTCGAGATCAGCGGATTGTTCTCCGAGATCGAGGAGACGCACGGAACTAGCGGGCGTCGCGGCATCCCCAGCGCGGGCCGACTGACCGAGAAGCCCGCTGTCCGCCAGCAGGCTGCCGAACGCCAGGGCCCCCATTCCCATCCCCGAGCGGTTGAGCAAGTCGCGACGAGTGACGATGGCGTCTTCAAGTCGAGGTGGATCGTGCGGCATCTTTATCTCCATGGGTGGCGGGTGGCGTGTGGCGGGTGGCGGGTGAGAATCAAGAATACAAGAGCGCGGCGAATGCATCATGCGCCTTGCTATCGTATTCCTGTTTTCACCCGCCACCCGCCACAAACCACCCGCCACCCCTTACTCAGTCCACGAACAGAAACTCGTTAGTCAACAACAAGACCTGGGCCAACTGTTCCCACGGAGAGAGGAGAGGCTCGCCATTGACGGTTTGCAACCCCTTTTCTTTGCCGATCTCGGCCGTATTCGTGGACGGTTTGACGCTGGACAAACTCGATCGCCAAGCGCCAATTCGTCGGGCTCGGGCGGCCGGCCCAAGGCCCGGATGTAGAGCTTAAGAACGCCCTCGGCCGGATCGGCGAGTGAGCCAGAGGAGGCAGACGAACGCGCCTGGCCCGGCAGCCCGACTACGCCCGTCAGCCGACGCGCCTGCTCGTGCAGGAAGGGGCTGTTCATCAGGAAGAGGGCCTGCTGCGGGACGGTCGTCACGAACCGTCGCGGACTCGTCGCGTCCGGCACGGCGAAGTCAAAGGTTCGATAAAGGCCATCAAGATTCTGACGATCGATGAAGCCGTATATCGTGCGCCTCGCCGAGAACGGGGGTTCGGTGATCGGCGTCGACGGACCGCCGATACGTGGATCGAGCGCGCCGGAAACCGCGAGAAGCGAGTCGCGCATCGCCTCGAAATCGAGCCGCTGTCTGTTGAACCGCCATAAAAGCCGGTTCTCCGGGTCACGTTCCAGCTCGCCCGATCTCGGCTCGCTCCGTTGCTGGTAGGTGCTCGAAAGCATGATCCGCCGGTGCAATGACTTGATCGACCAGCCGGAGGCGATGAATTCGCTGGCCAGGTAATCGAGCAGCTCGGGATGAGTGGGCGGGTCGCTCCGGACTCCGAAATCACTGGGCGTGGTGACCAGCCCCTTGCCGAAATGCCACTGCCAGACTCGGTTGACCAGCACCCGCGCCGTCAGCGGGTTCTTGGCATCGGCGATCGACTGAGCCAGCTCGAGCCGCCCACTTCCTTTCTGGAAAGGCTTTCGGTCGCTCCCCGACAACAGGCCGAGAAACCTTCGAGGAACCGCCGGTCCCGGCCGCCCTGGATTGCCGCGCAGAAACACGTGGGGGTTGTAAAGTTGAGACGCATCGTTCATGACCATCGCCCGGGCCGGTGCGGCTGGATGGGTCGCATTCAATTTCTCGATCGCACCGTTCAACCGATCGAGCCGCCCGCGCTGGGTTTGGTCGAGGAACATCCGCGCCATCTCCACCGAGATCGCCAACGGACCGTTCGGGCCGAACAATGCTTGACGGAGCGACTCCCATTCCGGATCGGGCAAACTGGCGACGACCGCACCGGCCGAGCGCGTCTTTTGATCCTTAGAGCGAGTTTCGAGCTCGCGGAAAAGCGCGACGATACCGCGCGACCACGTCGCCCTTGCTCGTCGGCGGACTGCCGAGCACGGCTCGGACGACCAGCGGGTGCACTGGCGTGGCTTTCGGATCCTTTTGGGTGGTCAGGTCGCGGTGAAGATCCTTCGCCCTGGCGGCGAATTCCTTCTCCGGCAGGGCCGCGAAGGCACGCCAGACGCCCAGCACCGGATCGGACGCCTTGGAAGTGGCCTCCAGATGACGCTTCCAGAGGCCGATCAGACCTCGGAGCCGCCTCGAGTTCAATTTGTCGACCGCCGCGCGCTCGTCCAACCGCCGGCTCCGCCCGTCGAGATCGAGGTCGTACGCCGCCTTGAGGTAAACGGAAAACCGAGCGGTCAGGTCGCCCTGGATCTCGTCTCGCCGTGACGCCAGGTAATCGTCCCGCGCTTTCTTGGCCGAGTTCAGTTTTCGCTCGAAGTCGGCGGAAGCCGGACTGGCCACGACCTTTTCCAGCAGGGGTAACTCGGCCGGCTCGATCGAGCTGGCGAACACGCCATAAAGCGAATAGTAATCCTCAGTCGGGATCGGGTCGAACTTGTGGTCGTGGCAGCGGGCACACGTGACCGTCAATCCCAGGAGACCCCGGCAGACCACGTCGATCCGATCGTCGATGATCTCGTTCTGATCGAGAAGAAACCGCCGGCCGACCGTCAAAAACCCCATGGCGGCCAGCGCCTTGGGGTCATCGCCCCGAGGCAGTTGATCGGCCGCGAGTTGCTCGAGGACGAACTGGTCATAAGGCAGGTCCGCGTTGAGCGCCCTGATGACGTAATCGCGGTAGGTGTAGGCGTACGGATAGTGACGGTCCTGGGTAAAGACGTAGCCCTTGGTGTCGGCATAACGAGCGACATCCAGCCAATGCCGGCCCCACCGTTCGCCATAACGTGGCGAGGCCAGCAGGCGATCGACGAGACGGGCGAACGCGTCGGGCGTCGAGTCGAGCTCGAACGCCTCGATTTCCTCGGCGGTCGGCGGAATGCCCCAAAGGTCGATCGTCGCGCGGCGGATCAACGTCCGCTTATCGGCCCGGGCCGATGGAGTCATGCCGGCGGCTTCGAGCCGGGCCAGAACGAAAGCGTCGACGGGTGATCCAGCCCAGTTTCGATCTCTGACGCGGCGGAGGAGACGGAGACCCGACCGGCTGGAACGACCAGTGCGGCCGTGCCGGGTCGTGGCCGTCGGATCGGGCCGAAACCGCGACCTTGTTCCTACGAATGTTCGCCGACCACGGGGCTCCCAGCGCGACCCATTGCCGGATGATCGCGACGGAAGGCTCGGGTAACTTGCCGCTGGGCGGCATCTTCAACTCTTCGTGAGTTTGAGCGACCGCCTGGATCAGCAGGCTTTCTTCCGGTTTCGCCGGAACGACCGATGGACCGGAATCCCCTCCCTTGAGCGCTGCCTCTCGACTGTCCAACCTCAGGTTCGAGGATTGTTTCTTCGGCCCATGGCACTTGATACAGCGATCGACCAGAATCGGGCGGACTCGCGACTCGAAGAAGTCGATCGCTTCGGGCGAAAATGGATTGCCAGTCCCAGCATTCGGGCTCGTTTCGTCGGCTCCCGCGCGATACCACGCCCCGCTCGCCAGAATGATCAGTCCAGCGATCCCAACCGAAAAAACCATCCAGGGCTCAACTCGCGTTGAACCGGCCTGATCGCGGAGGGTTCGCTGGAAACGATAGTGAGCCATAAGGTTATGATTCCCACGCTGATCGGGATCGCGGCAGACTCGAACGGTGTTCGGGAGGTTGAACGGGAGGGTTTCGAGGTCGCGTGAGAGCCCGATCGAGATCCAGGCGCTACAAGCCGGCCGTCAAACCATCGTTGGTTGACGATTGTTTAATTATTGCCTGGTAAGGATCAACAGGCAACCCCCAAGGTAGTCGTCAAGAGTGACCCGCGATTACGGAGAGACCTCAACAACTGATTTAGTGGTCAACGATTTAGTGGTCAGACTGTGAGAACAATCGCGTTCACGCATGCCCAGCTCTATGGTCAGGGTGTTTGCCATTTACGTTGCGCGAACTGCGGCCAGACACCGCCGCCTCCCACTTAATCAATCCGAAAAGAACGGTGAACGCCCTGACCCGCGGTACGATTGGGGAGAAGAGCGCGCACAAAGGTGCGCGGGGCCGAAAACGGCGTCACGGCGTCACGGCCTTGCAGGCATTGGATTTACGTGTGGCGCCTGAATAATCGGACCGGCACTGCTCGATATAACTCTCGACAGGACTTGAGGCAACGTGTGGCGCTCAATAATCGGACCCGACCCTGAAAAGCTCGACTTCGTTGTGTGGCTTGAGATCGTCAGTCCAGGCGTCGACTCGTGCTTGGAATACCTCGGCATCCTTACTGGGCAGGACGAGGAGCTTGACCGAGGTGCTGCATGGCCCATTGGACGATGGTGACGAGGCCCACGATGAATACCATACCCGAGAAACAGCTCGCCAGGATGGTCGGGATCAGCTCAATCCACGTGGGCCCTTGCGATGCTGGAGCTGGCGGACCGACCGAAATGAATCGCACGCTGCTCACCTCCGATGCTCCACCTATGACCTCAGCCACGGACGCCTCTCTACAAATATGTTCGCGGAGGCGGGCGAGTGCCGCATCGTCGCAGATTAGCTGGATACCGCCGTACTCGAAGCGGACCTCGATACCGTTGACCATGACAACCTCTCAGTGCCCTATCATCTGGCGATCGAGCTTTGCGGACCGTATCGCCAAAGCCGAGCATGACAAATAGGGTCGCCGTATGTCGAGAGGCGAGAACTCCTGCAATCTCCGGGTTTTCGCGGTCCACTGGCTTCTGACAAAAAGGCCGGACCCTAATCGACATGGAACCCGGACGCATTGAAGGCTCGGATAACTTTTAATATATGAAAAGTCGTTGATGGCGGTTTCTCGGCAAAGATTCCTCGCAAGAGAGAATCACAAGCCCTAATGAATATTGCACTTGCGGCGATTTTGATTCGGGAGAGATGATATGAAAATTGTTAGAAATATCCTGGCACCGGGCAACTCCAAGGCCCTTACGCCGGTTTTCTGCTCCAGTGCTGACTCACGCCCCTCTCCCTGGCCTTCAGCCCCGACGGGACCCGGATCGACTCGGGAGTGATCGATTTCACGGCCCGCGTCTGGAATGCTACGCCGCTCGCGCAGGAGGTGATCGCCGAGCATGACGCCCGCTATCGGAAGAAGGTCGAGACGCTGGCGCAGTTGAAGGCCACGACCGACGAGGCGAAGCGGGCCGAGGTCCTGGCCAACAGCGGCCAGTGGGGTGCGGCCGCCGGTGCCTTCGCGAAGGCCGTGGACAAGGAGCCGGACAGGCTCCGGCTACACTACCAGCTCATTGATGCTCTCCTGAAGTCGGGCGACACCAGCCGGAGCGGGTCGGCGTGCGACGCCATGCTCAAACAATTCGGGAGCACGGGCAGTCTTCTTCAGGCCCGAAACGTCGCGGACTTCTGCCGACTAGCCCGCCTGGCTGTCACTTCGCCGGAGAAGCTGCCAGGCCGTACATGAGATGGCCCCGCTGCCCGGCGAACTTGGTCCGGCCACTCAGCCGCAGTTGCTGTCCCTCGTCGAATCGGGCGACCTCTCGGCCTATCGGGCGGCGGCGGGCACGCTCGTCTCTCAGTTCGCTAGGCTTCCGATCCGAATACTCTCAATCAAAACGAATCCACCGCCTCTGGCGGTGTGACTCCTTAAGGCTCTGCCGTTTCCGGCGTGAATTTGCGTACGGTCCTCCTTGAGGAAGGCCCCCATGGGGCAGGAGGACCGCCATGAAAGATTGGCAGAGCCAAGCCCACGTGAAGTGGGATTGCAAGTATCACGTCGTGATCATCCCGAAGTACCGTCGCAAGGTGTTGTACGGGAGGATGCGACGAGGAATCGGTCAGATCCTGCGGGACCTGTGCCGTCAGAAGGATATCGAGTTGGTTGAGGGTAAGGCAATGCCTGACCACATCCACATGCTGCTGAGCGTGCCGCCCAAGTACAGCGTCGCCATGATGATCGGGTACCTGAAGGGGAAGAGTGCGACCCGGATTCACCGGGAGTTGTTACACACGAAAGGAACGCTGTTCGGCCGGAGTTTCTGGGCCCGGGGCTACTGCTTGAGCACCGTCGGGCTGGACGAGGAGAAAATCCGGCTGTTACATCCGCGACCAGGAGAAGCTCCAACGTGATCAAGACCAAGGTGAGTTGAACTTCGATTAACCCAACGGCCCCTTCAAGGGGCCTTCCTACATACCACCGGCTCTGCCGGTGGCGGCTGCTTAATGCAGCCTGGTTCTGTATCTACGCGGCCGACGCAGTGGCCGACCTCACGTTGCCGGTCCTCATGGCCCAGGCGGCACTGGACGGATATCCCGACGCTCAGAAGCGAATCGCTGTCAATACACTCGCGCGACACTGCTATCGCGCCGGCGCATCGACGAGGCGATCGCGCGGCTGGACGAGAGTGTCAAGACGTCTGGTGGCGGCGTCCCCCACGATTGGGTCTTCCTTGCCATGGCTCACCACAAGAAGGGACACGCCGAAGAGGCGCGAACGCTGGCTCGAGAAGACCCTCGCCGGCAACAAGGACGATCTGGAAGTGCGGATCCTGCTCAGAGAGGCCGAGGCGCTGCTCAAGCGTGGCGAGAGACCAACCCGGTGAACGTCCTGCCGGCACGCTCGGGTTGCAGCACCGCCGCCGACCGATCACGCGATCGTCGTCGCCTACGCCCCACCCGCTCCCGGGTGAGGCTCGCGATCCGTGAAAAGACGCAGCCCGAAGACTGGTCCACCTTCAACACGCGGTCGACGCTCGGGGGGTCGCTCCTGGGCCAGAAGCGGTACGCCGCCGCCGAGCAGCTTCTGCCGGCCAGGGTCTCTCGTCGCCAGTCATACGACCTGCGCTGGCGTGTGCAATTAGATCGTGAAGCTGCTCTAGCTACGGCCTGGGCCAACCGAACATAAGCCATTTGAACTAATCCGCCTTGCGGGAGATACGGCGGGAAATGACGCAATTCCCTATCTCGCGAGCGAAATTCAAGAATTGCAGGTTGGCGATGTATCGTACCAGACGGTCACAGTGAAAAGACGGTCACAGTAAAAGAAGTAGTGAGCCACCGGCCCAGATGTCGCTCGTCCCCCTTTTCGCACGCGGGGTACGGAAAGCCTACCATCCCCGAAAGCTCGTGGCAACATTAGTTCACCTGTCACAGCACGTTTGGGACGAAATTATGAGCGCCTGTAAACTGACCGAAGATACGTCCGCGAAGGCTTCGCTCAAGGGTACGACTCTTTTCGCCAAGGGGGACGACTGTATCGCGGAAACAGCGGTCTATCTTTCCAAGGCGAACGCTCGGAAGTCCGTTTCCAACGTCATTCTGTTTTTCCATGGCTGGCACGTCGCGAAGATCGAGGAGAATGTTTTTAGTCCCGATACGGCCGGTGGCGAAAACAAGCCTCGCGAGGGCGTGGACGCGGCAGACAGGGACGTCGTTCTGATCGTTCCATTCCTCGGACGTCAGGAGAAAACAGGAGGTAGTATTGGGCTGGGAAATCTCAAACGAAAGGTATCAAAGCCTACCTGGACCAGGTGCTCGATCTGATCATTCCCGGGTGCAAGAGTACGAACATTGAGAGGCTCGTTCTGGCGTGCCATTCGGGTAGCGACGCCATCATGCGAGACGCCACCGGTCTGCTGGGAGACGACCTGAAGAAGAAGCTGCAGGAATGCTGGGGATTCGACTGCATCAACTCCGACGGCAAGTTCTTTTGCGCCTGGGCCGACGGACTTCCAGGGGTATCGTTCTACTTCACGTTGCGGGGGGTAGCGTGAATTACGGGCACTTTCCCAGCCATTTGGTGCGTGCCTACGGAACGCCCGCGAATCCGAAGAAGCCGCCGATGGGGAAGGTCTTTCTGGCTCCTGCCGTGAACGACCCTCCCCTGCAATCGGTTCCCGATGACCAAGTCGGCGAGCCCTTCGACGCGATCCAGAAAAAACAGGCCGCCGCGCGCAGCGATTATGAAAAGCTGCCCCGGTCCTCGATCCAAAACTCGATGGAAAGAAAGGAGAATGGGAGGCCGAAGTCAAGAAACACCACTTGAAGGAACACTAGAGGTCGTCCGCGATATGCTGAAGCCGCGCATCGAGCGTGGTTTCGCCGGCAAACCGTGACCGTCCCGGCGGATTGTACGCCATCATTATGCGCAATGTTTCGAGATGCGGGTTAAATCTGTTTTCGAGGATCTCAGGTTGTGAGGAGCGCGGATGGTTCCCCTTCGTGGGAGCTCGATACTGTCTGATTCCGGTCGGGTGGGATTTTTCAGACCTTCGAGGAATTGTCTCCTTTGGGAACCGAGCGACTCGACCAGTTCGAGCGCCGCCTTGCGGACGCGGAGAGCCGGGTCTCCCAGGGCCTCCACCAGGACGGCGCCCGCGTCGGCGTTGCCCGGTTCCGCGGCGAGAAGGGAGCCGGCGGCGATCAAGCGGACGCGCGGGTTCGGGTCCGCGACCAGGTGCGGCATGACCTCGACGATCGCGCCGGCGGGGGCCGCTTCAGCGCCATCGCCGCGTTCATCCGCAGGCCGTCGTTGGCGTCGGCCGTACACCCGATGAGCAGCGGGACGGCCGCCGCTGGTAAGGCGTCGAGCCGGGCCAGTGCGTGGGCGGCGTTCGCCCGGACCTGAGTTTCCGGGTCGCGCAAGGCCTCGACCAGCGCGGGGATGGCTTCCTCCGGGATGGCCGCCGCTTTCATCCAGCCGGCCGAGGCCACCATGCGGATGTCGCTGCAGGCGTCCTTGAGGCCGGCGGCGAACGCCTGCGCCGTTTCGGGCGGCTGGATCATGGCGATCGCCCGCATCGCCTGTTCGCGCACGCTCACGTCCCCGGTCTGGGCGGCGCGGAGCAAAGGCCCGCCCGCGGCCGCGGCCGCCGGACCGAGTTGGCCCAGGGCCAGGGCGGCGTGGACCTGGACCCAGGCGCTGTCGTCTTCGAGTAACCGGCGGCACAAGCCGTCGATCACCGCCGGCGTGGCGCCGGCCAGCTTGGGCAGCACCTTGGTCACCTCCACCTTCACCTGGTCGTTCGCATCTTCCAGAAGGTGCCAGGCCGCTCAGGACCGCCTCGCTCGGCTCGCCCCATTGGCCCAGGGACTCCACGGCCGCGGCCCGCACCAGAGGGTCGGCGTCCCGCAACCCGGCCAGGACCACCTGCGCCGAGGCCGGCGTGGGGCCGCCGATCGCGCCCAGGGCACGGATGGCCTGGCTGCGGACCCCGCCGTCCTCGTCCCGGCCGCCTTTTCCAGCGCCGACCGGGCGCCGGCCGCGGCCCCGCCCATCTTGCCCAGCGCCTCGGCGGCGTTGCGCGCACCTGCGGGTTGAGGTGCCCCGAGCGAGCGGACCAGAGCGGGGACAGCCCCGTCGGCCGACTCCCCCATCTGGCCCAGGGCTTCCGCCGCCAGGGCGCTGACCCAGTTGTCTTGATCCCGCAGTGCCCGCACCAGGCCGGGCACGGCGGCCGCCGCCGCCGACTCGCCGATCTTGCCCAGTGCCTCGACGGCCTTGGCCCGTACCCGGTCGTTGCCGTCGGCCATCGCCTCGACCAGGGCCGGGGCGGCCTCCTCGGCCGCCGCGCCGATCGTCCCCAGGGCCTCGGCCGTCTGGGCACGGACCACGTTGTCCGGGCTGTCCAGCCCTTCGACCAGGATGTCGGTGGCGGCCTCGTTCAAATGGCCCGACCTGCGCGATGGCCTCGGCCGCGGCCGTGCGCACCGACTCGTCCCGGTCCTGCAACAGCGGGACGAGCGCCGGGACCGCCGGGGCGGCCGCCTTCTTCAGCGCCCCAGCGCCCGCGCCGCCGCCGCCTTGACCGGGGCGCTGGCGTCTTGCAGCAACTCGACCAGTGCGGCCACCGTGGCCCCTTCCTCCCCGCCGACCTGGCCCAGGGCCTCGGCCGCCTGACAACGCACCGTTTCGTCGGCGTCCTTCAACAAGCCGATCAGCCCCGGGGCCACCGCCGCGGCGGGCAGCCCGATCCGGCCCAGTGCCAGGGCGGCCTGGGTCCGCACCGCCGCCGCGTCGTCGGCCAGGGCCGACTCCAGGGTCGCCACGGCCAGCTCGACCGGGTGCGGGGCGGTGCGCGGCGCGCCCCGCTTCTTCCGCCCGAACAACCAGCCGATCCTCGCCCCTGCAAGCCGCGGACCCGGCCGAGGCCGCGCCTGCGTGCCGGCGGACTTCTGCCGTGCGCGCCGAGGACCCCAGTGCTTCCACCACGCTTTGCCGCACCGACGTCGCTGGGGTCCTGGCGAGCGCGGCCAGCAAGGGCACCGTCTCCAGGGCGTGGAGCCGGCCGAGTGCGGCGGCGGCGATGGCACGCACGTGCTCGTGGGGGTCGCGCAGGTGACGGATCAAGGCAGGGATGGTCGACGGCCCGATCGTCGCCAGGATCAGCGGCAGTTGGTCGCGTTGCTCCTTGGTCAGCGAGGGACCGAGCGCAGCGACATCAGCAGCGGCCCGATGGCCAACGCCCCGTACTGCGGCAGCGCGTTCCGGGCCCGCTCGTGGATCGGCTCGTGCGGGCTCCAGAAATCGGTGATCGTCTCGGCCAGCAGTTTCCCTTGCCGGAGCGAGGCAAAGATCTGTTGCAGCAAGACGAGAGTGAAGAACGACTTGAACCCGACCAGCAGTGAGGAGGCCGGCCAGGCGGCCTGACGGACGTACGCGGCCCGCAAGATGTGGTGCGACTTGGCCAGGTCCAGCACGTCCACGATGCCCAGCAGGTTCGTGAGGGCATACGCCAGGAAGTCCGCATAGACCGGCTCCGTCCGCTCGTCCGCCACCCGATACCAGTCTCGGCCGACCGTCTCGTAGAGGCCCTGGTTGAGCAGGGCGAACCCGCCGATCATCGCAACGGTGGCGGAGATCAACAGCGGGACGCGGACCTGCTGACCATACCGCGCCAGGTGCGATCGCCAGCACCTGGCCCTTCAGCGGGTTATGGACGGCCTTGTGGCCCGCTCGACCTCGTTCCGTTCCAGGTCGATGAACATGTAGGCCAGGCAGGCGATGGCTCCCATGAGCAGCGGCGCCAGGCCGCAAACGACCCGCAAGCCCGGCAGCGACCCGCCGGCCACCCCTCCACGAGCAGAAAACCGAAGACGACCGCCAGGAATAGCGGCCAGAGGCCCACGCGAGCAGACGCTCCCAGAGCAGGAATCCCTCCCGGATGCCCCTCTCGACCACCAGGCCGAGGACCCGCAAGACCCAGCCGATCAGGCCGATCCGGAACAAGACGCCGGCGACCACCGCCGGTCCCGGCAGCGTCGCCAGCAGCAGATAGGACGAATTCGCCTGTTCCAGCCTGACGAACCAGGAGGAGGTATTCATGAACACGGCCTTTCCCAACAATCGGCATTCCGCACACTCGAAAAAGTGCTACGGATTGACTGAAATCCTCCGGGTTCCGGCGTTCTGACAGTGCCGGCTTGGTCAGACCCGTGCGAAGGTTGGAAAGAGCCCCTCGTCCACTTCCCACCTTCATCTGGCGGAGAAAAAAGTGGATTCGATGTTTGATTCTCCTATCCCTGAGATCCGCTTGGTCGGGGGTTGGTCGTGGCCGACATCCGAGGAGAGCTTATCGCTTCGGCTCGTTTGCAAACTCGGTGATTTCTTTTTCCGCCTGCTCTTTGGCATAGCCGTATTTTTGCTGGAGGAGGCCGGCGAGTTGGTCCTGATTGCCCCCGAAGGTCGTCAGGTCCTCGTCAGTCAGCTTGCTCCACTTCTGCTTCACCATTCCCGTAAACTGCTTCCAATCACCCGCGAGCTGATACCATTTCAAGACGTACCTCCGATGGCGAAAGAGTTCTCCGATGTAATCGCGATCATCCCACCTCCCGCTTTGGAGGGAATTCTGTTTGTGCCTCGTTCTCGGACTTCTCTCAGACCGGCATTGGGGGCAGATGGCCGCGTCGGGAATAGGCCCAGAATGCCTTCCTGGTTTGAGCGTGATGCAGACAGGGAGCTGACGCTCCCCGCTCGCCAGGCTGTCAGTCCGAATAAGGGCGAGCGGGAGCGTCAGCTCCCTGTCCGCACGACGTGATCAGCTCCGAAACAACCGCCATCGAGCGGTTTGTGTTCGCGACTCCATCTTTCAGGTGCGGCAAGAACGCGGCCAGCCGGCCGAGAGCGAACAGGGGTCAGCATAATCTCCACGGTCAACCTCATCCCAAGTGGTTTTGAACGAAAAAAAAAGCCCCCGTGGTGGAACACCCCAAGGTATTCGACCACGTCGGCTTACTCGTCAACGGGCCCCCCCGGCAATCGCGGGTTGCCCTTCATCTAGTCGTCCGACGATATTCACCGAAATCTCGATCGCAGCCGATCGCCAATTTCGATGGGCCCCGCTCAGCCTCTCCATTATGCCATCGCGGCGGAAATAGCGAGGGACTCTTTTATTTTTTTGTAATAATAATCCCATGATGACCCGAAATGATTGCGGCGAGATCTTTGTCCGTGGCCAGCCAGGACCGAGCCTTCCGAATGAAAAATGGTCGAGTTGAGGCCAGCCTTGGGTTGCCTCTCACAGTCCTCGAACATCAATACTGCGGGAGAACCCGATAAGGGTAAGTTGTCGTCATTGAAGGGCTACCGCCCGCGGGCGTTCATTGCGGCACGAGGAAACTCATATGTAAGTTCGCGTGATTGAGGTGACCCGGTTCCACTCTTCCTTGCTGATACTGCCGAACATCGGGTGTTCGGCGCGGTGTGGTTCTCGCTCCAGGCGCGTGATCGCGGCGCGCCTAAATCGGTCAGACCGTCTTCGGTGGAGGTTGGTCCGGGCATTACGGCCTTGGCGGCCTCGGGTGGCAGCTTGTAGCCTGGCGGCATCGCGCCGCTGATTAGCTTCTTCTTGAGCAGTCGCGCCATCAGGCGAAGGTACCAGGGAAAGTTCATCGTGAAACCGTCGATCGAGCCATTGAACGAGATGGCGAGGTGCCGATAGATCTGACCTGGCGACCAGTTCCCCAGGGCCTTCACTGGCCCGGCACTCAACCGCTCGGCATCGGTCAGCAGCTCTTGCAGCGACGTGTAATTGACCTTACGGCGACCTTCGACTTTGGCTGTGTCGACCGCCATCGGCAGCTCCTCGAAGCGATTGCGTTTTCGTCAAGCATTCACGCGGCGAGCAGGCATTTTTGACTCCGTTGATCCGTAATCGATCTCAAGGCGAACCCCGCCTGCCCTGACAGTTTGATGTTTTCCAACGTCGGAATCAATCGTCCGTTCTTGCCTGTCTCCTCCTTCATCGAATAATCCCGCCAAACGGTTCGTCAAACGGTCAGTGGCTGTTCACCGGACCCAATCCCGCGGGTTTCGTCCGATCCAAATATGATCCCAACCGACACTCCCTGGAGGACGAACCATGACCGCCTCTCTCTGGCTGGTAGCTGGTTTAGCTTGCGCCGAGGTCGCCCCGCCCGCACAACCGGCTCCCGCGAATACCGCCCAGGACGCTCAAGTACAAGGACAGGCCGAGAGTGTGCCCGTGCCTCGGCCGTCAAAAAGTCAGATCACGGCCGTGACCGTTTATCAAGGGCAGGCCCTGGTGACGCGCGAAGTGACCGTCCCCGAGGGCGACGGGACGATCGAGCTGGTCGTCACGCCGTTGCCCGCAGACTGTGACAGCTCGCTCTACACTGAGGGGACTGATGGCCTACGCGTGCTCAGCACGCGGTTCCGGCTCGCGGGGTCAAGGAAGATACACGAGAGGAGGTGCGAGCCAAGCAGGAGCAGCTCAAGACTCTTCAAGCTGATGCTCAGCGGCTCCAGAAAGAGATCGCCGTCCAAGGGCAGGATCTTCAGTACATCCAGAAACTCGAGGGTTTTACTGCCGTGGCATCACAGACCTGACGAAGAAGGTCGGCTCGATAGCGCGCCCATCCTCACGCTCAGCAAGTTCGTGATGGAGACCCGCGGCGCCAAAACCAAGACCGAAACCGACCTTCGCCAACGGTTGCAAGCCAACACCGAGGCGATCGAGTTCGCCACTCGGCAACTCACGGAGCTTTCGGCCGGATCGAGCCGCGTCGAACGCGATGCCGTGATCGTCGTGCACAAGACCCGACCCCAAGCGGGCACGGTGCGGCTCGGCTACCTGGTCGCGAGGCCGACTGGCGGCCGCAGTATCGGCTGCGTGGCGGGAGCGGCGCCGACAATGCTCGGTGCGGCTCGAGTACCTCGCCGCCTTGACCCAGCAGACCGGCGAGTCCTGGTCAAATGTCAGCGTCACGCTTTCGACCGCCCCCCCTCGCTGGACGCCGCACCACCCGAGCTTCTCCCGCTCAAGATGGCCGTCGCCGGCCACGTGAACACCGGCCCGATCGACGGGCATGATGACCGATCGCAGCGGATCGTCGCCGAACTGGCGAAGCCGCTCAGCATGTCGTTTGCAAACGAGACGACGCTTGACGATATCCTGAAGTATATCAAGCAAGCCACCGCGAGCCCGACATATAACGGCATTCCCATTTATGTCGACCCGATCGGACTGCAAGAGGCGGAGAAATCACTCAGGTCTACCGTGACCATCGACGTCGAGCAGGTCCCACTCAGGACGTCGCTCAGTCTGCTCCTGAACCAACTCGGCTTGGCCCACCAGGTCAAGGACGGGGTGTTGACGACCACCTCCGAGGGGTCGGCCATCAGGAGTTGGCAAGCGACGAGCCCATTCAGGCGCGATGGGTGGCATCTACGCCGTTAACCCTTGTGGAGGAGAAAGAGAAGAGTCTTGATGCGACAGGCTTTTGCGGCAACTATTCTGTTGTTGGAGCAGAACGTGGCCCCACCAGCTTCCGAAAGGACTCGGAGATGTCGCATCAAGACCGGGATGGTCATACCGTCTCTTCCTATAACTTTCAAGCCCTTCAGGACGCGATGCAGTGGCTGTTGCCCTCGGCGTCGGTCTTTTCAATCGGATTCCGTGCGGATTGCACTTGGTCGGTCCTGGGCTTTGTCTACACCGCCTTGCTTTGGGTTTGGTCCGACCAGGATACCATCACCGGAGTTTCGCCATGGACGAAAGATCTGCATCAAGGTTCTCGGCCGATTAGCCCGCGGTCAGGGCGGGAAGGTGCTAGCCACCTCGTACCGGCCTTCATGAAGATGTTGCGGAATTGGACCGCACGCCTGGTGCTTGAATCAGCACCGTGTTCCGCCAGCGGATGAGCCAGACCTGGGGCGACCGGTTCACCATCGCTGGTTCATCCCCTTCGGCGTGGACGGGAGCCGGCTCGAACTCTCGCGGACCGAGTCCAATGAAAAACGGTTTTCCCCCAAGCCCGCACGGAAGTTGCGGCGGAGTAAGGGTGCCAAGCGGCCAAGCCCGCCTCGCGTAACGAGCGGGCCGAGGAGTCGCGGCGCAAGAAGACGAACAGCCCTAAAATGTGGCCCACGACCATGTGGCACGTGATGATCGGGCTGCCTTGGGACTGGCGGACCGGACCTTCCGATAGCAGCGAACGGGAGCACGCGCTGCAGATGGTTGCCTTTCTGCCAGCGATGGCGATGGTCGTGGCCGACGCGGGGGTTCGTCGGCTATCTCTTCTGGAAAACACTCCCTGGAGAGCAATCGCCATTTTCTCGTCCGGGTCGGCGGTAACGTCCGTCTGCTCAAGGATCTGGGCTATGTTCGCCAGAAGCGGGACATCGTCTACGTCTGGCCGGATCAGATGGCTGCTGCTCACCAACCTCCTTTGGTGCTCCGCCTGGTGGTGGTCAATGACGGCAAGAAGACGTGGTCTCTGGTTGACCTCGGTGCTTGACCACAAGCGGCTTCCGGACAAGCAACTTGGGGAGTTCTACTCGCTTCGTTGGGGGATCGAGGTCTTTTATAGAAGCTTCAAACAAACGTTTGCGCATCACCAAGCTGCTGAGTGATTCGGCGGAGAATGCTCAAGTCGAGGCCGACTGGTCGCTCCTGGGATTATGGGCGATGGCGTTCCACGCCCAGCACGTTCTCGCGCAGAAACAAGTCCCCGCGAAGCGCCAGTGAGCATTGCCCGTGTGTTGCGAGCCTTTCGCCAAGCAATGCGCGAGTACAAGAGCCGCCCCAAGCGCCGGCGAGTCGTTGATCGAGCAGTTGCAAAGCGAGGTGATCGATGACTACAAGCGGGGTTGTAAGACCGAGTCGTGCGTATCCCCGAAAGAAACAGGAGACTGCGGCGGGCCCTCCCAAGATCTTCTACGCCACTGATAAACAGATCGATCTCGCACGCCAAATCAAGGAGAAGTAGCACGTAGGGTTAACGGCGTAGGGTGGCATGGGTGGCGGAATGGGGCTATCGCTGGAGCAGAGCCAGGCCGTCCAAGGCGCGAGAGGATCGAATCAAACGGCTGCCGTTGATCAAGCTGAAGAGCTGCACAGTCGCGGACGGACAGGTCCAGGACACGTCGCCGGCCCAGAAGGACGGCCCCGGCGTCACGTTCTCGATCGCCGGGCGGCTTTGACATCCCCTCGCGTCGCGATCCGCAGTTGCTCCAGGTCGCCCGCGTGGATCTGGCGTCGGATTACTACGCCAAAGCCGTGCCCGTGCTCACCCCTCGCGTCTATCGCCTCGCCAAACTGACGAACAAGAGCGGACTTCGTGATTTTGCCGGGCGAGGCGACGGTCTATGTCGGCGGCGGCTTCGTGGCGCCGGATGCGACTCCCCCTGCGTGGCCGCCGGCGAGCCGTTCATCGCGGGTTTCGGCGTCGATCCCCAACTCCAGGTCAAGAATCGCCGGTTGGTGCACAAGACCCGCTCGGTTCAGGGAGGCAACCAGATCTTCGACCTACGAGTTCCGGATCGGGCTACGAAACTACCGGCCCGGCCCGGTCAGGGTCCAGCTCTGGGACCGCTTGCCGAAGCCACAGGGCGAGGCAGTCGCAGTCGCCCTGGTCAAGGCATCGTCCGAGCTGAGCACCGACGGTCCTCTACCAGCGCACCGCACGGATGGACAACCTGCTGCGGTGGGACGTCGATCTACCTCAGGGTACAATCGGTGACAAGACGTTATACCTGAACTACCAGCTCCGCCTCAAGTACGCCCGCGACCTGCCCCAGCCCCGCTTCATCTCCGAGCAGCCTGCGCGAAGGCCCCATCGGTGGCGGCGCCATGAGCGGTGGGATGGGCGGAATGGGCGAGATGATGTAGAGCATTCAGCCTCGGCCGCTGATGGGCTCAATTG
>CAVRFS010000059.1:0-212533 GCA_963720335.1 uncultured Planctomycetota bacterium | reverse complement strand
ACGTGCCCTTTCAGGGCAAGGCGTTCCTGTTCTTCGGATTTCCCCAGGGCGATGCCTTCGTCGTTCCCCACGGATTTGCACTCTCACTGACAGCCCAGCATATGACGATCCTGGCACAATCACAAGGCCCCCATGTATGTGCGTTTGGACAGTCTGCTCCCGGCCCCCTCGCTCTCCAATCGCCGAGTTGCGGCGCAACCGGCGCACGTCGATCGCCAGGCTATCACCCGCCTCGGGATGCCTGCCAGTCCTGTGCATCGGCGCAGGGACTGCGTCCCTGCTTAGGGATGACCTGCCGCTTGGCGGCTGCGCACGATACAGCGCGAACTTTCGTGCGAGGTGGGGCACTTCGAGTTTCCTACTGCCGACGCCGCTCAGAACCGGGACGGTCATCTGTCGCATTCCTACTGTGATCCGCGCGGGCACGCCAGCCAAGAGCGAGGTCCGTCATTCGTTGCATGCCGACCCACATCGCCTTCGGACCAGGCTCGCCGTCGCACGGACGACCCAGCCAACCCCCCAACGACGCAATCAGGCCGACCATGGTTTTCATCGAAGGGGGCTGCGCCGGCGGCGGTTCCTTCTTGACCGTCGCGTACACCGCTCGCCACTCGTCATCGTCCAACGCCACGTCGCAAGGGAGGTCGGGACATTCCCGGCCCATCATCATCACGTACATGATCCGCCAAGCCACAATCATATCCAACGCCAGGTAGGGCTCGAAACGCTCCGCTGTCTCCAACTGCGATTCCTCGACCTTGCAGCCGGATTTGAGGATCCGGAAGTAAATCTCGATTTGCCATCGACACATATAATAATCAACAACGCGCAGAACGTCCTCGACTGTGTCGATCGGCAGGTCGGTCAGCAGGATCCATTCGATCGGTTCGACACCGGGCGGCGGGTTCAGCTCCGAGACCAAGACCACGTTGACTTCCAGGTCCGGCAGCTTTCCGCCCGGACGAGCCGGTCCCCGCAACGTCACCCGCGCCGCTCGAATGACCACCTCGGCCGTGCGGGGCTCGCGCGGTTGCTTTCGCTTTCGATCATCGTTCGACGTGGGCTCGCGCCACGAACTTCCAGGGTGCGTTGCGCCTGGACCGGTGTGCTGGCGACCCGTTCCCGCAGATGGTGAGGCGATTGGGGCGACCCAGCGTCGTCGGTGAGCGCCAAGGCACGATTCTGACAGGCGCGAATAATGGAGGAGGCCTTGCGCACTCCCTCGACGGCTTGGGCTTCCAGGAGATACTCGTAGATGTCTCCTTCACTGTCAGCGAGCGAAACGATCAGTGTCGACGACGCCTGTCGAGCCACCTGGCACGCTGCGTGGTAGCCCTCCACCCAGCGAATACTCTCCTTGCCCTCGATCGGTTTGGCTCTCCGCTCAGCGCAGCTTCTGATCGGCGTCCTTCTCGAATTCGAGGAAGTCCCGCGCCCAGACCTTTGCGTCCACCGTGCCCAGGGGCAGGCGTTCCGGGGTCATGGCCAGGCTGACGTGATTGTAGAAGCCCACCCGCGTCGAGTCATTAAGCGGGCCGGACCCGGCCACGATCTCGCGCGGCCGCGTGAGGTCGAGCTCGGTCGTGTCCTGTGGGATAAGGACCACAGTTTGCTCGCGAATCCGCTCGATCGTCGCGTCATGGTGCGGCTTCAAGATCGAATGGAATGTGACGTGCTCGTTATCGACGAAGCGATAGGCCGCCTTCACTTCGGCGCGGCCGTTGCAACCGGCGGGGAACTTCAAGGAGGGCTTGTGGCTCATGGTATCCAACACTTTCTTGAAGCGGTGCTTCAGCCGCACATTGCCGGACTGGGAATTGCGGTATTTGGCCTTGCCCTTGATCCTGGCTGCCTTGGCGGTGCCAAAGGTCGCCGTCGCGGTTTCCTTGTCAATCCATTCTTGCATGGCATTATCCATTGGTGTGGTCTGAGCAACGTGCTCGCCGGCCTGCGCTGCGTGCCAGGCGTGTCGAGGATAACCAAGGCCCCTTCAAGATTCAAACCATGATATCATTATCTAAAACATTTATATTGCCCATTTTCACGCAAATCCGTGGGGAACGACGAGGGCAACGCCCTGGGCTGAGATGTCATTGCCCCTTCGGGGCGAAATCCAAGACGCGTAACATTAGGATTCGCAAATGGTTATGTAAAAGTGTCAGCGCTGTTGGCACAATTGTGTTCAGGCCACAACTTGCTCACTTTGGACCGGATTCAAGCATTTCCTTACCGCACGAGTTTTACGCCCTGAACGTCACGGAAACGTCATGACCCTCAAGAAGAAGCTCATCGAAGTCGCCCTGCCTCTGGACGCGATCAACAAGGCGAGTGCCCGGGAGAAGTCGATCCGTCACGGGCACCCGAGCACGCTGCACCTCTGGTGGGCGCGTCGGCCCCTGGCGGCGGCGCGGGCGGTGATCTTCGCTCAAATGGTGGACGACCCGTCGGCGCATCCGGATATCTTCCCGACCGAGAAGGCCCAGGAAAAAGAACGTCAGCGGCTGTTCCGCATCATTGAAGACCTGGTGCTGTGGGAGAACACCACCAACGAGAAGGTCTTGCAGCAGGCTCGCGACGAGATCTGCCAGAGCTGGCGCTACACCTGCGCGAGAACGCCGGCCATACTCGCGCCAAGGAACTGTTCGACCGCTTCAAGCTGCCCGCCTTTCACGATCCCTTCGCCGGCGGCGGATCGATCCCGCTGGAAGCACAACGGCTCGGGCTGGAGAGCTACGCCAGCGACCTGAACCCGGTGGCCGTGCTGATCAACAAGGCGATGATCGAGATCCCTCCCACATTCGCGGGCAAGCCGCCGGTGAACCCGGGAGCGCAAGCCTCTCACCCCCCGGGAGCGCGCGGGTGTCCCGCCCGCGCTCCCAGCAACCGAAACGAGGCATTGGCCATCGCGGGAGCGCGGCCGTCCCGGCCGCTCCTATGCGGGCGGGACGCCCGGACGGCCGCGCTCCCAGCAACCGAGATGTTGACTTGCGAGTAGAGTGATTCGTTGTAAAAGTAGATTTGGAATTGCCCAAGAATTAGGGGGTCTTCTCCCTTCGGTGAATCGTTCATCGCCCGCCCGGACCGTACTCCGTAGCCACCCAAGAGATGCTGATGATTAGTCTGATCGCCGTCGTCAATGATGCGGGGTCGACCGGCTCGCCGCCGCCGGTTTTGGTGGCGAAACGACCAAGGCTCATGTCCCTTCTGCTCTTGTCGGCATGGTGCGGGATCACCGCGGGCCTGCTGGAAGTGGGCACCATCGTGATCCGCAAGGAGCTGTTTGACCCTAATCATCTTTACGGGATGAGCCGCCATTTCGTCTGGCTGATCCCCGTGACGAACCTCGGCGTTTTTCTTGTAATGGGATTACTCGGGTGGATCGCCGGTTTGGCCTGGCCGCGCCGCGGTCGCTGGCTTTTCGAGCGGATCTTGTGCGCGCTTGCTCTTGTTGCCGATGCTCCTGATCGCCTTTCCCCGGATCTACACGTTGGCCTGGCTGGCGGTGAGCTTTGGGAGTCGCGTCACGGCTCGTTCCGCATCTTGAGTCGAATCCCCGTCGGTTCCGTCGGTTCGTCCAGGTCAGTTTTCCGGTGGCCTTGATGACGCTGCTCTTTTTGGGGGCGTCACCTTGGATTAGTGACCGGATCAAGCAATCGCGCGAAAGTGCGCGACCCTTGCCGCCGCCGGGGTCGCCCAACGTCCTGCTGATCGTGCTAGACACCGTCGCCGCCGGTCACCTGAACCTGTATGGCTACCATCGCCCCACCAGTACAACCCTGGTCGAGCTGGCCGAGCGGGGGATTCGATTCGATTCCGCTCAGGCGGCCTCATCATGGACACTGCCTTCACATGCGACAATATTCACAGGACGATGGATGCACGAGCTCTCGGTCGGCTGGCTCAACCCGCTTGACGAAACCCATCCCACGCTGGCTGAGTCCTCGGGAACGGGGCTACGCGACGGCTGGCTTCGTCGCCAACACCATGTATTGCGCGAGCGATACGGGCTTGAGTCGCGGCTTCACTCACTACGAGGATTTCATCTTCCCCGAGTTCACCGCGCCCAAGACGGCCGTCCTGGTCAATCGCGTCTTGGCCGTTTTCGGAAAAATCTTGCCGTTCGTGGAGGATCGGCCATCGCTCGCCTGGTTGCAACCCTATGTGCAAGGGATTCTGGCGGTCGTTCGTCTTCGATCGCAAGGCGCGGCAACCGTCAACCGCGAGTTGCTCGACTGGCTGTCGCGGCGGACCGAGCCGGCGCGGCCCTTTTTCGCTTTCTTGAACTACTCCGACGCACATACCCCCTATGAACTTCCGACGGGGAGGATTCACCGTTTCGGGGTTGCTCAGCCTGATGAACGCCAGCGCGAACTGATCCGGCGCTGGGGAGATCTGGACAAGATTCGTCTCGCGTCACGAGGATCTACCGTTTGCCGTCGATGCTTACGACGATTGCATCGCGGACCTCGATGAACAGATCGGGAAGTTGCTGGACAAGCTGCGGCGGCGCGGTGTTCTGGACCGAACCTGGCTGATCATCGCTTCGGACCACGGGGAAAGTTTCGGCGAGCACACCGGCGTTTTCTGCCACGGAACCAGTCTCTATCAGACCGAGCTGCACGTTCCCCTTCTGATCATTCCCCCGGGTGGCACCGCGACCAAGCAAGTCGTCAAGGAAACGGTGAGTCTGCGGGACCTGGCCGCGACGATCGTCGACGTGCTCGGATCTGGAGGCCGGCTCTCCCTTTCCCGGGTCGTCGCTGGCTCGACATTGGGACGGAAAGTCGACGACACCACCGCTGCCGCGCACATCCTCCGACCTGGCGCTGTCCGAGGTCGTCCCCGGGTTCGCGACCAATGTCGACTCCTACGGTCTACCCAAGAAGTCGTGGCCGCTCGGAGCCCTGAACGACGGAGACTGGTCGTACATCCGCGGCGAAGGGAATGTCCGCGAGGAATTGTTCCGCGTGAGTAAAGACGCACGAGAGCAGCACAACCTGTCTCGCGATCCAGCCGCGCAGCCGATTCTCGAGCGAATGCGCCAAACTCTGGGCCAGCTCACGGGAGGACCACTCGTGCCTCAACGATTCAATCGCTGATGATCTCACCCGTCGCAAGGTAATCACCGCGGTGAACGAAGCGGCCAAGTTTCTGAATGTTTGTCCACAATGGACAAAATATCTTCATCGGGAATTCACTTGAAACTCTTGCCTTGGGATTGGCGGTCTGTCAACATATCTCTGGCTGTGAACGAGCCATACCGGTCCACCGGACTTTCTCATTCACATTAAACATCGAATCCCGCATCCGCGATTGAGCCGTCCGAGCATGACGGTTACGACAATTATCATTCCTCTGTGTCCTTTCAGTTCGGTGAGTTTGGTTTCTCGGTTCGTGACCATGAGGATCCTTGCCATGATTAAGGAATCGTCCCATCCCGACCGACGATGGGGGTTTACACTGATCGAGCTTCTGGTCGTGATTGCAATCATCGCCGTATTGATCGCCCTGCTCTTGCCAGCGGTACAGGCGGCTCGCGAGGCGGCACGTCGTGCGCAGTGCACCAACAACCTCAAGCAGATCACGCTGGCGATCGCCAACTATGTCGACGTGAATAACGTCACGCCGTTGCACGAATATCGGTACGCGGCTGAGGGTACTGGCACTAACGGCAACTGCCGGCTGTCACTCCTGGTACTGCGGCATCGCACCGTACCTGGAGCAGATGACGATGTACAATTCGATCAACTTCAATTATATCAACACGACGACCTCGGAATGGGCCTATTCCGGAGTGATCAAGGGCCCCAACCCCACTGACTACACCGTCAACAAGGCAAGTATCGCGACCCTCCTCTGCCCGTCCGACGGGGTCGTCAACACGTGCTCGGGCTACGCGCAGTATATCAATTACCAGCCCGGCAATTTCAATTACGTGGCGAACACCGGGCATCCGCGGAACGTGCTCCTACCAGGCGACCCTCCAAACACGGGCAGCCTTCCGCCGCTGACCGGCATCCTCTCGATGTCGAAGATGTATCTGGGCCAGGTCTATTGCATCGGCGGCACAAGATGCCAACGTCAACACCAACGTCAGCTTGGCGAGTATCACCGATGGGACGTCGAACACGGCCGCGGTCAGCGAATCGCTCGTGAACGACGGATCGGGCAATAGCCCTAACAAGCTGCGTAACTTGTATTACACCAGTTCGGGCCTCATCGATGCCCGGAACAATCCCAGCGTGCCGGCTCTGGCGGTCGTCCAGGACGGTCTGGCTAACCCGATCGAGTATCAGCCCTGGAGCTACTTCAAGGGATTGACCTGGGCCTATACCGACTCCTGGGAAAAGCACGTCTATGCTCACCTGTTTCCCCCAAATACGCCTCCGATCATCACGTACCACAACGACACCTTCCGCTGCAGGAGGCCGATAGGGCATGTGCCCGACCAGCAACCATCCCGGCGGCGTCAACGTCTCGTTCATGGATGGCTCGGTCCACTTCATCAAGAACTCGGTCGGCCTTCAACCGTGGTGGTTCATGGGGACTCGGGGCCGGGGTGAGATCATCTCTTCCGACAGCTACTGAGCCGGTGTCACCAACCGGGACCGAAGAAAAGGTAAGAAGAGTATGCACGCGATGCCCGCAACCCGTTGACCATTCCCATGGTTGTGGCGGTCTCCACGGTACTCATGCTCGTTCTACCGGCCATTGTGCCCGGCTGCGGCCCCGGTAGCCTCGACGTCGACAAGGCGGCTCTCTACACGCCCGAATCGCTCGCGTCGGAACTGGCTTTCCGCTTCCGCTCGCTTAACGCTGACGCGAAGGCATCCACCAGGAAGGCCAGACTCAAATCCGACAAGGGCGCTCGCCGAGCGGCTGGAACGCGCCGACGAAGCTCGAGAAAAAAGGCGCGAGTGTTAAGAAAAAGGCAACGGCCAAGGACCGACGACGATCGATGATGTGCTCGATGATATCGACAACAAGTTGGACCTGATCAAAGGGATCTCCCGGCCCGAGGCCTGCCGCAAGATGATCGATACCTTTCCCAGGACAGCTCGCTCACGCGAGAGCGACAAGAAGACCCTTACGGAATTAGTGGGCAAATTGGCCGACGGACGTTGAGGCACAGCGAGCGCCATGACAATCGACAGAAGAACGATGCTCGGCGGACTAGCGACCGCTGGCCTGTGGAGCAGTGCGAGAACTGTTGCTCGAGCCGACTCGGGTGAGAAGCGGTCTCTCAGGGTCGCCTTCTTGACTGACTCTCACCTTCCGGTCTCTCCGGGCGAGAACGCACGGATGTCCAAGATGCTCGATCGCGTCATGGGGCGGAACGAGAAGCCCGACCTGATCATCCTCGGCGGCGACAACGTCATGGCCGTCGATGAAGAGGACGAGAAAAACACGGTCGCTTCCGCCCAAGCCCAGTTCGACAACTTCGTGAACAAGGTGATGGAGCGGCTCAAGTGCCCATCACTCAGCGTGATCGGCAATCACGATATCTTTTGGAAGGACTCCAAGGTTTCGCCGGCCGCAGACCCGAAGCAGCGAGCGATGAAAGCCTACCGGATGCCGAACCGATACTACAGCCACCAAACCGGCGGGTGGAAGTTCCTGCTCCTCGATACGTTCCATGCCGATGGCTGCCGGATCGACGACTCGCAGTTTCAGTGGCTCGAGCGCGAGCTGCGCGGAGCGACCGGCCCGATCGCCCTGGTCTCGCATGCGCCCATCCTGACCGTGACCGGCTTGCTCGAGTCGAAGGTGGAGTCCAAAGGCAAATACATCATGCCTGATGGCTGGATGGTTTCTGACGTCGAGAAGCTCAAGGACCTCTTTCTCCGCTACCCACCCGTCAAGTTGGCGCTGAGCGGCCACATGCATCAGGTCGATCGGGTTGACTACCAAGGAGTGAGTTACATCTGCGGTGGCGCTGTCAGCGGTAACTGGTGGGATAAAGACAAATACATCGGCTTCGGCCCTGCCTATGTGATGCTCGACCTCTTCGCCGACGGAACCTTCCGCCACGATGTCGTCTTCTGGGAATGAGGCGAGGGCGACCGGCTTACTCCTTCGCACCGTCGAGTAAACACGCTGAGGGCCTTCATCTCGACCACTTCGCCCCACGGGCTTAGAGGGAAGGGTTCTCGTCAAAACTGGCTCCCTCTCCCTGTGGGAGAGGGCCGGGGTGAGGGGCGGCATGCAGCAAGACCGCCGACCGAATCGCACGACTCGCCATGACGTACCGTGGCCGGCGTGAGAGCCGAGGCGCGGAATAAAGAGCTGGCTTCAAGAAGCCTGACGGTGGTGCTGGCCCCTCACCCCAGCCCTCTCCCAAAGGAGAGGGAGCCGGTTTCAATGCGTCGACCGCCAGTGGAAACCGCTCCCTGCGAGGGGCTCCGCCGGGGCGCATCAACTGATTTCCTCGCGGTGCCTTCGACTCCAAATCGGGAAGTGATTTTGGTCCGTTTCTCAAGTACCACTTTGTGCCATGCCCCGGAGAACGATCAAGTGCGCAGAAAACCGAGCGTGCTCTCGCGATCGCCTCCATTAGCAACCATCGGTGCCTTGAGCTCTTCGCGCCGAGGGCCGAGAATAGACCGGCGGACAAAAAGGGAATCGCGGCGGCTGGTCACCGGGGGGATGAACCGATCCAACAACGATGAAATTCGACAGTTATAAACATGATGAGTCGGCATGGGTCATCGCTCCTCCCGGTGGCCCGCCTGGGTCTTGCTGGCAGCGGCGATGTCGGTCTGTGGCGTGAGCCGGGGCGCGCCCGAGGATGATGAGGCCGCCGTCTTCACGCCACCCGGCTTCACCCATCCCGGCCAGCCGAAGACGGTGTCGGGGGAGGGAACGGGCCAGCTCCAGATCACTGTTCGCGACCGCGCGACCGGCCGGCCGGCGTTCTGCCGGCTCAATGTGGTCGGGCCCGATGGCCACTTTTACCAGCCCCCTGCTTACCCGCTTTCCCCCTACAGCTTGACCGGCCAGTGGCCCAAGACGGGAAAAGGGAACCGCGAAGGCAAAGCGCCGATCCGATACCTGGGCCGGTTCTTCTACAGCTCCGGCCAGGTCGCGGTGGACGTTCCGGCCGGCAAGGCCAGGGTCGAGGTCTGGAAGGGGTTCGAGTATCGACCGGTGGCCGAAAGTGTCCTTGTGGCGGCCGGCGAAACCAAATCGGTGCTCTTGGAGATCGAGCGCACCGCGAATATGACCGCGGTCGGCTACCACTCAGGCGACCCGCATTTGCACTTTCCCCGCCGGACCGAGGCCGACGACTCGGTGATTCTTGACTTACTCGAGGCCGAGGATATCCATTTCGGCTCGACCTTGGCCTACAACGAGCCTGCCGGTCCGTACAACGGCGTGATGGAGACGCTGGACTCGCCCCAGCTCCGCGGCTTGGGACGCGCCTCGAGCCGTCGCCGAGGCGCGACCTGGATCGCCTCCGGCCAGGAGTACCGCAGTGGCACTTATGGTCATCTCAATCTCTACTGGCGTGATGACCTGGTGCTTAAAGGTCAAAAAGTCCTCGCGGATAACTGGCCGCTTTATGGCTCTCTGGGCCGCGAGACCATGCGCCATGGGGGATTCGCCATCCACGCGCATGGCGGCTATTCGCAGGCGATCTACGCGGATTTCGTGCAGAAGAACGTCGACGCCGTCGAGCTGCTCCAGTTCGGTGTCTACCGCGGGATCGAGCTGGCCGACTGGTACCGTATCCTCAATATCGGCTATCGCTTCCCCTGTGTCGGGGCGAGCGATTACCCCGCCTGCCGCAAGCTGGGCGATTGCCGGACGTATGTCTATGGGAGAGAGGCCATCGACTTCGCCGGCTGGCTCCGCGGTGCGGCCCAAGGGCGGAGCTTCGTCACGACCGGGCCGCTGCTCTTGCTCGAGGTGGACGGAGAAAGGCCGGGAGGGATCGTCCGCATGTCGGGCACAGGTCCGCACCGGGTGCGGGCCAAGCTCCGTGTGATCAGTGAGGTCGCGCCGGTGCGGACCGTGCAACTGATCGTTGGTGGCAAAGTCGTTTTTGAGCAGATGGTGCCGGCCGCCGAGGGTCGGGGGCGTTGGATCGAGCTGAGCCATTCCCTCGAGCTGAGCGGTTCCTCGTGGGTCGCGGCGCAGGGCGTTTGGGCAGGCCCCTTCCGGCGCGGCCGACGCCGAGGCGCACACCAACCCGGTTTACGTGGATATCGGCGACAAGGCTCCCTACGACCGAGATTCGCTCGATCGCCTGGTCGCGCGGATCGATCAACAGATGGACGTGCACCGCAAACGAAGCTTTGCCGAGAAGGCACGCGTGCTGGACTACTTTCAAAAGTCGCGAGACATCCTGCTGCGGATCCGACAGAACGGTGGACTGCCCGCCGGTGGGATCCCCGACCATTGGATCGATGACAAAACGGCCGCGACGATCGATCCCAGTCAACGGACGCACTCCGAACAAGAGCTGGCGCAGTTCCTTCAACCGGTGCCGGGCAAGACTTCGAGCGAAGCACTTCAGACGTTTGAAACCGTGGATGGGTTTCGCATGGAGCTGGTCGCGGCCGAGCCCATGGTGCAAAGCCCGGTCGCCGCGGCCTTCGACGCCGATGGTAACCTCTACGTCGCCGAGATGCGCGACTATCCCTATAAGCCCAAGCCCGGGGGCAGGCCGCTGGGTACGGTGCGGCTGCTGCGCGACACCGACGGCGACGGCCGGTTCGACCAGAGCCATGTCTTCGCCGATGGCCTACTCTGGGCCGCCGGCATCGCGCCTTGGCAAGGAGGCGTGTTCGTCTCCGCACCACCGGACATCTGGTACTTGAAGGACACAAACGGCGATTTCCAGGCCGACGTGCGCAAAAAGGTCTACACGGGATTCGGCATCCAGAATCAGCAGGCGATGGTCAATAACCTGGCCTGGGGGCTGGACCACATGGTCTACGGCGCCGCCGCGGGCAACGGCGGGACGATTCGTCCGGCCGATGATCCCAAAGCGCCGGGCGTCTCGGTGGAACGAGTCGACTTCCGCTTCGATCCGATGACCGGCGGCTTCGAGCCGATCAGCGGTTCCGACCAGTTCGGCAACACCTTCGACGACTGGGGCAACCGTTTCACTTGCGATGAGTCGCACCCGCTTTCGCAGCCGGTCCTGCCGCGGCAAGCACTGGCAAGGAACCCGTTCCTGGCGGTTCCGTCAGCCGTCCAGGACATCGCCGGGGGTGCGGTGCCGATCTTCCGGATCAGCCCGATCGAGCGCTGGCGACAGATCCGGTCGAGCCGTCGGATCGCTCATGGCACGCGATCGGCCGGATCGGCCGGTGCCAGTCACCACGTCGTCGACGCCGGCGCCGGCGTGACCGTCTACCGCGGCGGCGCGTACCCGCTCGGAATTCTACGGCAACGTCTTCGTGGGCGACGCTCAGAACAACCTCGTCCATCGGCGGGTCTTGGTCCCGGACGGGCCCACCTTCCAGGCGATCCGCGGCCCTCGCGAGCAGTCGACCGAGTTCGTCCGATCAGCAGACAATTGGTTCCGTCCGGTCAACTTCGTGAACGCGCCGGACGGTACGCTCTATGTACTGGATATGAGCCGCGCCATCATCGAGGCGATCCACATCCCGCTGGACGTGCTCAAGCACTTGGACTTGAAGCGAGGGCGTGACCAAGGGCGGATCTACCGGATCGCCCCACCGGGATTCCGCTTCAAGCCGCCGCCTCGCTTGAGCCAGGCCAAGCCGGCCGAGCTCGTCGCAGCGCTACGTCGCATCGACGGCTGGTATCGTGACACGGCCCACCGCTTGATTTACGAGCGGCAAGATCCCGCCGCGATCGAACCGCTGCGTGCGCTTCTGAGCCCGACTCAAGCCCCCCTGCCCCAGACTCGCGTCAATGCCATCTGGTCGCTCGAAGGCTTGAAAGCACTGAGAGACGAAGACATCGTCATTATTTTGTCGGACCAGGTGCCTCAAGTTCGTGCCGCAGGCGGTCCAGCTCGCCGCGCGGCGGCTGGATCGATCACCGGCCTTACGAAAAAAGGTCATGGCTCTGGCGGACGATCCGGATTCGCGAGTGCGGTTCAGCGTGGCCCTGTCGCTGGGGGAAACCAGCGACCCGCTGCGCCGAGACCGCACTGGCCCGGATTGTCGTTCGCGATGCCGCGAACCGTTGGATCCGCACCGCGGTGCTCAGCTCGTGCGTCTCGATGGCCGACCGGTTATTCGTGGACCTCTGGACGAAACCGAGCCCCCCTGCTCCGGGTGGGAACCCGGCGGACCGGGCCGAGCTGCTCGGGCAGCTTGTGGAGGTTGTGGGCGTGCGGAATCGGCCCGATGAGGTCGGTCGTATCCTCGACACGATGGCGGGAGCCAAGGATGTGGGCCCAGTGGACGCGTCGGGGCTCGACTTTCGCGATCGCCTGGTCGTCGCCTTGGCTCGCGGCTTGCGGCGCTCGGGCCATCCGCTCGCGGTCGATCCCAACGCGGTCAAACCAGGAGCCGCCCTGGTCGCGCGCCTGCTCGAGCGGGCGAGGACCAGGACCCTCGACAACCGAACTCCCGAACCGGCGCGACTGGGAGCGATCGAGGTATTGAGCGCGATCGACCCGGACGAGTCGCGCGCGGGCCTGCTGGATCTGCTCGAGCCGCGACAGCCGCGGGCCGTCCAGGTCGCCGTGGTGCAAGCGCTGTCCGACGGCGTTTCGGCCAATCTCCCCGAGGTCTTGCTCCCTCGGCTGCGCGGGTTCGAGCCGTCAGTCCGCGCGGCCGCTGTGCGGACCCTCTTGTCGCGAGCAAGCTGGACCAAAGCCTTGCTTCAAGCCGTCGCTCGCAACGATCCCGGGGCCGGGATCAGCGTCGCGCTCATCGAGCCATCGGATCGCGCGCCGCTCTTGAAGTCACCGCGACCCCGAGATCGCTCGCATGGCGCATGCCCTTTTTGGCCAGACCGGATCGCGCTCCCGCGCCCAGGTCATCGCCCAGTACCTCGCGCCGTCGCAGCGAGCGGGGGATGTGACCCGCGGAGCCAAGGTCTTCGATCGCGAGTGCAAGACCTGCCACCAGGTCGGCGACCGTGGATTCGCGCTCGGCCCCGACCTGACCGGCTCTCCCTCGCGCGACGCCGCCTCGCTCCTGGCCAACATCCTCGATCCCAACGCGAATGTTTTGCCCAACTATGTTCAATATCTGGTGATTGACCAAGGCGGGCGGACTTACTCCGGCCTCATCGACGCCGAGACCGCAACCAGCCTGACCCTCCGTCGCGGAGACGGTGCCCGAGATACAATCCTCCGCGCCCAGATTGCCGAGATGACCAGTACCGGGCTGTCGCTGATGCCCGAGGCGTTCGAGAAGACGATCTCCCCGCCGGAGATGGCCGACTTGATCGCCTTCCTGCGGGCATCGCACCGCGGCGGAGACGAAGCACGAAATCTCCGACCCGGGCCGGTCGACCCCTTTGGACATCGGCACTTTGCCAGGATTGATCGAGCCGGACCAGTGAATCGGTTAAGATGGACCGTGGGCCGCAATCGAGTTTGTTCATCCACATCAATTTGGGAGATCGACATGATCGAGCTGATCAAGAAGGCGCTTTACACCGGAGTTGGCCTGGCCGTGCTGACCAAGGAAAAAGCCGAAGAATTGGTCAAAGACCTGACCCAGCAAGCCAAGCTCTCGGAACAGGAAGGCAAGGAGTTGTTGGAAGGCGTGCTCAAGCAGTCGGAGCAGGCGCGGGACGATTTTCAGACCAAGCTCGACGAAACCGTGCTCGCGGTTGTGAACCGGCTGAACCTGGCGACCAAGGACGAGGTGGCGAGTCTGAAGGCCAAGGTCGAGGAGCTATCATCCAAGATCGGGCAAGGTCAAGGTACGGGAGCGTAGCGTGTCTTCAGTCTTCAATTGACAGGTTGGAGTCCCGGCTTCAGCCGGTCCGGTCCGCCGGAAGGCGGTACTCCAACCCGTCACACCAAGGTTGAAGGGTCTGTAGCCACCGCGAGACGGATCCGGCAGCCGCGGCAGATCGTCATGTGAAGTCATGGCGTCACTTTCATATCAATTATACGGCACTCATGGACTGGCCGGTTGTCCTGAGCCTTTGCCCGGTTTGTTCAGGGCCTGGGCCGGTAAGCTGGTCACACCGTTGCTGTCCGTCATGGTGAGTGGGCCGATGTCGACCACGCTGGTGCCATTGCTGCCGGGGTTGCTGGTGAGAGTAAAGAGGGTGCTGCCGTAGGTCGTGGTTGGTGCATTTCCAAAGTCCTCCTTGTCTGAGCCAGAACCGACCGGGCTGAGGGTGCTGTCGACAGCGATACCGCGGGGAGGTTGGGTCGCCAGAACCAGTCCCACAGATACCGCGTCCCCGTCCGTCACGTTGAAGGGATCGGTGATCGCGGGGGTCAGTTTGGTGGAGGTTGCCTTGATCGTATACCCGTCGCCGGGCTTGTTCAGCCTCAAGCCGGAGAACTTTGCCACACCGGAGCTGAACGAAATGGTGAGTCGACCGCTCAGAGTGCCGTGTCCCGGGTTGTTCTTCAAGGCGATCGTCACACTGCCGGTCTCCGCTTTGACCACGTTGCCGTAGCGATCCTCGGCTGAGACGGCGAGGCCAAATGGGCTGAAGACCCGGACGCTGGTGGGAGGTTGAGTGGTCACGACCAGTTGCGTGGCTGCCGCTGGTGTGATGTTGAAGGACTTGGTGGTCGCGGAGGTCAGTCCGCTGGCGGTTGCCTGGATCGTGTAGCCATTGGCGGCCTTGTCCAACGTCAAGCCAGAGAATGTCGCCACGCCATCACTGGCGTTTACCTCGGTAATGCCGTTGAGTGTGCCCTTGCCGGGGTTGTGCTTCAAGGCGATGGAGACATCGCTGGTAAAGGACGGTGTCACGTTTCCAAAGCGATCCTCGGCGGAGACGGTCAGGCCGAACGACGTTCCGGCGGTGATGCTGGCGGGAGGTTGGGTGGTCACGATCAGTTGCGAGGTCGCCGCGGGGGTGATGTCAAAAGCGTTGGTGGTCGCGGAAGAGAGTCCGGTAGTGGTGGCCTGGATGGTGTAGCCATTGGCGGCTTGATCGAGCGTTAAGCCGGAGAAGGTGGCCACGCCGTCGCTGGCGTTGGTCTTGATCGTGCCCTTGAGCGTACCCTTGCCGGGGTTGCTCTTCAAGGCGATGGAGACATCGCTGGTAAAGGATGGCGTCACGTTTCCGTAGAGATCCTCGGCGGTGATGGTGAGGCCAAACGAGTTGCCGGCGGTGGTACTGGCCGGCGGTTGGGTGGTGACGACCAGTTGCGAGGCGGCCGCGGGTGTGATGTCAAAAGCATTGGTGGTCGCGGAGGAGAGCCCGGTGGTAGTGGCCTGGATGGTATAGCCGTTGGCGGCTTGATCGAGGGTCAAGCCGGAGAAGGTGGCCACGCCGGCGCTGGCGTTCACGGTGAGTGTGCCATTCAACGTGCCGCTGCCGGGGTTGCTCTTCAAGGCGATGGTGACGCCGCTGGTGAAGGAAGGGGTCAGGTTTCCGTAGAGATCCTCGGCGGAGATGGTGAGACCGAAGGAGTTGCCGGCGATGGTGCTGGCGGGAGGCTGGGTGGTGACGACCAGTTGCGAGGCGGCCGCGGGTGTGATGTCAAAGGCATTGGTGGTCGCGGAGGAGAGCCCGGTGGTAGTGGCCTGGATGGTGTAGCCGTTGGCGGCTTGATCGAGAGTCAAGCCGGAGAAGGTGGCCACGCCGGCGCTGGCGTTCTCGGTGAGTGTGCCATTCAATGTGCCGCTGCCGGGGTTGCTCTTCAAGGCGATGGTGACGCCGCTGGTGAAGGAAGGGGTCAGGTTTCCGTAGAGATCCTCGGCGGAGATGGTGAGACCGAAGGAGTTGCCGGCGGTGGTACTGGCGGGAGGCTGGGTCGTGACGACCAGTTGCGAGGCAGCCGCGGGAGTGATGTCAAAAGCATTGGTGGTCGCGGAGGAGAGCCCGGTGGTGGTGGCCTGGATGGTGTAGCCATTGGCGGCTTGATCGAGAGTCAAGCCGGAGAAGGTGGCCACGCCGGCGCTGGCGTTCACGGTGAGTGTGCCATTCAACGTGCCGCTGCCGGGGTTGCTCTTCAAGGCGATGGTGACGCCGCTGGTGAAGGAAGGGGTCGGGTTTCCGTAGAGATCCTCGGCGGAGATGGTGAGACCGAAGGAGTTGCCGGCGGTGGTACTGGCGGGAGGTTGGGTGGTGACGACCAGTTGCGAGGCAGCCGCGGGTGTGATGTCAAAGTCATTGGTGGTCGCGGAGGAGAGCCCGGTGGTAGTGGCCTGGATGGTGTAGCCGTTGGCGGCTTGATCGAGGGTCAAGCCGGAGAAGGTGGCCACGCCGGCGCTGGCGTTCACCGTGAGTGTGCCCTTCAGCGTGCCGCTGCCGGGGTTGCTCTTCAAGGCGATGGTGACGCCGCTGGTGAAGGAAGGGGTCAGGTTTTCGTAGGGATCCTCGGCGGAGATGGTGAGACCGAAGGAGTTGCCGGCGGTGGTGCTGGCGGGCGGTTGGGTGGTCACGACCAGTTGCGAGGCGGCCGCGGGTGTGATGTCAAAGGCATTGGTGGTCGCGGAGGAGAGCCCGGTGGTAGTGGCCTGGATGGTGTAGCCGTTGGCGGCTTGATCGAGGGTCAAGCCGGAGAAGGTGGCCACGCCGGCGCTGGCGTTCACGGTGAGAGTGCCATTCAACGTGCCGCTGCCGGGGTTGCTCTTCAAGGCGATGGTGACGCCGCTGGTGAAGGAAGGGGTGAGGTTTCCGTAGAGATCCTCGGCGGAGATGGTGAGACCGAAGGAGTTGCCGGCGGTGGTACTGGCGGGAGGTTGGGTGGTCACGACCAGTTGCGAGGCGGCCGCGGGTGTGATGTCAAAAGCATTGGTGGTCGCGGAGGAGAGTCCGGTGGCGGTCGCCTGGATGGTGTAGCCGTTGGCGGCTTGATCGAGAGTCAAGCCGGAGAAGGTGGCCACGCCGGCGCTGGCGTTCACGGTGAGGGTGCCAAGGAGTGTGCCGCTGCCGGGGTTGCTCTTCAAGGCGATGGTGACGGAGCCAGTGAAGCCGGTCTGCACGGTGCCCTGGCTGTTTTCCACCGAGACCGTCAAGCCGAACGAATTTCCCGCGGTGACAGAGCTTGGCGGCTGGGTGGTCACAACCAGACTATTCGCGTTGATCGACACCGTGAATGTGCCCACGCTTCCGGCCGGGACGGGGTTGCCCGTGAGGTCGGTGATTGGCGTACCGCCGAGCGTCACCGTGTAGGTGCCGTTATCTTGGGCCGTCCAGGAGCCGCCGGGGGGCGTGATCTGATAGGTGACGGTAAACTCCGGGGCGTCGCCGAGGGCATCCGTCGAGCCAACCGGACTTGTCGACACCACAGTTGCGCTGATGGGAGCAATGCCGGAGGTAACCACCTGCACGGTCGATCCCGGCAAAGTGAATACAGAAATGGCAACGTTATCGGTGTAGGTGATGCTGAAGGTGTAAGGGTTAAGCGAGCTGTCGTTGGACGAGTTCACGTTGGTCGCCTGCAAGGTCGCGGTGGGTGGCGTGGAATCGGCGACAGCCTGGGTCTGGTAGGCGCCAATATCCCAGGTAGTACCGGATGGTACGCCGTAGCCGCGCTGGTCGGCGAACAGATTCTCCGGGTTGGCCCCCGCACCGACGGCTGGGCTCATGGCCTGCAGCGCGATGGTCTGGGTGGGGCCACCGTTGTTCTGGAGCCCATTGGGGTCGAGCAATGGGTCCGATCCGACGATGTTGCCCGATCCGGACAGCGTGCCATTGATCGGTGCGGTCTGGAAGAGCGAGTCGGTCGCGGTGATGTCGCCGGAGTAATCGACGGGGCCGTTATCGGCAAAGAGCGTGCTCACCGCGGTGACCGTCCCGGCAGTCTGGACGACGCCGCCACCGTCGCCACTGCCATCTTGAGTATTGAGGGCAACCGTGGTGTTAAAGAGGTTGACGACGCCCCCGTTGACGTAGAGACCGCCTCCGTAGGAATCACCGGGGCTCCCCACGTTTCCTGGGCCGCCGGTGAGCTTACCGGTCCCCGCCTTTCCACCCTGGCCGCCTGTTCCACTTGACCCGGCTTGGGCCGAGTTGTCAGCGATCGTGGCGTTGGTCAGGGTGAGGGTTCCACTGGAGACGTATAAGCCTCCGCCATCGCCCTCTCCTCCATTGCCGCCATCGCCACCTTCCCCCGCACTGTTGACGCCCGTTCCGCCGCCCAAACTCGATCCACTCGATCCACCGCGCTCCCCCCCCACTCGTGATAATTGTACTCCCACCAAACACAACGGCGATAGGGCCGGAGCCGCCGGCTCCTCCGGTGCCGCCTTGGCCACCCTGAGCGATGTTACCGTTTAGGGTGTCGGCAACGAGGACAACCGTTCCACCAGCTACATTGATTCCACCGGCGTAGCCCGATCCTCCACTGCCGCCCGTACCGCCATCTCCGGCTTTCTCACCGACGGGAAGAAGGCCGAACGTCGTAGCACCACCGAAACCACCTGTGCCGCCCCGACCTCCAACTCCCCCCTGCCCGCCAACCGCCTGGTTCCCATCGAGCGTCACATTGGAGAGAGAGAGGGTCCCCCCCGCGATGTACAGCCCTCCTCCCGCTCCCGCCCCCCCCATGCCGCCAGGACCACCGTTCCCACCTGGTCCACCTTTACCGAGCAGTCCGGTCAGACCGGTCAAACTGAAGATCGAGCCGCTGCCGCCAAAGATGGTCGCGGAGTTGCCCGCCAGAGCCGTCCCGGGCCCGCCGGTTCCCCCTTGGCCGCCAGCACCACCCAGGGCGGAATTGTCCTGAAGGGTGGATCCCGTCATGGTGAGGGCGCCGGCGGTGAGGTAGATCGCCCCGCCGGATGCCGCTCCACCGTTCCCACCTGGTCCACCTGCCCCGCCTGGCTTGCCCTGTACGGGAGGAACGGCTGACGGATTGCCCCTTCCACCACTGCCTCCGGTACCACCCTGACCTCCGGTACCTCCGACCGCTTGGTTTGAACGGAAGGTGTCGTTTGCGAGCACGACCATTCCGCTTGCCGCGTAGATCCCACCTCCGGCTCCTGAGCCACCATTGCCGCCCTGACCTCCCTGGCCGCCCGTGACGGCCGGGGCCGACTTTGTGCCCTGCCCTCCACCCGCGCCGCCGTGTCCTCCTCTGCCACCTCGGGCGAAATTGCTCTGGAATGTGTCATCGACCAGGGAAAGCGTGCCACTGGCCAGGTAAATGCCGCCTCCACTAGCGTTCTGGGCATTGCCGCCCGTGGCTCCCATTGCCCCCGGTGCTCCGGCGGCTCCGGTAGCCCCGATGGCCCCTTGCGCCTGGTTGTTCTGAACCAGGACATTCGCCAGCGTCACAATGGCATTGTCCACCAGCAGACCGCCGCCCAGTGCGGCATTGCCGCCCAGAACGCCGCCGTTGGTGGCGTTCCCCCCCTCGATGGCCAGATCCTGAAACACCACCGAGATGCCCGCCCCACTCGAGCCGAGGATCTCAATATCGCGGTCGTTCCAGTTCACGATTCCCGGCGCGATGATCGAGCTGGTTTCCCCCTGGCCCACGAACGTCAACGTCTTGAACAGCGAGGTCGACTGGTTTTGAATGACCAGTTGTCCAAGCGACTGATTGGTGAGCGGATAGGTCCCGGTGGCCAGCACGATCGTGTTGTCGGCGAAGCTATTGCTCTCAGCGTCACTGATGTCCGCGCGGCAAGCTGCTGTCGGTCTCCACCGGGTAGTACGTACCCTCCCAGGGCGTGGTGTTGGCCGTCACGTTGAAGGCGCTGGTCGTCACCGAAGGGTAGTCGGAGCTGGTGACTTGGAGCGTGTAGCCGTCGCCGGTCGCATTGAGCGACAGGCCGTCGAAGACCGCCACGCCGTTCTGAGCCGTCGCTGTGAGGTCCCCGCTCAGGGTAGCGCCGCCGGGGTTGTTCTCCAGCGACAGGGTGAGCGTACCGTTATAAGCGAGGTCCACCGAGCCAAAATCGTCCTCGGCCGAGACCGCGATCCCGAAGCTGTCGCCGACGATCACGTTGGTGGCGGGCTGACCCGTCACAACGATCTGGTCAGCGTTGTGGTACGAGACCAGGGCGGGTATAAGGAGACTTCCATTGGGACTGCCCAGTCCGGTGACCTCGTCGTAGCCGGGCCCGGCGTTGAAACCGCCGTTGCTACCGTAGAGGATGTCGTGAAAATCGGAGGCAGGCGCGGTGTAAAGGGCTGGCAAGGTCTGAGAGGGACCATCCAGGGTCGTCCCTCCCGCGAGGACCCGCCCTTGGTTGACGATGGCGATCAGGCCCGCCCACGAGGGAGCCGCCAAGCTTGTGCCGCCGCCTACCACCCAGGGGCCGCTGTTGTCGGTGTCGTTGTATGAGTCGTAGATCGCCACGCCGGTGTTCGGGTCAGCATCCCAGGCCACGTCGGGTATGGTCCGGTAGCCGGTGTTCTGGACATTTTCCTGGTAGGCCGGCTCGGTTTCGTACTTACTGATGCCGCCGCCGCTGCTGGACCAGGCGACCTCTCCTCCATCTTTGGTTGTACCCGGATAGTCGCCCATGTCGTCCAGAGGCAGGCTCGTGCCGCCGGCCGCCAGCACGTTGGGTGAGTAGGCCGGATAATAGCCGGGAGATCCCGAGTCGCCCGAGCCCGCAATGAACGTCACTCCCTGGTGGCCGTTCGGCGTCGTGAAGTCGCTGTCGATCGATTGTTCGACGCTGGTTTCGTTGAGTCCCCAGCTCATCGACACGACGGATACCCCAGGAAGATTGGCGGCAGTCTTGACAGCCGTAAAGAGCGGGGCGCTGGCGGAGGAGTTACTGTTACTGGCTTCCACGAGATCAATACTGGCACCGGGGGCCATGGCGTGGGCCCATTCGATATCGAGGGCTTCCTCGATTTCCCAGTTGCCGTTGACATTGCCGGGCCCTGCCGGGTCCGTGCCCGGCAAGTTGGACGTACTGCCGTACTGGTTGAACTTGGTGAAATTGGGCGGATCGGGCAGAGGCAATGGGTTCCCCAGCCCATCGACCATCTGCGAATCGAACTCACCCAGATCGCTACTCGCGTAGGCAGGGTTAATTTTCCCGTTGGATAGATATTCGTTTACAAAGTCCGGGTCGTCGTAGGCGTCGACAATGGCGATCGTCTGGCCCGTGCCGTCCCCCGTGATGCCACCAAACGTGATCTGGTTGACTCCGTATGCAGTCTGAATCTGCTGCGGGACGTAACCCACCGGAAAGGTGAAGCCATTGTCTTGGGGCAGGATGCCGAGTGAGCTGGGCGTCAACCCCGCCGGATAGGTGCCCGGGGCGTGGAATTCGTGGAGGTTTAAATCAATCCGAGTCGACGAGCTGGAGAGGACAAGGCGGGTTTCCAAGTTTTCCAGAATCGGTTGAACCAATCGCTTGCGGCGCGAACGGAGTACGCGGAATGATCGTTGTTGAGAAGACATGGGCCGCTCCATGGTGCCGTGGCAATGTGCTTGCAATGACAAAGCGGAACGATGGCGAACTGATGACCGGGTATTATGAATAAGGAACCCGGTTTTTGCTACCATCTTCTTTTTCAGCTTTGTGTGTAGCGACCAGCCGTTCTCTCCTGTCCAGGGCTCGCCAGCCGAGGATGGTTGGTCTCCATTCATCTCAAGGCTCAATCGATGGGGGGTCGCACGTCGGGCTCGATCTGGTAGCCGTTCGCCAGGGAGTTGGTCATGTTGAACAGCCCAACGATGGCCATCACCTCGCCGAGGGTTTCCTGATCGATGCCCAGCTTGCGCAAGGCGGCCGTGTGCGAATTAATGCAGTAAGGGCAGCCGTTGGTGGCCGAGACGGCCAAAGCGATGATCTCGCGGGTCTTGGGGTCGAGCCGCGCGCCGCGGCCGACCGCCTCAGGATGCATCAATGTTTTCAGATTCGTCCAGACCAGCTCGAGCAGCGCCGGGTTGGTCGCGATCGTGCGCCAGAATGCGGGCACGAAGTCGATGTTCTTGGTCCGCTTGATGTCGGCGAAGATCGCGGCAACGAGTCCCGTCGCCTCGCGTTCCTCGACCGGTCGAACGGTGGCGATTCGGTCGTCGGGCATGGGAATCCTCCTTCTTGACGAACAATCTCTGGACGAGGACCTAACGAACGGGCTCGGCCGGCCTGGCCCCATCGGCCGCCACATTCAGTGTGCCCCAGTTTCGATGTCATTTCACGTAGATATGTATCCGCGATCCGTGGCGGCGGCCGGCTCGACTTATCCTTGATTATAGCGGGGCGGCTCCGAACCGGCGACCGAGTTCGGATCGAGCGGTGTTCTCGACGAGAGCCTATCCAGAAGCCTCGAACTTTTTGGATAAGAAACCAGGTGTATCGCGCCACCGCGACGTGGACGCGTCCCGTCTTGGCGTCATCCCGATCCGATTCCTCGCAAGTTTTGAGGCTACATTCCCGGACCTCGGAGTGTTATGCTGGAGGCGTCGCTCTCGGCGGCAAACAGCCATTCGATCGCGCCTCTCTATCTATCGACTGGTCGTGGCTCGGTGAGAACTGGCGGATGAAATATCGTTATCTTGAAACGACCGGTGCTCTGAACGAGGCGGGTTCCAAACCGGGCTGGCGACAGCGGTCCCCTTCAGCCGCCGGGCGCACGCACGGCCGTGCCGGGAAGGGCCCTAACTGGCGGGGCAAGCCAATCCCGCGCAGGTTTGCGGCCTCGTCCCGGAAAGTCTTGCTCGCGAGGACCTGGTTTTCCCGATCGGTGAGGAGGGCGAGGTCCTCACACTGGCCGCGGTCGAGTACGACGACATCGCCCTGGCGGACAAGATCTCGTTCGTCCTCGCCAGGCCGGTACGGCTCATCGCCGCCTCGCGCGAGGAAGTCGAAGCCCTGATCAGCGAGTATCACGGTGAGGAATCTGGCCCGCAACGCGTTGATTCGATGTTGCAATCGTTTACGGACGAGCTGAAGTCCGGATCATCCAGTCTCCACCATCCCACCCTCGCGTCCCCTGCTTATATGTCGCCCGAACAAGTCCCGGCCAGATTCTCTGCTCGCGGGGCTCCCGCCAGCCGCGATGCCTCTGGCCGCGGACCTCGATCCAGTCTCGATTCCACCCCTTCCGTGGGAGACTCAGGCGTGTGGTTTTACATCGTTGAGGAAGGCCAGAGCGTCCTGGCGCGGAATCCGGACGGTTCGATGGAGATCATCGTCGGCCCAAGGCGAGTTTGGCGTGGCCGGCGGAAGTTCCAGCGCATGACCCATCATGTCGCACACCCGGGAGAATACCTGATCGTCCGCTACCGGGACGGACGGCAAGAGCATCAGGCAGGACCGGCGGAGGTCTGGTTCGATCCCCGGGTCCACCAGGAAATCACCTGTGAGGACATGCTTCAGATCGCCGCCAAGGAAGCCGTGGTCGTCTACAGCCAGAAGGATGGCACCAGCACCGTTCAGCGGCGGATCGAACATGGCCCGACGCTGTTCATGCCCAGGCCAGGCGAGTGGCTGCACACGTTCGTCTGGCATGCATCCGAGGGGGGCTCGCAAGGCGTGCGCAAGGTTCCCAAGGGACTGGTCTTTCAGAAGCTCTGGCTGATGCCGGACCAGATGTACCACGACGTGACCGACGTCCGAACCGCGGACGACGCCGTGCTGACCATCCGCCTGATGATCTTCTTCGAGCTCCTCGACATCGCGACGATGCTCGAGACGTCGCACGACCCGATTGGGGATTTCGTCAATGCGGCCACTTCCGATGTCGTCGATTTTACAGGCCGCCACGATTTCGAGTCGTTCAAGCACAACACCGACAAGCTGAACGAGCTCGAGACCTACCGCCAGCTCGCGGTCCGCGCATCCCAGTGCGGTTATCGGATCAACAAGGTCGTCTATCGCGGTTACGGCGCGCCCGAGCGTCTTCAGCAGATGCACGATCAGGCCATCGAGGCCCGCACCAAGCTCCAGCTCGAGCGCGCCACGGAGCAGCAGGCTCAGGATCTCGAGAGCTTCAAGCTGGAAAGCCAGATGCTCCGCGCGGGTAAGCGAAGGCACGAGCAAACCGCGGAGGTTGCCCACCAGCTCGAGCTCGACCAAAGGAAGCAAGAGGCCGAGCTGCGGGCCAATGAAACCCGTTCCAACTTTCAGCGTCAACAGCAACGGCTCGAGTCCGAGCTCCGGCTGGAACACCGCATCCGGCAAGATACCCATCAGCGCGAGCACCTGGCCGAGCTCCGTCGGATGGACGTCGACTTGACCGCCTACTTGACCCAGTACCGAGCCGACCAGGTGATCGAGCTTCGAGGGCCTCAAGGAGGCACGACCCACCTCCACCTCGATCCGTCCCATTCTCAGGACGGTTCCCGATTCAGGATCCGAGGAGACGGGCGAGTCAATGGGCGGCTCAGCGGACAACGAAGATTTAGATCGGTCGTGATCGGATCCGTCGCGCGACCGGCTCGAGACCGGGCTTACCAACTCCAAGTTGATCCACGGCGATCTCCCGAGCCGGTGGGGACGAACAGGAGACGCAACAGCCCAGGGTGAGGCAGCCCGCGATCGTTGTTGGTCTGGATGGCCACGGTGTAGTCGGGCGAGAGCTCGAAGTCGAGGATTCCCCCCTTCAGCTTCCTGGGTTTCCGCCGTCGGAGTTTCAGGAATTGCCCCGGGCGATGTATGATTGGGCAAGACGGAAGCGCACGCGGCGAATTTCCGAGGAGCTCCCCGATCATGGCAACTCGCTTAAAATCGATTCAAATCCAAAATTATCGCTCACTGGCTGATGTCACGCTGGCTCTCGAGCCCGTCAATGTCTTGTTTGGACCTAACGGCGCGGGCAAGTCGACCCTCCTCGACACAATCTGGTTCGTCCGGGATTGCGCGATCCGAAGTGTGGAGATGGCCTCGGCTGATCGCGATCATGGCATTGGTCTGCTTTTCGACGGAGCCGATGAGGGTGATTCGATTCGTCTGAAACTCACGAGCGATCGGGTTGAGTATGAGCTGACGCTCAGCATGTCAGCGGGCCGGATCGATCCGTTTGCGGGAGAACGGCTGTTCTCTCTTGATCATCAAAGAGTCTTGTTTGATGCGCAGTGCCGTGCGCATCGAAGGCGATCTTTTTTCACACCCGCATGAATCAGTCCGCGTCCTTCGACCTCCGTGAACCAGATAAATCTCGCTCGGCCGTTACCTCGATTATGAGCCTAATTGCGATGAAGCGGCCGAGCTCGATCGAATCCTGCATTTCGTTCATCTCTATGATTCACACGCATTTAATCTCTATGGGCTAAAAAAACGTGGTTCGAATACCGGATATGAAATTTGGGTCAAAGACCGCGGCGACAATCTTTGGTCTGTTCTGAGAAACCTAGAAGGTCGCCGGCTGCTTGACGATCGTTATTCTACAATCATGGAGTACATGGCCGAGGCGTTTCCCAATTTTGACGGGCTGGTAATCGACCCCTCGGGCCCAAGTACCCTTTATGCCAGCTTCTTGGAGAAAGGGCGACGTAAACCCATTCGGCCTCGGGGATCTCCGACGGCCATCTTCAGTTGCTCATCCTGCTGACGGCCCTATTTTCTGAAGGCCGAGATCGTTATTCATTGATGTTGATCGATGAGCCGGAAACGTCGCTTCATCCCTGGGCTCTCGCCGTCCTCGCCAAAGCGATTAAACAGGCAACCGAGGAATGGGGAAAGCAGGTCATCCTTGCGACCCATTCGCCAGTTCTGATCAGTCAATTCGATGCCATACCAGACGCTAACGGTCGAGCAGGAATACGGACGAACCCGGATCACTCGCCTGAGCGAGGTCGAGGGAATCCAGGATCTCCTCGAAGAATATGCGTCGGGCTCCCTGTATATGAGTGAGACGATCGCGGCGCAGAGTCGGCTCGTGGCTCAGTTGGCCTCAGGCGAATTTTGATGGTGGGTTTGCCTCAAGACCGTCTAGCGAAGCATAACTCCTAGTCGTAGAACGGAATTCATTCCGTTTCTTCAATCTTCAATCCGATTGATTGAACAATGCGACTGTTGGGGGAGAAACGGAATGAATTCCGTTCTACGCAAGGTGCGACGCGAAGGCCGGCTTGAGTTGCCAACTTTGCAGCCGTCTGGAAATAATCAATCTCGCCGAGCGAACATCCTCCATTAGCAACGAGGAGGCCCAATCGATGCCGCTCACGCTCAAATGGTGGCGTCCGAAATCCTGATGTGCGGGCTGAAGCGGGTTCCCGTCGCGGGCCCCGCTTTCGAGGTTTTGGACTCCATCAAACTCAAGCACGAACTCGTGGGACAATCCGACCGTCTGGCCGAGATCGAGGGGAAGCTCAGCAGGTTTGAGCGAGCGCAACGTGACCTCGTTGCGCAGGAGATGCGGACGATCCTCGACAACTTCCGAAGCCCCGACCTGAGTGGGCCGGCTCTCACGGAGGAGATCCGCAACCTGCGGCAGATTCAGGAGCAGGGGTGGAACCCCAGTCTGTTCGAAGGACTGTTCCTCAACAGTTCACACCTGGAAGAACTGAAGCGCAATCCGCATCACTACGGTCGAATCCTCGGTGACCATGATCCGGTCGATTCCGAGAAAGGCATTCACGTCCTGCTCGATGCCGACAAGACGCGCATCCTGGAACTTCCTCCGTTCGCGTTCTCGCAACTGCTGGCACACCAGGCGCAAGGGGTCCCGGACGCCAGAATCCAGGTCGCGGAAGGCATCTGGGCCTTTCCGAAGCTTGAGAACTCGGTTGCACGACCTCCGGCGACAAACCAGGCCGTCGTGCGGCCGGGCTCCGGCACGACCGGCCGCACCGTCGCGACGAATTCTCACGCCCAGACGGTCACCAACTCGATCGGCATGAAGCTGAAGCTGATCCCCGCCGGGGAATTCCAAATGGGATCGACCGAGTACGACAATGAAAAACCGAGGCACCTCGTGACGATCAGCCAGCCGTTCTATCTGGGTGTCTACCCGGTCACCCAGCGCGAATACATGCAGGTCGACCAAGAAGAACCCGAGCTTTTTCTCTGGCAACGATCGTCTCCCGGTCGAGGGCGTCTCCTGGTTCGACGCGGTCGCGTTCTGCAACGAGCTGAGCCGGGAGGAAGGGTTGAAGCCGTTCTTCACGATCAATGGCCAGTCGGTCGAGGTCCCCGACTGGACCGGGCCAGGCTACCGCCTGCCGACCGAGGCCGAGTGGGAATATGCCTGCCGGGCAGGCACCACGACACGGTTCTCCTTCGGCGACGATGAAAAATTATTGGGGGAGCATGCATGGTACGATCAGAACTCGGGCGAGCAAACCCATCTCGTGGGCGAGAAAAAGCCGAACCCATTCGGCCTGTTCGACATGCACGGCAACGTCTGGGAGTGGTGCTGGGATTGGTTCGATGCAAGCTATTATATCAATAAGTAACATCACGTGTCATCCAAAAGGCCCGAAAACCGGCGATGCCCGCGTCATTCGGGGCGGCTCCTGGGACCCTCGCGACCGCCCTCCGCTCCGCCCACCGCCGCTGGACGGGCCGACTGAGCACTCCAACGACTTCGGATTCCGCCTCGCCAGGATTTAGTTCTGAACGGTCTTACACTTTTACCACCGGGGCCTCGGGTTCAAGACAAGGCTGCTGGGGTTTCGATAAACTCAGAGATGTCATTCGCGACCCGCCCGAAAGGCGGGTCGCGGTGTTTGTCAGGCCGCGGTTAGATCGATAGCCGGTCAATTGGTCAGTATCAACCTGTGAAACGGCAGCGCTTCTCCGGCACCTTCGAGACCACGGCTGCGAGCTAATCCCCGAAGGGGCCAGCACTCGTTGTGAGGCATGAAGCAACAACACCCGCTCGCCGTTCCTCGTCATACGGAGATCAGCAAAGAGCTGATCAAGAATATTTGCGACGACTTGGGCATCGAATGCTCCGCATTCGGTCTGAGACCAACATTCCGTAAACTCGTCTCCTCGGCGCGACAAGACTGATCGCCACCAGACTCAGCGGTTCTTCGTCTTCGATCCTCGCCCCTTGCCTCCCGCCAGCGGCTCGGCACCGCCGTCCAGGGACTGGCCGATCTTTACAGAATCGAGCCGGGTTTGGATGGCCGCGGCATAATCCGGCGAGAGCTCGAAGCCGAGGTACCGGCGGTTCAGCTTCTTGGCGACGGACAGCGTGGTGCCGCTGCCGCCGAACGGGTCGAGCACGATGTCGCCGGGGTTCGAGCTGGCGCGGATGATCCGGCCCAGGATCTGCTCAGGCATCTGGCAGCCGTGCCAGCCGGCGCGTTCCTTGAACGTGCCGCAGACGCGAGGGACGTACCAAGTGTCGCTCTCGGGCGCGAAGCCGTCCGGGACATCTTGCGGGCGGAGGATCCAGGTGTCGTCCGGCAGCCGTCCCTCGGGATTGGCCCGCGTGTCGAAATAGATCAACTGCCGCGCCGACGGGACGCGGACGTCTTGATCGTTGAAAGTAAAACGTTTGGGGTCCTTCACGAAGTAAAACAAGTGAGCGTGGCTACGGGTGAATTTCTTCGTGCAATGGACCCCAAACGTATAGTACCAAATCACCCAGTTTCGCAGTTCCAATCCCAGCTCGCGATGAAACAACACTTTCATTTCGGCGGCGTACTCGTCGCCGATCGCTAGCCAGAACGTACCGCTCGGCTTGAGCGTACGTACGACCTCGCGGCCCCAGGCCTTGGTCCAGTCCAGGTAAGCCTGGGCCTCGCGGCGGTCGTCGTAGATATCGTAATCATAGCCTATGTTGAACGGAGGGTCGGCGAAAATCAGGTCGATCGAGTCGGACGCAACCTGGGGGAACAGTTTCAGGCAGTCGCCGGTGTATAACCGGTCGAGCTCCAGCTCCCGGAGAGAGTCGGGTTGGAGCGTGGAGGGTAAGGCATCAGGCATGGGGAGATTCAAACTCGGGTTGAAGGTGATGATGGAACATAACGGGATGCGTCATTCCTCGTCGGCCGGGAAGGCTGGCTCACCGGCGCCGGGCAGGGAGTGGTCTTCTTCGTTCCCTTCAGGATCATGGCCGTCGCCGTTGCGCCCGCTGCTACCGCCGCTCGGCGCGGGCGTTCCCGCGTCCGAGTCGAGCCGGTATTCGGAGAGCTTCTTGTGCAACGTGTTGCGGTTGATGCCCAGCCTTGCGGCGGCCTTGATCTGGACGCGGTCGCAGGTCTGGAGGACCTGCTGGATCAACTCGCGTTCGACCCGGCCGACGATGCGGTCGTACAAGTCGTTGGCGGCGGGACCGGCGGCGCGGACTCCTTGGCGGACGAGCTCGGTGCAAAGCGCATTGATGTCGCTGCCGCTTCCCCGCAAGCGGATCGGCCGGGGTGCCATCTGTCCTCGGAGCTGAGGCGGCAAGTGCTCGACCAAGAGCTCTGGACCGGTACCCAGGATCACCGCCCGCTCGACGTAGTTTTGCAGCTCGCGGACGTTCCCCGGCCAGTCATGATCACGCAACAGCCGCATCGCTTCGGGGTGGACCCGGCGCATATCGCGACGGTTCTGCTCGGCGTAGCGAGTGAGGAAGTAAACGACCAAGGGCTCGATGTCCTCGCGGCGCTCGCGCATGGGTGGCAGATAGATCGGCACCACGTTGAGCCGGTAGTACAAATCCTCGCGAAACCGGTTGGTCTCGATCTCTTCGAGCAGGTCGCGATTGGTGGCGGCGATGATCCGGGTATCGACCTTCTTGGTGTTGTTATCGCCGACCCGCTCGAACTCGCCTTCCTGCAAGACGCGGAGCAGCTTGACCTGGAGCTTGGGCGAGGTGCTGTTGATCTCATCGAGGAAGATGCTGCCCGTGTGGGCGGCCTCGAACCGGCCGGTCCGGTTATCGACGGCACCCGTGAACGAACCTTTGACGTGGCCGAACAGCTCGCTTTCCAGCAGACCTTCGCTCAAGGCGCCGCAGTTGACCCGGATGTAAGGGCCGGTCGAGCGCGGGCTAAGGTCGTGGATGGCGCGGGCGATCAGCTCCTTGCCGGTCCCGGTCTCGCCGACGATCAAAACGCAGGCGCGCGACGGCGCGACCTGGCGCGTGGTCCGGACGACCTCACGCAAGCCCTGGCTCACGCCGATGACGCCGGGCAGCGTCAATTCGTCGCCCGCTCGAAGGCCCGGCGCACCGGGGGTTGTTCTGGGGTCATGAGCCATGGCCGCGCATCCTTAGAGTCATAGGCTCACGGAACAATAGGTCATGGATTGGATTAGCTCCTGGGTTCAGGTGGTGCCGCTGGCTCGGGGGGAGGCGCCGGCTTTGGCGATGTCACCGGCTTGGGTGGGCCCGGAGGTCGAGTCGAGCCGTCTGGCTGTTTACGAATCAGAGCATCGAGGACTTTTCCCAGACTGGCAATCACGGCGGGGTTGGTTTCATCGCGGAGGCTGGCGGCAAGCCGTTTTTCCTGGTCCGCGCTGATCAAAGGTCCGAACTGCTGGATGCTGCGCACGATCTGGGCGGCGGTTTGGCTTCGCAGCGAGGGATCCTGGGAGGGATCGAGGACCAGGTCGGCCAGGCTGCGCTGGGCATCGGGATCGGGCACCTCGCCGAGCGCCTTGGCGACGCTCGGCGTGGGTTGGATGCCGCCCAGCGCCACGGCGAGCGCGGGCTCGGCGGCGGTCAGGCCGGCCGCCAGCGGGCCTTTGCGCTCGGCGGCAATCCGGGCCAGGAGCTCGGCTGCCTCGCGGGCATAGCCGGCACGCTCCGACTCGCCGAGGGCGGGCGGCAGTTTCTTGAAATCCAGTTGTTTCTTGAGGAGGTCGGCGTTCATGGGTGTGACCAGGAACCGCGTGCCCGGGTAGTCAAGCGGTAGGTTGGGCCGTTTGATCGACAGGTCGAGCGGGCCGTAGACGAAGACCGGAATCGCCGCCGTGCGTGAGTCCGCTTCGAGATTGGCCAGGGTATCGGGGAGTGCCCAGCCTTTTGTAAACAGGTCGAAGCTGACGAGGATCAGCTCGACGTCAGCCGCTTCGGCCGCGGCGACGAAGCCCTGGAGGCCGGTCAGCTCGAGCTCCGAATCATAGCCCAGAGTGACGAGGAAGCCGGCGATCTGGCTCCCGCGGGTGGGGTTGCCATCGATGACGACGGCCCTGGGCTGGGCCTGGTTGCTCACGAACCGGGCCAGCGTGGGGACGACCCGGCTCGACCCGGCAAATGCCTGCGACGGTGCCAGGTTCACCAGTGCCTTGGCGGCGGCGAACTGGACGCGGCGGCCCGGGGCATCGAGCGCATCGACCAGCGGGTGAGGCCGGCGGCGTGGCGGAGAGTGAGGCGACGGTCGGTCACCTGACCGAGGGCCTTGGCCGGCCGCGGCCGCCAGATCGGTCTTGCGGTCGGCAATCGCCGTTTTGAGCACATCGCCCAGAATGGAAGGTCCACTGGCGGTCGCCGCGGCGAAAGTCGCCGGATCCTTGGCCGGGAACTCGGCATATCCCACGCGCTCGATGCCTTTCTCGAGCGCCAGGCTGATCTGGACAACCTGTGCGTCGCGGTTCGTGGGGTCCAGCCGCAACGCCTCGCGTGCCAATCGCAGGCCGGCAATCGCTTCGGCCTCGGTAGCGCGAGACTTCCTTTGGGGCCGGAGTCTTGCGTTCTTTGTCCCAGGACCAGACGGCCACGCGATCATCGGGGAACTCGACCTGGTGGCGATGGTAGTTCCAGGCCGCGGCGGTCAGCACCTGGACCGGGTTGCGCGGCTGGGAGGAGAACGGTCGTCGGGTCAACTGGGCGATCGCCGCTTGGGCGGCGTTGCGCAAGGCCGGCGGCGAGCCGGCAGACGCGGCCGCGAATGTCAGGAACGGGACGACCGCCTTGTCGCCGATCTTCCCCAGCAACGTGGCCGCAGTCGCCGCGAGGGTCGGGTCGGGACTATCCAGTGTGGCGATCAAGGGGGGAACCGCCGAGCGATCGAGCCGGCCCATATTGTCGACCAGGAGTTTTCGATCGTCGGCCGAGAGGTCCGGCCGCGAAAGGGCATCGACCAGAAACGGCACGGCGTCCGGCCCGGCTTCCCGGAGATGCCGGATGGCATAATCCTGCTCCTCGGGGCTCTTGACCAGCTCGGTCGATGAACCGGGCGATCCGCTCGGGCCGGGTCGCGTACGTGTGGGCAGCCTCCGCGATACTTCTTGGCGATCGGCTCGGCGAACGGCTGGGTCGCCGGGTCGTCGTTCAGCCGCAGGATCGACCCCAGCCCATACCGATTCCGCACGGCGATCAACGTCGCGTCGTCGGGCTCGCTCTTCACGAACTTGTCGAGGTAGGGCACGGCTTTCTTGGCCTGACTGGTGCGGACAAGATAGTCGACCGCCTCCCAGAGCTCCAGCGGAGTCCGCGGCTCCTTGGCAAAGAGCTCCGGACCGGGAATCTGGGCCTGTGCCTCCGGAGCGAGTCCGACGGAGTAGGCAGTAGGCAGTAGGCAGCAGGCAGTTGAGAGCAAAACACGAAGAGCCAAAGGGAATCGAGCGGTTTTCATGAGAGCCTCACGAACTCAAAATCGGTTGCCGAGCCATCCACCTACTGCGCGCTGCCACTGCCTACTGCCTAGGAGAGCTCCACTTCCTGGCGGACGAGATCCTCATAATTTTCACGGCGGCGGACCAGATGGGCGTGGGAGCGATCGACGAGAATCTCGGCGGCGCGGGGACGGGTGTTGTAGTTGGAGGCCATGACCATGCCGTAGGCGCCGGCGGAGAATATGGCGATCAAGGCACCCCGGTCCAACGGGGGCAAGGGGCGGTCCTTCGCCAGAAAATCGCCGCTCTCGCAGACCGGACCCACGACGTCCCAAGGCTGGGTTCCCGAGTCGGCGGTCTGTCCGTCATCCGGCGGCCCCTCGGTAGCCGCCACCGGCCAGATCCGGTGGTAGGACTCGTAGAGCGCGGGCCGGATCAAATCATTCATGGCGGCATCCTGGATCAGGAACCGCTTCTCTCCCGACTGCTTGGTATATAACACACGACTGACCAGGATGCCCGCGTTGCCGACGATCACGCGTCCCGGTTCGATCGCCAATCGGCAATTTGCGGCCTGGATGCCCGGCACGATCACTCGGGCGAACTCCTCGATCCGCCGAGCCTCTCCGCCTTTGTAGTTAATCCCATAACCTCCTCCCATATTATACCATTCAATCGGATGGCCCAATTCGCGCAATCGGCCAATCAGCTCGACCCCCTTGGCGACCGCGCCGGCGTATGGCTCGGTGGAGGTGATCTGAGATCCGATGTGCATGTGCATGCCGATCATTCGGAGGGAAGGGATTGTGGCGGCAAGCTCGGCCACCCGTGCGGCTCGCTCGATGTCCATGCCGAACTTCGATTCCTTCTTACCGGTCGAGATATACCGGTGCGTCTTGGGGTCGACGTCGGGGTTGACCCGCAGCGCGATCGGCGCGACCTTGCCGATCGAAGCGGCCACGCGGGCGACCGCATCGAGCTCGGCCTCGCTCTCGACGTTGAACATCAAGACCCCTGCCTCCAGCCCGGCGCGGATTTCTTCGTCGGTCTTGCCGACGCCCGCGAACACGGTCTTGTCGGGCTTACCCCCGGCCATTTGAACGCGGAGCAGCTCGCCGGCCGAAACCACGTCGAACCCGCTGCCATGCTCATTCAGCACCTTGAGGATGCCGAGGTTCGAGTTGGCCTTCACCGAGTAGCAGATCAAGGGATCGACTGCGGCGAACGCCGTTTTCAAGGCGTTCAACGTCTCCAGGATCGCGTTCTGGCTGTAGACGTACAGCGGCGTGCCGAACCGGTCGGCCAGCTCGGCGACGGGGACATCCTCACAGTAAAGTTGCCCGTCGCGGTAGGGGAAAGGTTCCATATCAGGTCTTTCTCTTCTCTTTTAGTGAGGCCGGTTATCGCCGGCCGGATCATTTCTTGATGCACATTCGGCAAACCGGAGATCAGTCGAGCTCCAGGATCCTGCGAGCCTCCTCGATTGTGTAGGTTTGGCTCGGTCGAGAGCGTTGCTCGAGAAACTCCATGAGTTCCTGATTCTGGCGCACCAATGCAACCTCGCGATCAAAATCGTCGACCTCCGCCAAAACGAATTCCCTTCCGTCCGCCGCGCAGGATCAGGTTTTCTTCGCTGGCCATGTCCAGTAGAGTCGGGAGGTGCGTAATACCACAAGTTAGATCAACTGTCTTCATAGCTGAAACTCGTCCGGCCACGTTCCGACCAGTGTGAATCGATTAGGAAGACCTCATGCAAAGCCGCAAAGACGCAAAGAAAAAACGTGAAGGATAAGACGATCGACCAGCCCCATCTACCAAGCATTTCTTTGCGGCTTTGCGCTTTGCGTGAGATTGTTCGGGATTTAGTTCGTGACTATTCCGTCTGCCGCGATTCGATCGTGAGCGGAAGCCCCCGCCCGCTCGAACCTCCAGGCACAGCTCACTGGGAACTAGCAACTGGCACTATTCGCTAGTCTTTGCTCCCACTGCGCCAACTGCTTTTCCACCTCCGCCGGCGCGGTCGAGCCGTAGGATCGGAAGGCTTTGATGGCGTTCTCGACTCCGAGCACCTTGCGGGCCTCGGGGCCGAGTTTGGGGTGGGCCTCAGCCAGGTCGGCGTCGGAAAGGTCGGCCAGTCGTTTCAAGCCGCGGCGCTCGCAGAGGCCCACCAGCCGGCCGATGACTTCATGCGCGGTCCGCTGAGGAACACCTTGCTGGATCAAGGATTCCATCAACGTGGTGGCGTCAAGGAACCCCTCGTCGAGTCGTTCCGCGATCTTGTCGGCGCGGAGGGCCGCTCCATCGACGACCACGGCCGCCAGCTCCAGGCATGCCTCGACTGTGTCGACGGCATCGAAGAGCGGCTCCTTGTCCTCCTGCAAGTCGCGGTTGTAGGCCAAGGGGAGCCCTTTGATCAGAACCAGGAGCGTCGTCAAGGTCGCCGACAACCCGGGCGGTCCGGCCGCGGATCAGCTCCAGGACGTCGGGGTTCTTCTTCTGGGGCATGATGCTGCTGCCGGTGCAAATCGCGTCGGGCAAGGTCAGGAAGCCGAACTCCTGAGTGCTCCAGAGGATCCAATCCTCGGCCCAGCCGGAGAGGTGCTCGGCGATCAGGGTCAGGACGAAGACCGACTCGAGGATGAAGTCGCGGTCGCTCGAGATATCCAGGCTGTTGGCGGCGACCCCATCGAAGCCGAGCTCATCGGCCACGAAGTGACGGTCGATCGGCAGGCTGGTGCCGGCCAAGGCGGCCGCGCCTAAAGGCAGAACATTCAGCCGCTTGCGGCAATCGGCCAGCCGCGATCGGTCGCGCTGGAGCTTCTCGACGTAAGCCAGGAAAACGTGGGGAGCCAGAACCGGCTGGGCTCGCTGCATGTGCGTATAGCCCGGCAGGATGACGTCACGATGCCGCTGGGCGGACGTCACGAACGCGCGCTGAAGACCGATCAACCGCGCGTCAATTCGATCCAAAGCCTCCCGCGTCCACAGCTTGACGTCGGTCGCGACCTGGTCGTTGCGGCTCCTCGCCGTATGTAACTTGCGTCCAACATCTCCCAACTTCTCAATCAGCGCCGCCTCGATGTGCATGTGGACATCTTCGCGCTCCAGGACGAACGGAAAATGGCCGTTTTCGATATCAGCCTGGATTTCCGACAGAATCCGCACAATTTGCTGGCACTCGTTGTCCGTTCAGCAATCCGACCCGGAGGAGCATACGCGCGTGGGCGATCGAACCCTGAATGTCTTGCTTGAAAAGCCGACGATCGAAGGAGATGGATTCCGTAAACTCCTCGACGCGGCGGTCGGTATTGCCGCCGAACCGACCACTCCAAGGCTTACTGGCCACGCGTCGCTCTCCGGACTGGCAAGATGCTCCATGCATAAGCTTTTTAGCATAACTGACCCAGTCTAGGCACACGACGCCGTTTCTGTCAATTAGCTGGATAGGCAGTAGGCAGTGGGCAGTGGGCAATAAGTGGGCATCAGGAAATCCGTCTCATCTGTTATTGTTGAGAGTCAGGACGGTCACCAGGCCCGTCAGGTTCGCTCGGGAAAGCGGGGATCGCATTCAATCATTGAGTGCCCTTCGTTCATTGTCGCCGGATCTCGGTGCCGCGAGGCGACTTGATCATGAGTTCAGCAGACGAGCAGGCTGGCAACGACGTGAGTCGTGATCCGTACTTCACCGCCGGCGTAGTGGACCCCTGCAAGCCTTCGGGTCCCCAGGTTGGCGAGTCGGTGCGGCGGAGCCGCCGATTCCGGACGCGGACGATGTTGATCGCAATCGTACTTGCGGCGGTCTGGATGGGGGTCTTGCTCGACCCCCACGTTGAACTGCTGGTGGCGTTTCTGTTGGGTGGGGTCGGGATCGCCTTGGCCCTGATGGGGGCGGCGATGGGGCTGGGCCTTGTGGGCTTCGGCCTGTTCGCGGCCGTCGATCGGCTGCTGGGCGTGATCCGCCGCGCCTCCCATTGGCCGGACGAATGATTCGGTAGGGCTTACGACGTGGAAACAGGTCCCCCTATTTGGGAGTCGCCTGGTTCGCAACCGCCGCCTTGACTCCGGGGTGCACGGCGGTGGCTGATGGGTTCGGTTGCGGCGCGGTCGGGGAGCTGGGGTTCGCATCCTGTTCCGCGCGGTTGAGCATGGCGTGAATCAAGGAGGGCATGCCCAGGGCCAGCAGAAGGTCGGCCTGCGCCTGGGTCGCTTGCCAGACGGCATCGAGCTGTGCGTTTTCCAGTTGGATCAGCCGCTGCCGGGCCTGCATCAATCTGGTCAGGTCGGCCTGGCCCCGCCTCGAACAGCCGCTCCAGGATGCGACGACGTCGGTGTTCAATTCCTTGGACAGCCCAGCCGACTCGTTCACCAGTTCGGTTGCGCCGTTCCACTTGGCGACGGCCGCGCGGACCTGGGCGACGGCGCGCTGCTGGGCTTGCTGGTAGGCCACCATGGCCCGTCGATGCTCGGCCTCGCGCTGGAGAACCAAGGGCTTGCCGTTGTTCCAGATCGGCAGCGGCGTGATGAAGACGAACCCGATGTACTGCACGCCCGCTTCGTCCATCTCGTATTGCGGACCGATGATCGGCGTGGGGATTCGATCCCCTTTCGCCAGGCTGACGGCCGAGTGAGTGCCGGCGATCTGGGCATGGGCGGCGTGGATGTCGGGGCGGCTCTGGAGCGCCTCCTGGACCATGACCTGCTCGTCGATCGGTGGAATATAAGGGGGCAGGGTGAACTCACCGAGCGGCTCGACCGCGGCGGCCTGTTCGGGGATGCCGATCTGGTTGCGCAGGTCAGTCAGTGCCGTGAGATAATCCTGTCGGGCCGCCTTGACCTGCTGCCGAGTCGCCCGGCTCTCGACCCGCGCCAGCGCGACATCGGCGGCCTGAACCTGGTTGGCGCTCCATCCGCCGCTGGAGCGATTCCAGCAAGCGGTCGTTGAAGTCGGCCAGCTCCTGGGCCAGGCGATACTTCTCGCGGCGATAGGCGGCCGTCTGGAAGAACCGATAGGTCTGGACCAAGGCCGTCAGCTCGGCCTGAACCACGACCCACTGTTGCTGGTCGAACGCCGCCTGGGCGATGTGGTAGCGGTGCGTGGTCTGGTGCCCCAGCTCGATCGGCTGTCGCAACGAGATATAGATGTAGTCTTGGCCGAAATGATAAAAGCCGCTACTGGTGCTGACTGGTAGCGGACCTCCCGGGCTCTCGGTTCCGAATGTGCCGCCGGGAATCAGGGTGATCGGGCGATAATCCATCCACAAGGTCGGGTTGAGCGTGGTCGGGAAATGCCTGGCGACCTCGACGGACTCGGCCGAGGCGGCCAGCGCGTTCCCCTGCCGCAAAGTGACCAGGTCGGGGTTGCTGGTGATCGCGCCGTACAGGGCGGCCTGCAGGCTGATCGACTGGCTTCCCACCTGCCGCCGGCTCGACGGACAGCCCGGTCGCAGTGGGAGGCAAAGGAGCGATACCCGGCCCGATCGGCGCGCCTCATCGTGACCGGGACAGTCTTGGGCGCGATGGATTCCGGGCGTCAGTCGTCGGTTGTCTGCTCCGCGACGCTCGGCCTGGTTGCGGGGGTCTGAGTGAAGCGGCGGAACCGACCGACGTCGCTCCTCGGCGGTGGGATCGAGGGAGCCGGCTTTGTCGGCGAGACCGGAACAGTGGATCCAGTTTGCGCCGTTTCCGCGATCGCGTCACCACTTGGCGATGAATCCGGCGGGTCGGCCTGCGCCGAAAAGCCTGCCAGACCCACAAGAACAGCGAGCGGACACAAACGAGGAAATCGGCGCATGGGAAATGGCTTCCTGCTCGAGGTTTCGCGACCGTGGCGAGCATCCGCTGCCACTTGGCCGTCGTCCGTGTCGACCAATGCGTAAGGAGACCTTAACCGCCTTCCTCATTATCGGCAGCAAAAGCGGCGTAATCCCACTGTTAAGGAGAATTAACCGAACTGCCCATGCTACCCAGTCAAAATCAGGTTAGGCTAAAGACTTGTCTCGATCGTGGTGCCTCCTGGGAGGGAAGAATGAGGATTTTGATCACGAAATGGCGGTGGTGGCACGGGGCACTGCCTTTACTCGTTGCGGTTTTGGCTGGCTGTGGGGCGTACGGCGGGCCTGCCACATCGGAGGAAGAACATTCCTCGGAGGAGGAGGAGGCCCATGTCACGGTCCGGACCGAGCCAGCCCGGCTAGGGACGTTTGACGGAGACCGTTGAGGGACTGGGGCGATGCGAGGCCCTCCCCAACCAAATTGCCACGTTGACGCCTGCCGTCGAGGGACACGTACACGAGTTGCTGGTCGCGCAAGGCGACTTCGTGAAGAAAGGGCAGCCAATCGTCGAGCTCGACAAGGCGGTCGCACAGGCCGATCTTGCTGAGAAGACGGCAACCCGGGACGGACTCAAAGCCTCTCTAGCCCTACTGAAGTCCCTCCCACGTCGCCGAGGAGCAGAGGCCCAATGAACTGGCGGTCGAGCAGGCGAAGGTAGCGGTGGCACAGGCCAAGACGGCCGTCGACCGGCTCCGTCCGCTTCGCGATCGGCCTCACGAGGTCTCCGAGCAACAACTTCTTCATCGCGGAAAAGGCGTTGGAGCAAGCCTCGATCCAGCAGAAGACGGCCGAGGCTCAGCTCCAGGCGATGCTGATCGGCCCCCGCCCCGAGGCGGTCGCCGAGGCCGAGGGCAAGAATCAAGACGGCCGACGCGCTGGTCGCCTTCTCCCAGGCTCATCTTGACTACCACACGATCCGCTCGCCGATCGACGGCGTGCTCGAGAGCCTGAACTGCCATCCTGGTCAGACGATCGCTATCGGCACCCCGATCGGCGAAGTGGTCGATACCCGGCAAGTCTTCGCTTCGGTCTGGCTACCGCCCCGGTCGGCCCAGTCGGTGCGTCTTGGGCAGGCCGCAATCGTCCGGCCCGCGAACACCTTCGCTCCCTTGCCGGACTCCGCAGATGCTGGCGGAGAACAAGATATGGCCGGCAAGGTCGCATTCGTAGGCCGAGTGGCCGATCCGCAAACGGGCAACCTGCCGATCCACGTCTTGGTGGATAATCCCAAAGGGACGCCTCACGATCGGGGAGTCGGTTCGGGTTTCGATCATCGTGGACGAACGCAAGGCTGTACTCCAGGTCCCGGCTGTCGCGGTCCTTGACCTGGGAGAAGGACCGGTCCTGTCCGTCGTCCGCGATGGAAAGATCGGTTGTGCTTCACCCCGAGGTCAAGCCGCCGCATGAGGGCTGGATGGAGGTCTCGGGCACCGACCTGAAGGAGGGAGAGCCCGTGATCGTCGACGGGGGCTATAACCTGCCCGAGAAAACCCCGGTCAAGCTCACCGAAGCGAAAAGGATGACGCGAAGGAACGCAATGGCGAAGGACGAGCCGCAGAGGAGGCCAAAACCGCAGAAGATAGGCAGGAAACGCCAAGGCGAAGGAGGAAGCCAAAATCAAGGAGCGAAGGACAGGCCGAGGCGAAGGAGAAGGCCAAGTGACGAGCCTGAACATCCGACGTGGACCCGGAATCCTGCCTCACTCCCCCTCCGCGGGCGGAATCAATCTCGTCGCCAGGGCCAGGCCATACTTTGGCCTGATCGTCCTGACCACGGCGCTGCTCAGCGTCTATGGCGTCGTCTCGATGCTGCGCATGCCCAGCGGAATCTATCCTGAAGTCGCCTTTCCCCGGATTGTCGTGATCGCGCAAACGCCCGGGCTGGCGGTCAAGGACGTCGAGGTCGCGGTCACGCGGCCGGTTGAGGAGGCGGTCAGCATTGTGCTAGGCGTGGTGCGCGTCCGATCGAAATCGGTTCGGGGGGCCGCGGAGCTATCGATCGATTTCGCCCCCGAGACGGATATGATCCAGGCGCTCAACGACATCCGGGCCCGCATGGCCGAGGTCGGGCGCAACTTCCCGCCGGCACCACCAGCATCACCGAGCGTCAAACGCCTTCGGTTTTCCCGATCATCTCGTTCGTGGTCACGGGCGGCCGCGACCCGTCGGCGCTTCACGACTACGCTTACTACGACTTGCGGCCCCGGATCAGCCGCATCCCTGACGTTTCCTACGTCACCGTCCAGGGGGGCGACATCCGGGAGATCCTCGTCGAGGTCGAACCCCAGGCCCTGGCCGTCGGCCAACCTCTCGATCGCCGACATCGCCGACCGCTTGAGCAAAGAGCACCGGCTCAAGGCCGTGGGGCGGCTCGACCGCGGGGCGCTGCAATACCAGGTGCTCTCCGACACGCAGGCGACCGATCCGCTCGATCTGGAGAACGTCGTGATCGCCGAGAAGAACGGCCAGGCGATCCGGCTCCGCGACCTGGGGCGGGTGACGATCGGGCACGAGGACCGGACCATGGCGATCCGGTCCAACGGCAAGGATGCCGTGGCACTGACCGTCTTCCGCCGGCTGGGGGGTAATGCGCTGGCCGTCTCGCATGAACTGGAGGCTGTGCTCGCCGATGCGCGCCAAGAGTGCCCCGCCGGGCATACGGCATCGAGCCGGTCTACGACCAGGGCCTCTTGGTCCGGACCGCGATTGCCAACGTGCGCGACGCCATCGTGATCGGCGGCCTTCTGAGCGTCGTGATCCTCTTCTTGTTCCTCAAGAGCATTCGCGCCACGCTTGATCGCGGCGTTGTCGATCCCGCTGAGCCTGATCATCAGCTTTGTGTTCCTCTACTTGACTGGCGATACGCTGAACCTGATGTCGCTGGGCGGCCTGGCCGTGGCCATCGGGCTGATCATCGACGACACGGTGGTCGTGATCGAGAACATCGCGCGGCATCTGGCCGAGGGCCAGACCGGCGACGCGGCCGTGGATCGCGCCAGCCGCGAGATCAGCGGCGCGGTCATTGGCTCGACGCTGACGACGATCCTGGTCTTCCTGCCGCTGGCCTTTGTGCGCGGGGTGGTGGGGCAGTTCTTCCAGTCGCTGAGTTTGTCGTTGAGCGTCGCGCTGGTGGTCTCGATGGTCGTCAGCCTGACGATCATCCCGGTGCTGGCCGCCCGCTTCTTGGGACGCCGGCCGATGCCGAGCACCGGCCCGATCTACAACCTGCTGGCCAATCGCTACGAAGGGCTCCTCAGGGTCGGTCTCCGATTCTCCGATCACGGCAGTTCTGCTGTCGCTCCTGGCGGTCGTCCCGGCTCTGGTGGCTGTTCACAGCACCTGGAGACCGGGTTCATGCCCGACATGGACGAAGGGGCGTTCGTGCTCGACTACAAGATGCCGGTGGGCACCTCGCTGGCCCAGACCGACAAGGTGATGCGCCGGGTCGAGGACGTGCTGCAGGATACGCCCGACATCTCCGGCTACATCCGCCGGACCGGGGCCGAGCTCGGATTCTTCGCCACCGAGCCTTACACCGGCGACATCCTCGTGAGCCTCAAGCCTTCCGGAGAACGCCGGCCCGCGGAGGAGATGTTCGACGCCCTCCGCGAGGAACTCGAGGCCGAGGTCCCGGAGCTGGAGACCGAGTTCATCCCGCTGGTGCAGGACCAGATCAACGATCTGGCGGGCGTCGATAGCCCCATCGAGGTCAAGGTCTTCGGCCCCGACTTCGCGACGCTCCGCACCCTGGCCGAGAAGGTCGGCAAGATCGTCGAGGAGGTTCCCGGCGCGGCCGACATGAATGCCCACGTCTTCCTCGGCAACCCCGACATCGTGATCCGGCCGGACAGTGTCCAGACGGCACGAGTCGGCCTCACCGCGGCCGACGTCGAGGCTCAGCTCAACGCCGCGCTCTACGGCCAGGTGGCCAGCACGATTCCCGAGCAGGACCGGATGACCAAGATCCGGGTCCGCTATCCCGATCGGGTCCGGTATCAACCGTGAGCACCTGTCTCTTCTGCCGATCAGCCTGGCGACCGCAACCGCCCCCACCGCGAGCACGGGCCAGGCTGCGTCCGCCGGGCTCGGCTTTGTCGCACTCGGCCAGCTCGCGACGATCCGCACCGTGCGCAGCCCCAATGAGCTCTGGCGCGAGAACCAGCAGCCAGTGATCACGGTGACCGCCGAGCTCGAAAACCGCGACCTCGGCTCGGTCAACCGCGACCTGCAAGCCAAGCTTGCCGAGCTGGAGTTCCCGCACGGTTATCGCTGGGAGCTGGCGGGGAGCTACCGGGCGCAGCAGGAGTCGTTCGCCAGCCTGCTGACGGTCTGATCGTCGCGGCGGCCCTGGTCTTCCTGCTGCTCGGGTTTCCAGTTCAAAAGCCTGACGCTGCCGGTGCTGATCTTTCTCGCCCAGCCGGTCTCGCTGGCCAGCGCTCTGTTCGCCCTCTGGATCACCGGCACTCCGCTGAATGTCTCCTCGTTCATGGGCGCGATCCTGCTGATCGGCCTGGACGTCAAGAACGGCATCATCCTGATCGAGTACATCGGCCAGCTCCGCAGTGAGGGCGTGCCCCTGCGCGAAGCGCTGGTGCAGGCTGGCCGGACCCGATTCCGGCCGATCCTGATGACCAGCCTCTGTACGATCCTCGGGCTGATGCCCCTGGCCATGGGCTTGGGCCCCGGTGCGCAGATGCAGCAGCCGCTGGCGATCGCCGTCATCGGCGGCCTGATCACCAACATGCTCCTGACCCGGCTGCTGATCCCGGTCGGTTACCTGGTCCTCATGTGATTCGAATTTCCTGAAGGACGCCGGCGTGTGCAAGTCTCCCGAGTCTAACACCGGACCGCAGGGAGTCGGCGATGGCCAGAGTGCTTGTCGTGGAGGATCAGAAGCGGCATCTGGACAGTCTCCGGCGCGGCCTGGAGGCCGAGGGCTATGAAGTCGCCATCGCCTCGACCGGGGAAGAAGGGCTTGCGGTGGCGACCGACGGAGAGCGATCGACGCGATCGTGCTGGATCTCATGTTGCCGGGCCGGGACGGCATGGGCATTCTGCGGGAACTGCGGTCGAGCGGCTTCGCCAAGCCGATCCTGATCCTGTCGGCCCGCGACGCGGTGGAGGATCGGGTCCAGGGCCTGGACGAAGGAGCGAACGACTACCTGGTCAAGCCATTCGCCTTCGCCGAGTTTCTTGCCCGTCTTCGGGCGCTGTTGCGCCGCGACCTCTCGGGTCGGGAGCTGGTCCTGCGGGCCGGCGACCTGGAGATGGATCTGCTCGGCCGTCGGGTGACTCGCTCCGGAGTCGAGCTGGAGCTGACGGGTCGGGAGTACGAATTGCTGGAATACCTCCTCCGCCACAAGAATGAAGTCGTCACCCGCGATATGATTGCCCTGGATGTCTGGAAGGAGAAGACCGGGGCCATGACGCGGATCATCGACGTCTACATCAACGCAATCCGCAAGAAGGTCGATCGGATCGGCCGGCCGTTGCTGATTCAAACGGTGCGGGGTGTGGGATATGTCCTGAGGGAAGGCCCGTGAAAAACCTCAGCATTCGATGGCGATTGACTCTGTGGTACGGCGCGGTGCTGTCGGTGATCCTGGTCGGCTTCAGCGGGGCGGTCTACCTGCTGATGCGGCACCACCTGCTGGCACTTGACCGACGCCGCGCTGCGTCGGGGAGATTCGACTGAGTTCGGCGACGAGGTCGGTCGCAGCCAGCAGCCTCTCGGTACTACCCGAGGCTCTGGACTCGCGGTTTTCCCGCGTCGCGGGCCACGAGTTCGAGCGTCGAGCACGCCGGAGGGCAAGCCGTTGTTCCGCAGCGCGGGGGTCGGCTCCGAGGGCCTGCCGCGACGCCACCGGCGCCGGTGGCCGGACGACGTGGCCATACGACAGTGTCACCCTGGATCGGCTCGGGCCGGTCCGACTGGCAAGCGGCGTGGTCCGTGGCCCGTCGGGCCCGCTCGTGTTGTGCGTGGCCGCCAGCCTGGCTCCCAACGCCCGCGCCTTGCGCGAGCTGGTGTGGGTGTTCCTGACGATCGGGCCGCTTGCCTTGGCCTGCACGGTCGCGGGCGGATACTGGTTGGCCCGCAAGGCCCTCGCCCCCGTCGATCGGATGACGGCCACGGCGGCCGAAATCACCGCCACGCGGCTGGACCGTCGCCTTGATGAACCGGGTCCCGAAGACGAATTGGGCTGCCTCGCCCGGACCTTCAACGCGATGATCGCGCGGCTCCAGCGATCCTTCGAAGAAGTCCGGCGGTTCACCGCCGACGCCGCTCATGAGCTGCGCACCCCGCTGGCCGCCATGCGGACCGAGGCCGAGGTCGCCCTCCGCTCGCCCCGCTCACCCGAACGGGACGCTCGGGTGCTGGAGAACGTGCTCGAGGAAGATCGAGCGGCTGACCCGCCTTGTTTCTCATTTGCTGTTCCTCTGCCGCGAGGACACGGGCGTCGGCGTGGGCGATTTCCAGCCCGTTCGCCTCGACGATGTGGTGCGCGATGTGGGCGAGCACATGCAGGTCGCGGCCCGAGAGAAGGGGGTGGAGCTGGCCGTCGATCTCCCGGCCGCCTGCCACGTTGGTGGCGACGTCGACCGCCTGCGCCAGCTCTTCTTCAACCTGCTCGACAACGCCATCAAGTACACGCCGCCCGGCGGCAAGGTGACCGTACGGGGTGGGCCCTCGAATGGTCAGACTCGCGTCATGGTCGCCGACACGGGGATCGGCATCCCGGCCGATCACTTGCCCCATGTCTTCGATCGCTTCTATCGCGTCGATCCCTCCCGGAGCCCCGAGACAGAAGGGTCAGGTCTCGGCCTGGCCATTTGTCGCTCGATCGCCGAGGCCCACGGCGGCCGGGTCGAGATCGACAGCACCTTCGGCGCGGGCACTAGTGTCATACTCACCCTACCGGCTCAGAAGGAACCCGCGCTGAACTCAACGGCCCCCACGGCGGCTATCGACCGTATTTCGACCATACGACCTGAAAACAAGAGATGAGCCCTGTGGTAGAATGTCAGTTCGCGCAGGCTTCTTGACCGCTGTCAGTCACGGCGGTGACCGACCGCTGTCACGACCCTTCGGGTGCCTGGGCGGTGACTTTCGAGGTGAATCCACCATGTCCACACAAACGCACGCCGGCTGGGCCGAGTTGCGGGACGCGCTTGGGGAGGAACCGGGAGAGCTGGCTTTTCGGGCCGTCGCGAGTATCCTCGATACATGGCCGGGCGACGACATCAGCGAGGCCCTTTCGTTCGCCGACGAGCGGCTCAGTTCGTGGCCGGACGAGACCCGGGGTCTGCGCCCTGGTCCTGGTGCTGCGCCGCGGCGAGGGGCGAGTCCTCACCGAGCCTGGCTTTGGCTCGCACGTTGCGAACCTGGAGCGACCACCTTGGCTGCGAGGCGGTCTCCTTGCGGGACTTCGGCGACCGATCGTTCCTGCGTTCGGTCTCGCGGCTGGAGATTGGTGTGCGTGACGAAGTGCCGAGCATCGGGCCCTTGCACGAAAATCCGAGCCGGTGGCCGGCGTTGCGGTACCTGGACTGCGCGGGCGACGACGTGGACCGACGACGACGCCTCATTCCTCGCGCTTGGGCAATCGCCCCTGATCAGGCAACTCGAATTCCTCCGCGTGGATCTCGAAGGGAGGCGTGCCGATGTCCGCAAGCGGCTCGTCCTCCATGCCGAACGACTCGTCCGGTTAATCTTGAGTACCGGCATCAATGACAACCTGGTCCGTCTGTTCGAGACGAGCCATCTGCCGTGCCTCCGCGAGCTCGCTTTGACCCACGGCGGCTGCGACCCCAGCAGTGCCGAGGCGGCCCGGCGGCTGGCGCAGCTCCCCGCGCTGGCTCGATTGACTCGGCTGGAGTCCTGGGTCTGCTTCCCCGAAGAGGTGCTCGTGCCGCTGTTTGAGACGCTGCCCTCGAGGCTGGAAGCACTGGTGATCATGGGCAATCCGTACATCGACTACGCCCCAGAGTTGATCAGCAGCGACGTCTGGCTGTCGCCATCGGCGATGCGGGTGGTCGCCGAATCCGCGTCGCTCAAGTCGGTGGCGCGAGCTCCGCATCGAGAACGAGCGAGTGGGGGATGTAGTCGTCGCGGTCGTCGCGGCATGCACGCCGGGACGGCTGGGGCGGCTGGAACTGGTAGATGTCGGCCTGACCGACGACGGCGCCGAGGCCCTGGCCCGGCTCCCTCAGCTCGCGGGAGTGACCCACCTCGACCTGCGTGCCAACCAGCTCGGACCGAAGGGGGTCGCGGCGATTTGCCGCTCGCCTTACCTGGCCGGGGTGACGACACTGGCGATCGGCGGCCGATCCTATAATCCCTACTACGACGACAAACACGTTCAAGCCATTGGAGATGATGGCCTGGCGGCAATCGTGGGCGCTCGGGCGTTCGCCAATGTCCGGGAGCTGGAGGTTGCCAACGCCTCGTGTCAGTCCCGCGGGGGTCGCGGTGCTGGCTGGCTCGCCCCTCGCCGGCCGGCTTCGCCGCCTCGATCTCTCGACCAACGAGCTCGGCATCGAGGGGGCCGAAGGCGCTGGCCGTCGCACACTGGCCGGTTCTGCGGGAACTGCGGTTGCGGCGCTGCGCCTTGGACGACGCGGCCATCGAAGGCGCTGGCGCGGGCCGACTTTCGCAGCCTGCGTGATTTCGATCTATCGTACAATTCGATCGGCCCGTCGGGCGCGGTGGTCGCTTGCCACTTCGGCGCGGCTGGAGAATCTTTGGCGGTTGAACCTGCACGACAACTTCATCGGCGACACGGGTTTGATCGCCCTGGCCCGCTCATCGGCGCCTGACGCGCCTTGTCGAACTGGATCTGGAGCAAGACTGCTGGAATGATCGTCAAGCGCGGTTCAGCGACCAAGCGGCCCGCGCCGTCGCGAATTCGTCCGCGCTGAGGCGGCTCGACAGCCTGTTCGGCGGCCAGGTCGACGAATACCACTGCTCGCGCGAAGAGCATCCGTTTACCACCCTTGGCCTCGCGATGATCGACGCCTCTTCGTCCCTCCGTCCGGCGACTGCGTTGCGGCCTCCGGCTGGCCGAAGCCTTCGAGGATCCGAGTTGAGGAGGTCGAAGAGGCGAGTCAAATGACCAAAGAACGTGCCCGTGAGGTGATCGAGAACCTCCAAGACGCAATAACCCAAAAGTTCGGCGACGCCGGAAAACCTGCCTCCGACATCTTGGGGGCTCTCCTGGCCGGGGAGGATAGCGAACCCGTAATCGCCCCGATCGTGCAGGCCCCTCCCTCGCCCGATCCCGCGGACGACTTGAGGCGGCACACGAACGACTTTCGCTTCCGCGCCAAAAGGGGCAAAGACGAAAGACCCGCGACAGAATAGGAGGCCGGACCAAAGTCTTAGCTTGACTTTTGCCGTTTTTTTTGGGGTTGTTCTGCAGCGAGCCTCCTCTGGTGAGCTGGTAGATGTTGGCCAACCACCACATCTCACACAAGGAGGCCCCCATGGGTACTTTAACCGGCCAGCCCCGCAAGCGCCTCTCCCCAAAGCAACTCCGGCAATCGGCTCCGGACCGTGCGGCGTCAGCAGGCCCGCAAGGCCCGTGTCGCGCGGCGGCGTCTTCAGCGGAATCACGATCGACTTCCCAAACAGGTTCGTACGATCTTCGACCCCCTCGCAGCCGGCGTTCTCGCGGCCGATCCATCGTCGGTTCGTCCTCCTTGCCTTGGCGGCGATCCTCACCTTGGGCGGACGCACCATCACCAACCTGCTCCGTGTTCTGGGCATCCTGGCTCCCGGACACCCCAGTAGTTATCACCGGGTCTTCTCCCGCGACCGCTGGTCGCTCTCGCCCCTGGCACGCCGTTATGTCGCGGCGGTGCTCGCTCGTTTCGTCCCGCGCTGGCACTGTTCTTCTGGCCGGTGACGACACGGTCACCGAGCATCCCGGTCCGCACGTCTACGGCAAGGGCCGCCATCGCGATCCGGTCCGCTCTACCCACACCTACACCGCGTTTCGCTGGGGACATAAGTGGGTCGTCCTCACCGTGCTCGTCCCCGTCCCCTGGGCGACCCGACGCTGGGCGCTGCCTCTTTTGGTTGCACTCTATCGACCCAAGGAAGAAAACCTGAAATGCGGGCGACGGCACAAAACACCGGCCCAATTGCTCGGTCAGATGGTTCGCATCCTGAAGCGATGGTTCCCCGATCGGACCTTTGTCGTCACCGCCGATGGCGGCTACGCCAGTCACGAACTGGCCGAACTGGCCGCGCGGACTGGGCGGAAGTGGACTCTGGTCAGCTTGTTCTACCCCAATGCCAACCTGGTCGAGCCACCGCCGCCGTACTCGGGCAACGGACGTCCTCGGAAAAAGGGGAAAGATCGGGCCGGCCCTGCGGAAGTCGTCGAGAAGACCACGCAACGACAGACTCTGGTAGTCGCCTGGTATGGTGGGGGCCGACGCCGTGTCGAGGTCGTGACCGGAACCGGACTGTGGTACAAGAAGCGGTTGTCCCCTGGTGAATTTGCGTTGGGTCTTCGTCCACGACCTGAGCGGAACGCACCGGGATCAGTATTTCTTCAGCACTGACGCGACGATGAGCGTTCGGTCGTTGATCGAAACCTACACCGGCCGCTGGAACATCGAAACAACCTTCGAGGAAGTTCGTTCCTACCTCCGCGTGCAGACGACACGCGGCTGGAGCCGGGACACAGTGCTCCGTGCGGGGCCCTGCCTCTTCGGGCTCTACACCATCGTGGCATGGCTCTACGCGGAGTTGCCGAGGCGATGGTCGCGGGTCCGCGTAGTGGATTGGCCGGGCAAGCGGACGTGACCTTCTCGGACGCGATCACGGCCGTACGACGCTGGTTGTGGCTGGAATGGGTTTTGGCGATTCCCGGTCATCGCGATGCCTTCCAAAAACTCAAGCCCGGATTACAGCAGATCCTGCTCAACGGTCTGGCCCCGGCGGCCTGAGCCTCCCGGAAGGCCGCTCTCTACGCTCGAAACGCGGTCCGAGACGCCGTCACCGGGCATCTCGACGATCGCGGTGCGGCCAACGGAAGGGACGTAAGAACGGCAAAAGTCAAGCTTAGAGTCTGTCCCAGAAGCCCTGTCTGACGGTTGTAGGGTGGGTGCAACCCACCAACGCAAAGCCTTGGTATTCGGTGGGTTGCACCCACCCTACGAGTGCGGCTTCCGACCCTTTTGGGACAGACTCTTAATGCAGCGGCCGCACTCACTTCTTGCAATCGTTCTTGATCCTATCACGACGTTCTGATTCCCGCGGCACGAATTCATAGACGTAGTAATGCTCGGTCCTCGGCTTCGCCTTGGGCTCGGCCATGTCGACGACGACCTTGCGGCGCTCCTTCAAGCGGTAGGATTTCTTCAAGGCGTCCAGCCAGGCAGCGACCGGGCGATCGGCCGGGTCGGCAAGCGAGAGCACGCAACGCAGGGGCCGGCTCGCCGAGACGGTTTCCCACCGGCGTTCCCAACGCTGCCGGCGGTGCGGGGCATAGATCATCTGGTTGCAGAGATAGACGGCCACGTTCAAGTTCGTCGAGTCCCAATCGCCCAGGCCGAGATCCCACCGCAGGCAGACCGGCTCGGCTTCGCGGACGAAATCCGGCCAGAATTGTCGTGCGAACTGGCGCGCTCGCTGGGCATGGATCGAACGAAAAGGATGCAATGCCTCGGCGGCCAGAGGGAGCACTCCGATCGCGGCGAGCACGACCAGACAAATTCGGAGCGCTCGCAGTCGTCGCCGAGGGTTCTGGAATAAGCCCAGCAGGGTCGCGGAGCCGAGGCCGGCCAGCAGGCAGATGCTCGGCACAAGGTATTGCATGACCCGCGCGGGCGATCCGTCGGCCACGCCGCCGTAGGGGTAGCGTCGGATCGCCGCGGCCGCCAGCGCCAGCCCGAACGGCGCCAGGCAGGTCAGGACGATTACCTTCCCTCCTCGATACCACAACACGCCGGCGCCCACGGCGAACAGCAACACGGTCAGGCTGCTCGCTCCCTTCTCGCCCCCGCAGGGATAAGCGAACATGTCTCCGGTATGAACAATCACGAGCCAACGGACCAGCGCCAGCCGGTCATGGAGTGGTGGAAATCCCGATGCCCAAGGAACCTGCATGGTCGTCAGGGTGGCAGCCGCCTGGGCGTGGATGAAGATCGCGAAAAGGCCGAGGAACATACCAACCGTGCTCATGGCGAATGTTGCGTAGGCAATCGAGACCACCCGTTGTCCGGCTTTCACGACGCTCGGAAAGAGCCCCAGCATGATCCCACCGGCCACGAAGACCGCCGGATGCGACAACGCGATGGCAATCGGCGAGACGGCCGCGAGGCCCCACATCCATCCGGCTCGTTCCGGGGCTCGCCACCAGTCAAAGGCCGCCGCCAACAGGACGAGAGCCGCCAGCAGGTCCGAGGCATAGGGCTTGACGTCGGCGGCGTGACGGATTGGGTGATAGGCCACCGCGAAGATCGCCACTGCCAGCAGCAAGGGGACCCCGCGCATCACGCGGCTGGCCGCATGGCGGAAGAGCACGACACTGGCAATGGCGCAGACCAAGGGGAACAGCCGAAGCGACCACTCGGAGAAGCCCAGGAGCTTCACCAGCGTCAGCTCGGCCCACAGGAAGAGGATCGGGCAGACCTGCCCATAGTCGAGCGGCCGGAGCAGGTCGAGGTAGTCGCGGCGGATGAAGTTGACCGCGACGAAAGCCTCGTCCCACCAGAGCGGGTAGTCCATCGCGTAGCGGACGAGCCGAAGCAGCACGCCGAGAACCACGAACGCCCAGGTCGCCCACTCCAGGCGCCGGTCGAATTGTTGTGCGTCGCAGTCCATCGTCGTCGCAACGACAGGCCGACGATCATCGGGGATTGCGGAGGATATCCAGGACATGCCAGTGACGTGCTGAAAATGCCGGCGGCCGACCGCATCGCTCATTCATTGACACGGGTCGAAATATTAGCCCGGCCCGCGATTTCGGGCAAGTTTCAACTCCTGACCAACATCCACTTCTATTCGTGAGAATCAGTGGCTGATTATGCCCGGGAGTGCGCCAGATTCTCGCTGTTTGCGACACAGCAGAGGGTAGTTCCAGAACCGGACCAAGGGTCCGCGGCGATCCTTGCCTCGGTCAAACATGCCGGGATCGCAGGTGCAGCACAGGACGGAACGGTCGCCGGGCAACCCGAGCGCGATGATCGGAGGCCGCCTCGGCACGTCCATCAGCACACCCGAGTGCCGGGTGGCCAGGTCGAGAAAGCGCACGCGGCCGTCCAGGCCGGCAAAGATTACGCGGTCGCGTTCAGGGTCGTAATCCAGGTCGTAAAGTCGCCTCGGATTTGGACCGAGCGATAGAAGGCACCCATCGTTCTTGCTCCCGGTAAAGTCTTGCCCGGGCCGGAGCAGTCCGGCTGCTTGAACGCACGACCTCCTTTTTACCTGGTGCGATGATGACAATGTAAGGGAGACCACATGGTATAATCAGCAGCGCGAGCTTGCTTTCCGGCCGAACCCGCGAGAAAGGGCCGGAATTCCGAGCGAGACAACCCGAGGTCCCGCGCCGCGATTCAATACGCGGCCCGTTCAAGGAATGGAGGTAATTCATGGGCAAAAACGACCGTCAGAGCCGCGACCAGAAACGCAAGGCCAAGCTCAAGAAGCGTGCATCGCGCTCCGCAAGCATGAGTCACTCGCCTACTCGGGCAAGAAGTACAAGACCGACGAATTCGTGCCGATCTTCTATCGGACAGAGCGTGGCATCTACGAATCGTATGTCATGTGCGACCGTGAGTTGATCGACGACGAGGTCGAGGCGGCGATCGAGCGTCTGGTGATTCAGATGAGAGAGGGGTCGCTCCCGCCGCTCCACGAGACCGGTGTGATAACCTTCACCGAAGGGGGTGAGGAAGATCTCATCATCACGAACATCCGCCGGAACTGGCGGATTCTGGAAGAGAAGGGAGAGTTACCGGGTCAGGACGACCTGATCGGGATCCTGCGCACGACCCTTCATTCGCTCTCGATCTGGCGTTCCCAGAGCCTGGACTCGCAAGGTTACCTCCGCTACATCGAGGGCTTCATGAAAAAGCTGGGCGTCTCGGTCCGGCAAGCGACGCCCGACTTCCAGCCGCTTCCCGAACCGCCGGAGGACCCGCTCCTTTTGCTTGGTCGGACCTGGATTACGAACGAGGATGAGGCGGTCGGGGCCGAGTTCGTCGATCAGGTCGAGTCGTTGATCCGCTCGGGCGATGCCCAACGCGTGATGGAAGTCTGTCAACAGTTGATGGGTGAGACCCAGGATCTGCCTGTCGTCGTTCTCATCAAGCAGATGGCTTTAAGCGCCAGCGCGCGTTGAGAATCGAGATGGGATGACATGTAGCTGGCCGGGGCCCGAATCGCAATGGCCCATGCTAGCACCAACCCGATCAGGGCTAAACAGCGGTCGCAGCGGACTCGTCGCCAGAACAGGCCCAACCGGATAGCTTGAGGCCATTGCGATGCGAGCCTTCGTTTTGTGATAACATCTTCGGAGATCTCACTCCAATGAGTGTCTACTTCGTCTATCGTAGCGACTACGAAGGCCCCTCGGGGAAACATGTCCGCAGGCTCGACGCCGATTCGGTCCTCGGGTGGTATCAGGCGGTTTGGGAACGGGCGAAACAGGCCGAAGACATCTCCGAGTGGGTCAAGGCCGAGGTCGGTGCCGACGTCTACGGTTTCGCTTCGATCTTCGAGGCCGCGCGGAACACGCCCTACCGCCGCCCACGAGTGATCGAAAGCTCAAGTCCTACCTGGAGGAGTACCTGTACGTCGAGGGGGATATGCGGTTCAAGCCGCACGCCCTGCAAGTCCTCACTGATGACGACGAGATCGAGCTGGCCTACTATTTCTTCGACGATCACTACCTCAACGAGCATCCCGGCCGGACAGCCTACCTGCTCCACGAGGGCTGGAGGCTGCCGACGTCGAGCGGCAAGAACTCAGAGAAGCCGAGCGTCACAGCACGGGCGATCCAGCCGCCGGGCTCGGGTTCGGGCGTGACGTATCTGGTGTTCCTCACTTGTTATGATTCGAGTGCCTTGTCCGAGCTCGATGAAATGGCAGGGCCTTCTCGGATCAAAGGCGTGAGAGTCTCGCATTTGGCCGACTACCTGGAAGCAACCTCTCCCGGCGAGGACTGGCCGTTCGAGTTGAAGTTGCTTCGCTCCCAGATCCACGCCGATGACCCGACCGAGGCTCGGCTCAAAGCAGCCTTGGAGCGAGTCGCCGGTTTACCGGTCATCAGCATCGGTGAGATGGAATCCGCGCCGCCGATTGGGCCTGGGAACCATCGATCAAGCGAGTACTGAAGTGGCGAATGCCGTGAGGAGCCTGGCGACCCCCGGGAGAGTCTTCGATCACGACGCCTCGAAATCGCTCGTTGGCACGTCTGACAATATCCTTCAGTTGTGCCTTCACATCGGGGATATGTTCGGCATCGACGTTTACCATCGGTGGGTTATCTTCGACGACTTGTGGGCGGGCGAGCATTTGGACCTGGCCAATGGCATTCTGAGGTTTGCGCAACGGTGGGATGTCCTCTCCTGAACGCCTTGAAGCCTCTTCCTTCCTCTTCGTTCTTCCGAGTCACTTCAGGACCATCCGCTTCACCACTCCCATGAAAATACTGGTCGGCACCAGGCGGCCAGAGGCGGGATGGTCGGGGCCTCATCGCTTCAACAGGTGGTTGGCGACTCGCTCATGGAACTGCTCTCCGGTGATCTTGGCACCCCAGGTGCTGGGGATCTTCACCAATCGCTTCACCTGGTCGTAGGAAAGTCCCGCCTCGACCAGCTTCTTGAGGGCCGGCAGAAAGACGTCGCCGAAGAACGCGCCCATCTTATGAGCGACTTGCTTGTCGAACGATTCGGCGGTGATGGTCGTCTTTTTCTTTTTCTCGGCAGCTTCCTTCTGGGCTTGGAACTCCTCGTGGTGCTCCTTCCGAATGCCAAGCCGCGCCTGGGCTCCCATGATGGCGGCGACCATGCCCCGCTGTTTCGCCACGTCGTCGTCCAAGCCGTCGAGCAGGCCTTGGGCGTAGGCGTAGGTGGCGAGAATATCGAACTTGCCGATGGATATGCCGCTCGGTGGTTGGTTCTCGGGCATGTGCGATTGTCTCCTCCCTCCGGCATCTGTTGTCCTGCGTCTAACGGATGCGTCTCCGTCCATCCTCTCGGCTCAGGTTTCGAGGTAGGCCCTCAAATCCGCCTCCAGCTCATCGGCCCCCTTGTATCGATCATCCGGCCGCTTCGCCAGGCAGCGCAGGCAGACCCGCTCCAAACCCTCCGGCACGCCCGGCTCGATCGACCTGGGCGGCGCCGGCTCTTCCCGGAGGATCTGCTCCCGCAGCGCGATCGGTGTGGCGGCCCGGAACGGACGGTGGCCGGTCAACAACTCGTAGAGGACCACTCCGAGTGCGTAGAGGTCGGCCCGATGGTCCACGGGGCCGAACTCCTCGTCCAACTGCTCGGGGGCCATGTAGGGCAGCGTTCCGGCGGCGGTCACGTCCCGAAGCAGTTCCTCCTCGACCACGGCGATGCCGAAGTCGGTCAGGTACGCCCGGCCCTGTGGGTCGATGAGGATGTTGGCCGGCTTGATGTCGCGGTGGACGAACCCCGCGCCGTGGGCATGGCCCAAGGCGTCGGCGACCTCGGCCACGATTCGGGCCGACTCCCGGTAGTCGGGGCGGCCTTCTTTGATGAGCACCGCCAGGTTCGTGCCCTCGACCCACTCGCCGACGATGAAGCAGTTCGACCCCTCGCCGGCCCACGTCATGGACCGGGACGATGTTCGGGTGCCGCAGCCGGGCGACCTTGCGGGCCTCGATGCGACACTGGTCGACCTCGCCCCCGGTGACGGGCCGGTCCACCCTGGGAACCTTCACGGCCACCGGCCGCTCCAGCCAGGTGTCGAAAGCCCGGTAGACCCGCCCGAAGCCGCCCTCGCCCACCAAGGCATCGAGCCGGTAGCGGTCGGCCAGCAGCCGGGGCAGGTCGGTGTCGGAGGGTGAGGGCGGGACGTCCCCTGGCGTCGTGATCCCCGCCTCGATCGGGCCGTCGAGCCACGCGACCTGGCCGAGCTTCTCGACCTGCCGCCGGAACCCGCTGAGCAGTTCCGAGCAGCCCCCGCAGAGTTCCTCCGGCGCGAGGTCCTGACCCTGGGCCTTGGCCTCCTCCCAGCGGACGATCAGGTCGAGGATGTCCTTCTCGGTCCGGCTCCATCGTCGCTCCTCGCTTACCTCGGGGACTCGCCGTGGAGGGCGTCCCGGATCAGGATTCGGGCCGAGGCCCACCGCCGCTGGACCGTCTTGGTCGCCACGCCCAGCGCCTCGGCGGCCTGGGCGTGCGTCAGCCCTCGATACCAGAGCAGGTCCATGACCTGTCGCTCCGGCTCGGGCAGCAAGCCCACCGCCTCGTGGAACGCCGTCCACTCCTCCAGAGACTCGGGCCTGCCCGCTCTTTCGGCGACCTGGGCCAGCCGGCCGCCGGGGTCGGTGCCGTCGGTCTGGTGGTTGGCCCCGATCCCCTCGGGTCCCTGGTAGCTGCGGGCCAGGTCGATCAACTCCCGGCGGATCTGGACCGCCGCCAGGTTGTCGAAGTGCGTCACGTCCTCGGGCCGGACCTCGGCCAGGCTTCGGTGCAGCCGCATGAGGGCCGCCTGGAGCAGGTCGTCGGTCTCCTCCCAGCGCCGGACGTGGGGATAGCGACGAAGCATGGCACGGGCCAGGGCCACGAATCGCTCCTGAGCCAGCGCGATCAGCAAGTCTCGGGCGGACGGGTCACCCGCTCGTAGCCGGTCCAGCAGGTCGCGTGCCTCGGTGGTCTGGCCCAAAGTTCCGCTCCTTTGCGAGCCTCGGCCACATGAGACCGGAAACCTAACGGCATCTTACCGTTCGGGATCGAAACCCGGCAACTCGGACACCGCGCCTCTCCTCGACTTGTGCAGTCGGATGTCCACCCGGACGCTCGGCTCTCGCATTCTCTACCAAGGCTGACGTCGGCGATGGGCCGACGGCCGCTCGTTTTGGACTCAAGATCGTTGCCTGCAAACGAAAAGGATGTGGATCATGGCCCGTGAAATCAACGCCGCCGAGTATGAGGCCGAGGTTATCGGTTCCTCCGTCCCGGTGCTTCTGGATGTCTACGGCGAGCACTGCCCGCCGTGCCGCCAACTCGCCCCGACGATCGACAAGCTCGCCACGCAGTACGAGGGCCGGGCCAAGGTGCTGAAGGTGGAATCCGGTGCCAACCCTGAATTGGCGGGTGGCCTGGCGGTCTCGGCGGTGCCCACGGTCGTGGCCTTCCGGGACGGCAAGGAGGTGGGCCGCCTGGTCGGCCTACGGCCCGAGTCGGCGTATCGCAGGCTGCTGGAGGCGGCCGGGGTGGAAGGCTGATTAGGATTTGCTGGAAGCCAGAGCCGTAGATGGCGAGTGGTTAAATGGTCGCGACGAGGCCCGCCACAAGGCGAGACCGGGCGATCGGGAGACGGAGCTCCCGATGCCTAGCAAATCCTGTAGGAGCCGGCTCTATCCGACCGACCAGGCTAGCCGCGTTCGGGATTTACTGGGAAGTCGTTACCGCGGTCCTTGGCGGTTGATCAGCAACTCGCCACGCGCAATGGGAGTTTTTTTCAGGGCTTGGCCACGCCGATGACGCCGACGGCGAGCCGGCCGCCGGCGTTGCCGGTGGGCTGGGTCTTGAGGTCGTCGGCCTTCTCATGGACGACCAGGCCGCGGCCGATGATCGAGTGAGCGCCGTGGAAGCTGAGTATGTGGTCATCCAGGTCGAGGGTAGCGTTGCCGTTGGCATTGGCCGTGATGTTGCCCAGGTCGCCGACGTGCCGCATCGGTTTCGTGGGCCCTGCGTGCGGCTCCTTGGCGGGGTTGAAGTGTCCCCCGGATGCCATGCCGTCTTCCGACCAGACGCCGAATTCGTGGATGTGGAAGCCGTGTTCGCCCGGCGTCAACCCGCTGATCTCCGCATGGACGTGGATCGTACTTCCATCCTGGGTGAAGGTCACTCGACCTTCGACCTTGTCCCCTTGGTTGGAAGCAACAGGGCAACGGCCTTGGTGATCGAACCGGCCTCAGCCTTCTCGTGTTGCGCGGTGGCCGGGGACCGCAGTCCCAGCACGGCCAGGCAGACGAGCGAGCCCGCCGTCAGGGCGGTCACGAATTTCTTGATCGGCATCTCATGTCTCCTTGGTTGGTTGCGTCTTGATGATGGAGCCTTTTCCACGATGAGGAACCCAAGATGCACCTTAGCCTGCCCGGAAGCCACTCTCAAGAGGTTTCTGAGCGCCGGCGTAAGTCCGAGACCAAACCGCGACTGCGATGATTGCGCCGGTTCCTCCGTCGTCGCCGCGAACAAGCCCCTGGATTTCGGCCTTCTCACCCCCGGCGCGTGGACAATCGCACATTGGTGAGGGACAATGTCACTGTGCTGAACTGCAAATCCTGAGCCGAAGATGAGAAATCGCCAACGATGGACATGTGGGGGGGCAAAGGTGATCGGGCGACCATCGCGGCCCTCGATCGTCACGACCAGCGACGGCGTTGCGGCATGCCGGCCGTCTCAGTTCTGGTCGGACCGGTCGAGCTGTCGTTGCGATTGGCCCGGCGTTGGGCGGAAGCCTCGAGTCGGCCGATGGTGCGGATCCATCCGGAGCAGCCTGATCCTGAGACCGTGGTTGTCCCCTGGGTGAACCGCCTGGCGGCCGAGTGCGACCTGGCCAAATCCTCGGCCGAATGGCTGGCCCGCCGGCTCGGTCGGCCCGCCGACTCGCTGATCGGGTCGCTTCGCGCAATGACAACTTACGAAAGGACGATGTTCCTCGAATCGGCCTTGCCGATGGTTTCCGAAACCGGCGTCGAGCTGGTGGGCCGCTGGTTGATCGAGAACATGGAGGAGTGGCAGGGATATCCCCGGCTCGCCTCGGTTCTGGACGCGCTCTTGGAGGGGCGCGGCCGTCCTTATATCCGCGTCTTCACAGCATTGGGCGACTTGGTTCACCCGGAGTGCCTGCCGGTCCTGATTTTCTCCCCGGCAGGCCAGGACCTGGATGGGCTGCAAAGGATTGCGCAGGTACGTGGCCGAGCTGGCGGCGGCCCAGCCTCAGCCGGCGCTGATCCTGGAAATCGAGCCAGCGTTATTCGACGACTACCTGGCGCAATCGCCGGTCTCTCGTGCCAAGGATTTGCTCCGCGAGGCGATCGTGACTATCAATCACGAATTGCGGGACCTAAGACACGATGCTTGGGATGCTCCGCTCGCCGAATCTCGGCGCCGGCCGTCTTGGATCGGGATCTCGACGATGACGACCCGGCTCGCAGCGCGGCCGAGCGGTTCTTGTTCGAGCAACTGGAATCGTTGCCCGAGACCGCGGGGTTGTTCGAGCTCAACGGCACGCTCGACTTCCGCTTCGGACCCACGCGGTGGATCGAGGTCGATCTCGTCGCTCGCTCGTTGAAGCTGGCTGTCGAAATTGATGGGTATCACCACTTTCAGGATCCGGAGGCTTATCGCCGCGACCGCCGCAAGGATCTCGAACTCCAAACGCACGGCTACCTGGTTGTGCGAGTGCTAGCCGACGATGTTGTCGAGCGGTTTGAAGAAGTGAAGAACACGATTCTGGCGGCGGTCGCGTTTCGCCGCGAGGCGCCGATGGGCTTGGAGGTAAAGCCATGACGACGAATCTCTCCGCTGTCGGCTCCCTGATTCTGACGAGAATGCTGACAGTGGGCGAAAAGGGAGAATCGGCCGCGAACGTCAAGAAGGACCTCGAGCCGCTGCTGGCGCACCGATGGGCGGGCGCGGAATTGACCGAGCGGATCGACCAGACGCTTATCGACCTGGCGGTCGCATCGGCATGGTCATACGGTTACCCGTCAAGAGTAAGAAAGCCGTACCCAAGTACGTCCCGACCGCGGAAGGCCGCCGGCACGCGCTCGAATTCCTGGGAGTCGCTCAGCTCAAGCCGAAGACCACCTGGGCCATACTCAAGAAGACTTATCTCCCCGCCCGTGCTGTGGGGATGCCCGCGTCGAGCGAGGCCCTTTTCAAGACAATGACTTCCGAGCCGAACTTCCAGGCCATCTTGCTGAAACAGCAATACGGTCTGTCGGTCGCGGAGATCCCCAAGCCGGACGAGGCCATCGACGCCCTGGCGTGGAAACTGATGGGCTTCGAGGGAGAGACCCGGAAATTCAACCTCGAAAACATCAAGACGGCGCTGTCTCAACCGGGCGTTGGGAGAAGATCGCACGACAAAACTCAACAAGGCCGCCACCAAGCTGCTGGCAAAGAGCTTGGGTATGGGGAGTGACGATCCCAAGAAGTTGCGTGATGCGGTCGTGCGCGACTGGATCGACCAGAGACGAGAACTCCGTTCCTACCGCCTCCTCCCCCTGCTCCGCCGCCGATCGAGCTCGACCTGCCAGCGTTCGCCGAGCGGGTGAAGGCCGCCGCCCGAGTCTGTCCTACCGGGCGGTTCGGCGATAACAAGGTCTTCATTGCGCATGTCTGGAGGGCCGTCCAGTCCGATCCCGGATTCGCGACGATGGACCTACCCGCTTTCAAGGAACGCCTCGCCGAGGCCAACAATGCCCGGCTGCTCGATTTGAGCCGGGCCGACCTGGTCCAGGCCATGGATCCCGAGGATGTCCGCGAGTCCGAGGTACACTATCTCAACGCCACGTTTCATTTCGTAAGGATCTGAAAGGCGACCCCGCATGGCGATCAAGACCTCGAACGCACCTGACATTTCCCCGCCGCATTTATCCCCGGCGGACGACCCGCGCGTCGCCGCGTTCTGCTCAACGCGACATCCCGAGCTGTTCCACGGGTGCGCCTACGCCAGCAATATCTGGAAACACGACCCGTTCGACGTGGAGTCGATCCACCAGAACGCGCGGGACAAGTTTCAGCGGATCGTGAGCCGCGTGCTCGAGCCGTCGGGCCTGGCCGCCGGGAGGATTCTCTTGTTGCTGGGTGAATCCGGCTGCGGCAAGACCCACCTCATGCGTGCCTTTCGGAATCAGGTTCATTCTCGGGGCTGGGGATACTGCGGCTATCTCCAGATGACGGCGTTTACCGACCAGTACGCGCGGTATGTGCTCAACAACCTGATCGATTCGCTCGATAAGCCGTACGACGAGTCGCAGTCCGAGACCACGGGGCTGATGCGGCTTTCGAACGCCTTGGCCGAGTCGAGCCGGGAGGTCACCGCGCGACCGATTGGACCAGCTTCGCGAGCGGGGGCTCGACCAGGAGAGTATTGACCAGCTTGTCAGCGACCTGGCTGACCTGATCGTTCGCGATGAACGGTTCAGCACCATCGACGTTTATCTCGTGCAGGCTCTCCTTTACCTCCAGTGCAACGACCCGCCGATCAAGGCACGCGTACTCAAGTACCTCCGCTGCGAAGACCTCACCGAGCACGATCGCCGATTGCTGGGCGGAATCATTCCCTGCACCTATTCGGATGCGCCCCAGCGGCTGATCCAGCGGCTGGGCGAGTTGATGTGGGTCATCGAGAGGGTTCCGCTGATCCTCTGCGTCGATCAGCTCGATGAGATTTTCGATCTCGATGAGGCACCGGTCAAATTCCGCCGTGCCATGGCGACACTGTGCGACCTGGTCAGCCGGCTCCCATCCGCCATCGTCGTGATCGCTTGCCTCGACGATTTCTACGCAAAGCTGAAGAAGCTACTCACGCGGCCGGTCGTGGACCGGGTCGAGAACGATCCTCGCGCCGGTCGACCTGAAAGTTTCCTCGGAGCGGGACGAGGTGGAAGGGCTGATCGGCCAACGACTGAAGTTTCTCTACGACTCGATGGAGATCCCGTTCCAGCCCGATCAACCGACGTATCCACTTCCCGATGCGCTGGTGCGGAAGCTGGTCGGGCATGCGGCGCTCGCGACGTCCTCGGCGAGGTCCTTCGCTACCGTGAGCACTGCATCGAGAGAGGGAAGATGGCGGAATACCCTATTGAGGGGACGGCCCTGTCGATCCTCGACCCGGTGCATACCATCATTCCGCTCGAGCAAGCCTGGAATGAGTTTCGCTCGACATTCTCGCCGGTGGTCCCAGTCGATGAGGCAGAGCTGGCGGCAGTCCTGGCGGAGGCGATCCGGTCCTGCTCGGACGAGGTCGAGACGGGCGAACATTTCGAGGCCGATGCCGATCGGCCGGATGGTGCGAGGTCGAATGCCATGCCGTCGATCAATCGGTCGAGCGCATTCTGGTGGGTGTTTGCAACAAGTCGCCCGCAGGGAGGTTGGCTGGGCCGGCAGATCGACGAGGTGGTCAAGCGAGCTGGCGAACACACGCCGGTCATCGTGCGCTCGACCGATTTTCCGAGCAACCCGAAAGCGGCGGTGGTGCAACAGCTCGGCCAGTTGATCAAGGACGGCGGTCGCAAGGTCGTCGTGCAAGACTCGGACTGGCGGGCGATGATGGCGCTTTCGAGCTTCCGCAAGCAGAGAGGAGCAGACCCGAGCTTCGCGGCCTGGCTCAAGCAGACTCGCCCTTTAACCAGCATCAACTCGCTCCGGGCAATTCTGGACCTGGATCATCGAGATGAGCCAAACGAGCCTTCGACTCCGATTGGCGTGCCGTCACCGGCTCCGACACCGACGCAGGTCACGCCATCCCCTCTTCCGACTCCACCGCCCCGTGCTCCGTCCGATCCGTTGGTCGTCGGCACAACGACCGATCGCCGCGGCGGGCCCGTGACGATCGAGCCTGGCGAGCTGATCCGACACGCGGCTTTTCTGGGAGCGTCGGGGAGTGGCAAGACGACGGCGGCCCTTTCCGTAATCGAGCAGCTCTTGCTCCAGGGGGTTCCGGCGATCCTGGTCGATCGCAAAGGCGACCTCTGTTCTTACGCCCGGCCGGACAAGGGTCTGCGACAAGGGCTCGAGGGTGATCTGGCCGAGCGTGCCGATCGACTGCGTGCTTCATTGAACGTCGCCTTGTTCACGCCAGGCCAGCCCGATGGCCGGACGTTGTCGATCGCGGCTGTTCCGGCGGGATTGGGCTTGCTGCCGTCGCTCGAACGCGAGCAGGCGGCCAGGTTCGCCGCCGCGGCGCTCGCCGGTATGATGAACTACGGCGACAGCCAGCGCGACCAATCCTGTCTGGCAATCCTGAAGACGGCGATCGAGCTACTCAGTGAGATCGACCCTCAAGCCGTCGGTTTCGATCGAGGCCCTGATTGAATTCATCGCGGAGAAAGATCCCTCGCTGGTGAATGCGGTCGGCCGGCTCGACCTCAAGTTATTCGACCAACTGGTGCGTCACTTGGAAACTTTGCGAATCAACAAGGGCGACTCTTCTGACCGCTCAAGGAGAGCCGCTGGACATTGACGTCTTGTTGGGGCTCGGCACAAACGCAACGCCTGGCAAAGCCCGGCTGAGCATCATCAGCACCAAGTTCCTGGGGAGCAATGCGGACGTCGAATTCTGGGTCGCCCAGTTTCTGATGACGCTGGGCCGCTGGATCAGTCGTTCGCCCGCGCCGTCGGGAACGCTTCAAGCCGTAGTGCTGTTTGACGAGGCCGATCACTACTTGCCGGCGGTTGGCAAGCCGGCGACCAAGGAGCCGATGGAGAACCTCTTACGGCGGGCACGCTCGGCCGGGTTGGGCCTGCTGCTGGCGACCCAGAGTCCCGGCGACTTCGACTACAAGTGCCGCGACAACATCCGGACCTGGTTCGTTGGGCAGATCAGGGAAGCGACCTCGATCGCCAAGATGAAGCCGATGCTCAGTGAGTGCCGCATCGACATCGCCAGCAATCTGCCCGGCCAGGAACCCGGCGAGTTCCACTTGATCCGCGACGGCGACGCCATCAGCTTGAAGTCCTGTCTGTCCGTCGTCAACGCCAGACAAATTCCCGAGGATGAGATCGTGTCGCTCGCCCGCGCGACGCGGGGACGATAAAGCGGCGGTACGCGTTGACTCCACTTTGAGGAGTGTCTCCACCATGCCGCTTCTCTCTTTGCCTCAGGTCATTCAGCAGCTCCAGGCCTTCTATGGAGAGCCTGATCCACCAGAAGTCACCGATCCCTGGGAGCTGATCCTCTGGGAGAATGTTGCCTACCTTGTCGACGACGATCGTCGTCGTGAGGCGATGACGGTGCTCCGTGAACGGGTTGGAATCAACCCGGCCCAAATCCTGGCCGCGCCGGCGGATCGATTGCTGGAAGCGACTGGCTACGGTATTGTGCCGGACCAAAATGTGGAAAAGCTTCGCCGCTGCGCGGAGATCGCGCTTCACGAGTTCGACGGCGACCTGCGCCCAATCCTCAAGCGTCCCCTGGCTCAGGCCAAGAAGGCCCTCAAACGATTTCCGGGGATCGGCGATCCGAGCGCGGAGAAGATCCTGCTGTTTTGCCACGCCTTCCCGCTCATGTCTCTCGAATCGAATGGCCTGCGCGTGTTGGTGCGCCTGGGGTTCGCCGAGGAGAAGCCAAACTATTCCACGACCTATCGCCTGATCCAAGAAGCGATCAAGGGAGAATTGATCAACGAGTACCCCTGGCTGATCAATGCCTACCAGTTGCTGCGCCGGCATGGGCAGGAGCTGTGCCGGCGATCGAAACCCCAGTGCGAAAAATGCCCACTGATGAAAGGGTGTCCCTGGCCGGCCGAGCACCCCGGGAGTTGAGGAGCAAACCCTGCGGCTGCTGGGTGAAAGGGACCGACTTGGTCGGCCGGGGAGGGATCCTCAAGGGAGCGTTTTTCGGCACGATCTGCGCGAGCGCCTCGCTGGCCCACATGCGGACCAATGGGTTCGGGTGTTTGCGGAATTCGTTCAAACGCGGGATGGCCAACCGTCCGCCGACTCCGAGACGTCCGAGGTATTCGAACCATTCTCCGACGGACATGGGTAGTTCCTGGTTTCTGGGGTCAGCCTCCGCGAAGATCCGATCCAGCCGTTCCAGATTGCGCCGCGTTAGATAATCGCCTTCGACACTCGTTCGGCCCATGGCTCCCAGGACCAGGGCCCGGCCCTCCAATCTGTTGGGTGAGTGTTGAAGGGACTGGTACCGCGGCCGGCCGAAGCGGTTAGCCGACGGGGCGTTCAGCCACTTCTCCGCAATATCCTTCCCATCCGGAGCTAGCTGACAGAGAGCGGCCATTGTTTCGGGCACATACTTAAGTGTGTTTTGATTACCGTTGATCAAATCCCGAAGGACAGGGATCGCCATCTTTGCATTGGGTCCGATCCGCCCCAGGGCCAAGATCGCCTCTCGGCGGACCATCCAGTTTTCGTCATCCTTCTCGCGGGTCTGAATGGCCTCAATGAGCGCGGGGATTGCGGCCTTGGCCTCCGACCCGAAGGAGCCGAGGACCTCCGCCGCGGCAGCGGCCGCCGAGTAATCGGCATAATCATCCGGACTGCCGTCGATGTTGGGGCGGACGACACGGCGGTATTTCAGCGCCCCGATCAGGGCGGGAATAGCCGACGTCGCCTCTGGGCCAATCCTCCTCAATGCCTTGGCTGCGCTCACTTGCGGGTCAACACCGCTGTCGAATTCCTCGTCGAATTTGCGGGTCACGGCCTTTGCCAGTGCCGGCACAGCGTCTCTCGCCTGCCGGCCCAGCAGACCGAGGCAGTTGGCCGCCGTGTCGACGACACCGTAATCGTCGTGGTCCAAAGCCGTGATCAGCGCCGGCACGCATTCCGTTCCCTCCGGGTCGATCTGTACCAGGGCCGTGAGCACGTCCGAGTGATCAGACTTTTTCTTCACGAGGTCGATCAAGGTAGGAATCGCCGTTCTTGCTTTCGGACCCAGTCGAGCCAGGGCCGCCGGGACATATTCGGCATCAAGCGTGTTGTCGTCCAGATGATTCAGACCCTCGACAAGCGCGGGGATCGATTCTGCGGCAGCAGGATCGATGTGAGCAAGAGCGACCGCCGCGGAGATGCGAGCCTGGGGCCGCTTGTCCGTCAGGGCGGCGTGAAGGGATGGAATCGCCTGCTGGGCCTTTAGCCCGAGCAAAGCCAGTTGGAAGGCAACGAACGGATCAGCTTCGCGGAGAAATGAGGCCAGCAGTTTTTGGACGGGAGGGGCGCCGATCGAATCTAGGGCCATCACAATGTCGAAGTCCAGGTCGTAGACAGAGGCATTTCCCTGCTGGAGCAATCGATTCAAGGCCGGGACCGCGGCCTTGGCCTCCGGACCAATTTGACCTAGGGCCCGGATGGCGTCAAGAACAAGGATCGCGGGTTCCCTTTGAGGATCAGGGTGCTCGATCGCTCGGATGAGCGACGGAACCGCCGCGCGCCGCCGGGCCGATCCTGCCGAGGACCACCGCTGCGCACGCGCGCATATCTTTGTTCGGACCGTTCAAGACTTCCAGGAGCGCCGGCACGGCCGGGCCACCGATCCGGACCAGAGATTCGTCTATCGAACCATCGTAGCCAAACGTGCCGGTGCCAGTGAGATGCTGACACCCGCGCTTGAGGAATCGCTCGATCAGAATCGGAATCGTCACTTGCGAACCCGAGTTAATCTCGACCAGAGCGTCAACGGCTTGATCCTTGAGTTCTTCGTTGCGAATCGCCTCGACCAAATCCGGGACCGCCGGTTTGGCCTCGGGACCGAAGCAGCCGAGCGCCCACACCGCTTGGCGGCGCCAGGCCGCCGTGCCAGCCCTGTCCCGCAGGACCTCTCTCCATCCCTCGACCGTCTTCCCGTCGAACGTCCGTTGTTCATCAGCCCGGGCCGGCTGAATCCAGATGACCATGACGAGAAGGCCTGAAAGGATTGCTCGCATGAGGGTTGCCTCGCGCCGTACAATCCGAGTCGAAGGATGCCGCAGTGACACTGACGTTCGGACACGGCCAAATATTCTACTCTTTCGGGATTCTGGCACCAGGACAGGTGCCTGATGATTCCCGACGTGCTCGCCGTCAGGCCGTGACTGAAGCAGTGCCCGACTCTTGATTTAAGGCAGGCGATCGGCTGAGCCGGGAGTTGCCTGGGGCGGACATCCATCGGGGGAGGAATCCGAGTCACGGAGAAAAAGCACTGGCATCGAGGGCCCGGTGGGGAACCGGCAACATCCCCCATTCTGGACCCGTAAAGCTGGGGCCCTTGCAGGCGGGCAAGCAATGATCGAGCACTGGCAGCTTCGCCGCGAAGGCGGCAAACGCCGCATTGTCGAGATCGTCCCGGAGGGAACATGATTACGAACGACCAGCAACTGCAAACGAATCGAGAACGAATCGCGTGGTTCCAGGACCAAGTGGCGGATCTGCGGCGGACCGAGGCCAATCCTGTGAATTATCGGGCCGCAGCGTCCGGTTTCCTGGCCGAGATTGACCGCATGCAACTGGAAGTCCGGGAGTACCTCAGCATGCACCCGACCGAGTTGGTGGGCGCGGCCTGACAGAAACGCCGGAGGCCGACGAAAGCGCTCGAGAGCCGATCCTCTGGATTCTGGGCCCTGTGGGTCCTCTCCAGGCGGAGCCTCGGCTGGATGGAGCAAACCGTGTTGAAACACGTCCTCAAGCATCGTGTCGGCATTGCCGACGGCCGATTCATCGCGAGCGGCGCGACGCTCGGCCGCCGCGGTTCGGGGGACGGGTGACCGAGTCGTCCAGGACGGCGTGGAGGTGCGACTCCATGGCGGTGAGTGGGCCTTCATCGCCCAAAAGCCTGGCCCCGATCGAGGCTCCCTCCAGGGAGCAGATGAGCAAGGCGGCAAGCCCCTCGGGGTCGACGTGCTCGACGATCTCACCGGCGGCCTTCCCCTCCCGAACGATCTCGGCGAGGCGGCCCAGCCACGACCGAAACGCGGCCTTCGCGCGTTCGTGGAGAGCCGGGTTGCCGTCGTCGCAATCCACGGCGGTATTCCAGATCGGACACCCGCCGGCAATCGGCGAGCGGAGGCGGGCGAAATTGGTGACGAACTGCTTCAGCTTCTCCACCGATCCCGAATCCGGATCGATCCCCTCGAACCGGAGACGCTCGACGACCTCTGAAGCGTGATCGAACGCTTCGAGGGCCAGTTCCTCCTTGCCCGCGAAATGGCGGTAAATCCCGCCTTTCTTCAGACCCGTCGCCTCCATGAGTTCCGACAACGATGCGCCGGCAAACCCACGTTGATTGAACACCCGCGCCGCCTCGGCGATCACCCGCTGCTTCGTCGTTCGTCCCTTCTCCATCACAGATCTCCCCGGCGTAGGAATACGCCGGGAACTACCTCCCGATTTGGAGAGCAAGGCAAGCTCCAGGTGGCACTGGTCGTACTCGACCGGTGCCTTCGAGCTGCCCCGTTGTGACACACTGGTCGCGTACGACCAGTGCCACCCAGAAACCGCGAGAGAATCCGGGAAGTTATTCCTGGCCTATTCCATAAAATTCGCATGATACCACTTGAGACCGATCGGTCGCAAGGATATATTGGGTGAGGCAGAGACCGATCGGTCTTTTTGCGGCGTGGCGCGGACAGTCCTTTTTGCGGGAGATTCACCCGATGAGCCCGAACTGGATGAAGGCGTTGTCGATCGTTACACCGACCATCCTACTGGCCACAACTTGGTCATTTGCCAGGCAGGGAGGCGGCTCGCCAGCACGATCGAAGCCGGATGAGAGCGACCGAAATCAGAAGACCGTGGCGGAGGCTCACGTCGCCCTGGCCAGCGCCGACACTTTCGAGGCGGTTGTCGGTCGGTTGGAAACCGCGATCGGGGGACCCAAGATCGAGCCGTTCGAGAGCGTCGCGCACGGATCGGTGAGCTGGGAAGACTTCGAGAAGAAGATCGAGGCGCGGCTCGGCCCGAGCGGGTTCATGAAGTTCTATGAGGTCGACCACGGACCGTGGATGGCTTTGCATGGAGTGAAGGTGAAATCAAAACAGTATATGATAGGGAATCCGCTGATCGCCCGCAAGATTGTGCCGCACGACCCCGCGGCGGGGTTTTATGTTCCGGTCCGCATCGGCGTGTATGAGGACAAGCAAGGGAAAGCTTGGGTGCAGTACGACCGACCTTCGGCGTCGCTCGGCCTCTCCCACGACCCCCAAATCGACGAGGTCGGCCGCCTTCTCGACGACAAGCTGGCACGTCTGGCCGAGATGGCCACGTCTGGCAAATGACCGCGACCAACGGAAATCACATTATACAATCCAAAGGATGAATTTCCATGAACCTTTCTCTGCGTCACGCTGCCGGAGCTGTTGTCGTTGGCCCCTCGCATGGATGGTCGTCCAACATGGTCGAGGCGGACCTCAGGAGGGCAAAGCCGAAGAGCTTATCGATCGCCTGCCTCGCCGCGCGACCAGCGGACGGTTTGCCCGCGACGCCGGATAAACTGGCAACGGATGCCGTCTCACTTCGATTCGGCCTGCCAAAGCGCTCGATCGCCCAGGTCCTCGGGGGTTCAGAGGGAGGGGGTTTCGTCATTACTGGCTCCCTCTCCCTCGGGAGAGGGCTAGGGTGAGGGGCGGGATGCGGCAAGACCGTCGCGCGCAAATCGAATGACTCGCCGCGAGATATCATGGCCAGCTCGAGAGCCTTGGCGCCGCCAAATACGAGCGGGTATTGAGAAGGCTCACAGTCGCGCCGACCCCTCACCCCGGCCCTCTCCCGAGGGAGAGGGAGCCAGTTTTTCAGGGCATCGACGGCCTCTGTTCTGAGGCGGGGACTCTGGCCTCCCTGGCCGTTGTCAGAAACTCCCCTCCCTGTGAGGTCTTCGGAGGGGGACGATCCGCAGCACATTTTTTCCCGCCGACTTCTCCGACGCCCGCGTCGCGAGTTGTTGCGAGACCTCCACGCGAAACCCGCCGCTGTCGTCAGTACCGGCCTCCGCCGCCCCCATAGTCGCCCCCTCCCCCGCCTCGATAGCCGCCACCCCCTCCGCCACCGCCCCCCCGGTAGCCGCCGCCTCCCCCGCCGCCGCCTCGATCCTCACGTGGCTTCGCCTCGTTGACCGTCAGGCGACGGCCTCCGTGGTCTTGGTCGTGCAGGGCGTCGATGGCCGCCATGGCATCGGCGTCGCTCCCCATCTCAACGAAGCCGAACCCGCGGCTCCGGCCCGTCTGCCGGTCGATGATCACTTGCGCACTTCTCACTTCGCCGAATGGGGCGAACAATTCTTCCAGCTCGGCATCGCCAACCGCGAATGTGAGATTGCCAACATACAGCTTCTTGCCCACCTTCAAGCCCCCTGGGATCTATCGGGAATGCGCCCTGTGCACCCGCACTCCGAATTCATTCAACCAACCCAACACCGCAAGTTTAACCAGGCACACAGCGAATTGAAACCAAGACCAGTCTCCCAGATCGATTTTTCGCGAGTCGTTGCTAAGACATTCTCTTGCGAATGTCCATCAACGGGCGAGTGGCCTCCTCGGCCCTCATCGTGACGCGACAATTCGCCTCACTCAGCGAAGGGAAAGGGCGGCAATTGAATTTTCGTCTGAAGTGCCTGAGAATCAAAGGATCTTCTCGCTCTGCCAGATTGAGATTTCATCTGGCGTTCGAGGACCCGCGTGTTTGAGAAAGGAACCCGCCATGCCTGTCGACCAAAAGATCCGAGAGGCTCTCGGGCCCGAAAAGTTGAAGCTACCGCAAAATCCCCGAGTCGTCGAAGTACGAGTTGAAGACTACGTCGATACCTCGGGAGAGGATGCCTTGCGCAGTCTTGGTCATCCTGGATGAACAAGTTGAGGTCGAAAAGATCACCGGACGCGAGGTTTCCGACTTGAAGACAGCAATTCGCAATCAGGTTCGCGCACTGGGAGTTGAGTTGTGGCCCTATATTTCCCTGGCAAAGCAGAGCGAGCTTGATGAGAAAGATTCAGATGAATAACCTCACCTTCTTATCCGACTTGCCAGTGGCGTCAGATCGAGGCAATCTCCACCGTCATCCACGGCAGGAGTCCGTTGCACGCCTTGCTGAATCCTTGCCCACGCTTGATGTCACCGCAGGCATTCAGTCAAGCCAACGTAATCTCGCCGATGAAGAAATCGAGCGTCAGCACCGACAATCGCAGGAAGTCCAGGCCAAGTAGGCCATCGATCCCGGCGGCCGACGGGAGAGTGTGGGCCAGCACCGGGAAGGCAAGCCGATGTCGTCCCAATACCGAAAGCCGATTGAGCGTGACCCGTGGGACAAGCTCGACGCTGTTGCCCATCGCCACTGTGATGCGATCCGGCGAATTGTCTGGATCGTACCCAACAGCGATCAGGATCGTGGAGCGGATCAAGCTCGTCGTCGCCCCGGTGTCGAGGATCAGCCGGACATCCGCCTGCCCCATCGGCCCGGAAAGGCTGGCCTCGACGACGATCGGGCCTTGCGACGAGTTGAACGAAAAGCTCATAGGACCAGCGCCGTATCCTCGGGCAGAGTCCCCAGGTAGCGGAACGCAAACCGACTCGGACGGAGCTCGAGAAGCTTTCGGTCGACTTCGTCGCGTTCCGGGCTGTGGCACAGCACCTTGCCGGCCAAGAGTCGTTGGGATTCGTCGGTTTGTGGGTCACCGATCAGGACCCATTCCGAAGGAAAGAGGGCCTCGATCTGCTCGACTGTCAAGGTTTGATCCATGTCGACCTCCGCTGAACTTTTGCTCGGTTCATTATTCCCGTTTGATGGCCTTCCCGTCAACGGCGCGTGCCTTCTATGAACCCACTGATGTCAAGCCTCGCGACTAACGGCGAGCCCGTGGCAACAACATTGGTTTCAGCCGGTTGATGATGCGAGCTTATCCTTGGCAGAAGGTTCTCTCGTCAGGGCCGCTACGGCCGTTCCTTGCTCCTTGATAGCCACGCCGCTGGTCGCGAGCCGGATCATCTGCTCGGCGAACTCGGCGATGCGATGGGCTGCCCGATCGGGGAGAATGCCGCGGGCGTGGATGTTGGAGATCAGGTTTCTGCGAGCATCATCGTGGCCGGCCCCAGGCCGGTAGGCCATGTAGGCCGACAGGCTTTCGGCGGTCGCCAGCCCTGGCCGCTCTCCGACCAGGAGCACGGCGACGGCCGGGTCCAGGATCTCGCCCAGGTCGTTGAGCACGCCCACGCGGCCGTGGCGGATAAAAAACGGCTGGCCGAACCGCCAGCCCCGCCGACTGGCTTCGGCCGCGAGCATCGGCAAAAGAGCAGGCACCTGGGCCCGCACCGCCGCGGCGGACAGCCCATCGGCGATGGCAACCTGGAAGTCAACGCCGGATGGGCAGCGACCAGCGATCGCGGACCGCGCCGCATCATCCAGCGTGCGGCCCAGGTCGGGCCTCAGCAGGAATTCCTCCTTGGTGCGGGCCATCGTGGTGACCTCGAACAATCCCCATTCGGCCACGAACGCCTCGCCCAGGTCGCCGGCGAGATCGAGCTCGGCACAAACGGCATCCTTGGCCGCGGCGTGATCGCGGCGCAGCTCCAGCCAAGTCTTCGTGCGATAGGCCGCACCGGCACGACCGGCCAGGATCCGCGCTGGCGTCCGCGCTCGAAGCCGCTCCAGAACGGTTGGCAAGGGCGGTGACAGCGATCGCTCGAGGTCAGAGCTCGGGCTACCAGACTGACGCTCGATTGTTCGGGATTCGTCTTCCATGGGCATGGGACTCAAGGATTTCGCAAATGTATCATATCCGGCTTGGTCTCGTGATATCGATGCCATCGGGAACTCCCAAGAGATGTCAAGCGACGGCGGGGATGAATACGTTCGATCTCTCTGGTACAATGCGGCATGAGCTGTCTCGGATGACATCGGAGATCGTGTCGTGAGCAAGGTCGCGAAAATCCTGGATCGCGTCATTCGCGGTACGTCGGACGCGAACATCCGCTTCGATGACCTCCGCAGCCTGCTACTCCATCTGGGCTTCGCCGAGCGAATCCGGGGCGATCACCACATTTATACCCGCGACGGCGTGCCGGAAATCCTGAATCTCCAGCCCCGTGGTAGCCAGGCCAAAGCCTATCAGGTCAAGCAAGTTCGCGGGGTCATTGTTACGCACGGGCTCGCGGGCGAGCCGGAATCGGATGTGCCCGCCGAAGTGCCTCAAACGGGAGACCAGGATCGACCCGTCGCGGAGTCTCAAGCGGAAGAGTCGGATCGGTCAACCCTGGAAGGAGGAGAAAATGGTAAGTGAAATTCAATATGAGCTTATTTTATATTGGAGTAAAGAAGACCAATCATTTATCGCCGAGGTACCGGAACTGCCGGGTTGCGCGGCCGACGGCACGACGTACCAGGAAGCAGTTGCGAACGCCGAACTGGTCATCCGAGAGTGGATCGAGACGGCGCGAGAACTTGGCCGCGCGGTGCCTGAGCCGCGCGGACGACTGATTTATGCCTGACCGATGTCCGTTGCCCGGCCCGTCCAGACCATTGTCGATGAAAGCGGCGACTGACCAAAAAGCTTCAGGATGCCGTGATTCCGACATCGCGCGCGGCGAGGCGTTCGCGCCGACGGGCGCTGACCAGACTCGCCAGACCCGGTTGGCGATCTCGTTCGGCCAAGTCAATCGGGAAGAGATTGGCTCGGCGCCAGACTCACGACCTGGACTTCGCAGTTCGGCACGCTCCGAGACAGGACTAATCAAGCAATCAATTCGGCCCCGGACTCTGGCAATGGCGAACCCTAGAGCCGGTCCGCCGCGAAGTGCTGGCGAGGCGGAATCCGTAGTTCTGGTTGTGGTCGGCCGGCGCGTTCCTATTGCGGTTGGCGGAGCGGGCGTTGGTCGCATTGTTGTTCCAGGAGCCGCCGCGAAGGACGCGGGCTTTCGGTCGTGAACCTGCGAAACGGGTGGTCCGCGAACAGACGCACCCGCAGCCGGTATGTATCGGCATGTCCGGCGTGTCCGATCCAGCTCCGAATCCGAGGACGGACCTGGTCCAGGGTGATCGCCCCTCGCGCGAAATCTCGCTGCATCGACCGCAGACGCCGGCGAAACCGTCGGACATTCTCCTTGGCTAGAAGTCGATGCGACGGGAACACGCGATAGCCCAGGAAACGGATGCCCTGAGAGGCGGGAAAGATCACGCTCTTATCGGGATGGAGCACCAGCCGGAAATCCTCCAGGAACTTCACGATCGCGGCGCGGAGCGAGGCTAGCTCGCGCTTATCGTCCGAGAAGGCCAGAAAGTCATCGCAATACCGGACATAGCCCGGCACGCGCAGCCTATCCTTCACGAAATGATCCAGCGCGTCGAGATAAACGTTGGCGAAAAACTGGCTCGTCTGGTTGCCGATCGGCAACCCGCGCTGACGTTCCAGTGGCGTGAAAAGGTCGTCGCCGGGAAACCACTGAAGCACACGCTCTTGGGGGTTTGCGTGGTCGATGATCAGCCCGGCCAGCCAGAGGATGTCGCGGTCCTTGATCTTGCGCGCAGTGCGGCCTTGAGGACCTCGTGGTCGATCGATGGAAAAAACTTGCGGATGTCGGCCTTCAAGACGTACCGATACCGACGGGCGAATTCCTGGCAGCGATCCACGGCCGCGTGCGTCCCCTTTCTCGCCCGACACGAATACGAGTCGAAGCTGAGCGAGTGCTCGAAGACCGGTTCCAACACGTTGCACAACGCATGATGCACCACCCTGTCGCGATACGAAGCCGCGCTGATCAACCGCACCTTCGGCTCGTGAATCGTGAATGCGCGGTAAGGACCGGGCCGGTAGTCGCGCCGCGACAACTCGTCATGCAATCGCCAGAGCTCTTGCTCCAGGTTGAAGTGAAATCGAAGCACGTCCGGCCGTTGCCGCTTCCCCCGCCGCGCTTTCACAGCCGCCCGATGAAGGTTGGCGAATGAGATTAATTCCGGCCAGAGATTGCCTCGCCGCTTCATCTCAGGGGTTTGCCTTTCCCGCACGCAGCCAGCCGCCGATCATCCGGCCGATCTCCAGAACGGCCCGCGACGCGAACGTGTAGCTATTCTGCGCAAGCATTGAAGGTCCTTGGCCAGCCGAAGCTGAAAACGGAGGATCTCCAGGTTCAAGTTCGCTCGGCGCAGCAATTCCTGGCGGTCCCGTGCGTACTTCGCCTGGATCAACAGCTCGAGCAATTCATACATCCCACGCTCGATCCGTTCCCCGAGTACAAACCGATGGCTCCGCGGAAACCGGCTCGTGTGCTCACAGGACCACTTGACCAGATCGTAAGTCTTGCTGATGACAAGAAGCTCCTTCTCCGCCATCGCCGCGAGCCCTCTCCATATCGAAGTTCATTTGCATCTGAGCGAGAAATGTGCTATACTTCACTCATGTCTCAGTATGCAAAACAGTGGTGATCTCATGAATTTATCATCGATCGATTACGATCCGAAAATCGCCTCGCGACCCGCCTAAAAGGCGGGTCGCGAGTGACATCTCTTCCGCTCTATCGGATTTCCAGCGGCCCACTCTTGAACACAAGGCCGCAGCGGTAAAAGTGTAAAACCGTTCAGCGATAAGTCCTGGCGAGGCGGAATCCGTAGACCCGGCTGTGGCCAGCCGGCGCGTACCCATCGCGGTCGGCGGAGCGGGCGCGGGTCGCATAGTCGTTCCAGGAGCCGCCCCGAAGGACGCGGGCATCGCCGGTTTCTGGACCTATAGGATCAATATATGATGATTTATTAGTATAATAACTTTCGTTATACAAGTCCCAGCACCACTCCCACACGTTACCGTGCATGTCATTGAGCCCGAAGCCATTCGACTTCTTCTCCCGGCCGGGTGGGTTCGATTCTGCGGAGTTGCCGTCGAACCACCCATATTCGCCCAGTTCCGCCGCGTTGTCCCCGAACGAATAGCGCGTCGGCGGGGATGCGTTGGCCCGGCAGGCGTATTCCCACTCCGCCTCCGTCGGCAGCCGATAGCCTGTCCCGTTCCAATCGGGAACCCGGACATTCTGCCCATCGATCTCATAAAACGGCTTCAAACCCTCCCGCTCGCTGAGCTTGTTGCAGAACAGGACCGCATCCAGCCAGGAAACGTTTTCAACGGGGTGCTGGGCGGTAGACTGGCCCGCGACATTGTCCTTGCCTCCACCAGTCGCTGAGAAGTAACTGGGATTCTTCCCCATCACCGCCTCGTATTGAGCCTGGGTCACTTCGTAAACGGACAGATAGAACGACCTGGCGATCCGCACTTCGTGCCGGGGCTTTTCGTTAGGGCTTGCATCCTTATCGTCATCGGATGAGCCCCTCAGGAACGAGCCGACTGGGGATGGGTTTGAATTTGATGCCGATCGAGCTGGTGATCTCCCCATGGCGCGGGGGCGACACCCTTTTTCCGATCGAGCAGTTCGCCCAGTCGCCCCTCGCGAGCGATGACGGGGAAGGCATCAACGAACACATCGCGCTTGACGGTCCCGCCGGCGATGAGCAGTGCGCCCAGGGTTTGGGCCAGCGCTGGGGTACGGCGGACGATCTGACCGAACGTTTCCGCCGTCAAGCCCGACTCGGAGGCCGCCAGCGACAGGTCAAGCTCGCTTTCCAAATTTTCGCGCCAGAGTGAATACCGGCTCGCTCTTGCTCAGGGAGGCTCCTGTTTGCTTCACGGCATCGGCGAAGCGAGCGGCGTCGCTTTTGAAGTACTCGTCCATCTTCGCCTTGGGTGGATAAAGAGGCCAACGGTCGCTACGATCTCCGTGGAAACGCCGCCTTGTTCGCCTCGACGTGAGGGCCGATCTGGTCATCCTTCTCGATCATTCCCAGGAAATGACATCGCATGCAGGAAATTCCGTTAACCACTTCTCCGCGAGGCTGTCGATCGTCGCGGACGATCCCCGTGGGCGCGACGTCCAGGCGCTTGCCCGCGGCCTTCACCAGCATGTAGGCCTGCAAACCGTTGGGCAGGTTGAAGATGATCTCGCCGCCGTCGTGCTGGAAATCGAAGGCTCCTTGCCCGGCCCCACGGGGTGGGAGAACAAGTTCTTGCGGCCCTTGCTCTCGGCGCAGTCGTAGCTCTTCCAGTATGCGCCGTTGGTCAGGTCCGACTCGTGCCGCTCGATCATCCGGTTATTCTCCAGCGACACGCCCGATCCGTTGAAGCCGGCGCGGGCGACCAGGTCCCGGCGGATGTTCGCCGGCGACATCGATTTGCAGCTTGGCCTCGAGCTCCCGTCGTCGCCGGAAGCTGGAGTACGGAATGATAGAGCGGCGGCTTGGAAGCGGCGAACACGAACCAGTCCGCGCGCACGTAAGGCAGCTCGCACGCGGTGGCCGCGTAAACCGCTTTGGCCATCGCGGTCTCGTGGCGCGAGGCCGTAGGGATACTCGGCAAGGATGGCTTGCCAGACCTTTTCGTCCCAGCGGAAATCACGAAGATCGATGCGCAAGACCGTCTCGGCGGGGTCGACCGGCTTGGGCACGACGATGTGCCGGCCCCAGGAGAGGCTGTTGACCAGCTTCGACAGGCCATGCCGGTAAGTCAGCAGCTCATCGGCGTTCAGACCGGCGTTGTAAAGGTGGGTGATCGTGAAATACCGGGTCTGTTTTCGATAGCGGACATCGATCGTCTGGAGATCGGCGGCGATGGCCTTGAGAATGTCGGACTCGGCAAGGAACTCCCGGGGTTTCTCGACGATGCTTGAGGCCACGCCGGCGCGCCCTCTTCGATCCACTGCCGGACGACGTCGACTTCCTCCTTGCCCGGCCTCGGAAGGGGCTTGGGGTTGGCAGCGGCGTCCGCGTCATCAAACTCGGGGGGCATTGGGTTGTCTTCGCTGATCAGTCGCTTGAAAACCTTCGACTTCCGTGGGTCGCCGGGGATGACACGCTTGGTCTCGACCAGTTTCTTGAGGTCGATGACGACGTTAAAGCCCCCCTCGGCTCGTCCCGCCAGTCCGTGGCACTTGTAGCAATAAGACTTGAAGACGACCTGGGCCTTTTCCGCCAGGGCCGCCTTGTCGGCGTCGTCCGCGCGTGCAGTTGCGAGTTGGGTGAGACCCAGGGCGAGGCCACAAGCCAGAAATCGAATGCAAAAGCGAGTCATCGGTTAGGGCCCTCTCTTCCAACTGAATCAGAATGTCTCCGAACGGTCACTTCATTGATGGTTGTCGCGCGGATCGGCCGAACGCGGATCTGTCGTCGCCTCGATCCCCGGTCGCGGGAGGAAGCCTCGTACTTTGAGAGCAGGCCAAGCATGACTCTCTTCCAAGAATTCCGATTGTACTCGTGTAACAACAGTCCGCACAGGACGACCCTTCAGGGGATAACGAGCCAGTCCTCGACTTCTTCCCGACTTTCGCCAAAAAATCCTCAGCTTTCCTCCGCCAGGCACCTCCCTGCCCAGAAACCGCGATGATTGCACCTGAAGGTTGAGACAAGATTGCTCAAATGGCAGCGCGGTCGAACCGCTCGCACGACTTCCGGAGCCGGATGCGGACGACCACCGCGGACCCAAGCCAGTCCGAGCACGGTTCAAAGACGCCCGTTTTCGGGTACCGCTCTGGGTCTGAGCGCGCCCTGATCATTCCCGCGTTTTCGCGTATACCAAGTGTCCATAAGTGCACACGAGAGAATTCGGGAAAGTCGGTTAAGTTGCTAGTGAATCTAAGGTTCCGGCCGAATTCCATCGCTGTAATGGGGCGGTAAACTTGACAAAATGGGCATTCTGCGTATAATATATAGGGAAGGAAACGAGCCTCTGCGCCATTCTGTTTTCTGCCTACGGGCTCGCTGCCGTCTGCTCGCCAGAATGAAAAGGGCTTTCAAGCCGGGCGAACCTCGAAGGATTGGTTCTGGCTTCCGGGTCGGGCCAATCGACCGGCACAATCCTCAAATCCCTTGCTTCGTACAATTCGTCGCCCTTCGAGGGCATGCCGGCCAGCTTCGGCCAATAGTGTTCGGCACGAAATCTGCGGCCAAGGAATTGGCATGAGATTTGGCTAATATTCTAGTCCACGGTCGCGGATAGCAAGAACCCGTGGAGCGGGTTTCCTAACCCGCTGGTTCCTTCCTTGGCGCATGCAGGCGGGTTAGGAAACCCGCCCCACACCATCAACGACCGGTCCGGCTTTTTGTCGGCGGCGGTTTGCCGCGGCCTCTCCCGGTGGACGATCAGATTGACCTCAGACTCACAACGATCCAATGCGATTCTCGATGTGAACCCGCGTAAAAAGTCGCGGGCGAAATGGCAGGCACAAAGCCTCGAAAAAAAGCTGCCACCCACTGCCAACCAGTGCCACTTTTTGCACGCTGGGAACACTCGCTCAAGAGGCTCAAATCCCAGCATGGCCTGGCTTTACGATTTTGCAAGTCGCGTTCGCTGCCGTGTACCAGTGGAATAGCGTTTGTTCCAAGCCGGACGCAGCACCGTTTGGCTAGCGCGGAACCGGGAGGAACATAATTATTTCGCTTATGTGGCACGGCTCAGAGACGCCGATCTTCGCGACCGAAGCACACTTTTCTTATCGGAGGAAACCTGTCATGATGTACGGATGAGCCCTTTCCGCGATCGGGCCAACGGCGTGCCGGCTAAGTGCCGGCGTGGACGCCCGATGGTCGATCGCGGGGCAAGCGGCCTCAGGGAGAGCGGACGTCATGAACCGCGAGGCCAAACAATCGACGAAGATTCACGTCTGGTACTCCAACCAGCTCGAGCGGCTGGCCGATCGCTTGGTTGAGAATCTCAGGTCGTCGGGCGTTCAACCCACAGCCCGCTTGTTCGGAATGCCGCCGATCATCGTGCCCAACCGGAATATTCCGACCTATCTCAAATACGAGATCGCCCGAGGATCAGGGATCGCGGCGGGACTGAAATTCCAGGTCACGGAGGAGTTCCTGGACACGCTGCTGGAAAAGGGGGATGAGAAGCAGGCGTCGAAGCTGGCCAACGGCGCGTTGATGCGTGCCATGTTCATCGACGTCCTGTCTGACGAGGCTGACCCGGCCCGCCCGCTGCCCGAGGTCGTGCGGACCTACATCGACGCCGGTGGCGACGATCAGGACGCCCGCGACATGCGACGCTTCCAGCTTGCTTCGCGTCTGGCTCGTCTGGCTCGTCGATACGACGACACGCGGCCGGGGCTGCCGCGGGCCTGGGCCGCCGGTCAGGTCACGCTGGCTGGCGAGCCCCTCGAAGCGACCGAACAATGGCAGCGTGACCTTTGGGACCGAGTGGTCGAGGAGCCCGTCGGTCCGCAAGCACGTGCTCGAGCCGAACGAGATGTGAACTGGATCCTGCCTCCGCGGTTGTTCGAGTTCCTCGACCAGAACGGATGCGATTCGCCCAGTGAGGTCCACCTTTTTGGGTTCTCCTATCTTTGGCTTGGGCTTCAGGAGATGATCGAGCATCTCGTGAAAAAGTCTAGCGTTCATATTTATACGCTCGCGCCATTCATCGAATTTGGGGATGATCTGGCCTCGCTCGGACAGGAATTCCCGGCCCGGTCCAGCTCGACCCGGCGCATCGTGGCCGAGAGGACGGCCGACCCGGCCGACCTGCCGATCGTCGCGCAGTGGGGCGGGCCGGGGCGGGATTACTTTCGGATGCTCGATCAGATCGATGGAGTCGATTTCCGGCCCACCTTCGTGCTCGGCGAGTCGCCGACGGTCCTGGGCCGTCTTCAGCGCGAGATCTTGAGGCGCGCGCCGGAAAGCGACGCACCGTTCGAGCCGGATGACAGCCTGGCGATTCTGGCCTGCCCGGGCATTCGGCGCGAGGCGGAGGTCGTGGCCAACGAGATCTGGAAGCTGATCCGCGATGACGACATTCACCGCGGTTCGCAGACAGACCGGCTCCGGTTCCGCGACATCGCGGTGCTGCTGGCCGACAAGCCGAATCAGGCGGCCTACCAGGCTCATTTTCGAGCGATCTTCGAGGAGCTGCACGGCATCCCTTTCAACATGGTGGACCTGCCGCTGGCCGGCGAGTGTCAGGCGATCGAGGCCGTGCTCTTGCTCCTGGCGTTGCCGCTGGGCGAGTTCACCCGTCCCGAGTTGCTCAAGGTCTTGACTCATCCGGCCGTTCATGCGCGGTTCCCCGAGGCCGATGTCAACCGCTGGCGCGACTGGTGTCTGGGGCTGGAGATCGTGCACGGGGCCGATCGCCGACGATCATGAGGGAACCTATATCGACCGCGATTCGTTTCACTGGGAACAAGGCATGCGCCGGCTGGTGCTGGGCGCCTTCATGACCGGTCCGCACGGCGGCGACGACCAGGTCTTCCACCTCGATGACGCCGACTATCTGCCGCACGACCAGCCGGCGGATGGTCTGGCCGACGCCGCGCGGCTGCTCGTTCTGGTGCGATCGCTGGTGGCCGACGCCCGGTTCGCGCGGTCGGCCCAGTTGTCGATGACCGAGTGGTCTGAGTTTTTCGTGCGGATGGTCAATGCCTACCTCGCCGCGGACTCCGACACCGAGCAGCGGGCCTTGTCGCAGTGCCTCCAGAAAATTCAGGCTTTGCGCGATCAAGACGTCGCCGGCCGCAAGGTCGGCTACCGGATTGCCTGTGAAAGCCTGCGCGAAGCGCTCGAGGGCCTGACCGGTTCGCGCGGTCATTACCTTGCCGACGGCGTGGTGGTCTCGCCGCTATTGGAGATGCGGGCATTGCCGTTTCGCGTGGTCTTTCTCTGCGGGCTGGGCGAAGGACAGTTTCCGGCCGCCGATGGTCCCGACCCCCTCGACCTGACTCTCGCCAGCCGGCAGGTGGGCGACGTCAGTCCTCGCGAGCGCGACAAGTATCTGTTCCTGGAAACACTGGCTTGCGCACGCGACCGGCTCTACCTGTCGTACGTCGCGCGGGACTCCCAGACCGGCGATGAGCTGGAGCCATCGCCGGTGGTCCACGAGCTGATTCGGCATCTACACCGTGGGCGCACGGACAAACCCGTGGAGGTCTGGGTCAATAAACAACCGTTACGTCGCTTCGATACATCGTATTTCCCGGAACGATCCGGCGGCGCTGACCAAACCGAGCCTCGCCCAATTATTCACCGGCCGCCTGGAAGGAATCGCGCGCCTGCGAACTTCGCAAGAAGCTCCGTGACGACTGCAAGGGATCGCTCCAACTGACGCCCCGATCGCTTTATGAGTTTAATGAGCCTCTTCGTGATTGGCTGGGCCTTTGTCCGATCGTCGGCGCGAAGCAGGACCGGTCCGCGCCGCGCCGGCTGGAGGTCTCGTTCCGCGACTTGCGGCAATTTCTGCTCTGTCCACTCCAGGGCTGGGCTCGGCTGATGCTTCGGCTTCGCGAGGACGAAGAGGAGGATGAGTCCGCGCGCCTGGACGAGCCTTTCGCCACCGGGCGGCTCGGCGAGACGGGTCTGCTCCGTGAGGTCTTTTTCGACGCGATCAGCCGCAGTATTCGGGGCAATGTTTCGGAGGTCTTCGCGTCACTCTATGACTCGCGCGCTGAATCGCGGGCGAGGCGCGGGCTGATGCCCGTCGGGTTGTTCGGCGACGTCGAGCGGCGACGGCACCTTGCCTGCCTGACCGGTTGGCACGAGGCGGCGCGACAGAGTGACCTGCTCGGTCCCGGGCGTTTCCTGATCCATCGGTTCGGGCGTGCCCGCGAGGACGAACGCGTCGAGCGGCTCGAGAGCGCGATCCCACTCGACGTTCCGCTGCCCAATGGTTCCGACGGGCCTCGGATCGTCCGCGTCGAGCTGTTCGGCCGCACCGAGATGGTCGCGCCTGATCTGCCAGGTTCGATGACTCCGATTGTCCGCGATAAGGCCAATGACAAAGATTTCCTCGCCGGCTTCCTTGATGCCGTGACCTTGAGTCTCTTGCCCGGACACCATGACCCGGCCGAGTATCATGCTCATGTCATACCGAATGCCCAGGGCATCGATGCTTCGAAGACTCATCGTATCTTGCGCAATATCGACGAATTCCGCGCCAGGACGTTCTTGACCGACCTTCTCGTCGACATGCTGGGCGGCACCGCACGCCTATCTCCTGCCCTGTGAGGCGGTCTTCGAGCACTTCCTCAAGGGGACAGTCGATCGAGGATATCGTCGAGAGGATGAAGGAGAGCGACAGCTCGGCGTGCAGCTCCCGTTATGGCCCGGTGCCGCATTTTGAGCAGTACGATCCGCCCGCCGAAGACGAGGCGCGCGGCATGATCGAGCGCCGCTTCGGCTTGTTCCGTGACTCGGGAGGGATCGCCGGATGATCGCGCACTATCCCAGGCCGCCGATCCTGGCCGACATTCCGCGCGATCGTCACGCCGTGATCGAGGCGTCCGCCGGCACGGGCAAGACGTACACGATCGAGCACATGGTCGTCGATCTTCTGCTGCGCGAGGGTGCGTCGTTAAGCGAGATCCTGGTCCTGACTTTCACCGAGCGTGCGGCCGTCGAGCTCCGCGCGTCGGATTCGATCCAAGATTGAAGAAATCCTTGTCCGTCCGGAGGAACAGGGAAAGCATCACGGCGAGGGACCGGGGGATGTCTGGCTGATCGACGATGATGCCCGCCGATCGGCTGAGCCGAGCCTTGTTTTCCTTCGACACGGCCTCGATCGGCACGATCCACGGCTTCTTCGGCCGAGTCCTGACCGAGCATGCCTTTACCAACGGCCGGCTCTTCGTGGGGGAACTGGAGGATGGACGCGAGCTTTTTGACCGCGCATTCAAGACCGCCCTTCGCCGCTCACTCGCCCGCCGGCCGGGCGATGCCGCGGAACTGCTCGCCTATTGGCTGGAACAGTCCCCGGACGGGATCGATGGGCTGGAAAGCCTGCTCTGGAAATGCCACGCTTCGCGACGGTTGATCCTTCCTCCTTTTTCGCTCGAGACATTCCGGCGCGAGGTCGAGGTTAACCGGCTGTTCGAGATCGATCTGGAAGCCGAAGCCGAGCGGTTCAAGAAGGCGCTCCAAGGCGCGGGGGTCAAACATGCGGGCACGCTCAAGGCGATCCTGGAACGGTTCACCGTCTTGTCGGAATTCATCCGTCGCTCGGGCCGGTCCGTGGGCACGCTGCTGGACGACAAGTTTCAGGAGGCTGTTGGCTTCATTGGCGATCGCATCCGTGGTCGCACTCTGGGTGAACCAGCGCGCGACGGAGATCGCCGAGGCTATTCTACGCCTGCAACCGGTGCTGGTCTCGCTCGAGGCCGCGATCGTTCAGACCAGCTTGCCGATTGTCCGCGAGGTCCTGGAGCGTCACAAGGCCGCGACCGGCCAGTTCGATTTCGACGACCTGATCACGGGCGTCGCCCATGCACTCAACGGTCCGCGTGGTGAGGAGCTGGTCCGGGCGATGCGAAAGCGTTACCGCTTCGCTCTGATCGACGAGTTCCAGGATACTGATGAACTTCAATGGTTCTTCTTTCACAAGGTGTTTGTCAAGAGCGGAGGCCGGCACCTCGCCTATCTGATCGGCGACCCCAAGCAGGCGATCTATGGGTTCCGTGGGGCCGACGTTTTTACATACATCAACGCCCGCGATCTGGTGGAGGAGGCCGGTAGTCCGCGCGTGCCGCTGACCCACAACTTTCGCTCGACCGCTGACTTGATCACGGCCTACAACCGCATTTTCGACCAGTCCGCGACGCCGCCGTTCTTCGACGGGGAAGATCCAGTATGACGAACCGGTCGAGGCCGGCAAAGATCTGGTCGCCGAAGAGGCGGACGGCTCTCCGTCGGTCCCAATCCATTTGCTGAAGATCGAGCCGAAGAGTGACAAACTCAGCCTCGCCGAGCTGCGCCGGGGGTTAGCCCGGCAGATCGCGCGCGAGGCTCGTAACCTGCTTTCGGAGGAGCGAGGACTGAAGTTCGGTCCGAAGGGCCAGGCAGAGCGAATCAAGCCTGGTGACGTCTTCATACTTACGGCCAAGAACAAGGAGGCCCAGGAAGTCTCGCTGGCGCTCCGCGAGGCGGGAGTGCCGTTTTCGTTCTACAAGCAGGATGGGTTGTTCCAGACCGACGAGGCCCGCGATGTCCGCGACCTGCTGGCGGCGATCGACGCCCCGGGTGATCCCGGGCGGCGGGGTCGCGCCTGGATCACGCCGTTCTTCGCCGTCCCGCTGGCGGCGCTGCCCGATCTCGTCGATCCGCCGGATTCGCACCCGCTTGTCAAACGGCTGACCGATTGGAAAGAGCTGGCCGGCCGTCGTCGCTTCGAAACCCTGTTCGCCAGAATCCTGGACGACAGCGGCGTCATTCGCCGCGAGCTGTTCCTCAAGGACGATGAGCGGGCCGTCACGAATTACCTGCACCTCTTCGAGATCCTGCTCGAAGACGCCCGGGCCGCCGGCTGCACGCTGGCCGATCTCGTCACAACGCTCAATGCTTATATCCAGGAAACTCGCAAGCCCCCCGGTGAGGACGGCAACGTTCAGCGCCTCGACAGCGACCGCGAAGCCGTCCAGATCATGACGATCCACAAGAGCAAGGGCCTGGAAGCGGCCGTCGTTTTTGTCTACGGCGGTTTCACTCGGTTTCGCTCTGACGGGCTTCATGAGTATCACGAAGACCAGCGGCGAGTCTTGTATGTCGGCGACGACGAGCATGCCAAGATCGCGGCGAAGGAGGAGCGCGAGCGGGAGGAACAGCGGCTCTACTATGTGGCCCTCACTCGCGCCAAGGCGCGGCTGTACTTGCCGCTGATCCCGGCCGAATCCTGGAGCAATCGGTGGGACGGCGGCTATCGTCACGTCAACGAGCGGCTGCTCGTGGTGGAAAATGAGCTGATAGGAACAGCAAACGAGCATCTGTTCAAAGTCGTCCCATTTCGGGATCGCCCGATTGGCGATGAAGCGGACGACCCGGCTCGGCCTGGACGCGACCTTGGCTCGTGGCAGGCGCCGCAATCGCTCCTGGAGGATCGCCAACGCTCGTGGGACTTCGCCGATCTCCGGCGACAGCACGCCGGGTATGAGGTCTCGTCCTATTCGCGGATGAAGCGTGCCTGGAGCGAGGAGATCGATCCGTTGGAGCGCGCTGAGTTTCGCCGCGACCCCGGCCGCGCGACCCTGGCCGTCACGCCGGCCGAGGGCGAGCTGCCTGGCGGGACTGCGTCCGGAACGATGCTGCACGAGATCTTGGAGTTCATCCCCTTCGACTCGTTGATCCAGACGCCGAGATTCGAGGATTGGCGGCAATGCAAGGAAATCGATGACGTCGTCACCGCGGCCATGAACCGTAACGGGATCGACATGAAGTATCGCCGCGAGGCCGAGACCATGGTCTACCATGCCCTCACCGACGAGATTCCGCTCGATCAAGACATCCTCGATCCCGGGACTGTGTCATTGCGAGAACTTTCTGCGCGAGATGGAATTCCTGTTCCCGTTTCCAGACGACGGCCACCCGCCGCTCTCGGCGCTCAAGCCAGGCAAACTGGTCATCGAACGCGGTTTTATCAAAGGGTACGTGGATCTCGTCGTCGAGCATAAAGGTCTCGTCTACTTCGCTGACTGGAAGAGTGACCTCCTTCCCTCGTACGAGCCGGAGACGATCGACAAACACGTTGACACTCACTATGAGCTCCAGGCCAAGCTGTACTCGCTGGCCTTGGTCAAGGCGCTGGCGATTCAGTCGGAAGCGGTGTACGACCGCTCGTTCGGTGGCCTGTTTTATGTGTTCCTGCGTAGTCTGCGGGGAGAGAACACCAAGCCGCCTGGTGTGTATTTCAAGCGGCCGAGCTGGGCAGACATCCTGGGGTACGAAGACGAGGTCAAGCGATTCGACGCTCGCAGTCGGGGAGGACGCCCATGAAAGGCTCGATCGAGCTGTCGCCGCTGGGTACCGCGCGGAGGGCATTCGGAGTCTCGGAGCAACCCGTGGGCGAGGTCGAACTGCTGAGGTGGCTTGGGCATATCCGCGAGCAGCTCAAGACGCTCTACAACTTGGACGAGGAGGTGGCCTTCTTGGCTTGGGAGCTGTCCCGCTGGCAACCGGGGCTGGAAGCCGACGACCGGCAAGCTCTGATCCTGCTCATCCTGACGGCCCTGATCCAGGAGGGGCAAGGTAGCACCCGGATTGCCTTCCGAAGCTCCGAGGGGCGGGCGCTCCGCCACAAGCTGGCTCAGAGGGTTGCTCGGATCCGATGGACCCAGCCCCCAGCAAGCGGTCGAGCGGATCGAGACCATGATCGACGCGGGCCGGGCCAGCACGATCATCGGCACGGCGGGTGAGTTCAAGCCCTTGGTCGTCGACGGCGAATACCTCTACCTTCAGAAGATGCGGCACCTGGAAGACCGATTTGTCGAAGCCCTCCGGCGACGGCTCGACGCCGCCATCCCGGCCTGGTCTCCTGAGGAATCCGAGGACGCCCTGCGCGACGTGCTCGCACGGTCCGTGCACCGCGACGGCAGTCCGGTCTCGCTGGCGACCGAACAGATGGCGGCCGTGCGCGCGGCGGTGCGATATCCGATCACGATCGTCTCCGGCGGACCCGGCACGGGCAAGACGACGATCGTCCTGTCGATCCTTCGTGTGTTGCGACGGCTGGGTGTGTCCTGTGAAGAGTTCGCGCTGGCGGCGCCGACCGGTAAGGCCGCCAACCGCATGGGCGAGGCGATCCAGGCGGGCCGGCAGGGGATCGCGGACCCGTCGCCGGAGGATCTCGACCTGGTCCACCTGGCCGAGCCGCGCACGCTCCACCGCTTGCTCGGCTACTCGCCAGGTTCCGGCCGTTTCGTGCACCATGAGAACAACCGTCTGGCCGAGCGTGTGGTCATTGTCGACGAGGGCTCGATGATCGACCTGGCCATGATGGAACGGCTCGTGCGGTCGCTCCGCGACGACTCTCGGTTTATCCTGCTGGGCGATGCTCATCAACTTCCCTCCGTCGAGGCCGGCGCGGTGCTGCGCGACTTGCTTGGCGAGGGCGCGGGCGGTGACGGTCAAAACTCGCCGCTCGGTCCCCGGGCTGTCCCTTTGATCCATAGCTATCGGATGCGTCGCGATGATGAGGACGGCCGGAATATCTTCACCGTCGCACAGGCGATCGACGCCGGACACACTCCCACCTTCGCGCCGAGTAGGACCAGTGAGAATGTCATCATCGATCGCTCCAAGGTTTCCGACGTCGAGTTCCACGGTGTCGAGTTTCTCTCGCCCCTTGACGGATCGAACGTTGTCGACGAGTTCTTGGGCCACTGGCACGACAAGAAGCTCAGGTCTCTCTCAAATGTTGATGAGCTGGTTAATCACGCGTATACGATCGTCGGGGGTGATTTCGGCGAGGACGATCAGAATCGACTCCGCGACGCTGTTCGCGCACTGGGCACGGTTCCGCATTCTTTGTATCACCCGCGTCTTATCGACGAGTGGGGCCGACGGCATCAACGCGGCTCTCCACCAGCGCGCCTTGGACCACCGCGACAGCGATCGACGGAAGCGGGATCAACTGGGCTTTCGTCGCGACGATGACGACACGCTCATCCCGGGCGAGCCGGTCATGATGCAGGTCAACGACTACAATCGGATGCTTTTCAACGGCGATCAGGGGCTGATCCTTGACGTTTCGGACGGAGGCCGCCCGCAAACGATGGCCGTCTTCCCACAAGCGAGAGGGTTTCGCGGCGTTCCACCTCCAATCGCTCAGGTCCAACTTGCTCCACTCATACGCCATGACCGTCCACAAGGCCCAGGGCTCGGAATTCGACTGCGTGGCACTCTTCCTGCCCGATCTTGACATTCCGATCAATACACGTGAGATTCTCTACACCGCTCTGACCCGCAGCCGGTCGAGCGTGGTCATCGTCGGCAGCCGCGACATCTTCGAGTCGGGAATCGCCAGGGCGATCTCCCGCGACTCCGGAATCGCCGAAAAGCTTCGAACGGCCCGTCACCAATGACGTTGGACCGTCGATCAAGCATCCCGCTGCGTCCCGCCAAGTATCGCCCGGGGCGGGCCGGCGAATCGGTGGCGCATCCCGCCGAACCATGCCAGCAACAGGACCACCGCGGCCCCTCCGACGACCCAGGCGGATCGTTCGTTGGGGGGTTGCATGCCGATGACGATCATGCCGGCACAGCCGGCGACACTCAGCACGGCCAATGGTCGGTACCAAGATCCGAGGTTCCAGGGGCCCATCGCTGTCCAGGTCCGCCCGTACGCCCGGCGCCCAGGGCCGTTGGCAACACATACGAGATGTAAAGGAATATCGTACATACAGCAGTAATCGTCGCATAGGCCGGAGTGTACAGAGTAAACAGGACGGCTGCTGTCGTGACCATCCAGATGGCGACGGCCGGCGACCTCCGCCTGGGGCATACCCATCGCACGGCTGCCGAGTAGGGGAGGCCGCCGTCGCGGGCGAAAGCGAACGCCATTCGCGAGGCTGACGTGACCGTGGCCAATCCGCACAGGTACTGGGCCAGAACGATCCCGGCGATGAACGCCACGGCCAGCGGCCGAGGGAGCACGCCATCCATGATCGACAGAAACGCCCCTTCACCCCGAGCGGCTGCTTCCGGCAGGCTGGGAGCGGCCAGGACCATCGCGACGAGCAAGATCCAGCCCACCACGCCCGAGACCAGGACCGAGCGAACGATACCCCGGGGCACGCTCTTCGACGCGCCGATGGTCTCCTCGGCGGCGTGGGCCGAGGCGTCGAAGCCAGTAATCGTGTAGGCGGGCAACAGCGCCCCCAGGGCAAAGAGGAGAACCAAGCCTTCGGTTGCCGGCCAGACGCTCCCGCCCGCCGTGCCGCTGAAGTTCTCGAAGGTCACCAGCCGCGACGGCTCCAGACTCGGGGCAAAAGCCAACAAGCAGACTGTCAGAGCCGTGGCGACCACGAGAATCCAGTACCCGCTGAAGTCGGTCAGCCGGGCCGTCACGCCAATACCCATGTGGTTGATGGCCGCCTGCGAGCCGGTGATCAGAACAACGCCGATTACCTGTGCCGCCAGGTCGAGGGCCGGCGACAGCGGACCGGAGCTCAGTGCCCCCAAAGCAAAGCGATATGTGCCGACGTTGATGGCCGCCAGCACCGTGATCAGCCCCGCCAGGTTGAACCAAGCGGTGGCCCAGCCCCAGCCGCGACCCCCCAGGATCGCCGCCCAGTGGTACAAGCCACCAGCGGTCGGGAACGTCGAGGCGAGCTGACCCATCGTCGCCGCGACCGCCAGCGCGAGCAAGACCACCAGCGGCCATCCCAGCCCGATGGACGCTCCTCCCACGCTGCACAGGCCCAGGTGGAACGACGTCACCCCACCGGCCAGGATGCAGATGATCGACAGCGACAACGCGAAGTTCGAGAATCCTCCCAGCCGTCGAGCCAACTCCTGGGCATAGCCCAGCGCATGTAGTCGCTTGAGGTCTTCGTCGATGATTTCGCCATCAGAAAGCGGCTGGGTCGCGTCGCTCATCAGGCGAATCTCTCCGCTTGTTCCAGAACCGGGCCCAAGTGCTGAAGCATTCGCTGGCGAGCGGGACTGTCTTCGTCAGAGCGCGGCCGTACCTGCTGGCAGGTCGCGCTCCTCCAGCCACGTGGCGAACTCCGGCGCCGGGCGCAGGCCGAAGAGCCGGCGCACGGCCAGCGCATCGTGGAAGCTGGTCGATTGGTAGTTGAGCATCACGTCGTCAGCACAGGGTACTCCCATGAAGTAATTGCAACCGGCCGCCGCCAGGAGCAACAGCAGGTTGTCGGCCGAGTTCTGATCGGCCGCCGCGTGGTTGGTGTAGCAGACGTCGACTCCCATCGGCAGGCCCAGCAGCTTGCCCATGAAATGGTCTTCCAGCCCGGCGCGGATGATCTGCCGCTCGTCGAATAGGTACTCGGGTCCGATGAATCCGACGACGCTGTTGACCAGGAACGGGTCGAACGCCCGAGCCACGCCGTAAGCCCGGGCTTCAAGAGTGAGCTGGTCGACGCCCTGATGGGCGCCGGCCGACAAGGCACTCCCCTGCCCTGTCTCGAAGTACATCGCCTGGTCGCCGACCCAGGCCACGTCGCGCCCGCGGTGCTGGTCGAGCACGCGCTCTTGCCCCTCGCGCAACAGCGCCAGGTTGATTCCGAAGCTCGCGTTGGCCGCCTCGGTGCCGGCGATCGATTGAAATAACAGGTCGACGGGCGCGCCACGGTCGATGCAGCCAAGTTGGGTCGTGATATGCGCCAGGCAACAGGCCTGCGTGGGGATCGCCAGCGCGCTCGATCAGGCGATCGAGAGCACGGAGGATGCCCGAGGCGACCTCGACCGACTCGGCGGCCGGGTTGACCCCGAGCACCGCGTCGCCGCAGCCGAAGAGCAAGCCGTCGGCGGCCGAGAGCAGGATCCCTCCGAGGTCGTCGCTGGGATGGTTGGGCTGGACGCGGATGCCCAACACGCCTCGCTGGCCCATCGTGTCTCGGCAGCGAGTCACTACGCGGATCTTGCTCGCGGCCAGCACCAGGTCCTTGTTGCTCATCAGCTTGGCGGCCGCCGCCGCCAGTTCCGGGATCAAGCCGGGACGGATCGCCGTCAGCTCCTCCTCGGTCGTGGCGTCGTCGAGAATCCATTCGCGGAATTCGCCCACCGTCAGCCTGCGGAATGCGGAGAAAGCGTTGAGGTCGAGTGAATCCAGGATGAGCCGGCTCACCTCGTCGGCATCGGGATCGATCAAGGGATGCTCAACGATCTCTCCCAGTGTCAAATCGGCCAGGACCACCTTGGCGGCGACGCGCTCGCGCTCGTTCCGCGCGGCCAGCCCGGCAAGCTGGTCGCCCGACTTCTCCTCGTTGGCCTTGGCAAAGACCGCGCGCAGGTCGTCGAACTGAAATCGCTCGCTTCGGATCACAGTCGACAGGTTCACGGCTTTACCCCCAACACGACGCGCGGAGCACGTAGATCAGGCTTTCCGGCCTGACTTTGGCCACGTCAGGCCGGAAAGCCTGAACTGCTTTTTTCAAAGGTCGATCATCGCCTTGACCACCGGCTCGCCGGGCGGGCGAGTCAGCCGAAAGCCCAGTTTTTCGCAGAGGCGCTGCATCTCGAAGTTCTCGGGGAGGATGTCGCCGGTGATCCGGGCGATCTTCTCGTCGCGACCGACCTGGAGCAGGCGGTCGAGCAGCGCGGTGCCGAGTCCCTGCCTTTGAAATTTATCGGCGATCAAGAGTGCGAACTCGGCCTCGTTGGTTTCGCGGATCTTGCTCAACCGGCCGACGCCGAGGATTTCCGGTTCGTCGGTCGTGGGATCTTGACGGCTGGCTACCAGGGCCATTTCGCGATCGTAGTCGATGAAGCAGATCCGGGTCAGACGCTCGTGAGCGACCCGCGCGCTCGAGCGCGATCGCATGGAAGTATCGCCGCGAGACGGAACGCTCGGAGAGCGTGCCGTGGAACTTCACCAGCAAGGGCTCGTCCTCGGGACGGATGGGCCGGAGCAAGAGCTTGGAACCGTTCTTGGCGGTCCAGGCGGTGATGTACTGGCTGGGGTACGGACGGATGGCCGGCCTGGGGATTTCCGTGTCGCTCACGTTGGACTCGTGTATGATCACCCGCGCGTCCAGCGCCAGCAGGCGATCGGGGGAAGCCAGTAATGGGTTGATATCGATCTCCTTGATCCATCGTTGTTCGACGACCAGAACGCTGAAGCGGACCAAAAGCTGCTCGAGCGCGGCCAGGTTCACCGGGGGGCGGCCGCGCACGCCTCGAAGGGCCGTCAGGATTTTGGTTTGCTCCATCATCCGGCGGGCCAGGGTGGTATTGAGCGGTGGCAGTCCGAGTGCACGGTCCTTGAAGATCTCAACGAGCTGGCCCCCCGTGCCGAACAGGAGCACCGGACCGAGTTGTGGGTCGAGGCTGCTGCCGATGATCAGCTCGTAGCCATCGAGCTTGACCATGGGCTGGACACTCACCCCCAGGAAATGCTGCGGGCCACCGTGGTCGGCGACCGCGGACGCGATCGCGCGATAGGCGCGCGGACCGCTTCTTCGTCGGTCAGGTTGAGCTGCACGCCGCCGACGTCGGTCTTGTGGGTGATCGTCTTGGAATGGAGCTTGAGCACGACCGGTAGGCCGATCGAAACCGCGGCAGCGACGGCCTCATCCTCGGTCACGGCGACGCGCGTTTCCACGGTTGGAATTCCGTAGGCTGCCAGGAGCTGTTTCGATTCGGCCTCGGTGAGCACGGTCCGATTCTCGTTTCGAGCGGTGGTGATGATCGCCTCGGCCCGCTCGTGTGCGATCTCGGCCGTTTCATCACCGGATGGCAACGTCGGGGTCTCATACAGGGCCTGGAGGTTGTAGGAAGACCGCCACATGGCGGTGAAAATCTGTGCGGCCGTGTCGGGATATGCGAACGTGGGGATACCCGCATGGTCGAGGACCTGCTCGCCGGTCTCGACGGCCGCGCCTCCCATCCAACTGGCGAGGACCGGCTTGCCGGGGATCTTGGCGTACTTTTGCAAGGCCTGGGCGGTCGCCGTCGGGTCGCTCATGGCTTGAGGAGTGAGGATCACCAGGAGTCCGTCGATGTTGGGGTCCTGGGACGCCACCTCCAGCGCTCGGGCATAGCGCGGGGCGTCCGCATCGCCCAGGATGTCGATCGGGTTGTTATGGCTCCAGGCGACTGGCAGGAAGGTCCCCAGGGTTTCGATCGTTGCTGAGGAGAGCTGGGCAAGCTCGCCTCCATTTTCGATCAGGGCGTCGGTGGCCAGGACACCGGGTCCGCCGGCGTTGGTGACGATCGCCAACTTGGGTCCGCGGGGCCTGGGCTGTTTGGCCAGCACATCGGCCATATCGAAGACTTGAGAGATCGAGTCGACCCGCAGGACACCGACGCGGCGAAACGCGGCGTCGAGCACTTCGTCGCTGCCGGCCAACGAGCCGGTATGTGATGTCGCGGCTTTCGCCGCCGCCTCGGTCCGCCCGGCTTTGATCACGATAATCGGCTTGGTCAGCGCCACCTCACGCGACGCTGACAGGAACGACCGCGCATCGCCGATCGATTCCATGTAAATCACGATGCACTTGGTGTAGGGGTCGTCTCCGAGGTAATTGATCAGGTCGCCCCAGCCGACATCGAGCATCGAGCCGATCGAGACGAACGAGCTGAAGCCGACGTTTACGCGCAGGCTCCAGTCGAGGATGGCGGTGCAAAGAGCGCCGCTTTGGCTCAAGAAGCCGACGGACCCCGGCCGGGCCATCTGGGCGGCGAACGTGGCGTTGAGTCCGCTACGGGGTTGCATCACTCCGAGGCAGTTGGGCCCGATCAGCCGCATCCGGCCGCGGTGGGCTTGCTCCAGCACGCTCCGCTCGAGCTCGGCCCCTTCCGGTCCAACTTCCTTGAACCCGGCCGAGATGATGATCGCCCCCTTGACCCCAGCCTCGACGCATTCGCCGATCACCTGGGGCACCGTCGGCGCGGGCGTCACCACCACCGCCAGGTCGACCGGCTCGGGCACGGCCTTGATCGTGGGATACGTCCGGATCCCCAGCACGTTGGGCCGTTTGGGGTTGACCGGATAGACGGTTCCCCCGAACGGGTTGCTGATCAGGTTCCAGATGATGGCTCGTCCCACGCTGCCGGCCTTCTCAGTCGCCCCGATCACCGCGACCGCCCTCGGCGCAAAGATCGCATCGAGAGGCTGCCACCGCTCGGAAGAGTCCGCCTGGGCCTGGTTCTGCGACATCTCGGTCGGTCCGCTCATGAAGGTTGAACCCGAAAACCGTTATGCTTGGACTAATCGTTATTGCCGACGCTCTTGATCATACCCGAACGTGGGTTACTCTGAAAATTCGCTGCGACCAAGCATCGACGTTAAGGTAGGGTGAACGCCCCGACCCTGGGTACGATTGCGGAGAACGAGCGCGCACAAATGGTGTGCGGGGCCAAAAACGCCGTCACGGCGTCACAGCCTTGCAGGCATTGGACTTACGTGTGACGCCTGAATGTTCCTGTCGAAGAACTCAGTCCTTTTGGGGTTCGAGGATCGTCGACCCTGGCGTCTTCCAGCGCGTTCTTGATCCGCTGGCTTGGCTTTCCTTTCGGGAAACATACATAACGACGACCATCCGACTCGTACCAGAACAGAGGGTTCGCAGAGGATCGTGCCGATCGCTCGCCAGCATTGGCTCCTGGATCAGCCGGTGGCTCCTCTTGATCTCATCGAGCCACTTCTTGAATTCGATACCGACCGCCAAGAGAATGTCTTCGTGCTCGTCCGACTCGGCGCTCGCGGCTTCGACCGGCGGGCGGGCTTCGAGAGCGTCCAGGCATTCGTCGAGCGCTTCGACGATTTCCCGCTGGCCTTCCTTCTTGGACGCCGTTGCCGTAGATGGCGAGCAAGGAACGCGCTCGCGTCATCGCCACGTAAAGCACCCGGGCCAGGGGCTTGCCCCTGGACTCGAAGAACTCGACCGACGGGATGAGGACAACCTCCGAGTCGTATCCCTTGAAAGAATGCGGCGTCGTGGCGATCACAGTCCGTTCGTCGGGTGGTCTCGCTTGCCCTTTCAGCACCTGGAGATCGACACCGATACGGGCGAGCATCGGCTTCACCTGGTTTTCCAGCTTGTATTTCGGATAATCTTGCATGTAGAGAATGCAGATTTCCGAAGGCTTCACCCCTTCATCCTTGATCCAGTGGACAAGCTGTTTTCCAATGGCGTCGAACTCGGCCTCCTTGTTCGGGAACTTCTTGAAGATTGGCGATGGCCCGTCGATGTGCGTGAAGAGGATGTCCCACCAAGGACGCCCCTCTCGCTTCCCCGCATGGACCAACCCCAGCTCGACTAACTCCTTGTGATCGGCGTTTTTCGCCTCCTCGGGGCAGAGTCGATGCAAGAGGTTGAAGGCGAACTCGGTAACTGGCTTGGTCGCGCGGAAGCTCTCTTTCATGATCGTGCTTCGACCGCGCATGTCCAAGCCCATCTCCGACCATTTCGGCATGCTTCGGCTGTAGATGTTCTGAGCGTTATCGTAGAAGATGTTGACCGACCGGCAGTTCGGCAGTTCGGGGTCACCGTGATCGACGAGTGCCGTCAGGAGCTTGAGCGTGCTCGGCCCGAGATCTTGACCTTCGTCCGCAAAGAGGGCGTGGCACCTAGGCATGATCTTTTGATCATTTTTCGCGATTAAGTAGGCTTCGGAGGCTTGATCGTATTCGAAGCCAAACTGGCTCATGCTCTTTCCGACCTCTCGAAGGAGGAGGTCGAGCAGGTCTCGAACGTGCCACAATTCGACGCGATGCCACGGGAAAGGTTGGTCGCCCTTATCTTCGTTCCACGCTGATTCGATGGTCTCTTCGAGCAGTTGTCGAAGCGAACGGTTGGCGTATACGGCCCAAACTTTGGCGGTCAAGTTGTGGTCGATGCGGTCCAGGGTCTTTCTCAGCCAGTGTCCCAAGACGACCGTCTTGCCGCTTCCGGCCACGCCGCGGACCAGGCGCGGCTTGCCGTCCATCTCGAAGCCGCAGAGACGCTGCTGGTCGTAACTGAGGACCGGACGCAACGCCTTGCGCTGGGAGATCTGGATTCCGAGGAGGTCGAGGTTCGAGGTGACGGAGTCCGGAGGTTGATATTCCGCGCTGGCTGAGACCTCAGACCACCTCCAGGCCGACCCGACGCGGTTGAGCACGACGGGTCTGAGCGACCGCAGCAGCGGCTTCAGAAAGGGGGACTGCATCTCAGAACGGCTCGCGATCAGGATGACGTGCTCGCGTGCGCGGCTCAAGGCGACGTTGACGAGGCGAAGCCACTCGTGAATGGGCCAGCTCGTACTGCTGGCGTTCACCGTGTCGAAGATCACGATATCGGATTCGGCGCCTTGCTGGCTGTGAACGGTCGACGCCGTCCAGGAAGCGTAACCGTGCTCCGCGAAGTAGGCCGCAATGCTTTTCGCCTGGGCCACGAACGGTGAGATGAAGAGCCCTTGGGATTTCTCAACTTGTGGATCCTTTAATAGCTTTTCGAGAATGTCGAGTGTCTTGCGGCGGACCCAGCTTCGTTTGCCCGGCCCGCGCTCGGCGCGGATCGAGGGGAGATCCCCTTTGTCGTCGTCAAGGACATACCAGATCGCTCGGGGCAAGTCTTTGAGAAGCTGAGGCGGGTCGAACGGGCGATTTTTCACCTCGTCGGCCGTCCGAAGCTGGCCGCTGTACTGGTAGCGCGAGACAACCTCGCTGATTTCCGGGTGCATGCGGTACTGGGTCTTGAGCAGGTGCATCCCTTCGTCGTGCTGATGGACGTCGTGGAGATGGCTCAAGCCGCTGCTGGCGAGCCAGCGAGCCTGCGCGGTGGGGAGGACGCGCGACATCCGGCTGATCGGGGCCAACTGCTTCGGATCTCCCGCGAGGATCACACGACGTGAGGCGAGTAGGGAGAGAACGGCGGTAGCCGCACGCGAGACCAGTCCGGCCTCGTCGATGATGATCGTCGTGAACGGTGCCTGGCCTTGCTCGATCATCTCCCGGTACTCGGGATACCAAAGCATCGTTGAGGCGCGAAACGCGGTCGCGACGACGGCGTGTACGTCCGCGGCCATGAAGGCGTGACGGGAAACGTCCTTGATCCGCTTGAGCGTCTCTTTGATCTCGGCGAGAAGAATCGCTCGGGTTTCCGAGGTTTTCGCGGCGTCTCGCTGCTCCTTCAGCTCGGCGACCTTATCGAGCAAGTCGGCTTCGGCCCCGCGAATCAAGTCGTCGAGACCGGCCGCGCGAAAGCGCTTGAGGTTCACGCCTTTGCCAACTCGCAGGACTCGGCCTTCAACGCAAGCGAAGCGATCCCGCTCGCGATACGCCTTGCCGACCTGGATCGCGACTCCGTCAACGGCCTTGTTCGTCGTGGAAACGACCAGGATGCGCTCGGAGGGATCGTCAAGGACGCTTGCCACTTGCTGGCCGATGCTGTAGGTTTTGCCGGTGCCGGGCGGTCCCCAGAGGATGCCCCAGGCGTGGTCCCACATCGGCTGGAGCGAAGGGATTCCCACGCCGATTGGACCGTCGAGGCGGGGGTAGACGCTTCCCTGGGTCGCGCCGAGTCGAGGGAGCAAGATCTTGCGGATATCAGCGAGAAGGCTACCGTTATAGACTTTGTTGAGCAGTTCGAGGAACTCGAACGGGCGGACGTAAAATGTACCGGTCGTTGGCTTCTGGTCGGGGTCCACGATCGAAACGAAGATGCGTCCGCCGGTCTCGTCTACCTCGACAACTTCGCCGCACCAGTACATCGTCTCGTCTTCAGGATCCTCCGCGTAAACGCCATCGGACGAGTCGTCGATCGAGGCACCCGGCCGATAGGCGATGGCCCCCTCCCAGGTCCAGTCAAACTCCACCGAGCGGCCGACCTTTAGCGCGTAGATCGACCCATCCTCGCGTTCCGTCACGCGTTCCCATTCAAGACACCGCAGTCGCTTCTGACGGACGGAAATCCGGTATTCGTGCTTGATCGCAGTGGCGGCGTCTTCGAGATACCCGGACGGGGGCGTGGGGAGAGCGAGCATGACGGGGAAAGAGGCCACCGGATCCGCGGCGAGATCTTCTCCTCTGGACATGAGATGTGCCTCCGAACCTCGCGTGGCCATATCCCGGGCCGCGGAACGACCGCGACGTCTCCCACCATTCCGGACCCTATCGAGAGCGGTCCGCGTCACTCATAGAGTATTAGCATTCGAAAGAGAGGCCGTCTGTGACGTTTTGGCCTGATGAGGCTTCCCTTTCACCAGGGGCCGGGGGTTAATAAGGCTGGTTGAGCTGGAAATCCAAAGAGTTTGGAACAATCGGGCCTCCGCAGACATTACACTGTAGTGAGTACGGCTCGGTTCAAGGAGGTTGAATTGGCGATGCCCGGGCAACACGGCACGATCCTTCGGCACATCGATCTTGCTTTCAATGTCGGAACTGTCGCCGGGCTGACCGATCGGGAGCTCGTCGATCGGTTCATGGCGCGGCGCGGTCCGGCCGCCGAGGCCGCATTCGCGGCATTGGTCCGGCGACACGGTCCGATGGTGCTGCGCGTCTGCCGAGGCGTGCTTCACAACCATCATGACGCCCAGGATGCGTTTCAGGCAACCTTCCTGATCCTCGCACGCAAGGCCGGCTCGCTCCAGGTGGCGAACTCGTTGGGACCCTGGTTGCATGGGGTGGCCTATCGTGTCGCGCGCACCTCGAGGGCGGCCGCGGCTCGACGACGGGTCCATGAGTCCAAGGCGGCCGGCATGACGCCGACCCTCGTATCCGATGAGGCTCGCGATGATGTCGGTCAAATCATCCACGACGAAATCGCGCGACTGCCGGATCGGTACCGTGCCCCGGTCGTCCTGTGCGACCTGGAAGGGCGACCTATGAAGAGGCGGCTCGCATGTTAGGCCGGCCGGTCGGGACGATCAAGAGCCGGCTGGCGCGGGGCCGAGAACACCTGCGTGGCCGGATGATCCGTCGCGGGGTCGTCCCCGCTGCCGTCGCCGGCACCGGGGTCCTCACCGCCAAATCGGCGCGAGCCGTTATCTCGACGGTCTCGATCGATGCGACGTCTCGGATGGCGGCGCAGTTCGCCGCGGGATACGCGGCGACCGATGTGATACCGTCCGCGGTTCTTGCCCTTACAAAAGGAGTGCTCACGATGATGTTCCTGTCCAAGCTGAAGCTGGCCGCCGCAGTCGTTGTCGTCGGATGCAGCGTGTTCTTCGCATCGGCGATGCGTAGCGAATCGAGCTCGAGCGACGCCGGGCAAGTCGCCAGCCGAGCGGAGCCGTCGCAGAGGGATAGCGCGGAGTCGACAACGCAAACCCCGAACCCTGCCACTTCCCCCGCGACGTCTCGTCTTTGGCCGATCGACTTCGATGCTCCACCCCCCGGGTCCTGGGAGGTGGTGGTCCGGATCAAGATCCTCAAAGAGTCAAGTGTCGGCTTCAATTCTGGGACGATCATTCGCAGCACGATCGACGAGTCGCTCATCCTGACCTCGGCGCACCAGTTCACGCTCGAGAAACCGGCGCCCGCCGGAGAATTCCCTTACAGCATCAAGGTCGACCTTTTCGACCGTATGCTGGAAGGATCGAGGCCGGCACCGGCCGAGTATGTCCAAACGGTCGACGGCGAACTTGTCGACTCCGATTTCCAGCGCGACGTCAGCCTGGTCCGAATCAGACCGGGTCATCGATTGTCGACTTCGAAGATCGTCCCGACGCAGTGGGCGCCGACCATCGGGATGAAGATGCTGACGCTCGGCTGTTCTGAGGGGCGAGACCCCACCGCCTGGAATACCATCATCACCAATCCACGGTTCCGCGGTTTGTCCGGCAGGCGCGACTATGAGGCGATCGAATGCCAAACCGCGCCCAAACAAGGGCGAACGGGCGGAGGGTTGTTCACTAGCGACGGGTATCTCGTCGGCGTATGCAACTTCGCGGAGCCGAAAGGCGATCAAGGGCTGTACGCCGCCCCGAATTCGATCTACCGTCTCCTGGATCGCAACAATTTGTCATTCCTCTATATCGTCGCGCATGGTCGTCGAAAAGGAGATCGATGACCTGATCCGAGACGCCGAGGGGCAACTCAACAAGAACGACAAAGAGGGGGTCGACCGGACGATCCAGCAACTGAATGCGCTCATCGAAGCACGTCGCAAGGGATTGCAGGACGCGCTCCGATCGCTGGATACCAACTACCTACGACGTCGAGATGAACTGCTTCGCCGCGCAGTCGGCGAGGCGGGCCGAAACGCGCCGGGAAGCGGTCCCGAAAGGAGGCGTTCCCGACGTCGAAGGCGAATTCGCCCCGGACTCTCCCATTCAATCAGGGGCTGACTCCCGGCTCGATCGCGTCCTCGAAGAGTGGCGGCGACGTTCGGCCGCTTACACGAGCCTGGACGTTCGGTTCACTGGCCGAGCGCGTAACCCAACCTGGGGGGAAGACGATTCTCTGACCGGGCGGGTTGTCCTCACAAAAGGAGGGCGAGCGTTCATCGAAGTTGTCAGCAGAGCGGGGAAGGTCTCCGATAAGGATCTCATTGGGGCGAATCAGAAACGCTCCACGGATCGGATCATCTACACAGATGACGCGGTACACAATTTCCATCCGGAACTGAAAGAGCACTTCGTCTGGCCGATCGCGCCGGAGGATCGAGGCCGCATCCCCGCAGTTCTCGCATTGCCGTTCTTCTGGCGACTGAACACCGAGTGGCTGAAAGAGCGGTACAATGTCGAGCTACAGTCTAACGAGCAGGCCAAGAGCTGGTTGCTTCGCTTTACCCCATTGACAAAGACCGGCCGGGAAAGTTTTTCCAAGGCTTTTGTCGTGCTGGAACAGTCGACGTATCTCACACTGCGCTACCTGGTGATCAGCCCGGACGGCAAATCGACGAAGGATTACCGCGTGACCGAGACCCGGTGCAATCAGCCGGTGCCCGAGGATCTCTGGCGGATACCCGATGACAGCGACTGGAAAGACTGGAAAGTGACTCGGATGGGCGAGGGCCAGAGCCTAAAGGCACGGGTCTCCCGTCTTGTCAAACCTGACCTCAGTCCATGAGAGGATTGCTCGCACCATTCCGAGCGAAGCGAAGCGGAGGTGCTGAGGAAAGCTGGCCTTCAACTTCGTGGCTCGCTCAGTCCGGTGACCCGATCAGGATGAAGCCCGCCCAGTACGTGGGGTCTTCGTAGGGGCGCGCCGCGGGCTTCGGCGCGACCACCTCGCGGCGAACGATCGAGCCGCGGGGGAGCGCCGCCAGGGCCGCGCCGACTTCCTCGGGCCCCGCGCCCCGCAGCCACGCCTTGGACTCCGCCAGCGCCTCGGCCTTGGGCAGCGGCGACTTCAGGCCCGCACGCGTCCCCAGCAGGTTCTGGTAGAACCGCGTCATGAGCAGCGCCGTGGCGTCGTCGTCGACCTTCCACAGGCTCAGCACCAGGCTGCGGGCTCCCTTGGCGAACAGCGGCTGGGCGAAGCCGAGATACCCTTCACCACCGGCCGCGCGGCCCAGGCCGCTCTCGCAGGCCGAGAGCACCACCAGGTCGGCGTCCAGCACCCAGGTGCGGGCGATCTGCTCGGCGGTGATCGTGCCATCGCTGTCGAAGGCCAGTGGGTCGGCGGAGCGGTCGGGGTCGGGCGCCAGGATCAGCGCCGAGCGATAGGCGTGGCGCGGGTCCGACTCGCCGTGGGTGGCGAAGTGCAGGTAGCGGAACGCCTTCATCCGTCCCGAGCGGGCGAGGTCCTGCACGGTCGACTCGCAGGCCTGCTCGCCCATCACGGTGGTGACCGCCCCGGCGGGGAACAGCCGGGCGACCGCCTCGACCTCGCGCCGCGTGCCGGGCAGGCGTTGGTGCGACCCGCCCCGCATCCCCAGCAGCACCCGCTCGGCGGCCTGACGGGCCAGCACCGCCGCCTTGGCCGGGCGTGGGTCGATTGCGACGCCGAGCGGACCGGCCGCGACCTCGACCTCGCGGGTGATCCCCTCACGCCAGTACCGTCACCGGCACCTTCTTCGGCCCCGCGTCGGCGGCGACGGTCTTGAGGTCGGCGTGCTGCCTTCAGCGTGGTCCCCGCGTAGGTCAGCAGGACGTCCCCCGTTTGGATGCCGTTGAGGTCGGCGTTGCCGTTGGGGACGACGCGGGCGATGGCGAGCCCCGCATCCGGCGGCGTGGCGCGGGGGTGTCTTTCTTCGTCTCGGGATAGGCCGGATCGGCCAGGGCCAGCAGCGTGGGGGCGCGGTCGCGGGGCGTCGGCTTGCCCACGAGGTACGCGAACATCGAGGCCGAGGGGGCATACGCGACGGTGATGCCGGCCCAGGCCGGGTCCGGCCGCGCCGCCATCAGCACCTCGATGGGCACGCCCGCCAGTCCCGGCGAATTCACGACGACCAGCCGGTTGACCCCCTTCAGATGCTCCTTCAGCGGTTCGAGCCGCTGCCGCGCCAGCGCCTCGGCCAGCGGGCGGGTGTTGCCTTTGGTGGTTTCCGGGTTCAGCTCGGCGCGGAGGCGTTCCGCCAGTCCTTCCTCCTGCTCGGTCCAGGCGCCGTCCTTGCCGGAGCCGGGGAGCCGGACCCAGACGGGGTCCCCGGAGTGGCGCAGCAGGCAGGCCCAGTGATAGGGATCTTGATCGATCCAGCCGATCGAGGGCCGTCCCTTCGGGGAGGGCCTTCTGGGCGGCTTCGAGCGTGGCGGGCTGGCCTGCGAGGGCGCCGTACTGGCTCTCGAACTGTTGCTCCAGCTCGAGCACCTGGCGGCGGAGCTCGCTCCCCTGGCGCTTGAGATCCTCGAGGAGTTTGTCTTGCTCCTGGGAGAGCGTCCTCAAGGCCAGGAGCTTGCCGATGCGTTCATCGAGGGCCTGGGCCTGGCCGAGCAGGCGGGCCTCCCGGTCGTGCTCCGCGGCGGTGAGCGGCCGCGCGGCGCGCCCGGTCACCTCGTCGGCGAGGCCGCGGGCCAGCCCTTGCTCCCAGCGCGTCCAGGCGTCGCGTGGCTGCCCGGCGCGGGCCAGGGCCAGGGCGAAGGAGGGGAGCGGAGACGTGCCTGCCGTCAGCGCCGCATCGAGCCCTTTCGGCGCCCCGCAACCGGGCCTGTTCGTAACTCGCCGCGGCCGCGCTCCAGGTCCGGAGGGCGTCGTCGTGCTTGCCTTGACGGTCGAGAGACCAGGCCAGGTTGTTGTAGCTGTTGGCGGTGTCGGGGTGGCCCTCGCCCAGGACCTTGAGGTGGATCGCCAGGGCCCGGCGGTGCATCGCCTCGGCCTCGGCGTACTTCCCCTGGTCACCGAGGGTCGCGGCCAGGTTGTTGTAGCTGGTGGCGGTGTCGGGGTGGTCCTCGCCCAGGGCCTTGAGGCGGATCGCCAGGGCACGGCGGTGCATCGCCTCGGCCTCGGCGTACTTCCCCTGGGCACCGAGGGTCGCGGCCAGGTTGTTGTAGCTGGTGGCGGTGTCGGGGTGGTCCTCGCCCAGGGCCTTGAGCCGGATCGCCAGGGCGCGGCGGTGCATCGCCTCGGCCTCGGCGTACTTCCCCTGGGCACCGAGGGTCCGGCCAGGTTGTTGTAGCTGGTGGCGGTGTCGGGGTGGTCCTCGCCCAGGGCCTTGAGCCTGATCGCCAGGGCGCGGCGGTGCATCGCCTCGGCCTCGGCGTACTTCCCCTGGGCACTGAGGGTCCCGGCCAGGTTGTTGTAGCTGGTGGCGGTGTCGGGGTGGTCCTCGCCCAGGGCCTTGAGCTGGATCGCCAGGGCGCGGCGGTGCATCGCCTCGGCCTCGGCGTACTTCCCCTGGGCACTGAGGGTCACGGCCAGGTTGTTGTAGCTGGTGGCGGTGTCGGGGTGGTCCTCGCCCAGGGCCTTGAGCCGGATCGCCAGGGCGCGGCGGTGCATCGCCTCGGCCTCGGCGTACTTCCCCTGGGCACTGAGGGTCACGGCCAGGTTGTTGTAGCTGGCGGCGGTGTCGGGGTGGTCCTCGCCCAGGGCCTTGAGCGGATCGCCAGGGCGCGGCGGTGCATCGCCTCGGCCTCGGCGTACTTCCCCTGGGCGCGGAGGGTCTCGGCCAGGTTGTTGTAGCTGTCGGCGGTGTCGGGGTGGTCCTCGCCCAGGGCCTTGAGCTGGATCGCCAGGGCGCGGCGGTGCATCGCCTCGGCCTCGGCGTACTTCCCCTGGGCTCGAGGGTCTAGGCCAGGTTGTTGTAGCTGGTGGCGGTGTCGGGGTGGTCCTCGCCCAGGGCCTTGAGCTGGATCGCCAGGGCGCGGCGGTGCATCGCCTCGGCCTCGGCGTACTTCCCCTGGGCACTGAGGGTCCCGGCCAGGTTGTTGTAGCTGGTGGCGGTGTCGGGGTGGTCCTCGCCCAGGATGTCTCGACGGATCGTGAGGGTTTCCTGGAAGAGGAGCGCGGCCTCGGCATACTGGCCGCGGGCATAGAGCTGACTCGCCCGCGCGTCCGCTTGCCTCGACTTCGCGTAGCGATCCTGGACCTCACGGGGCAGGCCGGCGAGCCGCTGGTAGGTCTCGAGGTCCCGGCGGGCGTCGCCGGTCTGCCAGTGGTCCTTGCCCAGGGTGCGTGCGAGGAGGTCGAGCTTCTCCCGGGCGGGAGGGACGGCCTCGGCGATCTGGCCCGCGTCGAGGCGCTGGTTGATTGCGCTGTCGAGCTCCTCGACACGCTTCGCCAGGTCGGCGTCCGGAGCGGGCGCGGCCGGGGGCGGAGGGTCTTGACCGTGAGCCAGGGGAGATGCCGTCCACGGAAGGGCGCCCAGGGTGAGACCCGCCAGGGCGACCGCGAGCGATCGGGGGGGAGACCACCGCATGGTTCACCTCGTCTCGGAGTGAAAGTCGTGTAGGAACCGCTGTGAAGACCGCACGCTGCCGACCAGGGAATCGCCAGAAAACCACCAGTCCACTCGCCAAACCGCCGGGAAGTCGTGATCCGCACAGCGGACCTTACTTCATGATTTCTTGATCGGGCTTCACCGGAAACGCCACGGCGCGCACCAGGGTCACGCCGGGGGACCGTCGCAGGCGGTCACAGAGATCGATCAAGACCTCGGGGGCCGACTCGCGACGGAGGATATCACCGCGAAGCTTGCCGCGGACCCGCTTGGCCTCGGAGAGTTCCGCACTGTCGTAGGTCCAGAGGCCCTCGCGATCCACCGCAGTCCACGCCAGGCCGCCGGGGACCTGGGTCTTCCACGACTCGTATGCGGGCAACGGCCGGTCGGAGGCCACCACCACGAACGCCTGGAGGCCCACGCCGTCGGTCAGGCCGAAGTATTCGGCCGGGTCTTCGGGGAAATCCAGCTTGCCGCGCGGCGAGCTGGGGACGATACCGCCGACCGGGAGGCAGAGCTGGAGCCTTGCCGTCGGGGTTCAACGCGATCAGGTAGCTGTATGCCGGGGGCGAGAGCGTGACCTGGACCCGCACCATGTCCTTGAGCCTCGGGGGGTCGCTGGCCAGCGAGGTCTCCGAGATCGTCCCGATCGGGAGCGCCTGCCGGCCGTCGCCCATATCCTTGTATTGCTTCACCGCGATCTCAGCCTGGAGCGGCCCTGCAGCCGGTTTGGAGGTACCGGTAAGGTCGACGGTGGTCGCGGTCTCCGGACCCCACGGCCAGAGCCAGACCGCCAGCGCCAGGAGCCCGCAGGCAACGACCGCCGCAGGCAGGCCCCAGCGCACCCAGGCGGGGATTCCGGCGGGCGTTGGTGTAACGACCGGGGTCGGCTCGATCGCCTGCCGCAGGGCCGCGGCGAACTCCAGGGCGGTGGTGTAGCGGTTCTCGGGAGCCGCGGCCAGGGCCTTGAGGCAGACGGCCTCGACCGGGGCGGGGATCGTCGGGTCGAGCCGGCGAGGCGGTGTGACGTCGGCTTTCTTCGCGTGCTCGAGGATCTCATTCAAGGTAGACCCCGCGTGGGGCTCATGGTCCGTCAGGAGCTTGTAGAGCACGCCCCCGAGGCCGAAGACGTCGGTGCGGAAGTCGATGCGGTCCCACTCGGCCCGGGCCTGTTCCGGGGCCATGTAGGGTGGCGAGCCGCTCCGCTCGCGGAGGCGGCTGCCGCCCAGGTGGGCCGCCAGCCCGAAGTCGACCAGCCGGGGGGTGCCGTCGTCGCGGAGGATCACGTTGGCCGGCTTGATATCGCGGTGGATCAGGCCGCGGGCGTGCACGGCGGCCACCCCCTCGGCGAGCTGCGCGAGGATGCGGACGACCTGCGCGAGGTCCAGCGGCCCGTCGCGCCGGACCTCGGCCAGGTTGCGGCCCGGCACGTACTCGACGACCAGGTACGCCTCGCCGCCGATCCGCTCGATGCCGTGGCAGCGCGGCGACGTAGGGGCTGCCGACGCGCGCCAGGGTCCGGCCCTCCTCGACCTCGCCCGTCGGCCCGTGGTAGCGCTTGAGCACGACGTGGCGTTCCAGGTCGGGGTCGAAGGCCAGGTACGCGGCTGCCTGGCCACCGACTTCGGAGAAGCGGCGCACGATCTGGTATTTCCCCACGTGAATCGGTTCGGCCGAGCCTGGATTCGGTTCCCCATGCGCCACGGACACGGTAGAAACCTCCGTCGGCGGCGCGGAGGGTTCGAGGAAGCCCTCCGCGCCGGCCTCCCGGCTGTTCTCCAGCAGGCGTAGGGCCTCGCTCCGGAGGGCGGGGTCGTCCGGGCACTCCCGTTCGAGGAACGACGCCCACTCCGCTGCCGGCCGCTCGGCGGCGCGGTCGAACAGCTCGCGGAGCCGGCGGTATCGATCAGGGTCGTAAGGAAGAGTGGAGTTCATGGGATCTCGGTCGGCTTCAGCCGGTCACGAAGCCAGGCTCGGGCGAACTTCCAGTCCCGCTCTACCGTCTTCTGCGAAATATCCAACGCTTCCGCGACTTCCGCGGGAGACATCCCCAGGAAGAAGCGAAAGTGGACGACCATGCCGGCGCGTTCGTCCACCCGCTCGAGTTGCTTGAGCTCGTCGTGGAGCTCGATGAAAGGGAGCTCGTCGGCGTCGGCGAGGTGGTCGAGAGCGATGTCGAGGGAGTGCTTATGTCGTCGGCCGCCGCGCTTCGCGGACGTGCGGTGACGGTGATGGTCCACCAGTAACTGGTGCATGGCCTTGCTGGCAGCCTTCAGGAGGAACGCCCGATCGGGAGCTGCTGCGAGGGTGCCGTCGGCGCAAAGGCGCATGAACGCCTCGTTCACCAGCAAGGTGGGCTGCCAGGTGTGCTCGGGCCGTTCCCTGCGCATCCGACCCGCCGCGATGGCTCGAAGGTCCTGGTAAAGGAGCGCCACGAGCTGCTGCTCGGCGTCGGCATCTCCCGCCTGGATCCGACGGAGCAAACCCGATAGGTCACCGTCCGACGTCGTCGACATGACGAGGCCTCGAAAAAAAAGAAGAACCCGCGTGAGGACATTGTGCACCAATTATCGCAGATACCTGACGGAGTGGGAAACAAATAAAGCGACCGGAGGGTGGAAACCTACCCAAGAACCAAGCTTTTCCGGCCGCTTAACACAGGTTTGCTGGGCGAAATCTAGGAATTTCGATCCCATCCCTCCGATTCGAGGATGCCGATCGGCGTGCGCGCCATCGGCGATCGCGTTCACCGAACCCTGATCTTCACTTGAGAGGAGAACCGCAATGCGTATCGCCTACATCGCCACTGACGAGGTCAACCAGGCCTTGGCCGCCCAGATGGCCACCCAGTGCGGAGCCATCGTTTGCCACCAGCGTCCTGAAGAGGGGTATCCGGACGGCCTGTTCGACGCGGTCCTCTATAACCTGGACGACGTACCAGGAGCCGAGCGGTCCGCCCTCCTCGAGGGGCTCCGCCTCGGCGAACCCGACCATCCCACGGCGGTCCACGGCTACGACATCACCAATGAGGAGGCCAGGACCCTGAACCGGAACGGCGTGGCGGTTGCGCGACGCCTTCATTCCGGCTTACTTCGCAGTCTGTTTACCGCGGCTCGGCAAAAGCGGGAAACTGTCCCGCAAGATGACACCAAGACAGACCTTACCTGGGTCAACCTGGCCAAGTAGCGCTCGAGACCGAGCCGCCGGTCCTGCCGTTTGATCCGCCTGCCAACCCACGCAATCGCCCGGGAGTGGCGGCGATGGAACGCCACTATCGTCCGTTTGTCTCTGAGAACCCTCCCGCTTGACCCCTATTAGAGCGGTTCACGCTTGGGTTGCGCCACAGAACCGATGCGAAAGCACACCCCGACCCTGGGGTGATGAAAAGTTCGTCTTGCACAAGCCTTGTCTTCATCCGGATTCCGTTGGCGTCGTCCCCCCCTTGAGAAGGGGGGGCGGGGGGGTATCCCCGCGTAATCACAGCCTGGTGCGCGGTTCCGGGACGGCTGTGCTCCGCGGAATTGTCGCATTGGCCCAACGTACTGGCTATGCCTTTCAACCCCCCCTGCCCCCCCTTCTCAAGGGGGGGACGTACCGATAACGCGCAACAAAAACACAAATTTTGAATCCGCCCTTCGAGCTCGGTAAGCCCCAACTTTTCATCACCGCAGGGTCAGGGGGGGCCCCGTGCGTGTGCAAACCAATCGCAAAGCGCTTAGCCTACAGAAGGTCGGTGGACCAAATCCAATGATTTCAATCCCATCCCTCGGATTCGGGGAAGTCGATCGGCGTGCGCGCCATCGCTGACCAGATCTTCCGAACCTTGGTATCAACTCCACGGGAAATAATACGATGAAAATCGCTCGCATGAGCATCTATAATGACACCCAGGCCGTTGCTGGCTCGGTGGTCGCACAACTCGGCGCGATCGTATGTGCTCTGCAGTCAGAAAAGTCGCGGCGAGACGGCCTGTTCGGTGCGCTCCTGTGCAACCGTTATGACGCGCCGAGACACCATCGGAACGAGGTGCTTGAGCAGATCGGCGCCCGTCGGACGGATCGCTCCATGAGAGGTCCATGGATAGGGGGACTGCGATGGGTCGATCGGCTCAGTTTGAGCAGAGTCCTCCTTATCCTCGGTCTCGTGGCCTGTCTGTCCGTAGCGGCCTCAATCGCCGGTCATGGGCCCAAACGGTCGGGCCGCGGCGTGTCTGCCCCGAGAACAGTCCCGGTGACGATCACCTGGGCGATGGCCGAGCGATTCGGCCCCGGTTACGACCGCAACCGGAACGGGCTGCCCGACCTTCCCAACTCCAACGAGTACGTCAACCCCGGCGGCTACGAGGTCCAGATCGTTGCCTGTGCGAAGACGATCGGCGTCGCCGCAGCGGACATGTCCTGCAACTGGACGATCGACAGCCGAGATGGGGCGATCGGGCTCCGGGTGAGTGGGCCGAGACCGAGAGTCCGGCTCCCGCAGGGCACCTACTCGGTGACAGTGACTGTCCGGCTCGCCGACGGTCGGACCGGCTCAGCCCGAGAGACGATCCGCGTAAAGGACATCCTGATCGTCGCGCTGGGCGACTCGCTGGCGACCGGCGAGGGTAACCCTGAGAAACCAGCGATCTGGGAGGGGGCAGGGACTGCCCCGGCCCTCCGTGGCCGTCTCGATCCGCCGACGCCGGCCGTCTGGGCCGATGGTGGCCCCGACGGTGACCAGCCCCGGGTGACCCCCGCGGGCATCCTGCCCCCGGCCAATGTCCTGCACGCACGGGCCCATCGTTCGACACACTCGGGCCCGGCTCAGTTCGCAATGCGCCTGGAGGCGGAAGACCCTCACACGTCGGTCACGTTCGTGTGCCTGGCCGCCACCGGCGCGCGGACCGACGACCTGTTCCGTCCCGATCAGTCAGATCACAACCAGCGCCTTGGGCCCCGGGCCAACGCTCCCGGCCCAGCTCGACGAGCTCCATGCCATTGCGGGTTCCCGGTCGGCCGACGTCCTCGTCGTGGCCCTCGGCATGAACGATTCCCGCACCTTTGAACTTCTCGGCTGAGCTCATCCGCCGGGAGGTCCGGTGCATCGACCCGCTCCGCCTGCTCGCCGCCTACCCGACGCGCAAGGACTGGGCGGCAGCGCGGCCTGCTGACATCGAAACGCTGGTCGACCCCAAGGAACTTCCCAGGCTCAACAGCTTGAGCCCCGAGGCCCGCCGCGAGGTGTTTGTCAGAGACGTCGGCCTGATCTACGACGTCGCCGAATCGGCCGAAGCTCGGGCTGGCCGCTTCCCGGGCAGCAGCTCGATCGGCTGGCAGGAGCGATCGCCAAGGATCCGCTTCTGGCCCGGGCCGAGGTCTACCTGCTGGAGTATCCCGACCCGACGGGTGACGCGACCGGCGCCACCGCCTCGGCCATTTTGGACGACCTCGTCCCTGGCCTTCGGGTCAACCGCCGCGAGCTGGACCTGGCCCGCGAGCGCCTCGTTGCGGCCCGTGAACAGCGACGCTCCGCGAGGCGGCCGACCGCCAGGGCTGGACCTACGTCGGCGGGATCTTTGCGGCCTTTCAGAACCACGGGTATGCCGCGTCTGACACCTGGTTCTGGCGGGCTAAGGAGTCGGAGCAGCATCAAGGCCCCCGCTTGTGGCTCGTCGGATACATCCGGGGGGAACTCGCGCCGGAACGCTGCACCCGAATCGCTGCGGGCACCAGGCCATCGCCGAGCGATTGTACCGGAGCCTCGCGGCGAGGAGGGCATGGCCCCTCAGGCAGGGGTCGGCGGGCCGGATTGTGTCCCATAGGAGCCACCCGTTCCATGGCTTGGCCGTTCTTGTTTCTTGACGCGATTGGAGCTATTCTCAATGTCCAAGAGCGTCGGTGGTCGTTGGATTCGTGTTTCGACACAAATAAACAGGCACAACAATGCGATTGATTCGATCGTGCGCGATCTGCGGGTTGAGCAATCGATCCTCGTCCTCGCGCTCGCAGTCGCACGGGCGCAGCAGTCCGCAATTGCGGACGACGAGGCGAAATCAACGCTGGTAAAGGCTGGAGAAAAAGCTCCTGACTTCACCTGCAAGCCGATTAACGGGGAAGAATTCTCCCTCGGCAAGCAGCAAGGAACGGTCGTTCTGATCAACTTCTTTGCAACGTGGTGCGGACCGTGTCTGGCGGAACTGCCTCACCTCGAAAAAGAAATCATGAAAAAATACGGCGACCGCCAGGACTTCAAGTTGATCGTGATTGGCCGGGAGCACAACACCGAAGAACTGGAGAAGTTTGCGAAGCAGAAGAAACTCTCCCTTTCGATGGCGCCTGACCCCAAGCGGGAGATCTACGGCAGGTACGCCGAGAAGTACATTCCCCGAAACTTCATTGTGGGGAAGGACGGAAAAATCAAGCTGGCGTCCGTGGGCTATACCGAGACGAGCTTTCAGGAAATCGTCCAAACACTCGAGAAGGAGCTCAAGCAGCCAGCGCCGAGCGATCGAGCGAGTGCGGCGAGCCGCGAGCCCGCGCAGGCCGCGGAGTGAAGTCGACCATCGTCGGAGGGATGAGACAGGCCGACACGACAAGGGTTTGGTGATGAAAAGGTCGTCTTGCACAGGTCTCGAGGTCATCTCAGTTTCGTGGCGCGTTTCCCCCCCTTGCGAAGGGGGGGTCAGGGGGGGTGGTCCCGGCGGAACCAGGGCCGGTACGAGTTCCGGGGCGGCTGGACCCGGCCGGGACCCTGGTCTCCACCGGGTGCCCCCCGCCGAAAGGCAGGGTCCGCCGCTTCGGTCGAAGGTGTTGGTTATGACCTGTTCACCCCCCCTGACCCCCCCTTCGCAAGGGGGGGAAACGGACGGTCGATCGCGGCAAATTCCGATTGGAATGAAAAAACACGCATCTCGAAACCTGCCCTGCAGCACGGAACACAACTTTTCCTCACGCCACGAAACTACCTCTACAAGAAGCTGTTCACGGCCGGCTTGGGAATTGTGCCTTTCGAGAATCAGGCCGGCACATCGCCGTCGAAGCCCGGAAGATCAACGCCGTTTTTCACTTGCCCTGTCGAGTGCGCTGGAGCAGGTTACCGACCGCTTGCCAAAGCGCGAGGCATTCCTTCCGTTCGTCCGTGGGCAACTTGTCCATCGCGCTCGATTCGCGCAACCCGGCCAGGTCGGGGTCGGCCTGCCAGTGCTCTAACATTTTCCTTACCAGAACACGGCCCGCCTGGGAGCCGCTGTCCAGTATATTGGCCCACACCGCCAGGTCGGCCCGCAACCACGCGTGCGCCTGCGCTGCGCCAGTGCGACCGCTCCGTCGCGCTGAGCTTGGCCCCGTCCTCGCCGAGTCCGCAGCCGGCCAGGGCCGCGCACCGGGCGGCGGGGTAACGGCATTCGGTGGCCAGGTCCTCCACGCGGCTGACAGGTTGTTTGTCTCCGAGCGCGGCCCGGGAACGGCACGCCGAGGTCAAGTCCTCGGCCAAGGCCGGGTCGGTCGCAAAGGCGTCGGCGTACAAGCGGGCCGCGGCGTGGCAGCGGCCCTGAAACTGACAGATCCCTACCAACGCGAGTCGCTCGTCGTTGTCCAGGGGCTGATATTCTCCTCGAAGGAATGCCGGTAGGTTCGGCAGGATCAGGGCCTCGGCCTCGCGGCGGAGGATGTGGGCTATCCAGACACCGCGGCTGTCCGCCTGCGCAGCACTCCAATCGAAAGCTAAGATGGCCATTGCGAGCGTTTTGCGTGCCTGTTTCTTCTGCCCCTGATCGTGTTGGGCCATGGCCACGATCAGGCGGGGGGCGGGTCCCATCACGCTGGACGCTTCCCCTTCCATCAGGGAGATTGCGCTGGCCGGTCGGCCTTGACGATACTCGGCCAGGCCCTTGGCGAAGAGAAAGTAGCGGTAAATCCAGGCCGGTGTCGATTGCCTTGGCGGCGACGGCGCGGTCGGTGAGGGCAGCCGCCTTCCGCCAGTTCGTCCTCCGTGCCCGGTAGGAGCAAGCAGGCCCGGCCGACTGGTTCGGCGGTGAAGGCTGAGGTGGTCGCGCCGAAGCGCTCGAGCAAAGCGCGGCAGCGCGGCGGTACTCCTCTTGCTGTCCGAGGAACAGGCACAGTTCGGCGTATCCGGACCAGGCCTCATGCTCGGGCGGGTTGGCATCAAGCAACTTTCGCCAGTCGGCCTGCACCTCTATCCCTCGTCCTTGCCGCAACAGGACGCTTCGGACGCCGTTTTGGACTTCCGAGTTTTTCGGGTCAAGCCGGATCGCGTGCTGGTAGTGATCGTAGGCCTCGTCCAGCCGACGCTTCACTCGCAGGACATTGGCGAGGTTGTGGTGGGCCCAGGCATAGTCGGGGTCGAGCTGGAGCGCCTTCTCGGTAGTAGTCGATCGCCTCGTCCAACTGGCCCTGGTCCTGCAAGGCATCACCGACATTACTGTAGGCCCTGACATAACTGGGGTCGAGCCGGAGCGCCTTCTCGTAGTAGTCGATCGCCTGATCCGGCCAATGTTGGAATCTCAGGGCGTCGCCGACCGCACAGTAGCCCACCGCCGTCCCCGGCCGGCTTGCCAGCGCTGCCCGGTAGTACCCGGCCGCTTCCTGGGGGGCCCCCTGAAGCGTTGCGTTGCCAAGGATCAAGTTGGCCCAGAAGTCAGAAGGATGGTCATTCTGCACCCGCCGCAAGAAGGGGGCCGCGTCCCCGCCGGTCGCCCTCAGCCGTTCCCCGAGCGCCAGCAGCAGTGAGACCGGCTCGCTGCGCCACCGGCGCGGTCTCGGGCCAATTCCGCCAGCGCCGGTAGATTCTCCCATGCGGCCGGATCGAGAACGCGCTCGCGCCAGCCGTCCGGGCTTGAGTCGGTCTGCCGTGCGCACCTCCAGCAGCCAACCCCATTGCGCCTTGTCGGCGGCGCAGACCGCCCAGTCGTACACTGCCGCCACAACGCCCCGCGCACGGCCGATGCGTTGATCCGTGCCGCCACCGCGACGGCTGATCGTGGCTCGTTCCCAGCCCGGCCTGCTGGAACGCCTCCGCGTAGTCCCGGTTCGCTCGCGCCTTGTAGAATGAGAGCTCGCCGCGGGTCACCCGCTTCAGCCGGATGTTGTCCAGGTGGATCATCAAGTCAAGGTCGCGCCTGGCCTGGCCGAGCCGCCGGCGCAGGTCGTCCGGCCCGCCCCCTCCGAGCTGAGCCTGGCCCGTTCGAGCGCTGCCCGCGCTTCCGCCCAGCGGGCGCTTTCTTGCAGCCCTGCCAGCTCTTTGAGGTCCGCCTCCATCGCGTCTCGTCGGTGGGCCTGTTGCACGACGAGCCACAGGCTCACGCCGACCAACATGAGTGCGAACAGTAAGCTTGCCACCAGCATTGCCGACTGCGTCGGATGGCGCCGGACCCACTTGCCGGCGCGCTCGAGCAAGCCCGCCGGACGCGCCGCGATGGGCTCACCCCGCTGGAACCGATGAAGGTCCTCCGCCAATGCCGCCGCCGTGGCGTAGCGTCGCTCTGGATCTTTGTGCAGGCACTTCAGACAAATTGTTTCCAGGTCGCGCGGCACTTTCGAATTCAACCGCGACGGCGGCACGGGCTCTTGGTAGATCACCTGCCGTTCCGTTTCCACGGCCGTCTCTCCTCGAAACGGTGGTCTTCCCGTGAGCAATTCATAGAGGACGGCGCCGAGCGAGTAGATGTCCGCGGATGGGCCGATCGTGCGCGCGCTTCCCCAGTCGCCTGTTCGGGGGCCATATAGCTCGGAGTTCCCAGTCGAGCACCGCTCAAGGTCAGGCCCGATCCTCCATCGAAGTGCCGCGCCAGCCCGAAGTCGGCGATCTTGGGAGTGCCGTCCGCGGTGAGCAGGATGTTGGCCGGCTTCAGATCGCGGTGCACGATCCCGCCCTGGTGCGCCGCCTGGACGGCCTCGGCCAGCGTCGCCGCCAGCGCGGCGGCTTGGCGGGCCGGCTGCGGCGTGCCCGCCAACTTCTGGCCCAGGTTGCCTCCCTCGACGAACTCCATCGTGAAATACGGCCAGCCTCATGATCGCCCACGTCGTAGACCTGGACGATATTCGCATGCCGCAGGCCCGCGACCGCCTCCGCTTCACGCCGAAACCGCGCGAATTCGTGCGGAGCCGCGTACGCGCCGGCAAGCAGCATCTTCAGGGCGACGAGGCGGTTGAGCGCAGGTGCCGGGCCTTGTAGACGACGCCCATGCCGCCGTAGCCGAGCACGGCCTCAATTTCATAGCCGAGGATGGGCGGCAAGTCGACGCCCGCATGCTGAGACGCCAGCGGCGCCGGCGCTCGGGTGGGGCCCGGTCGTCGGGAACAACGCATCGAGCTCCGCCTCGACGATGCGCATCTGCCGCCAGCGTTTGCGAACCTCCGGCAGCAACTCGGGCCAATCGCCGCAGACCTCTTCCGGGGTGCGCTCCGAGTCCAAGATCTCGTCGAGCAGTTGCTGCACCCGCGGTTCGTCGGCCATGGCTCGGCCTCCACAAAACGATGAAGAGATGATCTTCCATCGTTCGTTCTACTGAGGGCGGAGGTCCGCCAGTTGGTCCGTCAGCAGCAGCAGGCCGCGATTCAATCGCCGCTTCACCGTGACGGTGGACACACCCAGCACCTGGGCGGCCTCTGTCTGAGACATTCCTTGGACCCGCACCAAGCCAAACACTTCCCGCTCGTCCTCCGGCAGGCTATCAATCGCCTCGAGCATGCGGCGACCATTGGCAGTCAGCCCGGAGCCACTGCTGGCCGGCGCCGGCACCAAGTCTTCTTGCAGCCCCAAGACGGAGGGCTGTTCATCTAAGCGTCGGGCCAGGTCATTCAATTCCCAGCGCATGTGCTGGTTGGCGAGGGCGAAGAACTGGCGCACTGTCTGTGGGCGGGCTTCGCGCATCGCCTTGAGCAGCCGTTCCGTTACGGCGCTGAGCAATTCGTCGACTTGCAAGTTCAAGGGCGGCTGCGTCAAGCGCGGATAACTCCGGTAGAGCAGCGCGGCGCACAGCAGGTGCAGCCGGCGGACGGACCGGTCCAACAGCGCCCGGACGATCGTCTCGGCGGGCGAATCCGCGGCCAGTTCGTCCAGGTAGCGCTGGACCACGGCGGTGGTGTGTTCTTCGCTCATGGCGCAACCCATCGACCACAGGGTGGATGCAGAGTGGCCGATTGTAGCACGGCAGGATGTGCGCCCGCCACGCTTAGTAATGCAGCGACAGGTGTGAGGGATCGACCTTGTTCCGGCGGGTTTGTGAATCCGTTCTTCGACCAGAGAAGGTCAAGGGGCCGAACTTCATTGCCCTCCATGAGCAATTCGACGAGATCATCGACAGTTGGAAGACGACGTGGACCAAATCGCTGAACGGGCAGTGCAGCTCGGCGGCACCGCAGAGAGGACGGCCTACATGGGGGAGCCATACATGAGCTTCGGCATAACAGTACTCACCTTTGTGCACGTCCTCTTGAGCTTGGTCGGGATCTGCTCAGGATTGGTCGTCCTGGGCGGGCTTCTCGCGGCGAAACGGCTTGAGAGTTGGACGGCGCTCTTTCTGGTGAGCACCGTCGCGACGAGCATGACCGGGTTTCTCTTTCCGGTCGGGCACTTTTTGCCCTCCCATGCGGTGGGCATCGTATCGCTGCTCGTGCTGGCGATTGCGATCTTCGCACGCTACGCCCGTCGCATCGACAGGGCCTGGCGTTGGATCTACGCGGTGAGCGCCGTGATCGCTCTCTATCTCAATGTCTTCGTATTGATCGTGCAGCTCTTTCAGAAAGTGCCGGCCTTGAACGCCATGGCCGCGACTCAGTCGGAGCCTCCCTTCTTGCGAACGCAGGTCGTGATCCTCGCGCTTTTCGTCGCGTTTGCAATTGCCGCGGCGATCAGGTTTCGCCCGAGCATGTACGCTCAGCCCGAACGCTGAACGAACCAGGAGACCCGGAATGGTCAAACTAGCCACGAGTAAGAAAACCTTGGACGAAGACAACGGTTTCGTCAGGTCAAAATGCACCAGAGAGTGAATCCCACAATCACGACACCCGCGATCACCCAGAGTACCGTCCGGACGACCAAGTGGTAACTCTGATCGGCGGCCGAAGACCGACTTGGCGTGCAGCAAGCTTGGCCATAACATGTCGATATGAAAATTATGCTAACGCTTGTTAACGCGCGTGTTGCAACTCGGGGGAAGTGCCTGGCATTCGCATCAGAACTGGACTACTGGGCGCTGATAGGGAGACACCCGGATGTCCAGGTTCAATCGACCGCCGACCTCTTCCAGACCTGCCTCCCAGTCGGTCCCGGCCCGGCCAGGCGGCACGACGACCTGGGCCGTCATGGCGAAGAGGGGCGAACCGCTGGTGGGTGCCGGGGTGCACTCCGAGTCCATCGACTCGATACTGATGCCGTGTGACGAGAGGTAATGGGCGACCTCGTGGATGATCCCCTCGTGGTCGGCCCCTTGGACTTCAACCTGGTAGGGGAGCCAGCCGGGGTGAGCTTCGGCATAGGTCTGCTTGGCCTGCGTCGTCGTTACCTTGTAGCCCTGGGCCGCCAATGCTTCCAGGCCCTTTTCCAGGCCGGAGAACTGGTCGGCCGGCATAGAGACCAGCATCAGGACGGCGAACTCGCCGCCAAGCTGGGCCATGCGGCTGGTCTCGACATTTCCACCGCGCTCGAACAGCAGCCCCGTCACTTCGTCAACAATCCCGATCCGGTCGGGGCCGGTCAGGGTCAGGATGAAATTCGTTTGCATGAAAAAGACCCTATCTGTAACCATTAGCGAAGCGATCCATCCACCATCTTAGCCCTCAAGGAGGCCCCGCAACCACACTTTGAATACTCCAGTTCAACTTTGCTCTTCAGAGTCAAGATCAGGATGGGGGTCGAGTTGGGTAAGTCCGATTTGACGATTTCGATCTGTTGAAGCCGGCCACCCTCGCGTCGATCATGCTGCCGGCGACGGGGTAATCCTCAAGGACCACCGGACGACGTTTCGGTGGGGGATTGAACTGGGTGATTGAGAGAAGAGCTCGGGAAGCCGACGCCGATGTCGAGAAAGATGCCGAATATGTATCGTGCAACCACCTTGCCGGAAACGGGGCTCCTTGCGTGCAGCCTCGCCTTGACGAGTTCCCAATCCGCGGCCTTTTCCGGCTCCAGATAGTTGCCAAAGGCTCGACCAAGATCGTCGTTAGTAGACATTTTGTACTCGCTCTTCCCGTCAGCCGAATCTGAACAACGAAGTTTACTCTTTTCAGTACTGGCTGCTGCAGCCGTTGTTCCAGGAGACAGTAAAAGTCGGACTCGGCATGTCATGGCGGCGTAGATGGTGAGGTTATGGATCGCCCGTTCCATGTTCCCGCATGGCCCGCGCCCGCCTGTCGGCGCAACTATAATTCAGCCGATGTGCGTCTCTTGGCCTCGGTACGCCCCCTCAGAACAGTGACCCCCACTGCGGCTATTACTCCGATCGGAATGGAAATCGCGACGTTCAGAATAACCCAGACGGTGACCGCCTCGCTCCAGATGTAAGTTGGGTCACCGGATCGCACCTCCTCCGCCGCAAAGTGGAACAAGAACGGTTCCAGATACAGCACCGCTGCCGCGACCGCCACCGCGGTCATCATCTGCCGCACCGTGAAACGCACGCGGGGTAGTCGCATTACGGGGGTCTCCCTCTCAATTCCGATGACCAATCGAGGCGTTACACTCCGCACGCGACGTAAGTCCAACGGGATCGTATCAGAAACCGGCGATTCATGGAGGATATTGACCCTTTACCGTTCTTGCGGCTGTCAAAGTACCCCTTATGGTCGTGTCATATTCGCCGATCAATGGGCTATTCGGTCCGATCAAGGATAACTCAATCCGAGTTCGCCCCCCGACCTCAGTTTCCGCGGTGGTTTGTTCGAGGTGGTTGCCGTCAGCTCCTCCTCGTCTTCGGGATGTCGTCATGATCCTTGATGCTACCAGATTCACGGTCCGCTGTTGCCGTGGGGCACCCACCGACGTCAACCCTCCCACTTCAGCGCTTGCTGGTTCGCCCACTGCCTGATGATCACCAGGCAGGACTCGTCAGGCTCTTCGTTGCACCTGGCCTTGGCCTCGACGATCTCCCGCCTCGCCGGGTTGACTTCCACGGTCACCGCCCGCTCATGGCCGTCAACGCCCTCGATGCTCACTGACCAGATCGTCGTGAGACGCTTGGCCACCAGGCGGTGTAGGTCGCCACGCAATGATCCATTGCTCGGCCCTCGGCGGCGAGTTCGTCGCTATCGAGCAGTTCCCGGATCGTCCAGGCCCGGCCTTGTTCGTCCCGCCCGAAAAACTCGCCGATCGCGGATCGGTTCCACCGGATCAGCGTCCTCTTCACTTCGACCTGTCGTTGGGCCTTCCACTCCTCGACCCGTCTGAGCAGCGAAGCAACCGACCAGCCCTTCAGCGATAGGTCCGGCTGCGGCGCATCCAGATAGACTTCCGTATCCTCACCGATGATGATCCGCGTTTGCTCGAACCTCTGGTTGTGCAAGAACTCCACAGTAGGCTCGACCTGGGTCAGGTCAATCTTCGGGTGGTTGATGAAGAAGAGGAGCGCCGAGGCCCAGAACTCTTCATTGCCGAACTCACGGCCCAGACGGGTGGCTGCGACGGCACGGGCGAGTTCGTCGGAGCCGCCCAGTCCCCGGACCTGCGCCCAGCGGAGGGCGAATTCGATCGGGTAGTGGGCGGGTGCCTGGGCGAACTCGTGGGCCATCCGCCGGGTCAGGGGGATCGGGAACCCGACAGCCCGGAGACTGACTCCCTTGCCGGCCCGCTTGAACCAGCGTTGGTATAGACGTCCCCTCCAATAATTATCCACGAACCAGGCCGACAGCAAAACCGGCGGCACGGGGTAATTGGCGAGCAAGTGGTGGGCCAGCGACGAGAACAGCGGGATCGGGTTCAATCCCTCCGGGCGCCACGTCTCCAACGGCCGCAGCCAGTCCTTGCGATGTTGGGTCAGGGACAGGAGCCCACCCAGGATGGCGTCCAGCCAGGCGACGTCGATGCGACCGCGGAACCGCGCAGGCCTGAGCAGGTGTGAGCGGCCCCGTACCTCGCCGAGCAACTGGAGGAATGACTTCCTCGGCTTGCCGGAGGTCCGGGCGAGGGCGTTGCGTATCGAGCGGTCGATGAGGGCCTTGGCGTGCTCCCTCGGTGCGATCTTGACGGACATGGGTCGGCTCTCGGGGACGTGCCGGTTCGACCGGATGGACGCGGGACGTCGCCACGTCGCCGTCACGGTCGGGCTAGGCTCCCGATGCCGGGCACCGACCTTCAGGTGGCGAATCGAGCGACGTGCAACGATGTCTGGATCGAGCAGGTACAGACGTTCATAATGAGTGCGACTCCCTGGAACGAGTTCGTGACGACTAGAAAAGACACCAGAGACGATGGGCCGGTTCGCCGAGAAATCCGAAGCACCTCATGCCCATGCTCCGTTTCCGCGGACGAAGCACTGGCGAGCAGCCACACGACCGAATGATCGGCGACCTTTGGTTCAGGAACAAGGTCGATCTTGTGGACGATCCCGAGCTGGTCGACCTCCTGGAGATGGAGGCCCGTGATCTTCTCGCGAAGTACGGTCGGCTTCTGAATTCGCCTTGATCAGCGAGAGGGACTTTTCCCCGTCGAGGCTATTCAGTCCAGCGGGAACCGGCAGGGCTGGGCATCCTCGTGACGGATCTCATCCACCGGTTCCTTCTTACCCCAGCCGGCATACAACCGGTTCGGCGCGTTGAAGACCAGGCCGGGGACATCCCCCACGTTCCGATACGCGTGGACCACGCCCGGCGGGATCCAGACTGCCGCGGGATACGATTGCCCCACCGTGATCACTTTGCGATTGCCGTGAGTCGGGCTGTCGTGGCGGGTATCCCACAGGTAGAGCCGGAAATCCGAGGGGCCGATAAACCCGAATCCATCGGTCTGATCGACATGCTCGTGGGGTCCACGCGCCACGCCCGGCAACGTGCAGGAGACGTACATCATGACCGGCCAGCGGTCCTCCGCCACGTCGTCATGGCGGAAGAACTCCACGAGCCAGCCGCGCTGGTCGTGGAAGAACCGCAGGGGACGGATGACCACACCCTCGATCTCACCCTCTACGCCGGGTTCGTGTCGCTCCGTCGGGTCCAGAGTCATGAGAAATCGCCCTTCGTGCCAGAATCGCCTTTCGGGCTTCTGGGAGTATTAGGAACATGAGGGGCTCCAGACATTAACGTCGTGCCGGCCATCGCACGAGCGATAGGAGCCCTTCAGGGATCTTTTTACAGATCCGCTCATGGTTTGGCAAGAGTTCCAGAAGCGGCATCGGACCGGTATCCAGCCGGGTAGTGGACCTCAAATCCGGGAGCACTCGACCGGGGGTATTTGTCAAGGCCCTTCCTCATCTCGGCAAGAAGAACTTCTGCCGACCGCCATGACGATCGCGTCGATCAACGCTTTCCGCAGGCGAGGGTTTGGGCGGGCTGCGGGGAATCGGTTCGTCAGGTCCCTGTGGCCGGCGTCGAGGACCGCCAGGACGGTTCCCAGGCCGGGCACGTTCTGGTCGTCCAGGGCGACCAGGCCGTCATTCGGCCCCAGGTAAGACAGGTACCACGCGATCGCTTGCTGGAAGAGTCGGAGCCGTGAGACTTCGGTCCGGCTCGTCACGTAGAACGTCCTCGGACTGACGATGGAGATCGCGGCTTGGTGCTCCTCCAGGGCCCGTTCCCAGAACTCCTCGGAGGACCGCCTGGTGAGTGCCCGAAGCCCTCCGTGCTTGCCCTGGCCCAGCAGGAAGACCTCCAGACGTCCCAGCACGTGGGCGACGACCCTGAGTCGCAAGGGCATCCGACTGTCCAGGGGGGGACCCTCACCCACCACGTAATCCGCGGCTCCGGTCCCCCCGAACGGCCCTTGGACCAGGAACAAGGCCTGAATGTGATCGGCGACGAACTCCGGGTTCTCGAGGGCGAAAGCGAGCGCATCGCAGGCCCCGCGACTGTGGCCGATCACGACCAATTTCTCCGGCCCTTGGCGGGCGATCTCCAGGAACCGGGAGCGAATCGCATCAGCGTTCCCCGCAACCGTCTCATGCGAGCTGGGATAAATGAAATGGATCGCCCGCCGTGGTACGCCCTTGGCGCGAAGTGCCTTGGCGTTCTGTGCGAAGTAGCCCGACATCCGCTCGTTAAGGAAGCCCGCGACGAAGACGTAACGAAATCCGCCGCGCGGTCCGACTAACTTCGGCCGGGATCGACAGCCGACCGCTCAAGCGCCGCGTCGAACCACGCTCGGAACGCGGTGGGCGAGATGACCGGTCTGGTTGCAACTTGGTCGGGCGGTGGGAGAGACACCAGGACGAACATCAAGAACGCGAGCACGGCAAGCTCCTTCCTCGCGAGACAGAGAATCGACGGCTATCGAGATGATGTCCGTCTGGCGCGGCCTCCTTCTCCAACTCGACCGTACCCCAATTCCAAAGCCGTCGCAACGACCATCCGAAAAACTGCGCAAGACGCGATTCCCCGATTTCCCGGGCAGTCGAAACGGCGACGCGGCGAGGTTGCCAACGGCATCGGCGGCCTGGTATCGTTCAGTCGTGCCACGTACAGCACGAGTGGCTCCCGGCGAGCTGGTCTAAACGGTAGAGTTTGACCAAGGAAATTCATGGCCCGCTTTGCTCCCATTCGATCAAATTCACATTCTCCATTTCACAGAGGATAAGACTCCTCATGCGACATTTCGTCTGGCGTTTCGTACCAGCCATTCTGGCCACCGTTCTGACCCTATTCCCCGTGGTCGCCGTCGCGATCGAGGACGAGACTCCGTCGAAGTCCGAGCTGACGGCCGATCAGCAGACCGCACTCGGACGGATCTCGGCCAACTCGTTGCGGGGGCACCTCTCGTTCCTGGCCTCGGATCTCCTCGAAGGTCGGGACACGCCTTCGCGCGGGCTCGACCTTGCGGCCGAGTACATCGCCGCGCAGTTCCGCCGCGCAGGCCTCGAGCCCGTGGGCGACGATGGTTACTTCCAGACCGCCAATTGGCAGGTCGCCGGGCCTGATCCCAGCTCGTTCTACTTTGCGTTTCAGAATGGAGAGCAAGCGATCCGGGTCGACGCGGGGCACGTCAGTCTCAGAAGACCGGCCAATTTCGCTTTCGAAAAAACAGCCGTCTTCAAGCTCGACCTGAAAGACGCCAACGCACTCGCGGACCTGAAGACCGAGCAGGTTGCGGGGAAGGCCGTGGTGGTCCCGGAAATGCCCTTGGTCGTCAGCAGACTTGGCTCGCTCAAGGCGGGTCTCGTGATCGTCGTGAGCCGCGACCCCGCGGGCGGGACCGGTGTGGGTGTCGGACAACTCGTTGATCCCGAGAAGCCCAGGAGGGACGTTCCGATATTTCCCGGTCCGCCGACGATCGTCGTTCACGACCCAGGCGCAGTCAAGCTCCTTGACTCCCTACCCAGCGGACTGACCGGGGCGACCGTTTCCCTCTGGCTCAGCCAATCCCTGCCGCGTGCGGTGAAGCTGCGTAACGTCGTTGGTCTCTTGCGGGTCCGACCCGAAACTCAAGGATACATACGTACTGGTCACAGCTCATTATGATCATGTCGGTAAGAGGGCCCCGGTCAAGGGGGACAGCATTTACAACGGCGCCAATGACGACGGCAGTGGTACGGTTTCGGTGGTTGAGATTGCGTCTGCGCTGGCGGCCTTGCGCGAGCGTCCTAAACGCAGCATCGTTTTCATGACGGTTTTCGGCGAAGAGAAAGGGCTGCTCGGCTCGCGGTACTACGGCAGGCACCCGATCTTTCCCATTGAGCAAACCGTCGCCGACGTGAACCTCGAGCAGGTCGGCCGTACCGACGACAGCGAGGGCCCGCAGGTCGCGACCGCGTGTATGACGGGCATCGACTTCTCCGACGTCGGCGTGGTTTTCCAGGCGGCGGGCAAGGCCGAAGGGATCAAGGTTTACAAGCATCCCCGCAACAGCGACGCCTACTTCGGTCGCAGCGACAACCAGGCCCTTGCCGACCTGGGCGTCCCTGCGCATACCTTGGCCGTCGCCTTCGCTTTCCCCGACTATCACGGTCCGGGCGACCACTGGGACAAGATCGACTACGGAAACATGGCAAAGGTCGATCGCATGGTCGCGCGGGCCTTGCCATGATCGCCAACGATCTCAAGCGCCCCAATGGAACGAATCCAATCCCAAGGCCTCTCGATACCTCAAAGCTTACCGCTCGCGCCACCCTCACTGAATCAAAACGCTGAAGAGTGGCCGCCTTTGTCTCGCGGTATTCATTTGACGGTGAGCAGCCTTTGTTCCTTGGGAAAGGTCTCGATGATCAGGTCCTTGAACCGGACCTCTTGCGGCACCTTGTTCGAGTGAAGCTGCAAGCCAATCGGACCGGCCTTGATCCGGTTCGGCTCGGGATCGCTCCAATCGATCACCGGTGCACCGTTGACCGCGACCTGGACGCGGTTGCCCAGGGCCAGGATTTCCAGGTCGTTCCAGTCGTGCTGTTTTCCCACCTTCTTGGCCGGCGCCGGGTCAACGGGCAGCCCTTTCCGGCCGTACAGGTCGTGCATGCCCCAACCGGAAGGGAACATGACGAGGTGCCCGGCGTAGGTCGCCGGGTCCCCTTGCTCGCTGGCGACTCGGCCCCAGAAGGCGATGCCCGAGTGCATCTCGGACTCGACCAGCTTGACCTTGGCCCTCAGGCGGAAATCCGTATAGTTCTTCTCGGTGAGCAAGTACGTGCTCACCGGCACGGGCTCGGTACTTGCCCACGATCTCGCCGTTGTCGACCGACCAGTGCTTGAAGTGGCCGGCCCAGCCATTCAAGCTTTTGCCGTCGAACAGCTTGACCGTCTCGCTGGGGCCGGACCGCGGTGGGATCACCGGCGTCGGGGCTATCCCCTGGGCCATCGCGTCGGAACTGATGCAGGCGGTCCCCCATGCGAGCGCCAGCGCCATCAGGAGGTGCAAGGACGAATCGAGTAGGGCATGAGCAAGGCCTCGGTTGTTTGTGTGTGGGTGCACGACAAACCCTTCGGTCCCTCAGTGTCCCAGACGATACTCCGAGCATGCAAACGAAAAATCGACGGCTCATGACTGCGGCACGCGACAGGCTGGATTGTCAGGATGAAACTCGCTACGTTCCTTTGGCTGTCGTCGCGATTGAGGGAATGGAAATGAAGGAAGAGCCAGACGCCACAACCGGTCCTCTCAGAGACGTTGCCTGCCCGCGTTTGGCGGCTCTTCTGGCTGACGGTACTGGTGGGGCACGTGGTTTTGAGCGGGGCGTGGTGGTGGTTGGAGCCGGGTGGATTCCGTGTCAGCCATCCTCGCTTCTGGGCGAACAGCGTGTGCGCCGATTTTCGGGTTGGCTCTGTCGTTGGGGTCGTTGGCGGCCTTGCGGGTTCGAGTCCTGGTGGGTCCTTCGATGGCTTCTGCCGGTTTGGCCGGCGGCCTGGGCCGGGTCGGCCCTGGCGGGGCGACTGGTGTTTCCGATCACACTCGGACACCTCTGGCTGATCCCGCTGGCGGGTTCGGTCGTCATGGGTGCTGGGCCACATTTCCGCTCTGCGCGGCCGCGGGCCGTCGTGCAAGGGCTGGCGGCCTGGGCCTGGGCCTCTGTGCGGCCTCAGTCGCCGCGGGACTCGTCTGGACCCAGCACCCGCCATCACCTCGACACCCGGCCGAGTCAGTCGAATCTGGTCGAGCACACGCCGGTAGAGGGGACGAAGCCTACCCTCAACACCGGAACCATCCGCCTGGGATTCGACACAGTGGTTCATACGTCGGACGGCTCGTTGACCGTTCGTTTCAGCCCGCTCTCGATCTCGGTGCAGCCACTGTTGACATTCTTGAATGGTTCAGACGATGGCTGCTGGAGTGTGCTCGTTCGTTCCCAAGATCGAGTCGGTCCCGAGCCTCGGCTTCGCGGTTCGCAGCTCGAAGGTGAGCGAGGTTGTACTCTCTTTTACGATTTTCGAGGTCAAGGTCCGGCTACGCTTCGCGTTCAAGCGTAGACCGGAGGCGGGTCGATCATGGTGGAAGCCAATACGACGTTGATCCATACGATTTTCTCGCATCTCAACTCGTACTGTGACTTCGAAGTGCGTGGGCATCGACGGCTGTCGCTGGAGTTTTCGCCCTGCCCGGGTGAACTGATCGAGGTTCGCCGGTTTGACTATCGCTTCGGCCGGCCGGCTCGGTTTGCTTTCGTAAAGGAAGACAAGACCTTTCGGGTGGTCGAGGCGTGGAGCGGAGAGAGGGACCATTCCACACGTTCGCGCAGAGGACGAGTCGGTCCCGAGGAATCGCTGACCATCACTTTGCACGATCAAGGACGGGCGCTGGCACGAATCTCCCTGGCTGATTGGTCGTCGCAAACCGACACGACGTTGTCTCCGACGGCGGGTTGGGGCGTGCCAGTCAACGCGATCGAGTTCAGCCTGTCGGACGATTCGCCCTCGTCACCCGCATCGATCTTCGTGACGCTGGCTAGCACGTTGGTCGGCCGCGGTTGGGACTGCGTCGGCCACAACCCGGGAACCTACCGCAACCAGATTCGCCTAGAGGCGGTCAAGGCGGATCCGGATGCGGTCCGGCCAGCGTCGGCAAATCGCGATCGCTGACTCTTCGTCGAGTCGTTCGCCATCGATTCTGCTCTGATACTTCGAGCAACGGCTTGGGCAGTATCCTGCCAGGGTCCTCGATAGGAACCGACCTTTGACTCCCTTCCGGTGGATACGATCGATAGGCGGCCTTACGCGGTCATCGACTTGCGACGTCGCAATGTGTAACCGACCAAGCCCGCCACACCGATGCCAAGCAGGGTGACGGTGGAGGGTTCTGGAACAGCACCATTGGAGTAAAGCTGGAAGGACTCAGATGGGAATCGAGCCCGTAACGTTTTCTTGCGCTGATGACGGACCGTTATTCTGATCCCAGTAAGCGGGATTGCCATTGGTAGACACCGCGTTCTGGAGTGTGAACCAGTACGTGCCGAGCATCAGCACTCCAGTCAGCGAAAAGGTAGACTCGAGAACATCGTATCCAAAGCTATTGTTGTACTGAAACACATTAGTCAGACCAGCACCAGTTTCGGAACTGATGTTGGAGCCGTACAGCAAGCTGCCGATCGACCATTCCACGCTGGTTAAACGTACCCCGGATACACCCAGAGACCGATCTGTGCCCCCGTCAATGTTGTGGGACTGCTCACAGTAAACGAATCCGTGACCTGATAGCCGAAGTTGATGGTCCACGCCTCGACGGTGCCATTGATCGGGCCGTTATCGTACACGACCACCGCGTTCACCTGGCCAGCGCCGCTCATCAGCAAGGCCAAAGCCGCGAAGCTCAGAATCAACCGTTTCATAAGCAAAATACTCCAGTGAGATCGAGGAAGCTCCCTCCCGCTTGGAACGTCCCAAGCGTTGGGTAGGGGCGCTGTGTCTTCGTTTTAAAACCACAGGTTAGATACTCAAATGAATCGAAAAGAAATGCAAGAAGTGTAGTTGTTTCGCAACAAACGTGCTTTTTCTGAAACAGCTCGATCAACTTAATAATGAGAGAGTGTATCCAATAAAGACGTTTTAGATAATATGTTGTGCGTAGAAGACATCGCGGCTCAAACACGGAGAGGAGTCAAAACGGGGACACAGCGAGAGTCAGATCGCCAACCGCGTCGCGTCGTTGGCGTGGTTCCGACTCATGGCGGGAACCGGGGGGATTAGCTCGCGGCGGCGGCTTCATCCCGATTCTGCGCATCGCGATATCCTCGCTCGGTCGGTTATGTCGCAGTCTATCCGCTCAGGATGGTTAGCATTCCACTCAACGGAAACTCGTGTTGAAATACCGGAGCGGTTTTATTTATGCGGATTTCTGGTATCATCAATCGGCAGGGAAGCGACGATAGCGTCTGAAACCGCTTGACAGGAGGTGGCCGGATCATGAGCGATCACACCACGCTTGTCGAGGGCCAGCGACTCGATCAGCCGACGTTTCACGCACTCTACGAGGCAATGCCGCCCGGCACGCGGGCTGAGCTCATCAATGGAGTGGTTTTCATGCCCAGCCCTGTCGGCTCCGCGCATGGCATAGCCCACGTCCCGGTCATCGTGTGGCTGGACTATTACGCCGAGAACACCCCTGGTGTGCAGGTCCTCGACAACGCCACGACGATCCTGGGCTGGAAGAGCGAGCCGCAGCCCGACGCGATGCTTCGGATCTTGCCCGAGTGCGGCGGCCAGACTCGCGACGAAAGGGATTCATCCAAGGCGATCCTGAGTTGGTCGTCGAGGTCTCCAAGGCGACCCGGTACGTCGACCTGGGGCCAAAGCTGGCCGACTACGAACAGGCCGGCGTTCTCGAGTATGTCGTTCATGCTCTGGATCCCGACGAAGTGGTCTGGTTCGAGCAGGATCAGGTGTTCTGAGCACGAAGGCCGATCCCCAGCGATGGAATCTATCGGTCGGCGGTGTTTCCGGGCCTCTGGCTCGACCCGCTGCGCTCTTGAATGGTGATCGGCGCCGGCTACGTGCCGTGCTTGACCTTGGTTGCGCCACGCCCGAGCACGCGGCGTTCGTCGCCCGGTTGGCCGAGCAGAGAAACGCCCCCTGAAGCTCGCCGGCAGTCCCCATCAATCTCAACGCTTGAGCGGCTTGATCTTGATGTTCTTGTACCAGCATGGCGAGCCGTGGTCCTGAAGTCCGATGTAGCCGGAGCGGGGATGGTCCTTGTAGGCGATGTCGAACTTGTGCTCCGAGCCGTCGGGGCGGCGGTTGGGGGTGGTCCACTGGTCGAGGTCCATCTGGGTGACCAGCTTGCCGTTGAGCTCGACGGAGAGCTTTGGTCCATCGCAAGTGATCACCATGTGGTTCCACTGGCCCGACCGGCTTCATGGCGTTCTTCGCGGCTTGACCAGGTCGTAGATCGCCCCGGTGTCGTAATATCCGGCCGTCTGTCGTGTCGTCGATGGCGACCTCGATGCCGTTGAAGCCGACATCCTTGCCCGGGCGAGGCGTCAGCGGAAAGGTCCGGATGAAGACTCCGCTGTTGCAGCCCTTGCTGATCTTGAAGTCGAGCGCCAGCACAAAGTCGGACCAGGTCTTCTGGTGGATCATCATGTAGCCGCCAGAGCCGTGGGGGTTGATGCTCCCGTCTTCGACCGGCACTTTGCTTGGCTGGCCACTGCTGGTCTGCCAGCCGTTCAGGCTCTTGCCGTCGAACAGGAGGATCCAGCCGGATTTCGCCTCCTCGGGGCTCAGAATGTTGTCGGAGGCTTCGCCCCGTCGAGGCTCGACCGCGACCATCAGGCTCGAGCAGGGCAGCGGCGAACGAACCAACGATAAAAACACGCTTGCATGTAACAGTCTCCAGCGTAATCGAGGTGACTGAACTTGGCTGCGCGGCTGTCATCATACACGTGGTGCCGGGTAAGCTGAATGGGTGATCGGCGAGAATCCCGACTGAGAACGAATCGATGCGGCCATGCGCCTGTTTCAACTTTGCCGGCCGGTCGGTGTATGATGCATTTACGGCTCGAGTCGCGATTTGTGCGGAGCGAAATGAGATAAGTGGTCGGTTAATTATGTAGATCGAGTGATTGGACGGCGCGATGCGACGCGAGAGCGGGTTGATTGAGAAGATTGGTGTCGAAGATCGATCAAGGTCGAGCGTTAGTGTAGATTTATCTTGGTATTAACGTTAGAGCTGAGAAATGACCATGACGCCAGCATTGGAGCGGCTTGCGGAGCTAGTCCGTCAGGCCGAAGCGAAGACCCGGGCCCGTAAGATTGAAGGCGAGACCCAGCATGCCGCCGAGCATTTTCGAGCGGCCGAGCTGCGCGCGCGGCGAGCGGTGGAGCGGCTCGCGTCGGTCCGGCCCGCCGGCTTGCGGGCTTTGGAGCAGGCCGACGCCGACGAGCAGTTACTCAAGGACTTGGTGCGCAAGCTGGCCTTGTACAAGTCGTCGCTGGGTTCGGAGGCGGACGCGGAGCGGCTGATCGCGGCGTCGCAGGCCGAAATCGAGCGGACGCGACAGCAGACGCGGACCGAGCTGGAGGAGATCACCCGTGAAGTCGAGGAAGCGCGGCGCGAGCTCCGCGGGGCCACCGATTTATATCGCCAGCTTCGCCGCGAGATCGACCGGCTCCAGCCCGAGCTGGCCGAGCCGTTCGCCGCCGAGGACCGGTTGCTCTGGGATGCCGAGGCTCACTTTCCCGGCGGTCAGCTCGGGCTTCTGGCTCACGAGGTCGATGCCGGGTTGAACGCGTTCGGCTCGCTGAACAAGCTTGAGCAGTACGCCCGGCTCAAGGTCTGGATCGGCCGTTTTCGGTTCTACCAAGCCTCCCAGGACCGGGAGGCCGAGCCGACCGAAGAGCTCCAGGCCCTGTCGCACAAGGTTTTCCACCAGCTCAAGTACCTGTCAAGGCAGTACGAGCCTGGTTACATCGAGGCGTTCCGCCAGGACTACTCGACCGACTGGTCGGTGTATGTCGCCGAGGCCCAGGAGCAATTGTTACAGGCGATCGAGGCCGGCCGCCGCGTCCGCGACGCCGAGACTCATCCGCTCCGCGATCGCGAGCCGGGCCTGGACCGCGCTTCGTCGTCAGCCTCACCGGTCTCCCGGGCCGCCGGACCGGCGATGCCTTCGGCATCGGTGTCGGCCGCCCAGTCCCCGGTGCGCCGGGTCAACTTTGGCGGAGCTCAAGGCCTGCTCACGCGGGTCCACCTCCCCGACGAAGGGCTCGACCAGTTCCTGGCGGCCGTGAAGCAGGCCGTCGACCAGATCGGTGCCACGCATCCCGATCTGCTCCGCGTGGTCTTGCCTTACCGAGAATACATCACCGGCAACGACGGCCTGGCGACCCTGAGGCGCAAACTCGAGCAAATCCAGCTCGACCTCGACGAAGATCCGGCCTACGACGAACCCTGAACCGATCGCGATCGGTTTCCTGTGATCGCCAGCCTTTTTCTACCTGGAATAAGCCCGAAAGGCTTGCGGCAAGGTCACCAGATCGACCAGGCGCACAGAAATGGCGACTTGCCGGATTTTTTTCGGGCATGTGGCTATGTATCGGATAACATGTTAGTGGGAGATCACTCGTACGTGAAGGCGTTTCCGAGGGGCGAGGGTTCTTGATCCCATCCCCTTCGAGGATCGCTCGCGCCGAGACGTCGTCGAGGACGTGTGATCATATGAACAGTACATTGACTGATAGGGACTGGGAGAACCTCCTGAAGAAGATCGGCAGGGGCAACTGCGTGCCGTTCCTCGGTGCGGGGGCGTGCTACGGCGCGTTGCCGCTCGGGGGCGACATCGCCCGCGAGTGGGCCGATCAGTTCCACTACCCGATGTCCGACACCGGCGACCTGGTCCGGGTCTCGCAGTTCCTCGCCGTGGAGTACGACCTGACCTACCCCAAGGAACTCGTGCTGGAACGACTGGGCAAATGCAGCCCGCCCAACTTTCGTGCGCCCGACGAACCTCACGGAGTCCTGGCGGATCTCCCCCTCAAGATTCTACCTGACGACCAACTACGACGACTTCATGGTCCAGGCCCTGGCGAGCCGTTACCGCGACCCCAGCGCGAGTTTTGCCGCTGGAACGAGCTGATCCGCAAAGAGCCCACGTTGTTCGACAAGGAGCCGACTTACGAGCCGACGGTGGCCAGACCGCTGGTCTATTACCTTCACGGCCATACCGATCCGAACTCGGTGGTCCTGACGGAAGACGATTACCTGACGTTCCTGGCGGCCATGCAAGACCCCGAGTTGCTCCCGGATCCGGTCGAGACAGGCGATCGCCTCCTCCTCGCTGTTGTTCATCGGCTACCGGATGGCCGACTGGAACATCCGGGTGCTGCTCCAGGGCTTGCGACGGCTGGGCCAGGGTCTGAGCGGCAAGGGAAACCTCAGCGTCATGGTGCTCGTCCCACCCGAGGGGCCCGAGGGCACGCAACAGAAGATGCAGGACTACCTGGACCGCTACTACGCGGCGATCGACCTGCGCGTGTACTGGGGCACGGCCCGCGAGTTCTGTGGCGAACTGGCCTCGCGCTGGAAACAACGTCCACAGCCGTCGTGATGAGACAATCGATCATCCTCGATGGCGTCGCTGCCATTCTACTCCCGTGGCGAATCCGTTACCGCTCCCTGGGATTGACCGAGGTCTTACCGATGTCCGAAACCATCTCCTCACCGGTCTCCCCCGTCCTGAAGCGTTCGGATGCGCTCGATGAGCCGAAGTGGAAGTTCTTGCTCAGCCGGATCCAGCGGCACGCTGCACCCCGTTCCTCGGGCCCGAGACCTGTTTCGACTTCTCGATCCCCAGCGCCTCGGTCATTGCCGACGAGTGGGCCGGCATTCATGCCTACCCGCTCGAGGACCGGACCGATCTCCCGCGTCGCCCAGTTCGTCGCCTACAACGCGTACGGGATGGTCGATGCGGTCAAGGAAGAGCTCGCCGAAAAGTTCCGGGGCCTGAAGGCACCCGACTTCTCCAATCCGGACGAACCCTACCGGGTCCTGGCCAGCCTCCCCATGAGCGTATACATCAATACACATTATTATGCATTTATGACTTTCGCGCTCATGTCGCAATATCGAGAGCCGCAGCGCATGATCTGCCGCTGGTACGAGAACAAGCCGGTCGACGACGGCGCGGATCTACCCGCCGCCTACGATCCCAAGCCAGCCTGTCCCCTGGTTTTCCACATGTTCGGCCACGTCGCCGAGCCGCGATCGCTGGTCCTCACGGAGGACGATTACCTCGACTTCCTGGTCCGGACGTCCGAGAATCCCGACCTGATCCCCGTTCCCGTGCAGAACGCGATGACGAACCACTCGCTCCTCTTCTTCGGCTACCAGGTGACGGACCTGGATTTCCGCGTCCTGCTTCGCAGCCTCAACCGGATCTGGCAGCGAGCGGGCACCCGGCAGGGTTCCAACTACACGACCCAGCTCGTACACGTCGGCGAGAAGACGGTCACTTCCGATCAGGTCACGCAGATCAAAAAATATTTCGATCAATATTGCTCCGCATGCGCCAGTGTATCGATCGGGGTTTACTGGGGTTCGACGAACGAGTTCGTCACCGAGCTGCACCAGCGTTGGGAGGATTATCGTGTCAACAGCGCCATCGGTTGAGCGTCCGCGGACCATCGTGAGCCCGGCCGTCCCGGCGACCCCCGACTGTCCCTACGTCGGTCCCAGCCCGTTCCTGTCCAGCGATTCCCAGCGGTTCTTCGGGCGAGACCGCGAGGCGGTCGACCTGAAACACCGGGTGATGGCCCACCCGATCACCGTGCTCTACGCGATGTCGGGCGCGGGCAAGACCTCGCTGATCAATGCCAGGTTGATTCCCGACCTTCAAAGTGAGGGATGTCGCGTCCTGCCCTCCGCTCGGGTCCGGGGTTCGTCCTGGAAACTCGACCCGGCGGAGATCCCTAATATCTACGTGTTCCACACGGTGATCTGCTGGCAAAGCCAGTGCGACGCCCAAACGACGGGACGGCTCAAGAATCGGACGCTCAAGGACGAGACTGGCTCCCACGGCGACACTCGCCGAAGACAACGACTCGCTCTTGATCGCGGTCTTCGACCAGTTCGAAGAGCTCTTCACGGCCTATTCCAGCCGATGGGGCGACCGTCGGGGATTTTTCGAACAGCTCTCCGATGCCCTGAAGTCGATCCCGAACCTCCGAGTCCTGCTGGCGATGCGCGAGGACTACCTGGCGTCGTTGGACCCTTATGCGAGCCTGGTGCCGGAGAACCTCCGGACGCGGTTCCGGCTCGAGCGGCTTCGTCGCGAAGCCGCTCTGGAAGCGATCGTCAAGCCGCTGAAGACCACGGGACGATCCTTCGCCCCGGCGTCGCTGACAAGCTCCTCGACAGCCTGATGACCATTCACGTCCGGCCGCAGCGCGACACGTCCCGGACCAGCTCCGACAACGAGGACGCCGACCTGCTGTCCACGACCGCCGGCCCACGTCCGGCGACGAGATGCCGGCGTTTACCGGCAGATCTCGAAGGCTACTGCACTACGTCCGAGTATGTCGAGCCCGTGCAACTTCAGGTCGTCTGCCAGAACCTCTGGTACAACCTTCGGCCGGAAGAGGTCGAGATCACGGCCGCGCACCTGGAATCGCGGGGCGACGTCAACCAGGCGCTCGCCCGGTTCTACGAGGAATTGCGTGAAGGAAGCCTCGAGTGGCCGGCGTGCGAGAGGGAGTGGTCCGCCGCTGGTTCCGGGAGCAGTTGATCACGCCGTCGGGGACGAGGGGGCTGGTCCTCCGCGGGCCGGACAAGACCGGGGAACTGCCGAACCCGGCGGTCGACCTCTGGAGGCCCGCCACATCATCCGGGGCGAGGAACGCGGTGGCGCACGCTGGTACGAGCTGTCCCACGACCGGTTCATCGATGCCGATCATCACCTCGAACCGACAATGGGAGAGCCGTCCCCACCGCAGGCCTCGTTTCGGGCTAGATGAACGGGCAATGAACTGGGACGCCGCGCCCGAGGAGAAAAAGGCCGCGCTTCTTGCTGAACGAGGTCGAGCTCGCCCAGGCCGAAGCCTGGAAGAACAATCCGGACTCCGACGAGCTGGGGATCAGCGACCGGCTCCAGCGGCTCCTCGTCGAGAGCCGGGAGGCCCTCGAGACAGAAAAGACGCCCGGCTCGAGGCCGAAAGCCGGGAAGCGAAAGTCAAGTTCCGCCAATTGCTCCGGAGTGCGGCCCTGTCCGTTCTGTGTCATGCTCCTGCTGGCGAGTCAGGGTCTCGGCGAGCGTTGCCAGGCTCGCACGCCATGGAATCAAGGAGGCGAGCAGGCGGAGGGCGAGCCGAACAAGGCCATGGTCAACCAGTGGGCCCTGCAGGCCGGCCGTCGAGGGCAGCCCATGGCCGCGCTGGACATCCAGCAGGCGATCGGCCTGGCCGAGACGAAGATGGGCAGCAGATCGAGAAGCATACGCAGGGGTCATCCGGAACACGCTGTCGCAGTTCAACCACCGGAGCAAACTCGGGCCATACCGGACGAGGTCAACGAAGTGGTGTTCGCCCCGAACAACTGGGGCCGCACCCTCCGCAAGAACCGATCCGACTTGACCATCCGGTTCTCGCCGTCGGCGGACGGGACGGACAGGTCGATCTCTGGGACCTCGGCGATTACAACGACCCCCGCGACGACAGGCTCCTGGTCCCTCCGATCGTAGCCCGGAGTTGCCGAGCCGGGGAAGAAGGACCTCTGGATCAGTCGGATCATCTTCGAGCCCAAGGCCGAAGCAGCTGGCCTTCGCCACCGGGGACCCTGCGAGCACGGACCCCGCGGACCGCGGCGGCGCCTGGGTGTGGTCCGCGGGGGATCCACCCAAGGCCTGGGTGACTTGCTCCCGCTGGAGACGATCCCGATTCCGGGCCGGTCGCGGACGTCGTCTTCAGCCCCGACGGCCGTTGGTTGCGACGGCGGGGACGGAAGTCGAGCCCGGGGAAGCGATCCGTACGTGGACGGGGTCTGGAGCGGAGTCGTCCGCATCTACGAGGCCGGAACCGCTCTCCACCGAGTCTCACCATGAAGGCCCGGCCCAGAGCGTGGCGTTCGACCGTCACGGCGGCTGGTCGTGGCCAGCGGCGACCGCAACGGCAATAACCCCGACCTGCCCGGACAGGTGGTCGTTGATTGACCGCCAGAAAACCGGCGATGAAGAGTGCGAACATCCGTCGATCCGTGCGCTGTTCAGTCCGGACGGCAACGTGGTGGTCTCGGGAGGCATCGACGGCATCGGGCGTGTCCACGACCCGGCGACGGGCCGGCTGATCGCGACGCTGGTCGGCCATGCGCAGCCGATCACGGCCCTCGACTTCAGCCACGACGGCACGCGCCTGGTCACCGCCAGCGGCGACCGGACGGCCCGGATCTGGAACCCCGCTTCCTGGTTGGGTTCCCGAGCCGGGGAGTCGGCCCCCTCGTGGTCGAGCCAGGTGACGCTGGTGGGACATAAGTCCTGGCTGCTCGGGGCGGAGTTCAGCCCCGACGGCACCCTGGTGCTCACCTGCGGCTACGATCGCACCGCCCGGGTCTGGGACGCTCAGACCGGCGAGTGCCTGGTCACTCAGATCGGCCATGACGGCACGGTGAACACGGCCCGGTTCCGATCGCGGGGATTCCTGATGGCGACGGCCGGGAGCGACCGGACTGCCCGGCTCTGGACGACGGGGAATGTCGAGACGGTCCGCCTGGTGCTCACGAAACACGAGGCGGCAATCCGCGACGTCGAGTTCTCGCCCCGGGAAGATGCTCGATACCTGGCCCTGACGGCCGGGGCCGACGGAGTCGCCTCCCTCTGGGACGGCTCCCACTACGACAGACCCGGCGTCCGCGATCCGTCCGCCGCTTCGTGCCCGACCGCCCAGGCCGCCTGACCGATATCGCCTTCAGCCCCGATGGGGAACAATTTGCAACCGCCAGCCTCGACGGGACGGTCAGGGTCTGGAACGTCGAGAGCGGGACCACGCCCAGGTCATCCGAGCCGAAGCCGGGACGAAGATGGAAGCGGCCTCGGTGTGACCTTCAGCCCCAGGGGCACGTATCTGCTGACGTCCTGGGCGGACGGCCGGATGCGGCTCTTTCGTCGCGACGGGAACGACGGGAAACCGGTGGCGGACTGGCCAGGCTCCGCGTCCGGCTCACGCCGCAGCTCTTCGACCGGGACGAGCGGTTCGTCGTCACCCCCAATGCCGGCCTGCTTCGGGTCAAGGGAGAGCGGGTTCCGTGCAGGTTTGGGACGTCGGCAAGAAGGGTCCCCTCATGAAGCTGGAACAGCCCGAGGGAGGCCGGGCCCGTGGCGGACCTGGCTTCATCCTGGAGCCACCGCATCGCCGCCGCGACGATGGGCCGGGCTCGGTGGTCATCTGGGAAGCGGAGAGCCCGTATGCCCCGCGGCCAGCCGCTCCGCACCCGAGTGGGGTCGACGACTGGCATTCCGGCCCGATGGCACAGCCTTGGCGACCGAGGCGGATTACGGCCTCGGCCGGCTCTGGACTTGCCCGTCGGACGGCCCAGCGCGGACCGCCGCAACCTTTCCCGGGCTGACCGGGCCGTCCCCGTACTGGCCTTCACGGACGGCTCCCGATTGGTCAGCGACGGAGGTTACCTGGCCACCGACGTCGGCCGGCGATGGGGCAGGTCTGGAAGGTCCCTCTGGGCAGACGGCCGCGGGATTGAAGGGCCCGAGGGATCGGGTCGTGGCCCTGAGCTTCGCCCGGGCGGCGCGTCCCGGAAGTATGTCGATCAACCGCGAGAACCGGTTTCAGCACTGGTCGCTCGAAGAGAAGGGCGCGCTGACGGGCACCTGCCGTGGCCGCAGCTCAAGCCGACCGCGGCGGCCGTTCATCCCGGCGGCCACCTGGCCGCCTCCGGCGCGGCGGACGGCACGCTCAAGCTCTGGTGGACCGACTCGGGGACGAGGTCGCCGAGTTGAAGGCCCACACGGGCCGGATCAACAGCCTGTCGCTTCAGCGGCGACGGTCGCCGGCTGGTCAGCACGGGCGACGACGGTCTGGCCTGCGTCTGGCCCGTGCCGGGCCTGGAACCGACGCTCAAAAAGCGCGGAGGAAGCTCACCCGATCGGCCCCGACCGCTCGCCAGCTTCCACCACGACCCCCCGAAGGTCTCCGCCAGCCGGTTCCTGGATTTTCAAGGTCCAACAGGTCGTGACCGGCACCGGCGACCTGAAACGCCAGCTTTGGCAGAACCCCGAACTGAAGCAGCCCAGAACGAAGCAAGCGTGAAAGCGTTCGAGGCGTTTGCCTATCGGCTCGACCTCACGGGGCCATTGCCCGCGCACCAAACGTTGATCGCGATCGAAGAGCTGAAACGTCGTAACGTTCCGGACGGCGCCCCGGTCGGCGTGCTGGTGGCAACGGTCAGCCGCGCCGACGGCCGGGTCTTCCTGGGCTGCGGCGGCCCAGACACAAAACGAGAATACAACGTCGTCCACTCCGACGACCCGTCTACCGGCCAACGTCCGGCTCGAACCTACCTTGGTCACACCGACCCGATCCTCGACATGGTGGTCAGCCCTGATGGCCAGCGACTGGCCACGGCCAGCGTCAACAACACGGCCCGGGTCTGGACGATCCCGGGTGACAGTCCAAAGTCGTTACACTCCGGGGCCACTCCGGCGACGTCACCTTGGTGAAGTTCAGCCCCAACGGTCTGTACGTCCTGACGGTGAGCCGGCAGGACGGCACGGCACGCGTCTGGGACCGCGACGGCGGCGATCCTGTGTATGTGATGGGCGCCGCGCCGGGTTCAACAGCGCCACGCTCAACGACCCGCCCGGCCCGCGCCAGTATACCGATGATGTGGTTGCCGCCGCATTTAGCCCCGACGGCAAGCTTGTGGTCACGGCCAAGGCGACGGCAGCGCCCGCCTTTTATCCGCTGGGATTGCGGAGACTTCGATGACCTGAAACATGTCGCCGAGCTTGGCTGGATGGGTTTAAGGGTAAGCCGCCGATGAGCAAGAGCAGTAGGTCAACGCGATGTGCCAACCCCCGACCGGGCGATTCCAACGGCTTGGATACGTCCACTCCAGGACCTGCGAGAGATCGTCCCTCAATATTTCATTTCCTGGCCCCGATGTCAATCTGGGCAAAATGAGATGAAGTTTGTGGTATTCTTGATGATCCAGCATCGAGTTTTTTCCTTCCTCGCAGAGCCACCCATGTTCGATCAGCGAGGCTTCATCGAACGGGTCGAGCGGGCGAACACGGCTGAGTTCGCCGGGTTGCTGGCCTCGCCGACCTACGAAGAGGAACAGGCCCTCCGGGCTCATTTCGGGGACCATTGCTATCAGCGGCTGCACGCGGCGGCCCGGCTGGTCGCTGTGCCGGAGGGCCAGCGCGGGTTATCCGACTGGCTCGGCCGACCCAGTCGACCGACCCCCGCCTCCTGGGAAACGTGGTCTTGCTGCCCGGGATCATGGGGAGCGAACTGTCGGCGATCGAGACGGCGGGAGGGCAGGGAAGTCGGATCTGGCTGAACCTGTTGCGGCTCGCGCTGGGGCACATCGACCGGCTGAGCCTGGCTCCGGGTGGCGGAGGTGCTGGTTTTGAGGTGCGGGCGACAGGGATTCTCAAGTCGTATTACGGCGAAGCCCTTCTCAGCCTGGCCCGCCGCTGGAAGGGCAGGCCTTCTGGTATGACTGGCGGAAGAATCTCGACGACGCGGCCGACCAGCTTCGGATCGAGATCGACCGATGGTTTGGTTCTAACTCACCGGTCCACCTGGTGGCCCACTCGATGGGAGGACTGGTCTGCCGGACGTTCATCAAGCGGCATCCGGACCGCTGGAAGACAATGTGGATGCCGCCGAAACGGAAAAAGCGGTGGCCGGTTGGTGATGCTGGGCACGCCCAACCACGGCTCGTACTTGATGCTCCAGGCGGTCTGCGGCCTGGCCGGTCCGATCCGCAAGCTGGCGATGATCGACCAGCGGCACGACACCGCCGGCATTATCCGCATTCTCAACACGTTTATCGGTAGCTTTCAGTTGCTTCCCGCGCCGGAGCGCGATCCGGCCGCCGAGCCCTTTTACGAATCCAAGACCTACGGGGACCTGAACGTCTCTCAGAGCGTGCTCGACGTGGCCCGCGCTCACCACCGGTTCCTCAGCGACGTGATCGACGGCGAGCGGATGGTGTACGTCGCGGGTTCGGGCCAACCAACGCTTGCCGGTCTGAGTAACGCTTCCCGGCTTCGCGATCCGGCCGCCTACCTGGGGACCAACCAGGGGGACGGGAGTGTCTCGCACGCCCTAGGGTTGCTCAGGGAGTCCGCGCCTATTTCATCGAAGCGGAGCACTCGGCCCTGACCAGTGATGCGACCGTGCTTGCCGCCCTCGACGACTTGATGACCAAGGGGAGTACCGATCTTCTCAGCGGCGGACAGATGGTCCGCGGTAAGCCCCGCGTATCCCAGCTCGAGCCCTGGACTGAGGTGGGCAGAGCCGCCGTCGACCGAGAGGCGGTGGAATTGAGCCGGATCCAGAACCTGAGCCGCCAGCTCCAACGGCAGATTATACCGTCCGTCCGAGGGAGTGATGAAGTCGCGACGATTTCCGAATTTCGAATCGCGGAGTGTCAGCTCCACGCAGCGCGGACTCCGCGACTTGATTGTCAGAGATTTCCTCTCATCGGAGCGGTCGGACACCGCCCGGACTGACGATGTGGAGAAGGTCCGTCCGACGATTGTCCTCCGCCTGTGTCAGGGCGAGATCCAGAAGGTGGACTCCCTGGCCGCGTATGTGGAAGGGACCGAGGGGGTGCCCTGCCCATTGACGCGGTGTCCGTGGGCCATTACGTGGGTGTGAGCCCGCAGGCGGGCGAGCTCGCGATGGACAAGGCGGTCAGTCGGGCGATCTTGGGGACAGACGAGGAGCTGTCACCGTCCGAGCTGATCCTGACTCAGTATACGGAACGCGGACTGCTCCGCGGCGACCTTGGCACGACCTTTTTCCTGCCGATGAAAGGCGAAGCCGACCGGGTGCTGGCCGTGGCCGGCATGGGGGTGGTCGGAAGATGCGGAACCCCCGAGCTTACCGTCCTGGTCCGCGAGCTCGCTGGGCCCTGAGCCGAGTCGGAAAGAAGCACCTGGCGACCTGCTGATCGGCTCCGGCAACGGGAACCTGTCGGTCCGGCAATGCGTGGAAGCGTGGGTCCGCGGGCTGAAGCGGCTCTGGACGAGATCTACCGCGAGAAGCGGCGGACTTAATCTCCGCTGCGTGACCTTCGTCGAGTTCGACCCGCTCAAGATCGCCGACATCCAGGCCGCGATCCTGGACGTCAGCCGGCTCCAGAGCGAAGACATCCACGTCGTGTTCAACCCTCTGACCGAAGAGCAGCTTCACGAGCTCGAGCACAAGGGGTTCGAGATGCAGGCGGAAAGCCCTCAAGCTCCAGGTCTCGCGGCGGCATGAGGAGTACCATCGGCGTCGTCAGCAGTCCGGTGAGGATCGGCAACCGACCTCGAGCCGACCCGATTGACGGTCGGGATGACGTCCGACCCGGACAACCCGTCTCGAGTCAGCTATCGCTTCGCGGCGCCGACGGCCACGGCCTCGATCCCCGAGCGTGCGATCGTGTTGCACGGTCTTGTGGTTGGACGGGCCAACGACGAGCTCGCGGGCGAGACCGACCCGGTTGCCCAACTTGAGCGTGGCCAGTTCCTGGGCCGGTTGCTGATCCCCCAGGACATCCGTCCGCAACTGAGCAGTACCGCGCCGCTGGTGCTCCAGGTTGACGCGACGACGGCCCGCATCCACTGGGAGATGGTCTCTCAGCCCGACCCGGTCCTCGCGGATGAGGCCCCGTCGGCAAAGAGCGATATGTCCGGCTTCCTTGGCACCTACCGGGGTTTAACCCGCCAGCTCCGGACGACCTTCGCCCGGCCACCCCAGCCCGCACGGAACCACCAGGCGGTCCCCAGGGTCCTGGTGGTCGCCGACCCGTCCCGCGAGCATCCGCTCTTGGGCGCCGCCGAAGAGGGAATGGCTGTCGCCGCGCTGTTCGAGACCTTCAATTCGATCGCCAATCGTGCCGGGCTGGCTCAGCGTTTCCAGGTTACGCGTCTCATCGGTCCGCTGGAAGCGACCCCTACTCGTGTGCTCCGGGAGTTGACGGTCCGGCCGTACGAGATACTCCATTACGCCGGGCACTGCTTCTTCGACGCCAAGCACCCGGCGCAGTCGGGCTGGATCTTCTCCGACGAGGTCGTGATTTCGGCATACGAGCTGGAGCGGATCGACCGGGTTCCGGCGCTGGTTGTTTCCAACGCCTGTGAGTCGGGCATCACGCCCGACCGTTCCGGCGAACGGAACGCCGCGCAGGTGCCGAGCTTCGCCGAGGCTTTCTTCGCGCAGGGGGTCGCCAACTACGTGGGGACAGCCTGGCCGGTGGATGACATCGCCGTGCGCCTGTTCGCCACCACCCTGTATGGGTCGCTGCTCGGCCTTGACGTCGGGCCGGACGGTCAAATGCTGCCCGTCGATCCCCGAGGCGCCGGACCCCTCAGGCCGCCCCGATGCACCTGGCGATGCTCCGGGCTCGCCTTGCCGTCGCCGCACCCTCGGCGGCCGCGGCACCTGGGTGCCTACCAGCATTACGGGAACCCCCACTACCGCATCCTCTCGACCGGCAAGAGCCGCTGACAAGTCGGGCCGGTTGGACCGGCCGGCTTGGCCAACGCTGTCCAAATTGGACACTGTAGCCAGAAACCCGAGTAATCGGATCGGGCCGCGATTGACAGGGTCAGGGTCGCTGAACGAAATGATCTCCCCGAAACACCAGCGAGACCGCTTCGGCAAGGGCGGCACGGGCCTCGGAGATGCGTACCGCCAACATCTCCTCGGACCAAGGCCATGTCGGGGGCTCGGCTGGCGGAGGTCCAAGGCCCGCCTCCTCTTGGTCAATCGGGTCGGGAATGGCGGCGGCGACGAGAACCGCAAGGTCGGCGGGGATGGCCCGGTGCTGGAGTTGTAGTCGCTTGGCCGGCCCGGGGCCGTCCTGGTAGTGGACCTCATCGTACATCCAGTGCCGGAGGAACGCCTCCTCGTCACGGGACAGTCTCATCAGGCTCGGCTTCTTCGGCATATGTGTAACCGATCAGTGGTAGGTGTGTCCCGGGCTGTGTGAAGCGATGCCGGAGTCGGGCTCGCGGTAGGCTGATCTCATGGTGGTCGTCGCTCTCTACCCGGTGGTGCTGTCCGGCTCGAAATTAACAACTTGTTTAACCGGGATGGAAGCCTTAGTGTATAACGAAGTGCAGAGGCATTCCGAGCGACTGGATTTCGACCGGAGAGGATTCATGGCGACCGTGTGCCAGCAGGACGGGCTTGGCGGATCCGGTCGGCGTGCCATGAGGTTCGTCGGGCCAGGTGTTTGATCGTGTTGCTGGCGGGTACTCCCTGGGTTGGGTTTCTCCAGGCGGCTCCGCCCCGTTCTTCCAAGAACTCCGCCGACCTGGCCAGCTTCGACGCCCTGATCACGCCCGAAGACCGAGGACATTGGTCCTTTCAGCCGATCAAGCCGCCGCTGGTACCCCAGGTCAAGAACACGGCCTGGCCGCGCAATCCGATTGATCGGTTCGTGGTGGCGAAGCTCGAAGAACAGGGATGGTCGCCCTCGCCGGCAGCCGAGCCGAGGGCGCTGATGCGCAGGCTGTTCCTTGACCTGACCGGGTTGCCTCCGACACCCGAGGAACAGCAAAGGTTTCTGGATCAGTTCGTGAAGTCTCCGGATGCGGTCGAGCGTCTGGTCGATGACTTACTCGCCCGCCCTACCTATGGCGAGCGTTGGGCGCGGCACTGGCTTGATCTGGTCCGGTATGCCGAATCCAATGGATACGAGCGCGACGCCGCCAAGCCATTCGCCTGGCGATATCGCGACTATGTGATCCGCGCCTTCAATTCCGACAAGTCTTTCGATCGGTTCCTGCTCGAGCAGCTCGCCGGCGATGAACTGCCTGAAGGCGAAATTCGGCCGGAAACTCTCGTTGCCACCGGCTACTACCGGCTCGGCCCCTGGGACGACGAGCCGGCCGACCCGAAACAAGACCGCTACGACCAGCTCGATGACCTGGTCAACACGACCTCCGAGGTCTTCCTCGGTCTGACCCTCGGCTGCGCCCGGTGTCACAACCACAAGTTCGAGCCGCTGACCATGCACGACTATTACCGCATGGTCGCGATCTTCGAGCCGCTCAAGCGGCCTGTCCGAGGCCGCACCGAACTGACTCTGCCGATTGGGACGCCGAAAGAGATCGCCGCCGCCAAGGGGCTTCCTAGCCTTCCCCAGGGCTATTTCCTCAGCGAGCCGTCCTCGAAATCACCGGTCAGTCGCTTATTGCTCCGCGGCCAGGCGGCTAACCCGGGCCCCGAAGTCGGGCCTGGGGTTCCCGCGGTGACCGTGTCATCGCAACCGAAGTTCCCCGCGCCACCCAAAGACGCCAAGACCTCCCTGCGCCGGCTCACCCTTGCCCAGTGGTTGATCGATCCCACCAACCCCCTGACGGCTCGCGTCATTGTCAACCGGGTCTGGCAGTACCACTTCGGCGTGGGTTTGGTGCGGACCCCGAGCGACTTCGGCACGACCGGTGATCCTCCGACCCATCCGGAGCTGCTGGACTGGCTGACTCATTGGTTCGTCCAGCACGGCTGGAGCCAGAAGGCCCTGCACCACCTGATCCTGACCAGCAGCACCTACCGGATCAGCACTCGCAACGATCCTCGCTTCGCCAGCGTTGACCCCGACAATCGCCTGCTGTGGCGCATGCCCTACCGCCGGCTCGAGGTCGAAGTGATCCGCGACGCGATGCTGGCCGCCAGCGGCGAGCTCAACCGCAAGCTGTATGGGCCGAGCATGTACCCTTCGATCCCCACAGGGGCTCTCGCCGGCAACAGTGACCCCGACAAGATCTGGAAGCCGTTCGATGAGGGAACGGCTTCGCGGCGCACCATCTACGCTTTTGTGAAGCGTTCGCTGATTGTACCGATGCTCGAGGTCCTCGACTTTTGCGACACGGCCCGATCCACAGCCCGGCGCAATGTCACGAGTGTGCCGACCCAGGCCCTGACGCTCTTGAACGGCGACTTCGTCAACCTTCAGGCTCGACACCTGGCGGACCGGCTCGAGCGAGACGCCGGCGCGGATCCAGGCACCCAGATCAACCGCGCCTATCTTTTGTCACTCTGCCGTTTGCCTCGCGAAGGTGAGCGCGTTGCCATGCTCGCGTTCCTGCAACAGGAATCGCGGGCACGACTTGCCGAATCCTCGCAAGGCAGCTCACCGCTCACCCTGGCTCAGGCTCGTCACGAGGCCCTGGTCCAGCTTTGCCGCGCGATCTTCAACACAAACGAATTTGTCTATCCTGACTGATTAGACATGACGAGCACACCGAGAACAGCCCGTTTCATTCCCAATCCGACGCCGTGCGGCCGGTCGCGCCGGGAGTTTCTGTGGGAGGTCGGAGGCGGCTTTGCGGGCCTGGGTTTGATCGACCTGCTGTCGCGCACGGGCTTTTTCTCGCGTTCGGCCTCCGGTGCGAAGCCGTATCTGCTGTCGGCGAAGCGATCCCACTTCCCGGCACGAGCCAAGCACGTCGTGTTCCTCTTCATGAACGGCGCTCCCAGTCAGGTCGACACGTTCGACTACAAGCCGGCGCTTGAGAAGTACCATGGAGTGGCCTACCAAGGGGCAACGCCGGTCGGGTCCAACGGCCGCCCGATCGGCCACTTGATGAGGTCGCCTTTTCCCTTCGCCAGGCACGGCCAGAGCGGTCTCGAGATCAGCTCGTTGTTTCCCCACACGGCCCGGTTCGCGGACGATTTATGCGTGATCCGCTCGTTGTACACGGATACGGCGGCGCATGCCTCCGGCTGCCTCCAGATGAACACCGGCAACGTGGTGATCGGCAAGCCGAGCCTGGGATCCTGGCTGAGCTACGGGCTGGGGACCGAGAGCGAGAGTTTGCCGAGCTTCGTGGTGATGACCGACCCCCGCGGCGGTCCCATTTCCGGTGCCTCCAATTGGGCGGCGGGGTTCATGCCGGCCGCCTACCAGGGGACCCTGTTCCGCGGTAAGGGCTCACCCCTCCTGGATCTGGCGACGCCTGACGGTACGAGCGCTCGCTCTCAAAGGCATGCGATCGACCTGATCCAAGATCTCAATCGGCAGCATCTGGCGGCCCACCCTGATGAGACGGAGCTGGCTGCCCGGATCCAGTCGTATGAGCTGGCTTACAAGATGCAGACGACCGCGGCCGAGGTCGTCGATCTCGATCGGGAAGATCAACGGACCCGAGCGTTGTACGGTCTGGACAATGAGCGGACTCGCGATTTCGGCGGCAAGTGCCTGCTGGCCCGCCGTCTTCTTCGAGCGGGGTGTGCGATTCGTCCAGCTCTACTCAGGGGGTGGTCACCTGGAAGACACCTGGGACGGCCATTCCGACTGCATCAAGAACCACACGACCCATGCCGGCGAGACGGATCAGCCGGTCGCCGCACTGCTCGCCGACCTGAAACGAACGGGACTGTGGGATGAGACACTAGTCGTCTGGGGCGGCGAGTTCGGCCGGACTCCGACCAGCGAAGGAATCAACAAACCCGGCCGCGATCACAATCCCTACGGTTTCACAATGTGGCTGGCCGGTGCGGGGGTCAAGGGTGGCCAGACCGTTGGAACGACCGACGAGCTCGGTTTCAATGCCGTCGACAACCGTTGCCATGTCTCCGACCTCCACGCCACCATCCTCCACCTGATGGGCCTGGACCACACGCGACTGACCTACTTCTACCAAGGCTTCGATCACCGTCTGACCGGAGTCCGTGGCCAGGTCGTCAAGCAGGTACTGGCGTGAGCCAAGAGAGTTTCTGTCGGGATTCGTCCCACGGCGAGTCAACACGATCAGTACGTGAGACGATCGATATTCTCCCGGCTTCGGAAACCCTGTACAATAGACCCTATGTGACCGCGCTGGACTGCATGGAGCGACGTCACACCGCGGCGGAGTCAGTCCCACTGCCTGCCGCCTTGGAGGTTCCTGGAGCGTCGAGACCGGCACGGGTGTTCGATCTGATGATCTACGTACGGCTCAGGAGGCTGCGGCCATGGCCATCACCCCCCCGACTGTTTTGCACGGCCACTCGGTCGACGCCACCGGCCGGGCCCTCCCAATGACCGACGAGGAAATCCGCGCCAGGGCTGTGGAGATCGCCAGGGGCCTGGACGCTCTCGACGACATGGGCGACGAGGAGGAGCAGCGACAGACACTTGACGCGCTCATGAAGGCCATCGACGAGGAGCCCTTGTCCGCCCGCAAGCGCTTCCGGTCATGAGGCTCGTGTTCCTTGACTCCGGCCCGCTCGGCCTGCTGACCAACCCCCGGGGAAGATCGAAGCCCGAACAGTGTCGGCAGTGGGTGAAAGACCTGGCCGCGGCCGGGGTACGGGTATTCGTCCCGGAGATCGCCGACTATGAGGTACGGAGGAAGCTGATCCACATCAGGGCGACAGCGGGCATCCGGCGTCTCGACCAGGTCAAAGCCACGCTCGACTACTCGCCCCTCACGACCGATGTCATGCTGCTCGCGGCCGACCTGTGGGCGGCGGCGCCAAGGGCCGGGTTACCAACGGCAGCGCCCGAGGCGCTGGATGGAGATTGCATCCTGGCGGCCCAGGCCCTGCTGGCGGCCGGGCCGGCCGACACGGTGACGGTGGCGACGGACAACGTCGCCCACCTGTCGAGGTTCATAGACGCCCAATTGTGGGAAACGATCACGGCCTGACAACTGACACGTCGAGTCCCATCTCTTATCGACGTCTCTTTGGCGAGAATCAAGCCTTCTGGTTGACCGCTTGGCCCAAAAGCTGTTCCGCGTCGATCACCCGGCCGTGCTCCAGATCGGCCACCGTGCAGCCGGTCTTTCGTTGCAGACGAATGGCGAACTCTTCCACGACATGGTTCGTTTTCCCGCCCTTCCAGGGGAGGATGATGCATCCATCCGCAAAGCGAACTTTCCATCCGCCCAGCGTCGGCACACCGTCGGCGTCCGTCTCGCCCAGCTCTTCAAGCAAGGTCCGAACGACTTCCATGTCTAATGGCCTCGTGGCGACGCCAGCGGCATCTAGATGACCGGCTGTCAGGTTATGGATCATCGTTTCCTCCCTGTCATGGCTCGCAGGATCCGCCTTGTCCCCTCCGACACCGGAAGCTCGGTCACGGCAGCCAGGGCCTCAGCTCCTTCATGCGTTCCAGTTTGGCTTTCGGCCACCTCGTGGGCGATAACCGCATCAATTCTATCGCGTAGGCGGCTTTTCGCCCATGTCTCTCCCGCCTCCAGGCCATAACGCTCAGTTAGCAGCTCTGGGTTGAGGACGCCAGAATTGACGGCGATCTTCTCGCCGATAACTGATCCTCCCGTCATCCCATTCGGGTGAAAGACGGCCCAAGAGCGACCGCGTGAGAGATCGGGAAGGCCGATCTGCCCTTCCGGCACGTCGAGCGCGTGCATCCGCCCTTCGACATAGTTTTCGAGCTTATCGGCGTACTCGTTGGCGAACTGTCTGGCGTGCAGAGCCGGATCTTCGGGTACGCTGCGCGCGGATGGCGGCGTGCCGATCATGGCGGGTTTCGAAGGACGGCGGAGCTTAGCGGTGAATCCTTTTACCACCTCCTTCGCTTTCAATATGAGTCTCCCGACGTTCATACCAGCAGGATGGCAGGGTTGCTTCCGTTGATCCACATGCCGTATTACCTTGTCGGCACCACCACCGGCCCGCATGGCCTTCGCCCGCCCCTTATCTTGACTTGATCCTCGCGAGCTCCCACAGGGCTTCCAGCCGGAAGAACCTCGCGACTTCGGTAAATTCACGGGGGGGTGCCGGGATGGCGGACTTGCCGATGGGAGCGCCGGCTGGCGTGAGAGCGTCGCGCAGAGATCGGCCGTCTTCCAACGACGCCATCCGCTCGAGGTGCGCCGGACCGCGGCGAACGGAGAGAGCGTTCCCTCGCCCACGCTGGCCTGGGCATGCGCCCAGGAGATGGACCATGATCCGAGCCGCTCCGCGAGGCAGGGATCGAAAACCAGGCTCGCGTCGGGAGGGGCCCCGCCTGTGCGGGGCATCTCTTGGTACTGGCGTGCCGCGCCGTCCAGAATCGCGTGGTAAATCCGGGCTGCGGCCGCCGCCCGGCTGGAGGCCGTCACGTCCATGCCTTTCGGTCTTGACGCGCTCGGCAGTTGGCTCTCGGCTTCGATCCGGAAGAACCGTACGACGTCGGCGAACTCGCGGAGCCGGTTCATATCGACGGGCTCAACAACGCGGCGTCCTGCCCGCTTGAGAGTGTCGTACAAGAAACGGCCGCTCTCCAGCGCACGCATCCGCTCGACGTGCGATTGAACCGTGGCCAGGCGCGAGTCCGGCCCCGCGAGTCGTGCCCCTGCGAACGCGAGGCGAACGGAGCCGTTACGAGCCGCCGCCGATCGCGAATCCAGGTCCATGTCAGCAGCGTCCTGGGCCTGCCTCCAGCGGTCCGACCAGTCCCCGAGCCGCTCGGCGAGGCGGCCGTCGAAGATCGCCCCCTCGTCCAGGTGCCCGCCGCCCTCGCGCGGTGATGCCAGGAATCGGCCGGCCGCTTCGTCGAGGATCGCCTGGTAAACCCGGCCCGCGATCTCAACCCGCTCGGCAGGAGTCACAGCGATACCCCGGGGATTGAGTGGTCGTTCGAAGTCGACGAGTTCGGGAATAACTCGGTCAATGCCTCGCTCGTCAACCGGCCGGAAGAACCGTGCGATCTCCGCGAACGAGTGAGGCGGCTTCGACTCGACTGGCCGCCCTGCCGGCTTGGCGGCCTCGCGCACGGAACGGCCTTCCTCCAGCGAGCTCATCCGGCCGAGATGATCCGACAATGCCTGGTAACGACCAGCCAGGCTCTTCGCCGCGTTGTCCTGCATTTCCTGCCAGCGGAGTGACCATAGCCCCAATCGCTCCGCGAGCTCAAGGCTGAAGAGCACGCCATCGTCAGGTGGTCCTGCTCCAGGGCGGAGAGGTGTCGTGGCCCGCTGCACCCATCTGTCGAGGACTGTCCGAAAGGCCCAGCCCGCGACCACGGCCCGCTCGGCGGCGGTCGGGTCCTTGATGGGATAAGGAGTGTACTTGCCCCGACCATAAGGATTGGTAGAGTTCGGAGTACCGGCTGCTTGGTTCGGCGGCAGGTTGGTCCTGGCCCTCGCACCTTGAGCGCGGGCGCTCGCCAAACTGTCGGCTCTCATGAGGGTGACGGCCAGGACCGAGAGGGCGACGGCCGAAACCCGTCGGCGGGTCGCTCCGAAGTATGCGGACGTTCATCGGCTTGACCTCCGACTCAAAGGGTCGGTCAGTCGGGTCGATCATCATGGAGGTCTGTCGTCAAAGGGGACCTCACCGCATGTGCGGCCTTGTGACCTACATGGGTATTATATCAGCAGCTCGTCAGAAGATTCGACAGGGGCGAAGATGGGGGCGCGGCCAGAATCCACGGGCACGCCCGGTAATCGAGGGTTTCGGAAGAAAGCCATCATGCGAAACCCTCCGTCTTGGCCATCGCCTAACACGAAATGGCCAACTCGTCGTCCTCCCAGGATTACTCGAAATCACGGATGCCGGAACGTCTATCCCGCAAGTCGAGCGAATATGGTATGGTCCGCGTTGGTTGGCGCGGAGTTCGCCGGTTCGGAGTGCCGGTCGGCTGGTCGGTCTGACTTGCGGGAGGATCTGGGCGAATGGATCCGGATCTGTCGCGGCGGTGGCGGGGCGAGACGCCGTTCGTATGGGATCATCGTCCAGCGGCGGTTCGAGGGAGGTCAGGCGAGGAAACCGCGCCGCCGGCGCGGCCCTTGATCCGACCAGCGCCGCGGTCGGCGATGTTCTTTCCGCTGGTGGTGCTGGTGGCGGTTCTGCCGGGCCTGGTGGCGTTAAACGCCTGGGACCTGACGCCTCCTGGTCCCATGTGGGGTTTGCGCGGCCTGGCCGTGCTCGACGGCCTGATCGTCGACCAGGTGCCCGCGGGGTTCGGAATCAAGACGATTCGGGAGGAGGGGGCGTACAAAGCTGTGGCCTTCCAGCCGCCGCTCTACGCTTGGTTGGAGTCGCTGGGATTCTGGCTCAGCGCCGATCACAATCCCCTGGCCAGTGTTCTGCCCAGTTATGTGGCGGGCGCGTTGGCGGTCGTGATGGTCTACTTGCACGGTCGGCTCTGGCGAGGTGCGGGCTTGGGTCTGATGGCGGCCCTTTTGGTCGGGTTCAATCAGAGCCTGCTCCTGCGAATGCAGGAGGCGACGCCGACGACGCTCGCGGTCTGCGGGATACTGGCCGCGCTGCTGGCGTACGGATGGCACGAACGGGTGATGGCCGAGTCGGCGAGGCCTTGGTCCTGGGGTGGCCCGATCATGTGGTCGGTGGCCGGCGGCCTGGCCCTTGGTCTGGCTTTACTCTCTCTCGGCGGATTGGCTCTGATCACCATTCCTATTGTGGTGATGCACCAGTATTACCAGGGCGACGTCTGGCCGAGGGCTCGAGCGCGGCCTTGGTCGCTCAATCGGCGGGACAGCCCGGGCTTGGTTGACGGCCTGCTCGCTTTGTCGATCGCTTTGGGCGTGGCCCTTACCCTGGTTCGTGGTGATGTTCCGGACCCATGGTTGGCAGGCTGTATTGGCGCTGCGGGTGCCCCCCGATGGGTTGGACCGTCGCTTGAGCCTGCTGCCGCGACTGATCGATCTGACGCCGGTGGCATTGCCGATGGGTGTGTACGGGGCCGTGCGAGCGATCCGGTCGGCGCTGGTCGATGAGGCCAATGGCCCCGACACGGTCGGCGGCTCGCTTTGGGTCATCTGGCTGGCCGTGGCCGCGCTGGCCCCGGCGGTCTGGCTCAGTGGCCCGCAGAGCGCCTTCGACTTGATCTTGCTCGTGCCATTGAGTTTGCTGGCCGCGCAGACGATTGCCGACCTGGTCAACCGCCGCATCTCGGTGCGCGGCCTGATTGGACTGGCACCGGCGACGGCCATGTCGGTCGCCTGGTGGGCCAGTGCCGACTTGCGCAGGGCCGTCGACGACCTATTTCATGGCCGGGCTGACGCCGCCACCGCGTTGGGCTTGCACCTGGCGCTCGACCTGATCGTGGCTTCCGTCTGGATCATCCGCGCGATGAACCGCTGGGCACGCCGTCGCGATGATCGCCAGCGGTTGATTCTGGCCGTCTTCCTGTTGGCGGTGCTGGCCATCACCGTCGTTGACGGGCTCCTTGAGGTTTTGTTTCGCCACAAGACCACTCACGACCTGCTTTCACTACGCACCGTGATTCTTCGCCACCACCGCGATAGCCCATTCAACGTGGTGGCCGTCGTCAGTCCCAACCCGTCGATACCGGCCCGCGCGGGTGCCGGTCCGATCGCCGAGGGGCCTTCACCGGGCGGCCGGCTCCGATTCATCCTCAGGACCGCTCTGCCCCACTTGCCTCAGCGCGAACTGAATGCCATCGACGAACTGTTCAACCTCCCCGAAGGCGAGCGATTAATCATCCTCTCCGGTACCGAACAACGCCTCTCATCCGCCGAACAGGCCAAACTCGGCCTGGAAGCCATCCACCCCGGCTACTCCGGAATCCTCGACGCCTATGCCACAGCTCGCGTTCGACTCCCGCGGCGATAAAGAAGTCAGTAAGCCAGAAAGAAAGTCGCCGGACATCGCCGACGCCGGTCAAGCCAAGGCTCCCACGAAAAGCGGGGTTGTTCCTCGACAACACTGGCTTGTTTCTGTTCCTGATGTTCGGTACACTCGTGAACGTAAGCTCGGGATTGGACCGGATGGACGGGAGGACGAGAGAGTGGGTCAGCCTCCCCTCGGCAGGCAGGCGTTCAATCGCCGAGGGCGACCGTGCTCCATGGCGAACAGGGAGGGAGGATCGGCGATGTCGATCGGACTTGGCATGTCGCGGTCGAGCCGTCAAGGAGTCCGGATCGGCGGCTCTGGGCCGACGGTCCGCGAGGTTTGTCTGGTCGCGATGACCGGCCGCGCCCGCAACGAGCCTTGGCCGGCCGGCCAGAGGATCGTCTGGCTTGGCCGCGGCTATCAGGTCGTGGCGACGTCGACGAAGAGGCCGGCGACCTCGGGTAGACCCGTTGACCACGACAACCCCAGCGCCACCTCCACGCTCGATTATGTTCATTTGAGTGCTTGCGACGGAGCCTGACGAAGATGGGAAACCGGCTTGGAGGCCGTTAAGGATGAACCGAAGCGACGCGGGTGCCGGCATCGCCGGCAAGTGGGCCGACGGGGGCCCAGGGCTCCCCATCATCGACCGCCGAGTGATGCAAGCGTCGCCGCGGTCGTTGCGCGACCGCGATGAGTCTGATCCCTATCGCCATGCCGTCGAGCTGGTGCAGCGGGGCCGGATGATCTTGGATGTTTCGGAGGCTGACCTGGAAGCGTCCGAGGCGGCTTTGGGGCCATTCCATCCCACGACCTGGCATTTCCGCAACGCCTTGAACGAGAGTCCGGCGCTCCTGGGAACGGCTCCGTGCCGAGCTGGGCACCAAGACCCTCGAGGCCGCGCTCAATCAGCCGCCTCTCACCGTTTTGACCTTGAACGAGCCAGCGAACGGCTCACCAAGCGTCGTGCTTGGTTTTGATCGCTGGCCAGACTTATCGCACCCAGCGGGTCACAGGCACCGAGCTGGCGCCGATCCAGTGGCGACTGACCCGCCTGCACATCCCGCTTGAGGACGGTCCGTACTATGTTTGCCGGCTCGCCGATGGGTCAACCCAGTGCGACTGCGCCGAATGGACCTACAGGATCGCCGAAACCGATAACGGCCGGAAGACGCATTGCAAGCATCTGGCCGCGCTCGCGGCCCTGGGCTGGATTTGACCGGACCGCCTCGCCTGTGGGATCATCATTCTACACGGAGATGCGAGTCGAGTCGAATCGAGTCGAATCGATCGCCGTCGGCCACGCCATGCCGCATCGGAAGAGTCGAGTCAGTCGAGTCAACGGAGCGTGGCGGGTCACTTTCATCTTGAGGAAATCGATGATCGACTGGTCAAAGGTCTTCGCGGATGCCGTGCCCTACGAGTCGTTCCTGGACAAATACGCCACGATGGCCCAGCGGGCGCGGTGGGACGGGATGCACCAGCGTTTTTCGCTCACGAGTGAGCAGCGTGGATTACTTGGCGGCTTCGCGAGGCGGATGCCGGTGCTCTGTCTGGCGGGGGCCTGGTGTGGCGACTGCGTCAACCAGTGCCCGGTCTTCGATCATTTCGCGGGGGCCTCGGCGAAGATCGACTTGCGGTTCCTCGACCGCGACGCCCAGCCTGAGTTGCGCGACGCACTGGCGATCAACGGCGGCCATCGCGTGCCGGTGCTGGTTTTCCTCAGCGAGGACTGGTTCGAGGTGTCGCGCTATGGCGAGCGAACGCTGTCGATCTACCGCCGGCTGGCTGCCGACCAGCTTGGGCCCGCCTGTCCCACGGGCTTGGTCCCGCCTGCCGACGAGGCCATCGCCGTCAGCACCGCCGAGTGGCTGGCCGAGTTCGAACGCGCGCAGCTCATCCTGCGGCTCTCACCAAGGCTAAGGGGTAAGCACGGCGATTGATCTCGCTTCTGCGTAATCAGGATGTTCGCGCTATGTCACTCTCAAGACCTTGGCCCTTCGGATACTTCTCGACTTCAATGCGACGAGCGCCTCGTTGGCGTCCTCCAGGGCATATTCCTGCACCTCGGGCTTGATGGGAATCTCGGCGGCCAGTTGCAGGAACTCGCGGACGTCGGACCGCGTGACGTTGGCGACGCTCTTGATCTCCTTCTCGCTCCAGAGGTGAGCCGGATAATCGAGGCGGAGCAGCGCGTCCTTGTCGCGATCCTCTTTCCGAATCGCGTTGATCACGAGCCGTCCGCCCGGTTCGAGATTCCCGAGCGACTCGACGATCGGAGTCCACGCGGGCGTCGTGTCGATGATGGAGTGGAGCCTCTCGGGGGCCTTGTCGGTGGTGTCACCGGCCCACGCCGCGCCGAGCTCCCGGGCGAAGGCACGTTCCGCCTCCGCACGAGCGAAGACAAAGATTCGGGAGTTGGGGTAACGGTGTCGCACCATCTTCAGGACCAAGTGCGCAGAGGCGCCGAATCCGGTCAACCCGAGGTTCTGCCCGTCCCGCAGACCGGTCAAACTTAACGACCGGTACCCGATCGCGCCGGCGACAGAAGGGGGGCGGCTTCCGCGTCAGTAAAGATGTCGGGGATGAGATGAGCAAACGCCTCGGGCACGGTCATCAGCTCGGCATAGCCCCCGTTGGCATCACGACCCGTGGCCCGGAACTGCTCGCAGAGGTTCTCCTGGCCCCTCCGGCACAAATCGCATTTCCCACACGCGGAGAAGATCCAGGCGACGCCGACCCGATCACCGAGCCGGAATACACTCGTCCCTGTGCCCAGGGCCGCGACCCGCCCAACAACCTGATGGCCCAGGACAATCGGCAGTCGCGGCGGAGGTGTCCGACCCTCGATCTCGTCCAGCTCGGTGTGGCAGACGCCGCACGTGTGTACCTCGATCAGCAGTTCACCATCAGCCGGAACCGGATCGGCGAGCTGGGCCGGCTGAAGTGGCGCCGGATTGTCCGTCAACGGACCAAGAGCATTCAATATCATCGCGCACATATGGGTTGAGCTTCCTGTCTGATTGTTGCAGGCGGAGATCCGTGTCGACCCCGACGTTGTTGTATGAGGTTCTCTCAGCTTCGCCGAAGTCAAAGCCCTGGTGCTGCGCAAGATGCCCGGCCGATTTTCCTCATACTTCGTAGATCCGCCCCTGGCGCAGTGGCTCGATGACACTGGCATTCACGTCGAAGTCGTCTGGGTAATGAGTCAGCCGCATTTTGGACCGGAGCGATTCGGGCAACGCGGCGAGCTTCTCGTAAGGTGTGTGGACTCCTGTGTGGATCATTGTCGTGGTCTCGTGAACGATCAGGTCAGCATGGTCAAGCCACCCGATCAGGGTCGGGTCGTAGGCCGTGTCGGCACTGTAGCCGAGCACGCGGTCGCCGGCCGTGATGCGGAAAGCAAAAGTCGGCACACTGTGGATCGTCCGCCGGCACTCGATTGAGAACGGCCCGCATTTGACCGGCCGCGAGAGGTCCAGATCGATGAGCTGAAAATAGTCGTCGAGTTGTTTCCGGACCGAGGGCTCATCGGGTTTGGTCTGGACGAGTTCCATCCCGGCGGCCAGCAGACCGTCCCAGAGCCGTGCTGAAGCGTCGGGATGCATCAAGAGCTTGGCCCGGCGGCCCAAGGCGAAGAGCGAGAAATAGCCGAAATCTTCCAGCCCGCAGCAATGATCGGCATGCAGGTGACTGACCGCGACGGCGTGGATCCTGTCAAGATCAAGCGGACTGGCGAGAGCCGCATCGGTCGACGCTTCGTGCAGCATCTTTCGCACCGGGTGCGGGCAATCAATCATGAGCCAGGTGTCGTCGACCCCGAGAACCAGACACGACGTGTAATACCGCGCGGTAAAAGCTTCACCGACGCCCAGCGGAATCAGCAAAACCGTGCTCATGGCTCAACTCACCGGGAAAACAATTTTCTCGGCCTCGGTCGCGTCTTCAGGTAGAATCGGCTCCGGGGTCCCGCGGATCTCATCTACACCGGATCTTACCAGCGAGATCGATCGGCGAACAGGACCGGACGTTCGACTCAAATTGGGGATCAGTCGATGAGGAGGCTCGCCGTCCTGGGGTTTATTCGCAGGTGTCTATTCATCGGGGGAACGACGTTCATCTCACAGAGAGGTTTTCGACTATGCCAACCCCGCGATCTTGTGGGCGGAATCCCGTTCGGATCATCATCCTGATGATCGTGGGCCTCGTCGCCGCCGCCATCCCCGGCCGCGCCCAGGAACACTTCACGCCTGTGCCGCTCAACAGCCGGATCACGCGCGTTCAGCCAATGACCGGGATTGTGCTCTGGAGCACGTCCGAACACAACCGCACTGACGCGATTCAACTGGAATACAGCTATATGAAATATGGCGATGTGGTTAGTCGCCAGGGCCAGTACGATTGGAGCGTGATGGACCGGCTGCTCGAGGGCGTCGCGGCTCGAGGGCACCAAGCCATCGTTCGCTTTTACTTCGTGTATCCGGGACGCAAGACGACCGTCCCCGCCTACATCAAAGGCCTTCCCGACTATCACGAGGTGGAAAGCAAGAGCGAGGGCAGGCCTACCAGCTTCGCGGATTGGTCACACCCCGAGCTTAAACGCTTCACGCTTGAGTTCTACGAGAAGCTGGCCACGCGTTACGATGACGACCCTCGGTTGGCCTTCGTCGAGACGGGGTTCGGGCTCTGGGCCGAGTATCACATCTACGACGGGCCGATGAAGCTGGGCAAGACGTTCCCGGACAAGGCGTTTCAAGCCGAGTTCGTTCGCCATCTGTCCCGGGTTTTGCGGAAAACGCCTTGGATGATCTCGGTCGATGCCGCCGCCGAGTCGCGTGCGCCGTTCGTCGCGGAGCGAGAGCTGGTAAAGATCCCGTTCGGCGTGTTCGACGATTCGTTCCTCTGCCGCCAGCACGCGCGTGAGAACGAGCCGAACTGGAATTTCTTTGGCCGGGACCGTTGGAAAATCGCGCCGGCTGGCGGTGAATTCAGCTATTACACCCAGCACGACCAGAAGCAGGCGCTGGCGGCCGCCGGCCCACACGGAATTTCCTTCGAGAAGGCCGCGGCCGATTTCCACATCACATTCATGATCGGCGACGGTCAGCCGCGGCATCAGCCCATGGACCGCATTCGCGCGGCGGGCATCGCCTGCGGGTACAAGTTCCGCATCCTGGCATTCGAGGCAAGCCCAACGCGCTCGCGCATCACCGTCACCAACACGGGGGTCGCTCCGCTCTACCACGATGCTTTCTTGGCGGTAAATGGCGTTCGGGCCTCACATTCGCTCAAGGGGCTGCTCCCGAGTGAATCGCGGACTGACGAGATCGGCGCCGGTGGCAACTCCCCCAAGCTCGCGATTGAGTGCGACCGAGTCGTGCCAGGCCAGACGATCGAGTTCGAGGCCGATCTACGTCCAGCTTCGCGGTAGGCGGCGATTGAGCTGGCGTTTGCAGTCCCTTATCGGGGATCAGGCAGCCCCAGCGCGAGTCGCTTTTCCACGATGTGTTTGATGTGGTGAGGGATGTGCTCAGTTTCGGCCTGGAGCATCTCCTGGAGCGTGATCAAGCCTCGTTCATTGTGCACGCCCGTGCGAGACCACGCCGCTTCAGGCAACCTTCGAAGGATAGCGGCCATCTGCCGCCGCATGATTTCCAGCAGGTTAAGCTCTTCCTCGAGGTCATGTTCATGGTAGCCGAGCGATGCCGTGAACCGGCTCTCGTCGTAGCCGATCAAGAGGGGTTTCTCCTCGACGATCACCCGTTTCATGCGATGGCACCAGGCTTGCTCGCTGTCAACCAGGTGGCAGACGACCTCAAGCGTGCTCCACTTGCCCGGCACCGGCCGTGCCTGGAGCTGCTGGGGGCTCAGGCCGGCCACCGCGCGGCGAAGCGCCTGCCGGACCTGCCAGATACGCATCGATCTGCTCTGTAAACGACGACTGAGGCATGGGCTGACGCTCCGGGAGTTGGTTCAGACAGGTTCGATCGATCCGAGTTATCCCGACACGGTTTCCGTCTCCCGGGTTCGCGCGGGCGAAACAGAACCAGCCGGGACCGGAAGCCATGGTATCCGCGCCGGGTGTCTGATTGCGTTAGACTGTCTCCTTGCAAAATGTCTCAAGTGGAACATCTCATGCTCCGGACGTTACGGAGGCTGGTGTGATGCAGGCCAGGTTCTTCGGGTGGCCTGCGTTGCCCGAATCCATGAAGGTCGACCCGAATTGAAGAACCTGCCGTGGCTGTAGAATTGCTGATCAGCGAGTCCATGATCCGAGATCGGCTCCAGGCGATGGGCCGGCAGATCGAGAAAGACTACCACGACAAACCGCTCACGATTGTTGCCGTGCTGACGGGAAGTCTGATCGCACTGGCCGATCTCGTCCGCCAGATCCAGATTCCCTTGCGGATCGCGCTGGTCCAGGCCAGCAGCTATCGCGGAGCGACGACGACCGCCACGACCTTGGTCATCAACGAGGGGTTTGCGCCCGACGTCGCCGGCCGCGAGGTGCTGCTCCTGGACGACATCCTTGACACGGGACAAACCTTGGGCGCCCTGGTCCAGCATCTCCAGGACCGGGGTGCCGCATCGGTACGCACCGCTGTCCTCCTCCGCAAGATCGGCCGCCAGATCGTCCCAATCGAGCCGGACTACTGTGGATTCGTCATCCCCGACGCCTTCGTCGTCGGATATGGCCTGGACTACAATGACGAATATCGTCATCTGCCGTACGTCGGAGTGCTTCGGGAGTAGTTGGATCAAGTAGGCAGTAGGCAGTAGGCAGTGAAGAATCACGCCGTTTGACTGGCTTACTGCCTACTGCCTACTGCCTACTATTTTATGAATCGACCTTTAAAACTGGCCCTGGTGACGCGGCGTTATCCGCCGTTGATTGGAGGCGCCGAGAAAGTATTGAGTTATCTGGCGGAGGCACTGGCGGCCGAGGGAGCCGACGTGACAGTCGTGACCTCGAGGATTCCGGGTTTGGAGCTAGCGGCCCGTGAGGACGTGCCGGTCATGACCGGGCGCAAAGGACAGGGACAAGTCTCGCGCGGCAAGCTGACGGTGGTGCGGCTGGAGACCTCACGGCTGCGATTCTGGGGGACCTGGCGCTATATGCGGAACCTCCATCATTGGTTTCGGGAGAACCCGATCGACCTGGCGTATGTCTCGATGCTCAAGCATGACGCCTACGCCGTGATCGGGGCAGGAAGGCGGTTGGGTTTTCCGGTCGTCTTGCGTCCCGAGGGCGCCGGCGCCACGGGCGATGTCGCATGGCAGTCATGGGGCAACTTCGGCCGGAGGATCGGCATTCGCTGCCGATTGGCCGATGCTTTCGTCGCGATCTCTAAAGCCATCGAGCAAGAGTTGCGAGATGCCTGGTGGTCGGGAACGATGCGATTCTCGCCGTTGCAGGAGATGTTTCGTCGCACTCCGGGTGAGCCGCCGATCATCCCGATCCCCAACGGTGTTCCCGTTCCGGCAACTCGCTGGCAGTGCCGGCTCGAATGGAGGGCCGCGCCCGCGCGATGTTCGTCGGACGCCTGGCGACCGAGAAGGGCCTGGATACACTGATCGACGCCTGGCCTTCGGTGCGGGTCAGATATCCCGAAGCCCGCCTGATCCTGATCGGTGAAGGATCCCAGCGGGCCACGCTGGAAGCTCGGGTCAAGGCGCTCGGCTTGACGCTCGGGCCTGGTCAAGCGGTCGATCTGCCCGGCGCCTCGCCGGACGTGACCACCGCCCTGCGCGAGGCCGATCTATTTGTCTTGCCGTCGCGTGAGGAGGGAATGAGCATCGCACTCTTGGAGGCGATGGCACTGGGCATTCCGCTGGTCGCCTCGTCGATCCCAGGCAACCGCCGGCTCGTGAGCGACTTTGAGCACGGACGGCTGGCACCTCCCGACGATCCCGAGGCACTTGCACGCGTCATCATCGAACAGTGGAACGATTTCGACCGTGCCGTCCACATGAGCCGCGCCGCACGCCGCCGCGTCGAGCAGGAATTCTCGATCCAGATCATGGCGCGCCAGCATCTGATGCTCTTTCAGGAAAAAGTAGGCAGTAGGCAGTAGGGTGCTCTGCGAGCACCGGTTCTTTTTCAACGCACAGGGCTGACATCGGTGCTCACAGAGCACCCTACAGGGAGTGGTCGTGCTCAAAGTCTTGCAACTGATCCCGACGCTCGATCGCTCGGGGGCTGAGAAGCAGATGGTGCTCCTGGCCAAGGGGCTGCCTCGCGACCGGTTCCGGGTCGAGGTGGCGACTTTGACCCGGCTTGGTCCACTGGAAGCCGAGCTGCGTGCGGCTGGGGTTCCGGTCACGTCGATCGGCAAGCATTTTCGAGGTGATCCGATCGCGCTGGCTCGGCTCACGCGGTTCCTCAAGGCTGGGTCGTTTGATGTGGTGCAGACCTGGATCTTCGCGGCCAATACTTATGGGCGGGTCGCGTCTCGGCTGGCGGGGGTGCCGGTGGTGGTCGTGGCGGAGATGGCCGTGGATCTGTGGAAGGGTCGGGTCGAGCGGTTTGTGGACCGCCGGCTGGCGACCTGGTGCGACCGCTTGGTCGGCAACTCGCACGCGGTGGTCGACTTTTATCGGACCCTCGGAGTACCTGACGACCGGCTCGCCATGATCTACTCGGGGACTGCCGATGATGAGCCGCCGGCGGTCGATCGGCGCGCGATCCGTGTCGAGTTTGGTTTCGTGGACGACGCACCGTTGGCGTTGTTCGTCGGCCGGCTCGCCGAGCAGAAGCGGGTGGAGGACCTCTTGAAGGCAGTCGACTTGCTCCAGCACGTCCAGCCCGATCTTCGCACATTGATCGTGGGCGACGGCCCACTGCGCGGGCGGCTCGAAGAGAACGCGCACCTGTATCATCTTGATGGCGTGGTCCGGTTCTTGGGTCATCGCGACGACGTGCCCCGTCTGCTGGCCGCCGCCGATGTGGTCGTCTTGCCCAGCGCCTACGAGGGGTTGCCCAATGTGGTGCTGGAAGCCATGCGGTTTCGCAAGCCGGTGGTCGCCACGTCCGCACCGGGGACGACCGAGGTCGTCGTCGACGGCCAGACCGGGCTATTGGTCCCGATCGGCAAGATCACGCACTTGGCCCGGGCGATCCGCGACGTCGTGCGCGACCCCGCGCTGGCCAGTCGCCTGGGCGAGGCCGGCCGAGCCCGCGTCGAAGCCGACTTCCGCGCGACACCATGGTCGCCCACTTCGCCGAGCTGTACGAAAACCTGGCGCGATTGAAGGGGATCGCGGTTTGATCATGGATTCCTCGAACGTCCGCGTGGCTCGCGTTGACAGACGGACAGGCATGCCTCAGTATAGTCAGAGGAAGCGATTTGAGTACCCGGAGCCACCGAGCATGGAATCCATTAAAGAGCTGGCCGACGAAATCTACCGGGAGCGCGTGCTGCGTGCCCGAAGGACCCCAATCGAGCAGAAGATCGCGGCCAGCGGTGAATTGTTCGACGGGGTTTGTGAGAGGATGACCGCTGGGCTCCGGGACGAGAATCCGGGGGCTGATGAGGCCACGATCCAGCAACTTCTCCGACGTCGACTCGCTCTGCTTCGCCGACTGGAGTCCCGGGCATGATGAGCAACGAAGTGACAATCAAAGTCATTGAGGCGCTTGAGGACTGTGGTATCGCCTACATGATTTATATAGAGAGTGTACGCGAGCCAAGTACCGGGAGCCACTGATTATGGAATCCATTAAAGAGTTGGCCGACGATATCTACCGAGAGCGCGTCTGCGTGCCCGCAAACAGACCGTGGAGCAACGATTCCAGGCTGGTTTCGAACTGTTTGAAGGTGTCTACGAGCGGATGTCCGCCGGGATTCGTCACCAGCACCCGCAAGCGGACGAAGATACGGTTCAGGAGATACTCCGTCAACGGCTTGCATTGCTGCGTCGACTGAGGTCTTCGACATGACGAGCAATGAAATCGCCCTTTTCGTAGCTGAAGCACTTGAGGCGTGCAACATCCCTACATGCTCGTTGGATCATTTTCGAGTAATGCTTACGGAATCCCGCGATCCACTCAGGATGCCGATTTTGTGATCGAGCTGGGCCACGTGTCGATCGTCGAACTGGCGCGGCGACTCTCGCCCTCAATCCGCATCGATCCCCAGATGAGCTTCGAGACCGTGACGATGACGAGGCGTTATGTCGCCGAAGTGGTCGGACGGCGTTCAAGGTGGAATTCTTCCTTCTGGATAACTCTCCGCACAATCAAGAGCGGTTTCGGCGGCGCCAACAGATCCACCTGTGGGATCGTCAAGTTTGGTTGCCCACCGTCGAGGACGTGATCATCACCAAGCTACACTGGGCGGTGCTGGCCAATCGGTCCAAGGATCGGGACGATATCCGTGACATGATCACCGTGCAAGGCGACGAATCGACTGGGACTACGTTCACGGCTGGTGCGAGCAACATGGCACCCGCTCGCTCCTGGACGAGATTCGCCGCTCGATCCCGCCGATTTGAGCCCGCCACAGGCCGAGTCGTCCGCGCCGTGGAATGTCTGGTCGCGGGCTTTCGGTCGCAGATCGGGCTTGGTGAGGCTCGGCGTCACGGCCCCTGGCCGCCGCCTGTCGTCAGGGTCACCGTGGAACGTGCCGGTTCCCTTGACGTCAACTTCGCCCATGGCGAGGACCTCGTCGCCGCTTCGGGCCGAAACGATCCAGTGCCCCGGCCAGAGGCCGGCGAGCTCGACGCGGTCGAAGCTCGAATAGACCACGAACGCCTGGCGCACCGAGACGCCCGAGGGGCCGACCGCCACGCACTTCGTCGGGCACGCGCGACGGCCGCACGAACTGGATCGCACCGCTGACCGTCGCCCCGGCCGATAGCGTACGCTCGCCGACGTCGACCACGCCGGCCGGCACCTCCACGTCGTCCAGCCGGCAGAAAGCCCGACTTCGGGTCGTGGATGAACAGCGAGTAGGTGCCCGGAGACAGGTAGCGGACGCAGAAGTTGCCGTCGTCGTCGCAGCGCCGTCCGTCGCAGCGGGGTGCGGCTCCCCTTCGCCACGGCGGTCACCTCCACAAGCCGCTCGTAGTTTTCCTCTTGGCGCAGGGATCTTACCCGTGATACAGCCGGCGCCCGGCGCAATGCGCACCTCGCCGCGACCTCCGGGCGGCACGACAACCTCGCTGGTCGAACAGAGGGCCGCTGTCGAGCCCTGCCAAGCCGAGCCAGTCGTAGACGCGGAGCCGGTACGTGCCGGGGCCGACGTCGGGCAGCACGACCTTCCGCTGCGCATCGAGCTCCTCCCAGTCGGGCTGGGCAAACGAGAGTGGATCTTTCGAAAGGGGCACCAACTCCACCCGGAACATCGGCTCGCGCGGCGTCACAGCCCTTCTTCTGCGAGACTCCGAGAGATCATGCGGCGAGGCCTCACCGTGACGTTGTCGACCTTCCGCGACGCACCCAGGCCTGTGCCCGACTCGTACTGCGCCTTTGACCCGTCTCCGATCGCGAACGCCAGCGTGAACTCCCGGCGCCCTTCGGGGTCGAACGCACGGACGATCGTCGTCTTCCCCTCGACGACAAGGGCCGACCACGTATATGAATCGATCACATCAAAGACCTGGAAGGGGAAACCCGACGGTGATCAGGCCCGCCGGCACGCGATCGACCTTGAATCAGCCGTACTCGTCGGCCTGGAACTCGATACTGCGGCGATCGTTGTCGCCCATGCCTTGAAAACGGAATCCCCCGACGTAACCCTTGGCGAACGCCCAGACGCCCCCTCCCTTGGACTTCCGGTGCCAGACGCGACCCTCGACGCGGCCCGTCGCGGTGGGGAAGTCGATGCTGACGACACCCATGTCGAGCCCTTCGTCGGGCACGTCGATGGCCAGGACACGTCTGTGGGAACACCGCGGCCTTCGATGAACAGCCGATAGCGGTCGGGGCGGACGTGTTCGAACCGCAGGCGTATGTCAGGCCGAGAGGGTCGCCGTGCGGGTGGGGAGTTCCTCGGCGAGGGGGTCGGAGGGGATTCCGCCGATGTCCGACTTGTCGCGACGGGGGACGAGGCTTGCCGTGATGCCGGTCCTCAGCGTCTCGGGCACAACGACCCTGGCCGACACGGCGACGCCCGGCGACAGGCGGACCTCCAGCGGCTCACCGCCGCGTTTGACGTCCACCCACCCTTCCCACGCCGCGAACCCAGCGGCAGCGACGCCTACCCAGGTCGTGCCCTCGTTCGAAAGACCCAGGCGGAAGCGGCCGTCGCGGCCCTGGACGTCGTGCCGGACGCTATTCGACCACGAGGGAAGTTTGCCCGGCCCGGCGGCGACAGTGAACACCGCGACGGGCTGGCCGTCGGGCGCGACGACCCGGCCCGTCAGCGCGATCGAGGGTTCCATCACCACGACGAGCCCATCGGGCTTCGGCAGGTCCCGGCGGATCTCCTCGAACTCGAGCTTTCTGTCGATGAACCCGACCCTTGTGGAAGGTCAGGCCGAGGGAAAGGTTGGCGTTCTTGGAAAACCAGCTTCCCGTCCTTGCCGGATGTAGCCTGCTTGCTAGTTCAGGTCGCTGACCATCACCCCTTCCAGCGGCTTACCGCTCGAGTCGACGACCTTGACCGCGATCGTCAGCCCGGGCTTCGGCTTCAGAAAGATGTCGTGCTTCGGGCCGGTCGTCTTGCCGTCGGGGAACTCGAGGTCGCGGACGTACTCGGGGTGGGAAGCGGAGACGCCCAGCGCGGGGTCGACCCCGCGCACCTCGTCGCGCCCGTCGGCCCCGGTCTTGACCTGCTTGTCCTCGTCCGGCTCCCAGATCGGCAGCACGTGGATGACCGGGGCGACGGTTGCCCCGGCGATCGGGTTCTTGGTCTGCGAGTCGCGGACGGTCCCCCTTACGGTGATCCCCCGGCGTAGCCGGACGACGACCCGCCGGGGCTTATCGGTCGACTTGATCACGAACTCGTTGAGCATGGGATAGCCGCCGATGTAGTCGGGCGCCTTCGCCATGACGACTCAGCCGGCATGCGGGTGGCGCCTGGATCTCGAACGTCCCGGCCGGTGACAGGACGGGTGTCCACACGTCACCGTTCGGCGAACTCTTACGGCCTGGCGCGTCGTACCAGGCCTGGTAGGTGAACGCCGTGACCGGCGCCCCGCTCTCGCCGTCGACCACGGCCACCGTGACGGGCTTGAGGTCACTCGCCGCCGCCGGCAGAGTCCCCTCGCGAGGCGGGTCGACCGGCCACGGCGGGGAGGGCCAGGAGCATCGCAAACGAGACGAGATGTACCGCGCATTGGTGAACGTTTTTTCAGAATAAGGAATTGGGTGGTGCCCACGCCGATGAGACGCCGGGCCAGGGCAAACCAAACCCCGAGCCCGGCCGTTGGCGTCAGTCGCTGCCGAGGCTCTGCTTCATCTTCTCCACCGCCTGGTCGATGCTGAAGCTGGCAGCCCTCTGACGCGGCGGGAACTCCTTGAACGTCGTCCAGGAACTTGGCCGTCGCCGCCTGGGCGGCGAAGATCAGGTACGGCTGGGAGATGAACCAGTCGTAGTAGGTGTTGGAGGTGATGTCGGCCCGCTCGTACGGGTCGGCCCGGAGGTCGAAGAGCTTGGGCAGCCGGAGCGGCGTGAACGGCTCGGCCCACACCCGCAACGTGCCGGGAGCCCGCTGCTCCATGAACACGACCTTCCAGTTCTCGATCCGCAGGGCGACCAGGTCGCCGTCGTCGTTGAAGTAGAAGAACCCGCGCCGCGGGCTTTTCTCGACCTGCCCGGTCAGGTAGGGCAATTGGTTGAAGCCGTCGAGGTGGACCTTGAACTTCTTGCCGGCCGCCTCGTGGCCTTTGAACAGTTTCTCCTTGATGTCCGGCTCGCCGACGGCGGCGAGAAATGTCGGCAGCCAGTCGTGCCCGCTGACGATCTCGTTCGACACGCGCCCGGCCTTGATCTTGCCCGGCCAGCGGATCATGCACGGCACCCGGAACGCCCCTTCCCAGTTCGTGTTCTTCTCGCTGCGGAACGGCGTCATCGCGCCGTCCGGCCAGGTGTTCATGTGCGGGCCGTTGTCGGTCGTGTAGAGGACGATCGTGTCGTCGGCGATGCTTCAAGTCGTCGAGCGCCTTGAGCAGCTTGCCGACGTGCCCGTCGTGCTCGACCATGCCGTCGGCATATTCGGTCCGGGCAGTCAGGCCCGGCGGGCTGCGGTGCTCGGCCGCGACGTGCGTGCGGAGGTGCATCCGCGTGCTGTTGAACCAGCAGAAGAACGGCTTGCCGGCCTTGGCCTGCCGCTTGATGTAATCGATGGCCGCGTCCGAGGTCTCGTCGTCGATCGTCTCCATCCGCTTCTTGGTCAGTGGGCCGGTATCCTCGATCGTCTGCTTGCCGACGCGCCCAAACCGCGGGTCGACGGTCGGATCGTCCTGGTCCGTGGCCTTGCACTTCATCACCCCGCGCGGGCCGAACATCCGCTTGAACTCGGGGTCGCGCGGGTATGTCCGCTGCTCCGGCTCCTCCTCGGCGTTCAGGTGGTAGAGGTTGCCGAAGAATTCGTCGAACCCATGGACCGTGGGCAGGAACTCGTTCTTGTCGCCGAGGTGGTTCTTGCCGAACTGCCCGGTGGCGTAGCCGTGGTTCTTGAGCAGCTCGGCGATGGTCGGGTCTTCCTTCTGCAAGCCGACGGGAGCGGCCGGCACGCCGACCTTCTGAGAGTCCCGTGCGGAACGTGCACTGGCCGGTGATGAACGACGACCGGCCGGCGGTGCAGCTCTGCTCGGCATAGTAGTCGGTGAAGATCATCCCTTCCTTGGCGATCCGGTCGATGTTCGGCGTGTGGTAGCCCATCAGCCCCATCGTGTAGGCGCTGATGTTCGTCTGGCCGATGTCGTCGCCGAAGATGACGAGGATGTTCGGCTTTTTCCCCGCAACGGCCGGCTGAGCGGAGTTCTCGGCCGGTGCCGGTGCGGCTGCTGCGGCTGGTGCGAGAGCGAGAGCCAGGAGGCTCGCCCTTCCGCTGTCGGTCTGGCAGCAACTGGCCGGATCCTCGGTCGTCGTCCGCCGCTCACTCCGCCGGCCCGAATCGGCGTGGGCTCCAGGATCGAACTGGGCATTCGCCGCCAGCCAACCGAGCAGTCCGCCCACGAGGATGGCTGCCATGGTCGACAGTCTCGAACCAAATCGCATCGTTTGAACTCCTGGTGAAAAAGTCGAGGATGTGTCTTTCCGCGTAAGTTACCATGCCCCGGCCACTCACGCCAGGCTACCACCAGAGATTGGCGGCCTCCCTCTTGAGGCTGTTGAGAAGAGCCTTCTCATATTTCCAGATCATTTTCTTGACTCGTTCTTGGCCTTGGGTCTTCTCGACTTTGCCTTGGAGTGTGACGCGCGTCGTCTCAAGAGGACCCTGAGCTGCGGCCAGCCGGCTCGCTTGGGTCGCCGCGAGTTGGCTATCGAGCGTCTTGATGTAATGCATGAGAGCTGTCAAAGCGGCCTGCCTGGCGCGCCTAGCGTCGATGTCAGTCTCGTCGCCGAGTTGGCGGATCCTTCTTGCGACAAGTTCCTCCGCGCTGGCCAGTTCCGCGTCGTACTTCGCCAAGGGGTGTGGCTGATCCGCACTGATCCGCGCTGAGGAGGTCTCGCTCCGCGGGACTTCCGCACGTGGCCCATCGTGTTGCTCCGTGTACCGGCCCAGGGCATACTCAGCGGCCTCGCGATCGAGCCCGGCGTTCATGAAATTGGCCTCTGCGGAGTCCATAGTGATCTTCTGGTCGATCACCATCTGATTGAGCTTTCGAATTCGCTCGCGATGCATGAAGACCGCCAGCAAAAGGCTGACGAGGGCGATCGCGATCATGATCCGCCGCACGGAGAACTGCGTTTTGGGCAGTCGCATGACTTAACCTCGATGGGGCATGGCTGTCGTGTCACGAATCAAGTTCATGATTTCCCGTTTCGGTTACCAGGGTGGAGACACGCCGAGACCGCTTTCACCGCCCCACCGCGTTGCATCGACGCGCCTGGGTCGACCGGCCAACTGAGGGCTTTTGCATGGATACGATGCCCAGGGGATCTCGGGCCCGGCGGAGATACACGCTCCACGCCCGCTCTTGAGCGGCCGAAGTTGCGGAAAACTCAGGCATCGGAGACCTTTCCTGTCTGCGAAAAGGATCGGTTTGTTTCACAGACAAGTGAATGGTTCAAACCTAGGCTCGTCAAGTGATTCTCTGTCTCAATGTGACCGAAACGCGTAGGATCGCTGTAACGCACGGCTGGTTCGGAGCCAATAAGCAGTTGCACGGAACGTTGAGCGGATCCCGAACGGAGCGTGACGGCATGCCTGGGAACTCGTTGGACGCCGAGGGAGCTGGAATGCACCGCGCGAATCCGCGCCGCGATCGAAGAGGACCATGAACCGTTGCTTCGGTCGATCGCCGTGCTCGTTGCGAAGACCGGGCGAGGTCTCCGCTGGCCCGAAGTGATGGAAATGGCCACGGAGATCCTCCACGAAGCGGTCCAGGAAGCGCTGAAACACGCGGATCATTTCGACCCGACTCGTTCGGCCACGGCCTGGCTCCGCGGCATCGCCGCGCGGCTGCTCGTTAACCACCGCCGCGCGGAAGCCCGAGCCCGGCGCTTCATTCCTGCGGCCGCTCTGGGAGAGGAGGCCTGGGCGGCTGCGCTCGAACAGGTTTGCACCGCACCCGCCGACGCGGCGGTCGCCGGCCGGCTTGACCTGGAGCAGGCGCTCATGCCGCATTTCTCCGGAAGAGCGGCGGATCATCGAATTCCGCTACTACCAGGGCCTGGATGGAGAAGAGCTGGCAGCGACCTTGGGCGTTTCCACCCCCGGGGCCGCACGGGTACGGCTGTGTCGGTGCGCTTCAGGCGCTAAGGACTCACTTCTCTTCTGCTGAGGAAGAGGTTTTTCCATGAAAGAGCCGCGAAATCATCTGCCACGGGACCTGAAGGCCGTGCGCTACATGGACGCCCTGAATACGGGTGATCTGGAAGCCGTGTCCGCCCTGTGGGAAGAAGCCAGCCACGACCCGGAGCTCGAACGGGTGCTGGCCGAGCTCGACGGCGCGATGTTTCAGGAGGTCCGGGGCAACCCGAGCTCGCTCCCCGAACAGCTCGGACGCGCCGGCGCCACTGGGCCGTCCGTGTCGTCGCGGCCGTCGCGTTGGCGGCTGCCTGCTTGCTGGCCGTTCGCGCCTGGCCATGGCGCGACGCCAAGAACCCGGTCCCGAGCCCTCCAAGGGGCCGGACCGCGGATCTGGTCGCACTTCGACCGTCGGACGTCTCTCATGGCGTCACCCGGTTACTAGAGGCGCGACGAGATTTAGACTCGGCTGAAATTCCGACGTTCGTGTGGCCGGTGGAGAATCTGTTGTCCGCCTCGACTCCACTCGATCGGCTCGAGTGAGAGAGCGAAACCGGCCAGTGTAACCTTGTTCGTCCGAACCTTCTTTGATGTGAGGTGCCGCTCATGCTGCGCGTTTTTTATCTTGCAATGACTATTCTCCTGCTACCCTTGGAGCCTGCGTCCGCGGACGCGCCCTCGGACCTGGGTGCCAACGCCGCGCCTCAAATACTGGCGGGCGTTCCCTCAACTGCCCACGCTTACGGAGGCCGAGCAACACAAGCTCTCCGCCGAGTGCCTGACCATGCCCCTGGACGCGCACGCGAGGGAGATGGTGAGCACGGCCGCATACGCCTTGCGAATGATGCACAGTGGAGCGTCGCTGCCGCGATGTGACTGGGCCATTGATTGGAAGGACGAAGGAATCGAGGCTCTCCTCCCTCAACTCAGTGCGGGTCGAGCGCTGTCGTCCCTGGCCTGCCTGCGCGCTCGGCTGCGCTTCCAGGAAGGCCGGACCGCGGAGGCCATCGATGACCTCGTCGATGCCCTGACTCTGGGCCGTCACGTCTCGTTGGACGGCAGCCTCATCGGTATCCTGGTCAGCTACGCCATCGAAGGCCGCGTGAGCGAGACGCTCGCGCAAAACCTGACCAAGCTCGACGCCAAGACGATCCAGGACTTGAAGTCGCGGCTCGGCGCTTTGCCCCAAGCCGCAAGTCCGGCCGCCGGCCTGCGGACGTGTGAGGAGAATACTCTGGACTGGTTCGCTCGCAAAATCAAGCAAGCGAAAGACAAGGAAAGTTTGCTAACCGTCCTGGGCCAGGTTAACTCGGAAGGGGACAACCGTGTCGCGTCCGCGAAGGCGGTCGAGAGAGGCCGAGCCTTCCTCCAGGAGTGTGGCGGCACTGCGGATGGCGTGCTCAAAATGATTGAGGAGACGCGGCCAAGCTATGCGTTGATGGCGAAAAAGCTAGAGCTACCTCTGGTTCAATTTGAAAAGGAGTTCGAGCGTGAAACGACGAAGCAAGCAGGAAACCCGGTATTCAAGTTGTTCTTCCCCGCCCTTCCCAAGATGCGTCATAGCCAGGCGCGAGCAGACGTCCGCCGCGCCCTCCTGGCGGCGGCCCTCGACGTCCAGCTTAGCGGTCCCGACGCCTTGAAGAATCATCCCGACCCGGTGGTCGGCGGTCCGTTCAAATTGGTCGCGTTCGAGGGCGGCTTCGAGTTGCGCTCGAATTTTAAGCCGATGGACGACAAACCGTGGGTGCTCATCGTCGGCCAGCGCGGAAAATGAGAAACCTTGCCAAGGAACACGAGTGCCATCGGATTCTTTTCGCCTCCGTTCGTGACGACGAGGCCGTCGCAAACGGAGGCAATTGCGTCAGGAGAAGATCTGGCGGTCGACAAGCATACCCGGTCACGGCGAGACTGATAAACCCGGCGAAACCGTTTCCCCGGACCGACTCGGCGATGAGTCGGCCTTGACCGGGGAACGGAGCGATTCGATCAGCGCGGTGTAGGCCAGGGTCAAGTCGCGCCGGCTCAATAATCCGAGCAGGTGCGTGGGGTCCTTTTGATCGACGACGGGGATCTCGTCGATATTCAGCTCGGTCATGTGGCGCAAGGCGGTATGCAGGTTGTCGTCCGGCGTGACCGAAAGGACCGGGCGATAAGCGAGGTCGTCAGCCAGGACCAAGGGGCCCCATTCGGAACCCACCAGTGCCAGCCGCAGGTCGTGGAGCGAGAAGATCCCGGTCAATCGTCCTCGGGCGTCAACCACCGGGAAAAGTGTCTCAGTCGATCGCGCGACGACGTGAATCAACTCGCGAAACGGCGTGGAGGCGGGGACCACCTCGATGCCTTGCGTTCGAATCCCCACGTCGCGGACACGAAGCTGTTCCAGGACGTCGACCACGAAGTCCCCTTGATGCGCCGGGCTGTCGATCGGCGTGGAGACCTGTTCCTCATAGATGGTCCACCGCCGCGAGATCGCCATGTTCAGGCCACAGGCCAGCATCAGGGGGACCAGCAGACTGTACGAGCCGGTCATCTCGCTGACCATCACGATTGAGGTCAACGGCGTCTTGGAAACGCCGGCGAAGAAGCCTCCCATTCCCACCAGCACAAAGGCCGCCGGCTCGATATTCGCTCCGGGCATCAAATAGGCCAGGAATTGCCCACAGAATCCCCCGAGCATGCCGCCGATCAACATCGATGGACCAAACACACCGCCGCTGCCGCCCGAGCTGATTGTCAGGCCAGTTGCGAAGATCTTGAGTACGGCGAGGGCCAGCAGCATCCACATGCCCATGTGAGGGACGAAGCTCTGCTCACCTTCGAGAGTCAGCGAAGGGGGCATGCCGATCGCTCCCCATTGCACCCAGCCGTAGCCGCCGGTCATGACTTGGGGAAACGTCAGGGCCAAGATCCCCAGCAGGAGCCCGCCAACCGCGGGCTTGATGTGCTTGGGGATCGGCATCGGTTTGAAGAACCGATCCCGGAGCCCGTAGAAGACCCGCACATAGAGCCATCCCACCGACGCGCAGATGAGCGTCAATACCATGAACAAGGGTAAGTCGCGGAGGCCATGAAACGACATCGGCGGCAGGATGAAGATCGGCTGGGGGGTGATGAACAGGGCGAACGTGGAATAAGCCACGATCGAGCTGGCCAGGCAGGGCAACAGGGCGGCCGATTCGAAGGCCGTCGAGGAATAGAGGACTTCGCCGGCGAACAGAGCACCGCCCAGGGGAGCCCGGAAAATCGCCCCGATGCCTCCAGCCGCACCGGCCAACATCAAGAGCCGCCGGTCGGTCGGGGGCAGCTTGAGCAGCCGGGCCAGCCACGATCCAAATCCCGCGCCGATCTGGGCGATCGGTCCTTCCTGACCGGCCGAGCCCCCCGTGCCGATCGTGATGATCGAGGCGATGGCCTTGATCAACGGAACCCGCGTCCGGATCATTCCACCCCCCTTGTGGAACGCCTTGATCATGGCGTCCGTGCCGTGCCCCTCGGCCTCGGGAGCCCAGGTGAAAACGATGATGCCTGAGATCAACCCACCCACCGCCGGAACCAAGACGACCAGCCACCAGGGACTCGGGTAGCTGATCGCCTGCGGTATTCCCTCACCCGTGGGCGGCATGTGGAAGTGGAGCAATCCGCCGAGGACCACGCTGAACATGAACTGGAGCGATAAGAGGAAGCCAACCGCACCGAGGCCCGCGATCACTCCGACCACGGGACTACAAATGGCAACCCGCCCGACCTGAGGAGTCGACCACAGGCGCGGCCAGCCGGTCGAATAAACCGCGAATCCGGGCCAGCCCGTTGCCGGGACTCGAAGGAGGCTGGGCTTGCGACTCTTGCATCGACACGGTTTGGTCCTCGACAGCGCGGTGAATTTCAAACGGGGTTTCTCAGATGAATTCTGCACGAGTCGGGACACGATGTCGGCCAACACATATTCGGACAAGCACGCGATCGCGGCGGCAATGACCGCAAGTCGACGACGTGTAAGTCCAAGGCGACCGATGATCGACACCGTCCGCGCTCCTGGTCCGAGGGTTGGCCGACACCGTGAATCGAAGATCCATCCGGCTCGTGAATTCTCGTTTCGCAGTCCCAGGATAACACCGGCCTGGTTCAGCAATCCATCCTTTTCCATGTCCCGACACACGGCTAGCGTGGTCGTCGGACGGAGCCGGCTCCTACAGGATTTGTAGGAGGGAGCTCCGCCTCTCGATCCCGGTTCTCTCCGAAAAGTCGGAACTTTCTCAACCCCTCGTTACACTACAAGGGTCCGGACAAGACCAACCCAGGGAACGCGAGGCGCAGTTGTGACCATCCCTACAAGCTCGTCGTGGCGGCGGGACCTCCAGACGATTTTCAACGCGGGGACGCTGGCGGGGCTATCCGACGGCCAGTTGTTGGAGCGAATCGCGGCCCTTCGCGGCGTTGGCCACGGGGAGAACACCGAGGTGGAGTCGGCCTTCGCGCCTGCTGATCGAGCGGCACGGCCCGATGGTGCTCCGCGTCTGCCGGGGCGTCCTGGGCGACCCGCACGAGGCCGACGGACGCGTTTCAGGCGACGTTCCTGGTCCTGCTTCGGCAGGCAGGCACGATCCGCAAACGCGAGTCGGTCGGGCCCTGGCTGCACGGCGTGGCTCATCGGGTCGCGGCCTGCACCGGTCGGCCGCGGCTCGGAGGCGTGTTCACGAGCGCCGATGGTTCGATCGCCGGCAAGAGGCGACGTCCAAAGCGTCGAACACGAGTGAGACTCAGGATTTCGAACTCGTGGACACAATCCACGCCGAGCTGGATCGCCTGCCCGAGCGCTATCGCGCCCCGATCGTCCTGTGCGACCTGGAAGAGCGCTCGCTCGACGAGGCCGCGCGCCAGCTCGGCTGGCCGCTTGGGACGGTCAAGAGCCGGTTGAATCGCGGCCGGCAAAAGCTCCGCGACCGCCTGGTTCGCCGCGGCATCGCGCCAGGGGTTGTTGGCCCGATGTTGGCCGGCTCGGGCCTGATTCGCTCGACCGGCCCCGCGATCGCGATTTCCCCCACGCTGGCCGAGATAACAGCCCAAATGATCCACTCGGCCGAGACGGTCGCCAGAGGCTCGTCGGCCTCGGTGCTGGCCCTGGCTCGAGGAGTCCAGAGGGCGATGCTCATGACGAAGTTGAAGACGACCGTGGTTGGGCTGATCGTGGCGGGACTGACGGCAATAGGCATCGGGGCGATGGCGAGTGGCCCGCGGCTCGTCGCCCGCGACGATGCCCCGGCCAGGCCCGGCGCAACGAAGCCCCAGCAACAGCCCGAGAAGATCGCCAAGAGAACCGACGAGAAGGCGAAGCAGGCTCCGAGGAAGACTGGTCGCGGCGATGACGAATCGCACATCGAGACGATCGAGATCTCGGGCCGCGCGACCGATCCGTCCGGCCGTCCGGTCACCGGCGCCACGGTCTACGTGATCAACACCAATAACGGTCGGCGCCGTGATGAAAGTCCATTGCTGACGACAGTGATCACCGGTCGCGAAGGTCGTTTCGTTGCCTCGCGTGTGAAGCTGCTGGTCCCAAAGTTCCAGCCCAGCCCCGTGCCAGGCGTCGGCGAGAGTCATTTCCAGGTCGCGGGGACCGCGCCTGGCTTCGGTTTCACATGGCACGAAGTCGCTTGCTATCGACCCACGGCTCGTTCTCCCGTCGACGCAGCGCCGCGAGCGAACAAGATCGAGGCTTTCTACCAAGGTGAACCCATCGCCATCGACCTGGCTTTCGGCCCACCAGCATCCCTCCACGGCAAGATCGTCGACGACCGCGGCCGACCGATCGCCGGTGCGAAGGTGCAGGCCGGCCTCTGCGACGATCCGCGTATGCCGCTCTCGAAGACCTCAACGTGCGTACACGTCGACCCGACCAACACGATCAACTCCTATTATCGCCGAAGATTCGACGGGATCGGTGCGCTGCCCGACTCGTTGTTCTCCACGCGCACCGGCCCTGATGGCACCTACAAGCTTGACGGTCTGCCGCGCGACGCCCAGCTCCTCACCTGGATCGATCCGGGCCCCGAGTATGACCCATGGTCGGAGATGATCGCGACCACCATGCTGCCGGTCGAGGACGTGGAAGGTTCCGGCTATGACCTCGTATTCCGGCACGTGCACAGCCTCGGTACTGATGCTGTGTTAAACCACACTTTCGTCGCTCCGCGGGAAACCCAATTCACCGTCAGGTACGCTGATACCAACCTGCCGGCCAGGAAAGCCACGATCCGGGCCACGCCGGAACACGAGATGTTCCGTGGCGGAACCGTTGGCGAGACGGATGCCAGTGGCCAAACGACGTTGCGCCTCCGTCCTGGAGGGTACAGGCTCGCCATCGAGCCGCCGCCCGGCGCCCCTATCTTCCCGGCAGGGCATCTTCCCGGCTTGATTTGAGAGATGACCTGAAGCTCGAGCCTGCGGCACTGGTTACCCTGGAAGCCGTCGACGCGAAGACTGGAGCCGGAATCGAAGGCGTCTCCTTTCAGTATGAAACTGACAAGACGCCGCGGCGTCACGATCTACGCAGCCAGCTCGTATTCGTCGATCATCCCATGACCGATGAACGCGGCCGGCTGCGCGCGGTCGTCGAGCCGGGCCGGCGGCAACTCTTCGTCGGGACGATTCCTCCGGGCTGGAATTTCGAGGGCACGTCGACCGGCTTCGTCGAGCTCGTTGCTGGACGGGAGAGCACCATCCGCTTCGCCTTCAGGCGGATCGAAGAGCCAGCCGTGGCCGTTGGACGAGGATCCTCGCTATTTCCGGAGGACCTGGTTGAGAAATGGCGACGCCAGCAAAGCATGCCCCGGTCCGGCAAGGTCCGCGTCCGCCGTTTCTTCTATTCCCTGCACGGCAGACCGATTCCCGTCGACGATCTGGAAGCTTTCCTCAACGCAAACGATCTGAGCACGGTCCGCGATCCGGCCGCCGTGCTTTCGGCCGGGCTGCCGTCGCTCCCGAAACCCGATTTTTCAGTCGACTCCGAGATCATTGAAGATGGCCGGAGACAGCGAAATACCAATCGAACCCTGACCAACCGGAGCGAAACAACCATCGCCGTTTCCAATGGGCTCGAGGTCGTCTCCTACGATTGCGCCAACGCTCATGCGGACATCTTCGGCGTCAACCAGAATCGTCGACCCGCCGTGTTTGGGTTCCGGAACCTCAGCACGGTGTTCGGCGTCCCGAACTTCCGTTCCTGGCTCTTCAAGGACTTCCAGGGGGCTGCTTCAAGTTTCTTCGAGGGTGGTGACGTGACACGCATCGTGGCCGGCGATCAGCTAACCATCAAGCAGGAGAAAGACCATGCCACGGGACGCTGGGTCGTGGACCTGACGACAGGGTTCGTCTATGTCCATTCGTGGCGATCGAGCCGCGGAAATGTCCTCGGGGAGTTGATCCGGCAATATGGCCCGAAGCCATTCAGTCACCGTTTCGTCCTTCCGACGGTCCATGTCGAGGCGCACCTCCAAGGTCTCAATGTCAATCGTCTGAATATCATCGTCCTTGACGATGTCAACCTCGATTATCGTCCCGACCCCCACGACTTCGTGGTAGCCGCGCCCGCCGGGACGGCAATTCTCGACAATCGTCAGGACCGTGAGAACCCCAAGCGGGCGACGTGCAATTACCCTGTGGCCGACGTCATCATGTTTTCCGAAGGGATCTCATCGCGGGACCGCCCATTCGAGCCGGTGCTGAACCCCGGCCAGCCGGCACCTCCGATCAAGCCGGCGAGCTGGCTCGACCAGAACGGCCCGACTGGTCCTCCAGACGTGGCCGGCAAGGTGGTACTCATCGACTTCTGGGGCATCGGGTCCGAGTCCTGCGTCGCGGAATTACCCGGTGTCCAGGCCGCGGCTGATCGTTTCGCCGCCAAGAGCAAAGACTCCGTCTTGATCGGGATGCATGTCAGCGGGAACACGGTCGAAGCGGTTGCCGAATTCGCCCGCGAGCGAGGGCTGACCTATCGGCTGGCCATCGATCGACCCGCGAACGGGACAGCCTGGTTCGGCGCGACCTTCAGAGCCTACGATGTTCGCACCATCCCCAGCGCCGCGCTAATCGACCGCCAAGGCAAGATCGTCTTCATCGGCCAGATGCGCAAGGCGCTTGAGAGTGCGGCGAACCTGCTCGGGCCGTAGAGAGTCAATCGGTTGATCTCCTCGGTAAGCGACCGATTGCAGCCGATCGTGGATTCCGCGTCCAGGAGAAACCCGACGACAAGAGGGAATCCCCTGAGGGAATTGGATCGAAGGTGCCCGCACCTTCACCCTATCGCGATGATGACTCAGGGAACGCGCCTTGGCTGAGTTCGCCGGCTACAGATCGCGGTTGTGGTCCCGACAGGAAGTCGGACCTGCTCATCGGGCTCGGCGACTACGCGGTCGACGCGTTCCACGTATCCGGTGTCTCGGGGCTGTTCAGGGACTATCCCGTCCCATAAAAGGGAGTTAAGATGGACCGAGCTACTCCGGCTGTCATGCCGATCGCGACGGGATCTCGCCGGGCGACGGCAGTCGGGATCGGGTTCGGAGTGTCACTTGGGTGGATGTCGGAGGCTATGTCGATGAACGACGTCACCCGCATCCTCTCGGCGATCGATCAGGGCGATCCACAGGCCGCCGAGCAACTGCTCCCTCTGGTCTACGACGAGCTGCGCAAATTGGCCGTCCAGAAGCTGGCCCGGGAGAAGCCCGGCCAAAGTCTCCTGGCGACCGACCTGGTTCATGAGGCGTACCTGCGACTCGTCGATCAGGACGTGGTCCAGCGCTGGAACAACTGTGGCCACTTCTTCGCCGCCGCGGCCGAGGCCATGAGGCGGATCCTGGTCGAAAACGCGAGGCGCAAGCACAGCCTGAAGCGCGGGGGAGGCCGGGAGAGAATTGAGCTCGAGCACCTCGATGTCGCCGAGCAGGAGGTCTCCGACGAGGTCCTCGATCTCGACGAGGCCCTTACTGAGCTTGCCGCGGTCGATCCTCAGGCTGCCGAGCTGGTCAAGCTCCGCTATTTCGCCGGGTTCACAATCAAGGAGGCGGCCGAGGCCCTCGGGGTCTCACCGCGGTCGGCCGACCTGATCTGGGCGTACTCCAAAGCCTGGCTCCTCCGGAAGCTCCAGGGCGACAGTCCGGCATCCCCACCGGCCGACAGCGGCGAGCCGTCGAATTCCTGAACTCGCGTTGCGCGATCCGGCACGGGAATACGCACTGGGAGATAGAAGGGCACCTGACGATGAGGGGCCGGACATGACTGAGCGCGAGATCTTCATTGCGGCCGTCCAAAAAGACGGCGCTGCCGAGCGAGCGGCATACCTCCAGGAGGTGTGTGGCGTGGACGCGGCCTTGCGAGAGCGAGTGGAAGGACTCCTCAGGATTCACGCGAATGCCGGCAGCTTTCTGGAATCTCCCGCCCCGGCCCCGACCATGAACCGAAATGGACAGCCCCTGGCTGAAGGCCCCGGCGCGGTCATCGGCACCTACAAGCTCCTGGAGCAGATCGGCGAAGGCGGAATGGGTGTCGTGTACATGGCCGAGCAACAGAAGTCCGTGCACCGCAAGGTGGCGCTCAAGATCATCAAGCCGGGGATGGACACCCGCCAGGTGATAGCCCGCTTTGAGGCCGAGCGCCAGGCCCTGGCCATGATGGACCATCCCAACATCGCCAAGGTGCTCGATGCCGGCGCGACGGAGAGCGGCCGCCCTTATTTCGTGATGGACCTGGTCAACGGGATCGCGATCACCGAGTACTGCGACCAGCACCGCCTGCCGATCGACGACCGGCTGGAGCTCTTCGCGCAGGTTTGCCGGGCCTTGCAACACGCGCACCAGAAGGGGATCATCCACCGCGATCTGAAGCCGTCGAACATCCTGGTGACGAAGATCGATAGTGCCGCCGTGCCCAAGGTGATCGACTTCGGCGTGGCCAAGGCGATGGGGCAGCGGCTCACCGAAAGGACGCTTTTCACTGGCTTCGCCCAGCTCATCGGCACGCCGCTTTACATGAGCCCGGAGCAGGCCGAGTTCTCCGGCGTGGACGTCGACACGAGAAGCGACATATACGCGCTGGGCGTCTTGCTCTACGAGCTACTGACCGGGACGACGCCATTCGACGCGGAGGCGTTCCGCACGGCGGCCTACGAGGAGGTCCGCCGGATCATCCGCGAGGAAGAGCCGCCCAAGCCAAGCACGCGGGTCAGCATTCTGGAGGCGACCGCGACGACTGTTTCAGTCAACCGTCAGTCGGATCCGCGTTCGCTAGGCAAGTTGATGCGCGGGGAGCTGGACTGGATCGTGATGAAGGCGCTGGAAAAGGACCGCAGGCGGCGCTACGAGACGGCCAACGATTTCGCGGCCGACGTGATTCGGTACCTCAATGATCAGCCGGTCGAGGCTTGTCCGCCCTCGGCGTGGTATCGCATCCGCAAGTTCGCCAGTCGGAATAGGAGGAGCCTGGCGACCACGGCCGTGTTGATGGTTTCGGGCCTGGTCATCAGTGGCGTACTGCTCGCGGTTCAGCTTCAAAACATCAGCCGGGATCGACAGGTCGGTCAGGAAGTGCGGCAGGCGCTGGCGGGGGCCCGGACGGCCATCGAGGCGGGCGACCTGACGCTAGCCGGCCAGCGCGTCGCCGAGGCGCTGGCTCACCTGGGGTCCGACCGCGAACGGCTGCCCAATGTGGCCGCCAACATCGACGCCATCCGACGCGAGATCGCCGCCCGTCAGGCCGACCAGGCCCGACTCCATCAATTCCTCAATCTGGCGAGCGACGCCGAGGACAACATGGCGTTCTTCGGGGTCGAAAAGAAGCGAGGGGACCACCTGGCGCGTGAAGCTCTCGGCCTGTACGGCGTGCTGGAGGCGGACGATTGGCCATCGCGCCTGGAGCATTCCACCTTGACCGGGGACAAGAAGCAGCAGGTCCGGGAGGCGACCTACCTCCTGCTGGTGTCTCTGGCCGACCAGGCCGTACGCTGGAGCCGCGATCCTCAACACGTTCGCAGCAGCCTGGACCTCCTGCGGCGCCGCCAGTTATTCCACGTGCCGACGCGGGCGTTCTATTTCGTGCGTGCCCAGTGCCGGCGACAACAAGGGGACACCGCGGCGGCCGCCGAGGATGAGAAGCACTTCCAGGCCGCCGTCGCGCAAACGGCCTGGGATTACTTCCTGCCTGGTCACACGGCCGGCTGGCGGGGCGACCTTGAGGAGGCCATCCGCTCTTACCAGGCGGCGCTTCGCCTGCAGCCGGATCATTTCAACTCACTCTTCTTTCTCGGTTCGCGGTTATCCAGGATCAATCGTCACGCGGAGGTGATCGGTTACCAATGGGCTTGCATCGCCCTCCGGCCCGATCATCCACTCGCCTTGAATAACCTTGCATGGTCCCTGGCCACCAACCCCGATCCGCTCTTCCGAAACCCGGCCCACGCCGTCGAACTCGCTCGGAAGGCCGTCGAGAAGGAGCAGGCGCATTCAGACGTGGTCTGGAATACGCTGGGGGTTGCCCTCTATCGCAACACCGATTGGAAGGGCGACGGTTGAGGCGTTGGAGAAGGCCGAGGCGCTCGCGCCCGGCCAGCACGTCGCGCAGAACGGGCTCTTCCTGTCCATGGCCCACTGGCAGCTCGGAAGGAAGCATGAGGCTCGCACATGGTTCGACAAGTCCGCGGCCTGGATGGAGAAGAACGCGCCCGAGATCTGGAGCTCGTCCGCTACCGCGCCGAGGCGGCGACGTTGCTGGGCCTGACCGACCTGCCTGCCGACGTGTTCGTCAGGCCGTGACCCGTTCAACGCAGACACGGTCTCGTTTAGACCCGCGAGGCCGATAAGGGGCAGTTCCGGGTCTCACTTGGCGGCATCATTGAGGCGACGAACGGAGCTTCAAGCGACAACTCGTTCTCGCAGGTTGTTCGCTGAACGGCAAACCCAGGTGCTCAGCAGGAAGTTAAATGACTTCAACGATGTCATCGGTATTCACATCAAGCGAGCAGTTCCACAAACGGAGGATGTCATGAGCTTTCAACGTGTCAAACGGACGTCTGTTTTCGGCCTTGCAGTGCTGGTACTGGCGGGGCTATCGAGCCAGTCTCGTGCAGGATCTTTCGTCCTCGTCTCGAATGGTTTCAACGGAACGGTCGAGGGATTCTCATCCACTGGCGGTGATCAGGGAGCCTTTACCGTGGTCCCTGGCGGCTCAGCTCCATGGTTTGGCCTTCAACAGCGCCGACGATCTCTTTGTGGCAACTCAAGGCGGGACAGTCCAGGAGTTCTCGCCAACCGGCGCGTCTTTCGGGAACGTTTGCCTCGGGCTTGAGTATCGCGGACGGTTTGGCGTTCGATAAGGCAGGCGACCTTTATGTGGTTGATAACGGCGCCAACTTGGTTAAGAAGTTCTCGCCAACCGGAGCAGACCTCGGCGTGTTCGCGTCGACGGGATTAAGTGGTCCAACCGGCCTGGTATTCGATGCGGCGGGCAACCTGTACGTCGCGAACTACAATAGTGGGACCGTCGCGAAGTTTTCGCCCACGGGTGCGTACCTCGGAACCTTCGCATCGGGACTCAATGGACCGCAAGGCCTGGCATTGGACAAGTCCGGGAACTTGTACGTGACCAGCGGACAGTTCAATACGAGCGGTGGGTCAGTGGAGGAATTCTCTTCAAATGGAACTAACCTGGGTACCTTCGCCTCGACCGGACTTTCGGGACCAACGAGCCTGGTTTTCGACAAGTCCGGCAACTTATACGTGACCAATTTCCATAATAATACGGTCGCGGAGTTCTCGTCGACCGGCGGCTTACCTCGGGATCTTTGCCTCGACCGGCCTGGACGGACCGTCCGGCATAGCGATTCCATTCTCTGGTGCCACCGTACCGGAGCCGTCTTCGGTGATCCTGATCTCCGTGGGCCTGGGCACGGCGGGCGGATTCGTCGCGTGCAAGCGCCGCCGCGCGCGAGGTCTGCGCGTGCGAGCCGGTTCCAGCGAACCTGCGGCATTCTTGCCCCGGGCAAACGGACCAACTTGCGGGAAAGCCGATGTCGGTTCATCTCTAGGGGAGTGGGACGGTGGTGGGAGCGTACCTGAAACCTTAACACCAGGCTCGCAAGCAACAGGAGTCACCGCATGAAACGGCGATCCTCGATCTTCAACATCGAGTTCCTGGAAACTCGGACGCTACGATCGCAGGTCGCAGCGGGTGCGATCACGGAAGCTCGCCAAGGTCAACGCGGAGGAAACTCCGCGTTGACATTGCAGCTCAAGGGCGTCATGCAAGCGGGATTTCCATTCCGGGGAACTCCGCACCCAGGTTCACCGATAGGTGGGCTGATACTGGGCGGTAGGCCGCAAACGCTCATCGCCAATGGCATCAAGGTTCAAAGTGGTGAAGTCGACTGCGCTACCGGTACGCCAGTGGCGGTTTACGGTGGTCCGTCTCATATCGAATTCAGTTCGAGTTCGACGATGACCCTGGAGACTCGCAAGGGAGCGCCTGACCCTCGACCTGACGCCCGTGGTGGAGGGCGGTGATTCGCTTCGATTTGCCGTCGCCTCGGGAACTGGCATGTTCGCGAAGGCCCATGGCACTGGCACTGTGACCTTCGCCGCGGTAGCCAAGTTCCAATCGGACCGATGATTCAAGCACTGGACGGGTAATGATGCGGACTCAACGTCGTGTCGAAAGTTGAAAGTGGAGTGATACCGAGCGGACCCTTACCATGGTCGCCCGGCAGTTCCGCTCGCGATTCGAGATTCTGCGAGAGTCGGTGTCAGATCAAATTTTCCTCCGCCCGCACACGAGAGTCGGTGTCACGAGAGTCGGTGTCAAACGAGAGTCGGTGTCACGAGAGTCGGTGTCAGATCACCTTTTCCTACACCCGCACGCCCACATACCCGTGAGCCGGATCGATGAGTTGTTCTACGAGCACTGGGAAGCAATCCGTCGAACGAGAGTCGGTGTCAGATCACCTTTTCCTACACCCGCACGCCCACATACCCGTGAGCCGGATCGATGAGTTGTTCTACGAGCACTGGGAAGCAATCCGTCGCAGTCGCGACGTAGCGACACTGGCCCACCGAGTAGAGGCGACCGGCAGTCCGTCCGCTTGGTTTGCCGAGCCAGAGGACAAGCGGTATTGGGGATTCGCCGAAGGCCAGGCCGTTTTCGTCGCCTATGCGGCCACTTATCACAGTGTATTCAACGTGCCTGGCGTGACCTTTGTCGCCAGCACGGGCGACTACGGCGCCGCCGATCCGGAGTATCCCGCGTTCTCGCCCAACGTGGTGGCCGTCGGCGGCACGAGCCTCACGCTCAACGCGGACAATTCTTACAACAGCGAGACGGGATGGGGGTATTATTTCGATTCGGTGGAGGCCTTCATCGGCTCCGGCGGCGGGATCAGCCTGTACGAGCCCGAGCCGGCGTACCAGCAGGGCGTTCAGTCCACGGGCTACCGAACCACTCCCGATGTCTCGCTGGTTGCCGATCCAGCCACCGGAGCCTGGATCGCCGACCCGTACAACCTCGATCCCAGCAACCCCTTCGAGATTGTGGGAGGCACCAGCCTGGCGGCACCAGCGTGGGCGGGCTTGGTGGCGCTGGTCAATCAAGGTCGAATGGCCGCGGGCGAGTCGACCTTGAGCAGCTCCACGCCGACTGATACGCAGCAAGCCCTCTACATGCTGCCCCAGAGCGATTACAACACGATCGCCAGCGGCAATAACGGCTATGGCGCAGGAGCCGGCTACAACTTGGTGACGGGCCTGGGCACGCCGGTAGCCAACCGGCTGGTGCCTGACCTGATCGCCTGCCAAGGGCCAGGGACGTCCTACTCAGGCCCAACCGTCGGCCCTTTGCAGAATGCCGGCCTGGTCAACACAGGTCCGAGTGACGGCGGTCCGATTGATGTGTTTAGTGTATTCGATTCCTTTACTTTCACAAGCCATGGGCTCGGCTCGCCCAGCGACAAGACGCATGTGTCGGGCGTTGTCAGCCGGACCGCGACCACGCAAAACGTCAGCAACCTCGGCGCACCCGAGGGGGCCGATCTTCATACCATGGCTGGCTATCGTCCCTTGATTTCGCCGGCCATCATTCCTGCCGTGCCAGTCTCGAGCGGCGGAAGCGGCATGATGGCACTCGAAAGCGTGGCGGCACGATGCGGTTCTGGCTGATTGGTCCTTGTCGCCCACCGTGGCAAGGAAGCAGCCGCTTGTCCGAAGGGCGACCCTCCAAAGCCAAAGCATTCGCGTCGCAACTCTCCAGGGCCAGGCGTGGTGATGAAGCCCGTCCTCGACGTTGCGTCAGTAGAGGCTTTATTCGGTAACCAACAAGCCGCGGGTTCGCTGCTGAACGATGACGGGCCGTTCCCTTCGGCCAAGAAGTCCAAGGCGTGATTCTCGCCGGCTCACGATATCCTGCCGCGACCGCGTGGGTGCGTCGGTGTCCCGGCTGTCGCACTTCCAGAATCAGCCAGCTCGTTCGCGTATCGCATTGTTGGTCGTCCGCGACGCGAATCGGTGCGTCGTCATGAACTCGACACAACCTTCAGTTCCTTCTCAGGGAGTGGTATACTTCCAGGAAGGTCGCATGTTCACTCTCAGCAGAGGGAGCGTTGTTCATGAGTGAGGTGATCTTTCTTGTCGAGGATTCACCCGAAGGGGGCTACACGGCGCGGGCTCTGGGGCACTCGATCTTCACCGAAGCGGACGACTGGCAGGAACTTCAGGCCAATGTGCGCGACGCGGTGATCTGTCACTTCGAGGACGGCCAGGCGCCTCGGGTCGTCCGTCTCCATTTCGTGCGCGAGGAAGTCATCGCATTATGAAGCTTCCTTGCAACCTTACCGGAGTACAACTTGCTCATTTGCCGACCTACGAAGCTGAGCCTTCAGGAGTCGACTGCCCCTGGAACTGGCTCGGATTGGGTCGAGGGACGCCCTTGACCTCCTCGACGATCAGTTGAGCGATCGGCATCCCCGGTCGGAGGATGATGCTCGTCGGACCAAGTTGATCATCTCCAGGGTCAAGTTTCCCTCAAAGCCCGGGTGAACGGTCGGGACAGTGAAGTGGACCAGGAGCCCGACGCGGGCTCGGCTGCTCTTGCCTTCAATGCGCGCTGCCAGGCAAATCTCACTGTTGTCGGGATGGTCGATTGGCAACTCCACCCATTCTCGCGTCTGGGCCAGGATGAACGTGTGCCGATCGAGGATGTAGCACGCCCCGTCATCGAGGCGAATTCGCCGGGAGTTCCGCGTCAGAAACGGGCTCAAGGACGATGCCTGCATCAGGTCGAAGGCATAGGTCCCAGCTAACGGAATGATGATCTCAGTTCCGAGCGTCAAATCGACCGAATGAGTATCGTACGGACAATATCCACCGGGGGTATTACGATCGGGTGTCCGGGGTGCCGGTTCAGGTGTGATGATCAGCCGCCTGCAATCCAGGGCACGATGCAGCTCGATGTTCGAAAGGATCATCGCGGTCCTCGCTCAGACGGTCGCGACATCGGGGACTGAAGCGGACTTGGTCGCGTCGAACGGCGAGATACGATCCATTCTCGAGGGTGGTTTGCGGCAGTTGGACCAAGACGTTGTTTCCCTCCGGCTCAGAACTTTGACCCTCAGCCAACCATCGGTCGGTTCATCGAGCGTTGGCTCCCGATCGTTCGCGACGCCGTCCCGGGAGGCAAAAAGAGAGTAAACCCGACCGCTGAGCGACTCAACGACCACGGCGTACTCGGAACTGAACTGACCGGGGTAGAGCTGGCACCTTATCTCAGCAATCGTCATGGCTCATCCGCCTTGGGGTAATATCAAATCGAGCTCGGCCGCACTCCTTTATCATCGGCTATCGAGCGATGAAAGGCTATAACCGACTCATGGATTTTTGACCAGGTGAATTGTCCCGACGCGGAAGGAATAGCCGCGACAGCATCCCGCATGCGACAATGGCGGAGCCCAAGGCAATGTCGGCGTCCCGATGAACGTGGACGTCGAGGGGCGAAACAGGGGCTCACAGCATGTGTGGCATCTGCGGCGCGGTCTGGACCGATCCGAACGGCACCCTCTGCGGCGGAATCTCTCAAGGCCATGATGGACCGGCTTGTCCATCGCGGTCCGGACGACGCCGGCGAGTACCGCGACGATCACGCCGCGCTGGGATTCCGGCGGTTGTCGATCATCGACCTGGCCGGCGGTCACCAGCCGCTCTCGAACGAGGATGGCACGGTCTGGACGGTCTTCAACGGCGAGATCTACAACTTCCCCGCGCTGAGACGCCGGCTGGAAGCCAAAGGGCATGTGCTTCGTTCGAGCGGCGACACCGAGGTTCTGGTGCATCTCTACGAGGATGAAGGAACACGGATGTTCTCGCTCTTGCGCGGGATGTTCGCCCTGGCGATCTGGGACGCTCGTCGCCACACGCTTGTCCTGGCTCGCGACCGGCTTGGCCAGAAGCCCTTGGTCTATCGCCACGACGGCCGGCGTCTGGTCTTCGCCAGCGAGCTCAAGGCACTTCTGGCTCTACCCGAGAGCGACGTGCCGCGATCGGATTGATCCGCTGGCGCTGGACCAATATCTCACCTACGGCTATGTGCCGCACCCGAGGACCATCCTGGAGGGAATCGCACAAGCTCCCTCCGGCACACTATGCCGTCTGGCGCGGCGGTGCGCTTGATGTCCAGCCGTACTGGCAGCTCGACGGCAACAGCGAACGCATCCGACCGGTCGAAGAGGACATCGAAGAGCTGCGTGCCACGCTGGGTGACGCGGTCCGCGAGCAGATGATCGCCGACGTGCCGCTGGGGGCGTTTCTTTCCGGAGGCATCGATTCGACGATCATCGTCGGCTTGATGCAGCAGAGTCTCGAGCCGTCCGGTGAAGACGTTCGCGATCGGCTTTCCGGATCCGCGCTACGACGAGACACGTTACGCCGAGCTGGCCGCGCGACACCTGGGAACCGAGCACCAGACGTTCATCGTGGAACCGAAAGGCGTGGGAGACCTTGCCGGAGCTGGCCTGGCAGTTCGACGAGCCGTTTGCTGACAGCTCAGCCTTGCCCACGTGGTACGTGTCGCGCGAGACGCGGCGCGCCGTCACGGTGGCCCTGACCGGCGATGCCGGCGACGAGCTGTTTGGCGGTTACGACCGCTACCGGGCGCTGGCTTTGACCGAGTTGTTCCAGCGTCTGCCCGCCGGCCCTCGCCACCTTCTCGGTGGAACGATGGTCCGGGTCTTGCCGCGTGCCGGCCCGGTCGAAGACCCGGCTCCGCGGAGCTTCAGCGCCTCTTCGAGCACATCAACGAGCCGGCCCAAGACCGCTATCTGGGCTGGATGACGACGTTTCGACGAAGCCGCTCGACTGACGCTCTACTCCGACGAGCAGCTCGATTTGCTGGCCACGGCCGGTGCGGCGCTGTCCGATCCATCCGAGGCCGACCCGGCCGCGCTCTTGACCGCGGCCCTTGGCCCAGGCCGGTGCGCCGCGACCCGGTCACCCGTGCGCGATGGTTGCCGATCTCACGACCTATCTGCCCGGCGACTTGCTGGTCAAGGTCGACCTGGCCAGCATGGCGCACAGCCTGGAGTGCCGCGGGCCGTTTCTGGACCATCGGGTCGTCGAGCTGGCCATGGCCATGCCGCTGGACCGAAAGATCCGGCTCCGGTCGGGACGCTCCAAGGTCGTGCTCAAGCAGGCATTCTCGGACCTGCTTACCTCCACCGATCAAGACCCGGTCGAAGATGGGCTTCGGCGTTCCGATCAGCCAGTGGTTCCGCAACGAGCTGAAGCAGGAGCTCCGGGATCGTCCTGCTCGATCCCGTTTGCCTGGGTCGAGGTTTATTCCGGCCCGAGGCGATCGAAACCTTGGTCGCCGAACACGTCGAAGGAAAGCGAGAGCACGGGCAACGCCTGTGGGCCTTGCTCATGCTCGAATTCTGGTTCCGAAGGCATCTGGATGCGAAAGCACCCATCCCTCAATGACGTCCGATTACAGATACCCCAGGTCGGCCAGTCGTTGTTGAATGGCGGCATCTTCTTCGGGGGTGTAGGACGAGTCAAACGTCGCGGAGTGGGTCCCGTTGGTTTGAACCGCGGCGAAGGCCGGTTCGGGGATGGGCGAGGGGGTTGCCGGCTCGAGCAATTCCGTCAGCACCCGTCCGTCCATATCGTCGGGGACGGGAACTCCCAGCAAGTGGAGGACCGTCGGAGCGATGTCGAGCAACTTCGCGCCGAGCGGCGTTGCTCCGGTCCGGAACGCTTGTCCCGCGGCGATCAGGATTCCGTCCATCCGATGGTCGCCGGTCGGCCCGAACGCCGGCGCGATCACCTTGTTGGTAGTGAAGTCGTGCAGGCCGATCGTGCGATAACGCCAGTCCGTGAGCACCACGGTCAAATCGGGCGCCAGATGGGCGTGCGGGCCGTGGTAGAGCTCGTCGCGCTCGTACAGATGCTCGACCAAGGGTTCGCCCGTCTCAGGATGAGGAATTGTCCGCAGCCCGGCTTTCAACTCGTCCAGGAGCCGGCGTGCATCCTCGGGGGCGACACAGCCATTCGGTTGTCGCCCTTGGAGGTTCAGGAAGATCTGGCCGAAGTTGCCCTGAGCGTAGGCCCGTGTCCGCGACCAGTCGATATGCCGCCGCGACAAGAAAATCGACTCGCCCAGGCGATCCACCAGGCTGTCTTGCTTGCCCCGGAACCGGCTTACGCGGTGGCTGCCCAACCCGAACCGGTTCATCAGGCCGTAGAACCACTCGGGCGTGTCGCCCTGGCGATAGAACCAGTGCTTCTGCTTGACATAGAGCGAATCCTGAAGTGCGATGTACCCGTGCTCCAGCAGCCAGACATTGAAGTTGACATAATGCTCGATCGGCCCGAAGCCGTGGTCGCTCATCATCAAGAGCGCGGCGTCCCGCGGCAAGTTGGCCTCAATCGCGCCGATTCCTCGGTCGAGGGTCTGCCAGAATTCGATCAATTGGGGCGGAGGGCCGCCAGTTCGCGCTCGCGGCCCCGTGCCACCCGGTGGGTCAAGTCCCAGACATGCCAGAGCTCGTGCTGGAAGCGGTCGGTGGCCATCAGATCGAAAAGAAACAGGTCCCAATCGCACCGGTTCATCATGAACTGGATGGCCTTGAGGTGTTGATCCAGAAAGGAATGAAGATCCGCGAGCACGGCGGCCTCGTTGCCGCCATCGTGGATTGCCGTCGCCCAGGGCCGGTAGGGTCCGACCACCTGCTCCAGCTCGGCGAAGAGTTCCGGATCGCTGGCAAAGTCCCTCGCGGCGACGGGACTGAGAAAATCGCCCAGGAAAAAACCTGGGAACCGCGACGAGGGCCGCGGCGGATAGCTCATCGGTACGCCGCCGGCCACCGTCCTCTTGCCGTACCGCGCGGCAATCTCCCACAGCAGCTCGGATTGGATCGCCCGCGACGAGTTGACCCGTCCGTGGAGCGGATCATGTCCATGCTCCAGGAACTCGAAGATCCCGTGCTTTCCCGAGTTCTTGCCGGTCATCACGCCCGTCCAGGCCACCGGGCTGAGCGGCGGAAACACCGATCGCAGCGACCCCGAGACCCCTTGCTCGCGCAGCCGGGCCAGGTTCGGCAACAACCCCTCGTCAAGCAATGGCTCCAGAATGTCCCAGGTGGCACCATCCAGGCCAAGCACGAAGACCTTCATTGTGGCGAAATCCCTTCTGGAGCCGCACTCTCCAACTCCGTTCACCCAACCCTAAACCCACACCCGATCCAAGGTGCGCAGCATACAAGCCATCTATTTTATCCAAAGCGCCCAAGTAATTGCGATGGGAACCTTCCCACCAGGATACCTCGATTTCTTGCTTGAGGCTGTCGGCGAGGAGATCGAGGCCGAATTCGGTTTTCCACCTGGGCAGTGCATGGATGAAACACTCCTGGAGTTGCCGTCACTTCGAATCGAGAGTCAACCACCACATTGAGCAATCTTTTGTGGAGGGCTCGAATTGTAGTGAGAACAGCCAGCCAACACAGCGCGAGATTGGACCCTTGTCTGGTCGATAGATCGCTGGCTCGCAGACGCGTATTCCGTGACCGGTTAGACCAGATCCCAATAGAGAATCGCAAATACTATTCCGGACACGGCCCCTGCTGTCGCCCAGAAACAAAGCAGTTTGCCTAGAGTGTTGGCCGCGGATGCACGATGGAAGTGGGAGGCGAAGAAATGGTTTTTCCGGGAGATCGGTCTCAACTTATTGATTTTCAGGGGCTTAGCAAAATCGCGATCGAGGTTTCGCCAATTTTCGCTGGCTTCGGCACGCAGCGTGCTTTTCTTTAATTTATTCTCGACCTAAAGCCCAAAAAAAGGTTGAGCGAGTGAGATCTGGCCGTGCGGCCGTTGATCGCGGTCGAGATCCACTCCGACGAATCACGAGCAAGCGTCGTTCTCCCTGGCTGTGCCCGGCCCCCTCGGTGGGGGCCGGGTCTTTTTATTTCCTTATGCAGCAAGGACTTGCGGTGTCTCTGCTGACCCCTTCGGGGGCCGGGCATTTTTCCACACCTCTTGTTTTGCGGTGCGCGAACCGCCGTCAGCGACAAACCTGAAGATTAAAGCGTGCCGCCGACATGCGTATCGCGAGATTTCCGCACTGCTCTCACCAACGTATTCGCACTCCAAACGGAGTCGCCTGCTCGATTGTCTGGGTTGAACCCTCTTTCCTGCGATTAATCCAACCGCACCGTATTCGGGGTCCATCCGGTTGGTGAACGCCGGAGAAGCGGTCTATTTAGGAGTCACTTCCCGCGGAACGGGAAGGTCGGGGAAGATCGCACGGTAAGGGGTTTCGGGGAAATACTCGACGCCATTCCGCCCGGGTGAAGTTGCGATTGGCGATCCGGCCGGCGCGGACGCTGCCAGGATTCGAGATCCACGTCCAATAGCACCACGCCGCCGCCGTAGACCCCGGTGAGCTGCGTGATCCGGCCGCGATGGTCTTGCCGTCCGGACTGAAGGCCACGCTCCAAACGAAGCCCCCTTTCACAGCGAGCGGCACGTCGACCAGGCGTTGGCGTGCGGCCACGTCCCACAGCACCACGCCGCCGCCGCCGCCCAGGAGGCCTCGACGTGGCCGACGTATCCGGCCGCGATCGTCTTGTTGTCGGGGCTGAAGGCCACGCTCGAAACCCTGCCCTCCTTCACCTTGAGCGGGGCATCGACCGGCGGGGATCGTCCCAAAACGGGTGAATTGGGCCGTTTTCAAGTTGACACTTGGCCGGATTTGACCAGCACCCTCTTGATATTTTGAGGGGATGGACCTTAGAGGTGTGGTTTGTCAATCTAGGCCACACGACAGGAGCCATCCCTCATGTGCAAGCTAACCTTCCGCAGTTGGATCGCCAATGCCGCCGCACGCTTGGAGTGGACCCCGAGGCTCGGTCACATAGCAAGCCCAGCAGGCCGAATGCAGTCGGCAGACCGTCTACGACCACAGCGCGAAAGGTGAAAGAGGCCGTCGAGGCCGAACACGGCGGCGGACCACCCCAGACGGAATTGAGCCGGAATCGACAGCCCTCCGAGCGGGAAAATACCCAACTGTGGGACTGGCTGGATCAGACCATCGAGCTTCCGCTGGCCAAACAACTGATGTTCGCCGCCATCGGCATGGGCATGGGGCTCAGCCACACCCAAATCCATCGTCCTGTTGGAGTTTCTCTTGGGAGCCAGGGCTTTCCCAGCCGCACGACGATTCATCGCTGGCTCAAAGCCGGGGGAAAGGCCGCGGGGGTGGTCCTCAAGCGACTGGATGGCGCCTGCCAAGTGTTGGTGCTGGTCGGCTGTCTCGATGAGATCCTCTTCCACCGCCGACCGGTCCTGGTGGGGATTGAGCCCCACAGTATCGTCTGGTTTCTGGGGACCAAGGCGGCCAATCACAAAGGTTCGACTTCGTTTGAGGAATTGCGGCCCTGGACCGCGTTGCGTCTATGTGACCTGCGACGCGGGCCAGGGGATGCCATCGGGAATCGCCCAGATGCAGCAGCACCAACGCGACGCCGACCGAGTTCCGCTGGAGAAGGGGCTGGACGTCTTCCACACCAAGAAGGAAGCCTACCGGGTCTTGGGCATCCTTTGGAACCGGGTGGAGCGGCTCTGGGAACGGGCTGAGGAAGCCAGCCGAGCCGTCCAGGGAGCCCAACGGCAGGGCCGCAGCACGTGCGGGTTGACGCACCCGGCCAACAAGGCCTGGAAGAAGGCGACGCAGGCGTTCCAACTGTATGAGAAGAGGGAAGCGGCTTGGAAGCGGGTCGAGCCGGCTCTGGATGTCTTTCGTCCCGACGGTCAACTCAACGATCGGGCCCGGGCGCAAGAGCGAGTCGCGTGGGCCTTGTCCCGGCTGCCGGGCAAGGAATGGTCCAAGGTCCGTGGGCTGCTTCACCGCAAGGAGTCCTTCACGTTCTTGGATCGGCTGCACGATCAGTTGGGTCAACTGTCGATGCCCGAGGCGATGCGCAACGCCTTGGTGCAGCTATGGTGGCTGCGGCGGCAGCGGCCGAGGAACTCGACTGAGACGGCTCCTCGCCGGTCGTGAACACTTATTGTATTTATTACAGATGGTAATTTGTCAGAAGCTCGATCCGAACTGGCGCAAGTCGTACCGGCAGGTGGCGACGGTGTTGTGTCAGACGGTGCGAGCCAGCAGCGACGGTGGAGTGCATGAACAGCGTGCTCCGCATGCATCAATCGCGACATCGAACGGTGACTCCAGGGATGCTGGATCTCAAGCGGCTGTACTGGAACTGCTCGGGTGTTCCGGAGCGGGAAGCGGAAAGGCCTCTGTCCGTATCAGCTCCTGGGCCTGAAACTGCCGAGCTACGACTTCTGCACTCTGCTCGAAGAGGAAATGGCTACAGCCTTTACCGAAGCGAAGGCTGCGGCCAAAGCAAAAAAATGCGCATCGCGGCTTGACGTAACAAGTGTCAAGCTGGGACTTCCCGTTTTGGGACGATCCCACCATGCGTTTGCGTGCAACCGCTTCCCACAGCACTACGACGCCGCCCAGACCGCCGTTGCCGTATCCGGCGGCGATGGTCTTGCCGTCTGGGCTGAAAGCTACGCTCATAACGCGCCCTCGTTCACGGCAAGCCGCCCGTCGACACGCGTTTGCGTGCTGGCCACGTCCCGCAGCACCACGCCGCGCGTACGCCGGTCTGCCTAATCCAGCCGCGATGGTCTTGCCGTCCGGGCTGAAGGCCACGCTCCAAACCAGGCCCTCCTTCACGGCGAGCGGGGCTCGACCATGCGCTTGCGTGTGGCCACGTCCCATAGCACCACACCGCCGCCGCCGACGCCGCGAGGCGGTATCCGGCCGCGATGGTCTTGCCGTCTGGGCTGAAGGCCACGCGGGGAACACCGCCCTCTTTCACGGCGAGCGGCTGTCGACCAGGCGTTTGCGTGCGGCCACGTCCCACAGCACCACGCCGCCTCGCCCCGCTGCCTATCCGGCCGCGATGGTCTTGCCGTCCGGGCTGAAGGCCATGCTCCATACGCCGCCCTCCTTCACGGCGAGTGGCTCGTCGACCAGGCGTTTGCGCCTGGCCACGTCCCACAGCACCACGCCGCCGTCGCCCAGGCCGATTCCAGCCGCGATGGTCTTGCCGTCCGGGCTGAAGGCCACGCTCATAACCGAGCCCTCTTTCACGGCGAGCGGCCCGTCGACCAAGCGTTGCGTGCGGCCACGTCCCACAGCGCCACGCCGCCGACGCCGCTGCCGCGTATCCGGCCGCGATGGCCTTGCCGTCAGGGCTGAAGGCCACGCTCGCAACGCCGCCCTCCTTCACGGCGAGCGGCTCGTCGACCAGGCGTTTGCGTGCGGCCAAGTCCCACAGCACCACACCGCCGACCGACGACGCCGACGACGTTGTTGTAGTATCCAGCCGCGAAAGTCTTGCCGTCCGGGCTGAAGGCCACGCTCCAAACCCCGCCCTCTTTCACGGCGAACGGCTCGTCGACCAAGAGTTTGCGTGCGGCCGCGTCCCACAGCACCACGCCGCCGCCGCCGCCGTCGTCGCGGCGAGCTGTATCCGGCCGCGATGGTCTTGCCGTCCGGGCTGAAGGCCACGCTCATAACGCCGCCCTCCTTCACGGCGAGCGGCTGGTCGACCAGGCGTTTGCGTGCGGCCACGTCCCACAGCACGACGCCGCCGCGGACATCTCCGTGCGCGTAATCCGGCCGCGATGGTCTTGCCGTCCGGGCTGAAGGCCACGCTCGAAACCTATGCCCTCTTTCTCGGCGAGCGACTGGTCGACCAGGCGCTGGCGTGCTGGCCACGTCCCACAGCACCACACCGCCGCCGCCGAAGCCGACGCTGTATCCGGCCACGATGGTCTTGTCGTCCGGGCTGAAGGCCACGCTCGTAACGCCGCCCCTTTTCACACCGAGCGGCTCGTCGACCAGGCGTTGGCGTGCGGCCACGTCCCACAGCACCACACCGCCGATTCCGTCCGCCGCTGCCGCTGCTGTATCCGGCGGCGATGGTCTTGCCGTCGGGGCTGAAGGCCACGCTCGAAACGATGCCCTCTTTCACGGCGAGCGGCTGGTCGACCAGGCGCTGGCGTCCGGCCGCGTCCCACAGCACCACGCCGCCGCCGTTGACCGCGAAGACGCCGTATCCGGCCGCGATGGTCTTGCCGTCCGGGCTGAAGGCCACGCTCGAAACAAAGTTGCCGTCATTGATGTGCAAAAACGACGATGAGTCCCGGTCTTTCCTGAAGGGACTGGTAAAGGCTGTCGCGTGCCTCGAGGGTGTTCTCGGCCTGGAAAGCTGCGACCGCCAGTAGGAGCGAGCGGTCGAAGTGCTTGTCCCGCTCCGCCACTGACAGAGCAGCGAGTTGCCGTGACGTCGCGATCCGTGTTTGAGCCTTGGCCAGGTCGGCTGCCTTGAGTGCGGCTTCACGAGCGTCGCTCTCCTTGGCCTTCGCATCGAGGGCGTCTTGCGTGCGAGCGTCGGAAATCTTGCGCCTTCGACCGCGGCACGCCATTGCCAGAGTACACCGCCGAGCCCGACTACGGTGACCAACGCGACGAGTGCCAGAAGCGAGGCAATCACCGGATTCCGCCGTGACCACATGACCGCGCGCTCGAATCTCGTCGCCGGTCAGCGCCAGGATCGGCTCGCCCGCAACGTAGCGGTCCAGGTCGTCGGCCAGCGCCTGGGCCGAGGCGTACCGCCGCTCCGGATCCTTTTCCAGGCACTTCAGACAGATGGTCTCCAGATCGCGCGGTGTGCGCGGGTTAGATTTCGACGGCGGCTTCGGCGGTTGCTCGCGGACTTGCTCCAGGATCTCCGCCACCGACTCGCCGCGAAATGGCGCTCGACCGGTCAGCAGAGCGTACAGGATGGCACCCAGGCCGTAGACGTCAGTCGCCGTGGTCACGGCACCCCGCCGACCAGACGCCTGTTCCGGGCCATGTAGGACGGTGTACCGAGGATCGCGCCGGATACCGTCATGTCGCTGTCACCCTCGACCCGCTTGGCGAGACCGAAATCGGTAACGTACGGCTCACCCCGCTCGTCGAGCAGGATGTTCGATGGCTTCAGATCCCGGTGCAGGATCCCGCGCTGATGGGCATGGTGAACGGCTTCCGCAGCCGTCTTGACCAGACGCGCGGCAGCCTTCGGATCGGCGGCGTAGTCGGTCAGTTTCTTTTCCAGGCTTGGACCCCCAACCAGCTTCATGCTGAAGTATTGGCGTCCCTCGTAGTCGCCCACCTCGAATATCGGCACGATGTGCGGGTGGTCCAGAAGCGCAACCGCCTCGGCCTCGTTCTGGAACCGCCGCCGCTCGTCGTCGCTTGCCAAGATGTCGGACTTCAGCAACTTCACTGCGACCGGGCGGTTCAGGCTGAGCTGGCGTGCCTTATACACAACTCCCATGCCACCCCGGCCCAATTCCTTGACGAGCTCGTAGTCGCCGAAGTAGTGCAGGATGGCTCCGGGCTCGACGCCGATGTCGCCCGCGTCCGGCTCAGCGTCAGGTTGAAAGGTTTTCGTTGCGTCGGGGTCGGGAGGGCTCAGCGGCGCCGATGACGGAAGATCCGGGCCCTCGGTTTCCATTGCCTGCTTGAGCAGGCACGCCGGGCAGAGACCCTGAGGGGCGTTCGACCGCAGTTCGTGTCCACACCCTGGGCATCGTTCGCATTCGGCCATGCGCGGCCTCCTCTGCGGCTCGGATTTGGTTCTGTCTGCTGCCTCATACGCAATCCGGCTGGAAACCTTACAGGCAACTCGGACTCACGTGCGAATCGCTTCGAAAAGGCACCGGATCTCCTCATCCACTTCGGACGGGTCGTCGAGTGTGGCGGCGATCTCTCGCTGGAGGATTGCCCGATAGCGTTTCTTGAGTCGGTGAATGGCTGTGTGCACGGCACCCGCCGTGGTTCCGAGTTTCGCGGCCAGCTCGGCCGTCGGCACTGCCCCCTTGCCTTGGGACAGGACGACCTTGAGCCGGTCGAAAACCTCGGCCCGGCCGGTCTGTGCGTATTCCTCGGCCAGCAAACCGAGCACCCGATCCAACAGGGTCGTCGCCCATGCGCGGTCGAACAGCCGATCCGGCGTCGTGTCGTCGGTCGGCTCGAACCGGTACCGAGACTCGGCATCATCGGCGTCGATCGAAACGGGTTTGCGCACGCGAGCCCGGACGCGTTCCTTCCGGTGGTGGTCGATGAGAAAATGCTGGCAGTCGGTTTTCAGAAACGCCCGGAACCGGCCCTTGGACTGGTCGGCGGCGGCGATTACCGGCTTCTCCAGCAGGCGAGTGAAATAGTCCTGGGCCAGGTCACAGGCGTCCTGCGGCGCACTGCCGCGACGTCGGATCAAAGCATAGATCGGATACCAGTAGGCCGCGCACAGTTCCGACAGCGCGGCGCGGGACTCGGGAGCAGCAGGATCGCCTGCGGCGATCACCCGGCTCCAATGGGTCGTCGGGAAGTGCGCTGACTTGCTGGACTCTGTCATGATCTGGCTCGACGAAAGGGGACGAGAGACAGAGACGTCTGATTCTCCGGTTCGAGATGATCCCACTCTATCGGAGGTGCATCCTGTATTCAAATCTCTCGATTTCGTCTAACGGTCCCGCCGATCTAGCTTGCAGAATTTGCTCGTATCAACGGAACCTATCGTCTTGTCTTTGAATTGCGGCTAGAATCTGTGGGGGAGGAGAATCTTGTGGATACTATCGAGACACCGCCAGCGATCCCTGCCGACGAGATGGCTGATATGGAAGAAGTCTGCCGGCTGGTCGCTGAGGGGAAGCCGGTCACCGATCCCGCATTGCTAAAACGCATCTATGAACGGTCCGAGGAGGTCCAAAGCCAGATTCGGGAGAAGTATGGAGTCGTCGAATGGGCCGTTGACCTGATCCGCGAGGCCCGCGACGAGGAATGAAATATGTGCTGGATGCTTCGGTCGCGCTGAAATGGGTCTTGACCGAGCCCGATGCGGCGAAAGCCCGGCAACTTCGCGACGACTTTCGCAATGCCGTACATGAACTGATCGCGCCCGACTCGTTCACGCTCGAGATCGCCCATGCCTTGACAAAAGCGCAGCGGCGAAAATTGGTGCCGGATGCGTGGAGACTTTGGCTCGACGTGATGACCACGGTCCCGCGTCTCTTCCCCTCGCATCCCTTGACTCCACGTGCCATCCAGATCTCCACGAAGGCTCAGATCGGCGTTTACGACTGCGTTTACGTCGCCTTGGCCGAGCGAGAAGGATGCGAGAAGGTCACCGCCGATGCGCGGTTGATCAACAATCTCCAGCCGAGTTATCCCTTCATCATCTCGCTGGCGTCTGTGCCGTGAAGCATGCCCGGCGGTTCGTTGGAAGTCCCACCTGGTGGTTGCGATTGGCACGGCTTGCTTGCGCTTTATTCCAACGTCATCAAGTACGCAAACAAGTCGTGCAGCTCTTTCACGGTCAGCAGCTCAGCGATGTTCTCGGGCATGAGCGATTTCTTCATGACCTTGACGTCTTCCAGATCCCGTTTCAGGAACGAGTGAAAGCGGCCGTTCTCCTCGTGGAGCTGGATGCTGAAGTTGGTCTCATTGACGCGAAGGCCCGTGATCACGCGCCCTTCCTTGGTGGCGACGACGACCGCCTCGAACTCGGGGGCGATGTCCTTGGAGGGCTCGAGGATCGATTCCATGAGGAACTCGGGCGCACGTCGGCTGGCGATCCGATCGAGCAGCCGGCCCGATCCGGCCTCCCTCTCCGTCGATGCTATGGCACTTCGCGCACTGGACCTTGCTTTTGGGATCGAAGAAGAGCTTTCGGCCCGCTTGAGGATCGCCGGTCATGTAGGGTTTCCAGGTGCTCTCGCCCGGAGAGCGAGCCAGGCTGCGGATATAGGCGATCAGCTTGCGAATCTGGTCTTGCTTGAGAGAATCGCCCAGCTTCTTCATGGTGGTCTTGGGCACTCCGTTCTGGATGACCCTGGCGATGTCGTCATCGGTGCCGCCGTGGATCCAGCGATTGTCGGTCAGGTCGGGGCCTTTGCCGCCGCGGCCGGCCCCGCCATGACAGCCGCTGCATAAACCCCGAAAGAGCGCCTGACCTTCCGCCAGAGCGTCCGGATTCTGAGCCGCGAGCTCGAGCAACGTGACTGTCCTGACCGCTGCCGGCAGCAACCAAGATCGCGGCCCAGCCCAGCAAACCGAGGCCCAGCCAGGCGACTCGACCCCAGAAGCTTGCGCTGTGCGGATCTGCTCACGGGGCTGGCTCTCGATTGGTCTCGGCGGCCGTGACGCGCTCGTAGGGGATGTGCCAGCGGGCGAAGACCTGGGCCAGCCGGCCCGATCGACCCAACTCATCCCAGGCCCGATCGATCGCGTCCTTGAGATCACGGTCCGTCTTGCGCACCGCGGCGGTGATGGGAAAGCAATCCACGGATTCGTCGGCGACTCGAAAGGAGATCTTTCCCGGCCAGTGCTCCTGGGCCAGCCAGGCGCCTCGTGTCGAGATCACGTAACCGGCCTTCACCCGACCCGTCGCGACGGCTTCCAGAATCGCTTCGGTGCTCGGAAAGACTGCGCCACTCGCCCCTTCAGCCCGCGCACGGCGACTCCTTCCTCCACGGCCACCGGCTCTTTGTCCGCGAGCGGACCTTCTCCCGAGCGGACGACCAGTTGGTACTTCGCGAGATAATAAGGACGTGAAAAAAGGACCCGCTGCCCGAACCGATCATCGGGCATGACGCCCAGGATCACGTCGCAGAGCCCCTTGGCTGTGAGCTTTGACGGATAAGAATCGTGCGCGGAGAGAGCCCAGTAGACCCGAAGCCGGACGCCCAGTTGCTCGGCGAGCAGGCCGGCGATCTCGTAATCGAGGCCGGCCGGCTCGGGGTGGGCCGTCGAGAAGGGGAGGTTATTCTGGTCCAGCCCGACCACGAGCTCCCCGGCCGAGCGGATCCTGGCCAGCCCGGAATACGCCTGCTTGGACGTTTGGATTTTCTGCAATCTGTGGCTCGGGGCCACGGTCCGCGACCCCGTGCCGGATCACTCCGTCGCGCGTTCCCTTGGGCGTCGCGAGCCAACTCCGGAAACGGGGCGTAATACGGCACATGGTAGCGGGCGAGGGCGCGGGCAACAGTTCCGTCTGCGATCAAGGCACCCAGCGCCTCGTCGACGTGCTGCTTGAGCTCCTCGTCCTTCTGGTTCATGGCGACCGCGATATTCCAGTGGTCCTCCGGCACGTAGTTCGGGACGAGCTCCAGCGCTCAAGTCCGGCGAGACGTGCAAGGTCCATCCCACATTAGCCCAAAGGTAGGCGTAATCGATGTCGCCGTCGTTCAAGCCCTTGAGCGTGGCCAATTGGTTCCGAAAAAGACGCCGCAGGTAAGCCACGCTGGCGGAGTTGATAGTCGGCGACCGATCCTGCCTCCGTTCCCAGTCGTTGTGACTTCGCTCCCTTCAGCTCCGCGAGCGACTGAACGCGTGGGCCATTCTTCCGTTGGACGAGGACATAACCCGTCCCGTAGTAGGGTCGCGAGTAAAGGATTTTGCCCGCCAGCTCTTCATCGTCGGCGACGACGTTGGGGGCCACGGCTTCGCCCAGAGACCAGGTCGCACTGATGCTGGAGGAGCTGCCCACCGCGGTCTCGTGATGGATATCGAGCCATTCGATGCGCAGCTTGACGTGAAGCTGTTGGGCCAGGGCTCGTGCCAGCTCCAGGTCGAACCCCGGTCGATCTTCCTTGGCGCTGGAGTAGGGTAGGTTGGCGGGGTCGAAGCTGACGACCAGCTCGCCCCGCTCCTGGATGCGGTGCCAGGTATCGGGTGATGACTGTTGCCGGCTGGACGCCTCAAAGCGAGGGTGGAACGGCACTCCCGAGTCGGCGTAGATCTTCCGCAATTCCCCGGACTCGGCGAGCTGGGCCAGGGCCCGATTGATCTCCACCAGGAGTTGCGCATCCTTGGCCCGCACCGCCAGTGCCATGTTCCAGTGCTCGCGCGGCACGTACCCGGTCACGCAGCCGAAGCTCGAGCTGGGGATGCCCCTTCAAGTACCAGGCGGCGAAGTCCGCATCCAGGAACGCGGCGTCGAGCGCCCCGGCCCGAAACCCCTCCAGGAGCTCTTCGCGCGATTTGAACCGGGCCACGGTGTGGTCCTTCTCCGAAAGGGCCACCGTGCCGGTCACGATGCCTACCCGTTTACCACGGAGCTCGGCCAGGGACTGGATGCCGGCTCGCGACGCGAGGCACCACCAGCCCAAACTGGGCGCCGGCATAGGGAACGCTCCAGGCCACATCGCGCGTCGGGCCGGACTCGTGCGGCTGGCCGATCACGACGTCGCAGCGTCCCTCGGGCAAGCAATGCCAGGCGCACTGCGGGTTGGCACACCAGTGAAATTCGACCGTCCGCCCCAGAACGCGGCCCAATGCCTGCGCCACGGCCACATCGATGCCCTGAGGCGTCCCGTCCGGGGCTTTACCCATGCGAGGCATGGAGGCCGGTATGGCGCAAACAGTCAGGGCCTTCGCGAAGGAGCGCCCGCGACCCGACCTCCGTCTTGCTCGTCGCCTCGCGCGGCCTGCGCCGCCATCGACCCCGCAAACGATCAGGACCAGGCCGGAACGGACCGCATCCATTTTCATTTCGGATCCTCGGGCAGGGCGAAGACGAACAGGGTGTTTCCGCGTCGGGCGTTGCGGAGCCAGGGGCGCCATCGCCGGCGAAGCCCGCCGTCCAGCCGCCCCAGCCGACGCAGACGGCGATGTACTGCCGGCCGTCGAGGGTGTAGGTGATCGGGCCGGAATGATGCCCCGACCCGCACTGGAAGTTCCAGAGGACCCCTCCGGTCTTGGCGTCATACGCAGTGAAGAACCCTTCGGCGTCGCCGGTGAAGACGAGTCCGCCGCCGGTCGCGAGCACGCCGGCGACCATCGGCGATCGCGTGGCCACCTCCCACTTGATCTGGCCCGTCGTGACCTCGATCGCCTTGAGCGCGCCCGAGGCCTGGTTGTCGATCAGGGTCAGGGAACTCCCCCAGTACGGCTGCCCCTTGATGAAAAAGGCCTTGCCCGAGGTGAACTTGGCGCAGTTGTTGATCACCGGCACGAACGCGAAGCCGGTACCAGGGTCATAAGCCAGTGGGTTCCATTCCTTACCGCCGGCAGCCCCGGGGCAAACGCGGACGCCCGCCGCTGTCGGCAACGCGGCCGGGTTCACGAACGGGCGGCCCGTTTTGGGATCGAGCCCATCGACGCCTTTGGTCCGGTCGGTCCAGGTGACCTCGCAGAACGGCTTGCCATAGAGAAATTCACCGTTCTCCCGGTTCAAACAATAGAAGTAGCCGTTGCGATGCGCCTGCACGAGCGCCTTGACCGGCTTGCCGTCGCGGTTGATGTCGACCAGGACGGGCTCATTCACACCATCATAGTCCCAAACGTCGTGGGGACTATTCTGGAAATGCCACTTATATGATCCGTCGTCTGGGTTGAGTGCGAGGATCGAGCAGGTGTAAAGATTGTCGCCCTTGCGGACCTCGCCGTTGAAGTCGGGCGAGGGGTTGCCGATGCCCCAGTAGAGGGTGTTGAGCTCGGGGTCGTAGGTGCCGGTGACCCAGGCCGAGCCGCCTCCGGTCAGCCAGGTGTTGCCTTCCCAAGTCGCCAGGGCTTTGCGGGCATGCTCGGACTTGTCGTCGCCGCTGGGGACCGTGTAAAACCGCCACTGCCGCTTGCCGGTCTTGGCGTCGTAGGCGTCGATGAAGCCGCGGATTCCGTACTCCGCGCCGCTGATGCCGATGATGACCTTCCCCTTGACCAGAAGCGGAGCGACCGTCGCGCTGTAGGCCATCTTGTAGATATCGCCGACTTCCTTGCCGTTCTCGCCGGGAACGGTGATCGGGACATCCCAGACTTCCTCGCCGGTATTGCGGTCCAGGCAGACCAGGTGTGCGTCGAGCGTCGCCATGTAGAGCCGGTCGCCCCAGGCGCCGAACCCCCGGTTGACGGCGTCGCAGCAAAGCGCCAGGTTTTCGGGAAGCGACTTCTGGTAGTGCCAGAGCTGGGAACCGGTCTTGCAATCGACCGCATAGGCATGGTTCCAGGGGGTCGTCAGGTACATGATGCCGTCGATCACCAGCGGCGAGCATTCAAAACCGTCGAGAACACCCGACTGGAAGGTCCAGACCGGGATCAGTCGAGCGACGTTCTTGGTGTTGATCTGGTTGAGAGAACTGTAGCGGTTGGCGTTGTAGGTGCGGCCATACATCAGCCAGTTGGCGTCATTGGCGCTTGCCTTCAAGAGGTCGCCTTCGTCGACGCCTCCGACCGGTTCGGCCGCTGGCTGCTGACCCTCCTTGGCGGCCGGCTCGACGGCGGAAAGCCGCCATCCCCCGAGCGTCAGCCAGACGACGAGACCCAGTAATGCGATGAGACAAAGACCGCGCACTCGCAGGCGTGCGAGAGCACGAAAGGAGAGGTGCATTACGCTCACGGCGGCTACCTCGCTTCTCCCCTGGAAGCGCCTGCGGCAAGGTCGAGATCGCCCGACCCAAAGTCTCGAGATGTCTCTGCGCCTTCAGGAGCGTTGTGAAATTCCGATTCGCGAGAAGAACCCATATCCTCGGCACGGCCGACCCAGCCAAAGGCTCATCATACTGGGAACCTCGGGCCAGTCAAGGAACTCCTTGAGAAGGCGGGGCTCACGCTTTGGGACTGGGGGGAGCAAGCAACTCGTCCCAGGTCGAGACATCCAGGATGCGGTCGATCAGATCGTGCAGGCGATCGAGATCGGCCAGCGCGGTGATCTCGGCCTCGATTTTCTCGACGGGCGGCCCCAGCTTCTTGCTGCCCAGCGAAGCAAGTCTTCCCGAGCATTCTCGATCCGGCCCTCATCGATGCCTGGGCAATGCCTTTGACGATGCCTTGGCCTCGCCTTTTTGAGAATTCCTTGGTAGACCGATGACTCTTCGATTCCGCGGATTCCAAATAGCATGGCGGATACCCCTTCGATGATCGAATCAACCTTCTCTTCCGAGTGACGCAATCCCATCAGGATCTGGGTCGCGTTCCACAACGTCGCCGCCTGCTCGGGGCTGGTCTCCCTCGCCAGCCGCTCCGAGATGGCGATTAGCACCTCGGGCAGTTTCTCCTCTTTGACGTCGGATACCGGCGCCAGCGGCAAGACCGTCAGGCCACTGGCCAGCAAAAGATCCACGGACTGCTGCCATACCCTCACCACATCATACCGGAACGAGTCGTAAACTTCTCCGTCATGGTGCTTTTGCTCGTATACGCCCGTCAATTCCGGCCCGTCGGCCGCCGGCCTGAGCAAGACCAGAACCGTCCGGATCGGGACCTTATGATGAGAGTGCAGAGCGCGCTGTACGTGTGCGCTCGATCCTCCAGGTTCACATCCCGGCCCGCTTGAAGCTCGATGTGCATGATCCAGGGCTTGGGGTCTTCGATCCAGAGGACTTTGTCGGCCTCGGCGGTCACGGTGGAGATGTTGGAGTCGATCGCCTTGACTCGATCGGGATCGGCCACCGGGTTGCCCAGATAGGCCGCCCAGTCAGGCGGTCCCATCTCGATCAGCTTCCGCGCCGTCGCGTCGTAGGGCTTCTTCCTCATCGTCACCTCCTCTTTTTGTCATGGTCGTCGCGACGGCTCCGCCGCACCGCCGACTGGTCTACGGCGGTTTTCCACTTGGGGTAGTCGAGCACTCGGTTCTATACTAACCCGAAGCGCGAGCGAGGTGGAACCGCCGGATCCCTCGCTCACGCTTAGGGTTAGTACGCTCGCCGTTGCGGTCGTGGCGTGAGCAACTCGAAGAGTAAACCGCTGTAGGGTCGCGGCGAGTCTCGATTCGTCGAGGCGAGGCTCACCACAACGGCTGGGGCTCTACAAGCCTTCTCGCAGGCCGTTTCAGACGACGGGACGGCTTTTCTTCGCCAGAGGGTTTATCATAGGACGGCGAACCCCGAACGAAGCATACTCCTTCCCGCAACGTCGGAAAACGACTTTTGGTCCAGAACTGTGCGGCGACCGGTATCGCTGAGGTCTCGCCCTCGCGGGCCATCCGCTCCATAATGGATGCGACCGCGGAGAGAACCGTTTTGACCAATTAAAGGCCAGCGGGCCTTGGAGGATTCGGTTGATGAACGTCTCGCCTCGCGATCGGCGACGCCTTGGCTTCACATTGATCGAGCTCTTGGTGGTCATCGCCATCATCGCCGTGCTGATCGCGTTGCTCTTGCCGGCGGTCCAGGCGGCGCGCGAGGCGGCGCGGCGGATGCAGTGCATCAACAACCTCAAGCAAGTCGGCCTGGCCCTGCACAATTACCACGCGTCCTGGAACGGCTTCCCGGTGGGATTCCTCTATGCCTACCAGGGCGTCCTGCCCAATTCCTCACCGTTGCAATATCGCTGGTCGGTTCTGGCGCAGATGGCACCCTTCCTGGAGCAGGCGAACCTTTTTAACGCGCTCAACTTCAACTTCCCAGTCGCCCACATGCCGACGGCAGCGCCAGCCCCTTTTTGGCCGTACTTCGAGGCCAACACGACGGTGATGGCGACGCAGGTAGCCATGTTCCTCTGCCCGAGTGATGGAGCTCCTCCTCCGGCTGTTGGCACGGGCCCGACCAACTATGCATTCTGCTCGGGCGACGGCTCCAACGGCGGCGACGCCACCAACGCCAACGGAGCCTTCATCCTGGGACCATCCGAGTCCGTCGCCAGCATCACCGACGGCACGAGCCAGACGGCCGCGGCCTCCGAGCAGTCGCTGGGCATCGCCGGCCCCTACTCGCAGACGACACCGACGCCCATCCCCATGCCCTGGTCCGCGAGCGATGGCCCGCGTCGTCGCCGCCCCCTTGACCGATGCCGACTGCGCCGTGGCCGGCGACGGCTGGCTGCTCAACAAGGGGTCGAGCTGGTGGGACGGCAACTATCAAAACGCCTTGTATAATCACTACCTGCCGCCCAACGCCAACCGGCCCGACTGCATCGTCTATCACAACCCCGGCTGGAAGGCCGCGCGGAGCTATCACCCCGGCGGCGTGAACCTGCTCTACTGCGACGGCCACGTCGCCTTCATCAAGGACACGGTGAATCTCGGCGTCTGGCGGGCCATCTCCACCCTGCGCCGGCGGCGAGGTCGTGTCGGCGGATGCTTCTCTGACCTCCACGAGCTTGCTTCGGGGTTGAAAAGAACCATGAAGAGCGAGTCAAATCAGGAGAGGAGAGGCAGGCCCCCCGGTAGTCGGATGAGCCATGGAGTGTCGCAATGGCGACCACAGAAGATAGGAAGAGTCGGGGTACTTCGAACAGCCGCGTTGGCGATCGGTCATGGCCGAACTTGGCGTGTGCCTCGGACTACTCGCGTGGGCGGTGACGGCCGCCGGAGACGATGCGCTTCCTCCCAAGCCCATCGACTTCGCGCACGACATCGCCCCGATGATCAAGGCCCAATGCGCCAAGTGCCACACCAACGGCAAGTATAAGGGCTCGTTCTCGCTCGACACGCGCGAAACGATGCTCAAGTCGGAAGCCGTCGTCCCCGGAAAGAGCGAGGAGAGCGAGCTGATCGAGCGGGTCGAGTCCGACGACCCCGACTTCCGCATGCCCTCCGAAGGGAGAGCGGCTGACGGCCGACGAGGTCGCCCGGCTCAAGGCTGGATCGACCAGGGGGCTCCGCTGGGAAGCCGGGTTTCACGTTCAAACGGTCCGTCTATGCCGCGCCGTTGAAGCTGCAGACGCCCCAAGCTGCCCCCGCCCGCGACGGTCGCGAACACCCTGTCGACCGCATCGTCGATGCCTATTTCGTCGCGCACAAAGTGACGCCGCCCGATCCGCTGAGCGATCCGGCGTTTGCCCGCCGGTTGTTCCTCGACGTGATCGGCCTGCTGCCGCCGCCCGGGGAGCTCGAGGCATTCGTGAACGACCGCTCCGCCGACAAGCGCGCGCGGTTGATCCGTCGGCTCCTCGACGACCGTCGTGGCCTATGCCGACCACTGGCTGACCTTCTGGAATGACCTGCTCCGCAACGATTACGCCGGCACCGGCTACATCGATGGCGGCCGCAAGCAGATCACCGGCTGGCTCTATCGCTCCTCGATCGACGAACAAGCCGTACGACCGGTTCGTCCGCGAGCTGATCAGCCCGTCGTCGGAATCGGAGGGGTTCATCAAGGGGATCAAGTGGCGGGGGCGAGTCAACGCCAGCCAGGTCCGCGAGATCCAGTTCTCGCAGAACGTCTCCCAGGTGTTCTTCGGGATCAATATGAAGTGCGCCTCGTGCCACGACAGCTTCATCGACCGCTGGAAGCTCGTCGACGCCTACGGGCTGGCCGCCGTGATCGCCGAGGGGCCGCTGGAGATGGCCCGCTGCGACAAGCCGACGGGCCAGATCGCCGTGCCGAAGTTCCCGTGGCCCGAGCTGGGGACGATCGACGCCACCCAGCCCGCGCGACAAGCGGCTGGAGCAGCTGGCCGGGCTGGTGACGCACCCGGACAACGGCCGGTTCCCGCGGACGATCGTCAACCGGATCTGGCAGCGGTTGATGGGCCGCGGGATCGTCCATCCGGTCGACGTGATGGCCAACGAGCCCTGGAGCGAGGACCTGCTCGACTACCTGGCGACTTACCTCGTCGACCACCACTACGACCTCAAGGCGCTGATCGAGCACATCGTCAGCTCGCGGGCGTACCAGTCGAGCCCGGCTGTCGCCTCGGAGGGAGACGCGGCCGACGGCTACGTCTTCCGTGGCCCGATGGTCAAGCGGATGACGGCCGAGCAGTTCCTCGACGCCGTCTGGATGATCACCGGCACGGGCCCGGCCAAGGCCGACGCGATCGGTTCGCCCGCCGTGCGAGGCGACCGCGCCGGAGCACCGGTTCGTCCGCGCGGCGCTGGTCAAGTCCGACGAGCTGATGCGGTCGCTCGGCCGGCCGAACCGCGAGCAGGTGGTCACCACGCGCAGCGACGTCCTGACGACGCTGGAGGCCCTCGACCTGTCCAACGGCCAGGTCTTCAACGACATCTCGCCCGCGGCGCCGCCGGCCTGCTCAAGTCGAAGCCGAAGGCCACGGCCGACGAGCTGGTCGACGCGATCTACCTGAGGGCGCTGGGGCGCCGGCCCACGGCCGACGAACGGACGGCGGCCCGCGAGCTCGTCGGCTCGCCCCCGACCGCCGGAGGGCCTGGCCGACCTGCTCTGGGTCGTGTTGGTGCTCCCCGAGTTTCAACTGATCCGGTGAGGAGTCGAAGCCCATGAACACGTGATACTCCGGCCGAAGCGTCCTGGACCCGTCGCGATTTCCTCCGCGGCATGAACGCCGCGGCCTGGCGGCCCTGGCCGCGGGCGAGCCGCGGCCGGTCCACGGCGCCGAGCCAGTCAAGCAGCCCGAGCCCACCGCCGACACGTTCATCCTGCTCTGGTTGGCCGGCGGCATGGCGTCGCCCGAAACGTTCGATCCCAAGCGGTACACCCCGTTCGAGGTCGGCGTCCCGTCGGAGAAGATCCTCTGCACGTTCCCCGCCATCGACACGGTGCTCGACGGCGTGAAGATCTCCCAGGGGCTGGAACACGTCGCCAAGGTCCTGGACCGGGGCACCCTGATCCGCTCGCACGTCGTTGCCGACCTGGGGAACATCCTCCACTCGCGGCACCAGTACCACTGGCACACCGGGTACGTCCCGCCGCAGACCGTGGCCGCGCCGCACATCGGCTCGTGGGTCGCCAAGGTCCGCGGGCCGAAGAACCCGGCGATCCCGGCGTTCATCAACATCGGCCAGCGGCTCGAAGGGCACGGCGAAGTCGAGGAGCTGAAGGCCTTCACCACCGCCGGCTTCCTCGGCAGCGAATATGGTCCGTTCAACCTCCCCTACCCGCTCGACGCCGTCGCCGCGGTACGCCCGCCCAAGGGAGTGAGCCGCGAGCGGTTCGCCCGCCGCGAGAAGGCGTATCGCCGGCTTGGTCAAGGAGAGCCCGCTCGGCGAATCTGGCCAGCGACTACCATCAAGAGTCGGTGGTGCGCGCGATGGATAACGCCTACCGGCTGCTCAACTCGCCGGAGCGCGACGCCTTCGACCTGTCGAAGGAGCCGAAGGAGAGTTTCGACCGCTACAACACCGGCCGGTTCGGCCAGGGCTGCCTGCTGGCCCGGCGGCTGACCGAGGCCGGGGCGCGTTTCATCGAGGTGACGACCGAGTACGTCCCGTTCCTGAGCTGGGACACCCACGAGAACGGCCACGCCACCTACACCGAGATGAAGCAGCAGATCGACCGGCCGATCGCCCAGCTCATCCTCGACCTGGAAGCCCGCGGGCTGCTCGATCGCACGCTCGTGGTGGTCGCCAGCGAGTTCAGCCGCGACATGATGATCGAGGGAGTGCCCGGCAGCACGGCCGTCGACCAATCGCGGGCCAAGACCGACGTGATGAAGGAACCGAAGCACTATGGCCTGCACCGGCACTTCACCGGCTCGGGCTCGGTGCTGATCTTCGGCGGCGGGTTCAAGCGCGGCCTGCTCTACGGCGAGACCGCCGCCGAGCGGCCGCTCCTGACGACCAAGGACCCGATCACGATCCCCGACCTGCACGCGACCCTGTTCACGGCGATGGGCATCGCGCCCCGGACCGCCTTCGACGTCGAGAAGCGCCCGTTCTACGTGACCCAGGACGGCAAGGGGCAGCCCGTGAAGGCCCTCTTCGCGCGCGGGTAGGTTGTACAGGATAAGGCCGTGTTCGGCGGGGACTGAGGATACCCGCGTCGGACATGCCAGGAAGACTTGCAGACGGCCCAGCGTTGTCAAAGGCCGGCAATCCGCGGGGGCATCGCCACAGCGATTCCCTGTGAGATATCGGTCTTTCTACCCCGCCGATGAACGGAACGAGCGTGAACGTAGTAGGCTGCCATAGATGAGACATCGTACAACCGAAGGCCGGGCGCTGATTACGATCTCTCGGGTTGTGCAGGAGATTCCGGTTGCGCCAACGAATTCCGGCGGACGAAAGGCTCGCCGAGCAGCCGAAGATGCCGATCCACGACGCTTGAAGAGCGCACACACTTTGCGGGTCGAAAAACAGCCATTCGGCTACATCTGATGACAGGCCTGAGACTTACGTGTGACACAGGAATAATCGGAACCGCGGCGATCTGCCGTAACGTTCTGCTTCCCTTGTGGTTATGTGTGACACAGGTATAATCGGTATATTTGGTAAGCCGAAGTGTTTTTGATATATCTCCCTGTAAGCCAAGAAGTTATGTGTGACACAGAAATAATCGGCAAAACCCGACCCGAGAGCGTGCTTTTCCGTATCTCCTTATCAACAAATGGATTAAACGTGACGCAGGAATAATCGTTAAATTTGTCAGATCCATAATACGCTACTGGAGTTGGAGTTAGGTTGTGGCGCCGGACATAATCGGACATCCCGAGAGTCGCCAACGGGATGCGATTCGCTTGGCGTGGCCGCTCGAAAATGCGAAGACGCCTTGAGCGAGGGCGCGGGCGGCGACCACCGATGCCGGCCGTTCGATCGGATGGTCGCACTCGAACGGCGTGATGGTTAGTTCGGCTCGCGGAAGCAGAGGCGATCTTTGGGTCACCAGCGTCGCGAAATGTCTGAGTTGAGCCCGCATGCGGTATAGACGTCGCCACTCTCATCGGCGGTCTCCCGAGACGTCTGAAGAAATGTGATTCGATCCCACCGGTTCTGGCTTCGCCGCCAAGAATTGATCGAGACGTTTCCGCAGGTCCGCCACCTGCGCCCCGGCCCAAGCGTCCTGGGGGTCGAGCACCAACGCCTTACGGGCCTCATCACGCCAGTGTCCAGTTGCGCCTTATCGCTCGCCGGTCGTATGGCTTCCAGGCGTTCTTCGCCATCTGGTTGAAGGACGCGCAGAGTGCCATGTGGGCGACTGGCCGGGTTGGATACTTTGCGACCAGGAGACGGGCGAACGTGTGCATCCGCCCGGCGGACCGCCCGCCTCATTGGTTCGGTCCAACCGACGTTGCCACGCGATGCGATCCCCTAAAACCTTATGAAGGGTGCCAAGGCATCATCTGGCAGGTCGATAGCGGCGGGACTAGAGCTCAGCGACTGCGCCACCAGGTCCGCCCAGCTCTGCTCAACCAGTCTGTCGAAGTCTGGAGCGGCGAGCCGAGAAGTGGGTCAGTTCATTCGAGTTGCTCTGCGGCGACGACGAGAGCACCTCGGATGGTGGGCGTGCCCCGAATTCGTGAGGTCCGAAGTCGAACCCAAGTGCCCACGTCGCAATCATCGCATTGCGTTCGCCTCCGGGAGATGGCCAGCATGCGAAAGTTAGCCAGGATCAGGGTCCGAGCTTTCTTGTCATCGCCCTTCTGACGAAGCAATTGAGCGAGCGAGCAGCGGCATTCCGCCAGATCCCTGATCAGTTCGGGGTCCATCTTGAGGCGACAGGAACTCCTGGCCGTGACGAACCGCCCGTTCGAAATGCTGAATGCTTTCTTCCTGGCTCCTTTCCCTGCCGGCGACCACCCCAGCGCCTTGTAGGCGGAGAACCGGCAGTACTGGGCCGTCCAGTCTTGGGGATGTAGCTGGAGGATCGATCCAACGTTCCCAGGCACTCGGCGAGCGAAGAGCAGCGTCGCCTGCCTCCCCTTGACCTCAAAGTGCGGGGCCAGGTGGAGGTCTACAAGGGCCAACTGATAGCACGCCATCGGATCGTCGGGATTTTGCGTTCGCAGGCGGAGGATGTGGTCTCTGCTTGCTGGAGAACCGCGATGACATTATCTCGGGGCAGGACCATGAACCCGTCGAACCTGTAGCGCAAATCGGACATCTGGCCCAGCGTCAGACCCGCGAAGCGAAGCTCCTCCTCGGCACGCCGGCGTTCGGTTCGGCCTGCCTCCACAGGACAACGACTGCGAAGAATCCAATGGAAAGTGTCAGCGAGAGCGCTGCCGTGAGGGCCGCGATCACCGGCCGGCGGCGGCACAGAGCGCCAGCTCTTTCTCGAACCGCGTTACCGGCCGTGCCGAATGGGCCGGCCGTCAATCCAGCGGCGGAGGTCCTCCGCCAGCGCTTCAGCCGAGCCGTAGCGGCGTGCAGGGCTCTCTCCAGGCATTTGAGGGTGATGGTTTCGAGGTCGCGGGGGAACTGTGGAACTAGGCGCGCGCGGTGGCACGGGGTCGCTCGCCAGATCCCCTCCAGCAACTCCGCGATCATAACCCCTTGGAAAGGCGCCGACCGACGAGGAGTCGGTACAGCAATACACCCAACGTGTAAACGTCCGACCGGACATCGGCTTCGGAGGTTCGCCCCCGACGCCTGTTCGGGAGAAAGATACTCAGGAGTGCCGAGGATCGCCCCCTCGTGCCGTCATTTGTGCGGACTTGATGCCCACCCCGCATGACCGCCAAACTTGGCGATTCCGAAATCGACAACCTCGGCGTGCCCTCAGGAGTGACGACAATATTCGCAGGCGAAAGAGTCTCGGTGGAGTGCGCCGTGCCGGTGGACGAATGCCACCGCGTCGCAAATCGAGAGCAGTAGCTTGGCACATTCCCTGGGTGGCAGCTTTCTCTCGTCGCAATAGCGGTCGACGCGCTCGCCCTCGATGAACTCCATCACCAGGTGGAGGCCATCCTCGGTCATTCCACGGTCGACAAAACCGCGCGATATGAGGATGATCGATCGTGGCAAGCAATTCCTGTTCCGTCTGAAAGCGACGCAAGACGTCGTCATCAGCCATCTGGCTTTGGAGCAGTTTCATTGGCGAATCGGCCCGGGACATCGCCGAGCACTTGCGGATTCGCGTCGTCGAGTCGGCGGCCTGGTAAACTTCGCTGTGGCGCCCTTCCCGATGAGACCCTGAAGCTCGTAACAATCGATTCTCCGTCGGAGTATCGACCTTGCTTGCCGCCCCAATAGCCAAAATCCTTGGCGATGACGCTCTGCGGGCTCACCTGCACACGGCGTCTTCATGAACCCATCGCGCTCGCGACCGCATTCGCTGCCAGCAACTTCTCAATACCGCGCAGGGTGTTGTCCTCCCTGACAGCTCTGATCCAGGAATTCACCACGATCTACCTGTGGGAGCGTACAGACTTCGGAAAAAAGGGAGCTTATCCGCTCCCATTGGTGGCCGTTTATCGGTTGGCTTCCCTACGGCAAACGGCGCCGGCTTTACGGTGTTATCCGCATTGATCGAAAATCAGACGCGTTGTCAGAGCTTCGCGAAGCCAAGCCCCGCCATTCGGAAATCCTGTTCGACAGTCCATTCCGACACGCCGAGGTAGGCGTGGCCTCCTTTATCGTGCATCCGCCGAAGTACCGCAGATCGATGACCTTGGCCTGCCTCGTGTGCAGCGCTCAAGCTCCTCCATGGCCTCGTTCAATTCAAGAATCGGTAAACCATCGCCTTCCATCTGATTCATCGCATCGTTCAGCGCCACAATTCTTCATGCCGGCCCGAACTTCGGCGACCTGTTCCGAGCGTGGTCCACGAGAATGCAGCGCTGGCTGGCCGGCCGCTGCAAAGAAGTAACGGCGGTCGAGGGACCGCTTTAGCACCCCCCCGCACATCAAACGGAGAAATGCTTCGTTGACCAA
>CAVRFS010000058.1:0-51922 GCA_963720335.1 uncultured Planctomycetota bacterium | reverse complement strand
GCCGCAGTGGCTCGGGACTAAGTTTACCTCTTGAAGAAACGGTGAGGCAATGAAAGGAGGATAAAACAGATTGCCGAAGCCTACCTGTGCGGGACCGCACCCGTACAGAACACCTTGCTCGAACTTCGCAACTGTCGCGGAGGTAAGCAGCCAGCGCGTCGCCACCGGGATTACCGGAGAAGGCGGCGTGACGAAGGGGCCAAGCAAGGTGACTCCGGGAGACGGCATTTTCGGCCTGTTTGGTGCGCCACTCACCGCCCTTGGACGAAGCGCTGACGAGAGCCCGAACCTCTCGCCCCACAGCCGGTTCAGCGGATTGCCGGCTGCGGACCAATAAGGTGATGCGTGCTGCCGCCTGGAGAAAATGGTCCCATGCCATGACCGGTGAAGCCCTCCGCCGTCCGACGGTCGGTAAGCCGAATCTATAAGCCACAGGCGAAAGGGTCCGGCAACGCGGCGGTGAGGAGAAGGTCGCCTAAACCGCCTCCTCTTCAAGGGCAACAGCAGATCCGGAGTAGCTTCGCGCTCCCACGCGAAGTGAAAGGAAAAACCGACTGATGACGGAGAACGACCGGCGAGTCCATGAGGAAAGTTAGCTCCCCTGGCTAAGACCCCAAATTGGTCGGCCCGTGCTCTTGCTGGGAAACCAAGGGAAAGCCGCAACCGCGGCGACGCTAAGAAACATCCCCAAAAGCCCGCCAGTCCGAACTTCGTGATTGCAAAGCGTGAAAGGCTCGCCATGAAGAAGATCAAGGTACACTCGCTGACCGGGAGGATTACCTCGCGGCTCATGCGACAAGCCTTCCAAGCCGTCAAGCGGAATCGCGGGGCCGCGGGGGTGGACAAGATCAGCATTCAGATGTTTGCTGCCAACCTTGAGGAAAACCTCGCGGCGTTGATGCGGGAGCTGAAAACGGGAACGTTCAAGCCCCTGCCGCTCCGCCGTGTCCTCATTCCCAAAGGCCCCGGCTCGACGAAGCTTTGACCGCTCGGCATTCCCGTGGTGCGAGATCGCGTGGCCCAAGAGGTGATTCGAAGGCTTCTTGCACCGATCTTTGAACCACAGTTTCACGAAAACTCGTACGGATTCATCCCCGGCCGCAACTGCCACCAGGCGATCGAGCGAGTACTGGAACTCCACCGCCAAGGGTACCAAGTGGTACTCGACGCGGATATCCAGGGGTTCTTTGACAATCTCTCGCATCGCGTGATCATGGCAGCCGTGGCGGCCGAGGTGGCCGACGGTAACATCCTCAGCTTGGTCGAACGATTTCTTACCTCGGGGGTGATGGAGGATCGAGTCTTCAAACCCACGACGATTGGCACGCCGCAGGGAGGGGTGGTCACGCCCCCAACAATGTTGCAAAGAACCCTGTTGGGGGCCTCCCTCAAAAGGGGATGGACTGACCCGATACACGATGCGGACCTCCTGCTCGTCGATCTCGACCTTCTTCACCAAAGCCCGAACGACCTCCCGTCGCGTGTCCCAGTCCGGCTCTTGTAACTCCTGGGAAACGCGCTCGCGAACTCCTCCAACTGGCCGATCACCAGCCGCAGCTCCGCTTCCTGGTTGGCCTCGTCAATCCGCTGCCGACACTCATCCTCCAGTTTGGCCAAGCGCTCTCGCCCCGCCAAGATCCTCGGCTCGAATTCCGACTTGTCGAGAAACCCGTCACCGTAGGCATCGATCAATCGCGAGATCATCTTTTTTAGATTCGCAATCATGTTGCTTAGATGCTTCGCCTCGCGTTCTGGGCCCGTCTCCGGCCCTTGCAGCCGCCGCTGGTACTCCGCCCGAACTCGTTCGGGCTCGGACAAGAGCTGACGCACGTCTTCCCAGACCGCGGCGTCCAAGACATCGGTGCGGATCTGCTTATTCCAGCACAGGCGCTGGCCACCGAAGCGATAGGCGTCGGTGCCCGTGCAGCGGTAGTAGGCGTAGGGGACCTTGCCCTTGGCCGCGGCCCGGCTCACCGGCTTGCCGTAGCAGGCGTAGCCGCACCGCTTGCAGACGACCAAGCCCTGAACGAGGTAGCGCCCGCCACGGGGTCGGTCGCGACGGCGTTGCCGGTTCTCCTCGAGTTGAGCCTGAACTGCCCCGAAGAGCTCCTCGCTCACCAGTCCGGGGACAGCTATGAAGGTTTGAGCTTCCGAAGATGTGTCGACACGTGAGACCGGGCGTCTGGGCTGCTCGGGGCGGCCACGCTGGGGGCGGAGACGCTGCAGCTTGAGTGCGCCCGCGCGGGTCTTGCCGAAGGCGGCCGTCCCCTTGTAGGCGGGGTTCTTGAGGTACGACCAGATCACCGAGCGGTCCCAGGCCGATTTGCCGCTGCGCGTGGGCACGCCCTCGCGTTGGAGACGTCGGCAAACCTCACCGATCGAGCATCGTTCCTGACCGACCCACTCAAAGATCTTCCGCACGACCCGGGCCTCCTCGGCCACGACCTGATAGCACGCCGCGCCGCCCCCCTCGTGCTTGCTGACGTAACGGTAGCCGTAGGTGGCGCCGCTGAGCACGTTGACCGAGCCGTGGCGGGCGGCGTACTGCTTGCCCCGGCGAGAGCGCTCCAGGATCTTGGCTCGCTCGTACTCGGCGATCATGCCTTGGACCTGCAGGAGCAGGTTCTCCTCGGGCCCGCGGCCCGGAGGATTGCGCAGGAAGATGACCTCAACACCGCAACGAGTGAGTTCCTCGAGTATCAACACCTGATATGCATACTTGCGCAAATTCGATCTGGATCGAGAATGTAGAGGCGATCGATGACGCCAGCGGCGGCTTGGTCCCGAAGTCGTTCGAGACCCGGGCGCACCAGAGTATCCCCGCTGTAGCCATCGTCCACGAAGCACAAGTCGGGATCGCATACCAAGCCGTCGCTCGCGACGCGCTCCCTGATCGCCTCAAGCTGGCTGGCGATCGTGCCGTCCTTCGCCTGCTTGTCCCCGGAGACCCGGCCATAGTTCCCCACACGGAGATCGTGATTGAGCATGGCTGGTCAAGCTCCCCTGGACTTTGATCGGCGCCCCTGGCTGGTTATGGTAGCCGGTCCGTTGTCATGGGATCGCGATCGCGGCCATTCCAGGCGACGAGCGACAACCGGGATCAATGCCTGATATGCAAGTGCGAACGCTTGATTGTGAAATCGGCTGAAGTCGAATTGGCGGATGACGGGAGGACTGAGAGCAGATCTCCGTTTTAATGTAATCATGGTGACTCCTCCTCTCCGAGACCGCGGCCGTCAGCCTGCCTTGGACGGGAATCGAGCTGGGGCTGCCATCCGTGCCCATACTTCGGTCGGAGCCGCGTTCTGGAAATGACAGAGTCGGGAATCAGGGATGATTTTGCAACATTGTTGGGGGCGTGGTTTCACCGCTGCTTGCGAATATCGTGCTCAACCGCCTGGACTGGCGACTTCACGAGGCCGGCTATCGCTTCGCGCGGTACGCCGATGACTTCGTGGTGCTTTGCCAGGACCCCCAGCAGGCGCAAGAGGCGCTGAGTTTGGTCAACCATGTGCTGGAAGATGAACTCGGACTCAAACTGAGTCCCGAGAAGACGAAGATAACAACCTACGGGAAAGGGTATGACTTCCTGGGGTTTCATCTCTCGTCTCGCTCCCGACGCATGCGCGACAAATCGGTGCAGAAGTTCAAGGCCAAGGTGCGGGAGTTGACCGAACGTCATCGTAATTTGGACCACGCGACGATCGTCAAACTTAACCAAGTGATTCGGGGGACGGCAAACTACTTCGCCACCGGCTTCTCGACTTGCCGCTGGACGTTCCAGAAGCTTGACTCGTGGATCCGCATGCGAATGCGGGCCATGAAGCTCAAGCGGAAGAACTACAACGACAATTACAAGCTGCGGGCGGCGTATTTCCGTCGCCAACTTGGGTTGCTGACCCTGGAAGAGTTTTGCACGTACCGCGATCAACATGGTCAAGCACGCCGCGTGATTCCTCGTAACGGGGCAACTTTGGTTGGGGTCGCCCGGTGCGAGACCCGCACGCCGGTAAATGTGGGGAATTGACCCCATTGCGACAACGGGGAGGGAGTGGCCGCTTACCCCGGCCTCTCCCTTACCCACTGGTTACTGGACATGCCAACTGCCCCGGGGTTCTGGCTAGCGCACGGTCCCATTGACGCTGCATTGACCGTACTGGGAGTTGGGCGGATTGATGAACCAAAAATCCGTGAAGGCCACGATGCCGTAGGCCCAGCTTTCTCCCGTGTATACGGCATGGCCCTTCGTCGAGTTGGCAACCGTCAGAGACGCAGAGCAGGCCTGGAGCCAACTCATGTAGGCCGCCTGATTGCTCGCCGGGTTCATGTTGACGTTTCTGGTCATCCCCGCCGGATATTGCCCGAAGAAAATCAGGTCCCTACGGGGATCGATCCCCCCGGTGTTGCCCGTTCCGACCAGACACTCTCCGTACGCGGCGGTGTTGCTCGTGCCGTCGGTAATGGCCTGGAGGCCGATGACCTGCCCGGTGCTGTACTGGAACACGCCATTCGGCGGAGACCCCGTCATGGTGGCGTTGAATTCCATGTTCGACCCGTATGACCCCTGATAGTTACAGCCGGGCGCCGTAGGATCGCCGGAGAGTGGGATGGGGAGGCTGTCTCCTGCATAGATTCCGAACGATGGCGATGTGTCCGACGGACACAGGAATACTGTAAGCCTTGTCCGGCTGACGGTGGAGTTGATCTGTTCGGAAACTTCGTTGTTCCAGCACCCCCCGGCGCCAAAATTGGCGGCGTTGTAGAGCGGCTGTTGCTCGAGGTAACTGAGCATTCGGACATTCTGGCTGAAGTCGGTATTAGTTGCCAGTGTACCCCCGGGTTCCAAAACGGGGTAGGCGGCGGGCGGGAAGCAGTTGTTGCTGTCGTTGTAGTTGTGGATGCCCAGGCCAATTTGCTTCAAGTTGTTCACGCACTGGATTCGCCTGGCAGCCTCGCGCGGGCCTGAACGGCCGGCAACAGCAACGCGATCAAGACCGCGATAATCGCGATGACAACGAGCAATTCGATCAGTGTAAAACCTCGACGATGAGTCATCACTTATCCCCTGGTGTTTAGCGCGATGTGTACGCCAAAAAAGGCAATAATTTCCTCTGGCCCAGATCCCGGCGCAAAACACACGCCGGGAGGACGCTTGAGGATCGATCCTCTGGCAACTTGGCTAGCTGGCTGTTATTGCGACACGATTCTAACGACTGGAGACCCGTAGTCAAGCCATTCTACTCTATTTCGATCAAAATAATCGAGATTAAGCCGTAAGTGCTAAATATGTCTGTTTCTCGGCTTTCTCGCCCCCCGGCATATTGGCCACTGGCCTCGCTCGACAAGGCGTTTGTCCGCGGCCCGGTTGAGGTCCGCCATGCCCGCATCGTCCACTCGCGGCTCGCGCCACGACGCCTCCGACCATCTCCCGCTCGTCATCGATTTTCACCTCGATCCGGTCGTGCGCCGTTGACAACGTGTCGTAGAATGGAACTCATTCGGGTTGTTTCTTCGGCAGTTTTCGTACATTAGCAAGACCATATAACTAGACAATTATATATAAATAATTATAAGTAGATGCCGGTGAAGAACTTGAAAGTGGAGTCGAACGGAATCGAACCGCCAACCTCCTGGTTGCAACCCAGGCGGTCCAATTCGACGCAAATCCTCTGGCAGTTATTAGTTAAATGTGATCCAGATGGCGCCGGCGATTTCCAGGGTTTCTCAGGATTTCGCGTGCTTTTCGATGGTTCACTACGGTTTTGGTGCGAAGGCACTAAAACACCCCGAAGCCGCCGCCAGCGAGCCGGAGAGGGCGGGCACCGTCGCGTCCCGTCAACCCTTGCCCGCAGATCCCGTCGCGTAGGATAATTCAAGGCTGGCCTGACATCGCACGGCGACAGACGATTTACCCGACGAAGATCGACTGTCGAGCCGACTGGAGGACTGATGAGCATCCACGGACGAACCCCATTACGAGCTACCTGCTTCGGCGCTGGCAAACTGGATAGAGAGTCAGGGAGCGGATCGCTGGTGGAGCGTGGACGGGGACCTCGTTGCTCGGGGGACTGATCAGTTTTCCCTGCCCGGGTGACGAGCTCGCGGCCGAACTCCGTCGAATCGATCGTCCTTTGTTTGTGTTCGACAGGTCCAGAAACCCGAAGGCCGTGGGACAAGTAATCGGCGAGGATAAAGCTAGACGAGCTGGTGGATCGTCTTGGCGACGACGTCGCGACAGCGAATCGGCTTCTCTACCTCTCCTGGAAGGGCTCGGATGAGGCCTGGCTCCTGATCGAGGATCGGGAGACGACCGAGAGCGACCGCGAGGAAGCGGCGGCACAAGGGGAGAATCGGTAACCGTGGCTCGTCCTCCGATCGATCTGAGGCAGAGGATCAAGGACATCCTGACGCATGTCGATCCGCTCCCGCGGGAGGCCGAGACCCCATTGCCGCACTACCGGCGGAGCGGCATCGATATGTGGAACCTGCTCGCTACATCGAGCGCAACTTCGGCCGGCTCACGCTATAGAAGACTGTGCTCGAGCGCCACCTCACGCGGCTCAACGCGATGTTGCTCGTGAGCCTCATCGAGAACTTCGAACGCTTCTTCAAGGAGATCGCCGCCGCCTGCGTCGACCACTTGGCCCATTTCGTCCTCGACGATCGCTTCAACGAGTTCAAGATCCAGGGGAGCGCACTGGCCGTGCACTTCGGCACGGAAACTCTCGGCAAGTCGCTCTGCGAGTCCGGCATCTGGCTCGACTGCGGCGAGATCAACGACCGCTTCCGCAAGCTCCTCGCCGATCCCTTCGGGCCAGGGACGTTCTACCTGTTCCCGAAGTCGGGTCAGCAGCCAGCGCTCGAACAATGGAGGTACGAGACTCTGAGCATCGTCTGGCAGATCCGCCATTCGGTCGTTCACAATGTGGGGGTGATCACGCAGTCTGATGCCATCAAACTGCGTCTCCTGACCAAGCAGGCGGTCGAATCCCCGCGCATCCTCGCCCCGACACGGGACGATCTGCGGTACCTGAAGAGGTTCCTCGACGAGACGGCGGAGCTCTGCAACCGACGTGTCGGCAAACGACTTGCCGAGCTTCTCACGACCATCCACGCCAGTGACCCGGGACTGTTCGACCCCGGTACGATCGCGAACGAGATATCGCGAACTTTCGGAATGGCGCTCAACGTGGCTGGCGTGCTAGGTGCAGTTCCTCCTCCCGTATGACCGCGCGCATCGGTGCCATATTGACGAGCCGGGGCCAGCAGTGGTCCGGCACCACGTCCAACCCGGGTTTGATGGTGAGCAAAGGTGGCTCGAGCCTGCGGAGCACACGGTCGACGTCCTCAGACCTGAAACTGCCGCGATTCTGAACTGGGCTTCGTTGCCCCCCTTATTTAGCTCCCCACTCCTTTTTGTGAAGCCTACGACGTCTCGCGAGGCCCGTGACTTGCCGGACGCCGGCGGTCGAACTGCCTCGAAAGAATCCACAAGGTGGGAATGATTTCCGGAATGGCGGAAACTATATAGCGAGTTGACCAATCGCCCAGAACCAGATTCAAGAACCATCGGTCGATCGATGAAACTTCTCAAGCAGATCGAAACCCTGTTTCAGGCGGGGACGGCCGGGGGGCTCACCGACGGCCAGTTGCTCGATCGGTTCGTTCAGCGCCGGGACGAGACCGCCGAGGCCGCATTCGAAGCCCTGGTCGATCGCCACGGGGCGATGGTCTTGCGAGTCTGCCGCCAGGTCCTCGGCGACGAACACGAGTCGCAGGATGCTTCTCAGGCCACGTTCCTGGTCCTGGCTCGTCGGGCTGGCTCGATTGGCCGTCGCGAGTCGGTGGCGAGTTGGTTGCATGGCGTCGCTCTGCGGGTCGCGGCCAGGGCACAGCTCGCCGCCTCGCGTCGGCGGGCCGCGAGCGCCGAGGGGGAGAAAGGATGGCGGCTCGTCATGTAGTCGAAATCGAAGCCGACGAGGGCCAAGAACGCTGGGCCACGCTTCACGATGAGTTGGACCGGTTGCCCGATTTGTTCCGCGAGCCGCTGGTCCTCTGTTACCTCGAAGGCTTGACCCAGGAACAAGCCGCCGCCCAGCTCCGCTGCCCGTTGGGGACCGTCCAGAGCCGGCTGGCGCGCGGCCGAGCCAAGCTGAAAGCGCGACTGACGAAGCGGGGCTTCGATCGATCGGACGCATTCCTGGGAGCTATCCTCTGGACTCAACAACCGGCTTCGGCCCCGGAGGCCTGGGCCGAGGCGACCGTCCGGCTGGCGATGCAGTTCACTCAGGCAAACGGCTCAGGCGCCGCCGGCACAGTGTCGGCCGCCGCCTTGGCCGAGGAGGTCTTGAGGGCCATGGTCTTGACCAAACTGAAGGTCGCACTGGGAACGATCCTCTTCGCCGCCGTCCTGATCTCGGGCGCGGCCACATGGGCACAACGGCAGGTCAAAATAGCCCGGCTCCCCGTTGAGACGAAAGTCGTGGCTCCCACGGAGAAAACCGAGCCAGACCGCCTCCAAGAGCAAGCTCCTGCCCTGGTCAGTCCGTCGATCCTCGGCGGTGGGGAAACCGCTTGGGCTGGCGTGACCAGCGAGGGGGTTGAACGGGCCATCGGCGATGGCGTTCGATTTCTGAAACAGCAACAAGAAGACGATGGCTCTTGGAAAGACCTCGACGCCAATTCGAAAACAGGCATGACCAGCTTGGTAACCCTGGCCCTGCTGGCCGCGGGCGAGAAGCCCGACTCATCCACCATTGAAAAGGCCCTCGCGTTCCTCCGCCGCTTCGGACCCGATCAACTCAACAGCACTTATGCGATCGCGCTTTCAGACCATGGTCTTCGCTACCGCCGACCCGCCATCGGACCGGATCCGCATCGCCGCGAATGTCTCTTGGCTGGAGCGCACCCAGATCAAACCAGGTGACCCGGTCCAATGGGCTGGAAGTTGGTCCTATTCGGACGGAAGGCGGCAGCCAGGCGACAACTCGAACACCCAGTACGCGCTCCTGGGTCTGGATGCAGCCAGCGAGTCCGGTGTTCCCGTCAAGCCCGAGGGCTGGTCCTTGCGCGCTCCTACTGGGAGAAAAGCCAGAAGCCCGACGGAAGCTGGGCCTATACGCCCGAAAAAGGCATTTCCACCGCCAGCATGACCTGCGCGGGCATTTCGAGCCTGATCATCACGAATCGCCACAGGCCTATTGGCAAGGAATCTCTCAAGGGCGAGGAAATAAAAAATTGCGGCAAGGGGGACGTGGACAAGAGATCCGTCCAGGGGTTCGACTGGCTGGCCAGCCACTTCCGGATCAATGAGAATTTCGGTGCCGGCCCGCTCTGGACGTTCTACTATCTTGGCGGCCTGGAACGGGCCGCCCGCCTCTCCGGCTCGCGCTCGATCGGTCCGCATGAATGGTATCGCCTCGGGGCCGAGAGTCTTGTCCAGAAACAGGACAAGACCACGGGCTCTTGGGAGGGCGGCGCTCATCGAGAGAAATCGCACGCTGGCTACCAGCTTCGCACTGATCTTCCTTGCAAAGGGCCGCGCTCCGGTCCTGATCAAGAAGCTCCGCCACAGCCCTGAAGACGACTGGAACAACGACCCCGATGATATCAGCAACCTGGTCGCGATCGTTTCTCGCGACGGCCATAAACTCCTCACCTGGCAGGTAGCCGATCCCAATATCGCGACCATCCAGGAACTGCTCGAGGCGCCGATTCTCTTCTTCAATGGCCACAAGGCTCCGGAGTTCACGGCCAAGGCCAAACAGAACCTCCGCGACTTCGTCGACAATGGAGGGCTCATCTTCGCCGAGGCCTGCTGCGGTAACCCCGAATTCGACCAAGGATTCAGGCGATTGATGAAGGAGATCTTTCCCGCCGGCGGATCTGACCTATTACCGCTGGCCGAGGACCATCCGATCTGGCGGGTGAAGAACCAACTCTCTCCCGAGATCCACCCGCTCTGGGGCATCAACCAAAAGAACCGGACCGTCGTCATCTATTCCCCACGGGACCTTTCCTGCTACTGGAACCAGGCCGAGCAAAGCGCTGCCAACCCGGCTGTCGTCAAGGCTATCAAGGTCGCTCAAAACGTCATCGAGTACGCCATCGGTGCCAGGATGTGCGCCGACAAGCTGGTAGTGCCCAAGGTCGGCGGGATCAAGCGTTAAGGGCGACACGCCCGATCGAGATGAGGCAGAGCCGTTGCCTGACGCACAGTCACGTCGATGATTTAAAGACTCGTTCCGAGGGCCATCGCGACCTGGACGGGCCAGCCGGGAGATCCCATGGTCCGAAAAGCTGGACAGGTCCGGTATCGGTAAATTAGGTTGCTTCGTGGCTCCCAGTAACAGCGGCGGCAACCCCGCCAAGGCCAGATGCGATACAGCAGCCAAAAGGGCAAGATGCAGGGCAGATCTTGTGAGGTAAGTCTCGTGGTGGGCTTTCGAGCCAGCCTACGGACCAGATTCGAAACGGCCCATCTTCGGCGGTCGACCACTGAGACGATAGGCCGACTCGAGGCCCAATCGTTTCGCGATCGGCTTTTGCCACTCCTGACGACCGAACGGGCGCCCTCGGTGCACGCTTTGGCGGAGCGACTCCAGCTCGCTCTCGTCGTCGGTCAGATTGACCCGCTCGACCCAGTCCGACGGCCGCTCGATCGGCCACCCTGCCAACACGGAGCGATCTTCCGCCGTGCCGTGAACGTGACGCCACAAACTCGACCAACGCCATTCCTCGGCACGCAGAACAAGTCGGGCACGCAGCGCATTGCGCTCAACATACCGCGCCACCACCCAGAAGTGCTCGTCGCTCTCCACAGGGAACGATAGATAGCGACCCAGGTCTATGTGGCCCAGCCCCCATATCCCCGGTGCTCCTGCCAGCGGCGAACATGCGCGATCGTCAAGCGCTGCATGAAGCGCGCCAATTCTCCCTCGCGCTCCGGCCAGAGCAGATGCCAATGGTTCGGCATCAACGAGTACGCACAGATCCGCATCGGCGCTTGGTCGCGCGTTTCCCGCAGGACGCCTTCGAACGCTTGTTAATCCGCCGCCTTCTCGAACAACGGCATACACGCGACGCCGCGATTCAATATGTGAGAGACCATCCCTCCAGGAACGACCCGTGCTGTTCGTGGCATGCTCACACGATAGCCAACAATTTCCCATTTGGTCGATACCGGACCTTTCCCGCGTTCTGTCCCACCGATTTGTGTCCCCATTTTACGGATACCGGACCTTTCCCGCGTTCTGTCCCAAGGAAAGCGCATGTGCTGATCTCGGCGGCGTTGCCGCAGAGTCGCTCGACGAGGGATGCGTGCATGCAGGTCAAATAGTCAAAGGATTGCAGGCAGGGGGGTATTCGCTTAGCATGAAGTGCAGCAATGAGATGCATTCCAGGGCGAGGACGCAAGTGTGAAGATTCCACGTGGATACCTTGCGATTGAAGGCTTGGCCCCCGACGGTTCTGGTAAAGCCATCTTCATCATCGCCAAGAAGAGAATCGAGGACTTGCAGAGATATGCACCTGAATCCAAATTTCTGGAGCTTCCCAATGTTAAGGAAACTTTGGAATCGCCGATTGTGATCTTTGATGGATTGAAGCGAGACGACTTCTTGAATTCGTACGGTTTCTGCAAAGTCCCCCTTACACAAAAACGGAGCGAAACGATAGAGACTCCCTTCCCTCCAAACTTCGTCTTCCTGGTCTACGTGAGCCGCGATGATCGAGGTCTTGTTGTCTTCGATTGGGAAAAGCGGAAGGTTGATCCAGATTATCCTGGTCGTCCCCTTGGCTGGGCGTCCGATTTTGAGAGGATCGCATGGGAGAGACACTGACGGAATTCCTGAAAGATAGGAAATTCAAAGGGTTTGAGTCGCGACCGATCTACTCCGCGGATGGCGACTTCATTTCAATCTACCTGAGTGATGAAGATTCGTACGCCGAACGAATCGACGACCTTCTGACGGTTTACCACTCGGTCAAGACCGACGCCTTGGTAGGCTGCAAGATAAAGGGAGTGCGTCGACTCCTCAAAACGTTGGGAGATTTTGGCGTTAGCGTCCAAAATGAAGACATCAGTGTCAGTTTATTATTCGTGGCCGCGACACTTTCGTCTCCAGAGCAAAGAGACAGGTACCGGCAACTGGGGCTTCAATCTCGAAATCTAAGAATTCCAAAGAAGACTCTTGCATTGATTCACGATTGAATTCTAGCCAGTACTTATTCAGCAAAGTCCAGCCATATTCGGCCGTTGGCTCATCGAGTCACCGGCCTGATCAGCGACAATTAGAATTCCCGTGTTGCCTCACTGGAGGAAGTTACCCAGTGGCGATCACTGATGGTATGCGACATCAGGGCTCCCACTGTCCTCCAGGCTCATTGGTTCGCGATGTCTCCGCCGAGCCCGCTCGCTTCTGGCCTCGATGTCCGCCAGGCGCGAGCCGAGTCTTTGTCTTCAGGCGTGGGTATCATTCCGGTGAGGCAACGTCGTCGTTTTGGTCACAAGAACGATGAGTCAATGCGCCCCGAGGCCGGATCGATTTTCAGACCATCGTTGGTAATAGCACCCTTGCCGAGGCGAGCCTGCCGTGCATTCACCACCGCCGAGACGAGGACCGGTTGATCAACCAAGCCTTACTGTCGGGCTTGCGGCTGGCATCGTCCTTAAACGTTGACCGTGGACTGCGGATCAGATCGGCTCGGCGATCTGCTCGCTGAGTCCGTCTCCCCTGTTCGGCTGGACCGGCGAGTCTTCGGGCGACTGGAGAGCGAGATGGACCGCACGACGAGGGCGTACAATCCTGCCATCTCGATCATTCAGATACTTGCTGAGGCCGGTGGGCTGTCCCTCGGTGGCGAGACCGGCCTAAGACTGCCTGGGTTCCTGTTTGACATGAACCGCTTTTTCCAGGCGTTGTTGGGGAGATTCCTTGTGGACAACCTCCCCGACCATACTGGCCGCTCTGAGCACCGGGTCACAGGGATGCTCGCTCACGTGCCGGGCTGGAATCCTCGCAACCAGCGAGCTCCGGTTCCCCGACCGGACTTCCTGGTAGTGAAGGGGATGCGGGTCTTGGCGATCCTTGATGCGAAGTATCGGGATCTATGGGAGAACTCATTGCCCAGGGAGATGCTCTACCAACTTGCGATCTATGCCACGGTCCACGAGTGTGGAACCGCCGCAATCCTCTACCCGACCACTCATGCCCAGGCGGTGGAGGCACGGATAGACGTGCGTGACGCGCTGCACGGTGGTCGGCGTGCTTTGGTCGTCCTGCGTCCAGTTTCCCTTAATCGGCTGGAAGGGCTCGTCTCGACCAGGCAGACGGCGGCGGTGCTCAGGGAACGACGAACGTTCGCCCGTGAACTGGTCTTCGGGTCCGAGTCTCAGTGATGGCGAAGAGCGACAGCACGGCAGCTTTCTTTCAGATCGACGAGGCCGATGGCTTCTTCGCCCTTCGCCTGGCTCTTCTGTTCAACGCATCGCTGCACGGATCAACCACGTGACCAACGTCTCAGATCAGGATGTGGGTCTCTCACCCGAGAATCCCGATCGTTTGACCCAAAGGCCAGAGATGGGGACAATCGCAGCAATTGGCATGCCCAGGCTCCTCGACCGCAGGTGCCGCATTACACGCTGGGCAAGCTTCACGAAGTCCTTCGGGTGGTCACGGGATAGAGAACTGAGAAGCGCCATGAAAGCCCTTCTCGCAATCCCCGACCTTCAACTACGGTGAGCAAGTGCCTGGTCGCATTTACGTTCTCAAAGAAGATTCCAAGCTCATCCCAATGGAGGAGGCTCCGTACGACTCGGAGGACCTCTTGCAGAAGCTCTTGGCTGATCACCCGGATCTCCTCGCTGGGGACCAGATCGACGCCGAGGACCCGAGGCGTTGGCTGCTCGTGAGCCGTGAGATGGCCGTGCCCGGCGAACAAGATGGGGCCGGGCGCTGGTCGCTCGATCACCTCTTCCTTGACCAAGACGCCATCCCGACGCTCGTCGAGGTCAAACGGAGTAGCGATACCCGCATCAGGCGTGAGGTCATCGGTCAGATGCTTGACTACGCCGCCAATGCGGTCGCCTATTGGCCCGTCGAGGAGATCAAGGCCAAGTTCGAGAGCCGGTGCAAGGATGACGGCGACGACCCCGACGCGGAACTCGTTGGGCTCCTCGGCGAAGGTCAAGACATTTCGACTTTCTGGCAGTCAGTGAAAACGAACCTCCAGGCCGGTCGGGTTCGATTGCTTTTCATCGCGGACGAGATTCCAACCGAGTTGCGGCGGGTCGTCGAGTTTCTCAATAGCCAGATGGACCCGGCGGAGGTGCTCGCCATCGAGGTCAGGCAGTTCGTGGGTGAGAACCTCAAGACACTCGTTCCACGTGTCGTGGGCCAGACGGAAACGGCTCGCCAGAAGAAGAAGGTGGATCAGCGTGAATCACGGCAGTGGGACGACGCATCATTCTTCTTGGATCTGAATCAAAGACGGGGTGAACAAGAGGCGGCTGTCGCCCGGCGACTTCTCGATTGGGCGGCACAAACACGGTCTCCGCATTTGGTGGGGTCAAGGCAAGAAAGACGGATCGTTCTTTCCGTCGTACATCAACAGGTTCGGCCAGCATTTTCTCTTCTCCGTCTGGACATACGGCAGCGTCGAGCTTCAATTTCAACGCATGAAAGTTCTGCCATTCGTGGAAGATGGGAAACGGAAGGAACTTGCCCAGAGGCTTTCGGCGATCGGAATCTCGATCCCCGATGAAGCTCTGAAGAGACGACCGACACTCGGTCTCAGCTTGCTGTTGGAGCCCGCTCATTTGGACGAGTTCGTGGGAACCTTCGACTGGGTGTTGTCCGAGATCAAGAAGGTTGAGCGTGAGTAGAAAGCCGATTGGGTTCAGTGGGGCGAAGGCTGAATGCTGCCGGCGCTCGCTTGAAACTTCGGCGAGTGAGCGACAATGAAGCCCTGAAACGGGGAACGCGGAGTTATGGGATACGAAACCGCCCTTCACCTGATCGACGTGAAAATCAAGGACGAATCCGTTTCCATCGTTAGGAAAGTATTGAGACTCCTCGCCGATCTCCACCACAATTCATAGCAAAGAATTAATCGCCAAGCAGTTAGGATGGATTTCGGGTGCCACTGGTCGTACCCGACCAGTGCCCATACCGCTTTGCCGAACACACTGGTCGGGTACGACCAGTGGCACCCAAGATTCGGTGGAGATCCGTGAGGAGTCTCTGAATTCCATTCTATTTGGTTGGATCGGCGTGACGCCGTTGCGACACGGACCGTGACGAGGCCTTTTTCAAGCTTTCGATTCCTGGAACAGGCGACGGACCGTGGCGGGCAAGAACCTCGTCAGTGTCGGCGGTTCCCAGTCGCCACCCCAATTGCCCTGGAAACTCGAGCGATAGCGGGGATAGGTCACCGTCAGCCAGGTCCTGGCCCGCGTCAAGGCGACGTAGAACAGGCGCAGCTCCTCGTCGAGCTGGGCGGTGGTCTCCATGGCCCGATTCGACGGGTATCGCCCCCTCGGTCGCGTTGATCACGAAGACCGCGTCCCACTCCAGTCCTTTTGCGGAATGGATCGTGCTCAGAACGAGAAAGTCCTTCGGCCTGTGCCGATGCGCCGGCCAAGTCCTCGGTCGAGGTCGGCGGGATCCAGCGTCAGTTCGGCCAGGAACGAGGCCCGATCCTCGAAACGCTCTCCCAGGTCACGGAGCTTCCGCAGGTCTTCGAGCCGTTGCTCCGGTTCGTCGTAGGTCTGCCGCAGCAGGGGCGTGAGGAACTTGAGCACCAGGCGATCTGAGCAGCCACGCGCGGGGACAGGCTCCTTGGTCAGTTCGCGAAAGAGCGTGAGAAACTCCGCCCAGGAAGGGGCCGCGGGGCCGGCACCTTGCATCGCGGCGAGGCGATCCAGGTCACCGCCCACGGTGAGCAAACCCATCCATGATCCCCTGGGCCTTCTTCGGACCGATGCCCGGCAGCAGCTTGAGCAGCCGCAGGCCCGAGACGATGTCGCGGGGGTTCTCGGCCAGCCGCAAGAACGCGACCAAATCCTTGACGTGGGCCGCCTCGGCGAACTTGAGGCCGCCGTACTTGTGGAAGGCGATCTTCCGCCGGGCCAGCTCCATCTCCACCGCCAGACTGTGGTGAGAGGCCCGGAACAGAACGGCCTGATCCTGCAGTGGAATGCCCGCCTTGTGGTGCCGCGAGGATCTGCTCGACGACATGGCGGGCCTCGGCATACTCGTCGGCGCACGCGACCAGCCGTGGACGCTCGCCTTCGGTCCGGCTCGACTGCAGGCTCTTGCCGTAGCCCTCCGAGACCTGGGCGATGATCCGGTTGGTCGCTTCCAGGATCGGCTCGGTGCTGCGGTAGTTCTCTTCCAGCTTGATGATCGTCGTCCCCGGAAACTGTTTGGGAAAGTCGAGGATGTTGCGGACCGTGGCCCCGCGAAACGAATAGATCGACTGGGCGTCGTCCCCGACCACGGTCAGGCCCGTGCCGTCCGGGCGAAGCTGCTGGAGGATTCGGGACTGGATGGGGTTCGTGTCCTGGTACTCATCGACCAGGACGCAGTCGAACCGCTTGCGGACGGCATCACCGGCGAAACCGGATCGGCCAGTAGCTTGTTCCAGTACAGCAGGAGGTCATCGAAGTCGAAGATGTTCTGCTGCCGCTTGCGTTCCTCATAGGCCTGGAACAGACGCTGCATGCCTTCGAGGTACTTCAGGCACCAGGGATAGGATGCCTTGAGGAACGCTTCCAGCTTCAGGCCCGAGTTGATCCAGCCGCTATGGGTGGTCTGGCAGGTCCCCTTCTTGGGGAAATCCTTGCGTTTCTCGGCCAGCTTGAGTTCCGTGCGGAGGACGTCGAGGAGATCCGCCGCATCGGTCTGGTCGTGTATGGTGAAGCGGGGGTCGACGCCGATGGCCGGGCCGTAGATGCGGAGCAGGCGGGCTCCGACGGCGTGGAACGTGCCGCCCCAGACCTTGTGGGCCGCCGCGGCGTTGTTACCTCCCGTTCGGTGGCTTCGCCGTGAGATGGCTGCGGATGGACTGGACGCGATGGAGCATCGACTCGGCGGCCCGGCGGGTGAACGTCAGCAGCAGGATCCGATGCGGGCGGTACGCCTTCCGCGATCAGGTGGGCCGCCGCGGTGAGCGAGGGTGAGCGTCTTGCCAGTGCCGGCCCCGGCGATAATGAGTAGGGGCGAACGGCCGTGCAGGACCGCTTGCTTCTGGGTAGCGTTCAACTCCCCAGCTTGCCTGGCGGCGACGTGGCGGACCTTGGACTTGGGTGTTGTTTTCTTCATGAGGATGGCTCTCTCGAGATACCCGAGCGCAAGCGGCACCTGCGACTCCTGCACCTGCTCTATCGCACGCTTGTTCGCGAGCCAGGACACTTGGCGATCCGAATTGTCGGTGATTTCAACGACTGGCTCAACACTCTGGCGAGAAAGGCGCTTGTTTCCCGCACGCGGGCGACATAGCAAAGAATTGACGTGAGTTAATCCACAAGATACGATCGAAGTTAATCGGAATCAGCGTACGTAGGCCCATCCCTCTGATTGTTCGAGGTGAAAGCACGATGTTCGTCCCGATTGCGGTTGTTGCGCTGCTGATCCCGTGCCAGGTCGCCAATCCGCCGCTGGCGGGCTGGAAGGACTTTAGCCCGAAGGACGGCGGCTTCGTCGTGAAGATGCCCGGCCTCCCCAAGGAGACATCGCGGACGATCGAAGCGAGCGACGGTCCGGTCAAGCTGACGCATTACGGCGTCACACGGGACGGCATCGCGTACATCGTGATGATCTCGGAACTCACGCCGGGTGCCGTTGAACGGGGCCCCCAGAGCACACTGGACGACGCCTGCGCGACAAAGGCGTGAAGAATTCCGGCGGAACTCTCAAATCGGAGAAGAAGATTGTGCTGGACGGCCACCCCGGGCGGGAGATGGTCCTGGAGCTGCCGGACTCGAAGGTTCACGGGGGTGGGACCTACCGATCCCGGCTCTACCTGGCCGGCCGGATCCACTACCAGGTGACGACTCTATCGCCGAAGTCCAATGAGCGGCCTGCTGAGATGAAGGCGTTTCTCGAATCGTAAGCGTTCACGGGGCAATCTAGCATTTTCGGCTTGAGTTGGTTACACATTGGCAATGAAACCAACATCCGAAATATGTCCGCAGTGCCAAGTGCTTTCGTCCAAGGTGGCGACGCTCGAAGCGGAATTGGCGCGTGTGCGCGAGCAATTGGCGGCTGCCAAGAAGAATTCCGCGACGTCGTCGAAACCGCCCTCTTCGGACATCGTTAAGCCGAAGCCGCCCGAGACTCACGACGGCCAAAAGCGTTCCATTGGCGGCCAACCCGGCCACGACAAGCATGCACGCGAACCCTTCCCGCCCGAGCAAGTCACTGCATTTGTCACTCATCAGCTCGATGCCTGTCCCTGCTGCGGGGGCAGGTTGCGGCTCAACCAAACGTATCCTCGCGTCGTCCAACAGATCGATATCGAAGGGACGCCATTGACCATCGAACAGCACACGTGCCCCGAGTACTGGTGCGAACACTGTCGAAAGCCCTGCTGGGGCCGCTGCCACTGCGAATCGAACGCGGCGGCTTGGTTGGCCCGCACCTCACGGTGCTGATCGCGTTCATGAAGGGTGGTTGTCACGCATCCTATTCAACGATCCGGACGTTTCTCCGCGATTGTGTTGGCGTCACGCTGGCGCGAAGCACGTTGGCCAACACGATCAACAAAGTCAGCGCGGCGCTTGATGGCCCCTATGACGAATTGCTCCGCATGCTGCCCGCCGAGACGGTGTTGAACATCGATGAAACGGGCCACAAGTGCAACAAGGAGTTATGGTGGACGTGGTGTTTGCGGGCGGACTTGTACACGATTTTCAAGATCGACCCGCATCGCAGCGCCGACGTGTTAATGGAATTGTTGGGTCGAGATTTCGAGGGCACGATCGGTTGCGATTATTTCTCGGCGTACCGGAGATATATGCGTGAGTGCGACATTCGTATTCAGTTTTGTTTAGCGCACTTGATCCGCGACGTGAAATTTTTAACGACGCTGCCGGACGTGGCGACGAAGGCCTACGGCGAGCGATTGCGGCGAGCGTTGAAGCAGTTGTTCGAGGTGATCCATCGGCGTGAGGACCTGTCGGCCACTGCATTTGAGCGGCAACTGAAAGCAGCCCGCGACGTGGTGCTGGACGCGGGCATGACGGACGTGCCGACGACCCGGCATGCGGAAAACATGGCCAAGCGATTTCGCAAGCACGGCGCGGCGTTCTTCACGTTTGTGACGACGCCGGAAGTGGATCCGACCAACAATAGTGCGGAGCAAGCGATTCGATTCGTCGTGATTGATCGGCATATCACGCAGGGTACACGAAGCGAAACCGGCCGGCGTTGGAGCGAACGTGTTTGGACAACGATTGCAACCTGTGCTGGACAGGGCCGGTCGGTGTATGGTTACATGAAGGAATGCGTTGGGAACTGGTTCGAAGGTCAACCGTCGCCTTCACTGTTGCCGTCGGCAACCTCGGCATGAGAGAAGCGACGCGACGAGTGTGAGTGGTTTGGAATCGTGCGACACGCGTGAGGGTTGACGTTGCAAGCGCTGGTGTGACGCAAGGTCGAAAGACCGGGAAATCACGGAAGCGACTCGAACGCCAGCCAAGATCGAAGGAAGGGCTATGCGCTGAAACCATCCGAGGGACAAATCTCGCCGTTCGTTGCAAAACGTATTGCGCGAACTGGGTGGTAGTACGCGCAAAACTCAGATGCCGATAACAGTAGCCAATTGCGCCGCAAACGGATATCTCGAATGGCCGATGGTAGACCACCAGGCAATGTACCACTACTGCGCAGGCTGCAGAACAGCAACCGTTACTACCCTGGTGAACGGCAACCTCGAATCGTTCCGGCTGAAGGACAAGAAGTCCGATCCGTAGAGCGCACGGCCCGTCCCGCGTTACTTGGCCGTGTACCCACCGTCCACCATGAGGTGCGAGCCGGTGATGAACGACGCCTCGTCGGACGCCAGGAACAAGATGGCCTGCGCGATCTCGCGAGGGTCGGCGCAGCGCTTGATCAATTCGGTGCCGGCCCAGTCAGGATGGATGTCGGCGGCGGCGCGGTCGAGGCCCTGGTCCTTGGCCTGGCGCTCGACGATCTGAGTCCAGACGACGCCCGGGCAGACAGAGTTGACCCGGATGTTGTGCGGAGCGAGGTCCATGGCCATGCACCGGGTCATGCCGAGGATGGCGGCCTTGGTTGTGTTGTACGTAACATAGTTGGGCTGGGCGATGAACGAGGAGATCGAGCCGAGGTTAACGATCGAGCCGCCGCCAGCCTGGCGGATCGCGGGCACGACATGCTTGGCGACCAAGGCCGGACCCATGACGTTGACATCCAGCGTCTGTCGCCATTCCTCGGGTGTCGCATCGATTCCGCGGAGGACGAAGACGGCCGCGTTGTTCACCAAAACATGGATCGCGCCAAAAGCCGCGACAGCCTCAGCCCCCATCCGAGCCACGCTCGCCTCAAGGGACACGTCGGTGGCGACGAAAAGCGCCTGACCGCCAGCCCTTTTGATCTGCTCGGCCGTATCGCGACCGCTCGGCTCGTCGCGCTCGGCGATCACGACGGCCGCGCCTTCCTCGGCAAACAGCAGGGCGGTGGCGCGGCCGATGCCCGCACCGGCACCCGTAATAACAGCGACTTTCGCTTTCAGTCGATTCATGGCACGATCCTCATCCGCGGATCCAGACGCACCTGGTGCTCACGCAACGCCGCGATTATGACTCAAGGACGGGGGAGTTGCACCATGCTTGTTTTTTCCGAATCGTCAAACGAGCGTGAAAGCCGTCGCGGTTGGATCTCGCTCGCCGTCATCCTGCTGGTCGCCCTGATCTTACGTTGTTGGGAGCTGGACCATACGAGTCTGTGGTACGACGAGGTTATCACGATGCGCGGTGGCGCAGGCGGACAATCCCGCGGCACTGATTGCCCAGCTCGACCAGCTCGACGGCACTCGCGCCCCGTTGCATCCGTTGTTGTTACAAGTTTGGCTCCGAGTCTTCGGCTATTCCGGCCTGGCCGGCCGGTCGTTCAGCGTTTTTTGCGGTCTCGTCACGGTCGGGGTCATCTTTGTGCTCGGCCGCCGGGCGTTCGACGACGGCACCGGCCGTTGGGCCGCCTGGCTGGCCGCCGTGTGCCCGCCATTGGTCTATTACTCCCGGGAGGCAAGGATGTACGCCTGGCTCATTCTCTTGACCTGTCTCTCGTGGCTCGTTCTGCTCTCGTTCCGCCACGCCGCCAGGAGAACGCAGTGCCTGTCATACGGTCTGCTCTTGATCGCCCTGGTCTACAGCCATCCGGTGGGTCTCTTCATGGTGGCGGCGCACGGCGTCGCGTACCTTCTGGTCCGATCCGCCATGCTGTTAGCATTCCGGTGGTGGCTGACGATCCACCTTGCCGTGATCGTGGCCCTGCTCCCTTGGCTAGGCCGGTATCTGGACCACGGGACGGATTACCCCATGCCACGTTACCCGCCCCAAACCCTGCTGGCGGTTCCCATCGAGTACATTGGGGGCAACAGCCTCGCGCTGGCCGTCTGCCTGGCGATCGTGGCGTATGGTTTGGTTTGCTGGAAATCAGGCGGTCGACCACGACGGCCGGCGATCGCCAATCAAACGGAGAACCTCATCTTGCTGACCTGGGCGGCGGCGCCTCCGCTCTTGATGTATGCTCATTCTTATCTCTTCCAGCCCATTTTCGGACCGGCTCGTTATCACCTATTCATCGCCCCAGCCTATCTGCTTCTGGTCGGTCACGGCCTCTCGAAGCTTCCGGCGTTGATCCGCTGGCCGGCCGCGGGCGTCGGACTCGTGCTATCGCTCTCGCTCATCCAGGCCCAAGCCTACCCGCCCGGTGTCAAGGCGGACTGGCGCGGTCTGGCCGTTTGGCTGAAGAAGCAGGCTGAGGAAGAGGGCGGGGCAGGGGGCGGCGGCGCCGATCACCGTGGTGGTCCACCCCAGCGATCCTCGGTTTCCCCGCGACCAGGTCGAAGCTGCACGTTATTATCTCAGTCCCCGGTTCGACGTGGTTCTTGATGGCGAACCTGTCATGCAAGCGAATACCGCCCAACCCCGGACGACCTACCAAGCCTACTGCCTGACCAAGCCGCGGAGGGATGGTAAAGGGAAGCCGGACGCTGTGGATCTTTATGGACTCGTCGTAAGAAGGGAGGATCGTTAAGTTCGCTCCTTCACAACATACTCTTTGGGATATACCGCATGCGGGCTCAACTCAGACCTTTCGCGACCCTGGGAACCTAAAGAGCGCCTTTGCTTCCACGAACCGTATTAACCCTCACACTGTTTGAGTGCGACCATCCGATCGAACGGCCGGTATCGGTCGTCGCCGCCCTCGCCCTCGCTCACGGCATTTTCGCGACTATCGAGCGGCCACGCCAAGCGAGTCGCGTCCCGTTAGCGACTCCCGGGATGTCCGGTTATGCCGGCGCCACACCTAAGTCCAACGCCAGTAGCGTATTATGGATCGGCCAAATCTACCGATTATTCCTGCGTCACGTTTAACTCATTTGTTGATAACGAGATACGGAAAAGCACGCTCTCGGGTCGGGTTTTGCCGATTATTCCTGTGTCACACGTAACTCCTTGGCTTACAGGGAGCTACATCAAATTCATCTTCAGATTACCGAATTTAACGATTATGCCTGTGTCACACATAACCACAAGAAAAGCAGAACGTTACGGCTGATCACCGCGGTTCCGATTATTCCTGTGTCACACGTAAGTTTCAGGCCTGTCATCAGTTGTAGCCGAATGGCTGTTTTTCGACTCGACAAAGTGTGTGCGCTCTTCAAGCGCCGTGGATCGGCATCTTCGGCTGCTCGGCGAGCCTTTCGTCCGCCTGAATCCCTTGGCGCAACCGGAATCCCCTGCACAACCCGAGAGGCCGTTACCAGCGCCCGGCCTTCGGCGGTATGATCTCTCACTTATGGCCGCGTGAAGCATAAACCCAGATTCCTCCATCGAATACGTCCACAAGGACCGTCGGTTCGGTCCGAAGCATCCAGATCCTTTCGAGCTTGGTCCTGGCGGGTTGATACGCGTCGTCCGCGAAGGAAGCCAGGCCCGACGGTGCCATCAAGATCGCCGTCGACCCAAGAGCGCCGACGCCACGAGCCCCATCCAAGCTCGAATTGTGATCTGGAACAAACACATTACATGGTCTCGGCATCGATGAGGGATATAGGCAGGCTCGTCTCGGTTCGATCCTTCGTCCCGGATCATACAACCTTTGCCAGATTCTGTCAGCCACCCAAGCCGACCCATCGTCACCCGAGTATTTCCTCGGGAGGCGAGATGGGCTAGGATTCTTGGGTCGTCATCGAGCTTGGCGAACCGTCGATTTGAGCGGAAGCACTTATGGACACAAACCAGAGGCGTTCGAAGCCCGCCCAAAACCGTTGGGCGCCCGCTGTTCGGCACTCCGCACGGGTTGATCCGCACTTGCGGGCGATTATTGACCGGATCGGTCCTTGCCGGCTGGAACCGCATCCCGACCGTTTCGGCGCCCTGGTGCGTTCGATCATCGGCCAGCAGATCTCGTCCAAGGCCGCCAAGTCGATCAACCAGCGGCTGGTGGCGATTGGTGGCGACCCACACCAGCCTTCGCGATTGCTCGAGCTCGGCGAGGCCAACCTGCGAACCGTGGGTCTATCGGGCGCCAAGGCCCGCTATGTGCTCAACCTGGCCGAAGCAGTCGACTCCGGTCAAGTTCCGCTGGACGCCTTCGACGACTCCTGGGACGATGCCGCGATCACCAAGTCCCTGACTTCCGTCAAGGGGATCGGTACCTGGACGGCCGAGATGTTCTTGATCTTCGCGCTCAACCGGCCCGATATCTTGCCGGTGAGCGACCTGGGAGTGCGCGTCGGGCTTAGGGACCGGCACGGGCTGGCCCAGTTGCCGGCTCCGCCGAGTGTCATGCCCTGGCTGAACTTTGGCGGCCGTACCGCACCATCGCCAGTTGGTATATCTGGAGAGGCACCGATACGCCGATCAAACGCCCGGCCTCCACCACGGAGCAATCAAGATGACACTCGACCTGATCTTGAGAGGCGGATCGGTGATCGACGGGTCCGGTGGGCCGCCCTATCGCGCCGACGTCGGGGTGCTCGACACCATGATCGCCGAGGTGGGCCGGCTTGATCGGTCGGAAGCTGCGCGGCGTGATCGATGTCACGGGTCGCTACGTTGTCCCCGGCTTCATCGACGCCCATGTCCACGGCGACCTGATGCTACTGGCCGACCCGATCCATCTGCCCGCGCTCCGCCAGGGGGTGACAACCTATATCATCGGCCAGGACGGCAGCTCGTTCGCGCCGGCCGTCGCCTGCGACGCTCGACTACATGAGGCAGTACACGGCCGGCTTCAACGGCAACCCGGCCGGCCTCGCACGACTGGCGGACCGTCGGCGAATACCTGGCGTGCTTCGACCGCCGCGTGGCGATCAATGTGGCCTATCTGATCCCGAACGGCAACATCCGGATGGAGGTCATGGGGCTCGATCCACGTCCGGCCCGCGACGACGAGCTGATCGCAATGCAAAAGCTGGTTCGCGAGGGCATGGACGCCGGGGCCATCGGCCTGTCGACGGGCCTGGATTACATCCCCAGCCTGCTACGCCGACGCCCGCGAAATCGCCGCGCTCTGCGAACCGATCGTCCCTGAGAACGGCGTCTACGTGACCCACATGCGCGGCTACGGCCCGCAGGCCGCCGATTGGCATGGCGCGAAGTCTATGACATTGTCCGGGCGACCGGCGTTCGCCGCCCACGTCTCGCATTACCACGGCCCGGCCGATCTCTTGCTCCCCTTGATCGACGAAGGTCGGGCGTTGGGCTTTGATCTGACATTCGACACTTATCCTTATCTGGCCGGCAGCACGATCCTGGGCATGGTCGCCCTGCCGTCCTGGGTCCAGGAAGGTGGGATCGACGCCACGGTCAAGCGGCTGCGCCGACCCGGCCAGGTCCGTGCGCGGCTCAACTCCGAGTGGTTCTCGGTGCCGACTCCCTACCCTCTGGACACCGAATCACGATCGCGATGGTCGCGAATCCCGATTGGCAGTGGGCGGAGGGAATACACCGTCTCCGTGGCCGCCGAACACGCGAAGCTTGCCGCCCGGCGACTTCGTTTGCGAGATCCTGATGGCCTCGGGCATGGCGGTGGGAATCGTTGGCTTCCGTTCGGGCGAGAAGACTGAGGCCGACGTCCGTGCGATCCTTCGACATCCCGCGCACATGGCGGGCTCCGACGGCATCTTCCGCGGTGGATTCCCCCACCCGCGCGGCTGGGGGGCATTTGCCCGCTACCTGGGCCATCACACCCGCGAGCTCGGCGATTATTCCTGGGCCGAGGCGGTGACCCACCTGGCCTCCCACGCCGCTCGCCGGTTACCGGCTGACCGACCGCGGCCTGCTCCGCCCCGGCTTTGCCGCCGACATCGCCGTTTTCGACCCAGCCAGCGTGATCGACCGCTCAACCTACGCAGCCGGACGGACGCTGGCCGAGGGAGTCGACCACGTGCTCGTCAACGGCACGCTCGTACTGGAAAATGGCGAACCAACGGGAGCCACTCCCGGCCTCGCGCTTCGTCGAGGGTGAACGCTGAGTCCCGCGGGAGGCTCGGGCCCACAGCGATATACGCCGGATCAGCAGTGATTGGAACACCCGGATGGTGGAGACGCCGGGAATTGCACCCGCGTCCCGCAAAGCTTTCACGACGGCCTATCCGTGCATAGCCAAGCGGGAGACATCGTGGACGGGCCGGCCGTACCCATTCAATGCACACAGCCTTGACTCCGAGGCTGTTTTGATATACGCTTTGAATGTGTACACGAAGGAGAACGCCATGCCCCGAGCGGCCGTCGACGACAATAACCGAGTGGCCCTGCGCGTCCGGGCCGCCGACAAGGCCGTCATCATGCGCAGCCGTCGCCCTCGAGCAAACAGATATGACCACCTTCATCCTTCGCACCGCGCTGCGGGAAGCCCAATCGGTCATCGAAGAACACGAACGCGTCAAGCTGACTCAGCGCGACAGCCGACTTGTTATGGAGTTGCTCGAGAACCCGCCCGCACCAAATGCGAAGTTGCGAAAGGCGCGCCCGCGCCTTGCCGGAGAGGTCGTGAGGCTACCCGACTGGCGTGAAGAGCCGATTGCCAAGAAACACGACCGTGCCTCGTTCGACTGCGGCGAGCCGGCATTGAATGAGTTCCTGCGACGGCACGCCCGCCAGAGTCATGACAAGGGAGCCGCCAAGACTTTCCTGGCCATTTCCAAATCGGACGGCAAGACGATTTTGGGTTTCTACACCCTCTCTCCGGCTTCACTGGAATATGCCCGCACACCGGAGATCGTTCGCAAGGGCCTCGCCCGGCATGAAATACCGGTCTTTCGGCTTGGGCGATTGGCGGTGAATCGTCCGGTCCAGGGCCAAGGGTTGGGAGGTCAACTGATCTTGGCGGCGGGACGACGATGTTTGCTCGCGGCGACGGAAGTCGGCGGGGTGGCGCTCCTCATCGACGCCAAGAATGAGCGGGCGGCGAAATGGTACTCTTCCCACGGTGCGATCCCACTGGCGGACACGCCGCTGTCGTTGCTACTACCTCTCGCAACCGTCCAAAACGCGCTCGAATCCTCCGGGAAACTCTGAGGCATCTTTCTGGTAGGACAGGGCGCGTTCCGTCATTCTCCGTTTACGAAGATGACGCAATACTCCCTCCCGGACAGGTTGTAACGATTACACGCGCGCGCCGCGTTCCCGCACGTCCGGGCCGCGTTCGCATTGGCCGGTGATTCGGATTGAGGATGAAATGGTATGATCAGTGCACCTTGTCGAGGTCCAGCTAATGTTCCACTTTCCGAATGTCTCAAAAAAATTTCCGTTCGCATGGAGACGATCGGCCCGGGATTGCACTTAAAAGGGTATGAGCGTGACCGTGACTGGAGATTCGAGCGAGGTCGAGAACCTGGTGAGCCGCGCCAGCGCCGGCGATGTTGAGGCGTTGCACGCCCTTTTGTCTCGGTACCGCGACCGGCTCAAGCGAATGATTCATCTGCGACTCAGCTACCGCCTCCAGGGTCGAGTCGACGATTCGGACGTGCTCCAGGAATCGTTCCTCGAGGTCGCGCGCCGGCTCGATGAGTACTTGCGTGAACCAAAAGCCCCGTTCTTCCTCTGGCTTCGGCGATTGACTGCTCTGAAGCTCGCCGAGGTCCACCGGCGCCATCTCGGCACCCAGCTTCGCGACGCCGAACGCGAGGTCACTCTGCACCGGGGTGAGCTGCCCGTTGCGGACTCCGTCTCGCTAGCGGCCCAGCTCCTGGGCAAGCTGTCCACGCCGTCGCAGGCCGTGATCAAGGCCGAGACGCGCTTGCTCGTGCAGGAGGCGCTTAACAGCATGGACCCGATCGATCGCGAGGTGCTTGCGCTCAAGCACTTCGAGCAGCTCAGCACGTCCGAGATCGCCGAGGTCCTGGGACTTTCGAAAGCGGGAGCGGGGAGCCGATACCTGCGGGCGATCAAAAGGTTGCGCGAGATCCTCGCGGCGATTCCCGGATTTGAGGCGTTCTGAACGGGCCCACCGGCCAATAGCCGCTCGCCACGAAACCCCGGTGGCTATTCTACGGGGGGATCGAGGTTGCCATGTCCACGTCAGAATCGCAATCGGGGGTCGTGCTCGAGCTGGCCGAGGAGTTCCTCGAGCGGTATCGGCGTGGTCAACATCCCTCACTGAAGGAGTACATCGACCGCCACCCATCGCTTGCCGACGAGATCCGCGAAGTATTCCCGGCGATGGCGATGATGGAGAACATCGCCCTGGCCGACGAGTCGCTCGCCGGCGAGCCCACCGGTCCGGCCCCCTCGCCCTTGCCTCTGGCACCGCCGCTGGAGCAACTGGGCGACTACCGTATCCTCCGCGAGATCGGTCGCGGCGGCATGGGCGTCGTTTATGAAGCCAAGCAACTTTCGCTGGCCCGCCAGGTGGCACTCAAGATTCTGCCGCGGCACGTCGCCCGCGACGAGAAGATGCTCGAGCGATTCCGCCGCGAGGCGCGGGCGGCGGCGCGATTGCACCATACGAACATCGTGCCGGTCTTCGAAGTGGGACGTGACGGCGGCCTTTGTTACTACGCCATGCAATTCATTCGCGGACAGGGCCTGGACCTGGTCTATGACGAGTTGCGGCGGATGCGCGGCAACGCGAACACCGGTGAACGCGCGGAGCGATGCCAGGGTGGCCGTACCCACCACGCGGACCGCACCCGCCATCGCCTCGGTCATCCAGAATCAGGTCGTCGACGGCCCGCTAAGCAGTCATGTGCCCACAGCCGCCGACCCGGCGGTCAGCCAGGTGACCCACTCGCTTTTGACCGGGCGGTTTGAGTCCGAAGTGCAAAGGCTCGCAGATCCTCCGGCGGCCGGTCCCTTGCTCAACCGCGCCGATGCCGGCCGCGCGACCGAGAGGATAACCCCGGCGAGCACGACGGAACCGCCATCGCCAGGGGATTCGAATGCCGCCTCAGCGCCACTCCCTAAATCGCCCGATTCCGCCGTGCTGCCCGGCGGCACCGCGATTTCGAGCGCCGGATTGTACGTTTCCCACTACCAACGGAGCATCGCTCAGATTGGTCGCCAGTTGGCGCAAGGATTGGCTTATGCGCACGCACGCGGCGTGATCCACCGTGACATAAAGCCATCCAACCTGTTGCTCGACACAGCCGGAGTCGCCTGGATCACCGATTTCGGGTTGGCTAAGGCTGACGACGAGGGGTTGACCCAAACCGGTGACTTGCTTGGCACGTTGCGGTACATGGCTCCCGAGCACTTCCGCGGCGAAGGGGATGCCCGCGCCGATGTCTACGCCCTGGGATTGACGCTATACGAGTTACTCACGCTGGAGCCCGCGTTTGAAGCCGCCGACCGGCTACGGCTAATCGAGCAGGTTAAGTCGGAAGAACCGGTCAAGCCCCGAATGATCGACAAGCGCATTCCCCGCGACCTGGAAACGATTGTCCTCAAGGCGATCGACAAGGACCCGAGGCGGCGGTATCAGACCGCCGATGCGATGGCCGAAGACCTCAGGCGGTTCCTGAACGATGAGCCCGTCCTGGCGCGGCGAACGACGGCCATTGAGCGTTACCTGCGGTGGGCGAGACGAAACCCGTGGGTGGCATTCCTGGGCGGGTTGCTGACAGCGGTGCTCTTGGCCGCAACGGCAATGTCGGTCGTGGTGGCGGGGCGTATGGCGGTGCTGGCCGATAACCAGAAGGCCGCCGCGCGGGCCGCCGAGCAGGCAAAAATCCAGGCCGAGTCGCAACGCGTCGAGGCCGACAAACAACGGCGCACGGCCGAGGCCAGCCGCGCAGAGGCCTTGGCTCAATCACGGGCCGCGAACGCCAATTTCAAGCGGGCCCGCACGGCCGTCGATGATTTCTTCACCAAGGTGAGCGAGAGCAAGCTGTTGATCGTGCCGGGCCTCCAATCTCTACGCGCCGAGCTGCTCGGATCGGCGCTCGGTTTTTACGGCGATCTGCTCAAGGAACGGGCCGATGACCCTTCACTCCGCCGCGACCTGTTGCAGTCCCGGTTCCGCGCCGGCCGGGTCCTCCACGAGTTGGGGCGGGATCCGGAGGCTCGCACGGTCCTCCAGGCTGCGATCACTGGTTACGAACAAGAGCTTCGCGACAACCCGGACGACACCGACCTCAAGGCCGGACTTGCCGCGGTTGCGTTTCTGAGTGCCACCATTGATCCGGACGCCGAACGGAAATCTGCTGGCATCCAGCGCACGATCGCGCTTCGCGAGGAAGTGCTGAAGGTGCGCCCTGGAGACGCCGGCAACAAGTTCGAGCTGGCCGAAACCTACAACGCCCTCGCCAACTATCGGCGGGACCGGAGTGAAGGAGATTCCCTTTCCGCCTATGAGCGGAGCTTGATTCTCAAGCTCGAGCTGGCCGCTGTCTCGCCCGACGACCCGAGCATCCTTCGTGGCCTGTCCGCGGCGTTCAACAACCTCGCCAATACAATCGCATCCGACAACACTCGGGGCCAGGTCCTGGCGATGTACCAGCAAGCGCAGAACTCAACCGGGAAGCGATCCGGCTTCTGCCCAGTGACACGACCTTGGGCCGCAAATTCTACAACGGGACCACGAACGTGTGTAGCACTCTCGCGGAGCTGCACCGTAACGACGAGGCGGTCGCCGTGTGGCGGAATACGATCGACGTGCTCCGCTCGATGGCGCATGCCAACCCCGAGGTCCCGGACGTCCACGCCGCTCATTTTCAGGCCGTCCTGGCGCTGGTGGACGCGCTCCAGATTTTAAATGTTCATAACAAAGACGACGCGGCACGGGCCCTTCTGGACGCTCGGGACGCGCTGGATCGGATGCCGCACGAGACCGCTGAAGACCTGGCGTCGGCCGCGCGGTACCGAGTGGCATTTGCACAAAAGCTTGTCGCGATCAAGACGAACCTCACTCGCGAAGAGACGCTCGTCAGGGACGACCAGCTCGATCGGGCGGTTCAAGCCTTTCGTCAGGCGGTCGCGGCTGGTTGGCGAGGACTGGATGAGATCCGCGGCGCTCTGCCACTCAAAACTCGGCCGTCGTACGGCAGTCTGCTGGCCGAGACCGAAGCCGCCGCCACGGTTCCGGCGACGTCCCCTCCGCAAGGCGCGGTGGCCGCGGTGTCTCGAAGCGGGAAGGTCCAGACCACCGCATCGCGCTCAGCAGTCGATCTACGACGCGGCCGAGGCATCGCGCTGGGAGCCATCGGTATGGCTCGGTTCAAGGCAGGCCAATTCGACGATGGACAGGAAGCGCTCGGGCGATCTCGGGCGATCTTCGAGGCAATGCGGCGGGAGCGCCCGGACGATCTGCTTGCGCTCGCTGACGTGGCCGCCAGCCAGGTTGCACTCGGACAGGTCTTGTGGGAAGCCGGCAAATTGAAGGAGGGCGCCAGCCAGTGGCGAGCGGCTCAATCGACCCTTGCGACGTTCCCACGCCATCCGGGCCAGAAATCCGCGGCGACGGACACAGCCCTCGAATGTTGGCAGACCATGGCTCGGACGTACGCCCAGCACGGCCTGTGCGAAGAGGCGGCCCAGCTCTTCGAGGAGGCCGCACCACTGGCCCGCCAGACCCTCCGGCCGAGAGTCGCCCTCGATCTCTACGACTTCAACGCAGCCTGCCTGCGATTGCATGCCGGCGATACCGACGCATATCGCCGTATCTGCGCCGAGGTCGTAAAGTGCTACCGAGACTCGGACGATCCCTGGGTCCGCTTGCTGCTCGCCTGGGTAACGGCGCTCCACCCTCAGAGCGGTGTCGACTCGGCGCGTGCGCTTGAACTGGGCGGCCGCTGCCGAATCCGCGCTTCAAGGAGAGTACCTGTTGCAGCTCGCCAAGCAAGTCCACGGTATTGCTTTCTACCGAGCGGGCCAGTGGGCCGAAGCGATCGCCAAAATCCGCGAGTCGGAACAAATCTTTCTCGACTGGCAGAGCCAGCCGGCGAATTGGTGCGTGCGCGCGATGGCGCCTTCCGAACGGGCCGGACGGCTGAAGCTCAGTTGTGGCTCAGCCGTGCCGAAGCGTCGGTCGCGCCGCCTGCGTGCGCCTCTGCGTGACGACGCTGACTTGACGATCCTACCCACGAATCATTCATTGAACCGGCAGTTTTGGCGTCATCCGATCGTGTGGCATGAATGGCTACCGTTGGAGTTGCTCTACGCGGAAGCCTTGCAGCTCATCGACGGCGCACCGCCAGCTCATTTCGCCGAGGACCGGATCGTCCGTGGAGTCGTGTACGCGCGGCTGGGCGATGCGCCGCGGGCCGAGGCCGATCTCCGCGCTGCCGTCGAAGCGGCACCCAATGCCTCGTCGGTTCGGTTGACGCGGAGCCACGCCTTCCGGTTGCTCGGTCGCCCGGAAGAAGCCAATGCCGATCTGGAGCGGGCCTTGACGCTTCCCGTTGGAGCGATTGAGACCTGGATTGGCGAGTACCGCTGGCTCGTCGAGCGCGGTGAGAGCCCAAAGGCCGAAACGCGTTCTCGACCGCGTCCTTTCGGTTAATCCAAAGACACCGCTTGGTTGGTCGCAGCGCGTTGGTCCTCGTCGCCGCTGGCGAGATCGGGGCCGCCACGCACGACCTGCTCCAGGCCGCGAAAACCCTCGCCGACTCTTCCGAGACCAATGCGGTGGACCGCATCGTGATCGAGTGCGTCCGGTTTCCGGTGTTGGAACGCCGATGGGCCGATGCCCTGGCGCTGATCAAAGCGGTTAAACCCGCAAGCCGCACCGGCCCGATAGGTGCCTTCGAAACAATCTTGGAGAGGATCGAGGCCAATCTGATGCTTTTGACCGGCGATCGCGCGGGCTTCGTTCGCTATGTCAGAGCGATGCTGGAGAGGGCACGCGCTCAGCCCGGGCTGGCGTTTGCCGGCGATCTGGCCTGGACCTGCGCATTGTCCCCGGAAACTCCGGTCGACCATGCGATCATGCTCCAGCTCGCGGAGGAGGCCATCGCCAAACGTCCGATCGACGAAGTGTGGTGGCGTCTTACCTTGAGTTGCTGCCTCGTGCGTGCCGGGCGTTACGAGAGCCGCCCTTCGGGCCCTCGACGACGTGCTCCGAATCAACCGGGGCTGGGACCTGGCCACAAATGACATAGTTCGCGCCATTGCCCATCATCACCTGGGCCACGACGACGAGGCGAGACGCTGGCTCGCCATCGCCACCCGCAAGATGGTGACATCATCGCCTTCGGGACTGAACTGGTCGCAATGGGTCCGAGACTATCTTCACAACGCGCTTGCCCACGAGACCCTGCACCAGGAAGCCATCGAGCTGATCCTCGACCCTGCCTTCCCGGCTGACCCATTCCAGCCCGTCCCGTAGACGTTCCGGGTTGATGTCCGAAGCGAGACCACTGACAACCCGTGGTCACCTCGCCCTTTCAGAATGACGCAACTCGATTTAGCCGATGACTTCGAGCTTGGGCATCTTGGGCGTCTTGATGTTCTGGATGCTGATCTGAGCGGCGAGCTGTTCGACAACACCTAGCAGATACGGCCGGGCGGGTGAGCCGGAGAGGAGGGCTTGGTTCATTTGTCCCTCGTCGCCGGTCTCCCGGAGATAGATGTTCAGCGGCACCTCGCCGAGAAAGGGGACGCCCATTTCAGCCGCCTTGCGCCGAGCACCTCCGCGGCCGAAGATATAAACCCGTTCGTCTCCCGGAGTGTCGAAGAAGCTCTTGGCGTCGATCAGCTTGTGAGCTGAGGGACCGCCTCGGTCCCGCAAGTAGGCGACCACATCGAAGAAGGACATGTTCTCGATCATTCCCAGAACGGGGACTTTCAGTTGGCGAAACATGTGGATCGCGCGGGTGGCGTCGAGCAAGGCGACCTCTTGGGGCGTGCAGACGACGACCGCACCGGTCAGAGGAAGCGATTGCGCCAGGGTCAGCGGGATGTCGCCGGTCCCGGGAGGCAAGTCGATCACCAAGTAGTCGAGCGGCCCCCAATCGACCTGTCGCAGGAACTGCTGCATGATCCCGTGGAGCATCGGCCCGCGCATGATGACGGCGCGCTCGGGCTCGAGCAGGAAGCCCATGGACATCAGTTTGAGGCCGTTGGCCTCGATCGGCTGAATGCGCTCGCCGCGGGCCATCGGCCGGCCCGAAGCGCCGACCAGGTGCGGGATCGACGGACCGTAAACGTCGGCGTCCATCAAGCCGACGCTGGCACCATAGGATTGCAGGCCATAGGCGATTGCCGCGGCCATCGTCGACTTGCCGACCCCTCCCTTGCCGGAGCCGACCGCGATCACGTTCTTGATGCCTGGCGATATCACCCGACTCGGTGATCCCCTTGCCTCGCACTTCGGCGGTCATCTCGACGTTCACGATCCACTCGCCGGGCAACCGGCTCACGAGCGCCTCGCGGACGTCGCGCTCGATCTGGGCCTTGAGTGGGCAGGCGGGCGTCGTCAGGTTGACGGTCAACGATACGGTGCCGTCGCCGATCTTGACATCCTTGATCATGCCCAGGTCGACCAGGTCGCGACCGAGGTCCGGGTCCTTGACTCCTTTCAATGCGTCGAGCACGTTCCGTTCGGTGAGGGTCGAGTTGGTCTTGCCGAACATCAGGTAGAATCCTTTGTAAGTCGAGTCAGTTTTAGCGAGAACATTGTGGTCGGGGCGGTTGAGTGCCCGCCTCGGCACAAGTTGATACTCGAGAAGGTCAGCTAGCCAGCTCCAGGGCTCGGTCTCGGTTTCTGGAAACGATGTACGAGACCAGCCGTCGCGCTCGATGCGACGAGCAGCCAGTGCAACCCAACGGGTCAGCAGATCGGCCACCACGGGTGGCGGCACGAAGCCCGAGACGGCGTAGGTGCGCCCAGCTCGCGGGCGAACGCGGCCACCCCGTCGTTGGCCTCCGGATCGAGCACGAGCACCCGGGCATCCGGGGCCTTCCGAAGTACATGATCGAGATCGTTCAAGCCGGCCGCCGCACGATTTCCGAGATCGATCAGCACGACAGGGCTAGCCAGGCCGGTCAAAACCGCGTCCAGGTCCACCCGCGAGCGGGTCTCGAACCATCGGATCGGCTGGCCGTGCAATCGCGGGCGCAGTTGCCTGACCCAGTTGCCCAACCGCTCGTGTAAAATCACCGCGACACGCGTCAAAGCCTAACCTCTCTTCTCGACCATCGAGGTACGCACGACGCGCAGCCTCCGGGGTCCCATCTCTGGCATCATCATTGTATCGCGGAACCGCCCAACCAGCGAGGGTAGGCACTGCAACCGCCACAATCCGCTACAATGGGTTAAGTGGGCGAAAGGCACAACTCTTGCGTCAAGTCGAAAAGGGGGACGACGTGGGTGGGTCGAGAACAAACGGCCGCGAGCTCGCGGTGCGACAGCCAGCCGATGTTGATGAGGAAACGCTGAGAATCGACAGCGCACCGAAAGAACTCGGCATCCTTCTGGTCGTCGCCGGGGTCGGGGGGCTCCTGCTTCCCGGCCCGGTCGGGACCCCGTTCCTGATTGCGGGAGGCGTGATCCTCTGGCCGTCCGCATTCAAGCGAGTGGAGACCTGCCTACAGAAGCGGTTCCCTCGGTTTCACCGCGAAGGCGTGCTTCAGATGAGGCGATTCATCAACGACATGGAGCGGCGCTATCCCTGGACGTAATTATGAAGGATGAACCAGGGAAAACGCGGTTTGACTCATCCTTGATCCGTCTGCGTTCATTCTTCGCAGCTTGAATGGCCCATCCATTTAGGGTTACAATAATTAACTTGATGAACGTTGGAGACGGCCTGATGAGTCTCCAAGACGCGGTCCAACCGGAAATCCGAAGCCAGGGAGACTGAGATGGGGAAGCTCGGTCCGGACCGGTCGGTCACGAGCAGTCGAGGTCGGTCGCACGATGCCCAAGTCCGAACGTGATTATTACGAAATTTTGGGAGTGGCTCGCGACTCAACCCCCGAGGCCATCAAGAAGGCCTATCGCGGCTTGGCGAGAAAATATCATCCCGACGTCAATCCGGGCGACAAAGGCGCGGAGGCCAAGTTCAAGGAAGTCCAACAGGCTTACGATATCCTGTCGGACCAGGAGAAGCGGTGCTTTACGACCGCCATGGCCGGGCCGCGTTCGAGGGAATGGCCGCCGCCGGCCCACGGGCGAATGCCCAGGAATGGGCTTCCCGTTTCGGTCAGCCGGGCGCCGAGTCGTTCGACTTCTCCGACCTGTTCGGCTCCTTCAGCGACACAGAGCATGTTGAGCATGGGGGCGGCGCCGGTATTTTCGAGGACCTGATGGGTCGGGTGCGCGGAGGACGCCCCGGCCGGCCACGTTCCGGCCGGACGCAGGAAGCCAGCCTGACCATCCCCTTCTTGACCGCCGTCCGCGGCGGTGAGACCACAGTCGACATTCAGCGCGGCACCGGCAAGTCCGAATCCTTGGTGGTCAAAATTCCAGCGGGCGTCGACAGCGGGGCCAAGGTGCGGTTGAAGGGTCAGGGTGAGCCGGGTGGCGAGGGAATGCCCGCCGGCGATCTGACCATTACGTTAAACGTCGAGCCGCACCCCTATTTCAAGCGCGAGGGACGCGACCTTCAGGTCGAAGTTCCGATCTCCGTATCCGAAGCCATTCTGGGAGCCAAGATCGAGGTCCCCACGCTTGATGGCATGAAGTCGCTCCCCATCCCGCCCGGCGGCTCGAGCGGCCAGAAATTGCGTCTCAAAAATCAGGGAATTCCAGCCTCGGCGGGCAAGCCCGCCGGCGACCTGTTCGTTGTACTCAAGATTGTCGCCCCAAAAACCATCGATGAGACGAGCCGCAAGTTGATCCAAGACTTCGCCGAGCGCAACCCGCAACACCCCCGTGCTGGGCTGTGGTGACATTCTCACGAGGCTTCAATCGGCCATGAAAGTGCGAGTCATACCGCGCGACCTGGTCGCTCAACAACTCGCAGTCTCGCTTCGCGTTCTCGACCGCTACGAGAGCCTGGGATTGGTTCAGTCCGTTCATGATGGCTCGATGCAAGGTTATGAGCCAGCGCAGATCCGCCGGCTCTGGACGATCGTCAGTTTTCAGCGCGACCTGGGAATCAACCTGGCCGGCGTCGAGGTGATTCTTCAGCTATTCGACCATTTTACGCGAGTCCATGATCGCGTTCATCACCTGGCCGACGAGCTTCGCGAACTGCTCGACGTCGACGAATCCACCTCCAAAGCCGATTCCCATGACTGACGCTGAGAAGCCCCCCACGACGAACAAAGCCTCCGCGCCCGGCGAACCGAAGCGGAGCCGGCTGCGTCAGATTCTTGACGAACGACCCGAGGCCCGGCCGCGGTTGGCCAAAGCGTTCGCCGAGTTGCTCGGCACCATTTTGGTCGCTCTCGTCGCGATCAGCGCGCTATTGATTTGGCACCTGGTGCGTCGCGCCCGACTAATCCGCGAGCGATTGAACCCGCCCCGTGTCGTGGAACTGCCGGATTTCCCCGGTCATGAGGTCGATCGGCAATCATGAACCTCGAGTCGAAAGCAACGCTCCGTCCGCACGAGCGCATGAAGGATCCCGCAGAATTCCGGCGGGCCTTCGAGGGCCGACGCTCGGTCTCTGACGAGGTGTTGATCGTCTACGGGATCGAGAACGGCCGCGCTTATCCCCGCTTGGGCATCTCGGTATCGCGGAAGAAAGTCCGAGCGGCCCACGCCCGCAATCGCCTCAAGCGGCTGATCCGCGAAGCCTTTCGCCTGAGCAAATCCGAATTGCCGGCCGGAATCGATCTGGTGGTCTTGCCGCGAGGGGCCACCGCGGCTATGCCGCCGTGCGTCGATCGCTGACGACCCTGGCCCAAGATGTGGTCCGGCGGCTCAAAGCGCGGCCCCGCCCCTCGACCAAGCCAAAACCATGAGCGCCATTGCCCTCAAGAGCCTGTTGCGCTGGTCGGGCCTCGCAGTGACAGCCGTCTTGATCGCGCTCATCCGCCTGTACCAAGTCACGCTCAGCCCCTTGCTGGGCCAGGCGTGCCGATTCGAGCCAACCTGTAGCCGCTATATGGTCGAATCCCTCAAGAAATATGGACCCGTCAAGGGACTGGCCCGCGGCTTGCGCCGGCTGTCGCGCTGCCACCCCTGGAACCCCGGCGGTTATGATCCGCCATGAGAGCCGTTTAGTTATTGATTTGTATACCAATCAAATACGACTCCCTTCACGTTCAGATTGTCTTGTTGAATGCCGGGACGACTTCTCGGACGAACAACTCGAGACTGTGAGTCCACCGATCGCGGTCGTCCCAGTCGTGAGCAGTCAGGACCAGGGTGCCGAACGAGCCGATCTGTTCGCGCAGCTCCCGCAGTTGGCGAGTGACATGCTCCGGATCGCCGGCGATGATCACATCGTCCATGAAGTAATCCAACGTGCAGTCCGAATCGGCTTGTTGTTCGTCACGCTTCCACATGGCGACGCCTGTTGGCGCGGTAGCCCGGGTCAGGTCGAGGATGTACTGGATGCATGAGCCGAGCGAATTGCCTTTCGCGAGACGCCGTGCATCGTCGGTCGAGTCCGCGACGAATACGTTGCGTGCCACGGCCCAGTTCGAAGGTTCCGCGCTTCGACCCGCCGCCGTCGCCGCTTGCGAATACGTTTTCCACTGCTCCTCCAGCGCACTCGTGTGTATCATGTGATGACTGATGAAGCGGAAGCCGCGTTCGGCTGCGCTCTCAGCCCAGAAGAAGCGCGACTGATACTCGGGACATAGATCGGCGGGTGCGGCCGCTGGAATGGTTTGTGGAGGTGTCCGACGCCGAACCTGGGGTTCAAGTTGTCTTTCATTTTCACGTTCCAGAACCGCCCTTCGATATCGATCGGCAACTCCCCAGCCCACAATCGCATGATCATGTCGATCGATTCGGCGACACGCGCTCCCGTTTCGCTCGCGTGCGCCCCGAATACCTCCATGTCGGTCGGGATTGCTCCCGGTCCGAAACAAACGTTGAGCCGGCCGTGCGACATATGATCCAGAAATGCCAGCCGCCCCGCCACGTGGGCCGGATGGTGGTACTGCAGGCAGACCGGCGCCGGTCCGATCCGAATGCGCTCTGTCAGGCCGAGCACTTTCGCCAGAAAGATCTCCGGCATGACGATGTTCTCGACGCTCGACGAATGGTGCTCACCGACCCAAAAATCGTGGAAACCCAATTCCTCGCATTGAACGGCCAGCTCAAGGTCCTCGTCGATGCACTGGGCCAGCGGCTTGGCCGGATCGTGGATCGGCATTACGAACATTCCGAGTCGCAGTGGTGGAGCGTTGCTCATTCTTCACCTTCCGCATTGATAAATCCGTCGATGTCGACACCCAGTCGCGCGCGATGCTTCCGTATGGCCTCCAGCGTCGCGGCATCGACCGGGATACCGTCTTTCTGGCGCTGCCTTAGCGTGCGGAATTCGAGTTCTCCCGGAACCAGGACTTCTTCAAAACCGGGCGCGGGCTCCGACGATTTGATGTATGCCACGGTTTCGTCCATGAGACGCCGGAACTCATCGAGCGGGCAGAACGCGGAGGGGTCCACCACGACAAAGCAAACACCGTTCCCAAACACCCGTGGGTCTCGTGAGCTGATCCCAGCCAGCGCGCTGCCGAGGATTTCGACCAGCAGGCCGAGGGCAAATCCCTTGTGCCCGTGCCGGCCCCGAGCGGCAGGATGCCCCCGCGCGGCGGACCGTAGAACGCGTTGGGGTCGTTTGTGGCCTTGCCGTCGGCATCGAGGATCCAGCCCTCCGGTAGGGTTTTCCCCTCGTTGCGGTAGAATCGGATCTTTCCCTCAGGCGCGACGGACGTCGAAAAGTCTGCCACCACCGGATCACCGCCGGTCGGGACCGCGTAGGCGATCGGGTTTGTCGCCAGTCGTCCATCGCGACCGCCCCATGGCAGAACACAGTGTCCATGGATCGGGGAGTTGCACGTCGCCAGCGCCAGCATCCCTTGATCGGCGGCAAGTTGAACCCAGGCCCCCAGTCGTCCGACATGATTGCAGCGCCGCGTGATCACGCACGCCGTCCGATGCTGCCGCGCAATCTCAATCGCTTCGCCAATTGCCGTCGCGGCGCCGACAGGACCAAAGCCGTGGCTACAGTCCACGACCGCTGTCGTCGGGCCTGTGCGTTCGACGGTGAGTGGTGCGTCAATGACGATCGACCCGTTAGCCACGAATCCGAGATACTCCGGAATCCGGATCACTCCGTGTGAGTCGTGTCCCATCAGGCTGCTGGTGATAAGCGACCCGACCGTCGCCAAGGCCTCGTGCGCACCCGCCCCCGCCGCCGTGAATAACGCGACTCCTAGCTGCGATACGGACTCTGGTCGATAAAGCCGGCTCATGTCCAACCGCTCAGCGAACGGCGATCGGGTTCCCCGGAGAGCCCGTCGCGCCCTTGAGACGTATTGGGCTGAATACAAAACAGAACTCGTGTACTCCATTCGCGGCGAGTTGTTCCAGATCCAGGTTTTCGATGTGGTACACACCATTCTTTGTGAGGTCCCATTGATGGACCGGGAACGATAGGTCAGCGCGCTCGTGCGGGACGGCTTCAATTGCCCAGGTATCGGCCCCGATCATCGAAACCTTGCGATCGGTCAGAAACTTAGCCGCCGCGAGACCGATGCCGGGTTCGCCTGCGCCATAGGTCACGTTGTCCTTCATCCACAGCTTGCCATGTCCCGTGCGGATCAGGGCGACGTCGCCTTCCTGAATCTCGAGATTCGCATTCTTGAGGCAGGACGCCAGTTCGTCGGGCGAAACGACGTATCCCGCCGGCAGACGGTCTTTGCCTCTCAGCGCGCAGACATCGAGCAGAACTCCTCGTGTAAAGAAAACGCCGGCGTTTTCGACACCGAGCTTCTTCAGACCGTACGTATCGCCAAATTCGGACAGTTTGTTGCCATTGTAGAAATAGTCCTCGCCCTTGATGCGGACACCAACATGGCCGAGTCCGTCGAACTGGGTCCCAACCTGTCCGATCTCACCGCTGACCAGTTCATCATTCGAGACCGCGTTGTTCGACCCGGTGGGCGGCCCGGTGGGCAGTCCAGGGATCGTCAGGCTGAAGTGCCGTTTGCCGGGAATCGGCATGCCGTGTTCGTAGAGCCGTCCCAACTGGTAGATCTGCCCTTTGCTCACAAGTCGTGCCGCGCGGCGACCTTAGCTGGCGTGATCCGATTCGCGGCTCCGCGCTGGTCGTCCGCGCCGAACTCGGACGGCCAGAACTTCTCGACTGAGCGGACCCTGCTCCGCCTGCTGCGAGCCACGGCTTGCCCAAGGAGATCCGCTGACGAGTGCGGCGCCGGCCAATCCGCCCAGAATGATTTTCCACCAGCCGGTGGGATGAAACGATGATCTCATGATGACTGTTCTCCTGCTGTTGAAGTCTGTGTGGATGAAATCGCAACGAGCTTCGGTCCTGCCGGCAAAGCGACAACAATCACTTGGTTGCGCCACAGATTCTTCCATGCCCCGAGACTCGAATCAACGACCCAGGAACGCCATCGCCGTGATCGAAAAGAAAAAGACTCCACAGCCGATCAATCCGAGCTGCATCAGCAGGTTGGGGCGTAATTGACGCGGAAGGAGCGTGCGGTTGACGTACAACGTATGGAACGCGGAGAACCCCAGCGCCACGTTTCCCAAAACCGCCCCGACCTTGGCGATCTGGAGCGGAGAGAGCAATGCGAGCGTGATCGTTCCCCAGACCGCGTAGATGGAGAGAAGCGAGTAATAGATCAACCTGACCCGATTGCCCGCGAGCTTCTTGACCCGAGGGCTGGTGACCCAAAGGATGTCGCTCCAATGCCTGGCAAGAAGGTCGCCCGAGTAGACGGCGCAGGGTGCCAGCGTGAGGAAGCTGACAAAGAGAGTGAAGAACCACAGAGGACGGGCGAAGTCTGGGAAACGCAATGTCATCCCCTGGGCGACCATCGCCGCGACCCTGTGCTCGGAGACCGGAGTGTTTCGGAGGAATTCCAGCGAGAGCATACATGGCAACGCAAGGCCGAGGAAGCTGCACAGCATCCAGACGGCGACCTGATCGCGTACGATGTGGCGAAACCAACCGTTCCAGTGTTTGAGGGCCGACGGTGTGATGGTGAAGACCATGCCAACGTGCGAGAGCTCGATCGATCGCCCGCCGATGGCGCTCGGAATCGCGCCGACCCGCGCTCCCATTCCCCAGCCTTTATCGCGAGCGTAATTCGAGAACAGGGCGTTGGACAGGCCTCCCGCGCCCGCGATCGCGGCAAACGCCGACAGTAGGGCCCAATCGACGTCCGGAAGCCGTCCATGCCGCCACCAGTGACCCAGGAGACCGACTCTCTCGAACCCTTGATTCGCAATCCAAGCGTGAATCCGTCCGGAATCAGCCGCGGGGCAGTCTTCCTCGCGTTCAAAGACACGTGTATCCAGGCCCTGTGTGATACTGAAGCGGCTCGGCTGCCAGGTCTGGTCAACGCGGATACTCCCTTCGACGCTCACCCTGTGCCCGGTGACCGGATCGACGGATTCCACGTAGAACCCGTTGTGACGTGTCAGCTCCGTTGCTCGCTGCACGAGTCGCGTAAATCGAGCCTCGAGACCCTGTTCCTTGGGGAGTTCGGCTGCCGTTTCAAACCGCATGGACGATCCGCCGCGGCGAATGATCAGACCGGTGACGACGGGCTGGCCTTTCTCGACTGTCCCTTGCACTGTGTACTCGGACGAACGATCCCGCTCAAGCAACGAAAAATGAGGGGCGGAGATCACTGTGTCGGCACGCACGGCGACTGACCCGACGCGAAAGAAGCCTGAGACAATCTCCCCGACGTTGCGGGCCGAAACCATGAAAAGCCCGACAACCAGCAGAAACCCCAAAACAACCACAAGCTTGACCAACATCACGTATTCGAGCATCGAAGAGATCTTACCGCCGAAGATCAGCGGTAAGAACGCGGCGAAGAACACAGCGTAGCCGAGCACCTTGACCAGCATGAACTCCGCGAGGCTGAACCCCAACACGTTCACAACACCGTTTCCTGGCAGGCGCCCGATCATTGCCGAGGCCAGCGGCACGGCCGCGTTTGATGCCATGAAGGGCCAAATGTGTGCTAGGAAGAGTGTCATGTAGCAGAGCAACCAGAACCTTGGCCCGGGCGGAGTTCGGAAGAATCCGATAAAAATGGGTTCACCGCAAAACAACGCGTATCGCATGACTTCCAGGTTGTAGATGACCTGAAGAACGATGCTGAACGTTGCGAGCCAGAGAAACGTGCCGCCATACTGGGCCGTGACCGCGGGACCAAAGAGCCACTCGCCCGCCCCGATCGCGGAACCGGCGATCAAGACCCCCGGACCGATCAACTCGGCTGAATGTCGCCAAGAGAACCTGGGCGGCGGGATCAGCTCGCCGACCTGCCACGGTGCGATCGACCCTTCCGGCGCGGCGACACCTTCGGTGGCCGATGAAATTGACATCGTCGTACGAACCTCATGTTGGGATGCGCCTCGCCGGTCGAGCAGCCGGGATGATTCCCGGCCTGAGTGCATCATACGGTCGAACCGATTCACGTTCGAGAACCGAGTCTCAGGCGAGTGGCCGGCGAGGCGCGAACAGATGGGGCTTGCCGCGACGACGGGCCCTGAACCGCCAAGCCCGCCAGCCTCCGGTCAGTTCCCCTACTTGTTCAGCCAGGTTCATGGTCGTCCGAGCTGCGGCCTTGTTTTCGGTCCAACCGAAAGCCGTCCATAACGATTGACGAATCCACCTGATCGCAGTCGAATAGCCTCCGTGTCACGATCGCCAGTAAGTGGACTCACGCGGCGCTTGATAACGAACCTTCAGATGGGTCGTCTCGAGCCGCTTCTGGCCGGTCCCGAGCGACCGCACGCCTGCTTCAACGAGTCCGGTGGTCAACAACGTTCTCTCGATCGGGCAGGGGGACTTGCCGGTCAGAAAGGTCTCTTCGGCTTTCGACATCAGCGCGGCCGAATAGACGACATTGGGATTGGGAGGCAGGTAGAACAAAGTCGAGAGCGGCTCGGATTGCCCCTTCAACCGCGCCGCGAAGGTGAAATCATTGACCAACCCGTTCATCAATAGCATGGTGGCCTTCGTGCCGTCGGCATATTCGATTCGGTAAGCGACTGGGCCTCTTGACCCACTCGCGGATCTGGGCGGGGGTCGGGTAACGATCGCTGAACGTGTCGGGCTGGGTCAGCGTTTGGCTCCGCGAGAGGCAGGCTTCGAAGAGGCGTGGGTCCCAGCCGCCCGCCCCCCAACCGCCGGCGTCCATCGCCTTCCAGACCGAGTCGCCACGCAATCCCTGAACGGCGACGACTCCGGTTTCGCCGCCGCGGCGCCGTTCGGCCATGCACTGGATGGTCTCCAGGGCATGGAAGTCGTAACTGTCCACGCCACCGATGGCGACGCACAGCATCTCTTCGACCTCGGCCCCATAGGGCATGTCGATATCAGGCATCCGCCAAGTGACCGGCAGCGACGATCCGGCCGCGAACCCGAAACCCAGCTCGCGCGAGGTCCGCACCATCTCCTTGGCCCATTCCCATTTCCACGACAGGTGCTTGTCGTTGAAGACGGGGACGGCCCGGCCATCCTTCCGGAAGACGTCGGTCACCTGCTTGAAGAACTCGTAGCGCGGGTACTTCGTCTGGCCGAACTCGTTCTTCGGGTAGTTGCCATGCTCGCCGATGATCAACACGGCATCCACCGCGAGCTTGTCACCGCCGCAACGCAACGCCTGGGCGACGCTCGGAAAGATCGGAAACCCGAACTCGGCCGACCGCTTGCGGCTCAGGTCGTTCTTCGGAAACTGATCGACGTATGCCGCGACGACGTCGAACGGCGGGTGGTGCCAGTGACCATTGATCGGATAGCCGACCAGGAACCGCTCGGCCATGTGCCACGCATGCGAGCGGTAACGCCACTCGGTCGTGACGACCGCCATCCGTTTGCGCTGGCCCGACGACCGCTCCGTCGCGAACGAGGCCGTCGTGCCGGCAAGCCCAGCGGCGACAGTTCCGATGAATGCTCTTCTCGTGAACACGGCAGCATCTCCGGCTAACCACACGCTTATTCCGCCTGGTTTGATTTCTGTGAAACTATTGTTGAAACTTCTCGGCGACCGCACAATACCTCTCTTCCCGAGCAAATCGCAAAGGATGCCCCGACGCCATGCTGGTGATGGCACTCGAAGATTACGACGAGGTCACCGGCAAGGCGGTCTAAGCCCCGGTGATGCATCGGGACGTGGTCAGCAAGAGCACGCCCGTCGCCGCCGTTGCGTCGGGTCGACCTCTTCCGCGTGAGTCCGACGGGAGTGCAGATTGGACACGTAAAAAAAGACGCCGCGTGGAGGCCGGCCACAGTGCCGGGCCGTCGGGGGTGCGCCACCGCCGAATGCGGCGCGCCGCGCGCCCAAAGCGCCCGGCTGCTGGTCGCCGCCAAAGAGGATCTCGCAAAAGAACGCCGCAAGCTGCTGACCGCCAAAATCGCCGGACCTGCGGGGACTGACTGTCATCACCGGTGGCGGATTCGGGCTACCCGATGTTGGCAGGATTGCGGCCCAGTGAGACCATATTTTGCCCCTCCCGCATCAAGTCACCTTTGGTAATGTTCAACTTCTTGTCGATGTCGAAGTTGGCATTCTCCGTGTAATATGATGCCGGGTGTGTCCGCCCGTCGGGGGTCTGCCCGGACGCGTCGTACAGGATGAAGTCTGGCGACTTCCCGATGCCGAAGATGCAGAACATCGCGCAGTACACGTCGCCGACCGTCTTCAGCCGGTTCTTGTAAGGCTGGAAGAACTTCTCAACGTAGTCCAACTGGTCCACAGCGGACATGGCCGCGAGGGCGGCGGTGGTTGTATGCATGCTAATCGCGGTGGGACCGGTAAACTGGAGGAGGCCGACGGCGTCCGCCCCTCGGGCGTTCCACTTGCACGGGCTGAGCGACCCGGCACTCTCTCGGTACATGCACGCCATCAGGTGGTTCGGATCCATCCCGAGCCGCGTGCAGATGTCGATCACCTTCGCCTTGAAGGCGTACGACACCTTTGCCCCGAACGCGATCTTGGGCAATGCCGACCCGACGTCGACCGTGACCGTGTCCCAGACCGGCTCGCCGGGCTGGGCGGTGAACACAATCTTCACGTCCGCCTTCCCAACCGTCCCGGCCATGAAGTTCTGTGCTAGCCCGCCCGGGATGGCCAGCGGGACGTCCGACGTGAGCCCGACGACCTGCTCGTTGGTGGACACGACCTTCAGACCGTTCACCCACCCGTAAATGCCGAGGACGAACTTGGTGCCGGACTCGGCCGGGTAGGTCTTCTGAGAAAGGGTCTGCTGGGAGGAGGCGTCGAAGAAGTTGGCCATCGTAGGTATTCGCTCATGGTTTGGCCGCCGAGGGCCTTTCGGAATCGAAGTGTGCCGTGACCGATCTGCGGCTTCAGGGAGGCGCCGTCGGCCGCCCTGTCGTCTGAATGTGCCCAGCGAGCAACCTCGGGAGCTGCGCCAAAGACCAACGACTGTGTATACCCGTCCGGTGGGACGGGTGCAACGAGGTTCCCCGAACGGGTGCGCCAACGATTCTGGCACTCAGTAGCTCCGACGGTATTAGGCGTCTTGGTCAAATCAGTCGAAACGGCTGGGAAGTCCTGGAAAACTGGGCAGGCGCACTCATGCCATTTCCTCGAAGTGCCAGAATCCGTTGCGGCTGGGCGCACGACTGGTCTGAGTTGACAGAAGTTCAGATAGTGCGCCGATTGTGCCGGTGCGGTTGTCCGCGCACCGGCCGGGCTTTAGATGACAGACGTTCACGACGCGTGCCGGTAGGGGCGACCATTGCTGGCATCGGCTTCGCGTGCCAACCAGAATCGACTCATAGTCTCGGTCTCGCTCAGGTAGTCCGCCGCAGGCTAGAGAATCGCCTCGGCTCCGGGATCCAACCAAAATTTCTCGCTCCCCTTCACGCGCCGGTTAATCATCTTTGAACTAACCCGCTTCGCGGGAGATGTCGCGGCGCTCGGCCTCAGCTTTTTGCGGGCGCCTCTCACGCTCCAGTGCCACTCGCCGCCGACCTTCCACGGCTTCCCCGTCGCCTCGTCGCATTATCGCCTGATCCCAGCGCCGATTTTGCCCGTCGCCTGAGCCATCATGAAGGTGGTTTCCCATCCCTCACCTTCAGCTCAGGAGCTCTCACCATGAGTACCGTGCGTCGGCCTATGACGCCACTGCGTCAGCGAATGATCGAGGACATGAAACTCCGCAATCTCTCACCCCACACCGTCGAGGCTTACGTCGACCGCGTCGCCGCGTTCGCCAAGCACTTCGGCCGGTCGCCCCGGCATTTGGGCCCGAAGGAAGTCCGGGCTTACCTCGTCTTCCTCGTCGAAGAGAAGCGTGTTTCATGGAGTTATTACGGCCAAGCGATCTGCGCCCTCCGATTCCTCTACCGCGTGACTCTCGGCAAGGACTGGGTTGTGAAGGGCGTCGTCTCTCCCAAGAAGGAGACGAAGCTCCCGATCATCCTCAGCCCCGCCGAGGTCGAGCAATTCCTCGGAGCGATCACCAGCCTCAAGCATCGTGCCATCCTCATGACAGCCTATGCCGCCGGACTCCGCGTCTCGGAGGTCGTGGGCCTGCAAGTCGCCGACATTGATAGCCGTCGGATGATCATCCGCGTCCGCCAAGGCAAAGGGCACAAAGACCGCGAAGTGATGCTCTCGCCCCGATTGCTCGCAGTCCTCCGCGAGTACTGGAAGGCCGACAGGCCGAAACACTGGCTTTTTCCCGGGCAGGTTTCGGATCGGCCTTTGACCGAAAGGGCGGTGTGTCGGGCGTGTGTCCAGGCCGCCCAAGACGCGGGGCTGGGCAAGCACGTCACTGTCCACACCTTGAGGCATAATGCCGACTCCCGGATTATGCCGACTGAGACCTTGGTGATGTGATCCTTCGGGCCGTTTCCTAGGCCTTTGGATTCGCCCCTCGCGCAGACGACGCGGCATAATCCGGCCATCCTTTCCTTTGTGGGCATCCCATCACCCAGAAAGGAGAGGACACATGCTCAAGCAATTTCTCCCAAATCACGCGACCGCTGAACCCCACGGAGGAGACCTGTTCGCCCCTCACCTGGACTCGTTCGTCGCTACCCTCCGGAAACAGGGTTATGCCAACTCGACCGTGCGCGAGCGTCGGCGGCTGTTATGCAACCTCGCACGGTGGCTCCGACGGCAAAAACTGGCACTCGCCCATCTGCATGAGCAAGTCGCCAACCAGTTCCTGGAGGGACGACGGCGCCAAGGACGTCTCAGGAGCGGTGATGCGCCGACCGTCCGTCGCTTCCTCGAACACCTGCGCCAGAGGGGTGTGATTCGATCGCCAAAGCCGGCGGCAGACGGGTCCCCGTTGGCGACGCTCCGACGCCAGTATGCCAACCACGTCCAGAAAGAACGTGGCCTGGCCGCGGTAACGGTCGCCGGGTACTGGCCCTTCATCCAGCGTTTCGTCGTCGAACGCTTCGGGGACGGACCGATCCGTGTCCGGGAACTGGCCCCGGACGACATCGCGCGCTTCCTCCTGCGACACGCCCGCTCGGGCAGCCCCAAAGTCGCCCGGCTGATGGCGACAGCCTTGCGGTCCTTCTTCCGGTTTCTCTTCCAGCACGGACAGACGGAGAGTGACCTCTCGGGAGCCATCCCCACTGTGCCGCAATGGAGACTGGCCGAGGTGCCCAAGTACCTCAAGCCGGAAGAAGTCGAACGGGTCGTCCGCGGTTGCCAGCGGGACACCCCCGTCGCTCACCGTGATCACGCCATCATTCTCCTGCTCGCCCGCCTGGGACTGAGGGCCAGCGAAGTGATCGCCCTGGAACTCGATGATATTGACTGGAGGGCCGGCGTGCTGAAGGTGCGGGGGAAGGGAAGCTCTCACGACTGTCTCCCGCTGCCTGCCGATGTCGGCGAAGCCATGGCCAAGTACCTGCGCTACCATCGCCCGCCCTGCACGACACGGCGACTTTTCATCCGAACCAAGGCGCCTCATCAGGGTTTTGCCAACCCCAGTTCCATCAGCACGATCGTTGGTCGCGCTTTGAAGAGAGCCGGGCTGCAACCCGGCTTCACAGGGGCGCACGTCCTGCGGCACTCCCTGGCGACCGGGATGCTCCGTTCGGGGGCGTCCCTGGACGAGATCGGCGAGGTCCTCCGCCACCGCGCGGCGAGCACCACGGAGATCTACGCGAAGGTCGATGTCCGGAGCCTCCGTTCGCTCGCACTGCCATGGCCCACGAAAGGGGGTGAGTTATGAGCAACCTGCGCGAAGCCGCCGAGCAATATCTTCGGCTCCGCCGAAACCTGGGATGCCAACTCCGCGAGCCGGGCCGCCTGCTGCAGGGCTTCCTGGCCTTTGCCGAACAGGAAGGGGCTTCCCATGTCACCACGGACCTGGCACTCCGCTGGGCCCAGCAGCCCTCGGGAGTCCAGTCGGCGACTTGGGCTTTGCGCCTCCGGGTGGTGCGCCGGTTCGCCATCTGGCTGCAGCGCCTCGGATCGACGCACGGAAGTGCCGCCCGCAGGCCTGCTGCCCGGCCGTTATGTCCGGAAGCGGCCGTACATTTACAGCGACGCGGAAATCAGGGATCTCGTCCGGACAGCCAGTCAACTCCCTTCGGCCGCAGGATTGAAGGGCCGCACTTACTCGACGATTTTCGGATTGCTCTCGGTCACCGGCATGCGCGTCAGCGAAGTGTTGGCACTCGATCGGGAGAACGTGGATCTGGCTGAAGGAATCCTGCGGATTCGACGGACGAAATTCGGCAAGTCTCGGCTCGTGGCGGTCCACGACTCCACCCGCCAAGTCCTCGCCGGTTACGCCCGCGACAGGGACCGGGTCGTCCGCCGCCCTGCCGCGGCGGCCTTCTTTCTCTCCGAAGGTGGCGACCGCGTGACGGGTTGTGCGGCCCGATACAACTTCGCCAAGATCTCACGTGAGGTCGGTCTGCGTGCGCCGGCGGGAGGCCGCCGCCACGGCCGCGGTCCCAGGCTTCACGACATGCGGCATCGCTTTGCCGTCTGCACTCTCCTCCGGTGGTACCGATCGGGCATCGATGTCGAACGGGAGATCCCCAAGCTGGCCACCTACCTCGGGCACGTGCACGTGAACGAGACCTACTGGTACCTCGAGGCCGTCCCGGAGTTGCTGGCACTGGCGGCACGCCGGCTGGAAAGCCCAAAGGAGGTCCAGCCATGAGTTCCGACACCCACTTCTCCGGTCTGGTGCAGGCCTTCTTCACCGACCGTCTCCTGCGGCAACGCGGAGCCAGCCCTCACACCGTCGCGGGATACCGGGACACCTTCCGCCTGCTCCTGCGATTCGCCAAAGAGCGGCTGGGGAAGGCCCCGTCGAAGTTGTCCCTCAAGGATCTGGACGCACCCTTCGTCGGCGACTTCCTCGATCACCTCGAGAAAGCACGCGGTAACGGCGCCCGGAGCCGGAACACACGCCTGGCGGCCATCCATTCCTTTTTCCAGTACCTCTCGTTCCAGGAGCCGCCTTACGCCGATCAGTGCCGCCGCATCCTGGCCATCCCCAGCAAGCGGTACGAGCGGAGACTGATCGAATACCTCACGGTGGAGGAGATCGACGCGCTGCTGGCGGCGCCGGACAGGACGACCTGGATAGGCCGCCGGGACCGGGCACTGCTGTTAGTGGCGATCCAGACGGGGCTGCGGGTGTCCGAGCTCATCAGCTTGCGACGCTCTGACATCAGCCTGGGCGCCGGGCCCCACGTACGCTGCGAGGGGAAGGGCAGGAAACAGCGGATCACTCCGTTCCGTCAGGAAGCGGTCGAGGTCTTGACGCAGTGGCTCCGCGAGTGCCCCGCCGAGCCGGCGACGCCGGCATTCCCCAGCAGTCGCGGCGGGCCTCTGAGCCGGGATGCCGTCGAGCGACTGGTCGCTCGCCACCAGCGAAGTGCCGAACGCCGCTGCCCATCGCTGAAGCGAAAGCGAGTGACACCGCACGTGCTTCGTCATACCGCGGCCATGCAACTGCTTCGGCACGGCATCGATCGCTCGGTCATTGCGCTGTGGCTGGGGCACGAGTCCGTGGAGACGACCGAGATCTATCTCCATGCCGACCTGCGGCTGAAAGAAAAGGCTCTTTCCAAGGTGACGCCGTTGGATGTGCCGCCGGGGCGGTTCCGGCCTGACGACGAGCTGTTGGCCTTCCTGGAGGGTCTGTGATTATGCCGCATCAGGCAGTGAAGAACCCGCGCGATTCGCCGGATCTCGCGTCACCCTGCGAACCCCAGTCGGCATAATCCGGGAGTCGGCATTATGCCTCAAGGTGTGGACAGTGACGTGCTTGCCCAGCCCCGCGTCTTGGGCGGCCTGGACACACGCCCGACACACCGCCCTTTCGGTCAAAGGCCGATCCGAAACCTGCCCGGGAAAGAGCCAGTGTTTCGGCCTGTCGGCCTTCCAGTACTCGCGGAGGACTGCGAGCAATCGGGGCGAGAGCATCACTTCGCGGTCTTTGTGCCCTTTGCCTTGGCGGACGCGGATGATCATCCGACGGCTATCAATGTCGGCGACTTGCAGGCCCACGACCTCCGAGACGCGGAGTCCGGCGGCATAGGCTGTCATGAGGATGGCACGATGCTTGAGGCTGGTGATCGCTCCGAGGAATTGCTCGACCTCGGCGGGGCTGAGGATGATCGGGAGCTTCGTCTCCTTCTTGGGAGAGACGACGCCCTTCACAACCCAGTCCTTGCCGAGAGTCACGCGGTAGAGGAATCGGAGGGCGCAGATCGCTTGGCCGTAATAACTCCATGAAACACGCTTCTCTTCGACGAGGAAGACGAGGTAAGCCCGGACTTCCTTCGGGCCCAAATGCCGGGGCGACCGGCCGAAGTGCTTGGCGAACGCGGCGACGCGGTCGACGTAAGCCTCGACGGTGTGGGGTGAGAGATTGCGGAGTTTCATGTCCTCGATCATTCGCTGACGCAGTGGCGTCATAGGCCGACGCACGGTACTCATGGTGAGAGCTCCTGAGCTGAAGGTGAGGGATGGGAAACCACCTTCATGATGGCTCAGGCGACGGGCAAAATCGGCGCTGGGATCAGGCGATAATGCGACGAGGCGACGGGGAAGCCGTGGAAGGTCGGCGGCGAGTGGCACTGGAGCGTGAGAGGCGCCCGCAAAAAGCTGAGGCCGAGCGCCGCGACATCTCCCGCGAAGCGGGTT
>CAVRFS010000057.1:0-102619 GCA_963720335.1 uncultured Planctomycetota bacterium | reverse complement strand
TCAAAATCCGGTCCTCGCAAGAGGGTGTGGGTTCAAGCCCCACGTTCGGTATTAACAACTCGGGGTGAATCGCACTGTCGTTAATCGCCCGCCCACCTCCGAACATCACGAACCCCAGCGCCCGTCCGGTCTCGAAGATGACAACCCACACTGCGCGGCAGCGAACTTCGAGTGACATTCGGTGTTTGGGATGCCGCTGAAGTCGGCGCCCTGCCGCGCTTGTGACCGTTCCGGCAGGCAAAGTCGGGAGACAGGTGTGATGCCTCGGAACTCGCCTGGAACTCGCCTGGCAACGCCGTCTACCCACAGCCTTTCCGGAATAGGCTTCCGATTCCAGCCTTCAGGCCATGGTTCGACTGGAGACCTCGTCGCGATCGAGGTACACGGGCCTCGGAACCGAGGGGACTCGCGGGGCGCCGCCACGCAGCCAACGGCCAATCCAAGTGCGGCGAACGCAGGCCTCGTAGGTGAGAAGGCTCCAGGCCAGGCCGATCGCAAGCGCGAGCAGGAACTTGACGGGACTGGGAAGCGCGACCAGGAAGAGGTCCGCCTGAACGAGCCCCACGACCGGGAAGTGAGCCAGGTACACCCAGTAGGAGGAGTCGGAGAGGTACTTGATCGCTCGGCCGCCATATCGTGCCAGGTGCGCACACGCCTAGCGACCCATAAAGCGTCAGCCAGCCGAAGAGCGACGCCGAGGCGACCGACACCCAGGCGGCCGATCCCGTCAAGGAGGCCGCGAGGTCCAGAGGCAGCCATCTTACCCGGACCAAGAGCGCGACGGCCGAGCCCGCGAGGAACAGCCAGGGCAGAGGCCCCCGGGTCAGCGCGGGCAAACGAGTCCGGCCCGAGTGCCAGCCCAGTCCCGCGATGAAGAACAGGCTGTGATGGAGCCAGCGGATCGGGTTGATCAGGAAGCTGTTCCGCAGGTCCATGATGGGGTCGACGCCGTTCCACCAGTGCCCCAGCCAGAGAATCAGCGTGGTGGGTATCGCCAGCATCAAGGGGGTCAGGGGCGAACAGAAATGGCTCAGCACGCCATGCAAGCTGCGTGGCCGTTCCCGGCACCAGGATTGAACGACGCCCAGAAGGGCCAGCATCGGAATCAGGTAGGCCAGGAACCAGAGATGGGCCGGGCCGAACCGATTGGCCTGAATCTGACCGTCGGCGAAGCTCAGCGCGAGCAATTCGGCAACCTCACAACGGCCGGCGAGGTAGAGGCCAAGCATCCAGATGAGCACCGTGGGAATCAGGACCGCCGGAATCGCCGCCAGGAAGGGTAGGCCGATCCGGCGCGCGCGATCCAGCGCATAGCCGCGCGTTCCCTTGACTTCAAGCACCGCCGCCGCCGCATAGCCGGCCAGCGCGAAGAATGCGGGCATGGTGGCACCGTACGACCACCATGCGAATTGCTGGACGAATTCGGAACCAGCCGGTTCGTGCACCAGCCAGATCAGTCCCGGAATCCGAACCGTCATGTATGCGGCCGAGGCATGGAGGGCGACGACGGCAGCCATCGAGACCACGCGCAGGGCATCGAGCGCCGCCACTCGGTCGCTGGTCGGCGACATCCCGGCGAACGCGGGCCCTGGCGGCTGGCATGGCTCGTCTCCCTTCGGAAGCGACCGTCGCGCTTCTCGCTGACTCGGCACTCGGCCTTCCCAGACGCTTGCGTGCACGAATTTGCCAAACAATCCGGGCCGGTTCGCGAAATGAATCCGATCGGAGGAATTCTGCCGGTTCTTGCTTCGTTGGCAGGCCCTGGAACCTGTCGAACGGCATATGTCTCAGTCGGCGGCAGAGGCTCGGGCCATATCCAAACGTTCTGGAAGGCAGCCATCTCGACAAACAGCGCCAACGGCTGGTGACCACACCCGGCGAGGTGGATCGCCAAATTATGCAGCACGTCTACACAAAGTCAACTTTCCACCCGCGACTGGATCGCTGTGCGCCAGAGCGGCCGAAAACTCTCACGATCGCGGAGTCGAAGGGACAGCATACTAAATTGTTGACGAGCGATCGTCGGTTTGGTAGTCTTCGATCATGGCACGATTGGCACGAGTTGTTGCACCTGGTTTGCCGCATCACATCACTCAGCATGGAAACCGCCGACAGCAGACGTTCTTCTGCGATGAAGATTACCAGACCTACCTGGAGCTGATGGCACAATGGTGCGGCGCTCACCAGGTCGAGATCTGGTCGTATTGCCTTATGCCCAACCATGTCCATCTGATCGCGGTTCCGCAATCAGCCGATGGACTCAAAAGGGCGATCGGAGAGGTCCACCGCCGTTACACGCGCATGGTCAACTTCCGCGAGGGATGGCGAGGGCATCTCTGGCAGGGGCGGTTCTCGTCATTCGTGCTCGACGAGCCATATCTGCTCACCGCCGCGCGGTATGTTGAACTGAACCCTGTGCGTGCGGGGTTGGTCAAGACACCAAGCCGTTATCGCTGGAGTAGCGCCGCGGCCCATGTGGCGCGGAAAGGACGACACGCTGGTGCGGGTCGCTCCACTGCTCGAGTTGGCCCCCAACTGGCGTGCCTTCCTCGCCCGAGTCATTCGACAAGAGGACATCCAACTCCTGCGTGCGCCACGCGAGTACCGGACGACCACTGGGAGACGAGGAATTTCTCGCGACGCTCGAACAAGATCTTGGCAGAATTCTGAGACGGCAGAAACCCGGCCCGAAGGGAAAGCCGCAGAACCAAGTAAAGTAGGGCATCCCCGGAATCCGGCACGGTCGGGAGATCGGCATGGTGTCCACAGAATTCCCCAACGGGAGATATGGATGCTGTCCCTAGAATTCCCCGATCGCGCGGCAGGGACAGGATCGCTCCCGTCAGCGTCGTGGTCATTCTCATGCAGGGTTTCTCAGTGTTTCGCCGCAGGTTGACCTGGAGTTGACGCGGGGGTCAACCACTCGTCGTTCTTAATCTCAAGGTCTGGGCTGAACGCTTGGTTGGGCTCGGTGATCGTCGCGGTACCGCTCTCGCAATCGATCACGAGCTTGGGGAAATGAGACCAAAAGAAACCGCCGACGCTATCTCCCCGGCTGGCGGGTTCGCCGCCCGCCGGGGTCAGGAAAGCATAAAGGTTCGACGGATGGATAGTGTCGAGGAAGGCAGTGCTCGAGCCGTCCGCCAAGAGCACAGGTGCCGCGCGACGACTGGTTGGCCCTTTACTAAAGGAATAGGGCGACAGCGATGCCGCCCGGCTGGCCGAGCTCGAGCGGGAACTCGGGCCCGACGGTGATATCCTCCGGCTTGGTCCAGGGGATCTTCCGGTCAGGCGAGACCGCCGCGACGAGGATCGTGTTGGAAAGGCCAGTCGGTGAACCAACTTCCAAATTCACTGAACCGGTCGTCCGATTGGTCGATTCTCAGGTCTACCCCTACGCTTACCCTCAAGTCTCCGTTCGGGCCCTTTGTCACGTCCCGCTCAGAGAGCAGCCGAAGGGGCGAGATCGTCACGTTCTTCATTTTCACGCCGGAGGTAGAGAACGCGGTCTTTATCGGCGGATTGCTCCCGGCGAACTTCGGGCCCGGCCCACCGCCGACCAGCGCCGCGTAATGTGTGAAAGGGCCGATATGGTCGCCGTGGACCGGGTCGTGGTAGACAGGCGGCATCTTGTCGAGCAGCCGCAGGTTCTTCGCGCTGTCCCAGGGCTGCGAGAAGTCGTACTGGTCGAACAGGTCCCTGTACCCGAGGTAGGGAAGCATCAGCACGCGCACAGCTATGCCAGGGCTTGCCGTCCGGACCAACAAGAACCGCCGGCGGCCTGTACCCCATCTGGTGCATGACGCTTCCGATGTGGCACAGGTTCGAAAGCGATCTCGCCAGCGATCGCGCCGTTGGCGACTTGCCCTCTTCCATTTCGGCCGTGATGGGAATGACCTCCGGGAGGGCTCGAAGTTGGGCGGCGCTGACGTTTTGGGGCCGGATCATGGTACAACGGTCTCCGGTCCGGACCATCGACGCGCCGGCCTTGCCGAGCTGGACGCTCGACTGCTTGGGCCGCACGGCGCTGACCTCGACGCGGAGCAGCCTGGGCTCGCCGCCGTCGACGAGCGGCTGGACGAGCATAAGGTGAAGTCCCTCGACGGGCATCGCCTCCGCCTCGTCGAGCTGCTTCTGCCTCTCGTCGACCCGGACTGGGAGCGGATCTGGTGGAGGAGCGGCGTCTTTCGGCCATTTGATCGCCGACGAGGGGCCGGCCCTGACAATCTGGGCCGTCCCGCCGGGGTCGACCTTCGTGACCTCGTATGTCCACCCGAGCTCATAGGGATAGGGGAGCTCAATCTCGGGCGCACCCCGTGTACACTCCCGGCTCGACCAACTCGGGCTGCCCCGTGATCGTCGCGTGATGGTTGTCGCAATCGATCAGGAGCTTGGTGGACGGAGGCGAGCGGTACTCGGCGAAGCGCGCCACAGGGACGTGCGACAATCTGTCGACTTGCCAGCCGTCGTCCCGGGAGAGGAGGGCCCGGAAGATCCCCGGATCGATGGTGTCGACGATGGCACTGCTCTTGCCGTCGTCGAAGAGGACGGGTGCGGCGCGGTGAAGGTGCGGCGCCTTCCCAGTGGAATAAGGTGCGGCGATGCCGCCCGGCTTGCCGAGCTGGAGCGGGAACTCGGGCCCAACGGTGATGTCCTCGGGTTTGGTCCAGGGGATCTTCCGCTCGGGCGAGACCGCCGCGACAATGATCGGCGAGTCCGCCGCGACCGTGATCAAGGGTCCACTGGGGCTGCTGCCACCAAACCTTTGAATCCGCGTGGAGAGGATCAAGGGGGAATCGACCGTGAACCGCTCGAGGGGCCAGATCGTCGCACCTTTCATCGACAGCCCCGCGGGCGAGAAGACTGTCTCGAATCGCGGTGTCGCAACCTTCTCGAAGGCAGTCTTAGACCGCGGTCTCGTAGGTATCGCACCGGCGAACTTCGGGCCCGGCGCACCGCCCACGAGGGCCGCGTAATGCGTGAAGTGGCCGAGATCGTCGCCGTAGATCGGGTCGTGGAAGACGGCGGGCATCCTGTCGAGCAGCCGCAGGTTCGTGGCGCTGTCCCAGGGCTGCGAGAAGTCATACTCGTCGAACAGGTCCCGGTGCCCGAGGTATGGCAGCAACAGGACGCCGCAGCTATGCCAGAGCTTGCCGTCGGGACCGACGAGGAAGGCCGGCGGCCTGAATTGTGACGTCACTGAACCGCTTGATCGCCCGTCCGATTGCGCTCAGGTTCGCCAGGGTTCGTGCCTGCTGCAAAGACTCTGGGACCCTGGGTTGTTCCTTCCTGGCAGGAACGAGGGGAATGACCTGGGGGAAAGCACGGAGCTCGTCCTGGGTCAAAGTTGGTTCGGACCGGCCGAACTCCCGAATGTCACGGCGGTTATCGCCAAGAAAACGGAATTCTTGCCCGGTGAAGGCTAGGGGTCGGATCAGGGAACAACGGTCTCCGGTCCGGACCAGGGCCGCGCCGGCCTTGTCGAGCTGGACGGTCCATTCCTTGACGCCGACGGCGCTAACTTCGACGCGGAACAGCCTGGGCTCGCCGCCGTCGACCGGCGGCTTGACGAGCATCAGGCAGGGGCCCCCGAGGAGCAACGGCTCCGCCTCCCAGGCCTCGAGCGGCGAGGTCCGAGCGAATAAGACGGCCAAGGGTTCATGCTCAGCCCACTCGCTGTCGGGCGAGGGGCCGATCTCAACGATCTGGGCCGTCCCGCCCGGGTCGACCTTCGTGATCTCGTAGGTCGAGCCCTCCTCATAAGGATACGAAAGCTCGATCACATGCGGGGCTCTTGGCCGACCCACTTCAGGCTTCGGCATCGGCTTAGGCGCGGGTTGGATCGGCCGGGCATTCGCTCCCGATTGGATCAACGCCGGCTCACCGATGATCGTCGCGCGACCTTTGACGCAATCGATCGAGAGGAGGGTGTCAGAAGGAGTCCAGCCGTAAAGTGGCGCGGCGATCCTCAGGGCCCTTGGGGACCCTGCTCCCTCGGATCGTTTCCCAGCCTGCCGGGGTCAGGAGGGCGTGAAGGGTCGGCGGATCGATGGTGTCGGGGATGGCGGTGCTCATGCCGTTCCTGAAGAGCACAGGGGCCGCGCGGTGAATGATCGGCGCCCTACCAAATGAATAGGGCGCGGCGATGCCGCCCAGCTTGCCGAGCTGGAACGGAAACCCCGGACCGAAGGTGATGTCCTCCGGCTTGGTCCAAGGAATCTTTCGCTCGGGCGAGACTGCCGCAACGACGATCGTGTTGGGAGTGTGGTTTGTGCACCACCTTAGAAAATCGATGAGGCCGGTGTCCGATGGTTCGAATTTCAGGATTCGGGTCGTACGTATCGATTGTTCTCCGTTCGGACCCGTGCTCGCGTCGCGCTCCGAGAGCCGCTCGAGCGGCAAGATCGTCGCGTTCTTCATGATTGTAGCGCCAGAGACAGAGAATGCGGTATGCACCAGCCAACTGCTCCCTACTAGCGCCGCGTAATGCGTGAAGGGGCCGAGCTTCTCTCCATAGATCGGGTCGTGGAACACGGCGGGCATCTTGTCGAGCAGGCGCAGGTTTTTGGCGCTGTCCCAGGGCTGCGAGAAGTCGTACTGCTCGAACAGGTCCCTGTGCCCGAGGTAGGGCAGCAACAGCACGCGCCAGCTATGCGTGGGCTTGCCGTCCGGTCCAACGAGGAAGGCCGGCGGCCAGAACTCGTGGGCATCGGCGAATTGGCGCAGGGCCACTCCGATGCGGTTCAGGTTCGCAAGTGTCCTTACCTGCAGCGGCGCCGTTCGGGACATGCTCTTTTCCGATTCGGCCGTGAAGGGGATGACCTCGGGGAGGGCGCGAAGCTGGGCGGGAGTCACGCCATGAGGCAGGATCAGGGAACAACGATCTCCAGTCAGGAGCTTGGCTGCGCCGGCCTTGCCGAGCTGGACGGTCCATTCCTTGGCGCCCTTGCCGCTGACCTCGACGCGGAACAGCCTGGGCTTATCGCCGTCGACCAGCGGCTGCACCAGCATCAGGTAGCAGCCCGCGGTGAGCGGCGGCTCGGGCCTTTCGGCTTTGGGCAGCCGGTGCAGTCTGACCATCATCGCCTGCTGACTCTCGGGCAAGGGGCCGACTTCGACGACCTGCGCCGTCCCGCTGGGGTCGACCTTCGTGACCTCGTAGGTCGAGCCCCGTGCGTCAGAGGGATAGTAAATCGCGATCGTGGGCCGGGGTGCGGGTTGACTGGCCTGGCCAAAGGCATTGCCCGGCCAGCCCATGGCGACGAATGCGAACGCGAAGAGGATTCCGAGTTTGTTCCGCATGGTGATGATCTCCTCTTAAGGATCCTTCCCTTCAGCTTCGTGGTCATTCTCACGCAAGGTTTCTCAGGGTCTCGCCCCGCAGTGACCTAAATGCTCTTCGACGATTCCGGGACACGCGTTCCCCCCAGTCTTGGACTGGCGATGGTGACGTCATGCAAGTAGGTCGGGCATTCCTGCCCGACGTCGGGCAAGAATGCCCGACCTACATAGGAGTCCCGACTGCCGGGCTGTGTCCCGTAATCGCGAAAGGCCATTTAGGGCTTACGCGGGGGTGGATAATCAGACGCTCTGGTCTCACGGTCCGGCCTCAGCGCGATAGGTTCGGCTCGGTGATCGTCGCGCGACCGCTCGTCACAATCAACCACGAGCTTGGCGAATTGACGTCCGTTATAATCGGCGACGCGGGCCTCGGCGACCTTGCTCCCGTCGAGAACTTCGCCGATCGCCCGCGTCAGCAGGGCGTAGAGGGTGGACGGATCGATGGTGTCGAGGAGGAGGCTGCTCGTGCCGTGCGCGAAGAGCACGGTGCCGCGCGGTGAATGGTCGGATTCTTTCCAAAGGGATAGGGTGCGGCGATGCCCCCCGGCTTGCCGAGCTGGAGCGGGAACTCGGGCCCGACGGTGATGTCCTCCGGCTTGGTCCAGGGAATCTTCCGCTCGGGCGAGACTGCCGCCACGGCGATCGTGTGGAATAATGGGCTCTGGGTCGAACCGATACCTGCCACACGGATGAGCGGGCTGTCCGTTTGCTCGATTTTCACGATTCGGGGCGTGCGTGCCCTCATTTCTCCATTCCGCCCCTTGCTCACGACGCGCTCAGTGAGCCGCTCGAGGGGCAAGATCGTCACGTCCTCCATTTTCACGCCAGAGGTAGAGAACGCGGTCAGGATCGGTCGACTGTACCCGGCGAACTTCGGGCCCCATCCGCCGCCTAAGAGCGCCGCGTAGTTCGTGAAGTGGCCAAGCTTGTCGCCGTAGATCGGGTCGTGGAAGACAGCGGGCATCTTGTCGAGCAGGCGAAGGTTCTTTGCGCTGTCCCAGGGCTGCGAGAAATCGTACTGGTCGAAGAGGTCCCGGTGCCCGAGCAACGGCAGCAACAGCACGCGCCAGCTATGCCAGGGCTTGCCGTCCGGACCGACCAGAACGGCCGGCGGCCAGAATTTGTGGGCGTCCTCGAATTGTTGCAGGGCCAGTCCGATGTCGCTCAGGTTCGAAAGAGTTCGTGCCCGCAGCAGCGCCGTTCCGGACTCCTTTTCGGCAGTCAAGGGGATGACCTCCGGAAGGGCACGAATTTGGGCGGCGCTCATATCTTGAGGCCGGACCATGTAGCACCGGTCTCCGGCCCGGACCATGGCCGCGCCGGCTTTGCCGAGCCGGACGGTCCATTCCCTGGCGCGCACGTCGGTGACCTCGACACGGAGCAGCCTGGGCTCGCCGCCGTCGACGAGCGGCTGGACCACCATCAGGTAAAGGCCCTCGATGAGGGACGGCCGAATAGATCTTGGGCCCGGGGCGCGTACTTCGACGATCTGCACCGTCCCGCCGGCGGTCGACCTTCGTGACCTCGTAAGTCCACTCTCCTAGCGCGATTCCACCCTGGATCATAGGGATAGCGGAGAAAGATCATCGGACGTCGGTTCTTCTTGATCGGCCTGGCCAGGGGCACCGCCCTGGCCGCCCCACGCCGATGCTCATCAAGCGTTCTTATCTCAAGGTCTGGCCTGATCGCTTGGTTCGGCTCGGTGATCGTCGCGCAAACCGTTGACGCAATCGATCATGAGCTTGGGGGAATGAGACCAGACATAACCGCCGACGCGATTATCTCCCAAGCTGACGGGTTCGCCGCCCGACGGGGTCAGGAACGGCGTACAAGGTCCGACCGGACTGGATGGTGTCGAGGAGGGCACTGCTCGATGCCCTCCGCGAAGAGCACAGGTGCCGCACGGTGACTGGTTGGCCCTTTACCAAAGGAATAGGGCGCAGCGATGCCGCCCGGCTGGCCGAGCTCGAGCGGGAACTCGGGCCCGACGGTGATGTCCTCCGGCTTGGTCCAAAGGATCTCGCGGTCAGGCGAGACCGCGGTGACGACGATCGTGTTGGAAATGCCGTCGGTGCACCAGCCTTCAAAACCGCCGGGCCTGTCGTTGTATTGCTCGAATCTTATATCCAACCCCGTGCTTACCCAGAGGTCTCCGCTCGGGGCCTTTCTCACAGCCCGTTCAGAGAGCCGCTCGAGGGGCAAGATCGTCACGTTCTTCATTTTCACGCCAGTGGCAGCAAACGCGGTCCGTACCGGCCGATTGCTCCCGGCGAGCTTCGGGCCCGGTCCGCCTCCTACCAGCGCCGCGTAGTGCGTGAAGCGGCCGGGCTTGTCGCCGTGGATCGGGTCGTGGTAGACGGCGGGCATCCTGTCGAGCAGCCGCAGGTTCTTGGCGCTGTCCCACGGCTGCGAGAAATCGTACTGGTCGAACAGGTCCCGGTGCCCGAGGTAGGGAAGCAAGAGCACGCGCAGCTATGCCATGGCTTGGCGTCCGGACCAACCAGAACGGCCGGTGGCACGCCCCCGTATCTGACGTAGGGCAAATCCGATCTGGCTCAGGTTGGAAAGTGATCTTGCCAGCGATCGTGCCGCTGGCGACCTGCTCTCTTCCTTTTCGGCCGTGAATGGGAAAACCTCCGGGAGGCCACGAAGCTGGGCAGCGGTAAGGTTTTGAGGGCGAATCATGCGAACAACGGTCTCCGGGCCGAACCTTCGACGCGCCGGCTTTGCCGAGCTGGATGCTCGACACCTTGGCGCCCACGTCGCTGACCTCGACGCGGACCAGCCTGGGCTCGTCGCCATTCCGACCATCGGCTGCACCAGCATCAGGTGAAGTCCCTCGACGAGCATCGCCTCCGCCTCGTCGAGCAGCTTCTGCCTCTCGTCGACTGGGACTGGGAACGGATCTGGTGGAGGAGCGGCGTCTTTCGGCCATTTGATCGCCGACGAGGGGCCGGCCCTGACGATCTGGGCCGTCCCGCCGGGGTCGACCTTCGTGACCTCGTATGTCCACCCGAGCTCATAGGGATAGGGGAGCTCGATCTGGGCGCACCCCGTGTACACTCCCGGCTCGACCAACTCGGGCAGCCCCGTGATCGTCGCGTGATGGTTGTCGCAATCGATCAGGAGCTTGGTGAACGGAGGTGAGCGGTAGACGGCGAAGCGCACCATCGGGACCTGCGACAATCTGTCGACCTTCCCGCCGCCAAGGATGGCGCGGAAGGCCGCCGGATCGATGGTGTCGACGATGGCACTGCTCATGCCGTCCTCGAACAGCACCGGTGCGGCGCGGTGGAGGTGCGGCGCCTTGCCCGAGGTATAAGGAGCGGCGATGCCGCCCGGCTGGCCGAGCTGAAACGGGAACTCAGGCCCGACGCTGATATCCTCCGGCTTGGTCCAGGGGATCTTCCGCTCGGGCGAGACCGCCGCGACCATGATCCGGAATCCCGTGCGGGCCATGCGAGGCATTGGAATCAGGTCGTTGAGATCCTGGGCGGCGGGACAGTCAATTCTCCGTCGGCCCCCTTCGTCACGTCGCTATACGTGAGCCGCTGGAGGGGCCAGATCGTCGCACCTTTCATCGGCGACCCTGCGGGCGAGAAGGGAGTCTGGAACCGACCTGTCGTAGGTGTCGCACCGGCCAAGTTCGGGCCCGGGCCACCGCCCACCAGGGCCGCGTAATGCGTGAAGTGGCCGAGATCGTTGCCGTAAACCGGGTCATGGTAGACGGCGGGCATCTTGTCGAGCAACCGCAGGTTCTTCGCGCTGTCCCAGGGCTGCGAGAAGTCGTACTCGTCGAACAGGTCCCGGTGCCCGAGGCAGGGAAGCAACAGCACGCGCCAGCTATGCCAGGGCTTGCCGTCAGGACCAACGAGGAAAGTCGGCAGCCCATCGCAGAGATGGATCGCCCGTCCGATTGCGCTCAGGTTCGCCAGGGTTCGTGCCTGCTGCAAGGACTCTGGTGCCTTGGGTTTTTCCTTCGTGGCAGCAACGATGGGGATGACCTGGGGGAAAGCACGGAGTTCGTCCCGGGTCAATTCTGGTTCGGACCGGCCGAATGCCATAATTCGTTCGTGCAGGTCCCCCGCCCTAAATTGATCAAGTTCTTCCGGGGTCAAGGCCGGGGGTCGGATCATGGAACAACGGTCTCCGATCCGGAGCATGGCCGCCCCGGCCTTGCCGAGCTGGAGGGTCCATCCCTTGACGCCGACGACACCGACCTCGATGCGGAACAGCCTGGGCTCGCCGCCGCCCCCGCGCGGCTTGACGAGCATCAGGCAGGGGCCCCCGACGAGCAACGGCTCTGCCTCCGCCGCCTTCGGTCGACCGCGAATCGATTGGTCCGACGGGCCTGAATTGATACTCAGCCCAGTCGCTCTCGGCCGAGGGGCCGACTTCGACGATCTGCACCGTCCCGCCGGGATCGACCTTCGTGACCTCGTAAGTCGCGCCCGAGCTCGTAGGGATACGGAAGCTCGATCATAAACGGCGCTCTCGGCCGGCTCTGCCCAGGCTCCGGCTCCGGGTAGGGAGTGGGCTGGATCGGCTGGGGGGCGCCCCCGACTCCAATCAGTGTTGGCTCGGCAATCATCGCGCGACCGCTCCCGCAGTCGATACGAGAGATTGGTGACGAAATATGGCGCACTGTAAACTGGCGAAGCGAGCCTTGGGGACCTTACTGGGTCGGATTGTTTCTTCGCTCCAAGCGGACAGGAGAGCGTGAAAGCGTCTCCGGATCGATGATGTCGAGGAGAGCATGGCTCGTGCCGTTTGCGAAGAGCACAGGGTGCCGCGCGGTGCACGTTCGGCCGTGTCCCAAAGGAATAGGGCGCGGCAATGCCTCCCGGCACGCCGAGCTTGAAAGGAAACCCGGGCCCGACGGTGATGTCTTCAGGCTTCGTCCAGGGGATTTTTCCGGTCGGGCACGACCCCCGCCACGACGATCGTCGAAGTTGTCGAACACAACTTGTTCAAGATACGATCTGCCGAGAGTTTGATGGCTCGAATTTCAGGATTGGCGAGTTTTTGTACTCGCAGTTCTCCGTTCCCGTCCCTGCTCACGTCCTGCTCAGAGAGGCGCTTGAGGGGCAGGATCGTCACGTCCTTCATTTCCATGCCAGAGACGGGGAACGCGGTCGGGATCAGCCAACTGCTCCCTGCCACGGCCGCGTAGTGCGTGAATTGGCCGGGCTGGTCGCCGTAGATCGGGTCGTGGTAGACGGCGGGTATCTTGTCGAGCAGCCGCAAGTTCTGGCGGTGTCCCAAGGCTGCGAGAAGTCGTACTGGTCGAACAGGTCCCGGTGCCCGAGGAATGGCAGCAAGAGCACGCGCCAGACTATGCCAGGGCTTGCCGTCGGGCCCCACGAGAACAGCCCGGCGGCCAAGAATCCCTTGTGAACCAGTCGATACTCGCGCAAGGCCCTGCCGATCCGACTCAGGTTGGACAGGGTCCTTGCCTGCCAGAGCGCGCCGTTCGGGACTTGCTCTGTTCCTTTGGGGCCGTGAAGGGGATGACCTCGGGGACGGCACGGAGCTGGGCGGGAGTTACGCCTTGAGGCCGGATCATGGAACAACGGTCTCCTTTGCGGAGCCTGGCCGCGCAGCCTTGCCGACTTGGACGGCCCATTTCTTGTCCCCGACGACACGGACCTCGACGCGGAACAGCCTGGGCGCGCCGCTGTCGACGATTGGCCGCACCAGCATCAGGTAGTCGCCCGCGCTAAGCGACGGCTCGGCCGCTTCCGCTTTCGGCGCCGGGATCAGACCTGGTGCGCCGGGCTCTACCTTGGCCGTGGCCCACTTGATCTCGGGCGAGGGGCCAACTTCGACGATCTGGGCCGTCCCGCCGGGGTCGACCTTCGTGACCTCGTACGTCGAGCCCAGCTCATAGGGATACGGAAGCTCGATCACGGAAGCCGTTTGCGGGCTGATTGGCCTGGCCTAAGGCACCGCCCGGCCAGCCGAGGCGGATGAAGGCGATCGCGATGAGGATTGCGAGTTTGTTCCGCATGGGGATCATCTCCTTTCAAGGATCCCTCCGTTGGGCTTCGTGGTCATTCTCACTCAAAGTTTCTCAGGGTCTCGCCCCGACGTGACCTAAGGTTTCCGCGGAGGTCTTAGATCTTTCAGGCAAACTCTGATCCTGTTTTTAATGAGTTAAGCGAGTTTTTCCCAGTCACGGTCCGGCCTCAGCGGATAGGTTCGGCTCGGTGATCGTCGCGCGACCGCTCTCACAATCGATCACGAGCTTGGCGAATTGACGTCCGTTATAATCGGCGACGCGGGCCTCGGCGACCTTGCTCCCGTCGAGAACTTCGCCGATCGCCCGCGTCAGCAGGGCGTAGAGGGTGGACGGATCGATGGTGTCGAGGAGGAGGCTGCTCGTGCCGCCCGCGAAGAGCACAGGTGCCGCGCGGTGAATGGTCGGACTCTTACCAAAGGGATAGGGTGCGGCGATGCCCCCCGGTTTGCCGAGCTGGAGCGGGAACTCGGTCCCGACGGTGATGTCCTCCGGCTTGGTCCAGGGAATCTTCCGCTCGGGCGAGACCGCCGCCACGGCGATCGTTTGAGATAATGGGACGTTGGTGAACCACCTGACACACGGATGAGCGGGCTGTCCGTTTGCTCGATTTTCACGATTCGGGGCGTGCGTGCCCTCATTTCTCCATTCCGCCCCTTGCTCACGACGCGCTCAGTGAGCCGCTCGAGGGGCAAGATCGTCACGTCCTCCATTTTCACGCCAGAGGTAGAGAACGCGGTCAGGATCGGTCGACTGTGCCCGGCGAACTTCGGGCCCCATCCGCCGCCTAAGAGCGCCGCGTAGTTCGTGAAGTGGCCAAGCTTGTCGCCGTAGATCGGGTCGTGGAAGACGGCGGGCATCTTGTCGAGCAGGCGCAGGTTCTTTGCGCTGTCCCAGGGCTGCGAGAAATCGTACTGGTCGAAGAGGTCCCGGTGCCCGAGCAACGGCAGCAACAGCACGCGCCAGCTATGCCAGGGCTTGCCGTCCGGACCGACCAGAACGGCCGGCGGCCAGAACTTGTGGGCGTCCTCGAATTGTTGCAGGGCCAGTCCGATGTCGCTTAGGTTCGAAAGAGTTCTTGCCCGCAGCAGCGCCGTTCCGGACTCCTTTTCGGCAGTCAAGGGGATGACCTCCGGAAGGGCACGAAGTTGGGCGGCGCTCATATCTTGAGGCCGGACCATGTAGCACCGGTCTCCGGCCCGGACCATGGCCGCGCCGGCTTTGCCGACCCGGACGGTCCATTCCTTCGCGCACACGTCGGTGATCTCGACGCGGAGCAACCTGAACTCGCCGCCGTCGACGAGCGGCGGGACCACCATCAGGTAAAGGCCCTCGATGAGCGACGGCGATTGGAGCTCGGGCCCGGGGCCGACTTCGACGATCTGCACCGTCCCACCGGCGTCGACCTTCGTGACCTCGTAAGTCCACTCTCCTAGCCAGAGATTCCACCCTAGCTCATAGGGATAGGGGAGCGCGATCACGGACGTCGGTGCTGGTTGATCGGCTTGGCCAGGGGCACCGCCCGGCCCCCCCACGCCGAGCTCATCAAGCGTTCTTATCTCAAAGTCTGGCCTGATCGCTTGGTTCGGCTCGGTGATCGTCGCCGAACCGCTCTGGCAATCGATCACGAGCTTGGGGAAATGAGACCACAAGGAACTGCCGACGCAAGCCTGCACGAATCCCCCGCTATGTTCACCGCCCGACGGGGTCAGGAGGGCGTAAAGGGGCGCCGGCTGGATTGTGTCGAGGAGGGCACTGCTCGTGCCGTCCGCGAAGAGCACAGGTGCCGCGCGGTGACTGATCGTCCCTTTACCGAAGGAATAGGGCGCAGCGATGCCGCCCGGTCGGCCGAGCTCGAGCGGGAACTCGGGCCCGACGCTGATGTCCTCCGGCTTGGTCCAGGGGATCTCCCGCTCGGGCGAGACGGCGGCGAGGAGGATGGTGTTGCGAATACCGTCGGTGCACCAGTATTCAAAACCGTTGGGCCTGTCGTTAATTTGCTCGAATCTTATATCCAACCCCGTGGCTACCCAGATGTCTCCGCTCGGGGCCTTTCTCACAGCCCGTTCAGAGAGCCGCTCGAGGGGCAAGATCGTCACGTTCTTCATTTTCACGCCAGTGGCAGCAAACGCGGTCCGTACCGGCCGATTGCTCCCGGCAAGCCTCGGGCCCGGCCCGCCGCCTACCAGCGCCGCGTAGTGCGTGAAGCGGCCGGGCTTGTCGCCGTAGATCAGGTCGTGGTAGACGGCGGGCATCTTGTCGAGCAAGCGCAGGTTCTTCGCGCTGTCCCAGGGCTGCGAGAAATCGTACTGGTCGAACAGGTCCCGGTACCCGAGGTAGGGAAGCAACAGCACGCGCCAGCTATGCCAGGGCTTGCCGTCCGGACCAACGAGAACGGCCGGCGGCACGCCCCCGTATTGACGTAGGGCAAATCCGATGTGGCTCAGGTTGGAAAGTGATCTTGCCAGCGATCGCGCCGCTGGGGACCTGCTCTCTTCCTTTTCGGCCGTGAATGGGAAAACCTCCGGCAGGCGCACGAAGCTGGGCAGCGGTCAGGTTTTGAGGCCGGATCATGGAACAGCGGTCTCCGGCCCGAACCTTCGACGCGCCGGCTTTGCCGAGCTGGACGGACCATTCCTTGGCGCCCTCGCTTGTGACCTCGACGCGGAGCAGCCGCGGCTCCCGGCTGCCGGCGAGTGGCTGGATCAGCATCAGGTGAAGACCCTCAACGAGCATCGCCTCCGTCTCGTCGAGCAGCTTCTGCCTCTTGTCGACCGGGAACGGATCTCGTGGAGGAGCGGCGTCTTTCGGCCATTTCATCGCCGACGAAGGGCCGGCCCTCACGATCCGGGCCGTCCCGCCGGGGTCGACTTTCGTGACCTCGTAGGTCCACCCTAGCTCGTAGGGATAGGGGAGCTCAATCTGGGGCGCCCCCGTGTACACTCCCGGCTCGACCAACTCGGGCTCGGTGATCGTCGCACGATGGTTGTCGCAATCGATCAGGAGCTTGGTAAACGGAGGCGAGCGGTACACGGCGAAGCGCGCCATCGGGACCTGCGACAATCTGTCGACGTTCCCGCCGCCAAGGATGGCGCGGAAGGCCGCCGGATCGATGGTGTCGACGATGGCACTGCTCATGCCGTCCTCGAACAGCACCGGTGCGGCGCGGTGGAGGTGCGGCGCCTTGCCCGAGGTATAAGGAGCGGCGATGCCGCCCGGCTGGCCGAGCTGAAACGGGAACTCAGGCCCGACGCTGATATCCTCCGGCTTGGTCCAGGGGATCTTCCGCTCGGGCGAGACCGCCGCGACCATGATCCGGGATCCCGTGCGGGCCATGCGAGGCATTGGAATCAGGTCGTTGAGGATCCTGGGCGGCGGGACAGTCAATTCTCCGTCGGCCCCCTTCGTCACGTCGCTATACGTGAGCCGCTGGAGGGGCCAGATCGTCGCACCTTTCATCGGCGACCCTGCGGGCGAGAAGGGAGTCTGGAACCGACCTGTCGTAGGTGTCGCACCGGCCAAGTTCGGGCCCGGGCCACCGCCCACCAGGGCCGCGTAATGCGTGAAGTGGCCGAGATCGTTGCCGTAAATCGGGTCATGGTAGACGGCGGGCATCTTGTCGAGCAGCCGCAGGTTCTTCGCGCTGTCCCAGGGCTGCGAGAAGTCGTACTCGTCGAACAGGTCCCGGTGCCCGAGGCAGGGAAGCAACAGCACGCGCCAGCTATGCCAAGGCTTGCCGTCAGGACCAACGAGGAAGGTCGGCAGCCCATTCCAGAGATGGATCGCCCGTCCGATTGCGCTCAGGTTCGCCAGGGTTCGTGCCTGCTGCAAGGACTCTGGGGCCTTGGGTTTTTCCTTCGTGGCAGGAACGATGGGGATGACCTGGGGGAAAGCACGGAGTTCGTCCCGGGTCAATTCTGGTTCGGACCGGCCGAACGTCTGAAGGGAACGGCGGTTACGGCCATGAAAACGGAGTGCGTCCCAGGTCAAAGCTAGGGGTCGGATCAGGGAACAATGGTCGCCGGGCCGGACCTTGGCCGCGCCGGCTTTGCCGAGCTCGACGGTCCATTCCATGACGCCGACGACATGGACCTCGACGCGGAACAGCCCAGGCTCGCCGCCGTCGACGAGCGGCTTGACGAGCATCAGGCAGGGGCCCCCGAAGACCCACGGCTCCCGTACGACAGCCTTGCCCTGCCTCAGGCCCCACCATGCTGCGCCTTGCTCCGCCTTATCCCACTCGCTCTCGGGCGAGGGGCCGACCGCGACGATCTGCGCCGTCCCGCCAGCGTCGACCTTCGTGACCTCGTAAGTCCACCCGAGCTCGTAGGGATAGGGGAGCTCGATCACAAGCGGGGCTTTCGGCCGATCCACTTCAGGCTCCGGCACCGGCTTGTGCGAAGGTTGGATCGGCTGGGGCGCTCCCGCCTCGATCAGCGTCGGCTCGGTGATTGTCGCGCGACCGCTCGCGCAATCGACCAGGAGCTTGGTGGAAAAAGGTGAGCTGTAAGTGGCGAAGCGAGCCTCGGGGATCATGTTCCAGTCGATACAATCGCTGCTCTCCGGGGTCAAGAGGGCGTAAAGGTTCGACCGCTCGATGGTGTCGAGGAGGGCAATGCTCCTCGCCGTCCGCGAGGACCACAGGTGCCGCGCGATGAATGGTCGGCGTCTTTCCATATTGAATAGGGCGCGGCGATGCCGTCGGGCTTGCCGAGCTGGAGCGGGAACTTGGGCCCGACGGTGATGTCCTCCGGCTTGGTCCAGGGGATCTTCCGATCGGGCGAGACCGCCGCGACAACGATCGTGCCCCAAGGGCCGTCGGGCCCTAGAGCACGGAAGTTCGGGGCGTACTCCCACCCGATTGCGAGGATTCGGGGCATGCGTGTCGGCGCAATTGTTAGTTCTCCCTTCTGTTTGACGATGTCCTGCTCGGAGAGCCGTTCGAGGGGCCAGATCGTCGCGTTCTTCATTTCCGCACGAGGGCCGGAGAACGCGGTCAGCACCCCATTGGTCCCTACCACGGCCGCGTAGTGCGTGAAGTGCCCGAGCTCCTCGCCGTAGATCGGGTCATGGTAGTTCTACTGTATCTTTCAGGTTCTAAGCTGGTTCTTCAATGGTGGTAAGATGTTACGCGAACGATAATTGTAAAACCTTGCTTGTTCGTTGCGCTGCAACCAACGGGTGCTGCGGCGACGAAGCGAAGCCGGAAGGTTCGTTTGCAAGTAAGCGTCGATCAGTCCGCTGATCAATTGTCGTAGTTGCGGAATCGTCAGAGCCGGGGTCTTTTTTTTTCCCCCCGCGTCTCCTTGTTCAGGAACCACGCGGCCAGCAACGAGAGGGTTTGGTGATGATGCCAGGCGATCCAGGTTCTCACCTGATAGTCCGCCAAACCGGCTTCTCCTTTGGCTCGGCGGAAGCATTCTTCGATGCGATGCGCCGCCGTGGCCACCCGGGCCAATTCCGACAGCTTCACGTCAGCGGTCGCGTTCGACAAATAATAATCAATCTTGTATGTGTTATCGGGTTGACGTTTTCGAGTTATAAACAGTACTTCGTCAGGTCCTGTGCCACCTGTGTCGGTCCGCGCCTGCACCCGACACTTCACCGCTTCGATCACCAGCGGTCCCTTCTCCCCATCCCGCACATCGATTTTGGTCCAAGCGTCTTCGGGAAGCATCGAGCACCACTTATCCACTCGTATGAAAGGATTCTTGGGATGCCGACCTCGTCCCGAGTACACCGGCGCGGGTGCCTCGATGTCACGGATCAGCGTGTTCGAGGGGACCGCAAGCAGATATCGTTCGCCAAGGGTACGCAAATCCAGCCGAAAAGCACTGGGACGCCCCATCTCGTCGTCGCCCGCGATCCAACTGTGCGGCAGGTCCCCTCCGCACTCTTTCAACATCTCCAATGCCAGTTGATGGCGAGTCTGAAATCGGATCGTCTTGGGTATCCCGGCTTCCGCGCAACGCACTTTGTCTTTCGCCCAATCTTCAGGAAGATAGAGACGTACATTGACAATTGCATGTTCAATACTTGTCACGTAACCCATATAGACACCGACTTGACAGTTCTCAACTTTGCCCAGTCGGCCGCACCATTGCCTGCCGACGCCCACCGACTTGGTTCCTTTCTTAGCAAATGCCGAGGGGTCGAACACAATCACGCCATCGGCTTCGCCCAGCTCCTGGCCGACCTGGCTTGCCAGAGTGGCGAGCAACGGCTGATGATCCCATGGCACGTAACCAATGAACTTCTGAATCCCCTGCCGCTCTTGATCATGCAGGTACGCGATCCCCTCGCTTGTCTTGCGTCTCAGTCCAGACACCAAGCCGCTCATGTACTCAAGCACATGCTGTTTCTGTTCGGGCTCGAGAAGGCTGCCGACAAAAGGCAAAACGAACTGATTCAGTCGAGGCAACAAATCCTTGAGCAGCTCGGGAGACACCTCGGCTTGATCCATCATCTCATCCAACCGCGCCTTCAAATCGCCGTTCCACGACATACTCCCTTCGTGTGAATCTCCGTGACGGAAGCTAATATCGCAAAAACGGTTAGGTACAGTCAACCTCCGGATACAGTAGAAGTAGACGGCGGGCATCTTGTCGAGCAGCCGCAGGTTCTTCGGGCTATCCCAGGGCTGCGAAAAATCGTACTGATCGAAGAGGTCCCTGTACCCGAGGTAGGGAAGTATCAGCACGCGCCAGCTATGCCAGGGCTTGCCGTCCGGACCAACGAGGAAGGCCGGCGGCCAGATACCGTGGACCAATTCGAATTGACGCAGGGCCCGTCCGATGCGGCTCAGGTTAGCAAGTGTTCTTGCTTGCAGCAGCGCCGTTCGGGACGTGCTCACTTCCTTTCGGGTCGTGAAGGGGATAACCTGCGGGAGGGCGAGAAGCTGGGCAGCGGTCACGCGCCGAGGTCGGATCATGGAGCAACGGTCTCCGATGTGGAGCTTGGCCGCGCCAGCTTTGCCGAGCTGGACGGTCCATTCCTTGGCGCCGACGTCGCTGACTTCTACGCGGAGCAGCCTGGGCTCGGCACCTTCGACGAGCGGCCGCACCAGCATCAGGTAGTCGCCCTCGTTGAGCGACGGCTCGGGCAGTTCGGCTTTGCGTGCCGGCAGCAGCCTTCGTCCGTCTGGCAATCGCCCGGCCTCGTCCCAGTCGCTCGTAGGCGAGGGGCCAACTTCGACGATCTGCGCCGTCCCTCCGGGGTCGACCTTCGTGACCTCGTAGGTCGAACCGAGCTCGTAGGGATACGGAAGCTCGATCACGGACGGGGCGCCGTTTACTGGCCTGGCCAAAGGCGCCGCCGGGCCAGCCGAGGCCGACGACTGCGAACGCGAAGAGGATTCCGAGTTTGTTCCGCATGGTGAAGATCTCCTATGAGATGCAGATGCAACGGAGTCAGAAAGTCGGCATGGTTCAAAAACTCAGGTCCTCTGGTGTCACCTCTTGGGGGTCTTCAAGCCCATCATACTAGCCCGAAGCGTAAGCGAGGGTTGGAGTTCGCCTCGCTTACGCCTTACGCTTCGGGCTAGTATGGCCCGAATGAGAGGCGGCTTTGAACTACGCCAGAAAGTCCATGTTTGTCACCCGGAACGGTCCCGGACCGCCCGTTCCCGGCCCGAACGTTTACCGGAAATCCCCGCTCAAAATGAAGGCGGCCCAGAGGGCGGGATCGGTCCGCGTTGCAGAGACCTCCGATTGTGGGGTCATCGCGCCAACTGGAAGTTTTTCTGCGTGCTCACCGAGCCCACGTTTCGCCAGCTCGATTTGGCGCGCCCTCACCAGCCCGGGGTTGTTCAGGACGGTCAACTGGGCCTGCCGTAGTGCCTCAAGTTTGGTCATTTTCTTGGACCAGAGGTTGGTGTAGAACTCCTCCATCAGCACGGTGGTCGCCGCATCACTGACCCTCCACAAGCTGGCCAGGACGGCGCGAGCCCCCGCCGCCTGGAACGCCCGCTGGAGACCCATCACGCCCTGCCCATAGTGGCGCAGGCCCAGTCCCGTCTCGCACGCCGAGAGGACGACCATCTCCATGCCGCGCAGGTCCAGAGACTGCACGTCCTCCGCCGTCAGGATACCATCCTCGCGCTCGAGCCAATTTCCCTGTGTGTTAGACCACATGTCGTCGGTCTTGCGGGCGGCGCCGGCCAGGGCCACGCCCGAGTGCAAGAGTGGCGTCAGAGCTAACGATGCCGATTCCTGCCTCCGTTGAGCTCTGCACATCAGCCAGGCCCGAGCCGCTCGGGTTCTGGCCCGCACGCAGCCTGGCCACCCGCGCGGGCGATTCAAAGAAGCCGTGGGTGGCCAGATGAAGGTGCCGCCAACGATTGCCGAGAAGCTGTTTGACTTTCGTTTCAGTCGGGGCCGCGCCAGTCAAGACCAACGCGCGCTTTGACGGGAAGGCCGCGTCAAAAAGCTCGGCGATGCGCCGCACTTCCGGCTCGGTGCCGGCCAGGGCGTTGAAGGCCGCGCGCAGGGAATCCGCCAGCAGCACGGGCGAGGTCCGGGCGGATTCGGCAGGCGCCGCACGGCCGGCGTCGGCCTGGTAGTCGATGCCCCCGATCGCCAGCAGACCGGCGGTCTCAGCCTCGAGTTTTATCGCTTTCGCCTCGGCAGGCGCGGCGAGCATCCTGACGAGCCGGTGTGCAGAGCTCACGTAGCCGATCGCCATTTTTTCGACCAGGTAGGTGCCCGGCCGGTCGCCGGGCAGCGCCGCCAGGGGAAAGAACAGGAGTGAGCCGTCGGCGGCAACGAGCACGGTCTCGATCCCTTGCAAATGGGGCTCGAGCGGCTCCCAGACGCGGCGTCTCAATTCCAGGCCAGCCGCCTGCTGCGGCGCGGGCTTGCCCGCGACCAGGGCCGCTCGCCAACTTCGCACGGACTCGTCGATCGGCGCCGCAGGCCCAAGCAATACAAGCTGAGGACGCTGGCTCGGGCACAGCACAAACGCCGCGACGCGCAATTCGTTGCGTGGAAGCCGCAGTTCCTTCAAACGTTGGTCCTTGGTGTCAGCGTTCAAGGATACGCTCTGATGATTATAATAGAGCAGGTCGATAAGAGCGCGATCCTGAGGGCAAGGCGGCGGCCACGTCAGCCGCTCCGAGATGCTGGGCTTGCTGGACCTGGCGGAAGGCAGCGCTCTTCTCGGCCAGGTCCCGCTCCAGGGTCTCCTTGCGGTTCCGGAGCGCGTCGACTTGCTCGAGCCAGTCCGGGCGTTGTTCGGGCGGTGGAGCCGCGAAGGACATTTCGCTGAGGCGAGCGCGGGACCTGCGCGAGCTTGCCGAGAGTCTCTTGCAGTTCGGGCTGGTCGCGTGCCACGCGGTCCTCTTCCTGACGAGCCTCGACGATGCCCTTCCAGTTCAGGACGTGGCGATAGATCTCGTCGACCGGAACTCCCGCGGCGGGTGCGACGCTGAGGTAGGTATTCAGATGCGTGACCTGGGCCGCAAGCTGGCCGACGCGCTGGCGTTCGCTCAGAGCCGAGAGCTCGTCCTGCGTCCACCGAGTCGCCACGTCCAATCCCTTGCGTGCGTATTCTTCTGCCTTCGCGGTCTGACCCTGAGCGACATACAACGTCGCCATGTTGTTCAGGCTGGCGGCATAGTCGGGGTGGTTCTCACCAAGCCATTTCTTGCGGATCTCCAAGGCTTTGCTGTAGAGCCGCTCGGCATCGGTAAATTGTCCCCACAGCATACACCATGCTGCCGAATCGTTCAGGCTTGGAACCGCGTTGGGAGTGTCCTCACCGCCCGCCAACGTCGACCGGAAATTCGCGGTGTCTCCAAGCATGCGTTCGGCCTTCTCATAGTCACCGGAATGCTGGTACAAAAGCCCCAGGTTCTTCAGCGTTGCGGCGTGTTCGGCGTCGAACCGAACATAAAACCGAGACCCCTGCCCATAAAATTGGAGGCAGCGAAGGAGGAGCGGCTCGGCCTTCGCGTACTCACCCATGTCCTCGTACATCGACGCCAGGCGGCTTAGGCTGGCGACATAGTCAGGGTGGTTCTCGCCCTCCGTTCCCTTGTTGATCTCCGCGACTTGACGCAAAAGCGACTCGGCCTGCGCGAAGTCACCCATATCCTTGTACAGAAGACCCAGGTTGTTGAGGCTGGCCGCATAGTCGTGCGGATTCTCGCCTTGGGATTGCTTGTAGATCTCCTGGACTTGACGGTAGAGCGGTTCGGATTTGGTGTAGACACCCATGCCCTGGTACAACCGGGCCAGGTTGATCAGGCTGGTGGCATGATCGCGGTGGTTCTCGTCCAGCACCTGCTTGTCGATTTGCAGGGCGTGGCGGATGAGCGGCCCAGCCTTCGCGTGGTCCCAGTTGTACAGGTACAAGCCGGCCAGACGGTTCAAGCTGACGGCATAGTCCGGGTGGTTCTCGCCCAGCGCCTCCCCGCGGATCTCCCGGGCACGGCGGTAGAGCGGCTCGGCCTGCGCGGTATTCCCCATGGCGGCGTAGAGCGCCCCTAGGTTATCGAGTGAGGTGGCGTAGTACGCGTGATCCTGACCCAGCGACTCGCCAAAGATCTGCAGGGCGGTGCGGCAGGGGTCGACGGCCCCGGAATATTTCCGCTGATCGTAGAGCGTCACGGCGAGCCGGTTCAATCGGTCCGCCTTGTCGATCTGCGGTGTCTGCTCGGCGTCGGGGAGCTTGAATGCGGGAGTCGTCCGGAGTGGTTGGTCCTGGCCCCACGCGGTCGCGGTCGCCGCGCCGAAAGCAAACGAACTGATGAGAATCACCGCCAGCCGGGCCCTCCGGCCGCGGCGTCCGAACGAATGGGACTGAATCATTGCCAGGCCTTTCCAAGAAAAGAGCGGGCTTTCGCCCTGGCAATTCACACAGCCTTACTTACCTCGATATGCGAATCGTACCGCTTTTCTAACGATGGAGGCCGCCAGGTCAATGCCCGGTGGTAAGGGAGTCCGGCGGACCAAGAGCAGCACCGTCTCCAGCCCGCCGGGTACTGGCGTCGTCAGCCCCTCGTCCGGCCCCCCGGGGCAGTCTACAGTCACGGGCGCCGAATCTCCAGACAGGCGCCCGCCGAACTTATGGTCCCGGCTCGGACAGAGCAAGCTGACGTGCCCCTGTCCGTCCAGCCAGAGCAGGTACGGGTCGGCCGGCACTCGGCTCGCGGCTTGAGCAACAGGTGAGTTCGCGGACTTTCCGGCTAAAATTGACTGCGCTCGACCAGGGCCTCTCGTCACTCGCATCTTTATGTAAATCTCGAGGTTAGGTGTCCTTCATCGATTGCTTCTCCGATTCGCTCACCACGCTACGTGCCTCGCAGAGTAGAGCCCTCTCCTTCCTCACTTATGTCATTTGTACGCACGACCCCACGAAACCTTACGGTAAGGTGTCCGTTCGTGGCTCAAGCAATTTCTTCGATACGCGGGCGGCCGAACAGTGACGATCGCGGTCAATCAGGGCGGCATCGTCAAAGCCTTGAAAACAAGGACTTTGAGTATCACTCCAACGTGTTTCCAATAGCACGGCGATGGCAGACGTACCGGACTCAAAATCCGGTGACCAGCGGCCGGCCTCTCGAGGGCGGGACTGCGGAAAAACGCTTGAGGGCCTTGCTCGTGCGACGCCCAACTGCATGAAAATGAAGTCCGCATTCTCGCATGACTATCTAAAGTGAATCTCATTTTCGGAGTCACTTCCGATTATTCAGGCGTCACACGTTACCTCAAGTCCTGTCGAGAGTTATATCGAGCGATGGCGGTCCGATTAATCAGGCGTCACACGTAAGTCCAATGCCTGCAAGACTGTGACGCCGTGACGGCGTTTTTGGCCCCCCACACCTGTGTGCGCACTCTTCTCTGCAATCGTACCGAGGGCCCGTCGTTTACCGATCACTTCGGATCGTCTGAGTGCGAGGAGGCGGAGTGCGGCCGCAATTCGCGTAGCAGAAATGATATGTGTCTTCTACTCGGCTGGCGTGATCAGGACCAACTCTGCATCCGCCCACAATAACCTCGGTGTTCGGTCGCAGCGAATTCTCAGGGTAACTCAAAGTCCGGTAGTTGGGCCACCTCGGCGCGCGGGCTGCAACGCGTAAGCCAGGTCATGCCCTTGCTTGCAGCAGCGACAGGCTCTCTCCTATCAGCGTGGATCTCGATCGGTGTCTTCGTCGTCTGGATTGGGCTCGGCCTTGCGTGTGCGCGATCGGCTCGCGGGGCGCGTCACCGGCTCAGGATCTTTCTCAGGCTTATCCCGGCTCACGGTCTCGGCGTCGAGGAAGATCAGGACTTCGGTACTGGTGGGATAAGTGCCGGGAATGCCGAGGTTGAACCAGCCCCCCTTCTTGTCGAGGACGCCGGGATGGATCCCGGCCGAGATCAAGAGCGTCTGGCCCAGCGGCCAGTTCTTGACGGTCTGGTCAAGGTGCGATTCGGTCGCTTCGGGGACGTCGATTGCCATCTCGCTCGGGCCGATTTCCCGAGGAGCGATCACCTTGGTGCGATGAAACGACCGGACGGTGTTGACGGTCAGATCGATCATGGCGTCGACAGTATTGCCATCGAAGGACAAAAGGGGGCTGAGCTTGAGGGTGATTCCTTCCTCGAGCGTCTCGGGCCGAGCCTGAAAGCCCGCGCCGGCCGCGGCGTCGCGCTGCATGCCGCCGCCGTAACTGCGTTTGTCGAAGCGTTTGAACTTGAGGGTCTGGCCGTTGAGCATCTCGTATCGCTCATCAGCCAATTTGCGAAAGCCCTGCTGCATTTGCATGCTGGAAAGGACCATCGCGGCATCGTCCAGCCGCATGGTCCAGATCTGCTGACCCTGCGGTCCGCTGGCGACTGGGGTGAGGCGCGAAAAGACCGAGTATCGCCATCGCGTGTCGACGGCCGCGATGAATTGCACGTGGATCGACAGGATGTCCTCGGTGGCATGGGTAAAGCGTTCGACGACATCACTGACCTGCTTGATGATCTCCGGGCTATTGTAAACGCGGAGCTGGGTCCGGCTGGCCGAGAGGACGGCCACTTTTTCTCCGTGCCATTCGGAGGTCCCGGTCCGCTTAAAGATCCAATCGACCAAAGCCTTTTGAGGATTGGTTTGTTTGCTGTCGAGCCGGCAATACCGGGAGATGTCGTACGTTTTCCACTGAAAGCCGGGCTCGCTGACGAATGGGGCGGGCGGATCATCTCCGACAGCGCTGGCATCCGGATCGTCGCCGCGGGGCGCGGCTGGCTCGCAGCGCTTTGTCACGGGACGCCGACGCCCGCCGGCTCCGGGTCTGCTGCGCCAGAGACTGCGCGGGACGAGACCTCCCAAGAACATCGACAGCATCAGGGCCGTGCGGCGGTTCATGCCAGGAGGCCTCCTTGCCGAGCTAGCTGGCGAGCGATTCAGTCAATCGCAGAACGGATTTGGTCGTTGAGCAAGATTCTTAACAGAAGTGGATTTTTCGCTCAAGTCCAAACTGGCGCCTACCGACATTTCGGCCTTGCCCGCAGGAATCTCCCCGCTCACAATCATGAATCAGTCCAGGAGCGAGACGACTTGATGAGGCACGGAATGGCGACCAGTGGTCAGGCAGCCGGTCAAACCAAGGACCGAACGAGTCACTTCGTCGAGCGTCGTCTTTCGCTCATCGGGATGTTCCTGGGGATCACCTGGCTTCTGATCCCCGCCAGTGGGGGTGAACCCGCTAACGCCGGCGAAGCCCTGGTCGTCCGCCTGGTGCATCCGGAACGGCAAGCGGGCAGGATCCTCAGTTTGTTCGAGGGCTGCACGCGCGAAGCACCCCGCCGCGGCCTTGGCGGCCTGGAAGATGGCTACCCGCGATCCGGATCAGCTCGGCAAGCCACTCGAGGCGGTCATCGCGTTCTTCAATCCCGAGATGGTCGCGGAGTGGTCTGTCTTCCACGACGCGGAACTCCATCTCGATTCCGCCTCGGCCGATGGAAGGGCCCGATGGTATGTCGTCGTACCGCGCGACGATGGCACGCTGACCGCTGCGATCACGGCCGCGCGACTCACCGATGGCGAGGAAGAGCCCCCATTGATTTTCGAGGGTAATTCATTTGCCGTGCAGCGGCTGGGGGCGTTCGGCGCTCCCGTTTCTTTACAGGTCGGTGACGCATTGGTCCTGGCGAGCTCTCGCGACGAGCTGCCGCGCGGGCTCCGCCGAATTCACGCGCCATCGCCAGTCAGGCCAAGGGATTCCGATCAACCGGACTCCGGCGGCGCTCGACTCGGGCCTTTTCTTCGATCTCGATCCGGCTGGGCTTGCGCTGGGCAAGTCCGGGTCGCTGGAGGCTCGCCGCGGTGCCGAGCTAGTTCGCGGACTGGGATGTCGACGCCTGCTTGGGACTCTGGCCCTCAACGGAGATCGTCTCGCTTTGGTGCTGACGACGTCCCTCGACCGAGCGGCTCCGCGCCGAAGGCAGGGCGGCCACGATCGATCCGGCCTGGCTGGAGGGGATACCGTCCGCGGGAGTGATGGGGGTGATTTCGCTGGCGATTGATCCAAGCGCCGCTTTCTGGGACTCGGCGTTCGCGCTGGCCGATCGGCTCGAACGACTCGACCCGGCCAAGGCCGCGGTCGCTCCCTTGAGGGCGCGGTTCAACCTGTTGGCGGCCTCGGCCGGTGCGCGGCCGGAGGCCGACCTCTGGCCACATTTGCGAGGAGTGACCGTCTCGCTCAAGGGAGATCCCTACCAGCCTGGACGAATCACCGGCCTGTTGCTCGTACTCCATGCCGACGCCGAGCCGAGCGCGGGAACGGCTCGCCAACGAATTTCTTCCTCGCTTGGGCCGCCTTTTGCCCGGAGGAAAACGCGGCAAGGGATCGGTTCCCGACCACCCAGGCCAGTCGCGACGAATAGGCGAGATCAGTGGGCGCGCACCTCGTAGTCTGGCGTCGTGAACGAAACGTTCTGGCCGCCTGGGGCGACGAGCATTGGGTCGACTCCCTCCAGGTACGCGGGAAGCCCGATCGTTCGGTCGCCGCATTTTGCAAGGGCTGGGCGCGGCAGGAGCAGGGGCGCGCCTCAGCGCATCGGCTTGGTCTGGCCGGCGCGTTGCTTTCCGTCGTTTCACGGTCTCGACGCCGCGACTCCGGCACTTCGCGTTCTGGCCGACGACCCGCCGGTCGTCTGGTTCGGCTGGAACGAACCGGGCGAGGCACACGACCTGATCGAGTTCGCCGATCTCGCGGAACGTATACGCCATTTCTTGGATCAGATCCCGCAAGGTTCACCCCGGGCTGACTGAAGGCTCAGGCCAATCGATCGACCGCCTTTCGTCGCCTGCCGAAATGGCAGACGGACGAAGTAGTCCGCCGGGATCGGCAGGCGATTCTGGGTTCGCTTCCGGGAGTCACTCCGTCGTAACCATTTGCTGATCTTGATCGAGTTGTGATTCGTTTTCCGGAAGGCACGAGGCTTGCATAATAGAGCGGCATAAGTCGCGTGCGAGCGAAACGCGAATGGCGGCATCGGCGGTCCAGGGGCCTTACGTTTCTGGTTGACGCCGGCGCTATTGCTTCTTCGGATCGAGCGAGAACAGGAGACCGAGTCGATGAATCTCAAGCCATTGGGCGATCGCGTCGTGGTCGAGCGGGAAGAGGCCAAGGGAGTCACAGCAGGAGGAATCGTTCTCCCGGATACCGCCAAGGACAAGCCTCAAAAAGGCAAGGTTCTGGCTGTCGGTGACGGACGGATCACCAAGGACGGCAAGCGCCGTGAGCTGCAAGTCAAGGTGGGCGACCTGGTGCTGTTCACGACGTATGCGCCGGAGGAGATCAAGCTCCAAGGCGGGGATAAGGTCCTGTTGATGCGCGAGGAAGACATTCTCGCCGTCATCTCTTGAAACAAGCAAAACAATCGGTCGCCGTTCCGAGGTCCAGAAACAGACATTGATCGGGAAATCCATCCCTATTCCATTTGGAGTGAATTACGTATGGCTGCCAAGATGATCCTGTTCGATCAGGACGCCCGCCAGGCGGTACAGCGCGGTGTCGCGAAACTGGCCCGCGCCGTCAAGGTGACGCTCGGCCCCCGCGGTCGCAACGTCATCATTCAGAAATCGTTCGGCTCGCCGACAGTGACCAAGGACGGCGTCACCGTCGCCAAGGAAATCGAGCTGGAAGACCATTATGAGGATATGGGGGCCAAGATGGTCAAGGAGGTCGCCAGCAAGACCTCCGACGTGGCCGGCGATGGCACCACCACGGCCACGGTCATGGCCGAGGCCATTTACAACGAAGGTCTGCGAGCCGTCACGTGCCGGCGTCAATCCCATGCTGCTCAAGCGGGGGATGGACAAGGCGGTCGCCGAGATCGTGGAACAGCTCCATAAGTCGAGCACCAAGGTCACCACCAAGACCGAGACCGAGCAAGTGGCGACGGTGGCCTCGAACTTCGACGCCGAGATCGGCAAGATGATCGCGGAAGCGACCGAGAAGGTCGGCAAGGACGGAGTGATCACGGTCGAGGAAGGCAAGACCCTGAAAACCGAGGTCGAGTGGGTCGAGGGAATGCAGTTCGACCGGGGCTACCTGAGCCCCTACTTCGTCACCAACCCCACGACGATGGAGGTGGTCCTCGAGGACGCCTACATCCTGATCCACGAGAAGAAGATCTCGGTGGTCAAGGATCTGGTTCCCGTGCTGGAGCGGGTCGCGCAGACGGGCCGGCCTCTGGTCATCATCGCCGAGGAGGTTGAAGGCGAGGCACTGGCGACGCTGGTGATCAACAAGCTGCGAGGCACGTTCCGCTGTGCGGCCGTCAAGGCCCCGGGCTATGGCGACCGCCGTAAGGCCATGCTCGAAGATATCGCCGTCCTGACCGGTGGAAAGCCGATCTTCGAGGCGCTGGGGATCGAGCTTGAGAACGTCACCCTGGACGACCTGGGCCGGGCCAAGAAGGTGATCATCGACAAGGATAACACGACGATCATCGAGGGCTCCGGCGGGCACGACGCAATCAAAGGCCGGATCGAGGCGATCCGCCGTGAAATCGCCGACACCAAGAGCGATTACGACCGCGAGAAGCTCGAGGAGAGACTGGCCAAGTTGGCCGGGGGCGTGGCCAAGATTAACGTGGGCGCCGCCACCGAGAGCGAAATGAAGGAGAAGAAGGCCCGCGTCGAGGACGCGCTGCACGCCACCCGCGAGGCCCTGGAGGAAGGCATTCTTCCTGGCGGCGGTGTCGCCCTTTTGCGTGCATCGTTGACCGTCAAGCCCAAGGGTTTGACCCACGACGAAGAGGTCGGCTACAACATCATCGTCCGCGCCTGTGCGTCACCGCTCGACCAGATCGCCGAGAATGCCGGCCAGGACGGCGGGGTCGTCGTTTCCAAGGTCCGAGAAGGAAAGGGCAACTTCGGCTACGATGCCTTGAAGGATGAGTACACCGACCTGGTCAAGGCCGGCATCATCGACCCGACCAAGGTGACCCGTTATGCCCTTCAGAACGCGGCCAGCGTCAGCACGCTCCTCTTGACGTCCGACGCCCTGATCGCCGACATGCCCAAGGACGACGAAAAGAAGCCCGGCGGCGGTGGCGGCCACGGCGGCTACGATGACATGTATTGAGTGATCCGAGAGGACAGTCGCGGTCGCAGTTCAGCTTCGACCCCTGTTTTTATGCGCCGGCATCCATTTCTTGATCCGATTCGCCCTCGAACAATTCCGCCAAGGGAAGCTGAAATCCCGGCAGCAACGTCCCGCCGTCCAGTGTCTGGTCACGCGTAACGATCTGGACGGAAGTCGGCGAGTCATAATCGTAAATCTCGGCGAAATCCGGATAGATCACCCACACTCGCTCAACGCCGGCTTCGAAGTATTCCTTGATCTTTTCCATCACTTCGTTGGCGGTGTTCGTCGGACTAACGACCTCGACGCCAGGTTGGGCACCACGTCCCAGGCGGAAGTTGTGGGAACGCTGCGATCACGCGGCCAGCGCTTGAAGGAGACGAATGACAAATCGGGACGGCGCTGCAGATTCTTTGCTGGGATGATCAGGAAGAGCATCTCCATTTGGACGCGACCGAGACCCGCGTTCCAGGCAAACGGGCTGAGGATTCGAATCAGAGTCGAAGCGAGGTCCGTTTCTCTTGCGCTCATCGGCGGCAGTTCCCGAATTTGGTTGTCGACAACTTCGTAGAGAATATCGTCGTTGACTGGTTCGAGAGTCCCGACGCCGGTTGGCGGAGCAGCGATCGGGCTGGAAGCCATGACCGTGGCCATTTCGAAAAATCTCCGTCGAGTGATTGTGAAGAGGGAACGCCCTTGATTGTATCATCCCTCGTGGAGAAATCAGCAGGCGCTATTCAAATCAGTGCTGTGCGCTGGGATCTATGATCCGAGTGGGTTTCCCTGAGCGTCGACGATCGGTCCGCCGCCGACGGGTAATGGGGGGTTGATCCCTTTGAAGTAATGGATGGTCGGGGGCGAGGTCAGGCCGCCTGAAAGGATCGACTGCAACGTGTCGTTGACACTCCAGGTGATGTTGGTGACATCTTCCTCGGGCACGTATAACGTGAACCCGGATGGTGGCATGACTCCGGTCAACACGCAGACGGAGAGGATGGTACGACCGGTCGTGGTGTCGCGCAAGCTGTTGGTGACCAGAGCCAACGAGCGAATGCCGGGGTGTGGGAACTCGACGAGCACCACTCGTTTGAAATTGCTGCCGCCCTGGAATTGGCTCCCCACGGAATCGACCACGTTGCGGACCGCTCGATAAATCGTGGCAACCACGGGCACTCGTAGCAAGAACCAGTCGAGCGTGCGATAAACCCAGGACCGGACGAGTAAACCGAGTGTGTACAAGACTGCGAGGACCATCACGATGGCAAGGACGGGAGAAACCACGCGGTACCACCATTCCGGCAGGTCGAAGTCCTGGAGAGCGGGGGAGTTCCTGAGCCAGGCCTGGAGGCGGTTGATCAAGGCTGGCTAGCGGGTTGAGGATGAACCGGCTCGCAGTCAAGTAGAGCCAGTAAACGATCCAGAACGTGATGACGATCGGCAGCGTGAAGAGTAACCCACTGATCAGCCGTGTCCGGAACGCCCTGAACTGAGCCATGATGCTCCAATCGCTGGGCGAAGGGCCTGAAGACGGCGGCAGTGTGTAAACGGGCTCGCGTGGGTGGGTCGCGGGCAGATCGATCCATGGCTCTGGCTCCAGAACAAGACGACTCGAGACGATCAGCCGTCCGCGCGGGACGACTGTGGACTCTGAGGTTAGCCCGCCTGGCGGCTCGGGGCAATTCCTCGCCGGGCGACAGCGGCGTCGGAAGCTTCCGGCCTTGGGTGAGATGAGTGGACCGCTCGCCGATCCTGCGAGCGAAACGTTACACTTGATCACTAAGCAGAATGTTCACGAGAGTCGCCCAATTCTTCGAGACACACCACCAGAACGGCAGGTTGATAACCCCATGACCGGACGCCCTTCCGCGACCGTGCCCAGCTCGGCGAAGACCGTCGAGATCGATGGCGTGACGCTCCATCTGAGCGCCCCGGACAGAACCGAGCAAGGCTGGATCGGCCAGGACGCGATCTTGCGACAACTCCTGGCCTGCTGGCTGGTCGTGGACCAGCGCGATCTTCCCCTGGCGCCTCGGCTGACCGGACAGCCGGGCATCGGCAAGACGACGTTGGCGATGGCGGCCGCCAAGCTGCGGAAACAGCCGCTTTTCATCAACCAGTGCACGGCCGACACCCGCCCGGAAGACCTGATCGTCACGCCCGTTCTCGCCGAGAGCGGCAAAATTGCCTACCACGCCTCCCCCTTGGTTTCGGCGATGCTCGTGGGAGGCGTCTGCGTGCTCGACGAGGGCAACCGGATGAACGAGAAGTCATGGGCCAGCCTCGCCCCGCTGCTGGATCATCGCCGCTATGCCGAGAGTATCGTGGCCGGCATCACCATCCCCGCGCATCCGGATTTTCGCGTCTGCGTGACGATGAATGAGGATGAGTCGACCTACGAGGTACCCGACTACATCCTCTCTCGCCTCCAGCCGACCTTGATGCTGGGCTTCCCCACCCGCGACGACGAGATGGCGATCCTCAAGTACCACCTGCCATTCGCCGAGGACGCGCTCCTGGCCCTGACGGTCGAATTCCTCCAGCGAGCCCATCGTCTCAAGCTCGATTTCTCTCCTCGTGATGGAATCAACCTGCTCCGCTTCGCCATCAAACGGATGGCCCAAGACCCCACGCACCCGATCGGCTCGGGACGAAGCCTGGCGCGAGGCCCTTTTCCTGGTCATGGGCGAGGAAGCAACCGACCTGGAAGACCTGGCGCGCCGCAATCGCCGGGCCATGGGTGGACAGCATGCCCCCCTCGGGCTGGGCGACCTGTTCTTCAGCCCCGATGATCCACTCCATCCCGATGCCGATGACGAAGAATTTGAGGACGACGACGAAGATTGACAACACGAGTTCTGGCGCGCACGTCAGACTTCGGGAGCCGAGAGCTTCGGCGGGAGAGACCAGGAACCAAGGACGGCTTCGTCCAGAGTCGGATGGCAGTCCACGAGGATCGTCAGCCGCACGTGATGCAAGACAGCCATGATCCGGGCGCGGGCCTGGCAGATCCGCATGCCGCCGCCAGCCCGATCGAGCCGGAGGTGGTGGGCCAACAACACGCCGATGGCCTGGGCGGAGACATGACCGATATATTCCAGGTTGACCACGACTCGTCGCGGCAGGGGTTGATCGAAGAGAGCTTGGAAATGAGAACGGAGCAACTCGATCGATTCGCCATCGTCCAGATCGCTCATCTGGGGTGTAATCACCAGGACGTCTTGGATGACCTCCGATTTGATTTTGCGTTCCGGCTCCGCGTCGGCGTACGTCGGCAAAACTTCGGTTGTGAGTGTATCACCCTGATCGGACCGGGACTCTGAACCTTCGGTATGGAGCCAGCCCGCGACCTGGGCCTCGACCTCGACGACCTCTGGCTTTGGCGCGCCCGAGCACGAGCGTCGCCACAATCGGGCCGATCTGGATGCGATCGCCGTGACGGATCTCCTCTTCACGACCCCGCAACGGGCGGCCGTTCAAGACAGTGCCGTTGGTGCTGCCCAGGTCGTGAAGGAAGATTCGACCTTCTCGGCGCTCGATGCTGGCGTGCATTTTGCTAACCATCGGCGATCCCAGCCGTAGCTGGCACGTTCGGTCGCGTCCAATCGTGTACCGGAGCCCGCCGACCGCGACCTGACGTCCTTTCGACCCTCCGATCTGAACGTCGAGCCAGACGCCGGTGAGAGCCGGCGTGGTCGGCCTGGCGACGGGCGGATCGAACGTGGGCTTGAGTTCCCGTTTCGTGCCACTGGACTTGAGACGAGGCGGCCGTCTCCGATGGCGACTCCGCCTTGGATCGGCGGGATGTCCGCTGCCTTGGTGAGGGCCGACAGGATTTCGATGGGGAGTGCCCGAGGGCCCGATGGCTCCGGCCAGGGACTGTCGAGGGCCGTGGTCTCGTCGGCGTAAAAGCCGATTCCCTCGGCAACGCCGGTGATCGGAAACAGGTCGCCCAACCCTGGACCGAGACCACAGATCTTGAGTGCGCCGCCATCGGCGGCCGCGCAACGATTCCGGGCTTCCTCCACGGCGACGACAACCATGCTCGCGAGCCGTTCGACTCCCGCGAAGTTCAGCACGACTCGGTGGCCGCCCGCCTCAATCAGGTCCATCAGATCACAGTTCAGTTCTTGGATCTGGGCTTCTTTGACCAGTGCCTTGTCGGTCAGCCTGACGACCGTGATGCCGCGCCTGTAGGCGACGTGGAACCGGCTCCAGCCTTCCATGGTCGCCTCGCCTCCTTTTCTCTCATCTCGTCGTGTCGCCTTGGGAGCCCGTCTCAGGCCCGGAATGCCGTCGATGAGTCGATGCCAGGCACTTCGCGGCGAAGACGGACCGGGTTTGCGGTCGAGGTCAAGATTGCTGGCGATCCATTCCTCCATGCGTCGATGTGCGTCGACCGGGGCGGCGGGGGCAGCCAATAAACCGAACCGCTCCGTCTCAAGGGATGTCGTCGGGACAGGTCGACGATCTTCGAGAACGCTCGCGCCGTCGAGGCGAAACGTGCGGGACTTCGTCGCCAACGACCAAGGGAATCGCGATCTCGGTGTTGGTCATGAGCCGGGCTCCGTTCACTCGCCACGCGGGCGTACGGGGACTAACGCGAGCGCTCCGCTTTCGCGGTACATCCGGTGATCGAGGCGCGATCACCCCACCTTGAGGATATTCACTAACAACGACTTATGGGAGTTCGCTCACTGGCAACGCGGGTCAGGCGTCAACACATTCCAGGTGTCAACCGAACCCGGACAACGATCACCAGCGTGCTTGAGAGGGCTCGACGTCAGGTCGTCCTCCCAACTCCCAAATCTCTGAATACCCAGATTATTTGAGCGATGATCACGAATCAAACTTACCGCCGATTCGATGATTCATCACCCCACCTTTTTCTAAGCGACATCTGAGGTCGGGCCGGCCCGGTTTCTTGAAATTCGTTTCCGGTTCGATCGCATTCTTCACATTTCTTAATCTGCGATCTAAAAAACCCGGCCGCACCGAATCGGGACAGCGCTCGTTTCACTCCGGAGATGTTTATGTGAATTTTGGCCTGGACGCCGTTTTATTCCAGCGCGTCCGGTTCGGCGGTCAACTGCACGGCGGGCACGCCCAGGATCTCGCACACCGATGCTTCAATGGTTGCACAATAGCGTTCCAGCGGCAGGTTGTCGCCGCCCTCGCCAAATGGCTCTTCGATCTCCTCTGCGACGAGCTCGATGCCCAGCAGGAAGTAGGCCGCCAGGACGAACATTGGTAAGCCGGCGAGTCCCAGATCCTCGATCAGATAAAAAGGGGTGATTGCGAGGTACAAAGCAATCCCGTGGCGAAGAAGGGCTCGATAAGATGAGGAAAGCGGTGTGTTGCGGATCTTCTCGCACGCGCCGCAAATGTCCATCAGGCTCTTCACTTCCGCGTTGAGCCAGAGCAAGGTCCAACCATCCAATCGTCCCTCGGACTGCCACCGGGTCAGGGTCTCGTAGATCGCGCCGGCCACCTGGATCGGCTGGTGGCCTTGGCCTTTGACGAGATCCTTCTCGATCGCCGATTCATCCGATCCGTCGGGACGGCGAAGGTGATTCATGAGCGCGATGCCAAACTCGATCACAAACCGGCCGATTGCATTGCGGTCAGTCAACTCGATCCCTTTCAAGGCGCGAACCTTCAAACAGAGGTTCCGGCTGTCGTTGATCAATTGGCCCCAGTGTCTGCGAGCTTCCCACCAGCGTTCATAAGCGTGGTTGTTCCGAAAGGCGATGAGGAAGCCGAGGACGAGCCCGTTGAGCACCGTCGACTCGGCCCCCCAATCAATATGCGGCAGATGTTCCACGTCCACGGCCACGCTGACCAAGAGGCCGTAGAGCGCAAGCAGGCTCACGCTGGTCCATAACTTGGACCGGACCTTCAAGGGGGGGAACAAGCGGCGAATGCATTGAGAAGCGCAGGCATGACCGAGAATCCCTCTCGACGGCTACGACTCGGGACTTCCGTCGCTCGCACTGAGCACGCGGACGTTACACTAATATAGAGCAGCGTAACTGGCGAATGAAAAGCGCGAGCGAGTCAGGTTACAGCCTGGCGTCGTTTGTCAGGGAGTCATTGATGGGCTCGTCACCGGTGTCCTCCGACGATTTCCTGGCAATCAGTCCGCGGATCCGAGTCATGCCGATCATCCACGGCTCGGGGGATTTCGCGATCCAGGTCCGGGAAGAGTTGCTCAAACGAGCCGTATGACTGCGTGGCGGTCCCGTTACCGCCGTCGTTTCAAGAGTACGTCGAGACGGCGATTGAACAGCTCCCGGCCATCTCGGTCGTGGTGCAGTGCGATGCGGAGACCGACGGCGGCCCGGACGAAGCGGAGCTCGGTTTCAGCTACGTGCCGATCGACCCTTGCCAGGGAGTCATCGCCGCGCTGCGGACGGCGCGGGGCGAACGGATCGCGCGAGAGTTCATCGATCTGGAGGCGCCGCGCTTCGTGCCGATCACGGGCCTTTTCCCCGACCCGTACGCGCTGAAGCGGGTGAGCCCCGAGCGATTCGCTGCCGCGCTGCTGGCGGCGGTCCCCCCTCCGGTCCCCGGTCAAAACGCCGAGCGCATCGCCTGGATGGCTGCGCGGCTCCGCGAGCTGGATTCGCGATACCGCTTGACTCTCTTCGTCTGTTCGATCCTGGACTGGCCCTGGATTCGCGATGCCTTTCACAGTCGTCCCGAGCCGCCGGTGCCTGAGACGTTCTTCTCACCGATGTCGACCTTCGGTGTCGATCCGCGCACTCTGATCTTCGTGTTGGGTGAGCTGCCTTACATTACCGGCGTTATACGAGCGCGGTCGACGCGAGCTCACGCCCGACGACAACCTTTCGGTCGATGGAGTCAAGGAGCTGGTGCTCGACGCCCGCGAGCGACTGCGGCGGAAACATCCCAAAATCGCCCAGCGGATCACGCCGCACCTGCTCTCGGTCTATTTTCGCTATATCCGCAACCTGTCGCTCGTCGACCGCCGGCTGACGCCCGACCTGTACACGCTGATCGTGGCCGCCCAGCAGACGGCCGGCGATGACTTTGCACTCGCTCTGGCGGAGACGGCCCGCGAGTATCCTCACGCGATCGTCGAACGAGGGTGATCCTTCGGAGCGATTTGACGAGCCGGGCCTGGTGCGCATGGGGATCAACCAGGCGGAGGTACCCCTCTGGGGCATGGGGCCGATGGTCAGCCGGCTACCCGGCCAGTCGCTCTCCTGGCGGACCTGCGAGCTGCGGCCCAGGCCGCAAAAGGAGGAGCAGACCCGCTGGCGGCAGCGTTGGGACCCGTTCGGCATGTGCTCCTGGCCGCCGGAGGACGACCGGATCGAGAGCTTTCACCGCCACGTGCGCGACCAGGCCAAGGCATTGATCGGCGCCGACCTGGCGCGTACCGAGAAGTTCACCACCAGCGTTCGCGACGGCATCGATATCAGGGAGACTCTGCGGAACTGGCACAAAGGCGAACTCTACGTCAAGGTCGTGCCACCGAGCCGGGGCTCGATCGACACCGTTGTGTTCCTCTTTGATCTGCCTGCGGACCCCGAGCTGTACACCAACCGAACGACCTGGTACGCCGAGCACGCCGAGGAATCGACATTGGCCTTTTATGCGACCGATCCGATGAAGAACCTGGTCGGGCCCGGGATTGCCCAGGCGCAGTATCGGTGGCGCCCTCTTCATCTTTCCGCCCCGAGCCATCCCGGACGTCTGGGTCGACCCGCGTTTCGACTTCACCGACACCTTGGAGGAACGGCTACTCGCCGCGGCTTTCTTGCACAGCCAGGACCGGCATGTCGCGGTTGTCAGCCCGAGAATCCCACCGGCCGCCTGGAGGCGGTTGGCCCGAAAATTTGGCCGCAAGATCGTCCATCTGCCACTGAAGCGATTCAGTGGCCAGCTCCTCGAACGCCTGCGCACATTCCACGTGCTGAACGGCAAGCAGATTCGGTCCTATGCGGCTGATTACATCCGTGATATGTGAGAAAGGCGGTGAACCGTTGGCCGTCGCGCGAAAAATCGTCGAGATCATAAGCGATCGTTGAGGTCAATCAACGTGAAGACTGTTCGTTGAAAGCCCGTTTTGGGATTCTAATCCAATTCCAATGGTCCCCAATGCATCCTTTCTTGAGTTGAATACCTGAGCCATGGCCAGAACGCTATTGCTATTGCTGCTTTCCCTGGGCACCGCCGACCCTGTGCCCGATCTTCCGCCGACAATGCCGTTCGAGGCACCCAAGTACGGCGTGACGACCAAGATCCCCAAGGCCTGGACGATCGCCGAGCACGAGCAGGAGGATCGGGTGTTCGTGGCGATCATTCCGCAAGAGGAATTTGGACGACCCGGGGTGGCGGCGTGCGAGCTGGGTCTGGCACCGGAAAGCCTGGACGATTATCGAACCCGAATCGACACGACCGCCAAGAAAAATGGCCGTCCCAGCGGCAAACTGGCCGCGAACCGACTGATCAAGGATGCCCGAGGCGAGCGGCTCGAGACGATCTGGGAGTTCCACCCCGACGCGGGAGGCTTCTGGCGCGAAGTCAGCGTTCGAACCATCGCCAACCGGCAGCTCTACACTTTCATCCTCAACGCCGAGGACTCGGTCTATGCCAAGGTTCGCCCGGCCTTCGACGCCTTGATCATCGCCACCAGCTTCTCAACCCCGAACACCGGCGCTGATCTGCTCACGAAGACCTCGAATCGATGGATTCAGCGCGAGTACAAATTCGCAGTCGACCTGCCCACGGGCTGGAGTCCCGTCCTGGCACCCAGTGAGGTTGCCCTTTTGTTTGCCAACGGCCCGTCGCACGGTGTCTGGTCCGACAATCTGCTGGTCTTGGCCCATCCTCATCGAAAGGTCGACCTCCAGGAGCTGGCCAAACAGTTGCCCGAAGATCTGCGCCGGGAAGACCCCAAGTGTGAGATTCTCGCTTGCAAGGTCGTCTCGCAAGGCAAGGTCCAGGCTCTCGAGACGATCGTACGTACCAGCCGCGGTCCGTTCTCGATGACCATTATCGAGCGGCGGTTCCGCGGCCTCCGGTTCGACTACGAGGTCAAATACACTGTCGAGTCGAAGCGGTTCGACGAGCTCGCTCCTAAGTTCCAGCAGAGCTTCGAGAGCTTCCGAGAACACCCGGGCGAAGTTCCCGCCGCCGGATCGACCAAGGCGACATGAGCCTCCGTCGGAGCGTCTTTCTTCCTGCGAGTTGACCGCACCCGTCTTATCTCGGTTTGTCCGGCGTCGTCTACTCTCCATCGAGGGGCACGGTTCCGCTCGATTTGACTGCGTCCTTCGCGCCGTTCTCCGGTGCTTTCGGCGTCCGGAGCGCAAAGCGAAGCATCTGCAAGACTACGAAGATCACCAGGATGGGCGGAATCACATACGCGATGTAAATGGTCCAGTTGAAGCCCAGAGGTGGGCCGGATAAGGCGAGCATGACCGCGAAGAGCGACCCGACCAGCAACATGCATCCTGTCGATGTCATCACGGATTTGAATGAGGACTCCTCACTGATCGGCTCATAGTACAGGTCGACGGTTCGGCCGCGTCGCAGGCTCCGTGCGGTCGCCTCGACCAGCTCCATCGCTCGGGTGCCATCGTGGATGTTGGGGGAGGGGAGATCCGAGACGGCGCGGCGGCCGAGGGATGCGATCAAGACCGAAAAGACGGCTGCGTGTTTGTCCCAGGGCTCAAAGTTCGTGCTTTGTTCCGGCTGCTGCGATTCGCGGCGGATCAGGCGGAGCGGCCGCTCGAGGCTGGTCTCGAACTCAAGCGTCAACGATCCCATCACCGCCTGGAGCGTGAGCCGGCCTGGCTCCGAGGTGCCGCACCAGGCGCGGAGTTCGGCCCGGCGTCCCACAGGCGCCCGGAGTTGAACCACCAGCTCGAGATCAGGATCTTCGCCAGGTGGGTCGCCGGTCGCGGTCAGGGCCTCGATCTCACCCACCAGGGCTCGAATCACATCCACGGCGCGCGCGAACGTTTCTCGCACGAGGTTCTGGCCTGGTTGGCAAGGTGCCTCGAGTCGCAGACTTCGAAACGCCCCTAATTCGTTCGTTTCGAGAGCTTTCCGCAACAGATCGACACCGGGATGGAGCCGGAGCGGCAAGTCGGGCACGATCACCGCCCCTGTTTCCTCCCGGCTCAGGGTCACTTGGTAATAGGGTTCGGAATCGTCGCCAGGTGGGTGCAGGCAGATGATGGCGAGACCTTCGGCCGCGGCGCGTCGCAGCGCCTCACCTCGGGAATCGATGGGACCACCCACGATGACCACCTGCACATCAGCCCTGGCCAAGGCGTCGTCCAGGTCCCGCGGCGCCGGCACTCCCGCCAGGGCGGGATCGGCAAAGCCCGGAAAAGCCGCGTCAAGGCGATGCTCGGTCTGTCCCAGCAGCCAACTGGCCCAGGCGTGCTCCTCGTCCCCATTGCCCAATAACAGAACATTCATCGTCTCGGAATTACCTCCAAAAGTGTGGTTGGAATATCATAGGCGATCGACACGCGCCCTGTCTTTGGCCTGTCCTGCTCAGGATTGACCGGCTCGTCTCCAGGAGGCGATAATCGCGCCCGTTCCGGCGTCAATTGATCGCGGGCGATCCGCTCTGGATGCGTGGGTCCGCGGGCTCGAGCAATGGGGATCGATGTTGGTCATCACGATCGAAAACGTTCGTGACTTCCCCGCGGAAGCCCGAGGCTCCTATGTAACGGTCGGCAACTTCGACGGGGTCCATCGCGGCCATCAGCGACTTTTGAGTCGTCTCCGGGTCAAGGCTGATCTCGCGGATGTGCCTGCGCTGGCCATCACGTTTGATCCTCACCCGGTCGCCCTGCTTCAGGCCGGATAAGGTTCCCGTCCCATTGGTATGGCCGGCCCGTGAGATCCAACTGCTTGAGAAGGCCGGTGCCACCCAGGTCGCTGTGTTCCGTACCGGTCCGTGGCTGCTCGAGCTGTCCGCTCGTGAATTCTTCGATCAAGTCATCCGCCAGCAGCTTGGCGCGCGGGGAATGGTCGAAGGGCCCAACTTCGCTTTCGGACACGACCGTCTGGGAGATGTCCGTAGCCTTGACCGTTGGTGTGCCGAGGCGGCCATCGATTTCGAGGTGGTCGAGGCGGCCATCGTCGACGATCGTCTGGTTTCGTCGTCCTTGATTCGCCAGTGTATCATCGAGGGCCAGGTCGTTGAGGCCACTCGATTCTTGGGACAGCCTCATCGCGTTCGGGGGGTTGTCACTCGTGGCGCGGGTCGTGGCGCGGGCCTGGGATTTCCGACAATCAACCTCGAGGGCATCGACACTCTGATCCCGGCCGACGGCGTCTACGCGGCCCTCGCGTGGATTGAAGGGCAAGCACCCGCGAGGCCGGCCGCTTGCAACATCGGCCCCAATCCCACCTTCGGCGAGCATGCCCACAAGGTCGAAGCCCACTTGATCGACTTCGCGGGAGACCTCTATGGCAAGTCGGTTGAGCTCGACTTCCTGGATCGACTGCGAGGCACTCGAAAGTTTTCGAGCCTAAATGAACTGCTCCAGCAGATCCGAGCCGATATCGACCATACGCGCCGCGTTTGCTCCTCGGACCCTCCACACTCTGGGAGATTCAATGCTTTCTAACCACGGAAAACACGGAAAGTTTTAGGAAAAAATGTAAAATGCTTTATTATTTTATATATTGAATTCTTTCCGTGTTTTCCGTGGTTTCCGTGGTTAAAAGGTATTGTCAACCATCACGGCGATGGCCGGTGTTCATAATACTGGCTCAGGAGCAGGATGCGTTTCACCTGTCGCGCGACGACGTAGCCGGTCAACACCAAACCAGCCAGGAAGATGTTCGAATGCGTCATGTCCGGACTTGGCTGCCAGGATGCATGGCCGTCGTGCCAGGACAGGGCCGCGTCCACGTAGAGTCCACAATAGGCAATCGTTGCGAGCAGCGTCGTGATCCAGACCAGCTTGACGCGCCACCAGAGTCCGGAGGCGGCGATCATCAATGGGTAACCCACGAGCAACGTGGTTTCGAACCTAACAAGCGGAACGCCCATGATTCCGGATGTTTCTTGAGACTCGAACAGTTTGAGCTCGAGAGTCAAGAACAAGATATCGGCGGCCGACCACAAGACGCGAACGTGTTCGGACCGCCATCCTGTGCGCAGCAACATCTGGAAGATTAAGGCCGAGGCTGCCCACAGACCCAGGACTCCCTCAACTTGGTAATGGAGCCAGAAGTCGGGTGCATCGGTGAGGAAAAGGTAGTTGAAGTGAGCGATGAGGGCGATGAGGCCGAGTCCGCCGAGCCGAGCCACCAGCTCCGGCTCACGACGGTTCCAGCGCCGCAAGCGTGGGACGAGGGAAGTTGCATCGATAACCTCACCTTGGAGGAACCTTTCCAACTCATCGGCGAGCGCGGCGGCCGAGGCGTAGCGATCGTGCGGCGCTTTTTCCAGGCACTTCAAGCAGATGGTTTCCAGTTCCCTGGGAACCTCCGGGCGTAGGTGGCGCACAGGCACCGGATCTCGCTCGAGGACGTCAACGACGGTCTCCATGATCGTGCCCGCGCGGAAGGGCGCCCGGCCGGTCAGTAGCTCGTAGAGGATTGCACCCAGACCATAGACGTCGGTGCCCGGGCTCAGCTCCTTTCGTGAGCCGGTGGCCTGCTCGGGGGCCATGTAGCTGGGCGTTCCCAGGATCGCGCCGCTGATCGTCAAGGAACTATCCCCGCTGGTCCGTCGGGCCAGTCCGAAATCGGTGACGAGAGGTCGTCCGTCGCGATCGACCAGAATGTTCGAAGGTTTGAGGTCGCAATGAAGGAAGCCTTGTGTATGAGCGTAATGCACGGCGCGCGCGATGGTTACCATCAGGCGGGCGGCCACCGTCGGCTGGTACGGTGCGTTCTCGCGTTCCTTCTTCTTGATCTGCTTGGCCAGGCTGTCGCCGTCGACGAGCTGCATGATGAAATAGGGACACCCTTCAAACTCCTCGACCTCGAAGATTCGCACGATATTGGGGTGGTCGAGATTACCGGCCCACTCGGCCTCGTGGCGAAACCGCTCCCGTTCATCGGCGGTGGCCATCTGGCCGGACAAGATCATCTTGAGCGCGACCAACCTCTTCAAACGGGTGTCTCGGGCCTTGAATACCACGCCCATGCCGCCTCGGGCGATCTCCTCGAGTAACTCATACTTCCCTACGGAATCGAGCGGACGTTTGGTGTTGGGACTAGCGCCTGGATCCTGATCCGTTCGAGCCAAGACTCGCGGCGAGACGCTACCGGGATATGGACGTGTTGCGTCCGGATCAGTGGCGTGACCGGCCGGTGGGGAAAGCGATTCCGCGGACAGGGAGAAGGCCGCGGAGACCCGCCGGGCTTCGTCGGGGAATCGTGAACGATATTCACTGGGCGACGGAGTCTCACCGTAATTGCGGCGGAGCTCAAGCTCGAGGAGCAAGAGCTCTTCGAGCAACTTACCTCGGACGTCACCGCCGGCTTTTTCAAGGAAGTCCTCGATCCGAGGCCGGTCGCTATCGGGAAACGCGGTGCTCGAAGTCTTCGCAGATCCGATGGATGAGCCGGACCTGATCGAGCCCGAGGGATAGGTCTTCCGCACTGCGGTCGCCCGGCATCAGCATACCTCCTGGTCAACCAGCCAGGTCTTGCGGATCAGATCCAACCGCCGGGCGACCGTCCGGCGCGCGCATCCGAGTTGGGCGGCAATCTCGTCATTGTTGTAGCCTTCCATGCGGCTGATCGCGACCTGGCGTAGTCCGTCGTCCTCGAGTGAGTCGAGCAGTCGCCGGCACTGTTCGGCCATCATCGCGGCGAACTCCGGCGATGGCCCATCCGCGGCGATTCGCTCGAGACCGGCGATCGAGCCGTCACTCCCGTCGAAGTCACCCCCGAAGAGCGTGGCCTCGTCAACGACCCGGCCACCTCCCCGCTTCTTGCGTCCATGCCGGTTCGCCTGCGCCATCGCCTTCCGCGCCGTGATGACGACCAGCAGCTTCCAGAGGTCGTCCCGGTCGGCCAGTTGCGGAAACTGGCCTCGCGCGGCCCCCGCGCAAAAGCTGTTGAACGCACTGATGGCTGCGTCTTCTTCGTCCTCATCGGCGGCAAGCCGGCGCATTCGTTTCAGCTTCCCTCGCGCCACCACCACCAGCTTGGAAAAATAGCGCTCCCAGAGCGGTTGGGCCGCCGCCTGGTCGCCGTCTTTCAGATTGCCCAGCCAGCCTGTGATCGAGCCATCATCGCTCCCGCTCATCGATAGGTCCCCTCGCTCGCGTTCGTGACTCAATCTCATCTCATCAGTTGGAACAGGCCTCGCACCGTGTTCATCCAATCATTATAACTTCGAACCGACCACGCTCCCAAGGTCTACCGTCGTTCCGGACAGTGGCACACGACGGCGAGAAATGATCATCAACAGAAAGACGGACTGTCGATCGGTCCCCTCCTGGAGGGATAATCTATCTTGCCGGCTTGACCCCGAAAGGCCTCTCTCAGTTGTCGACAGTGTTTTAGCGACGTTGCACGATCCATCAATGGGGGTTCAAGAACTCGACGGAAACCTTGATTCACCAGGAGACGCAGACATGTCCAGACGATTCATTCAGGACCGGACCGATCAGAACCAATTCGATCGTCGTGCGTGGCTCAGGAGATCGCTCGTGGGAGCGGCCACGCTCAGTAGTCTCGGTTTTGCTCCGCGACAGAGCCTGGCGTCCCAAGATCTTAACCCCCGGCTCTTACGCGGATGACGAGGCCGACAACGAACTGAAGCAAGCCGAGGCCCGCGTCCGAAAGGTCACGAGCCGTCCAATTCGGGTCGTTCGCTCGGCCCATTTTCAGGCCGTCGGCGATGCCACGGAATCGTTCATGGACCTCACGCTGGCCGACTGCGAACTGATCGCCCTCGACTATCTGGACCATTACCGCGCCAGAGGGTTTGAAGTCAAACTACCCGATCAGCGATTGACCCTGGTCGTTTTCTTTGATGAGCGTCCGTACATGAAGATGACTCCCGGCGTGTCGACCGACATTCCTGGAGTATACATGCGTCCCGAGAACTGGCTCGCGCTGTTCGATTTCCGTAACGTCCCCATGCATCTCTATCCGGCGGCCAAGTCGAATATCAGCACGCTGGCCCACGAATGCACGCATCAATTAACGTTTAACACGGGATTGCTCAATCGCCAGGGTGATGTCCCACGCGCGATCATTGAAGGGCTGGGCACTTACGCCGAAACGCGATCGCTTCATGGTCGTAGCCAACCGGGGAAAATCAACCTGATGCGACTCGACGCTCTGGCGCACGTTCAGCGCCGGACGAAATGGGTCGAAGTCAAGGATCTTCTCATCGACGAGCGAGCGTCTTTCGGCCGCTCGGTGGATCAAGCGATACTCAGCTACGCCGAGAGCTGGCTGCTGGTTTATCACTTGATGACGTCGCCGACGCGGCTCCCTCAGTTCCGAGCCTATCTGAAGGCGATCCAAGTTCGTAAGGATCAGAATCGCCGGTTCGACGACGCTGAGACTCATTTCGGTAATCTGGATCGACTTGACGAAGAATTGCACCGCGAGTCGATCGTGCTGCTGCGATCGCGCTAACATCTCACTCGAAAGCCGCTCGGCGAAGGTGGCAAAACCATGTCCCCCGATTCCCTGACGATCGAGCCGCTGCTGTCGGCCGCCGACCGCGACGAACTGTCCCATCTCGAATACCTGCTCGCGAGGTTGATGGAGCTAAAAGATCGCGGACTGATTGCCGCCGATTCCTATGCGACGGTGGTCGCCGAGAGTCAGAGCAAGCGAGACGCCATCGAGCGCCAGGGCTGTTATCAGGCCGCGATGAAGCAGGCGATGATGCTTGTCAAAAGTGAACCGGAAACGGCTCTGGTATGGGCCGAGCACGCCTGCGAGCTCGATCCCTCGCGGATTAAGCCGTGGGAGTTGCTTGTGTCACTCAACTGGAACTTGGAACAAGATGATCGAGCGATTGGCGTTTGCGTCGAGGCGGCGAAGCGGTTCCCGAAGTTTCAGGCCGAGCTCGCACGTCTCGAAGCGGAAAAAGCGGGGCGGGCCGAAATCCGGCAACGCAAAGCCGAGCAAGCCCGACAGGAAAGCGAGCTGAACACGTGGCTCGCCCAGGCGCGCACGGCTTTAGATCAGCGACGTGATCGCGATGCCATCGCAGTCTGCGGGCAGATTCTGCAAACAAGGCCCGAGCAAACCGGCGCACTTGCGATCGCGGCTTATGCCCATCAACGGCTGGGAGAGTTTGACGAGGCGCTGTCGTTTTACGAGATGCTCAGCCGCTTGCAACCGGCGAATGCCAGTTGGCCGCAATGGATTCGGCACATCCAACTGCGGCGAAATGTCCAGCGGCTGACGGGGAAATCCGTCGACGAGACGGATGCCGAAGCAGACTCCGCGGATGGATCGAGGTCGCGCGGGGTCGCTCTGCCGCCTCCTCCTCTATCCTGGTCGAGCTTCGCCGGCGCATTCCTTGAAGAGCACTGGCAGAAGCTGATTCTCTGCCTGGCCGTGCTACTCATCGTGGTCAGCTCGACCGTCGGAGCGGGATTGGTCCTTGGCCCCTTGCTCTGGTCGCCGCTGGGCAAGTGTACGCTGGCCCTGATCGCGACCGCGCTGTTCGCCGCCTTCGGCGTGGGGCTGGTGCGTTGGGGAGCCGACCGCGCCGGCCGGATGATGCTGGTCGCCACCTTGATCGTCGTTCCAATCCACTTCATGCTTGCCGGAGAGCTCAAGCTGCTGCTGGAGCCGTCCCCATCCCGGCTGATCGTGCTCGCCATCGATGCCCTGGCGCTTCTTGGGGCTGGTGCGTGGTGTGAGCGGTATACTTGCGCCTCGGGCCGGCGCACGATTCCTGTCGACCACGCTCTTGCTCTTGAGCATCGGCAGCGCGGCGACGTCGAGCGGCACAACGGTCGCCTGGGATTGGCAGTTTGCCGCGTTTCAAACGCCGGCGTTGGTCTTCCTGGGTGCGGTCTGGGCTCTCGGTGCTCGACGGTGGGGCTCGACCGACGACGAGCACCGCCAATTCGCCTACCTGGTCCTGGGTCTGCTCGGATTCGCACTGGTGGCCTGCCTGGTGCGTACCGGGGTCTACGCCCTTCGGCTGGCGCCGCCGTTTTATGGCGTCCCGCTCATGGCCGTCGCCATCGCGCTCATTCATGCGGCGCGGCGATTGATGCCTTATGAACCCGACGCTCAGCATCTGGCCTGGCTCCGGTTCGCCGGCTACGTGCTCTCGGGGCTGGCCTTCGCCGTGGCCCTGGCACGGCCGCCGGTTGCCTCGTCCCTTTACAGCGGAAACCTGATCGCGGTCGCCGTTCTGGGACTGGGCCTCTATGCCACCTCGCTTCGCAACTTGCGACATCCGGCGTTTCTTTACCTGTCGGCTGGTGCTCTGGCCGTCGCCGGGTTGGGGATCCGATTCTTCGTTGCCGGCCGTCTTCATCTCATCGAAGAAATCGTACGAACCGCCTTGCATTATCCCGGTCATCTCCCCTGGCCGTTCCGCGCGATCCCCGCCCTTGTCGCGAGCACGGCGCTTGCCTCGCTATCGATCTGGATTACCAGAAACTGGAACGACCGCGGACTGGCGAGGCACTGCCATTACCTGGGTGTACCGTTATCGATCGCGGCGTGTCTGGCGAGCACATTCGAGCCGGTGGCGGCTTTGATCTGCCTATCGGGCTACGCGATCTTGTATCTTTTCGCGGTCTGGGCCTTCGCGGCACCGTGGGTCACATACCTGGCCATCGCCGCGATGACGGCGGCGGCCTACTTCGGCTCGACCTTGTTCTCGGGGATCACGCTGGCCGACCAGGCCTTGCTTGCGGCCGGTCTTGGTCTGGGATTCTGGACGATTCGTGTGCTGTTGCGGCGGGTCAATCTCACGGAGGACTACCGATCTTCCGTGGCTGCATGCCGCGATCTTGCTGACGCCAGTGGCCCTGATGGCGGCGACGTGGCACGTTGGGTGGGAGGGAGCGAACTCCTTCACGGCTGCTGGTGCGTTTGTCCTTGTCGGCCTTCTGGCCGTGCTGTTGAATCGCGAGTGGCCGCGGACGATCTGGGCCTACCTGGCACTCGTCAGCTTTCTTGAATTCACGATCTGCGGATTGGTGCTGGCGGCGGGTGGGACGACGCTTCCCGCCCCTGCGTTCGGCATACTTTTCATGTTCGACGGACTGGCCGCGCTGGCGGTCGCCGAGGGCCTCCACTTCCTGGCGGACTGGGCCAAGCTGCAACCTGTCACAAGCGAAAGCAATGGCACGGTCGATTCTCGACGGGCGGGAACTTTTCTCGAGCGCCATCCCGCGATTCGTGATCGCCGTCACGCTGATCGCCGATTGGTTCGGTGTGGTCGAGATCGACACAAGATGGTCGGGCGGGTTGGTGTTTCTCGTGGGATCGGCGTGTTTCGTGTTGACGACCCGTCATCTGCGACGAATCGTGCTGGTTTATCTGGGCCTGGCCCAGTTCGTGGCGGGCGTGCTCGTTTTGTCCTACTGGACATCGCACTGGAGCAATTCGGGTGTGCCGCTCGGTTGGCTCGCGGTCACCGCGGCTGCGGTCGCGCTGACGTTCTGGGGAGTTGGAGTGGCGGCGCGTCGGTCTGATTTGTCGGAGTTTTACACTCTACCCTGCCTCAACACCTCCTTTGTGCTCACAGCCGGTGTGTTGGCTCTCTCCCTTGGGGCGCGAATACTCGGCCCGTGACGCCTATCCGCTTTGCACGGTCGCGCTGGCCGCTAACACCGTGGTAACCATGTTGCTCGCGTACACATGGCGCAGAGCCGAGCTGACTTACGCGGCGGTTTTCCACTTCGTGGCGGCCACCTACCTGATCCTGTTCAGCGTGGGCCAGAATGATCCGAGGATGGCCTTTGTGCTCGGCCTGGTCGCGGTGATCGAGGCCATCGTTTTCTGGACGATCGGCTTTCTCTGCAGTCGCACGCGGAATGTCTGGATGAAGGCCTGTGCCTCGCCGCTCGATCATTGGGCGATCGTGCTGACCGGGGTGGCCGTTCTTCTGTCCGATCGTTCGCCCCTGGTGCTGGCGCTGGTGGCGATTTCGTTCTTGCTCATGGTCAAGAGCCGGCCTCGCGTGGAATGGCTGTATGGGACGGTGCTCGCCCTGGGGGCCGCTTGCTATTTCGCCTGGCTGTCCTCGCTTTCACGAGTCGGTTTGATCGAGTCGGTGACGACAGCGGCCTTCGTGCTCTGGGCGTTGGGCATATTGCTCCAGCGGTTCAAGTCGCCAATTTGCAATGGCTTGAGTCTACCTCCGCTCGACTACGAGTTCCCGTTGTTCCATTCGTCGATCGTGGCGGCACTGATCGCCGTCTTTCTCAGAGTCGATCTCAGTTTCGAGGTGGGGACATCCTGGGCAGCCCTGTCGTGGTTTCCGCCATGTCTGGCGGTTCTGGCCTTGTTGATGCTCAGGGCATATCCGCAGCGCGCGAGTGCCTTCACCTGAGCCTGGCGTTATTGACCTGGAGCGTTGTTGCGTGGATTGCCCCGACAGTCAGCTCGCTCTGTTTCTTGAGTCTGGCGGGGATGACCTTGGCTCTGGCATTTCTCGTCATCGAGCGTGTGGTGCGGCCGTTCGAACCGGCGATCTGTCAACGTCTGGGCGTGGTTGATGTAGGGTACGCGCCGGTCGTTCGTGGCTGGGCGTCGGCTCTTTTCGGGCTCGCTACGATCCTGGCGATCGCGGTTGTGTTCCTGGAGATGGGCTCGGCGATCATTTTGGAACGTCCGTCCGGATTGGGCCTTTTGTCGGTCGACTGGTGGGCCCTGGTGGCGACGCTCGGGCTTCTTGGCGCAGTCCTGGTGGCGGAGGGTACCGACCCGCACGGCTGGATCGCTGACGAGCCCGAGCAATTGGTCATTGCACTCCATGCGTTGAGCGTCGTCGTGCTCTGGTGGTTGGGCGTCTCGTGTTCGCCACTGGCGCACGGGGCCGTGACGGCCGGACTCTATTATCCGCTGGCCACGGCGATGGCCGCGCTGGCGACGGCGCAGCTCGTGCGACGATACACACGCGGTGAGAGCTGGCATGAGCTTGGTTGGCTGGGCGATCTCCGTTCGGCGCGGCTGGCCCGCGTGCTTTCGTACCAAACCTGCATCCTCTCGGTGCTCGCCGTGTTGTTCACAAGGGGGCCCTGGAGCCGAAGACTGTCTTGACGCTGATCATCGCGGCGGTGACCTTGGGCCTCACCGCGGTCGAGTGCGGGTGGTATCTGGCCGGGGTCGCGGGAGGTCTGTCGTGGGCGGCCGCGTGGGGCGTCGGAGCGATCGTCGTTGTTGAGAGATTGGGCTTCACGGTGGTCGGGCAGCAGACGATCTGCGCCGCGATCGGCGTGCTTCTGGCGGCGTTCTCGCTTTGGGCGCTGGCCGGACGATGGCGTCGCGACGAGTCGAACGTCAAGGGTCGATCGGCCGAGGATTCTGGACCGGCCGAGACCCGTTGGTTGGGGCTCCCCTGGGCCCTGGAACGCGTGGCGCTCGCGTGCTCCTTATTCTCGGCCACGGTCGTGCTGATGGCCGCGACCAGCCCGGGCGCTCACGGCGGATTCTGGACGCTCGGTGGAGTTGGCGTCTTGCTGGGCTCGGCCCTCCTGCAAATCCTGCTCGTACCCCGATGGCAGGCCGAGTGGCTGGTCTACTTGGCCCAGGCGGTCATGGTGGGCGCCTACATCGATTTCCGGATGGCCTACGAGCTGCCGCATACGACCGACGCGATCATCCTGACTCTCCTCGGCTATCTCGATCTGGGCATCGCCGAAGTCCTGGAGCGGCTACACAGCAAGATTTATGCCCGTCCCGCGCGGTATTTCTCACTGATTCTACCGGTGCTTCCGCTCCTTCAGCTCTTCTGGAGCGGAGGACTCGATGAGGTTCACCTGTTTCATCTGTTTGCCGCGGCGACGTTCTACGGAGTGGCCTGCGCTCAATTTCAGTGGAAGTCGTTGGGCTACGCGGCGGCCGTCATCTACAACGCGCGCGCTCTGGGTGTTGTGGAGCCGGCTCGGCTGGAGGTTCGCCGACAATCCGCAGTTCTATCTCGTGCCGGTCGGCCTGTCGACGATCCTGTTCGCCGAGGTCAACCGTCACGAACTTGGGCCGCTCGTCGGTCAACACGATCCGCTCGGTCGGTCTGATGGTCATCTATCTCTCACTGGCGATGCCGATCTGGCAATTCGAGAGCCTGGGCGCGTGGCTGACCTTGCTGCTTTGCTCGCTGCTCGGCGTTTTCTTGGGGATCGGCCTCCGGCTACAGACGTTCCTCTGGCTGGGATTGGCGACCTTCGTGCTCGACGTGGTTTACCAGATGGGTCGAGTCAGTCTCGACCACGCCATCGCCAAGTGGGCGATCATGCTGGCACTGGGTCTTACGTTGGTGCTCTTCGTCGCGCTCAACGAGAAGAAGCGGATCGTGGCCACGTTGCGCGTTTACTACGACCAGGCCCGACTGTGGGAATGACGGTTGCAGAACGTGGGGCACGAGGGTGGTTCACGGTTTGCCGAATTCGCATGATTCCAGTGAGCCGGCATAACTGGTACAGATTGCCATTGGGTTCGTTTGGCCAATTTCGCGTTTTCTCAAGTGAGCCGGCATAACTGGTACAGATTGCCATTGGGTTCGTTTGGCCGATTTCGCGTTTTCTCAAGTGAGCCGGCATAACTGGTACAGATTGCCATTGGGTTCGTTTGGCCGATTTCGCATTTTCTCGAGTGAGGCGGCATAACTGGTACAGATTGCCATTGGGTTCGTTTGGCCGATTTCGCATTTTCTCAAGTGAGCCGGCATGACTCCTACAGATTCAAGCTGGGTTCGTTTCGCAGAATTTGTGGTGTCGCCAAAATTCGGATCATGGTCGGTCCGTCGACCGTGCCACTCACGAATCGGCTGGGACAATCGGCAGGAGAAGGGCTCCGTCGGTCATCAAACAGAACCTCGCCAGTAGGACACCTGGTGCGTGCCCGGGCGCACTCAGTCTCTATCTATTACAATGCGGTGTTTTCTAAAACTCGTTAATGCACCTACGTCGTGATTAGCATGAAATCCGATCGGAACATACGATCCAGAATGGACTTAAAATATTCCGAGAATCTCAAAAATAGAACCGTTCGCGCGCACTTCACTACCGTTGCTGCGCACTTCACTAATAGCCCCTTTATCCGACACGATCCATGCGGGCATGCCCGAAACGATACGATGGGAAGCGACCTGGCGTTAAGAATGCTGCGCATTGCCGAGCGCCTTCAATACATCTCCAGGGGGGTGACATGACGGTAACAGCGATCAGGCACGAACTACCGCGCCTCAGTGTTGATGATCTGTGCCAGCCCACGAGGCGATCGTTCCTGGCCCTGCTGGCGGCCCTCATCGGACCCGCCGCCTCGGCCCAGGACGACGCGGAGGGCCGCGACAAATCGGCGTTGCGCCTGGCGACGATGCTGCGGTTGGCCAAGGAGATCAAGGTCTGTGAGAATACTGCTGGGAAGCCGGGACCGCCGCTGCCGCTCCGACCGGATCCGCTCCTCCGGTACAGCAATCCCCTCACACACGTGGTTGATGGGACCCTGTGGCGTTGGGGTGAGCGCGGCCGGCCGGCCGCCGTCCTGAAGCTGGGATTTCGGGGGCCGACACCAGGTCGGAGGGTTTGGGATTTCAAAGTCTCCGCGTTGTCGCCGAAGACCATCGAGGTCGAGTTTGGCGATGGCCGGCGCTGGTCATCCCGACCACCGGGCGAGCTTCAGCCGCGGGCCGTCCCCGATGCGCCGGGGCTCGCCGGCTCGCCGGCCCAGCGCCTCACCCAGGCCCGGGCCATTGCCCGGCGGTTCTCGGTCAGCCTCCAGACTCCAAAGCCAGGCCGGATCCAGCAGCGACTGCTGACTCAACCGCTGGACCGGTATGGCGATCCCGAGGCGGGCCTCCTGGATGGTATGCTGTTCGCTTTCGTCGGCGCGACCAATCCCAACGTTCTCCTGATCCTGGAGGCATGGTCGGAGGATGCGAAGATCCGCGCCTGGCGTTATGCCTTCGCGCGGCTGAACAATATCGAAGAGACAGCCTTTCTCGATGGGAAACCGGTCTGGAACGTGCCATCGAGCGGCATACCGGCTAATGTTGAGTTGTACATGGGTGGAACAATGCCCGCGGACGCCGCGGTTCAAGACTGACCGGATCGCATGGAGCAGGACGCTGGTTGAAGAGTATCACGCGAGGCCGTCAGGTCCTTGACGGTCTATTGCTCGTACAACTCCAGCGGCAGCCCGTCCGGATCGGCGGCTCGATCGGTCGCTCAGTACCGTGGCCAGACGAGGATGCGATATGCTTGAATTGAGGACCATCGATGGAAACCGCGATCGGAACCGTCCTTGGAAGCATATGCGGCGGACTTATCGCCTTCTTTGTGACAAGGTGGTACTTCATCGCCCAACACTCATATTTCGGCTCGACCCGGCGGTGCTTTTACTCGCCAGCGACTTCGGGAGGCAGCTCCAGCTCCAGTTTGCTGGACAATCGGTGGATAACTTGTTTGTACTCGCGGTTAACAGTCACAATCGGTCTGGGCTACCAATTCCGGGCCGATTGGCTGGGCTGGCGTAGGCTCCGAATCCACGCGAATCGCCGTGACGGCGGACCCAGGTGCTTCCGCGTGCGTGGCAACGGAAGCTTGCTGGATCGTTGGTGCGGCACTTTCGGCTTCGCGAATTGGCTCGACGCCGAGGATAAGGGGTCAGGAGCCGAAAGTCTGAATCAGTTTCCGACCCTTTATCGGTTCCCCCATGCGGTGAGCGACTTGGCCGGGCTTGCACGGCCATGATCGGTAAAGAAACCCGTCGCCGGGGTGCCGGTGCTTGACATTGATTCCTTTACCGGATTTCTTGACTCTAAAATCCACGGACAACCGCCTCCGGTGGCGACGAGCGGCGGCGGTAAAGAATACGGCAGTCTATTTACGATTGCAGCCATTCTTGCAGTTAGAATTCGTTTCGGGCGGGAAAGCGGCACGGCCGCTTACTCCGCAACGGGGCTAAGGCCCCACAGCCTGAAGCTCTACTGTCGCCTCGATGGTCATTCTCTCGTGCGGTTCCTGGCCGTTATCGGCTTCCACCAGCGGTCATTTCTGTCTCCATTCCGTACCGACGAAGCGCCCCGCAGCCACAGGGACGATGTTACGCCTCCGAAGCAGCGGGCGGGGCTCCCACAAGCCTCTGGGTCATGTATCGAGCGGGGGAGGCACCCAATGCTTTGCGGAACATGACGACGAAGCTGCTTGGGCTTTCATAACCCAGGTCGGTGGCAACCGATTGAACGGATGCTCCCTGGGAGAGCCATTGCAGGGCCAAGATGATGTGAAGCTGCTGCCGCCAGCGGCCGAAACTCATGCCGGTCTCCTGAAGCACAAGCCGACTGAGGGTCCGCTCGCTGACCCCGATGCGCTTCGCCCACTCATGCACAGTCGCCCGGTCGGACGGGTCGGCTGTCATCCCGTCTGCAATCCTCCGCAGACCGCCATCCGAAGGCATCGGGAGATGCAGCTTTTCCACAGGCGCAGCGGCGAGTTCATCGAGCAACACCGTCACGAGACGCGATTCCGCTCCTTTGACGGGGTACAGCGTCGGAAACCTGGCGCATCGAAGGAGGAGTTCACGCAGCAGGGGCGAGACGGAAACGGTGCAGCAGGCGTCCGGCAAGGTCGGGGCTGAGGCCGGTTCCACAAACAGGCCGTAGACATCGATGGCCCCGACACCTTTGACGCTGTGCCGTGTGCCGCCGGGGATCCAGACGGCGCACTGCGGCGGCACGATCCACAAACCCTGCGACACCTCGCACGTCAACACGCCGCGCGCCATGTATATCAACTGGGCCTTGCGGTGGTGGTGGGCGTCCACCTCCATCCCGCCGGCGACCGGTCACGAAGCTTCTGCCCACTGCCATCACCGGCCGAGGCACCAGGTCAGGATCGACCAGGTCGTCATTTTCTTTGGGCATTGGCATAGTCATCATCCCGAAAAACAGCCGTGAGCAGTGCTGGCCGGATTTCGATATAACTTGGCAGAATCTCCTGATGCGGTCAAGGAGAAAACAATGTATCGTCCAACCCACCAGGACGGCCCCGGCATCGGCCGTGGTCAAGATCATGGAATGACGTTCCAGAGCTGTCTGCGGAGTTTCCGGCGGCGGCCTCAAACCAGGAAGGAATCAGGATGAATACTCCGATCGCGATCATCGGTGCCGGGCTCGGCGGGCTGACACTTGCCCGAGTCCTCCACGTTCACGGTATCGCAGCGACGATCTACGAAGCGGAAGCATCGGCGAACGCGCGAGCGCAGGGGGGCTTGCTCGATATCCACGAATACAACGGGCAGCTCGCACTCAAGGCAGCGGGACTCTTCGAAAAGTTCCTCGAGATCATCCTCGCTGGTGCTGAGGCGCAGCGGGTACTCGACAAGGACGGCAACGTCCTGCTTGATGAGCCCGACAAGGGCAACGGCGGTCGACCTGAGGTACACCGAGGAGACCTTCGTCGGATTCTGCTTGACTCACTTCCTGCCGACACGATCCGCTGGGGGCACAAGCTCACAGCGGTGTCTCCGCTCGGCGGCGGGCGGCACGTGCTGACCTTCGCTGACGGCTCGACAGTGACTACCGACCTCCTCGTGGGCGCGGACGGCGCTTGGTCGAGAGTTCGTCCACTTCTTTCCGAGGCGAAACCGGCGTATGTCGGCACGTCATTCATCGAGACGTACCTGTTTGACAGCGACACCCGTTACAAGGCGAGCGCGGAAGCGGTTGGCGGTTGCACGCTGATGGCGATTGCGCCGGGTAAAGGCATCCTCGCGCACCGCGAGGCCAATGGTGCGCTGCACGCGTACGTGGCGTTGAACAAGCCGGAGGACTGGATTGCCCGCATCGACTTCTCCGACCCGGTGACTGCCTTGGCCCGCGTCGCCGAGGAATTCGACGGCTGGGCTCCGGAGCTGACAGCGCTCATCACCGAAAGTGAGACTGACCCTGTGCCTCGCCCTATCCATGCGCTCCCGGTCGAGCACAGATGGGACCGCGTACCCGGGGTGACACTGCTCGGCGATGCGGCGCACCTGATGTCGCCGTTCGCTGGCGAAGGGGCCAACCTCGCAATGTACGACGGCGCTGAACTCGGGAAGGCCATCGCCGCCAACCCCGGTGACGTTGAAGCCGCGCTCGTCGCGTATGAAAAGGACCTCTTTCCCCGCAGCGCGTCCGCTGCTGCGGAGGCTGACCGGAACCTCAAGCTGTTCTTCGACGACAACTGCGCCTCAGAGCGTGGTTGACCTGTTCACCAATTACCAGCCCGTCAAGTAACCGCCCTGCACGCCAGCAAATCGTGCCCTTCGGCGGTACGCCCTCGTGATCGGTGAGAACGCAGTCGAAACGGGGATACCTCAACTATGTGCCCAACCCTCAGAACGGCTACCTCTCCTTGGGCACGCCATTCGGGGACAGATAAGCGGTAAGGAGCCAATTCATGCTTTCGGCTCCTGAGCCCTTATCATCGTCCCTCGGTGACAACGTCGCGGGTGCTTTCGAGGCGGTCCAGGAAGACCATCCCGCCGCAGGTCGTCGTCTTGGTGCTGGACAACCCTGGCGACGAACTCCACGAATTCCCGCACTTCGCGCATCGTCGGCGCCGTTGCGGATGGGCGTCATTGATCCGCGTCTTGCGTAAGCGTCGGATGCCGATGCCGCGGCTGCCCAGCCGTTTGGGGTCGATGCCGGCCGCCTCGCTATTCTCACGGAGAAAACCCTACCTTGGCTTGGGCAAATTGCCGTGTATCGAATCTCAAACTGCCCACCATAACGTGCCGTAAGACTCTACTAATTACCAGCTTATGGATTCACGTTGCCGAACTGCCTCGATAGCCGAGTTGCTCGCGCGCGGAATGTCTGACATGTTGCCGGAGACCAGAGCCCATGCTCCAGGGCGATCCCGGCGATCATCGTATCGGTCAGGCCGATGGGTTGGCCGATACGGTCGAGACCGGCACCAATCCGGCCGAATGGGAGCGCTGCTTTCGATTTCCAGCGGGGCGTGGGTCGTGTTATACTGCGAGCGCAATTACGCAGAGGATAGGCCATGAGCACCGCCGCTGTTCGCCCTGGTGACAACGAAGTGACCATCCTGGCTCGCGTCTTTGACGATGAGCGTGGGCTGCTGCCGCGCGACCTGGCGCGCGCGATTGTCGACGTGGAGTTCAGTGAGCGGGACAAGTCGAGGATGCACGATCTGGCCGTCCGCAACCAGGCGGATGTCCTCTCCGCTGCCGAGAAGGAAGAACTCCATGCGTTTGCCAAGGCCGGTGCGCTTCTTGGCATCCTCAAATCAAAAGCCCGCCGCACTCTGAAAATCAAACCGAAAAAACGCACCCTGTCCTGAGACGCTGATGAATGCGGCGTTGATCCGGCTGGTTCGGCAACGGGCAGGGCACTGTTGCGAATACTGCTGGATGCCCCAGGAGTTCGACCCGACCCCCTTCGAGATCGATCACATCATTTCGGAAAAGCACAAGGGTCCCACGGTGGCCGGCAACCTATGTTTGAGCTGCTTTTATTGTAATTCTTTCAAAGGTTCGGACATTAGCAGCGTGGACGCGGTGACACGGAAGCTGACGCCGTTGTTCAACCCGCGTCGGCATAAGTGGGCGCGGCATTTCCGTTGGGAAGGTGCGTATCTGGTGGGCCGCACGGCAATCGGCCGCGTCACGGTTGAACTGCTCAGCATAAATGACCGGTTCCGCGTTGCATTCCGAGAGGGGCTGATGGGTGAGAGTCTGTTTCCTCCGGCGTGATCCGACGCTGGGTCCATGCGCCGGCGGTTCTTGTCTGGACCGATCTATGAGCGAGTCCTGGTTCTCCGGTGCCAGACCGTCGACGGCGTGGCGTTTGGCAAGATGATCGAACGGAGTGCAGCCAGGTTGCGGTATTACGTGCGGTCACTCCTCGGCAAGGAACGCTAAGCGGACGCGGAAGACGTGCTCCAGGACGTTTGGCTGGACGTGTATCGATCGATTGCAATTCTGACCCCGACTTTTCGTAGGCGCAGATCGAGCCTCATGCGATCGCGGCACGATGGATGCATTTTCCTGGCTCCGATAGGAACAAGAGTTGCGTGGTCGAGGTTGTCTTTTCCGGATTCACCGACGGAGGATTTCGCAATTGTAGCGGCTGGCGACGAGGTGGTCAGGAAAGCAGCGAAATCAACCGATTAATGTAGGGTGGAGAGGGGAGAGCGCGGGAGCCAGGAGAGGATCTCCGGAAGCGACCGCGAGGACGACCGCGACTACCCAACGACGGAGTTGTTCATGAGCACACCGGTGGTCCGCCGATCGCGGGTTCTTGGGAAATTTGCGCTGGTCGCCCTGACTTTGGCGGCGATCGTGGGGATTGCGCACCAGACGGCCGAGGCCGGTCTCGGGGGTCGCCACACGGACCCGGAACAGGTTGTACCGCTCAACCAGCTCGCCGCCGAGCATCGCGAGATCGTGGCGGAGGTGATCCGCGAACACACCTTTCATCGCCAGGGAGAGCCGGACACTTTTCCGTGCGAGGGGAACCTGTATCTCAGCCTTCTGAACGAGCCCTTGGTTCCTCTCTCGCTCTGGAAAGATCTGAGCGATTCGCCCGTTCAGCTTCAGAAGGTCGGGCCCAACCGCTACGAGGGCTCCGATGGCTCGGGGTCGACGGCGACGTGGGAGTTCGCCCTTCGCACGCCTCGACTTCACGTCCTGCTGGCGTACTTCAACTACGTCAGCCCGCGGGGTAATGCCCGAATCGACGCGCGAATCGTCCTGGTCGTCCGTGCATCCTATGTTCTGGATAGCAAAAAGGAACCGTTCATCCAGCACAACGTCGAAGCCTTCGTCAAGGTCGACTCCCTGGGCTGGAAGACCCTGGCTCGGACCGTCCGGCCGGTGATCGAGCGGCGTTCTGGAGGAACAGGTCCGCGAAGCGGGCTACTTCATCTCATTGATGAGCCGGTTAGTGGTCACGTACCCCAACTGGGCCGCGCCAGGTGATCGCGAACCAATCGACGATCGACCCCGCGACGAAGCAGCGGTTCCGCGAAGTCGTGGCCCAGAATCGCAAGCCGGGCGCCTCCTCGGGCCGCCCGGTCGTGGCCCAGGATTCCCAGGCGGCCGCCGATCCTCGCCGACGCTGACTGACCACGTTTTCTTGATCGACCTCAGTCAGACCTCGGAGTACTCGTGCGGCTTGGCCGTGACAGCATCGGGATGCATCCCTTGGCGAATCATCGCCATCCGCTCGTTGTGCGTGATGATCATCTTCGTGACCGTGCTGACGGTCCCGCCGATAATCGCCACGATGGGGATCCAGGCGAACCAGGGCAGGGCAGTGAGAATAGACACAACGCCGTTCATTGTCTTGCCTTTCGTAGATCGGAGTCTTCACCGATCGAGCACGTCCCGGCGCGATCGTGATCTTTCCGCGGGGCTGAGGATTATTGATCACGGGCGGCGAGCATTCCCACGAAGAGTCCTCCTGTTTTGTTCGGCTGGTCATCGCAATTATTTGACTCGACGTGACGAGGGGTATGGATTCTTCTGCCGCGACTGCTCACTGATCAGGCCGCCCCAATGCTCTGCCGAGGGCCTTGCCGAGTTTCTCCCTCCAGAGGTCCGGTGGCGATCACTTTCCCGTCGGGGCCGATCAAGATCGTGGTGGAGACGTTCTCGTCGTCGATGCCGTAGGCCGAGGCGATCGGGTTCGAGAGCGGCCCGACGATCGCCTGCGTCCACGGCTCCCCCTTGTCCGCGATGGACTTTCTGGTCTCGGCGGTATCGGCCTCGAAGGTCAAGCTGAGGATCGCGAAGCGCGGGTCTTTGCCGAACTTCTGATTCACCTCGTTCAGCACGAGCGATCTGGGTACGGCGCCGCGATGTCCCACAACGTGCCGAAGTCGATCAGGAGGAACTTTCCCTCGAAATCCCGTGGCACGCGCGAGCTTCTTGCCGTCGACTGTCGTGACCTCAAACGCCGGCGCGGGCTCGCCGACCTCGAGCGTGACCCGCGGCTGGAGCCGCAGGACGCCGAGGTCGAGCGGCTCGTCGCTCCGTCCCGCCGGGGACGGGCGGGACAGTGAAGTTCTCGAACGATACGGGCAAATGGTCCAGAGTCTCTTCTGCGTTGCAAAGTGACGTGATAGGTATGCTCGCCATTGACTCGGATGGCCAGCCGGTACTCTCCCGGAGGCACGTCGTCGATCCGGAACGAGCCATCGGGAGCAGGACCGCGCCGACGGACACCTGGCGGTTCATGTAATCGTGGCCTTCGGGGCTTTGGTGCCAGCGCTTGCTCCACTCGACCCAACCGCGCCCGTCTGCGCATGGTCTTGCCGCGGAAGAGACTCAGCGGATAGGGAGTCGAGGGCCGGTTGCTCTCGATGTGGGCCTCCGAGCGATCGTTGAAATCGATGGGCTTCGTCCAGCCCGAGGGTGGCTCGACCCGGCCGATGACCGGCCGCCCCTTGCCTCCGAGCAGTGACCTGGGTCGTCTTGCCAGGCTCGACGCGGACCGGCTCGCCGAGCGACCAAATGCCCCGTAGCCTGGTCTTTGCGGTCGGCAACGCGCAGACCAGAGGCTGGAACGACATTCTTGAACGTGAACCGGCCCTCCGGATCGGTCGTCGTCTTCTGATCGAGGAAGATCCTGTACGCGCCCGTCAGCGTCGCCGATCGTTCCGTGCAGCTCCAATTCCCGGTTCGGCACGGGCCGGCTGCCGATGCGGCATTGCCCTTCGATGCGCGCATACGGCTTGGCCTGGATCTTGGGTGACTTCTCCAGCGCACTCCTTGTTCGCGACGGCATAGGAGTCGTCGCCCAGGATGAAGACTAACCAGGGCTTATCGTATTGAGGGATCGCGAACGTCCCGTCGGGGCCGGTGCGACCCTCTCGACTCTTGCTCCCTTGGCCAAATTCGCGACGCCATCCTCGATGTTGAGACTCCCGCCGTATTGGATTTCGAACAGCCGGGCGCCGGCGAGCGGCTTGCCGTCGGGCCGGAGCACGGTCGCGACGGCTCCGGCGGGCTTGGTCGTGCCCGGCACGAGCGCGATGTCGTAGTCGAGCACCACCTTCTCCTCACGGCGAATCGTTCGCGAAACGAACGGTTGGAAGCCCGGACTTCGGACGCGGAACTTGTAAGCGTCGGCCGTGACGGGGAAATTGATGTCAAGATTGCCCTGGAAGACCCCGGTGCTCATATCCCAACTCGGGCATGCCCGTCCATTTCGATGGCTCGCCCGTCTCCGGGTCGACGGCACTATACTCGACGGTGGCATTTTCGACGCGCTTCTTGGTTTCGGCGTCGCGCACCGTTGCCTTGAATCCTGAGGGAGGCGTTGAGCGTGAAGACCACATCCTCGCCCGATGGGGCCACGTGCTGCTGGGAGACGCCCTCGGTAACCTTGTTGGCTGACGTTGACGATCAACTCGTCGTTGGGCGCGTCGTCCCAGCGGAACCGGCCTTCGGCGTCGGTCCAGAGGAATGCCCCCAGGCAGCGGTAGTCGCCGCCAGGTGTCGGGATTGACGAATGCCCCGGCGATCGGCTTGCCGTCGGGATCGACCACGCGGCCCTTGAACGGGCGAGCTCGGCCCAAGGTAATCTCGACTTGCGGGACCGCCGTGCCGACCTCACGCGCTGGTCTCCCGGGGCGTGTCCCTTGGCGCTGGCCACGAGGAACCATTCGTCCCGGCTTGACCTGCGGCGTGCGGAACCGTCCGCCGGCGTCCGTCGAGACGGCAAATTGATCGATATCGGTGAACATCGCTTGTTGGTTGTCGGTGGAGAGGACGCGAGCGCCGGCCACCGGCTTACCATCGGCATCGACCACGCGGCCCTCGATCGGCACGCCCTTCTTCATGACCGTCACGGCCTTGCCCGCACGCAGGTCGGCGATCTTGGGGATGATTTCCTTGTTATCGTAGTCTCGGCTGCTGAGGAAATCCGGGTGGATGATCTGGAAGCCGAGCAGTTCGCCGGTCGTCTCAGGGGCGCCCGAAGTCTGCCACCGGCCGTCGGGGCCGGTGACGGCGCGGAGGTCATAGAACATCTCGTGAGGGTCTTTCCTTTGGTAATTGTGGCTCCAGAGTAAGACCGTCGCCCCCGCGATGGGCCGCCCCTCCTCGTCCTGCACGAGGCCGCCGAGAGTTTCACCGGGCTGCAATTGGATTGTCGCACCTTCGGGGATCGGTTGGTTGGGGTCGTGTCCCCATGTGTGGCGCTGCATCGCGCGGCCCTTGCCCCAGACGTCGATGCCGAAGTTTCCGTAGGATCGCCCGTCGGAATGCGTGATGTCGAGACGGCCCTGCGCGTCGGTCTGACGCCAGTCGTCCTGGAAGTTCATCCAGACACGGACGTCGGCCTCCGGAACCGGCTCTCCCGTGCCGGCGGCGACGACCTGGAGGTGGAACACACGGTCGACGTTGCCCGCGGGGAGGGCCGGGGCGTCCGCCTTGGACGTCGTCGGATGATCGTCCAACTTTGTGGCTCGGGCCTCGGTTCGAACGAGCTGGATTGCTCCGATGACAGTCCCCATAATGATCGCCATCGCGACGATCGCGAGCCTGGCGGGCCATCGTGGTAGGCAGCGATCATTGCCGTTGCTCCGTTCGATCCGCGCCAGACGCCGGCCGAGTTTCGACGGCTGGGCCATTGCCAGCCCGAGCGCCGGGCTCGGCCGTCGGAACATGCCGGAGGCCACGGCCAGGAGCGCTCTCTCGATAAGCCGAGGGACCCCCCAGCTCGTGGACGCAGAGGTCGTCGCAGGCCCTCTCTCTCAGGGCGGCAATGGCACGGCCGAACAGCCAGACAATGACGTGAGGCCAGTAGAGAGCCTGGACCAACCGCAAGACCAGGTTCCAGAAATAGTCAGCCCGTCGGACATGGGCGAGTTCGTGCAAAAGCACCGCGTCGGCGTGCCGATGACGATTCGGCTGCATCAATGAACTCGGGAGCACGATGGTCGGACGCAGCCAGCCCAGCACGACGGGGACGCTCAGGGCCGGCGACCAGGCCAGAGCCACGTCGCAGCCGATGGCCAGCCTCGTCCGCCATCGCTCCAATGCCTCGGTCCATTCGCTGTCGTCGACCTTTACGCCGAAGCGTTTCAGTCGCGCAACATGCCAAAGCGAGTTAATCAGCCGGGCGAGAAGAGCCAACAAAACGATGAAATAGCCGACTGTTGCGAAGCCAGCCCAATAGGTCGCCGGGATTGGTGCGGACCGGGTTGGAGGAGTCATGGCGAAGGTAACAGGTATCGGAAGAACAGCAGGACTGTCGATGTCCCGGCGGACGAGCTTGGCCTCGGATCTTGGTAAGAACGAAGCGGGCTCCTGGGCATGGGTGCTCAGTAAGCTCCCGGCGCTCATCGAGGGTCGGATGCTTACACTCGCCGCTTTCGACCGTGGTGCGGTCGCTTCCCCGGGCACGCACGCGACTGGTATCGAGGGAAAGAGCAGGGCGGCGAACGGGAGCAACAAGAGTCCGACGAGTCCGGCGTTAGCGGCCGCCGAGGCGAGCACGGAACGCCGATGTCCCACCACGTGCTGGATCAGCAGCACGATCACCATGATGGCTGTCGCTTTTACGGCCAAGTCGAAGCCAAAGGCCAGCGCGGTCGACGACGAGGGCATCGCTGATAGCAGATTCATGAGGGTTTTCCTTTGCGACGACGTTTCGCTCCGGTGTTCGAGCCGGCGGACCGTCGGAGTTCGTCCAGTTGTTCCTGCGAGAGATGTTCGTCCTCAATCAAGCGCAACACCAGGTCCTCGGCAGACCCGGCGAAGAAGCGGCTCAAGACGCTCCGAAGCGCGAGCTTCTGAGCATTCTGCCTTTCGATCAGCGGCTGATGGATGTAGACCTTTCCTCGGACCACATGCGTGAGGTAACCCTTGGTCTCGAGCACTCGCATCATGGTCCGCACCGTTGAGTCGTGCGGGGCGCCTGGAAGGGCCTCGCGGACTTGCTCGGCGGTCGCCTCGCCGAGCCTCCAGACCACATCCATGATCTGGGCCTCACGCTCAGTCAGCGACTCGGAACTCTGCGCGCGCCATGACAGTCACCTTCTCGTTAATTAATTAACGGACGAAGGTAGATTACCACCACGTGACGGTTGAGACAAGAGGTGCTGTTAAAGAATTAACGGTTTTTTGTTGCGCGCGTATGCTCGCGTCGATAGATCCCTGAAACGTGGAGCGGGCGCGAGGATCATCGCTCGCAGCGCAACTTTCAGCACCGGCGATCAGTTCGCAGCATTCGGAGTCGCCGGTTTATCGCTCTTGGGTTTCGCGGCGTCTGCCTTCTTCCGGGTCAGCTTGATGAGGATCTGCTCGAAACCGATTTGCTCGAACTTCGAAGGTCGGTCTCCTTCGCCGCTAAAGCAAAGTACCAGCGTGTCATCGCCTTCGAACTTGTAGATTCCTTTCGAGGTCTTTCCCTTGGCGTCTTCGGGTGCTTCGTCGATCTTGAAGTCGATCGTCTTGTCGGGCTTGGCCTTGGGATCCAGCGTGATCGTCATCGTGTAGGAACGGCTGGGCGCTTTGATCTCCAGCTTCTTGTCTTTGAAGCGATAAACCACGTCGCCTCCTGCCGCTGACGGGGCCGTCCACTCACCGCTCAGCTTCTTGAACTCAGATTCGATCGCCGCGTCTTCGCCGCGGGCGCCGGCAACGGTTACCAGACAGCGCTGAGAGAGCCAAACTGCTTCGAATCAAACGTGATTTCATTTGCGGGTGCTCCATTTTTAAGGGGTGTGCCACGAGCGCGCCCTTATGATTGATAATGTTGACCGCATATTACAAGACTTGGGTGATGGACGCGCACGATTTCACGACCATCGTTGCCCCTCATGTCATTCTCAAGCAAACGACTCGGCAGTCTCATGATCCGGCTCGAGCACGAAGTCCATCGCCGTTGGCGTGGACGTGCGGCTGGTTGACCGGTCGCGGCGTTGGCTCGACGGTGAAGCGAATTCCGAGGCGTCGCGTGAAGTTCACGAACATGTCGAGCAATTCGTAGAAAACGGGCGTAACCAACAGGGCCAGAACCAAGGAAAGCATCTGACCGCCGATGATCACTTTGGCCATGCTGGCTCGTGCGCCGGCTCCTGGTCCTTGGCCCAAGGCGATCGGGACCATGGCGGCGACCAGCATCACGGTGGTCATCAGGATCGGCCGTAGCCGCGTGTGGTTGGCCGCGATGATCGCGTCGCGTCGCGACTGGCCTTTGGCCCGGAGCTGGTTAGTGGCGTCCACCTGGAGAATGCCGTTCTTCTTGACGATCCCCACCAGCATAAACAGGCCGAACATCGCATAAAGGTCCATCGGTGTATGGAACAAAACCAGGGAGAGCATGCCGAATGGGATCGTGACCGGCAGCGCCATCAAGATCGCGATCGGTTGCATCCAGCTTTCGAACTGGGCGGCCAGGATCAAATACATGAATGTGATCGACAATGTGAAGGCAATCATGAAATAGTAGCCGGTCTCGCCCAGTGTCTTGGCCTGACCGGTAAACGCGTACGAGTACTGGGGCGGCAGGTTCATCGCCTTGAGGACCTTCTCGGCGCGATCGACCGCATCGCCCATGGCGATTCCTTCCGGGTTGCCGACCACGGTCACGATCCGCTCGCGGCCGAGCCGTTCGATCTCCGTGGGGCCACGCACTTCGACCAGCTTGGCCAGGCTGGCCAGTTTAACCAGCCCGACCGTCGGCGATGGAAATGTCATCTGGTACAGATCGGAATTGGTGGTCCGATTTCCGGATTTGGCGCGGAGCCAGACGTCGTATTGCTCGTCCCCCTCGCGGAACTTGGAGACCGGCATGCCTCCGACCAGTACGCGCAGCGTGTCGGCGATCGTGCCGACGGGCACTCCCAGGTCACTGGCCGCCTCGCGGTCGACGACCACCTGCACCTCGGGCTTCCGGAGCGACAGCGTGGTATCCAGGTCGACGAACCCCGGCTCTTTCTTCAATCCAGCGATGAGCTGGTCGGCATAGGTGGAGAGTTCATTGAGGTCGGGGCCGGAGAGACTCACTTGAAAAGTCTGTGGCCGCCGGCCCCCCTGGAACGGCGAGACGTCGTTCACGCTCACGCGCAGGTCGGGATATTCCTCGAGGAACTTGCGTGCCTCTTGCTGTACCGCGAATTGGTCGAACGTGGGGCCGGAGAACACCCGGCGCACCTGGCCGGGGACGTCCCACCAGCCCTTTGGCGTGATGGCGGCCTCGCGTTTCTCGAGGTCAGTGATCCGGACGTAGATCGTGCCTCGCGTGACGTCCCCCTCTCCCTTGACCACGCGGCCCCCCTCGGTTTGGCCGATGGTCGTGAAGACGTGCTCGGTCCCTTTCAGTTTCCAGAGCCGGGCTTCCAACTCGGTCAACAGCTCGCGGGAACGCTCCAGGCTATAGCCCTCAGGCGTGGTCACACTGACTTCGTACTCGCTCTGATCGTCGCGCGGAATCAACGAGATGCCCATCACCTTACCGATGGGAACCGTGCTGTAGATCACCGCGGCCGTCAGGAGCACGACCAGGAACTTGTGCCGCAGTGCCAGCCGGAGCAGACCGCCATAACTACCGTCGATGAGCTGGTAGACGAAGCCCGACTTCGATTTGGGCTCGTGGCGCATGGCCCGGCCGGCTCGGCTCGAGCTTGAGGAACCGGCTGCACAGCATGGGTGTCAAGGTGAACGAGACGAACAAGCTCATCATGACGGCAAAGGCCACCGTCAATCCGAAGCTGGAGAAGAACCGGCCCACAATTCCGCCCATGAACGCGATCGGCACGAAAATGACCACCAGAGAAAGGCTGGTCGCCAGCACGGCCAGGGCAATTTCCCTGGTCCCCTTGCGCACCGCCGACATGCCGTCCATGCCGTCTTCTTCCATGTGCCGGAAGATGTTCTCATGCACAACCACGGCGTCATCGATCACGATGCCGATCGCCAAGATCAAGCCGAGCATCGTGATATTATTGAGCGTGAATTCCATGTACCGCATAAACATAAAGGTTGGGATGATCGAGGTGGGAATGGCCAGGGTCGCGATCAACGTCGTTCGCCAGTCTCGGATGAACAAGAGGATCGTCGCCGATACCAGGACGACTGCCAGAAGTAGGTGGAACTTGACTTCCTCGATCGATTTCTTGATGAATCGCGATTGATCGCGGATGAGCTCGGTCGTGATATCGGGCGGAAGCGCGGCCCGGAGCTGGTTGAGGCGAGTCTTGACGTCCTCAACGACTTTGACGGTGTTCACGCCGGACTGTTTCTGGACCACCAGGCTGACGGCGCTGAGGCCGTCCAGTCGCGCGATCGAACGCGGCTCCTCGAACTCATCGACGGCTCGGCCGATGTCGCTGAGCCGGATCGGGTACCCGTTGCGATTGGCGACGATCAGGTCGTTGAACTCCCGCTCGGTCTTGAGGCGGCCCAAGGTGCGGAGGACCAGTTCCCGCGATCCCTGGTCGATCCGGCCCCCCGGTACCTCCAGGTTCTGCCTCGCGAGCGCAATCCGCACGTCCTCGACCGACAGGTTGTAGCCCGATAGGCTCTCCGTATCGAGGACCAGGTTCATGGAGCGGACCCGGCCACCGACCAGGTTGATCGAGCCGACTCCGTTGACCGTTTCCAATCGCTCCTTGATCTGTTTGCGCACGATCTCCGTGACTTCGCGCAGGTCGCGGCGGCCCGATACCGCGACAGTCATGACCGGCATCGAGCCGGTATCGAACTTGTCCACGATCGGCGGGTCCGTGCCGTCGGGAAGGTCCGCCAGGATCGTGTTGACCTTGTCGCGGACCTCCTGCGTGCCCACGTCGCCGTTCTTCGCCAGCAGGAACTGGACGGTCACGATCGACACCCCTTCGGTCGTGGTCGACCGCAGCTCGTCGATGCCCGAGACCGTATTGATGATGTCCTCGATCGGCTTGGTGACCGTGGTCTCCACTTCCTCGACACTGGCGCCGGGCAGCACGGTCGTGACCGTGCAAACCGGGAAATCCACGTCCGGGAACAGGTCGACACCCAGCTCACCGTACGAAAATAGGCCCAACACCACCGGGATCGCCACCAGGACCCAGGTGAAGACGGGACGATTGATACAGACTTCAGATATTGTCATGATATTGATTTTGATTGAAAAGGATTTGCGAATTCAGATTTCACAAATGCGAGATATTGCTTCGAGATTCTTCGCCGGCCAACCTCGCCCGGCTAGTACCGAGTCAAAGCGTCAGGCAAGAAAGCCTGACCTACGTCTCGGCGAGTGCGTAGGTCGGGCTTTCCTGCCCGACACTCCCGAATCATTTCATCGCTGCCGGCGAGGTAACCGCGGCGGTCTGCCGGGTCTTGATCCATTTCGGTGGACTTGGGTGGTTGCGGGGGATCCGGCGTGCGGACGACGACGAGGGTCTGATCGGCCAGTTGCGATTGTCCAGTCGTGACGATGGACGCGGTCTCAGGGAGTTGTTGGCTGATGACTTCGACCCAGCCGCGACCTTCGTTGCCGGTCTTGATGTCGTTGATGGACCTGGCCTTACCGTTCTCGACGATGAATAGCTTGGTTACTCCGGCGAACCGAACGATCGATTCCGAGGGAACGACGGAGGCCTTGGCCGCCGAGTCGGTGACAATCGAAGCCCGCGCGAAGCCGCCGGGACGGAGCAGTCCGCCCTCGTTGGGCACGAGCGTTTCGACCTGAAAGGTCCGGCTGGACGTCTCGACCGATGGGTTGATCCGCACGATCTTGCCGTTGAACGTCATCCCGGGATGGGCGCGAGTCGAGATCCGCACCGGCTGTCCGACCCGGACGTCTTCGGCGTATTGCTCGGGAACCTGGCTCCAGAGTCGAATCGGGTCTTCGATCACCAGGTCGGCGACCGCTTCACCCTCCTTGATCATCTGTCCTTCGGAGACCGAGCGCTTGGTGATCCCGAATGTGAGCCGGTTGTCGTGACGCGACGATGGCGGGAGCTTCTTGGGATGAGGAGTAGCGATCGTCACATCCTTGAGTGTTTGTTCGGCCTGGCTGAGAGCGACCTTGGCCGACATGGCCGTGGCGATGACAGTCCTCGCCGATTGAACGGCACCCTCGTAGTCCGAGACCGCGGTGCGAAGCTCGTTCTCGGCGTCTTCGAGCTCCTGGGGAGTGCCCGCGCTCCGTTTTGTGAGTGCACGCTGGCGAGCCAGGTTCTGCTGGGCTTTCTCCGTGGCGATCTGTTTCTGGACGACCGACGGGACCTTGGTGATGGCCTCGTCGGCCACCCGTCCGTTCAGCAATTCCTCGCTGATGCCGTATCGCTGGACGAACTCCTCGGCTTGCCGTTTGGTGATCCCCATCTTGACCAGCTCGCCCAGGTATTTTGATTCGGCTTGTTCGACACCGAGCTTGGCGTCGACTGAGTCGAGCTCGACCAAGGGATCGCCCGGCTGGACTCGGTCGCCAATGTCGTGATGGACCTTGACAACCCGGCCAGCCCGTTTCGACCCCACAGTCACTTGCTCCCAGCCCCGGAGCGTGCCGATGACTTCCACGGTCCGCTCGACCGTTCGCCGTTCCAGGGGCTTGACGGTGACCGGCACCACGCGTGCCGCCGTCAAACCCTGCTGGGCCGCCGGCTCCGGTGTCGCACCGCCGCATCCGGACATCGCGACCAGCACGATGGCAATGGCCCTTGCCGTCCAATTGGGAATTTGCCGTACAATCATAATCAAGATTCCAGTCGGTTAGTTCGTTATTGCTTTTCGCCAAAACCCCGCAACAAGTCGTTGACCTGCTGACGTGCCAGGTCGGTGACCAATGGTATCTCGCGATAAAGGAAGTCGAGCGTGGAGACCACGATCAACCCTCGACACGCCGAGCAACACGCTTCGACGCGCGGTCGTGCCACGATCTCGGCCTCGGCAAGCCGGCGCACCGCCGCCTCGGTCCAGCCGCACAGATCGGCCTTGAATGGCTCGAGCTCGCCGGCCACGTCCGAGCCGAGTGGGCCGAAGAGTAGGGCATAAATGAACCGGGCCCGGTCCGGATCCTCGCGGCAGAACGCGTATTGTGCCTCGATCACCTGCTCAAGGCACCGCGTTGGATCATCCACCGTGGCGACGAGCAGCCGCATGGTGGAGACCAGGTTGGAGAGCGGAACCGTCAGCAAGGCCTGGGCCAATCCCTCCTTGCTGCCAAAATAGTAATAAAGCGTCGGCTTCGCGACGCCCGCCGCCTCCACGATCTCCCGAACCGAGGTCGCGTCGAAACCCCGTTCGGCAAATAACCGGGCGGCCACTCGCGCGATATGCCGCGCGACCGTACTCGAACGGGATTTGGTCGCCGCGGGAGCCGCCATCGACGCGTCTATCCCCAAAAATGCAGGAATCGAACCTGACCAGAAAAGAAAACCTACCGAACGGTAGGTATTGTCGTCGGAATCGGTATTTCGGTCAAGGTCGACTCGCTTGCGAAGTTTCTGAATGGCCGATGACATCTTGGCGGTGAACGGTTGGAGAGATACCTTCGGTTCAATGGAGATTGGCATCCGCGTCCGTTGTCCGATCGGCACTGATTCCGAAACCTGAGGAGAATTCGATGAATTTCCAGCGTCCGGTAACCGCGACAATCACAATCGGCGATCAGCCCACCGTGGCCGATCTCGAAAAGTTGAAGCAGGAGGGCTACGTGGGGGTTGTCAATCTTCGGAACGATGGCGAGCCCGACCAGCCGTTAAGTACCAGCGAAGAGGGGAATCAGGTCCGTGCGTTGGGGATGAAGTACTTGCATTACGGGGTCGGCGCGGCGCCGCTCTCCGAGGCTGGCGTTACCGCGGTCTGTGACTTCGTCGACGCAAACGCCCAAGGGACGGACAAAGTCTTGGTCCACTGTCGACGAGGGCCGCGCGCCATCGCCCTCTTGCTCCTCCAGCAAGCGCGCCAATCACTGGGGCGCCGAGGAGGTCTTCGCGAAGGGGAAGGCACTGGGACTGGAAGTCGACGGCGGTCTCAAGATGCTGGTCGAGAGCTATCTTTCTTCATCGAAAGGGTTGTAGAACCGGAGCTATCAAGAGTCAGAAAGTCCTGCGAGGAATAGCGGCGACCGCTTCGAGACCGGCGCACAGATGCTTTTTGAGCCCCCAATCGGGGCGGGATCGTATAGCTCGGGGCGCGAGCCCTGAGTTGGGAGCACAATGGCAACCGGCTGTCCACCGGCCGCCGGCATCGCACGGCGTCGCCGTGCGATCTCGGAAGCTGGCGAGGGATAACGGATGGATCTCGCCGTCTCGGGGCTCACGCCCCGGCTATCGCTCCCGCCCCGATGGGGCTTTGTATCAGATGACGTGAATGCGAACACGCCGCGCAAGTGCATGCCTTGCAACCCGCTCTGGATCCGTGATCGCGAGACTCTAAAGCACGCGGAACGGGGACGCTCGCGACAAATGATTCGCGGCCAGATGCATCCAACTGGGCTAGCCAGCTCGAGACCAGTGCCCGGCGCCAGCGCACATGCCAGAGTAAAGTCTGCTTGCTTCCCATACTGAGCGGGGATATGCTCTACCGCGCGTGGGAGTTTCGTCGGTTGGCGATCGGGACTCCCCGTCCGCGTTGATCGGCATTGGATCGCGCCAAACACCTTGAGGAGCAATGGAATGCTCGCGACCCTCCCGGATGATGCCCGAGCGTTCAACCCCGCCTGGGTCCCGCCCGCGAAACTTCACCTCGATTTGGTGTTCCTGCTCGTCCTCGCCGTCTGGGTCGTGGCGAGCCGAATCCCTTACCTGAATGATTATAGCTTTCTGGGCAAGGATGGCCCGCTCTATATCAATTCACTGGCGCTCGATACGAAATACGACGTCCCGATGCCGGGGAACATCGGCTACGTCCTCCTGGGCAAGTTGGCCACATGGATCGGCCTGGACCCCGTGACGGCCTTTCTGGCCGTGAACATCGGTCTGACGCTTCTGGGCGTTGAGTTCTACTACCTGTTCTCCGCGCTGATTGTTCCCCGCTCGTTAGCCGCGGCCATGGCGTTCGCCCTGAGTTGCAACGCGATCGTCTGGTATCATGGTGGGATCATCGCGAGTTATCCGGTCTGGCTCGCCGTACTGCCGGCAATCGGCTGGTTCGGGGTGCGCTACAAGCGGGGAAAGCAGTTCGGGGATTTGATCGGCCGAGCATCGCGCTCGGGATCGGGACGATTCTCCGGCCCGACTTGCTTTTCTTTGGAACTCCGCTCTGGTTCGGCTGTCTTGCGTGGGCCGAGCACCTTGGCGACACTGGCTGATTGGCGGGTCGATCGTCGCGCTGGCCTGCGCATGCTGGTTCTTCGGGACGGCCTGGGTCCTTGGCGGGGTGGATGTCTATCTCGAGCGGGTCAGGGCCAAGCACGAATACGACCGGACGGGCTTTTCCGTATTCGGGCGGGGGATGGTCGAAGGCTTGATGCGGAACGGCGTGAAATTCGTCCTCTTTCTCGTTTGGGGCGCGTCGATCGCGCTCGTTCCGTTCGTTTGGGGAGTCGGGTGCGAGTTGATGGCGTGGAGAGCGCGTTGGCGGGGATTGCTGCTCGCTCTGCTCTGGGCCGGGCCGTCGTTGTACTTCTCATTCCTGATCTTCGCGGGGAACGCGGGCTTGATTTTTCCGTTGCTCCCGTTGCTCTACCTCGCCGCGGCGCGGGGATTCCAGCAACTCTTGGGCCGCCGCAAGCCGCGGCACGTCGTCGCCGCGATGCTGTTGCTGGGAGTTTTCAGCCTGGCTCAGTTTGTCGAAACCCCGTTGAGAACGGTGAAGAATCAACGTGACGTGATCCTCAACGTCATGTTTCTGCGTTACAGCGGAGCGGGAATCAACGGCCGGTATAACTTCAATCTCGATGATTACGGCGTCTCTCCATCGCTCGCCTCCGTCTCACGCCAGATCTACGCGCCCGAGGCAATTCCGACGAAAGATATAACAACGCGACGATAATCACGTTCGAGATGCGGATCGGGAGACAGAGTTCCCTCCTACGAATCCTGTGGGAGCCGGCTGGGGTAATGAAAAGTTGGGGTTGACCGCGCCAATCGGAAGCGCTGGCTGCACGATCCTTATGTTGCGCTCATCTTTCCTCAAAAAGAGCCGCGACTCGATTAGGAAACTCGCTCCCTCTCCCTCGGGAGAGGGCTGGGGTGAGGGGCGGCCTCAACAAGACCTTCGCATCAATCCCATACTGCACACGAGGGCCGGTCCCATTGAGTAAGCCGCGGCGATGTCAAATACGAGAGCAGGCTGGCGTTGGCGCCGGCCCCTCACCCCAGCCCTCTCCCCAAGGAGAGGGAGCCAGTACCGCGCAACAGGATCGCGACGAAATCGAAGCGTTTGCAAGACGGACTTTTCATCAGTCCAGGACCCGGATTTGTCCGGCGACCGCTCTCAATGCCTCTCGCGGGCCATTGAAACTTATTCGCGGTTGGTCTGTTGCTCTTGTAGAATGAGAGTCGATTCTCGAAACCGACTCCACGCCGGCCCGCGATGTTCTGGGCCTGGAGCAGTGCGGAAGGGACGTTCTCACGGACCAATCGGATGGCCTGGGTCTGCCACTTGACGGCGGCCTGGAAGTCACCAGACTCGGCATACGCGGCCGCGAGCGTATCCAGGCAATCAGGGTCTTGCCAGCGCGTCAGTTCGCAGGCGCAGCGTCGCCTCCTCGACGGCCCGCTTGCCGTTGCGAAAGTCTTCCACATAACAGGTCGCCAGGATCCGCGCAAGCGCCCAGTGTCCTTCGCTGTTGTTGGGATCGACCTGAATCAACTCCGAGTATTCGCGAATCGCCTGGTCGAAGGCGCGGCTTTGTCGCCAGGTTTGGGCCCGAGCGATGTAGGCCGCCGTATAGCGCGGATTGATCCGGAGGGCTTGTGTGTAATCGGCGATCGCCTGGTTAAGCTTCAGGTCTTTGCGCCATTCGTTTCCGCGGGATATATACTTGGCAGGGTCATTTGGCGCATCCGGATGGCTTCGTCATAGTCGGCCATCGCGTAATCGTGCCGTCCCTGGGCCGACCAAGAATCTCCGCGGGCAACCCGGTAAGCCGCATTGTTCGGGTCGAGCTTGATCGCCGTGCTGATGTCGGCCACCTCGCGGTCGCGGTAGCGCTTCCGGCCCCAGGTCTCGGCACGTGCGGCGTAGGCAGGGGCATAGTTGGAATCAAGCCGGATGGCTTCGTTGTAGGCGGACATGGCCTTGTCGTATTCTTTCTTGGCGTGCAAGGCCCTGCCGCTGGCCACGAGATCCCCCAGGTTCTTGGGATGGCGCAGGTTCGGGTCGGAGTCATCGTCCGGCGCCTTGACTTGTCCAGGCGCGCCGGGCCGGCTCGTGTCTGGTCTGTCTTGAGTGCCGCCGTCGCCCGGGTCGGTGCGCATGCTCGTGCTGACCACCTTCAAACCGTTGGCGGAGCCTGGCTTGCCCGCCGCGATCAATGAGCCCTCAGCTCGCCCGAAGGGATTAGTCGGGTTGAATCGAAGCGCACGGTCCAGGTCCCGGCGGGCGTGCTCAGGCTGGTTTTTGGAAATCAAAGCACTGGCTCGGATCACGCGAGCCCACAACGACGCCGAGTCGAGCTCAATTGCCTGATCACAGTCCTCGATTGCCTTGTCCGGCTGCTGCTTGTGGAGCAAGATTATGGCGCGTGTGACATAGAACCGGGCTTGGTCGGGCTCGAGACGAATTGCCAAGTTGAGGTTAGCCAGCGCGCACTCGTGATCGTTCTGGTAAGAATAGACACGCCCCCGCATCCAGAGGAGGTCGGTGTTGCGAGGATCGTTCGCGAGCGCCTGGGTGAAATGGTCGATCGCATGAGCGAGTGGCACGACTTGCGCCGGGACCAGCCAGCCCCGTACGCTCTTGTCCCGAGAAACCACCAGGACCCGATCGGACTCAACCCGTTCGACCAGGAAAGCCAGGTGATCCTGAGTGGGAACCAGCGTGCCCTCATCGAAGAGCGGGGTATCGGACGCCTTGAGAACGACCTCGGTCCCAACGGCAAGTGCGGCCGACGTCTGCGCATCGGTCCGTTGCTTCGAAATCTTCGTCACCGGCACGCGCGGGCAAGACGAAATCGATCAGCAGCAAGAGCGTGGCCAGTCCCAGGCTGAGCCATGCCCTCGGACAGGAATCACGAAACCGTTTCATCCTCCGACGCTCCCTTGTACCAAGGCGTGACATTTCACGAGGGGAGATTGGCTCACCACTGTCGTCGTCGGACCGGGCGAAGCCGCCGTAAAGGAAACTATGGTAACCGACGTCGCGATGTTAAGCAAATGAGTAACAACCGTGATTCCGAATTCTATCGGAGCCGGTTTCTCGGGGGGATTTCGCGAGGGTTATTCGTGGAAGGGGCGATTGTTCTTGAAGCGTAAGAGGTGCTCTCTCAGCGGTATCGCTGCGGTCGCGGCTTTAACCGGGTCCCCCGTGGCATGCACTGATTGAACGATCTCAATGGCTCGGTCTTCCCACTTGACTGCGGACACGAAGTCGCCGGCTTCCGCATGCGCCACGCGAGCGTGTCAAGGGCGGTGAAGCTCTTCCAGTTCGTCAGTTTGCAAGCCTCAGTGGCGTGGACAACGGCCCTCGCTCCGTCTCGAATCCGCGCGTCGGAACAGGTTGCCAACAGCCAGGCGAGTACCCGGTGGCTGAGCGGATCGCCCGGCACGATTCGAACCATCTCGGAGAAGTCGCGAAGCGCACCGCCGAAGTCTCCCTTCATCTGGAGTGCCCGGCCGCGACAGAGGTAGCCTCGGGCCTCTTTCGGATCTACCTCTATGGCTCGGCTGAAGTCCGCGATGGCCCTGTCCGGTGGCAAACCACCAGCCAGGGCGTCGTTTTGCAATTCGATGCCTCGGTTGATGTAGCTCAAAGGTTCTCTTGGAGCGAGTCGCACGGCTTCGTCGTAATCGGCGATCGCCTGGGCGTGCAATCCCCGGCTTGCCCATGCGTTGGCGCACGACCCACGATACAACGCGTTGCGTGGTTCGAGCTGAATTGCTGAGGAATAATCAGCAATCTCCTTTTCGCGGTTGCGACTTTCCGGCCCACGCTTGCCCTCGTCTAAAGTAGGCGTCGGCAAAATCCGGCTTGAGCCGGATTGCGGCGGTGTAGTCGGCGATCGCCTTGTCGTGATCATTCTTGCGTTCCCAGGCCCTGCCGCGATCCACGTAATCGATGGCCTCGTTCGGGTTGGCTTTGATCGCCTCGTTATAGTCGGCGATTGCCCGATCAAGGTCCCCTTTCTTGGACCAGGCTCTGCCTCGGGCGGAGTAATTCCTCGAATCCTTGGGATCGCATCGAATCGCTTCGGTGTAATCGGCGATTCCTTTGTTCAGATCGCGCTTGAAGATCCAAAAGGTGCCACGGAAACCGTATTGCATCGCGTCGTTGGGGTCGAGCCGGATGGCCTCGTTGATATCTCGCAGAGCATTGTCGGGATTTCCGGCTTGCATCCAGCATTCGAAGCGGCGGCACCAAGCCCAGGTGTCGATGGGATCGAGTCGGATCCCTTCGTCGAGGTCGGTGATGGCACGCTTGAAATCGCTTTTTGACATCCAAACCCACGCACGATGAAAGTATACCTTTGCCTCATGCGAACCGAGCTGAACCGCCTTGTCGCAGTCGGCGAGTACGCGATCTGGCGGCTGGTTTGTAGCAAGCAACAACCCGCTACGAGAGGCGTAGTATCGAGCGTCGTTGGGGTCGAGCCGGATGGCCTCATTGTAATCCGCCAGAGCCAGATCGCTCTTGTTTTGGGCCACCCGGAGCCGGCCGCGCATTCCAGTGTGCCGTCGCTTTTCCCGGTCCATTCGCGATCTCCGCGTCGAATTTCGCGATTGCCTCGTTCATCGTGAAAACCTGGTCTCGGCGGAGGTATCCTTTTTTCCTCTTATCGGGAGTCACGACCAACAACCGGTCGCCCTCGATCCGGTCGACAACGAACGCAAACTCGTTCTGAGTCGGGACGGGCCGCCCATTGTCGTCGAGGGGAGTACCGGCCTCTTTGAGAATGACTCGAGTTCCGACGGCAAGCGCACCATCAGGTTGAGCCACCGTGAGTGGTTTCGGCTCGTTGGTTTGGCCTGACACCAGCGGACACGTTCACCAATAAGACGAGAACGGTCAGTCCCGACCAGATTGACGGGTGAACCGTCGGAACAATAAGCCGCTTCACGATAATTCCCCTGAAGAGTTCAAAGGGGACGACTCGAGAGCCGAGACGATCTTCTTTGTTCCGCACCGACGGATGCAATCGATCTGAATATACGCGATCCTACACTGTGGTGGTAGCCCTCGACCGAGGAAAGGCACGGCGAATTCCCGAGTCCGCCCACCGGCGCCGTGGCCGGTACTCAGATACTCGCGTCTCGCCGTGCCTCGTCCCAAATCGGCCCATACACCTCTTTGTCGAACGGTGGGCAGCCGGTCGCGAACTGGCCTAAGTCGTTGTGCTTCGATCGCATCAGGGCCGTGCAATAGCTGAAAGTGCGGCAGAGCCGCTTATGGTCGAGCGGCTCGCCGTGGAGGAGCCGGCGCCCGAAGTCGGGCTGCGCCAGGGCTCCGCGGCCGATTCCGACGAACGTGGTGTGCCCGGCACTCACATTCGCCGCACCGGCCTGGAATGCGAACGCCTGGAGCCAGCTATAACCGGACCCGACGATCGCCAGACCGGGATGGGCCTTCTGGACCTCCTTGGTCAGGCGGAAATGCCGGTCAACCCCGATCATCGGGTGCTCGGGAGTCTCGTAACCATCCGGCGGCGGGTACTCGAATGGCCGAAGCAGGTGGGGACTGGCGTACGGGTTGCCTATCGAAACGTTGACGAGGCAAACTCCCAGCTCTTCGGAGCAAGCCGATCAGGGCGAGCGGTTCGGCCAGGTCAGGCAATAACGGGTCATGCGTGGACGTGCCCCACGCCGACTTGATCGGCAGGGTGAACGGGCAGGGGATCCCTTGGCCCGTTTGAGATCCTTGGTGTAGGGAACGCCGTCGAAGACGTTCAAGCGAGTGGCGACGAGCCGTCCTGGATTTTCGTGGCCGATCTGACCGACGACTTCGCGGATAAACCGCGTTCGGTTCTCGAACGAGCCGCCGTATTTGCCCGGTCGCGTGCGTGCGGCCAGCAGCTCGTTGAGCAAGTAGCGGTGGCATTGCTTGATATCGACGAAGTCGAAGCCGATCTGCAAACGCGAGTTTGGCGGCGACGGCGTAGCGGTCTCGCAGCCTCTCGAGCTCGGAGTCGGAGATGAGCGGGGTGTCGGGCCCGGCGGTTGCGCCTGTGGTCTTGTCAAGGATTGTCCGCGGATCCAGCAGGGGATCGTGCTGAGCCAGGATCGGCCGCTCGCACGAATAACGGCCGGAATGGGTGAGTTGCAGGCCGACGAGCAAATCATTATCCGAGTCCAATCGACTCGACGATGGGCCTGGCGAGTGGTTCGGAGCAGCTGTTCGAGGGCCACGGCGTTGACAGGATTGATCACAAGCTGGCGCGGATTGGCCCGTCCTTCGGGAACGACCGCGCAGGCCTCGCCCCAGATCAGTTTGGCCCCGCCGGCGCCGAAGCGCTGATAACGTCGAAAAGTCAGCTCGCCCGGCGCGCCGTCGAGCTCGCCATCGCAGCCTTCCATGGGTTGAATCGCCAGCCGGTTGCCGACTAACCGGCCGCCAACGCGTGATCGGTTCCAGAAGCGGCGACAGATCGGTGCTGAGCGGAATATCCAGGCCCAATCTTTGCGCGTCCGCCTCCAGAGCCTGGCTGGTCTTGTATTTGAAGTATCGAGACACGCGGGTCGCTCGTCTTTCTGATCTCGTGAAATGAAAGGGACGAAGTCTGATCGGTCACGTCGCCATCGTGGCAGGAGAATCGGACGGTCGCAAGATCGGCTCGGATACTTCGACGGCTTCTCGGAAAAGGGGTTGAGGCGAGCGGGAATCAGGCAGATATCGCATTGATGCAAACAGATTGGGCGATCTGGTATTGTCGAGGCCCGGTTGATTCGTTCTCTGCAATCAATCCCCAAAGAGGAGCAACCTTGAGAACGACCCGTGTGGCGGCAGTAAGCATGAACGGGTTCCTCGGTGAACCCGAACGAGTCTTGAACTCCATCGACGCCTGGTGCGAAAAGGTTGCGGCGGCGGGGGCCGAGCTGGTCCTGTTCCCGGAGCTGGTCGTCCACGGCCATTGCACACCGAACACGTGGGAGCTGGCCGAGCCAGTGCCAGACGGACCGAGCGTCCGCCGCCTGGCGGAGATCGCCCGACGACACAACCTGATCGTGTGCGCCGGCATGAGCGAGAAAGAGCGCGACATTGTCTTCAACACGCAAGTCCTGGTCGGCCCGCACGGCTACATCGGCAAGCAGCGGAAGCTGCATCTTTCCCGTGACGAGGTGTTCTACTACAAGGGAGGACTCGAGATCCCTGTCTTTGAAGTCGGTCCGTGCAAGGTTGGCATTGTCATCTGCTACGACAACCAGTTTCCCGAGGTTGCCCGTGTATTGGCCCTGCGAGGTGCCGAGCGTGATTCTGATGCCGCACGCCGGCCGTTTCAAGCTCTGGGACGACACGCCCGAGAGCGAGGCGGCCGCTCGATCCTACTCGCACAACTTTCTCAAGAAGTACGCCCTACGGGCCCGGGAGAACGCGTGCTTCGCGATCCTGGCGGACCAGGTGGGGCGGGCGGGGTACGTCGAGCTCTGGCCGCGAGACAGCGAGAACCAGCCCCACCACGCCGGCGCTGCCTTGATCTGGGGGCCGGACGGCGAGTTGATTGCCAGTACGCAGCAAGAGCGTATCCGCGAAGAGATGATCGTGGCGACGCTCGACGCGGCCGTACTCGCCCGTGAACGCGCCCTCGCCAACTATATGCTCCGGACGCGCCGACCGGAGCTATTCGGAGAACTCGTGCGCGAGCAGGTCAGTAGTTAACTCGGGATCGGCAACGCTCGAAGAGAGGCCTCGCTCGCTTCGCGGCCGCTTGACGGCCCATGGCGGGGAGTCTTAAATATTAAGTGGGATTATAACTCCAGGATCGAAGCAATCATACCGGGCCCGTCTGCTTCGAGCAGGACGCCGGAGTTGACGGGGTTGCCGTGGTGTCATCAGGAGCCGATCATGTCGCGCCGAGCAGTCGAAGTGGAGCGGAGTTTTGCTGGCCGGGGCGGTAATGGCGCTGGCAGTGGCCGCGGGCCGGTCCGGGCCGACGAGGATTCGCGGACGGTGCTTCCCTTCTTGCAGGAACTGAGGGACCGCGGACTGCACGACTAGGCGCTCGAGTACATCGAGACGCTTCGCTCCGATCCGACGCCTGACGGCAACGTCAAGGATCTCCTGGATTTCGAGCAAGGCCGGACCCTCATCGACGAGGCCGCGAAGTCCCACGACCTGGCGTTGCGCGAGGAGCTCCTGAAAGAGGCGCGGAACAAGCTCGACGTGTTCGCGAAGGCGCACTCTGAGCTTGCTCAGGCCCGCGATGCCCTGGTGCTGATGGCCAAGCTGCTGATCGAGCGCGGACACCTGGCGATGCTCTTCAGCGAGGAGTCACCGGACCCGGCGAAAAAAGAAGCCAAGGCGGCCGAGGCCCGGGCCGCGTTCACCCAGGCGCACGAAGCCTACGCCAAGGCGATCGAGCCTCTGGAGGCCGCTCTCAAGAACTACCCGGGATATCTTGACTGACAAGGATCCCCGCCATGCCGAACGCGACCAGCTTAACATCTCGCTTCTGGACGCCAAGTTGCAGAAGGGTGTCGCCGACTACGAGCTGGCCCATACCTATCCGGCCGGCTCGGCCGAGCGCAACAAGACGTTGAAGGAAGCGCTCGGGCAGTTCGATTCCTTGTACAAGAACTACCGGACCCAGATGGTCGGTCTGGCCGCCCAGATGTATCAGGCGAAGTGCTACGAAGAGCAGGGAAACGTCGATGCGGCGGTCGGGATCTACAAGCAATTGATGGAACACTCCGATCCCCAGCTCCGCGCACTGCAACGCAATGTCGGCTACTTCTACATCGTGGCGCTTGCCAAGCGAAAGCAGTACGCCCTGGCGGCCGACGAGGCGAAGCGCTGGCTCGACGACCTACAACCGTCGTGAGGAGCAACGATCGCCCGAAGGATTGGGAGTCTTGATCGAGCTGGCCAAGAACATCGAGGCTCAAATGGCCGACGCCGCCGCCGAACGGCCCGAGGCCGTTCGCAGGATCGTCGACGCCGCCAACATGGTCGTCAAGTACGCCTCGCCGCACAAGAAAGACGCGCTCGCCCTGCTCAAGAAATACAAGCCCGAGCGCGGCCGTGAAGGCCGAGGAGGTCGCTCGGCTGACCTTTGAGGACGCCATGGGCCAGGCCGATGAGGCCATGGCCTCCCATGAGTGGGAGCGCGCGATCGCGCTTCTGAAAGCCGCGGTACGCAAGGCCGACTCGGCAAAGAACTTCGACCGAGCATCCGTGTCGCAGTCGAGTTCGGCGGCTGGCGTGCGGAAAGCCGACCCGACCAACAAGACGATCGACAATGTGAACCTCGCCGGTACAACCTGGCCTTCGCTCTCTACATGAACAAGCAATACTACGAGGCTGACGTCATCGCTGAGCATCTCGCCCGGCGCTACCCCCAGGGGGGGCTCTCGGGCAAGGTGACCGAAATTGGCATGCAATCGCTCGCCGACGCCTATAACACCTACACCGAGATCGACCGCCGCGAGCGATATTCTGCATCTGATCGATCTGGCCAACTACACCGCGGAGACCTGGCCCGATCGGGAAGAAGGCGACAGCGCCCGCATGAATCTCGGCTTGATCTACAGCGGCATGGGTCAATACGACAAGGCGATCGAGGCGCTGGCCGGCGGTCCGGACCGCGTGGCACAATGGGTCGAGGCCCAAACGCGAATCGGGGCGGCGCACTGGGCCAAGAGCCGCGACCTGGAACGGCAGGGAAACACGGCGGCGGCTCAGACCGAAGCCCAGAAGTCGCTCGAGTTCTTGAACGCCTCTTTGAAAGCCCGCCGAGACGCAGGAGTCGCAGCTCGACCGATCCCGGCCTGATCGGCAACGTCGGCGACCTGGCGATCGTCCTCACCGAAACCGGAAAGCCAAAGGACGCCCTGGGCCTGCTCTTGCCGATCGTGAAGGCGCAGACGGTCAAGTCGGGTCCAGGTTACGGCCGGTTGATGGAAGCTCAGCTCAAGGCTTATATCACCTCCGGCCAGGTCGAGCCCGCGATCGCTTCGATGAAGGCACTCGAACAAGCCGGCGGGGCGGCCAGTCGTGCCCAGCTTTATTACAAACTTGGCAAGCTCCTGGAGAAAGAGCTGGATTCGCTCAAGCAGAAGAGGAATACGGCCGCATTATCCCGGATGCATCAAGCCTACAAGACGTTCTTGACAACACTGGCCGAAAGCAAGACCGGACAAACTTACGACTCGCTCCAATGGGCCGGCGAGGGCTTGCTCACACTCGACGCCAATCAAGAGGCTGAGAAAGTGTTCCGCAGGGTCCTGGACGAATTCACCAAGGACCCCGAGTTCCTCCAACAGCCCAACGGCCGAGCCAAGCTGCTGCGAACCAGACTCAAGCTCGCCGCCGCCCTGCGTGGCCAGGGGAAGTCGACAAGCGGAAGTTCGACGAGGCCAACACACTGGTCGAGGAGCTGATCAAAGAGAATAGCCGTTACATCGAGCCCAGGTTCGAGAAGTGCCATCTGCTCGAAGCCGAGGCGGAGCGCCAATCGCGGCAATTGGTCGACCGCTCTTCAGCAGTGGGAGAACCTGGCCAAGGCATTGGAAGGGGTCCGATCCGCGATCGATCCTCTATTATGACGCCTGGTACCACGTGGCCTCGGTGCTGCTCAAACAAAAAGACGCGGTGAAGGCCCGCCAGACACTGATGGGCATGATGCGGCTCTCGCCGAGCGTCGGCGGTGCCGACATGAAGGCAAAATACGAAGAATTGATCGCGCGAACCAAGTAATCGATAGGAATACAACCCATGGGCAGTCGAATTCGGAAACCGAGTCGTCCGATTGTGATCCCGATGGTGGTGTCAGGTGTACTGGCGCTCGCCTGGTGCGGCGTGGTCAAGGCCGACGACGTCTCCTTGATCCCAGGGACAGTTTTCAAGCAGGCGATCGGCGGCAAGGTCAAGGGTCAAGTTCAATCGGAGTCGCCGAGCGAAGTCGTTGTTCTGCTGGGCGCGACGACGACGAACGTGCCGGTCGACCAGATCGCGTCGATCCGTTACGACGGCCAGTCGGCCACCTACACGCTTGCCGAGTCGCGCGAAGCCAACGGTCAACTCGCCGAGGCGGCCGACTTGTTCAAGAAAGCGGCCGCCGAGTCGGCTGGCAAGCCTTTTCCGCTTCAGGCCGCCCTGTTCCGCGAGGCCGAGGTCCTGACCGACCTGGCGCCTGATCGAGCCGGATCGGGCCAAGGAGGCGAAGGACCGGCTTACGCGATTCGTGCAAGCCTATCCGAACGGTCGCCATATCGCCGCCGCTCGAGGCTGCCTGGCGCGGCTCCAGTTGAATGCGGGTGATTTCAAGGGGGCCGAGGCGACCATCGCCGAGCTCGCGAAGATTCCCAAAGCCGGCGAGCGAGCAGCCGTTCTCAAGACCAAGATTCTGGCCAGGCAAGGCAAGCACGCCGAGGCGATCGCCGAGCTCGATCGGCTGATCGCGTCCTATCCCAAGGGGTCGGAGCGCCAGCGCGACGCCATGCTCGCCAAGGCCGAGAGCCTCGCGGGCTGCCAAACAGTTCAAGGAAGCCGAAACACTCGTAAGGCAGGTGATTCAAGCCAACCCAGCCAGAAGATGCGGCCGCTCAGGCACCCGCGTATAACACCCTGGGAGACTGCCTCCGCGCGGCCGACCGGACCAAGGAAGCACTCATCGCTTATCTCCACACGGACTTGCTCTACAGCAAAGATAAGGAAGAGCATCCCCGGGCGCTGCACCAGATCGCGGCGTTGTTCCGCAAACTTAACCAGGACGGCCGGGCCGATGAGTTCGCCAAAAGGCTCAAGGACGAATATCCACGCAGTCCCTGGGTCGTTGCCCGATCAGCCGACCAATAACGGTTCATCGCAAAACATGGTCAACACGCGGCGGATTCCGATTCGTGAATCGGTGCTGATTCGCTCGGCGAGCGGAAGCGCGTCTGAACAAGTGGGCGAAGTGCGGGTCGATGGCGTCGGAGACCGGATCTGACCATGCGGTCGCCCCCACATGGGCAGGCGTCGGGATGCCCAGCATTCGCTTGATCGATCCGGGACAGTAGCGGGAACCGCCGCGAGCCGTTCTGCACCAGGATATTGACCCGGGCGACTATCAGGTCGACCTCGATCTTCACCAGGTCGAGCAACCCAACTCGTGAGCCGGGGAAGGGGAACAGGCTCGAGGTCGTATCCGCGTGCTGCGAGCCAGCGCCGGCACAGTCGCTTGAGCACGACGCGATGCCGCGGCTTGGCCTTGGTGATCCAGGAACCGCCTCCACCCGGCCGCAGATGATTCCAGTGCAGGAGCGTGGTCGGATCACAGATCTGGGTAGTTTGCCGCGCTCTCCAGGTCGACGCCCGACTGCTGCAAGCGGTCGCGCAAGGCTTCGGCACGGGCCCTGTTCGCCTCTTGCGAATAGGATTCCGCGATCCGGACCGCCTCTCCCTGTTCCAGCGCGATCCCCAGAAATCGGGCCAGGGTCAGCACGCCGCTGGCAGGGTCGGCGAGCAACTCCTCGTAACGCTGAACCACGACGTCGGGCTGCGCCATCCAGAAACGGTCGTTGGCCAAGACCTGATGGATCATTCCCTGCCGCGTGAGTTGCTCAAATCTCAAGCCCCGTTTGTGCATGAGTGAGAAGACCACGTCCCGCACGTCTCGATAGGCGTAAACCACGCGCGCCTGTCCTTGCCGCGACGGCCTTTGCGAACACGCGGTCGCCATCGTGCGATTTGAACACGCGCCAGACTCGCCTTGCCGCCGGATCCGGGTTCTGGACGTCGGATTGCCGCAGCGTATCGGATTGCCGCAGGCGTATATTGTTCGCCCGTGAGATAGCCGAGTCGCTGTCCGCCGTAGTACTGTTCGATCAAGTGCGCGACCACCTCGTACTGCCAGGTCGAGCAAGCGCGATACATGCCGGCGCAGATGATGTCGACCGGGCTCTGCTGGGGATCGGAGGAGTCCCGGCCGCGATGCGGCCCGGGCAGTGCCTTCACCGGCGTCATCGTCGAGCGCACGGCTCGGAAGAAGATCAAGTGAGGACGAAACAGTCGCGCAGCCAGGTCCAGACGGAAGCTCGATCGGACCGTCTTGCTGAGTTTCGTTCTTGTCTTCCATGACCAATTCCCCCGGGCGTCGACTTGCGACCGACCGAAGGCACGGTTTTATCGGGATTTGGCGTTCAGGGCCAGACGGAATTTGCCTTCGTTTGCTTTTCTTTACACGGTCTCTTCAATGTCCTGTTTGGACTTCCTTCGAGACGGTCTCGACGAATAGACCAAGGCCGTCCCGACCAGCCAAAGCACAAAACCGAACGCGACGCCGATCCAGCCGACTGGGACCGGCTCGAAACCGGGGAGATGCACCTGCGTCGCGAATTTGCCCTCGGCACCTTTCATCACAGCCAGGACACCGAGCATTTCGACAAGCAAGCCCCCCAGGCGTATGAACTGCCCAATTAGCTTTGTCATGGGAGAGTCGTAGTCCTGATGTTCAGCGCTCGAGTGTTCAGTGATCCGCACCCTGAGCTTCGCGGACACGACAACGCGCCCGCGTAAGCGCCAATGAGATCACGCGATCCGCACTTCAATCAACCGAACACTGAACACCGAACACTGAACACCGATCCGCCTCACACCTGTGGTAGCTCATAGCCCTTGCGCGGCTCCCGATGGAGCAGGGCATTGGCCTCGGGATCGTTCTTGAACGTCTCGGATTCCGCATCCCAATCGAGCTTGCGCCCGAGCTTGTAGGAGATATTGCCCAGGTGACAGGTATTGGTGGAGCGATGTGCGATCTCGATGTCACAGGTGGGCAAGGCACGCGACTTGAGGCAATCGAGGAAGTTGCGCACGTGGGCGTTTTGACCGTCGACACCCTTGGCTTTCTCCCCTTTCAGCTCGATTTTGCGGAGGGGGCGCTCGCCATGAACGAGTTTGATGCCGTAGGGTAGAACCACTTTGTCCGGGATCACCTCGAAGCCGCCTCGGTCCAGGATCAGGCTGCCGTCGGTGCCGTAGAAAAGGATCCCGTAGTCGTGGTCGTTGAGTTTGAGGCCGTTCCCTTTTCGCATCGAGTAGGTCAAGGTGCATTGCGGGAATTCGTAAACGACCTGGAGTGTATCGGGCGTGTCGCGATCGTCGTCGGTGGTGAAGATGCCACCGGTGGTGCAAACCGACTTCGGTCCCTTGGCGTTCAGTGCCCAGAGGACGATATCGTTGAGATGGACGCCCCAGTCGCTCATCATGCCGCCGGCGTAATCCGAGAACCAGCGAAACAGGAGGTGGAATCGATTCGGGTTGAACGGTCGCTGAGGCGCGGGTCCGAGCCACCGGTCATAATCGACGTAAGACGGCGCTTCGCCATCGGGGAATTTGCCCATCCCGACCGGACTGATGTTCTCGAAGTTCCAGGTTTGCACCCAAAAGATCTTGCCGAGTTTTCCCGATTGGACGATCTCGACGGCCTTCTGGAAATGCGAAGACGAGCGCTGCTGGGTGCCAACGGCCATGATCTTGTTGGTTTTTCGGGCGGCTTTGATCATCGCCTGGCCTTCGGCGATATTGTGACCGACCGGCTTTTCCACGTAAACGTCTTTGCCGGCCAGGACGGCTTGGATGGCGGGAAGGGCATGCCAGTGGTCGGGCGTGGCGATGATGACCGCGTCGACATCCTTGCGGTCAAGCATGGCTCGATAATCGCGCGTGGTTTGTGGGAGGCTTCCTTTGGCTTTCTTGATGCGTTCGGCCGTTTCGCCGGCGTGACGGTCATCAACGTCGGCGACCGCGACGAGCTCCACTTCTTTCTCCGGCAGGAAGGAATCCAGAAGCTGATTGCCACGACTGCCCGCGCCGATCAATCCCAGTCGGACTTTTTCATTGGCCGGCGCGGCCGAGCTGAGGCCGGGAGTGGCGAAGAGGGTCGCCGCTCCAGCCGAGATCCCCACCGTCTCCACGAAATCGCGTCGCGTGATTCGATCGGTCGCCATGATCGGTTCACCTTTCTTCTCTTCGCCGTCTTCCGGGTTGGTTCGCTTTGATGAAGATTCCTACGCGCCACACGCAGGTGAGTTTGATCGTAACCCCGCGTGAGGGTCCTCGCCAGGGGTTCGTGAACCGCTCGGGCGCGGCACTCACTGTGAGGCTCGATCAAAGGGATTCACGGGGACACCATCTGTTCCAAGCCCGCCTGCGGGCGCACCGAAGTGAGCGCCGAGCGCACACACAAGCGCGTCGGGCGAAGAACATCGAGGTTGCCGGATCTGCTTACCGAGACAAATGTTATACCTGAAGCTGGAGTAAAAGGGACGGAGGAGGCGCGGAATCCCGGCCATGCTAAGATGGTCGTCCAATTGCGAGCGGCGCAATTGTCGGAGGATGACCGCCTGTGCAAGCATTTGAAGAACCGACCGATCAGCCCCTTTCGGTCGTCTAAGACGACGAGGCGCAAGGAAACTGGGTAATCATTCAGTAAAACGAACCGCGTCTGCACCCTACAGCGGTTTACTCTTGAGTTGCTCGCGCCGCGAACGCAACGGTGAGCATACTAACCCGAAGCGCGAGCGAGGGATCCGGCGTTTCCACCTCACTCACGCTTCGGTTTGGTATGAACCGTGCGCTACCCAAGTGAAAACCGCCTTGGAAGCTTTGATGGATCCCCGACGCGCCGACACGCGAATCTCGTCCGAGTTAGCGATGGCTGTCACCGGAACCCCGCAGTTGCCAGGCGGGAATCGCACCCGCTGAAGATCCTCGACTTGGCACGGCGCAAATGAACTGCCACCATTAAAGTTCCGCCGCCGTCGAACAACAAGCCGATCGCGGACCGCAAAAGGTAATCCCAGTAAATGCTACCTCTGAGAGTTTCTCCATGACCGAACTTCACGGGCCGCTGGGTCTCGATCAATCGGCGCTTTCAGACCATGACCGGAACGACGAAGTTCAAGGCCAAGCGCCAGTGCTTTTGGCTAGGCCATTCCGGGTCCGGGCCGTTTTCGCGCTGGCGAGGAGCGGCGGAATGACCTTGCGAATTCCCGATGCGTCCGACTTTCCGGGCATCGCTCGATTCGCCCGCTCAAGCTTTCATGTACCTCGAGGCTGGTATCGGCATCGGTGCAACCGGTGCCATTACGACCCGGCCTGGCTCGCGAGCCACCGTCACCTTCATCTGTCCGTCATCCTGTGCGAAGGTCCAAATGGGCGGCTCTGCGGATATGCCTACTACCAGCTTCGGCCTGACGGCGACGTCTATCTCAAGGAGCTGGCGGCGAATCCGCCGGATCGTTCGAATAAGGTGCGCTCGACCGGGACACTTCTGCTTCAATATGTCCTTGCGAAAGCACTCGACGAGGGATGCCGGGGACGGGCGACCGCGAACGTGCTCGCCGAACAGCGAGCGACCGGGTCGCGTCGTGAAACTTCGCTCGATCGCGATCCGTTTGGATTCTACACGAGGTTCGGCTTCGCTGACCTCGACGAGGCCGGGTACACCGTCACCGGTGACCCGCGACACCCGGAAGACACCTGGCTGGCAGCCGATCTACAAGAAGCGTATCACCTCACGCTGATGTATCTCGCCAAACTTCAGCCCGGACCGCCGGCAAGCGGCCCCAGTCCCTAATAATCCGGCCGCGCGCACCATGAACCCGGCCGGCGCCGCCGGAATGGCGGTCCAGGATCGAGAATGCCTGTCAGGTCTCGCTGGGATCCTTCGACGCTTGACCGCAAGAACTGCAAACGCCATTCAGGTAGCCGGTATCGCCGATCTTCGAGTTGTCGGCGTGCGTGCCGTCGTACGGATTGTAATTGACAAAGTTTGCCGCCCCGCATTGGGAACAGTCAGTCTTAACCAGAACGAGTTCAGTCTTATACTCTTTCTTCTCGGACGTCACCGCCTTCTCGCGCTTCTTCTCACCCTTCTCCTTCTCCCCGGTCTTGGACTCGAACGGCCTCACTCGGAATCGACACTTGTGGTTGACGCTCAGCTTACACGCCTCGACGAACGCCGGCGCGAATGATGTCGATGACTTGCAAGTTCTGAAGACCGCAACGGACGAAAAGCTCGTGGATTTCTTGTGCGCCTGATTGGCGACCTTCTCCCAATCTTGCTTGTTCTGCCCTTTCGATGTGGTGTTGTTCTGGAGGCCGCAAATCACGTACTTCGAAACCTGGGTTTGCACGTCGAGCCGCATGAGTCCGATCTGAATGATTGTCGTGTTATTCGACCTGCAATCGCAGATCGTCGAGGCAAAGTCGGCATTGATCAGACCGAGGACCTCGATCGTAGATTCGTTGTGCGCTTTGTCGAAAGTGACCGTCGGCTTGAAGCTCGAATCCACCAGCCGCACAACCAGTAGATTGCCGAACTTCTTTGTGATGGATGCCTCCTCATCGTCCAACAATTCGATATCCAGTAACGCTGTGTCCTTACCCTTTTTCTTTTCGTCATCCGGGTCGTCGTCCCCCTTCCTCGACGATGAGCTCGATTTGTGATGTATGTCCATGTTGCCAGCTCCGACCTGTTGTTGAGAGGCGATGTGGGGTGACCTAGCGATTCAACCAGCATTTTCTTGAACAAGCGGCGATGCGTCAAGAGGTCAGCGGAAGTGGAAAAGGAGGAAACCTGGTGTCAGGAGGAAACTTGGTGTCAACTCGTTTTTCCTCGGGAAACTTGGTGTCAACTCGTTTTTCCTCGCGCCGGCCCTGGAAACCCGGAGGACAACGATCGGACAGCAAGCAGTCAAGAAAATGAACTGCCTCCGCGGATATGAGTTCATTTTTGCTTGGGGGCCGGCCTTGGGAACTCGGAGGACAACGATCGGACAGCAAGCAGTCAAGAAAAATGGCCTGACGCCGAGGATATCCTTTTCTTGCATCCGATGAACGTGTACTGAGCGTCGGTCAGCGTCGATCTCGAAGCGACTTGCCCGCCTTGTACAATTTGAGACGCTCCTGATCCCAACTCAAGCTTCGGGTCGAACTCGCCAGGGCTTCTTCCTCCCACGAGGTGGCACTCGCGAAATCGCCGGCCTCGGCGTAGGCAGCGGCCAGGGTCGAGACGAACCTCGGCTCCTTCCAATCGGTCAGCTCGCAGGCTCGCCTGGCATCCATTATGGCGAGCTTGCCATCCCGAATCGACGCAAGCGGACAGGTCGCTAACATCCATGCGCGCCGCTCGTGAGCTTCAGGAAAATCCGGATTCAGCAGGATTAACTCGTCGAAGGCAGCCAAAGCCCGGTCGTATTTCCGTTGAGCCAGCAAGATGTACGGTTCAAGTTCCTGCCGATGGTCGTTCAGCGGTGGGTCAGGTGAAATCGGCCGAAGCGGATCCTCGGCAGCCGACTCGTACTTTCGTCTGAGCTGGCCATAATACGTCACCAAGGCGGAAGTGTAGGTGGCTTCTCGCATCAATCGATCGCGGTCATGGGACAGGATCGCCGCTTTCGCTTGTGGCGGTGTACGATTCTTGCACGCCGGAAAGCCAGCGACCAGCCTCGAGATTTGCGAGCTCTCTCTTTATGGTTTCGGCCCGCTTTTTGTACTGGGTCTCAAGCGGGATCAATCTACTTACCTGACTTAGATAAATTTCATGAAATCGCCACGCCCTCCACGCGACGACCTCCCAACCGAACTCAACAGCCAGGATCGCGACGATGACGAGGATCGTGCGGACTCGGAGTGAAGCGCCACGAGGCCAACGGAACCGAAGTCGCTTGCTCAACCCGGAACCAGGCTGACCGTCCGACGCCGGATTCCAGAGCAGGACGAGCACGATGACCATCGCCACCAACAACGCGCCAGCGATCAGTACGTCATCCGCCGGGAAAAGGGAAAGAAACCCAAGCAAAGTCCTCGGGCCTCGACGTCGATTAGCCCACTCTCCTATCACTAACGCTGGTGTCTCCTGGTTGAGCCCGGCCAAACCGAGCCAGTCACCATATGGAGAAGGTCGGATCGCCCAAAACGCCATCGCAAGAACGAGGACGGGAAGACTCAGTGCGAGGAGCCATCGCCTCATCATTTTCCTGACGATCCCATCAACGTAGGTCGCGTGAGAATTAGAGTGCCGTTTCGTTCTGCTCGATCCTTCTCACTAGAAACGGCCACAAGTCATTCTGCTCGTAGGCCGCCTCGAGGGCATCTCCATGCGTCTCGAACGGGCCGCTGATATCTTCACACTTGATGACGGTGCATTTTCCCTCGTTGCGACAATCGTCGCCCAAGATCGCCATGACGTGGGTCCGGTAGACTCGGATTTCCTGTTCGCAATGAGAAACTCGGTGGCAGTTCGTTTTTCCTTGGGAGGCCGGCCCTGGAAACTCGGAGGGTAACGATCGGACAGCAAGCAGTCAAGAAAAATGAACCGACGCCGAGGATATCCGTTAGTAAGTCAACACCGGCGAGGACTCTCGGACCGTTGCCTTTCGGCTGGATGCCGACAATTTGAGCAGGGTCGAAGTCAGCACCTGCCGCGTCTTCAGTCTTGATCGGCGAACGGAGCTGCTTTTTGTCTGAGCTTGAATGCCACGTCAGGAAAGATGAAGTCACCTCGGCTTCGATCTTAGAAACCAAGACCTCTCACTTCTCTCGGTCGGTGAAAGTGAATTTGCGGTCTATGGCGTGGTGGGGCCTGCCGTCTAACTCGGCGTAGGGGTAGACGAAGAAGTTCAGGGGCGGCCCTTTCTGAACGGGGTTCAGGTTCAGGTTTCGGTCACGGCTGAATTCCAGCCGGTCCTCATCGTGGTGTCCGAAGAAGTAGCCCCGCTTGTTTGGGTCCTTGGCTGCCTCGCTTGCGTCCACCGGCACCCAGCCACATCCTCGGACGTATAACTCGGCCCAGCAATGGTAGCCGGGGATGTCGCCGGTGCCTCGCTCATGAGGCAGAGGCAAGCCGATGGCGAACCGGGCCGGAATGTCAACGGAGCGGGCCATGCCAATGACGAGGGCGTGGAAGTCGGTGCAGTTGCCCCGCTTGGCATCGCATGCGAAGAGGGCGTCTCCCCGACCCCATCCCGTGCCACTCTTGTCGTACTTCATTAGACCCACGACCTTCTCGTATATTGCCTTGGCTTTCTGAGCGTCACCGTCCAGGCCCTGAATCGCCGCCAGGGCGAGCGACCGAACGGGACCAGAAGGCTCCGGCTTCAGATACCGGGCTCGGGCTTCCTTGCTCAGTATCTCCTCGTTCCCGCTGTTCTCCCGGCGAGTCGCCTCGACGGTGAGCGTTACGGTGATGGAGGTCGTCGGACGATCGACCCGGACATGAACGCACTCGTTACCGAACCGGGCTTCCCGCCCGATGATGATCCGATTCGGAGCGTCGATCGTGGTCCGATGGATGGTCTGATTCCGATCGGTTTGCGGGAGAGGAAGCCAGAGTTCGAGGACCTTCGTTCCGACGGGAATCTCCCGAATGGTCGCCTTGTAAGTCAACTCAAAGGTTCGAGACCGGGCATGTCTTTCCGAGGCTAGAAGAGCGGCCGACCCGAGGAGGAGCAAACCCAAGGCGAGCCAACGAACCTTGCCGTCCAAGGTCCGCTCATTTTTCACATCGTCTGAGTTGACAGTCCGGGCAGGCTCGAAGTGCGGCACATGAACCTCCTCGTTGGCGACGGTTCGATCACGATCTCGAATCTCACTGGGGGGAGCAACCGGGTGTCAGCGTTGCTTGGTCTTGGCGAGAGCCTTCGAGGAAGGGGACGCGGCCGGAGTCGTCGCCAAAGACGTCAGCGCGGTTGTTGCCGCGATTGATGGCGTGATAGATGAGGCCGTCATCAACGGTGCGAGGTCGGCGTCCCATGACTCGGAGGATAACGATCGGACAGCAAGCGATCAAGAAAAATGAACTACCACCGAGGATTCCGTGAAAACGAAGTTCGCATTCTTGCATGAAGGTCGAAAGTGAATCGTGTTTTCAGAGGCAGGTCCATTATTCAGGCGCCATATGTTACCTGAAGTCCTCGTTGAGTGTTATATCGAGCCGTGAAGGTCCGATTATGCAGGCGCCGACACGTAAGTCCAATGCCTGCAAGGCTGTGACGCCGTGACAGCGTTTTCGGCCTCGCGCACCTTTGTGCGCTCTTTGCCGCAGTCGTACCGCAAGTCGGAGCGTTCATTCTTCCATTTCTTGCCGAGAGGTCATTTCCGCATGCCCGGCCAGATACCGCACCTCGTCCCAAGTACGGTCACAATGCACCCAAGCCCATACTTGAGGCGGCTCGTCCAAGCCAGTGAATAAACAGCGCGCACCAGCCGTTGCCGTCTGGGAAATGATCCATCGACCAGATAGGATATTTGGCGCTTTCTTTCGGCGGCTCTCACGTCTCGAATTGGAGTTCCTCGGGCATGATTCGCAACGGACACTCAGTGATGCTGCTCGCGATCGTCGCCGCGGTAGTCGTAGAAGGGCCAGCGGCGATGCGCCGTCACGGTCCAGGAACCCGCGGCGACAGCGAACGCTCCGGCGCCCTCAACGAGCGGTGCGTCTCTTGACGGTCACGCTGCGCCGGCGATCAAGGCGAGCGTCGCGCTTGCGCGATCCGCTCCGCCCGCCGCTGAGCCGGAGATACGCCATTCAATGCTCATGGCCGGCCGCCCGGTTGGGTTGCAGACGGGCCGGCGGTCTGACGACGGAGCGTTGCACTTCACGTTTACATATAACGACCGGGGGCGCGGTCCAAGCCTCACGCGGCGCGTGGTCCTGGGCCCGGGTGGGATCCCGCAGTCGATCGAGACCGATGGTCACGATTACTTGAAAAACAATGTCCGAGAGCGATTCGCACTCGTGGAGGGCAAGGCATCGTGGCACAACTCGGCCGAGAAAGGAACAAGTGCACTTCCATCCGGTAAGTCCGCGTTCTATCTGAGCTTCGACGGCGTCCCCGCGGAGATGGGTTTACTCGCCCAAGCACTGCTGGCCGCACCCGGCAGGACCCTGGCGATTCTCCCCGGCGGCAAGGCAGCGATCGATCGCGTCGGCACGCTCGAAGTCAAGTCTGATGGCAAGGCGCGCTCCGTCACGCAGTACGAGATCTCTGGCCTTTCGTACACACCGATGCCGATCTGGCTCGACGACGATGGAGCACTGTTCGCCGAGGGTTCCGAGTGGTCGATGGTTATTCGCGAAGGATGGGAGTCCGCCGCCAAAGCCTTGCTGGTCGAGCAGTCTCGCCGGTCCGACGCCATGAAGGCGAGATGGGCCCAGACGCTGGGACGCCAGCCCAAGGGCGAGCTGGTTTTCATCCATTGCCGCCTTTTCGATGCGCCGGCCGCTCGAACGATCCCCAACACGACGATCGTCGTGTCGGCCAATCGGATCGCGCGGTCGGTCCGGACGGCGGCGTGTCGATCCCCGAGAATGCCGAGGTGATCGATGCGACCGGCAAGACCATTTTGCCCGGGCTCTGGGACATGCATGTTCACCTTGGCTTCGAGACTTCCGGACTGCTCCACCTTGCCGCGGGCGTGACCTCGGTACGCGACATGGCCAACGACATCGACAAGCTCCAGGAAGCCCGACGACGCTTCGACAATGGGACCTCGCTCGGCCCCCGAGTGGTGATGGCCGGGTTCCTCGATGGCCCTGGACCGTACGCCGGTCCGACCAAGGTCCTCGTGGACAATCCCCAGGAGGCTGAAAAAGCGATCGACCGCTACAAGATGCTGGGTTACAAGCAGATCAAGGTGTACAGTTCGATCAAACCCGAGCTGGTGCCAGCGATCATCGCGCGGGCACACGGCCACGGGATGCGAGTCAGCGGCCATGTGCCGGCGTTCATGACCGCGGAGGAAGTCGTCAAATTGGGCTTCGATGAATTGCAGCACATCAACTTCCTGTTCTTGAACTTCTTGGCCGATTCGGTGAAAGATACGCGCACTCCGGTTCGCTTCACCGCGGTGGCCGAGCACGCGGCCGAGCTCGACCTCGATTCGGCCAAGGTGCGCCAGTTCATCAAGCTCTTGAAAGAGCACGACACCGTGATTGACCCGACACTGAGCGTCTTCGAAAACTTCTTCACCGATCGGCCCGGTACGGTCGCGCGGGCGATGGCCCCGGTCGCCGATCGTTTGCCGCCGTCGGTGCGCCGCGGATATCTGGGAGGTGGACTGCCCGTACCGGAAGGGAAAGATCAGCGCTACCACGAGTCGTTCGAGGCGATGCTCAAGATGGTCGCCGCCCTCCAACGGGCCGGGGTCCGAATCGTGGCCGGGACAGACGCAACACCCGGGTTTTCGCTGCATCGGGAGCTCGAGCTCTACGTCCAGGCGGGTATCTCCGCACCCGAGGTGCTTCGGATCGCGACCTTGGAAGCGGCTGCCGTAATGAAGCACGACGATCAGCTCGGCTCGATCACACCCGGAAAACTCGCCGACCTGATCATGGTCGACGGCGACCCCACCGCGGAATCAGCGAGATCCGTCGCGTCGAGCTGGTGGTGAAAAACGGTATCGTGATCAAGCCCGACCAACTGTACCGGGCACTCGGCTTCAGCGCCGCCAATTGAATTCACGACATCGAGTTTCTAACCTTACGTTGGGTCGTTCCCTTCACACTTGCATTTTGCCATGTTTTGATAGGGCGGATAGTAGACCAAACGGTGCTCCAGCCCGAACCAGTCCGCAATCTGCACCATCTGCTTCAAGAACGTTCACCCTGGCTATTTCCGTTCGTCCGAACAATGGGTCAGGAACCGCACTCGCCGGTTCGTGGCGCGGACAGAGCGTCGTTCCGAAACTGCCGGTTCGTGGGGCTGGAGCGTCGATGAATGCGCGTGCAGTACGAACCGGCCCGATTTTGTACGATAAGAACGAACTCGTTGACCTCGTTCCTTCGCGCGATTGACGTGTCGGCATTGGCAGCCCTCTCTCGGTTTGGGTAGTCTGAACGGGCGAACCTTATCTTGCGTGTTTCAGTCCGGATTCCGGTCGATCATTGTGTTTCTATTGAATCGGAGAAAAGTCGGACGATGGTCCAGATCAAGCTACCCGATGGATCGGTCAAGGATTATCCCGACGCCGTGAGCCCGCGCGAGGTTGCCCAAGGGATCGGCAAGCGACTGGCGGACGCGGCCGTCGCGGCGGTGGCCGGGGGTACGGTCGTTGACCTCGACCGTCCCCTGGAAAACGGCAATGGCCAACCGATCGAGCTGAGGATCCTCACGCCCAGGGACCGCGAGGCGCTCGATGTGCTGCGGCATTCGACCGCGCACATCATGGCTCGGGCGATCATGCGGCTGTTTCCCGGCGTGCGGCTCGCGTTCGGCCCGACCACGCCCAGCGGCTATTATTACGACGTCGAGCTGCCCGGCCGGAGCCTCTCCGAGGAAGACTTCCCCGCCATCGAGGCCGAGATGGCCAAAATCCTCAAAGATGGGGAGCCGTTCGAACGCTTCAGCCTGCCCGTGGCGGAGGCTCGCCAGTTCGTAGCCGACCTGGGCCAAACCTACAAGGTTGAACACATTGACGACGAGCTGCACAAGTTCGGCGTCTTGAGTTTCTATCGCCAGGGTGAGTTCGTCGACCTTTGCCGAGGGCCGCACATTCCGCACGCCGGCAAGGTTGGCGCGTTCAAGCTGCTGTCGATCGCGGGGGCGTATTGGAAGGGCCATACTGACCGCAAGATGCTTCAGCGCGTCTACGGCACCGCGTTCTTCGATAAGAAAGAGCTGGACGCTCATCTCGCACAGGTTGAGGAGGCCAAGAAGCGCGATCATCGCCGCTTGGGCCGCGAGCTGAACCTTTTCACCATATCGCCTTTGGTCGGCCCGGGCTTGATCCTCTGGATGCCCAAAGGCGCGATCATCCGCGGGATCCTTGAAAGCTTCATCAAAGAAGAGCTGCTCAGGCGCGGATACCAGCCGGTTTATACGCCACATATCGGCAAGATCGACCTCTATCAGATCAGCGGCCATTATCCTTACTATAAGGACTCGCAATTCCCAACCCTCAAGATGCCCGCGGACGCATCAGCCAAGGAGCTGCTGGACGGACTCGTCGCAGGTGGCCTGGACGACAACGCTCAGCGTCGCCTTGCTGGCCAAGGCGAACATGCCCGAGCGATTGGCGGGGCCGGCAAGACGTATTTCGAGTTGAGCACCAAGGAGCGGATCGCTCATGTCGAGTCGTCTTGCGAGATGGAAGAATATTTGCTCAAGCCGATGAACTGTCCGCATCACATCCAGATCTACGCCGCGCAGCCCCGGAGTTATCGCGAGCTGCCGTTGCGGCTGGCCGAGTTTGGGACGGTCTACCGATACGAGCAGTCGGGAGAGCTGTCGGGGCTCACCCGCGTCCGAGGATTTACCCAGGACGACGCCCATTTGTTCTGCACCCACGACCAGGTGCGAGGCGAGTTTCGGTCGACGCTGGAGATGACCCAGTACTTCCTCAATTCCTGCCTGGGACTGTCGGACTATCGGGTGCGGTTGTCCAAGAGCGATCCCAACGACCCCAAGTACCAAGGCGCGGCCGGCGATACCTGGAGACGCGCCGAAGGGGACATCCGCGCGGTCCTCGATGAGACGGGCTTGCCGTACGAGGAAGCGACCGGCGAAGCGGCGTTCTATGGTCCCAAGGCCGACTTCATCGTGAGAGACTGCATCGGCCGGCAGTGGCAACTCGGCACCGTCCAGCTTGACTATGTGCTGCCGGAACGGTTCGGACTGGAATATATCGGGCCGGACAACCAGCCCCACCGTCCGGTCATGATCCACCGCGCCCCGCTCGGCAGCATGGAGCGGTTCATGGGAATCTTGATCGAGCACTTCGCCGGAGCGTTTCCGCTCTGGCTGGCACCCGAGCAGGTGCGCGTGCTGCCGATCTCCGAAAAGGTCGCCGACTACGCGCGACAGATCTTCGCCAAGCTTCAGGAACAGGGCTTCCGCGCCGATATCGACCTTCGCCCGGAGAAGATCGGCGCCAAGATCCGCGACGCTCAACTTGAGAAGATACCGGCCATGTTCGTCGTGGGAGCCAAGGAAGCGGAGAATCAGACGGTCTCGTACCGTGATCGCAACGCGGGTGACCTGGGCGCGATGCCGCTGGCCGATGCCCTCGCCCGATTGCACGCCGAGTGCACCAGCAAGCAAAGCCGCCCGGCCGCTCCGCCGCCGGCGATCGAGACGGCCGAGGCGGGTACCGAAGATCACACGTATTGAATCTCGATTGTCCGCGCCGGAGTGAATGGGAACATGAGCACTCTCGCCCACGAAGCCGACTGATATTCCAATCGGCTGGCAGGAGATCGCGCGAGCGCTCGCGCGCATTGCCCCCTGGGCTCACCGCACGCCCGTCTTGACCTCGAGGGCGCTGGATGACCGGTGCGGCGGTTCGGTATTTCTGAAGTGTGAGAACTTCCAAAAAGTGGGCGCGTTCAAATTTCGCGGTGCGATGAACGCACTGTTGCAGCTTGGAGAAGCTGAAAAAGAGGCCGGGGCGATCACTCATTCTTCGGGTAACCATGCCCAAGCCGTCGCCTTGGCCGGCCGGCTGCTTGGCGTGCCGGTCACCGTGGTCATGCCGCGCACTGCGCCCGCGGTCAAGCGCGCCGCAACCGAGGGATATGGGGCTCGCGTTGTCCCGTGCGAGCCGACGTTTGCCTCTCGCGAATCGACCGTGGCGATGGAGATCGAACAACGGGGCCTCACGATGGTTCATCCCTTTAACGACTGGAACGTGATCGCCGGCCAAGGCACCGCGGCATGGGAGCTGCTCGAGCACGCTAGCCCGCTCGATCTGGTGCTCTGCCCGGTTGGTGGCGGCGGCTTACTCTCGGGGACCGCTCTGGCGGTCGACGGTTATTCTCCTCGACCACGGGTGATTGGTGTCGAGCCCGCCATCGCCGACGACGCCAAACGCTCGCTCGAATCGGGCACGATCCAGCATCTTGCAAACGACCCCAAAACCATCGCCGACGGCCTGCGCACCACCTCGATCGGTGACCGGACCTTCGCCGTAATCTCACGAAAAGTCGACCAAATCGTCACCGTCACCGAGACCGAGATCATCGACGCCATGCGATTTATCTGGGAGCGAATCAAAATCGTCGTCGAGCCGTCGGGCGCAGTGCCGATTGCGGCGCTCTTGAACGCCAAGCTCGAAGTCCGTGATCGCCGCGTCGGCGTCATCGTGAGCGGAGGAAACGTCGACGTCGGGCCCTGGTTCCAATCGCTGGCGCCTCGGTAAGAGTTACATTTTCGGGAGTCTTCTCAAAATGGCCGATAACATTCGTTCGACGTCGTGAGTGAAATAAACCACGCCGAGATGCATAACGCGGTCGTCCAGGCGCAACATGAGATCGCGGTCCGATTCGACTTCAAGGGGACTCGCGCTTCGATCGAGTTCGACAAGAAGGAGAACGAGCTGACGATCCTGGCCGATCACAAGGGGCAGCTCGAAACGGTCCTCCAGATCATGAAGGAGAAGATGGCTCGCCGAAATGTCCCGGTCGGCGCTCTGCGGCGGGGAAAGATCGAGGACGCCACTCACGATACTGTGCGGGAAACGCTCAAATTGCATACGGGCATCGAGTCCGACGATGCGCGAAAGATCGTCAAGGACATCAAGCAGCTTAAACTGAAAGTCCAGGCTCAAATCATGGATGACAAGGTTCGCGTGACCAGCAAGAAGCTCGACGAGCTCCAGGCCGTTATCGCGCACCTCAAGGCCAACGGACCGGAATACCCTCTCCAGTTTGTCAACCTTACCTGATTGACAGGACGTCGCCGTTGGGAAGAGTCTCCTTCCTGCTCTGGGCGGACGGTGCTGAATTGTGAGCCGCGAGGCACCCGATCTATTAGTGACCTGGACGCTCGCAGGTCGATCGAGTCTTCGGCGAGTCCACCGGCAAGGTCCCTGGGGAGGAACAAACATGGGGTTCTGGAACGGGCGTGTCACGTTTACCCGCTATCGAGTCAGTGGATCTTCCCCTCTTCCTTTCGGCGAGGAAATCCTGGACCAGGCCGCAAAACATTTGATCGGCTTGCACGGCGCGGCGGACCCGGCCGATGGCATCGCCACGGGTTGGGCCGGCGGTGATCACGTGCTCGACTTGAACCTCGAATCGGGAAAGAACATCGTCGACGATGCACTTCATCTGGCCATTCGCATCGATACCGATAAGATCCCCGGTCCGCTGCTCCGTGCCTATACCCAGATCGAGACCGAGGCGACGGGCCCATTTGAACCCCAGCGGCATCGCGACCAAGGCCCAGCGCCAGGAAGCCAAGGAGGCCGCCAAGCTCCGCGCCGAATCCGAAGCCGCCGACGGCCGGTTCCGCCGTCTCAATCATTGCCCGGTACTCTGGGATGGACAATCGAACATATGTATGCGGGCAGCACCAGCACGATCGGTCCTCGATCGGCTCCAAGCCCTGTTCCGCGAAACTTTCGATCGCCCTCTCGAGCCAATTACGGCCGGCAGCCTGGCCTGCGGTCTGACTCCGGAAGACCCCGAAGAGCCGGGGGGCCTGGCCGGGAACCTGGGTCGGGGCCCGCTGGCTCTGGTCGGCGCGAGGGCGACGAGACATCCAGCATCACCTGGGCGGACGACGACAATCCACCCACGACTACCTCGGCAACGAATTCCTGGTCTGGATCTGGCACACGCTTCAGAACGACGGAGACACGTTGAGACTCTCCGACGGGTCGGACGTGACCGTCATGCTCGCCAAGACCCTGACGTTGGATTGCCCCCGCGGTGAGACCGGACGCGACCAACTGACCGATGACTCCCCGACCCGGCTGCCGGAGGCCCTTCGCGCACTTCAGGCCGGCAAGCTCCCACGCAAGGCCGGCATGATCCTCGTTCGACAAGGTGCTCAATATGAGCTGACCCTACAAGCTGAGTGCCTATCGGTTTCCGGCGCAGCGCCTCCCAAATCGGAAGAAGAGCGCCTGTCGCCTCACGAGCAGCGACTCGGCCGCCTGGAAAGCCTCCGGCACTTGACTCAAACGCTCGACCTCCTGTTCGAAGCCTATCTCTCTCGCCGTACCGGCTCCGGCTGGAGTGACGAGCTCGGATCGCATCCGCCGCTGGCTCCAGGCCGCCTGAGTGCAATCTCAAGCGGTTCACACGCGAGTGGTCCTCAGGCCGTAAAAAAACCCAAAGCGCCAGCAAAGATTCAATGTCGGAATCCTTGCTGGCGCTTTGGGTTCGTGTGTTCGCTGTCACGCTCTGCAACTCCTGAGGGAAACGCTCTAGATTCACTGATTACCGCAATCAATGCATTTTGACAACGACGGCAAGCGGTTCCGGTTCGCTTCGTACTCCGGACCTAGTCGTTGACTGCACCGAGTCGACACCGAAGACGGGCGAAGAAGAGAATATCGGCCAACCTGCGCGGCGGCGTCCAGGAAAATCCGTATAATCAACAATT
>CAVRFS010000056.1:0-263449 GCA_963720335.1 uncultured Planctomycetota bacterium | reverse complement strand
GGGCGCAGGAACGGTTCGTGTCCGTCGTTCGTGAGGGGATCGCGGCAGGCGTCAAGCCATTGATGAGCGTCCGCCACCATATCCGGTGGACCTACGATGCCGACGATGATCTTTGATAGCACGGGCTCGTCTGTTCCGGCGGGGCTGAAGGGGCCGTAAAGGCTCAAACCTGTTTTCGGATCGACGTGGCGGCATCCCCGCCGAAGACAATCCACGGTTCTGGCAGAACGCCAGAGTCAAAGTGGGGACTTCTCGACCGGCCCACGCATCGCCCGCCATGCGACGTATTGTCATACCTCTTCATGCTCTTCTCCGTTCGCCCACTCGTCCGAAGCTTCTTCCGCTTCGTCGAGATCCTCCAATTCCCCTGTATCTTCCACCTCCGTGAGATCATCGTCCTCGGCCTCTTCCTCCAATTGGGCGATCAGCAGAGCCTCCTCGTCCAGCAGGCCCATCAGGTCCCGCTGATCATGACGAATGCCGTAGCTCTGCTGAATAAATGCAGGGACCGTCGCGGCTTCCATCCACTGATCACCGACGCGGATCGATATCGGCCCAGGCCCTCGCCGTAGTATCGTCGTCCAAAACCGGACGTGGTAAAGGATATGGAGATTCCGTTCCAAGGCCAGCCACCGGTTGACGATACGGCCAACCCCGTGTCCCCCACGTACCTGATAGCCGTCCTCGGTCAACAGGCGCATCGGCACAATTTGGATGTATAGCTGCGACGCCAAGTAGATCGCTTTGAGATAACACGCGTGGTGCATCCAACCGGCTGTGTTTCCATTATTGATGAACGGTTTGGTGACTGTCCGCCTGGCTTTCTTCTTGACCGGAATCCATTCGACGACGCGGGCCTTGGTCCCTGCGGGGGGAAAAAAAATCGATTGAATCTGGTCGGGTCGTTCTTGAGACCGCCCCTGCATGTGACGGACGATCGCCATGTTGATGAGCGAAACGACGATGTTCCGATCATCGTCGTCTCCCAGAAAATCCTGCGTCTCAAACGCTACGACCGAATCGGCGTCGATGACAGGAGCGATTAGACTTTCTGGCGACTCAAGATCGTGAAAAGTTACTATGGAATCTCCATCGATGCGAAAGGCAGGCGTGCGCCGGCTCTCGCTCGCCGGCACCCTCCTGAGCTTTCCGAATTGCCGCGATCAGACCCTTTTTCGTGGGTTGCGACCGCTTGGAGCCAGCCTTACCCGTCAGAATCTTCGCATCAATTCGTGCGCAATAAATATGTCGGGGAAGCCTCTCGATTGGGAGAAGATTACATACGCCTTCTCGGCGACCGGATCAGGATCGGCTTCAGGAATCATCCTCTCGGCGATCAGGGCTCGCCCGAGATCGGTATAACCGCTGGAAGTGATCAACTCTCCACGATGGGTGACAGGCCGCGGAAGCGGCTCATCTCTCATTTCGCCCAGTTGCTCGAGCCCCTGGTCATATTTGCTGCCGCGAAGGTCGATGACCATCAAGTGGCGGAGCAATGCGGGTATGTAAGGACAATCGGCCGCCAGGATAGGAATCAGCTTGACCTGGCGGTTATCGGGATCGGCGTGGGTGGCCACATGCCACTCGGGGTCGGTCCAGCCACTACTTTGCTGGTCAAAATACGACGGTGTCATGATAATGCCGATGTATCGACTCGTCTCCAGACCCTGCGAAATCGAGCCAGGAATGCTCTGTCCTGGGCGGATCTCAGCCTCGTCGAGCCAGGTGAGTATCCGCTTCCCATCGCCCTCCCACGATTCAATCTCCGAAGCCAACTTCCTTACGAAGTCTTTGTCTTTGCTGCGATGAGATAAGAAAATGTCACGCGGCCGTGGCTTGCACACCCGTTCGATCCCTTCCAGGATCTTAGTGATCCGCGGACGGGACGGCGAGGGAGTATACACCTCTGCCTCCTGAGCCAGAAATCGGGTAAGGACCGATCGGTCAACTCCCAGCTCTTTAACAGGAATGCCTGAGACCGTCCTTCGTTATCCATCCACGCACGCGCAGGGCGAATGGCTTCTTCTTAACATCACCGGATCGATTCCTCGGAATCTCCAGGCATTACAATTCCCTCTACACGAAGACACGATCGGGCAGTATCACCGATTTGCTGCACACCATTATGTTGCACGGGAGCGAAAGCATCAACTCATGTTTGGCCAACGATGACGCTCGTGCTGACAAAGGCCGGCTCAATGTCCAACTGGAATCCAGAGCGATGGCCCTTCACCAAAGCGCTGGAGCAGTTCGTTAACCTTTCGTTCAGCCGGATCAGGTTATCATTCAAGCCGCCGCAATCGTCGGAACAGTGTACAAGGAATCGCTTCCGCTCAGACGCGCCAGGCGGCGGTCATCAAGATCTTGGAGCGGTTGTTAACTCGTCCCCAAGGGCTCGACAGGGCGCGCCATTCATTTCGATGTTACCGACGCTGTTCGGGGTCAACGTGCTCGGGGGGGATCTCGGGGACATCATACTCAATTATCGACCGGAGTTCGGTAGATGTCCCCGGAACCTGTTAGCTCGGTTCGGTCCTGTTTTCGGCAGTGAAGGGAAAGGGGTTATGTCAACGTTTTCAGGCCAGGCTAATCTGCCCCTGCGGAAAGTGATCGTAAGGACATGGCCGCACACGAAATCCAGCCCGAGGCGACCGTCTGCGGCGGCGAGGGACGGTAAGTTGCGGGCGGGCATCCGCAATCCAATCGCGTGCTGGCCCAGTGCGGTGTAAGCCGATTGACCATGAGCAGGGCAACAGTGGAATCGGCGGAGCCCGTGATGAGTTGGGCGTGGCCGACCGCCATGCTGGGATCGTAACCGATCAGCCGGAGCACCTTCAGGCGAAGAGACGTTGTCGTTGCTCCCGTGTCCAGATCGTTCTGGCCTTGAATGTCGCGCTTGGCCCCGCCACTTCAACCTCAAGGATGATGGGGCCTGAGCACGGCTGGAACGTGACGCTCGAAGTCTTGAACTCCACGTCGGTGGGCCACTCTCCCAGGAAGCGAATAGCGAAGTCGGCGGGACGAAGCTCCAGGGCCTTGTCATAGACCGCCTCGCGGTCCGGACTCACGAACAGGATCTTGCCCGCTTGGACGTGATGATGCTCGTTGGTCTGAGGGTCAACGATCAGGACCCAATTCGGTGCGTAGCGGGCCTTGATCTTTTCCATCGTAAGCACTTCGTCCATCGCATTCTCCTCTTGCAGGGACGCTTCCCAAAACGTCAATTCTCTAACGTCCCAATAATATGCCGCAACACGGGTTGGTGGGCGGGACGGGAGAATAACAACCTTGGTAACATCAGACCAACGACGCTACAGTAAGGCGATCCCGGCGGCGTTGTAACCTCCTTGCAATCAATGGCTTTAAGAATTGCTGCTGTGTTTCCTATACTACGTAGACGGCAAACGCATGGACTCGTTTACCGGGCGCAGCTCCGTCGGCGGCAACAAGTACCGGCTGATCTGCCGCATTTGCTACGCGACCCAGAAGGTCTTCGGCCTGCGTGGTGAAGGGCGAGAGTGGACGCGTGCCCGACCGTCCTATACACTGACGAGAGATCGTGCCGCAACGGCGGCGACGTCCCCACCGGCCCGGGCCTTCGATGGTGAAGCCATGATGGGCGGCCTTACCCCGGACGAGACCTGGTTCGTCGGCTGCCGTTGCCGCTGGCGCAGCTCTATCGCCGCGCACACAACGCCAAGACGCCGCTCGACCGGCACAATGCGGCCTATTGCCTCTGGGAGGCGGCGCTGAAGCTGCTCGGCTCGGCGGCGATCGTCGCCTACGCCGAGCGCGGGGCGACCGCGCCCGAGCTGGCCGATCGGCTCCAGAACCTGGCGCGGCCGGCCCTGGGACACTGGTGGGAGTTCGTCCGGCTCCTCGTGCCGGTCGCTGGCCGACGCCGGCGACGAGGGCTTCCGCCAGGTGCGCGAGCTGCGTCCTCGGCCGCCAGCGCGACGACCTGCCCCGCGCCGCCGGGCTCGACGCCGCCCTCCGCGACGTCCTCGATGGCGCCGCCGGCGGCCGGGTCACGGTCCGCCTCAGCGAGCTGTTCGAGCGGATGGTGCGCTACCGCAACCAGGAGATGGGCCACGGCGCCCCGGGCCAGCGCGACGCCGCGTTCTACGACCGCATGGGCCGGGCCATCCTGCTCGGCGTGGGCGAGGTCCTTGGCCGGCTCGACGTCCTGGCCGGCCGCCGCCTGGTCTACGTCGCCGACGTCCGCCGCCAGTCGTCCGGCCACTGGCTGATCGAGCGCTACGAGCTGATCGGGAGAGCACGTTCCGCCGGCTCGAATCGCTGGAGCGGCCCGAGTCCGAGGCTGCCCTGCTGCCGCGTCCGGGCCGGCTCTACCTCGACGCGCCGGGCGATCCGTCCGGGCCGGGGACTGGCCTGGTCGCTGCACCCGCTGGTCCTCGACGACTTCGAGGCGGTGGAGGTCTTCTTCCTCAACGCCCGGCGCGGCCGGCGGCGGACGGAGTACCTCGGCTATCACCCCGGCCGGGTCGTGGAGCGCACCGACCTCGGCGACGAGCAGCGGGCGCTGCTGGCGCGCGTCCTGGGCATGGAGGTGGACCCGGCGCAGGTCGAGCAATGGGCCGCGAGCTCGCAGGCCGAGGAGCCGCCGCTGCCGCCTCGGCCCCGGAGGAAGCGCCACGGCGCCGGCTGGGCGAGTTCGAGCTCCTGAGCGAGCTGGGCCGCGGCGGCATGGGGGTCGTCTACCGCGCCTGGCAGCCGTCGCTCGGCCGGCAGGTGGCGCTGAAGTGCTTGCTCAAGGCCGGCGACCCGAAGGCCGAGGCCCGGTTCAACCGCGAGATCCACGCCCTGGGCCGGGTCGAGCACCCGAACCTGGTCAAGGTCTTCACCTCGGGCGTCGAGGCCGACCAGTGGTTCTACGCGATGGAGCTGGTCGAGGGGGCCACCCTGGGCGCCGTCTGCGGCCAGTTGCAAGAGCCAGGGCTCGGGCGCCCGGAAGTGGACCTGGCGACCTGGCACGCCTCGCTGAGCACCGCCTGCCAGGCGGCGCGCGACGCCGAGCGGCCCCTGAGCACCCCGACGACCGACGGCCAGCCGACCGCCCGGCCCGCCCGCCCGACGCCCTCGCGCCCCAGGCCGGCGGACCGCGACTACGTCCGGCACGTCGTCGAGCTGGTCCGCCAGGTCGCCGAGGCGGCGCATGCGCTGCACGAGGCCGGCGTGATCCACCGCGACATCAAGCCGGACAACATCCTGGTGACGCCCGACGGGTCGCGAGGCGGTCCTGATGGACCTGGGCCTGGCGCAACTGGCCGACGAGTCGGAGGGCCGGCTGACCCGCACCCGCCAGTTCGTCGGCACGCTCCGCTACGCCAGCCCCGAGCAGGTGCTCTCGGTGCCGCTGGACCGCCGCAGCGACGTCTACAGCCTGGGCGCGACGCTCTGGGAGCTGCTGACCCTGCGGCCGCTCTTCGGCGCCACCGACCAGACGCCGACGCCCGAGCTGATGCTCAAGATCCAGCACGCCGACCCCGACTCCCCCCGGCGGCTGAACCCGCAGGTGCCCGAGGACCTGGAAGCGATCGTGCTGAAGTGCCTGGAGAAGGACCGCGCCCGGCGCTACGCCACGGCGTCCGAGCTGGCCGCCGACCTGTCCCGCTGGCTGCGGGGCGAGCCGGTGCAGGCCCAGCCGCCGACGCTGGGCTACCTCCTGGGCAAGGCCCTTCGCCGCCACCGGGGCCGCGTGGCCCTGGTCGCCTCGCTGCTGCTGGCCGCTCTGCTCGGGACTGCCGCCGCCCTGACGATCCGGGCCAATCGCCGCATCGACCGTCGCGCTACGCGATCGCGGTGAAGCGGCGCAAGCGCGACGCAGAGTCCGCCCGGAGAGAGGCCGAGATCGCGCGCGATCGGCGAGGCCGAGGCCGCGCCAGGGACAGATCGAGGGCCTGAAGGAGGAGCTGCGCCTGCGGCTGGTCGCAGAACGTCGATGTCGCCAATGGATTCGAGCGGATCGACCAGGGCGACCCGTTCGGTTCGCTCGCCTGGTTCGCCGACGCCCTGCGGTTAGAAGCGGGCGACCCGAAGCGTGAGGAGCCGCACCGAATCCGGCTGGCGGCGACCTTGCAGCGATGTGCCCCAAGCTCACTCACGTTCTTTTCCATGAGGGCGCAGTGGTTGACGCGGCGTTCAGCCCGGACGGCCGACGCATCGTCACCGCCAGTGAGGACCAGACGGCGCGGGTGTGGGACGCGGCCACCGGACAGCCCGTCACTCCGCCGATGAAGCATGAGGGTCGATGTGGTACCGCGCCGCGTTCAGCCCGGACGGCCGACGCATCGTCACCGCCAGTCGGGACAATACGGCGCGGGTGTGGGACGCGGCCACCGGGACAGCCCATCTCGCCGCCGATGAAGCATGAGGGCACGGTGAACCACGCCGCGTTCAGCCCGGACGGCCGCCGCATCGTCACCGCCAGTGAGGACAAGACGGCGCGGGTGTGGGACGCGGCCACCGGACAGCCCGTCTCGCCGCCGCTGAAGCACGAGAGATTGTGTGGTTCACGCGGCGTTCAGCCCCGACGGCCGACGCGTCGTCACCGCCAGTTAGGACGATACGGCGCGGGTGTGGGACGCGGCCACCGGACAGCCCATCACGCCGCCGATGAAGCACGAGAGCCTGTGTGATGCACGCCGCGTTCAGCCCCGACGGCCGCCGCATCGTCACCGCCAGCTAGCGACAAGACGGCGCGGGTGTGGGACGCGGCCACCGGACAGCCCATCTCGCCGCCTCTGAAGCACGAGAACTGGGTGGCTCACGCCGCGTTCAGCCCCGACGGCCGACGCATCGTCACCGCCAGTGATGACAAGACGGCGCGGGTGTGGGACGCGGCCACCGGGACTGCCCATCACGCCGCCGATGAAGCACGAGAATCGCGGTGATCCACGCCGCGTTCAGCCCCGACGGCCGACGCATCGTCACCGCCAGTGCTGGACCAGACGGCGCGGGTCTGGGACGCGGCCACCGGGCAGCCCGATCGCACCGGCCGATGAAGCATCAAGACGGCGTGGTGCCACGCCGCGTTCAGCCCCGACGGCCGACACGTCGTCACCGCCAGCGACTGACAAGACGGCGCGGGTCTGGGACGCGGCCACTGGGCCAGCCCGCCACACCGCCGATGAAGCACGAGGCTGCGGTGGAGCACGCCGCGTTCAGCCCCGACGGCCGACGCGTCGTCACCGGCCAGTAGCGACAAGACGGCGCGGGTCTGGGACGCGGCCACCGGGCAGCCCGTCACGCCGCCGATGAAGCACGAGAATTACGTGGATCACGCCGCGTTCAGCCCCGACGGCCGACGCGTCCTCACCGCCAGTCAGGACCAGACGGCGCGGGTGTGGGACGCGGCCACCGGACAGCCCGTCACACCGCCGATGAAGCACGAGGACTGCGTGGATCACGCCGCGTTCAGCCCCGACGGCCGACGCGTCGTCACCGCCAGTTGAGGACAAGACGGCGCGGGTGTGGGACGCCGCCACGGGACAGCCTTCACACCGCCGATGAAGCACGACGGATCGGCAGCGTGGACTCACGCCGCGTTCAGCCCCGACGGGCGACGCGTCCTCACCGCCAGTGAGGACAAGACGGCGCGGGTCTGGGACGCGGCCACCGGGACAGCCCGTCACACCGCCGATGAAGCACGAGGCGCGGCGTGTGTCACGCCGCGTTCAGCCCCGACGGGCGACGGGTCGTCACCGCCAGTCATGACAATACGGCGCGGGTCTGGGACGCGGCACCGGGACAGCCCGTCTCACCGCCGATGAAGCACGAGGGTACAGCGTGGTTCACGCCGCGTTCAGCCCCGACGGGACGCCGCGTCCTCACCGCCAGTGATGACGAGACGGCGCGGGTCTGGGACGCGGCCACCGGACTGCCATCTCTCCGCCGATGAAGCATGACAGCGATGTATCCGCGCGGGTTCAGCCCGACGGACGACGCGTCGTCACCGCCAGCTGACGACAGACGGCGCGGGTCTGGGACGCGGCCACCGGACAGCCCGTCTCACGCCCCTGAAGCACGAGGCCGACGTGGAACATTGGGCGTTCAGTCCCGACGGTCGACGCATCTTCACCGCGACTACGGCCAACGGCGCGGGTCTGGGACTCCGCCACCGGACAGCCCGTCTCACCACCACTGAAACATGAGGCCAGGTGTTCCACGCCGCGTTCAGGCCCGACGGGCGACGCTTCCTCACCGCCAGCGAAGACAACACGGTGCCGGGTCTGGGATATCCCGGGTGACGATCGGGACGCGGGTGATTTGATCCTCCTGGCCCACTTGCTCGGTGGGTCACGGGTCGAATCGAATCGGTGCTCTCGTTCCTCTGACGCCAAAGGAATTCCGCGACGCCTGGCAAGCCCTTCGGGAGAAATACCCTGGGGATTTCGTGGCCTCCGACCGGGAAGTTCTGGGACTGGCATCGACGCGAGGCCAACGACTGCGAGGCGAAGGAGAACTGGGACTCGGCCATCAGGCACCTCGATTTGCTGATCGCGACGGACCCACCAACGGAGGGCTCTACGTGCGTAGGGCCGACGCTCTCACGGAGTTAGGCCGTTTGAAGGAGGCCGCCGCGGACAATTCGAAAGCCTCGAACTCGAACCACCAAAAGACCCCGAACACTGGCTCAAACGAGGCGATGCGTGCGCCGAATTGGCCGGTGGGAACCGGCCGCGGCCGCTTACTCCAAAGCCGTCGAGACGATGGTCCGGGAACAGAAGCGAGAGGCATTGGTCAGCCTCGCGAGAGTCATGCTGGCGAAAAATGACGGGGCGCGTATCGGCAGGCTTGCACTGACTTGTTGGGCCAACTCAACCAGGACGCCAACCCGGAGGCCGCCGCGTCGCGGCTCGGACTTTCGTACTGGCCCCGGACGCCGTTGTTGATGGGGAGGCTGTTGTAATCTGGTTAAGCGGACGGCGAACGCACAGCAGACCGACACCGATCGCCACCTGTATCGCCGGACTCTTGGCGCCGCGACCTATCGAGTCGGCCGGTACGCAGAAGCGGCTCCAGCATCTGGACGAAGGTGTCAAGATCCACGGCAAGGGAGGCGACGTCGTCGACTGGCTCTTCCTGGCCATGGCCCATCAGCGACTGGCACACACCGCTGATGCACGTCAATGGCTGGACAAAGCCATTAACTGGATGGATTCATCCACCAGGAACAAACCGAAAGACGACGACAGCTTTGGCGGCAAAATTGGTTGGCAAACGTGGCTTGCCTTGCAGGTGTATCGGCGAGAGGCCGAGGCCCTGGTGAAGGGGAGCAAGCCCGACGCGCCGCGCAGGCCGGCCCTGATGGGCCGCAGGCGGCGAGGAAACAAAGGGGACGTTCCTAATTAATGAAGATGCGCGGTCTGGTGAAGAGAGACCTCGGCAGGCTGCCCAGACTTTGATAGCATTTCCTTTCCGGCCCAACAAGAGCGAGTCGCGCGACGTCGCGATCGCATGCCCGTTCGAGCCGAAGGAATCGTCGTCGATCTCGATGCCAAGGTGCTGTCGCTTCGCACGGTATCTTGTCGGCGATTCACCGATCACGAAGCGGCATCGTCGTGGCCGCGACGCGGCACCTTGAGAAATGGGGAAATTCCTCGCACCTTCACGGCAGCACAAGTCCAAAGCAGAACTTCCGTTGAGGCGATCGGCCTCGGGGGGTGCTCTTTTTTTCTTCGCACGGCTGGTTTTTTGACCCTTTTCCGGTGTAACGTCGAGATACCGGAAGTCCTACGGGCCCATCCATGCGTGTTCCCAGCCACCCGACACTGGTCCGCCGGATGTTGGACCGGCGACTCAAGCAACTTGTTCCCTCCGGCCCCATCCTGGCGGCCAGCCTCATGCAGGTGAACAAACGCTGCGGCCAGCCGTCCTGCGCCTGCCATCACGGTGGCCCGTTGCACCAAGCCCACCACGTCGCCTTCAGGGACGGTGGCAAGACACGCACCGTTTACGTGCCCCAGGATCTTCTCAAGGAGGTCCGAAAATGGGTGCAGGAATCCCAACGTCTCAAGACCCTGATCCGCGAAGTCAGCCAGTTGTCTGTGGCCCTGATCAAGGGACACGTTGCGCACCGCCAGCGGCGGCGGGGACGACGCTGAACATCGGCCCCATCCTGGTTCAGACGATTCGCCACTTCTTCCCCGATCTCAACACCTGGATCGACGAAATCGACGACCCACGGTTCCCCCCGATGGTGGTCTATAACAAGCGGTTCCTCGTGTGGTTGGGGTTGAGCTTGTTCCTGTGCAAGTTGAGCAGCCGGCACAACTGGATTTCCAGTTCAACACCGACGGACCGGAAGTGCTGCCCAACCTCAATCGCCTGGCGGGCACCACGCAGGACAGCCGGCCCGTGAACAAGACCTTGGAGTACCTCCTGAAGAAAATGGGCAGCACCCCATCGCCGGCCTCCGGCAGCAAATGGTCCAGCGCTTGATCCGCATGAAGGCCCTGGACGCGGCGCGGCTTCAGGGCGGTTCGTCGTCTTGATTGACGGATCGGGATATTTGGTGTTTCGTTCTCGGCATTGCGACCATTGCCTGACGCAACGGCACGGCGAGACGACGCTGTACATGCACCAGGTCCTGGAGGCCAAGTTGCTGGGGCCGGCCGGCACGGTCGTGTCGATCGCCACCGAGTTCATTGACAACAGCGACGTCTCGGGCCACCCCGCGGGTGCGAGCCAGGAGCAACTCAAGCAGGACTGCGAGCTGAAGGCGCTGCGACGTCTGATGGCCGGGTTGCGAGCGGAGTTCCCACAGTTGCGCATCTGTCTCAACGGTGACAGCCTGTACGCCTGCGGGGAAGGTTTCCAGATCGCGAAAGACTATAAATGCGATTATATCTATGTATTTAAGCCCGGGCGGACGCCGGCCCTCTGGCAGGACTTCCAGGAGTTGCTGCTGTTGTGCCCCGACCAGCGCGTGGAGCTGACGACGCCGAGGGGAGTTCGGCAGGTCTATCGCTGGGTCAACGACCTGAACTACAGGGACAGCGACGGCCGCGAGTGGACCCTCAACGCCATTGAGTGTACCGAGACGAACAAGGATGGAGAGAAGAGTGTGTGGTCATGGGTGACGTCCCTGGAGGTGAACCACCAGACCGTGGTGGAGGTAGCGACCAACGGAGGGAGGGAACGCTGGCGCACGGAGAACGAGGGATTTAACACGCAGAAGAACAGTGGCCTCAACCTGGAACATGCCTACAGCCACACCTGCTGGAAGGCGTATTATTTCCTGCTGCAGATCGCTCACCTGCTGTTGCAACTGCTGGAGAAGGGGAGCCTGCTGCGGCAGTTGGCAAAGGACAGGGAAAGCGAACGGCAGTGGAGCTGTTCGGCTCATTGAAGAACATGGCGAAGCGGTTGTTGGAGAGCCTGCGGTTTCGGCATTGGCCGGATGAGGTCTTCGACCCAACGGCAGCCGGCTCGATTCAGATCCGAATCGACAGCAGTTAGCCGTTAGTGGCGTGCGGGCGTGTTCCAGGTTGGGCCGTGTCGCTCTGGGTCTGATGGCGGTCGCACTCGAAGCACCCTTCGAGCCCGTCCCCCTATTGCCTTTTCCGGCCCTCGGTTGGACTGCTGGCCTCGTGTTGCACGCATGCACCCCGCCCGAGGGGCCTATTTCTCAGAGCTGGCGACGCGGGCCGCGGCTTGCTGTTGGCCGTGTGTGTCACCCCTGCTACCATACCCTGGTCAGGAGTGCTGTAAGGCCGTCCCGATTCGGCGGAGGTTGACTGGCGAATCATGAGTTCAACCGTCACGATGGCCTGGGAAATCCTGGACCGCGCGGAGCGAGCCGTGGCCAAAGTCCGCGAACGATTGTTGCGGGTCACAGAGGTCCTGAATCGGGCCGGCATACCCTACGCGGTCGTGCGAGGCCACGCGGTTGCCTCGTGGGTGACGACCGTCGATGTAGACGCGGTTCGGGTCATTCGTCGGGGGTCAGACGTACAACTATAAACCACCTAGTCTACTCATTCGCCCCATTTTTGCTCACCGTCGAGTTGATGATGCGTCAGCCGCGAGACGGTTTGGCGGGACTCTGTCACATTTTTCGGGGCCTGTTCGGCCCGTTGTGCGGTTACTGATTCGCGGTTTTGGGAAGGAAAACGGTCCCAGGCAGCCCAAAGATGCTGGCCACCGCATGCATTTGCTTGACCGTGAACGGACGCTTGCCGGTCGCCAAATCACTCACCGTGGCCTTGGCGAGACCGGCAGTCCGCGCCAGCTCCGCTTGCGACATGCCGCGCTCCTCCAGCATCTGGGCCAGCAGTTCGTGGGGCGGCAGCGGCGCCACGGCGTGGTGTTCCTGTTCGTACACGATCACCAGGTCGGAAAGTGCGTCCAGGTAGGCCTGCTTGCCGTCGTCCAACTCCTCGCGCAACAGGTCATCGACGACCGCCTGAGCCGCATCCAGATCGTTTTCACTTCTGATGCTCGTGAGTGGATGCCGTTTCACCAACGCCAAGTAGCTGTCGGGGATGGCGCCCGCTCGGACCGCGCTTTTCGGCCGGCTCATGAGATCGGTCTCCGCTTCGAAGGCCGCTTGATTCGGGGGGACTTCGGCCGCGCAGGTTGGGTCCGTTTGGGCGGTGGCTGGTGGCATCCACATTGGTTGGGCCAATCCTCGCGGTCGTATTCGGCGTGCGTCATCACCCGCAGGATATACACTTTGTGGCTCGCGTAAAACACCCGGGCGACAAGGCGGTATTTGTTGCCTCCCAGGTTCAAGACCGTACAGGTTCCCACCAGATCGGCTGACGGGAAGGTGCGACGAAGCTCGCCAAAGGTATGCCAATCCGCTGCCGAAGTCTGGGTGAACCACGCCCGTAGCGGCACTTCGGCATGCGGGTGGAGCCCCCAAAACTCACGCAAGCGCTTCAGCGACACGACCCACATAGGGAACCCCCGCCGCGAACTCGTTCCTAGCATGATCGATATTTGCGAACGCGTCAAGCTCAGCGTTCGATATTTGCGAACATTTCCCAGAGGCCAAGGGCCAGAGTCCGAGGGGCCAGGGGGAAGTAACCTCACACTCCTCGTTGCGGCCCGGACGGACGGATTGGCCGGTGACCTCGAACGTCTTGGTCGCGCCACCCGGTTGATCCACAACGACCCGAACTCGCATCGCCGAGTCCTCCCGACGTTCCGGTCTCGCGAACGGCGCGCTAAACTGTGATTATCGCATCAAATGGTGGGGAGACTTGCCGCTGTCGGCCTCTGAGGCGCGGTTCCATTGATTCTAGCCCCCGCGAAACCCGCTTGTGAATCCGGAGGTGGCGATCGCTGCCCGTTCCGCGCTTGCGCGGCGTCGACCGATTCTGAGTATTTCCCCACCAGGGGGTCAGAACCGATGAACGGTTTTAGCGAACGCAATGTCGGCGTCCATATTGAACTTTTCGAGGCATGCTCAACGTTCACTCGTGTTACAGCCTGTCTGCTCGCTGCATCGACAGAGCACACATTCGTCTCGAGGGCTCCGACGGTGTAGTTACCTCCACGTCCGGTCCGATCGCTACTGGACGGAGTGACTAACTTGCCAGATGGGAATTGCACCCATTGAAGACCAACACCTTTGCACGGCGCACTTTGGCACCGTCCCCTCTCCGCCGCATCGGACGAACCGTCGTCGATCCCGTCGCCAAGGTGCTCCAGCCACGTCGGAAAAACGCGGTGGCCAAGTTCTGAGGCGATCCGTATCGTCTCCGGAGCCGTCGAGTGCCCCAGGAGCCAACGATGCCGCGCAAATCAGCCGGACAGGACTCGCGAGTCAGTACCAGCGAGTGAACGTCGGGGAATGCACGGCGTGGGTCCAGACCAATCTGGAGTTCGATCTGGAGGTCCGAGGCGCCGACCAAACGACCGAGACCAGGCCGTACACCGTCGACACGTTCCGCGAGCACCACGGAGCGGTCGAGCCGACCTTGTACCTGACGCCGGGCGGAAAGTGGTTCCGGCGCGTGTCTTGCCAGGAATTACCCAGTCTCAAGCCAAAGCCCCCGGTCTACGTCGAAGTCAGTCAACCATTCGCCACGAAGTGGCTGTGGGCGAATGGCTATCCCGTTCCGGGTGGCCCCGCGCCGATCGAGGCCAACGCCCGGATTCGTAATCGGCGAGCCCCTTCTCCCGAGCAAGAGCACGCTCACCATCTTTGGCACGAGGGCTACCTGTCACAGGCGGAAATCGCCAAAGAGATCGAGCGGCTCCTTCAGACGCCTTACACCCAATCCCACGTCAGTCGCGCGGTGAAGCGTGTCGATGAATGGTTGCAAGCCATCAAGGCCAGCCCGCCTGTCCGGCGCGCGAAGCGGACGGTCGCTGCGGATCCAAGCCGAAACGAGCCCAAGCCCAAGGTGTCCGGCGGCGGCAGGCGCGTGGTCCGAAAAGTCGTCGACGAATGCGACGACTGACCGCGCGAACCTGCATAAGACACTTGCATAACCGCCGCGAAAGGTTTTTAATTGCCTTGTGCTTCAATGGTTTGCGCGATTATGCCTCTAAAAACGACCAAACTCTACGACAAGACGTCGGATACGATTACCTTGGACGAGGTTGAGAGGATTGCGATTTGATTCTGACCGAATTGTCCCCGTTTTCCCACCGCGCTAAGGACCGCCATGAAGGTCTCCACGATCCTCGATCATATCGACAGCGGCCACATGGCCCTTCCCGAGTTCCAGCGTGGTTATGTTTGGAACCGTGACCAGGTCCGGGGGCTCTTCGATTCTCTCTATCGGCGGCACCCTGTCGGTGGATTGCTCGTCTGGGCTACCGAGTCAAAGGCTACGGCCGCGGCAGACCGCCCCACCAAGCGTTGAGAGCCGAGCCGTGGCGATCGCCCATCTTGGAGACCCAGAGTTGGGGAAAGATGAGCGGAGTCGATCGCGCCGGTGGACCCACGGCTTTTGACCTCCCGGTCGTCCGCCCGCCCCGGTGTCGAGCACACTGAGCGGCAGAGTTTCCAGTTGAGACTTGCCCGAAAACCAGTTGGTGATACCTGGTTTGCAGTTCGGCGAAAAGGAGTTCTTCGCAGACCGCGCAATCACCGTAAACCGCGAAGTTTGCGTCAAGATTTAGCAACGTCCCCTTTTCTTTCGCGATGGATTTGATGGAATCGGCGGGGCAGACGACCTGATCGAACTGTCGCCAGACGTTCTCGGCTCCTGTCAGATTGCGCCACGCGGAGAACTCGCTGGGTATGAGGAGCCGGAACTGCTCGCCGAAATGGGTCTGCATCTCCTGGACCCATTGGGGCACGAGGCCCTTGGGGGCGACGACCAGAACCCGCTTCACGAGCCCTGCGCAGCTTGAGTTCCCTGAAGATCAGCCCGGCTTCGATGGTCTTGCCCAGGCCGACCTCATCGGCCAGGAGGTAACGAACCCGGTCGCCGGTGTGCGCGCGGACTCCCCGTGGGCCGCGCTGAAAGACCAGGAGCCGATGGGAAAGCGTGTCGAACCTGAGTCCACGGGTTTGGTCATGGTCATCTCCGCCGCCTTTCTCCGCCTTTCTCCGCCTTTCTCCGCCTTTCTCACGTTTCCGAGGCTGGGGGTTTTAGCCACCATCGAGCGGCGACCGATCGCCCTCCCGAATCGATTAACCCAAGTTTCTTGAGCATCTGCAGGTCGTCGCGAAGCGTCCGGGAAGCTGGCGGCGCCGATAACCGAGCCAGAATATCCTGGAAACGCCACCTCTCACCGTTGCTGAGGATCAGAAGTACCTCGCGCTGCCGCTCGGGGAGATCATGCCCCACACGGAGCGGCGGGTGGTAGCCACTGGGCCGAAACCGCACCACCACGGCACCGGCTTGCTCCTCGAACTCGGGTTCCGGCTGGCCCGCCGCCACGCACCAGTCCACGATCTTCTGCGTGCCACGGCCCCACTGTTCGATCAGCCCGCGACGGTAGAAGACTCCGGCGATCAGAGGGTTGCGGAGGCGGGAGGCATGGTCTCGCTTGAGGTCGGCCACGGTGACTCCCGGCGGCAAGAGTCCCAGGCTGGTGACTTCCAGCCGGTCATCGTAGATGGCCACGAAGATGGCTCCCCCGGCGATCGTGTAGTCGCGGTGGCAGATCGCATTGACCAGCGCTTCCCGCAAGGCCAACGGCGGGTAGAGCGGCACATCCTGCCGTTCCAGCTTGCCTGGCTCGAAATGACCGGCGATCGGAATATTTCGCAAGATGAAGTGCATCGACTCGTCAAGAATCTGGAACGCATGGCCGTGCAATTGCCGCTGGTCGAGGAACTCGGATTTGTCCGTCCCTTTGAATCGGGCCAGGCGCACCGTGCATTGCGGGTAATATGGCATGAACTTACGGCCGAAGAGGACCACGGCCGCGTTGAGCAACTGCCCATCGACCCGCAATTGCAGACGATCGAGCGCATCAAGCGGGTCGGACGCCTGGCTTTCGAGCCGCCCGCAATGAATCGCGGCACGCATGGCCCGATCGATCTCCTCGACGTCCAGATCACTTCCGGAGTACCCTTCGGCGACCTGATTTTCCCACCGGTGCCGGGCGCTCGCACGGGCCAGCAGACGCCGCTGATACTCCGCCTGCGGCATCCGGGATGTCGTGTTGCCGATGCGCTGGTAAGGTCGGCCGTCAAAGGTGTATGGGCCGTCCGTCTGCTGAGTCGTCTCCAGGATCAGGACTTCCTTGGTGCCCGAGACGGGGATGCGGATCTGCTCGATCCATGCGGGCGGCTCCAACTTGCGGATGGCGTTCGCCACTTCCTGGTATGTGGCGTCAGCCATGTCCTGCCCCTGAATTTTGCCCGCATTGGTCACCCCGAACAGGACCTTCCCGCCCACGCCGTTGAGGAAGCCGCACAACGTCTCCATTCCCCCGTGCAACTCGCCGGTGGTCTTCTTGAATTCCAGGTGCTCCCATTCGCCCTTGCTCCCGGCAATGAGCTTCTGGAGTTCGGCCAGCGTCATTGTTCCGGGACTCGTCATGCGGCTTCTGCCTTGTTCTCCCGTCAGGGGGACTTTGTCGAAGTTCATCCGAGGCAGGTCGCCTTCGTCGGCCGAGCCAGGGAAAGGCTTTGGGTGGGAACTTGTTCGACCCTGGCCAAGCGAGGAATCCAGACCTGATAGACGGTGTGACTCCAGACCGTCTCGACGTCGAGGATACGCACGGACACCTCGTGGGCCGCACGAAAGGCCCAGTTACCGATCGCAAAACAGGTCGGGGTAGTCGTGGTCATGGTTCATTTACTCGCCCAGCAGCAACGAGGCGTTGTCGAAGTACATCAGCAAAGCTGGATCTTCCTGAATCATCATCGGGATCATTCATCGACCTCCGGTGCTCGACGCACCACCACTCGCCAACGAAGATCGCGTTCGATCGGCTCCGGCTCAAGACCCGCCTCGCTTCGGTCGAGCTCCACCCACGCCGGCGGCTTACCCTCAACCAGCTTCTGAAACATCGGCGCCGAGCGATCACCGTGGCCAAGACGTTCAAGCAGATGACCCAACCGCTGGACAACGGACCGCTCAAACGACGCTGAGAGGCTACCCAATTTTTCACGGTCGATCTTGCCGCCGAGATCCGACAGGACCGTGGCGATATGGCCAATGCCCCCAGCCGCCCGCGGGTAACGCAAAAGATCGAGCGCGGTCAGCTCGACTGACGACACTTTCATCCGGCCCGTATCCGTCTTGCGGTCGTCAATCCCCGCGGAGAACCGCCTCCATGTCCTTGCGGAAATTGAAGGCGACCCTTGACCGCCCGACAAGAAGCTCCGGCATCCGCTTGTCGGTGACCACCTGGAATTCCATCACCGCCTGGTGACTCGCCCCGTGAAGCTCCGCCGCCCTGAGCAAGCCCACATAGTACGGACGCCCCTCATGCCGCATCAGTTCGTCGATGTACCAGGAGGGCGGAGGCGCGCCCCACGACAGATATTGGGGCGGGACGACGACGTAGAAACCCTGCCTGACGTTCACGAGATGCCCCCGGCGCTGGAGACGCTCCGCCGCATCGAGGAACGCACCGGGACTGCTCCCCAGGTCACGCACGGCCTCATCGCGCGAGAACACCGCTCGGCCGGACGACAGCAGCCCGGTCAGGTAGGACGACAAATGCGTTCGGGTTCCTGAGATCATGCCTAAGTATCCGCGATATTCGCGGAATTTGCAACATGATTCTGTATGTCGAATAGTAACCTCTGGGAAGTTTGACGTCGAACCGAAGCACGAGAATCGGCCCGAAAGAGCGATCAGGCGCAGGTTGAAATGCTCGGTCGCTCACCGGCGAACGGCACGCCCGACACTCGGAATTCCTCGCGCCGTTCATGGCGATCGCTGATCGGTTCGCTGATGGAAACGTGTTGGTTTTTGCTCGGCATAATCATAGCGCCCGGCCCTTCCGCGGTCGACTCGCCGGGTGAAGTCGCCTCAGCAGGCATCTCGAAGGTGCCAGCTCCTCGGCCTGAGCCAGCCGCTCTTCGCCGACTTGAACGGCCGCTCCGGCACGCCCGAGCTATTAATGAGGCGTTGACACCATGGCCGGATGGACTAGAATTCTAGTCCATGGCGAAGCGACCGAGATTCACGCTGACTTTTGCTCCGCAAGCGATCGAGCACCTTGATCGGATCGAGTCCAAGTACCACGGGTTGTTGCGGCGAACGATCAAGGAGCAACTGACTGACACGCCGACTGACGAGACCAGGAATCGGAAACCGTTGGAGCCGCCGGCTCCGTTCGATGCCTCCTGGGAACTTCGTTGCGGACCTAACAATCGCTTTCGGGTCCTCTACGGCGTGGAACCGGAGTCCCAAGCGGTATGGATCTTGGCTATTGGCATCAAGGATCGAAACCGGCTCTTGATCGGCGAAGAGGAATACGAGTCATGAGAATTGCCCCGCTGGCGGACGTGAAGGCCCGGTTGAGTGCCTATGTGGACGAATGTGGAGTCGATGGCCCCATCGTGATCACTCGCAATGGCAAAGCCGTCGCCGTGCTGCTGGTCCCCAACGATGATGACGATCTGGAACGCCTCCTGCTCGAGCGCTCTCCGCGCTTTCAGGCGATGCTCGACCGCTCCCGGCGGAGCATCAAGGAAGGGGAAGGCTTGTCCGAGGAGGATTTCTGGAAGGCTGTGCGGAAGCGAGCGCAAGAACGAAAGGCGGCGGCTGCGGCAGACCGCGACACCAAGCGTTGAGAGCCGAGCCGTGGCGATCGCCCATTTTGGGACCCAGAGTCGGGAAAGATGACCGGAGTCGATCGCCCCGGTGGACCTACGGCCTTTGACCTCCCGGTCGTCTGCCCGCCCCGGTGTCGAGCACACTGAGCGGCAGAGTTTCCAGTTGAGACTTGGGCGAAAACCAGTGGGTGATACGTGGTTTGCCGTCCGGTGAAAAGGAGTTCTTCGCAGACCGCACAATCACCGTAAACCGCGAAGTTTGCGTCAAGATTTAGCAACGTCCCCTTTTCTTCTTTAAAACTAACAGATATTCATATCTTTGGAAATCGGTCTTGCCATGCTCATCGTGTTATTCCTCCAAGCCGTCTCGGGATGCCCGGTTGCGACTATAGGCCTTCGGGCGTATCGAGGTCGAAACCGAAGATCATGCGCTTTCTCAGCACTTCGAGCCCTCCGTCCGGACCTAGGAAAATGTCGGCCGGAACGGTGATCGAATCGCGATATTCGTCTTCAGAGTAATTGCTGCCGGAATTATTCCGCTCAACCAGCCGGAATCCCATGACGCCTTCGAGGCCCATTTCGACGGATAGGAGACCGGGCACCTCGACCGTCGAACGGCCATAGAAGTCGCGCGCGCATTTGAATAATCCAGCGATCCGGTTCCACAGGCCCGGCATCTCGAACATTTTGTCCGAATGCTCAAATTCCACGAGTCCGACGCCATGGTCGTACCTGCGGTCGAGCGAAAACGCGGTCCGCATGATAATGACAATCCCATCGGGCCGCACCAAAGCCGCGTCCGTCGGCCGCGCGGTCCCGTTTCCGAAGCGGCTCGAATCCGCATGACCGCTCCATCAGGAACCCTCAGAACGTCGCGTATGGTATTTCGCGGAGCTGCCGAGGCTGTCCGCGAAGTCACGGAGAAACTGATAGCACTCGCTGGGGCGGCAGAGCTCACGCCACGGATAGACCGGGGCGACGGACACCCAGCATTTCGGATTAGGACCTTTCTCAAGGTCTTTCTTGAGCTTGACCAAGCCTTTGCCGACGAGAACTTCGCGTTTCTCCTCGATCGCATTTCGGCGATCCAAAAGGTATTTGATCCGATCGATGTCGGCCAGGACGTGCGGATCGGTTTTATTATCGCTTCGCTCGTAAACGTAGACCTTGCGCCGCTTCTCCACCGCGTGCGGGGCGTCTCTGCTTTCATCGACAAAGATAACCGCGACCTGATGCCCTGGTAGCGCTTCGTTTTCCATCTGAGAGACGCTCACCCGGACCGGCGGATAGATCGCCTCGGCGGCGACCTGAATAATCCGGTCGGCAATCCCCGGGTTGTTGGGCATGCCCGAACCCGGCGGCCAGACCGGCTCGTTGGTGACTTTATCCGAATCGACGCCCAGAATGATCATTCCGCCAAGCGTGTTGGCGAATGCGGCAATCGTCTTGGCGAGCTCGTTCGGGAAATGAAGCTTGTAGTCGAGACGATGACCTTCTGGGATTTTTGCCTTCAAAAACTCGTCGACGTCGAGGAAAGAAAGTTGCCCCGCCCGCTTTTGCCAAAGCGACATATCACTCTCCACTTCTCAAATCGACCAACAACGGAAGAACGTGGCGTCAGGCGCTACGCGGCGCCCAACCGATTATTGAGCACTCGTCTGAAACGGGCTGGGAACGTGCATGCACTATGGGCACTCCGGCAGACTCAGAAGATTGTCGGGTTGCTCGCCGTCATTCTGCGTCTTGAGGTATTTGTGGCCGAATTGGCTCTTGGCAACGATGACCCAGACCGACTTACCGCCGGCATGCACGAAGAATTGCCATCGTCCGTCCTCGATGCCGGCGATGGCCTCCGGTTGAGAAATGGTCCATTGGTCGCCGTTGCGAAGCCACCGACCTGCAAGATGCGCTCGTGCGCGTTGAATCTGTTGCTCTTGTTGATGCAGGTGATTTGATGAGTGTCTGGCATAGGACCGGATTCCTCCAAAGGCGCTTGGCAGCGCCAGCGAGAATGGTGTGACCCGGTTAAAACGTAACGGCGATCGCGGTGCATCTCGATCGTTCAGCTGTTTGTGCCGTAAGGCGATTGGTTCGTCGGTTTGAGCGAGATGTTTTCGTCCTGGGCTTTCGAGCGAACCGATTCCTCGGTGCGCCCGAGTTTCAGCCCGATCACGGCGCGTTGGCGTGTTCTGGGCCGCAAGCCGTTCGAGTTGTTTGACCTCGGCGGGCTCCCACTTTTTCCCGGCGTTCGGCGGTTTCCTGGACATTGGATTCGTCTCCAGACTGGGGCAATTGACGGATTGCTCTGCGGCCGATCGTGCCGCTGCCAGCCATTATACACTACCTTCAGTGTAGAAAATGAAGAAGACGATAAAATTTTTTGCCTGCCAAGTCATCCAGGGACGTAATAGCAGTATTGTTCTCGGCCAGCCGCCGATGCGCCTTTCTCGCGGCGGACCAGGCCGAGGCTCGATAGTTTGCTTAAGCGTTCGTTGATCGCCGTAACGCCGATCCGGAGTTGCTCGCGAAGTGACGCGGCGGTGACGGGGCCGTTCGCTTTGACGATCGCGGAGAATGTCTCCTCGTCCGCGGGATGAACCTTGCCCAGTAGCCTGGGCTGCCCGGCCGTGCGATCGATGATGACCAGGCCGATGCTCGATTAAGGCATTCTCAAGATTCTCTCGTGCGTATTCCGACATGTTCTCGACAAGCAAAAAGACGCCAGGATACTGGCGTGGCAAGTCCAGGATCGTCCTCCCGAAGAGCTCATTGGCGAACGAATAGTCAAATGTTTCGATATTCTTCATGTCGATTATAAGGCAATCCCCCGCTCTAAGGTCCCCCAGTTCGCGGACCAGCTCCAGCCGAATTTTACGAGCTAGCACGCGGGTCCACAGCCGCTTGCCGTATCTGGCCAGTGGGAATCTCTTCTCCATGGTTCTGAATTTGCTCAGCGGTTAGCCGATTCCTTGGCGGACAAGGTCAACGCCACCTGAACACCTGGCATGTGCGGGACCTTGAGGCTCCAGTTCCTGGGAACATCGGTTCGGAACCGGATTTTGGCCGCCCCGCTACGGACCTGGACCATCCCGCCGTGTTTGTACGCTATCTTCAGAAGATGAAACAACCCTGTGCCATGCGTCGGGTCGTCGAATTCCGAAACCCGAAGTTTCATCGCGCGCTCGATGGCGTCGCGATCCGAATAGATCCAACGATTCTTGTGATTTCGATTCAATGTGGCCGCCAGACCATCGCCGAAGTCCGCGATGCCGATCTCAAGAAAGCGGCCAGCGCCGCTTCCATAGACTTGCATAGCGAAGAAGCCGCAGATATCGCGATTGTGCTCGAACGTATTTTGAGAGACCTCGGAGACCGCTGTCGCGATATCAAACGCATCCTGCTCGCGATAGCCCAGCTTATTGCATAGGACGTAAATGACCTGGTCAAGTAGCCGATGCAACTCGCGCGCCCGATTCGATGGTGGTGACTTCGATAAGGAGCGGAGTCGAAAGATGGGATGGCTCATGCATCCTCGCGCTGGAATCGCGGAAATCGGGTCGAAACCGGGCGACTGGCTGGATGGTCCGCACGAAGTTGGAGCGGAGCAAATAGGCCCGGACGTTCGCGCCATCGACGATGATCACCGGACGGCGCCCGAGTCGCGGCAAGCGCGAAGCATGCGGCTGCCAGCTCCACGAGAGCGGAAGGAGTGATGAGGCGGATTCCACTCAGGTCAAACCTGCTTATTGCGCCGTCGAACGGGTTCTCCTGGGACAAGAGAGCGTCGAAAGATATGGAGTCGAGCTTCTGGGTCGCTAGCTTGCTCGCCTGGGCCATTGAAGCCGCGCCAACGGAGTGTGGTGTCCGAGCATCGATGCACGAATGGGAACCCGGTGGCCGACGATTCTGGACTGAGTAGGCGGAAGTCATGCCATATCAATCGAGAGGTCGGCTCCCATTTGTTGATTAAAATCTCATCTGGGATCAAGCAACTGTACACGTAGCAGCGTCGTTTAGGAAAGAGCACATCCGGACTGCTCGCAGCAATCGCAGCAATGCCGTGCCAGCAAAGCGTTCGAGGCAGTCCACCGCGAGCCGGTTCACGCAATCTGTTAGCGTGGCCGGCCGCATTCTACGTGAAGAATTGCGGCGCCGCATCCATGGCGACACGCCACCCTAAATGCTGGCAAGCGACCCGGCTACGTGGGGGGCATTCAATTCTCGCATCCCTGCGCCGGTAAGCGTTTCGTCGCACGACCAACTGACGCGAAACGGGCCGAGTCCGGATAGTGTTGGTGTACCCACGTTCGCCAAAAACAAGAAACTGGCCTGCCTCGCTTGTACGCCTCCAGGGTATTCTGAAGACGTCTTGAGCCATCGACAGGTGCAACCGTTCACGTTCTCCACGAAGCGCGACGTCATTAAGGCAGGTGGTACACGCATGGATTCGCCGGTTCAGATGATCATGGCCGATGCCCTCGGTGGCCTAAAGAAAGTGGACACGGCTTCGGTGCAGGTTTTCGCGACATCGCCGCCTTTTTATTTGCTGCGATCCTACGGGACAACGTCAAAATGGCCGGACGGATGGGAAGGTGAACTCGGGCACGAAGATCACCCGAACGATTTCATCCGGCACTTGCTCTTTGTGTTCGACGAAGTGTGGCGCGTCCTCAAGGATGACGGCTGCCTTTGGGTGAATTTGGCGGATACCTACAACAACAAGCAGGGGAAAAAGGGAACGACCAACGCGCCGAACGGCTCGAACGGCCGCTTCGACGCGGGCGGCAAGCGGTATGCCGACAGCCTTCGCGCTCAGCCGGAATTCTTTAAGCACTATATTCCGGGTATTGCTCATAAATCGGAGATGGGTGTGCCTTTCCGATTTCAGATGGCGATGACGGACAGCGCCTTTCGGCAGTTCATCGGTGCGCCGGAAGGGCCGCAATGGATTTGCCGACGCACGGTCATCTGGGCGAAGTCGCTCGTGAAGCTTGAGACACAGATCGGCGAAGGGACGGCCATGCCCGAACCGACCAAAGACCGGCCTTCCAGGAACTATGAATTTCTCTTTCTCTTCTCCAAAAGACCCGATTACAAGTTCGACCGCTCCGCCATCGATATTCCGGCTCGCAAGAGCTACAAGAAAGGCGACCGTGCCAATGCCGGTTCCGTGTGGGAGACGGACTTCCTGACCGAAACCGACCCCGGCCCGAATGGCGTGTGGCGTATCAACCAGGAAGCTTCCCGTTACCCCCACGTGGCCATCTGGCCTCGCGAGTTGGTGCGCCAGATGATCCTGCCTACCACCACGGAGGGCGATATCGTGCTCGATCCATTTGCCGGCAGCGGCACGACCGGCGAAGTGGCGGTCGATCTTGGCCGCAAGGCGATCCTCATCGAATCATCCAAGACCGCGCAAACCGCGATGAAAGACCGGATCGGGAAGACGCAGCACAGGCTGTTTATCTGATCGGCGGCTGTAGAGCCGCGGTGCCCAGCCAAGGAGGGCTTGGGGATGGCGAAGCAGAAAAAGGCGAAAGGATCGCCTTTCGGCGAGACCTCGCGTGTCGAGCTTCTTGAACAACATCTCGACGCTTTCGGCGATATCAGCGCCGTCGACGCCTGGCGATTCGTGTACGAAGAACTGCTCTGGTTCGATCGCAGCACGGGCCTCGTTCATCTCTACGAAAGCGACAAGGTGCGTCCCGGCCGGTCGTCGTGGTATGCACGCAGCATCGCGTTCACGGACCGGTTGGCCGAGCTTTTCAGCGTGGACCGTACGGGCCTGAAAAACAAGATTGACCGGCTGTTCCTGGCGTGCCTTGAGCGGTTGGTTGAGGGTAAAGCAACGATACCGGGCGCCGCTCCGATCGTCGCAGCCGTCGCGGAGGTCGGAAACGAGCTCGGGATCGATCCAAGCGTTGTTGAAGAAGCCGGACAGGTTGCCGCGTCAGAGGATTTCATACCATACGCCGAACTGCTGGTTGAAGTAACCGAACTGCTGGTGAGCCGCGCGGGCGTGGATGATGCCTCGGCAGCAAAACTGGCTCGCGAGATCGTTGATCGTGCCCAGTTCCATCTGACGTTCGGTAGCAACCGGCAGAATGTGCTCGGCGAAGGATTTCGAAGATCTCTTGAGAATCCTTGCCGTGCGGCGTGGCCAAGGTCCCCGCGGAGGAAATCATCCTGCGCAAAAAGGCGAACGACCTCCCGGGATTCCAGGGAAGACTCGATCAGCCGAGGCGCATCGAGTCACCGGACATCGCGTTTGTGCGAGGTGATCGAACGGCCGTGCTATGCACCGTTAAATGGTCGCTTCGGCATGACCGCCAGAAGCAACTATCGGACGAACTGGATTGCTATGTTCAACTGCTATCACAGGATGTTTTCCCCGAGTATGTCCTTGTCACCAACGAATACGACCCGGGCAGGCTCAAGAATTCCTCGAACCTAAGTGGTCCGTTTCACAAATAACGTCGTAGTTTCGACGGACTTTTGGTACAGGGAGGCGGGCCCCCCAAAAAACCCGGCAAGGAAAGGATGCCGCCATGCCAGGACCGAGTCCCGCTCTCTGTACCTTCCCTGACGATTTCGTGCAAGAGGCTCTCGACACTGTGTCCCGCCGAACAGTAGCGGTCCAAACCGTCCAACGCTTTCGGCTTGTGCTGCTTCTTCATGAGCAGCCCTCCCTGGGAAACGACGCGGCGGCCGAAGCGGTCGGTCTGTCCGCTCGCCAGGTACAACGCTGGCGAAGTCGCTGGGCCGCCGGCGATTTCTCCATCGAAGATTATGCGGGCCGCGGCCGAAAGGCCGCTTTTTCCCCCTCTGGATCAAGCGTTGATCCGAGCCATGGCGTGTGAAGTGGTCGCGGAGACGAAAGAACCACTCAGTCGCCAATCGGTGGCCGACTTGGTGCGGCGAGCCCGAGCGGCGTTGGGTAAGAAGATCAGCCGCAGTACGGTGTGGCGTACGTTGCACCATGCGGCGATCAAGCCCTGGCAATACGAGCACTGGATTTTTCCGCGGGACCCTCGGTTTGCCGAGAAGGCCGGGCCGATCTTGGACCTTTATGCCGGGACGTGGGAAGGCAAACCGCTGGGCCCAAACGATTACGTGTTGTCTATGGATGAGAAGACGAGCATTCAAGCACGTGGGCATGTCATGAAGAAATGCCGCCCGAGCCCAAGCAGAGCCGGCGGATTGAAACGGAATACGACAGGAATGGAGCGTTACAATACTTGGCAGCGTGGGACGTGCATCGCGGGATGGTTCTGGGACGTTGTGAGGCAAAGACGGGGATCAAGCCGTTTGGCCGACTGGTGGATCAGGTCTTGGAGCAGGAGCCTTACCATGATGCGGATCGGTTGTTCTTTGTCGTGGATAATGGTTCGTCGCATCGAGGTCAGACATCTGTGGCGCCGGATGCGTCGGCACGACAAAAGGATCATCTTGGTGCACACCCCAGTGCATGCAAGTTGGTTGAACCAGGTCGAGATTTACTTTTCGATCATCCAGAGGAAGGTGCTGACGCCGAACGATTTCGCGACTTTGGACGCAATTCGCCTGCGTTTGGCGTTGTACGAAGACCTGAGCAACCGAACTCCGAGGCCGTTTGCGTGGAAGTTCACTCGACAAGACTTACTGAATTGGCTAAAGCGTGCGTCGCCGCATTTTTTAGCAGCCTCGGCTGCCTAACGTCAAAGACCAGGCTTACCGCGACGTTATTTGTGAAACGGACCACTAAGCAGCCGTGGGAAGACGGTGGACCGCATCTATCACATCAACCCGGCGCTCCTCGTCGAGGTGCTTTCCGATGTGCCGCAGTCAGCCGCCGAAGTGCAGGAGCTCATCGACACCGATCGGCTGCGGTCGCTCGAAGCGTTCCTGAATGATCTCGGTCGTCGGCGCCGTGCCTCCAAGCGCTTCAAGGCATAGTCAGGGCTTATGAGACGATGGCAGCGTCATCGAAGTCCCTCCAGCACGGCACCGATGCTCCCTGCAGGCCGGTTGCATCTCCAGGGACGCATTCTATGTTAGAAGGCAGCCCAGGGATGCTTGTGGCACGTCATGGAAGGTTTTCCAGCACCTGACTTACAGCCTGGCGAAGGACAGCCCAGTCGTGCCAGCCCGAAAATCCGCCGCACATTACGAGAATCTCGCCACGTTGCGCGGGCTGGCCTGGCTTGGGCCTTTCCCCGCGAATACCAAGGGTCTTTGCGGATGGCGATGCGGGCGGGGGCACGAATTCCAGGCGTGTTACAACAATGTCGATCAGGGAATGGACTGCAAGTTCTGCGTTCGTGAAGATAACGGCCAAAAGCAACGGCATGGTCCGGCCGATTATCACGCCCTTGCCGAGACCAGCGGCATTTTCTGGTTGGGTCCAGCAGTGAAGTCGGCGTTGGATCAAACCGTTTGGGAATGCGCGAACGGGCACCGATGGAGCGCGCGGTACAACTCTATTCAGCAAGGCCAAGGCTGCTCCAGGTGCGGCCACGAGCGGCGAGCAGCCAGGGCTCGCAGACAGCCGGCGGAGTATCATCTCCTCGCGACGGCGCGCGGATTCAAGTGGCTCGGACCGACCGTTCTGTCCTCGAAAGCGATGACGGAATGGGAATGCGAAGCCGGGCACCGCTGGCCATCGACGTACAACCGCACTGACCAAGGAAGCGGTTGCCGCCGTTGTTCTGGCCTCACACCGCTCACGTGTGTGGATTTCCACGCGCTGGCTGCCAGCAGAAGCTTCGTTTGGTTGGGAACGGAGTCCATTAATTCCAGAACGAGGACCGACTGGAGGTGCAGCCAGGGCCATGAGTGGCGGACCACCTACACCTCAATCATGGGCGGCAGCGGTTGCCCGGATTGTTCCGGAAACCTCCGCAAGACGATCGAGGAATTCAGTCGCGTCGCCGAAGAACGCGGTTTCCTCTGGCATGGCCCCCTGGTCCCCAATAGCAAGACCAAGACGGAATGGGAGTGTCCGGAAGGCCATCGCTGGTTCGCGCCCTTCAACGCCGTCCAGCAGGGAAACGGATGCTGGGAGTGTTCCGGGCGGCTGCCCAAGGTCCCCGACGACTACCGACGTCTGGCTGCTGAGCGCGGATTCGTTTGGGATGAGCTAGTGGTAGCTAATACCAGCGAAAAGTCGGGGTGGAGGTGCGCAGCGGGGCACGTATTCTTGGCCGCTTATAACACCGTCAACGCCGGGCACGGGTGCCCGGATTGCCTGGACATGGTGAACGGCGCGAGAGTCTCCAAGAATCAGAGGCTTCTCTGCGAAATGCTAGCGGGTGAACTCAACGGGCGAAGGTAGGCCGGTTTATCATCGATGTCACCAAGCAAGTCGGGAATCTGAAGATCGCGGTCGAATATGATACCTGGTTTTTTCACTCGGCTAACCTCGAACGCGATCGCCGCAAAGATCAGGCGCTATTAAATGACGGCTGGTCCATTGTTCGCGTCCGAACGGAAAATCTGTTGCCGACCATGGCACAACTCGATGAAGCGATAGCAGCGCTGGTCCGGGGAGAGAAGTACGTGGATATCGAGCTTGCCGATTGGGGAATCGGCCCGCGAGCACCCTGGCGCAAGATGAGATCGACGATCCGCTTTTCGGGACGGTCGACTAGTCCCAATGATATCCCGCAACACAGGTTGGTGGGCGGGTGGGCGGGAGAATAACAACTTTGGTAACATCAGACCAACGACGCTACAGTAAGGTGACCCCGGCGGCGTTGTAACGTCCTTGCAATCAATGGATTTAAGAATTGCTGCTGTGTTTCATATACTACGTAGACGGCAAACGCGCTGGAAACAAAGGGGACGTTCCTATGTGGAAACAAAGGGGACCTTCCTAATTAATGAGGTAAGATGAGCGGTCTGGTGAAGAGAGACCTCGGCAGGCTGCCCAGATTTTGATAATACTTCCTTTCCGGCCCAACAAGAGCGAGTCTGCGCGACCTCGCGATCGCATGCCCGTTCGAGCCCGAAAGGATCGTCGTCGATCTCGATGCCAAGGTGCTGTCGCTTCGCACGATATCCTGTCGGGAAACAAAGGGGACGTTCCTAATTAATGAGGTAAGATGCGCGGTCTGGTGAAGAGAGACCTCGGCAGGCTGCCCAGACTTTGATAGTATTTCCTTTCCGGCCCAACAAGAGCGAGTCGCGCGACGTCGCGATCGCATGCCCGTTCGAGCCCGAAGGAATCGTCGTCGATCTCGATGCCAAGGTGCTGTCGCTTCGCACGGTATCTTGTCGGCGATTCACCGATCACGAAGCGGCATCGTCGTGGCCGCGACGCGGGCCGCGGCTTGCTGTTGGCCGTGTGTGCCACCCCTGCGACCATACCCTGGTCAGGAGTGCTGTAAGGCCGTCCCGATTCGGCGGAGGTTGACTGGCGAATCGTGAGTTCAACCGTCACGATGGCCTGGGAAATCCTGGACCGCGCGGAGCGAGCCGTGGCCAAAAGTGCGCGAACGATTGTTGCGGGTCACAGAGGTCCTGAATCGGGCCGGCATACCCTACGCGGTCGTGGGAGGCCACGCGGTCGCCTCGTGGGTGACGACCGTCGATGTAGACGCGGTTCGGGTCATTCGTCGGGGTCAGACATACAACTATAAACCACCTAGTCTACTCATTCGCCTCATTTTTGCTCACCGTCGAGTTGATGATGCGTCAGCCGCGAGACGGTTAAGGGAGTCGCTAGCACAAATCGCTTAATGATATTTCATGTATAATTAATGATTCGGACTCCTTGATTGACGGAGCTCTGACCATGTCCGCGATCACACAACCCTCCGGGTGCCCGCCGTCACCGGCTGCGCCGACGAAGACGTCCATCGTCCCAGATGAAGAGCGGGGCGTGATGCGCGACGTCTCCTATGGCTTCTACGACTGCCTTAGCGGCTCGCTCAGCGAGCACACGTCGATCCGGCTGGCTTATGACGGGAAGGACATCGAGGTTATGGTCGTTGGACCAGTCCATGATCAGCTCAAAGAGTTGATCGGCGTGTTCATCCACGAGGTCTCGTTCGGCCTCGATATTGATTGTCGGGGGCAAGGCTCGACGACGTGGAACCGGGCCGCGCTGGGGCGGGGCCTGGAAGCCGACCAATGCTATTACTTCGACCCTCTCAAACTGGAAGCCAGCAAAGCGGCGGTCTCCCGCAAATCCAACGACGTCGCCGACTATCCCAACCCCGATCTGGCGGTCGAAATCGACATCTCGCCGCCCAAGATCGACCGGCCTGGCATCTATTCCGCGCTCGCGGTCTCCGAGGTCTGGCGGATCCAGGATGAGGCGGTGTCCATCGAACAGCTCGGGCCGGACGGGGCCTATGCGGCGGCGACGGCCAGCCGGTTCCTCCATGTTCGGCCCGATGAGGTCACGCGGTGGCTCGCCGATGGGCTAGCCGCCGACCGGCGGGATTGGGTGCGGCGGTTGCGCGAGTGGGTCCGCGACGTGCTACGGCCACGGGTCGTGCGCAACGGGGGCTGACCAGGCCGTTTCAAAGAAAGGTGGCCGGCAGCGAATCGCCGTCGATCTCGTCGCCAAGCGGCGCCCGCTTCGTCAGAAAAGCGCGGTGGCCAAGTTCTGACCCGGACCGTATCATCGCAATGGCCGTCGAGGGCCCGAGGAGCCGATGATGCCGCGCAAATCACCGGGACACGACTCGCGAGTTATCACGTACCGGACCTTGCCTGGTTCATCGGCCCGGTATCAGCGAGTGAACGTCGGGGAATGCACGGCGTGGGTCCAGACCAATCTGGAGTTCGATCTGGAGGTCCGTGGTCCCGACCAAACGACCGAGACCAGGCCGTACACCGTGGACACGTTCCGCGAGCACCACGGAGCGGTCGAGCCGACCTTGTACCTGACGCCGGGCGGAAAGTGGTTCCGGCGTGTGTCTTGCCACGAATTACCCAGTCTCAGGCCAAAGCCTCCGGTCTACGTCGAAGTCAGTCAACCATTCGCCACGAAGTGGCTGTGGGCCAATGGCTATCCCGTTCCGGGTGGCCCCGCGCCGATCGAGGCCAACGCCCGGATTCGTCATCGGCGAGCCCCTTCTCCCGAGCAAGAGCACGCTCACCATCTTTGGCACGAGGGCTACCTGTCCCAGGCGGAAATCGCCAAAGAGATCGAGCGGCTGTTTCAGACGCCATACACCCAATCCCACGTCAGTCGCGCGGTGAAGCGTGTCGATGAATGGTTGCAAGCCATCAAGGCCAGCCCGCTGGTCCGGTGCGCCAAGCGGACGGTCGCCGCGGACCCGAGCCGGAACGAGCCCAAGCCCAAGGTGTCCGGCGGCGGCAAGCGCGTGGTCCGAAAAGTCGTCGACGAATGCGACGACTGACCGCGCGAACCTGCATAAGATACTTGCATAACCGCCGCGAAAGATTTTTTATCGCCTTGCACTTCAATGGTTTGCGCGATTATGCAAGTCAATAATAACGGTTCCTGACATACTTTCTTCTCTGACACCTTTTCTTCTTCACCTTTTCTTCCTCCTAACGACGGTTCCCGACACCTTTTCTTCTCGAATTGGAGGCGGCCATCGGGAAACTCGATCTGGTTCCCGGGCGGCACTTCGCAGCCGTCCGGCGAGACGTCCGCGGGTTCATCGCCGAGAGCGAGGCAGGCTGGGACATGGAGGCGCTGGAGCAGATTTCTCTCATTAACCGTGTGCGACCGGTGGGTACGGCCGTGTGGAAACCTCGGGCAGATTGCTCATCATCGCCACTGATTCAGTACGTGAATCCGATCGAAGATTGGACATCCAGGGATTCCCGCTTGCTGATCGCGGTGGCAATCCCCATATCGGTCGGGCTGTGACGCGGGTCGTTACCGAATCGGACGACCAGGATAGCATGCCCGGGGGGTGACCGCCGACGGCCATGACCAAGTCGTGCAGGCCGGCGAAGTCTTCGTGGTCCCGGGTCGGCACTGCGCGGTCCTAAGCGAGTGGGTGGTTTTGAATGCATCACGCAGGCTTGTGCAGATCATTATCAGTTACTCCTGCTCAGGCGTGACGTCCTCCAAATCGGACGCAAGCCCCTCTTGGTGGCTTCCGTCTGACCTGTCTTGTCGTCCATGAGGATGGCGTCCGCACGCTCCTGGCAGGCGAGGGCGATCGCGGCCTTCTCGCCCGCTCCTCTCAGGCCCTTCCTCCCGAGCGAGGGGATGTCCTCGATGTGGACCGGGTCCTTGATTTCGAGCCATTGAGGCGGGGACGACGCCCAGCGACGAACCGGCTCGGGCGTTTCGGGATGGCTCATCTCCACAAGGACGGCGGGGGGAGTGAGCACTCGGGTGAAGAGCCGGGGTAAGACGTGTTCGGCACCGATGAGCACGAGGTAGTGCAGCGGCCCCATGTCGCAGACGACAATCATCGCGATCTGACCCCGCGCAGGAAGGCTCGCTGCTCCTCGAACTGCTCAAGGGGAAAGTCCTGTCCGGCGCCGTGGTCCTTGATAAGCTTCTCGGTCTCGTGAAAGCCCACGCCCAGCGCGTCACACAGTTGTGTGTGGGAAATGCGGTCCTGCCGGTAAAGCTCGACGAGGTACAATTCGCGAGCCTCCCGGTCGAGGTCCGCTCCGTCGGTGCGAATTTGCTGTTCGATTTCCATCGGTAACTCGAAGCTGATGGTCATGCTTTGTCCCTCCCAGGTTGTTCGGTGGACCCCAGATTCCAAAGCGGTTCACTCTCGAGTTGCGCACAACGCGACGGCAACGATCATGATACCAACCCGAATGCAAGGCCATACCAGGTGTCCGGCGGCGGCCGGCACGTGGTCCGAAAAGTCGTCGACAAATGCGACGACTGACCGCGCGAACCTGCATAATACGCTTGCATAATCGCCGCGAAAGATTTTTTAATGCCTTGCGCTTCAATGGCTTGCGCGATTATGCAAGCGCAATTCGGTCTATGCGATCGCATCGAAGTAGAGGGCCGTGGACCGCCTCGGCATCGTCGCCGGCAGGCCGGGACCTTCGATGTCTCCCACGGGTGTTGCTAACAGGGAGCTGACGCTCCCCGCTCGCCGGCATCGTCCAGGCTTCTTTATCTCCAAAACGAGGGCGATCGGTCTGCCCGAAATGAAGCAGCGGACAACACCTCGCACCGCTGCGCCTAGTCTTCCAGCCGGACATCGGACTTAGAGCGCTTCACGCTTGTGTTGTGCGCGCCCTGAGCGCTGCGAATTCACCCCCCGAACCCCCAAGAGGACTACCCCTCCCTTCCTCCGCTCCGATAGGGGAGGAGAGTTCGCAAGGGGGGACACAGAGGCGGAATGGCCCGTTTCCTGTGCCCCTTGCGCTCACAGGGATGGGATTTTCTGACAACGGCCAGGGAGGCCAGAGTTCCCGCCGCAGAACTGGGGTCGGCGATGCCGGGAAAAACTGGCTCCCTCTCCCGAGGGAGAGGGCTGGGGTGAGGGGTCGGCGCCACTGTGGGCCTCGTCTATCACCCGCTCGTATTTTGCGGCGCCAAGGCTCTCGTGCCGGCCATGATATCTCGCGGCGAGTCATTCGATTTGCGCGACGGTCTTGCCGCATCCCGCCCCTCACCCCAGCCCTCTCCCTCGGGAGAGGGAGCTAGTAATGACGAAACCCCCTCTCTCTGAGCGAAGGGGGGGTTCGGGGGGTTCTTCCGGAGCGGACTTCGAGTGTATGCAAGCCAAGCGTGAAGCGCTCTAGAAGCCGGTCCTGCGACATAAACAGCTCTGTTGTATCACCTTGCCACGAGCCATCGATCATCGGAGGCGGGCGAAACGGAGACCTCCTGAAAAGCTGCCAACCACTGCCAACCACTGCCATTTCCTGCGGGGCTTCCGAAGCCGTAAACCCAAGCGAGCCATTGCGATTGGGCAAGGCGCGTCCATCGCCACTTGGGCGCGCGAGAACAGGGCGGATTCCGACAAGTCGGAAGGTCATATCCGGACCGTTTCTGATCGGTCAGAATGGCGCGGAGGTCGGGATGGTGGAACAGGAGTCGTTGGTGGGACTCCATCGCCGCCCGGCGTTCCCTCTCATCGCATGTCAATAAGTCGCCAGGGGAATGAGGAAAGACCATGTCCAAACTCGACGAAATTGTGAAGGTCGCGATCCACCCCGCCATTGGGATCGCGCGGGTGGGGAATAGCCCGACGGATCATTTTTTGCGCCTGAGGTGCCAGGTGAGGCCCCGTCCGACCCTAACTTGTTCCGCGATGCCCAGGGCCGGATCAAGCGCCAGGCCGTCCGATTCCGGATCTACGGGCTCAACCAGCACGGTGAGGTCGTGCGGGAACTCAACGCGAAGGATCCCGGCGTAGAGATTACCTGGAAAGTGCACGTCGCTAATACAAAGGCGGCCTGGTTCGAGTTCCAGATGGCTTTTGATATCCCCGCTGCGAAAGGCGAGATTCCCGGCGTTAAGCCCTTGACGAGCACACTTCGCAATCCAGCGGTTTCTTGCAAGAATCGCGATATACTCGTGATCGATCCAGGGCTTCGGACGATCGAGGGTGCTGGGATCAATCTGGCCGGAGGGGACCCCAGCTTTGCGTTCGACACGGGGACGTTCTTCGGAAAGCGCGTTTACCTTGGCGAACTCCGGACGGACGACGAAGGCCGTCTGGTCTTCCTCGGTGGTCGGGGCCTGTCGCAGCCGAGCGACGACAAACACCCGCTCCAGCCCGGCGAGTTCGCCAACAACGACTACTGGCATGACGATGTCTCCGACGGTCCCGTGGACGCGACCGTCCGGATCGGCGACCGCGTTCTCGAGGCCACGGGCGCCTGGGTGGTCGTGGCCCCTCCGGACTATGCGCCGGGCATCTCGGCGATCGTGACTGGCTATGACCTTGTCAGCCAGGCCGCGACGGAATTGGATGCGAGCTACACGGCCGGTCGGCCCTCATTCTCGCGGGAGATCCTGCCGCTCTTGGTCCGCCTGGTGAATTACCAATGGGTGAACGCCGGCTTCTTCGAGGAGTTCGGCTGGGGCTCACCGATCGACTTCAGCCAGCCCGACCTCGCCCGGCGGCTGGGCGACCCCAGCGATGCGAGCCTTTCTCTGCGACTGTCGGTTTTTCGCCGGTTCCGCGACCCGAACGCCATCGAGTTGCAGGCCAACGCCTGGCCGTCGATCTATGGCGACGCGGTCGAGTTCTCCGCCACGGCCATCGATCCGCTCGGCTGGATGCCGATCCTGAAGAGCCAGTATGAGTCACTGAGACGCTGGGCCGAGGGCGACTTCGACGTCGATTGGCCAAAGGGTTGGGCCGACATGACGGATGCGGAGCGTGCCGCCGGCCTTGATCGAGCGGCGCTCGAGCACACGATTGGAGGCCCATTCCACCCCGGCGCCGAGTTCACCTGGCCGTTGCGGCAGCCGATTCTTTACGACGCTCCGTTCCGCATCAAGAGGCGTCAGGGTCCTCCGCCCGACCTGGGCTTACAGCTCACCTCGGTCTTGGCCCTGATGACGGGCGGCCCTCTGGACGGCTCCGGCCCCGGCGACCTGAGCCGTTGGATGGCCGTTCCCTGGCAGGCCGACACGGCGAGCTGCCTGTCGGCCTATCGGCCTTACGCGGGAGAATACCTCCCCACGTTCTGGCCCGCGGGTGCCGAACGACGTGCTGACCGACGAGCAGTACGCCCAGATCATCGACCCGAACTCGTCTCTCCCGGTGAAGGAAGCCGCGTTCGATCCGAACCATCGCGAGAAGTGGCTGCGGGGCATCGTCTATCCCTCGGCTCTTCAAGCGGCGGCTGGTCGAGCGGGCCGAGCAAGCCGGCGTCCTGCGGATCTGTCCCGGTTCGCCCGCCCAGGTTGGGCGTAACCGAGGGCGTGGCGGTTGTCACTGAGGCCGGGCGGGCATGAAGTCTCGGCTCGGTTCGTCGTCGACGCGACGGGCCGTTCTTCCTGCTTCGCGTGCGGCTCGGCTCCCACCGTTTAACAACAGACCGGCAAGGCTTGCTGGATCGAGCGCAACGCCACACCGTTCGGCATGTATGTGAGGCTCTTCGGCGCACCAATTCTCAAAGTATTTCTCTTTTTTTTCTTGACATAGAAGTCTCTCTTTTGATCTAACTGAGCTCTCTAGAGCGAGACTCTACTTGCGCTACTCCGATAGCATTTATCCAAGTTCCCAGCATGCATATCCGGCGCCCGGAGTGCTAGAGCCGGATCTGCCCATCTTGCTGAGTTTGGAGCAGCAAAAACCAGGCAACCATTGTGGTTGTGCAGAATCGTTTCGTTCCTACCATTTTCGCCGAAAGGGCGACACCGATGAACGGGTTACGAACGGCCATTTTGACCTGTAAACTGATTACGTGTTCCGTGACCGCCCTCGCCGCATTCATTCTCCTGACAACTCTGACGCGCCATGCACTAGCGGCTAATTGCAATTGCATGACGACGCAGGCGGACGGGAATTGCGGTACGGCAACTGCTTGCAGTCCTGCCACGCCACCTTGCTCCGGGATAACCGTTGTGCAAATCCCCAAAACGAAATGTATAGGAGGAGGTTCGAAAGACCAATACTGCTCGGATATGATGGACCAGCTATGTACACAAACATTCAATTGTGTAGCAGTCATGCCCCTTCAACCGGCCTGTGGAGTCGGTCCGTGCGTTATCGATCCAGTTAGCGGGGATTGTGTAAATAGCACAACTACATATGGGGTATTGTCATCCTGCACCCAACACCCATGTGAGTAATAATGACCAGAATTCTCATCTTATATTGAGGGAATTTCATGATCTGATGTGCCTCGCTTCTATTCGGGCTCCGGAGGGAGGCTAACAAAAACGGACATATCCGCACGGTGGACTCAGAGAATTAGGTCTCAGAAGCCCGATCGGTTTTTATGGATTGGGTTTCTGAAGAGCGAGTGTTAGGTGGTTTGTCAGAAACGCGGTCTTGGGAGCGCAAGGGTCTTCGAGTCGGTTGCGAATTGGCATAATGTTCGGAGGACTGTGGGGCACATAGGCCCAGTGCATGTCGACAGTAGTAGGGCAAGACGAGCAGCGCATCGGCCAATTCCTTTAGCGGGGGTTAGAGTGCCGATCGCGGCTGCTGAACGGAGTCACGCAGATAGACGGTCGCTTCCCTGCCAGCGGCTGCCTCACCGAGCTAATGTCCACTCATTCGGGAACAGCCGGTAAGCAAATGCGGTTGAGAATCTCGCAGTAGCGGATTTTGTTAGACGAAGACAGATTGTGCCAGGCCGATCACCGTCGTTTCATAGCACACCTGACCGAAAACTCGCATGGGGGGGAAAGCTGGGCGTGCCAGCATGGTCCATGCTGCTTTATCGTCGCCAATGTGGGAGAGTATGTCGGATTTGTTTACGAGTTACAATCGAGAATTTCTGAATACGTGGCGAAAGACCAGCAACTGCTGGGCGGGAGGTGCAGACGATGCGAATCCTGACGAAGTCGGTGATTATCATTATTTTCGCATTCATGTCAATAATCAGTATACGGATGGCGGTAGAGCGTGAGCGGGCCAACTGTCTCGTTGCCGACCATCTCATCAAGGAATTGGGCGGATTGCGGCAGGGTCAGACCGGCCGTGTGGAATTCTTGCTGACGAACGATTCATCGAAGAGCATAACAATTGAGCGAGTACTGCCAACTTCCATTGTACTCTCGCGGAACTAGCATCACACCATCTCGTTCCTAGTGAATCGACCAGTTGTAATATGCAATTAGATATTGGCGATTCGCGAGGCAAAGTATCTTCATCAATCCAGATAATTTATCGATTCGATAGTGAAAAGGAGACAAAATCATTGGTTCTAGGAATCGGAGCTGATGCAATACCAGACTTTGACGTCAGCCCGGAAGTCTGTGTTTTCACGTCGGGTAGACGAGAAAAACAATTGTTTCACTTAATACCAATTAACATGCTTAATTTGATTATTGATCATGTTGTATGTACACATCCAGCATTTAGGGCGTTAAGGTCTTGTCCGATCCGCACACCGCCAAGACGCAGACGGTTGAGATCGCGTTTGACCCTAACCGTTGGCCCGGTGAGTCCACTCTTGAAACACCGGCGCTGCTGGTCTACACGAACAGTGACAACGCGTCCACCGCGCGGAACTGAGAATTGTGGGCCGAGATTCCGGAAAGAAACGCTCGACCGCTCTTACCAAATGACAGGAGCTGACCTTGGTGAACTTAAGTAATCTGTTGGCTCATTGTGCAATACTTTTCCTGATCAATCCAGGAACAGGAATCGCTCTGCCGTCGGCGGAAGAGCTTGAGGAGAAGGTGATCGCAAACAGGCTGAGTTTGCGATCGGGGCACCTGGTCTTTTCAGTCCGTTATAACAAATTTGCGAATGACCAGATTTATGAGAAAATTGGTATTAAGTATAATATGTACTTTGATGGGAAAATGGTACGCAGTGACGTCTCTTACTCGCATCCCAATTGGGCGAAGAAAACGAAAACTGTCTTCGGCGGCGATTTTTATATAAACGACGCTCCGCAGAATTCCTCCGTACAAACTGGTCAGATTGACGTTGACGTATCCAATCCGCCGGAATCAGCTCGGTATATTATGTCACAAATCCAAGAAGCATTTGATCCTCGTTTGTTGGGATTGGTCCCTGGCCTGGTCGAAATTCTCCGCACTCGGACTCTTCAGAAAGCATTTTTATACACTGAAGAAGGAGGTCAGCCATCTGTGGCATCTGACGTAGTCGAAGGAAAGGAACTTTTGCGTATCGATCATAACCTTGGACCTTCACGACTTATCAGTATCTGGATCGCACCCCAATACAATTTTGACGTCGAGCAAATACGCGTAAACATAAATTATCCATTAAAGAAGTATAAGGCTTTGGCTTCGGTGAAGACAACCTTTAGAGAATACGACTTTGGCGATAAGGGACGTCAGTGGTTCCCCAGTGATGTAGTATATCGCCTCGTCGAGAACGAAGAGTTGAAGATGGAACAAACTGTCCATGTCGAGCAGGCTGAATTCAATATTCTGTTGAGGCAAATCTGTTTCATATCGAGGGACTCGGGCTCAGCCCGGGCAGACGAGTACTCGTAAGGCCCATCAATCGTGCAATGGTCTGGGATGGCACCAAGCTCGTCAACGATACAATTGAGAGAACGCCTGTGACCTCAGCCAAGTCCAAGGGACCTCCTGGCCTAAAATGGTTCTGGTGGACGAACGGAATCTTCTGCCTCGCGGTGGCGATTTTTTTTCTAGTACGCCTAATGCGACGAGCGCTGGGCAGCCGGTGAATGGCTGATGTGAGCAGACAAACAGCCCTGTTCGCGAGTCGCTACAGGAACTGTGTTTGGGGGTTCTCCGGGCGGGTTTGGCATGGAGATTCAGTCGGTCTGCGATAGCCAAGGTCTCATAGTCGGTTGACGCACGGTGCGCGGCCCTTACAGTTTGCGGAAACCGTCTTGGATGGGCCGCGAACCCGATGTGTGTCACTCGTTATTGGGTTCGGAAAATGGAATTTCATGGACCAGTTCGCGGAGTCGGTAGATTCGAATCGTTCTGCCAACCCATTCCAAGGGGCGGGCGTGTAGTAACGTCTCGCGCTGCGATCGACTCAGAGGCGCCGAGGTGCCGGCAACGCTGATGTAATTTGAGTTGTTGTCACCGAGGAGAATTTCTTCGCTAACACCTAGATAAACGGACCCATCCCCGCTGTCATACGTCGATCGAGTCGTCGGTGAGCTAAGGCCGTAGGATTCAGCCCCTCCCTGGCCGCGGACGAGTACAACAGTTGTTCCATCGCCGGCGTGCTGGGAGACCCAATCGCCGAGCCGCGCCAGATCCTGACCCCAATCCAGACTATCGCCGATTAAGGCTGGTCGCCCGCTCAAGCGGCGCCATGTCCAACCCAGTTCATTCTGCCACCCCAGATGATCGGGAGAGCCGAGAATTGCGTTGACCCCTAACCAGCCGATGAGGGTAATTGAAGTGAAACGAAAGGCTCTTGACCGGGTGTGGCGGAGTCTCGCCAATCCATATACACAGAAGGGCCAGGCTAGGCACTAAGTACCGGAACGCAGCATTGGTGCCCGTCCCTGTTGTGACCGAGATTACGAGGGCCGCTTCTGACGCGGGGAGAACTAGGCACAGACTTGCCCATAAAATCGTATCGCGGTCACGAAGTGCAACAGGTAGTCGGACGAGTGAGAGTCCGAGGAACACTAGAACCGGCAGCGGCATCTTGATCAGGGACGCGACTGCGTACCAATACCACCAGCCGCCGAGCCGAGTTTCTCCCAGTAAGTAGGCTGATTGCGGCTTTTCGGCGTCGGCCAACTGAAAATCGATCCCGCGGACAAACTCCAGGGGGACCGGTACCGGGACTCGAAGCAACCAGGCCGTTGTTTGGTGCTCCCCCAAGCGGTGGATGCTCCAGTCCACGGAAGACGATTGCGGCTGCCATTCCTCCAGTCGAAAACCTACGTTTTGGAAGAGATAAAGCGCATCGATGACGATCACGCTGATCATCAGCATGGCCAAAGAGAAAGCGACAAGCCGAGCCTGCGACGTACGTCGTTCCGTGGACTCGATCGGCTCGGCGCACCTGAGCTGGAGACCACGGCCAATTAAGAGCAAGGCCCAACAAGGATAAAGAATCAAAAGAGTGAACTTGGTCGTCGAGGCTAATCCGAGAGTCACGCCCGCCAGAATAGCGGTCCTCAACCTGGGCTTCAGGAGTAAAGTGCAGAAAGTGCTCGCAGCCAAGACCATGACCACCCCCGCGATCACGTCGGAAGTTACAAGCGCGCCATGAGCCAGGATCGGTGGCATCCAGCACCACACGCAGAGAGATAGAACGCCGGACCAACTGCCGAACAGCCGTGTTGACCACGCACAGATAAGACTCCCACCGAGGACTGTTACGAGGATGGGAGTCAGTCGCGACCAGCGGAATATGCTGTGGTATCGTTCCCGGTTCTGCAACTGAAAGAGCCGGCCCAACTCCCATTCTTGGCGTGATCGGACGTCGGAATCAAAGGATGCGGGATAGTTGACCCGGACGCCAGCCAGATGGGCAGGCAGCGCGTAAAGAAGCTTGCTAACCGGGCCGCAGACCCGGTAGATGCCTAGCGAGTGCCGTTGCCACGCTGCCAGGCCTGCAGGAAGTTGTGCAAACTCGACCACTGTAACGGAATGACCCCAGTCGCCGGGGAGCATCAGCAGGACCGTGCTTGCTATCACTACCAGTCGCATTAGAATGACCGTTCGCCGGTTCCTCGTGAGAGACAGAGTAGGAGTCGTCCATCGAGAACGCACGAAGCGCAGCGGAGACGCCGAGAGGGAACCGAGCAGGTTTCTCATGTGCTGCGTTCTCGCTTTCATCACGCTCGTGCCCGGTCGAGTATGCCCACAGCCGATGGCACAGAGCCGACGGTTTGTAGAGCCAGGCTCGCCAGCGAAATTGCCGGATGGACCACCCAGTGGAGATCCGAGAGAGCAGTCAACGGCCGCCCGGACAAAGACCTTTTATAAATTGATGGACCTATCGTACTCCGAGCAATTCGGTATGTCGATCCACAGGATGGGCGGCTCGCCGCCAACCTGCTGGGACGGGCTGGGTTGCTGCCGTGATCGTTGCGTGGTCTTCTTGCCCGGCCCTCGAACCGTTTGCTCAGCCTTCTTCGGCACTGGGGCGCCTCAGCACTCCCAGGGCGGACACGGCGTAAAGTCCGGGCTGGACGAGGGGCAGCCGGAAGTTGCCGTGCTGGTCCGTGCGCACGTCGATCCTGCCGGAATGTCCGGTGAGCGTGAGGGTCGCCTCACGCAAGGGACGGCCGTGTGCCGTTGCTATCCCCGCCAAGGTAACCAGATCGGCCTGCCTCCACCCCACGACGCCAATGACCAGTGCGATGAACCCTAACCCGACGAAGCGGAAGGGGTGGGCGGGGAGGGGCCGCTCCAAATCTGCCGGCGCACGAGAGATCAGCAGTGCAGCGACTGCGGCCAGGTCGAAGACCAGGACGAACAACGGGTTGATGGACAGGCTGCCGAAGCAGCCGCAGGAGCACCTGCCTTCCAACACCTGGAAAAGGCTGGAGACAGCGAGACCGGCGAAGGCCGCAGCGGCCCACCAGCGAATTCGCCCAGGCCTCGCCCGCAACACCATACAGATGCCGCCGAGGAACTCGGCTTCGGCGAAGACCATCAGGAGCAACGCCCGTGCGCTCTCGTCCTTGGCTTCGAACACGAGCTCGTAGAGCTTGAATGCCCCGGCGGCGATCAGGACCAGTCCTAGGACCGAGCGGACAAGCCAGAAGGGAATCCATCTAGGTGGATCCGTGACCCGGCCCTTCCCGGAACTCTTCGGTCCGGGTAGCCTTCTCTTGTCCACGTCAGTAGGCCTCCTGATCGATGACCTCTTTGCCGTTGACGGTGGCGAGCGCCGATAGACCGACGGTGCAATAGTCGCCTTGATCGGGTGGACCGAGCCGTCGGCCATCAGGAACTGGATCAGGCCGATGTGTGGACCGCAGAAGCTCGCCGGAGACGGGTTCGTGGGGCCCGGCCCGCTATTGAAGACCAACGCCAAAACCTCGGTGCCGCCTCGGCCGTCGCCCAGAGCCCCCGCCCAAGCGTTCTGCACGACGAAGCTGCCCCGCTCACCCACGGCGAACGTATTGCTCAACCCGTCCTTAACCTGTTTGGGACGGACCGATTTATTCATGTTGAACATCCCGTTGGGCTGAGGCGCTCCGTTCGTGCCTCCACTAGCCGCGTAGCTGGTGGTTTGGGCGGCGACGAGCCCGCCCGTCAACTGAGAGGTGATGCCGAACGCGCCGGTGTTGCGGTCGCTCGGGCAGACGTAGATCGACAGGGCCAAGACACGCACCGTGGCGTTGTCCGCCACGTCAATCGGCAGATTGATGTTCAGCGCACTGTAGATCGTGCTCTGCTCCAACTGGGGGAGGATGGCGGCCGACCACGCCCAGCCTGGTGCGGCGCCACCGGGAGGGTTGGGCCAGGCGATGTAGCCGATCGGGAACGCGTCCCCCAGCGTGGCGTAGTTGTTCAGCGCCAGGCCCTGCTGCTTAAGGTTGTTCTGGCACTGGGTGCGGCGTGACGCCTCGCGGGCCGATTGGACGGCCGGGAGGGTCAGGCCCACCAGCACCCCGACGATGGCGATGACCACGAGCAGCTCGATCAGGGTGAAGCCGCCACGCGGAAGACTGATAGGTTCGTCAGACATCGCAACCCCCCTCCGCCCGAAGGCTATGGTCGGGCCGATAAGGTTTGATGGGTCGGATCACGGTCCGCCGGTTTGGCCGGCTGATGGGACAGGTATTGCCGGGTCGCTCGACAGCGCTAAGAATAACCGATCCCTGCGCAGAGTACAAACCGCCAGAGTAAAGATGTAACGATTCGGATGCCGACGACTTGGTGATTCTGCCCGGGAATTCTGAGGGCTTCGGAACGTGCCTGTAGTCGATGACTGCATGGACCATTACATTATTGTGGGAATGGGTTCAGCCCCGCAATTGGCTGGGCGCTTTCTGTCTTTCTGTCCGGATGGATCGAGATGGAATTTGGGGGGCGATGTTCGGCTGGCAAGCCTGTCGCTTTCCCTTCCGCCGATTCGACTCGGGTGACTGAAGCGACCGTCATACTTACCTTCGGCAATGTGCCATGAAACCGGACCGCTGGTCATTCGTTCCGACCGCTCTGGGTTTGACCCTGCTCGGGGGATGGGCGGCAGACAGCCATGAGCTGGTAACGTCGGCCGGTGACGACGATTGGTGGCTCTTCGTCCACGCTCAGTTGGAGTTGTCCGGCGGCTTCTGGCTTCTCTGCGGGGTCTCCCCGCGATGGGCCCGGGTTTCGGCCATGATGGCTTTCGGGGGGATCTTGGTCTGGGACCTTGCGCGGACCATCGCGGGCGATCCTCCGCGTCACGGGTTCGCCCGGGTGGCGGTCGGGCCTGGATGGCTCCTGGCCAGCGAGCTGATCGCCGTCTTTGCCTTGCTATGGTGGCGGCCGAAGGCGGGCCGGGGGGCTTGGATCGACTCCCATCCTGGGGGAGTGGCCGGGGCGGCGGTGCTCGCCGCGGCGATGGGTTTCGCCATCGATTGGTCCCAAGTCGGCCGGTTCCCGATCGTCACGACGTCCCAGTCGGGCGTATCCTCGTCCTCACCTGGCCTGGACTACCTGGTCTACCTGCCCGGGGGCTATTATCGCTTTTCCGGGCGCTGGCCCCTGATCTTGTACCTCCACGGGGCTGGCGTTATGGGCCGAGACATCAACCGGGGCAGAGCTGGCGGAATACCCCGGTATCTCGAAGCGGGCGGACGGCTCCCGTTCATCGTCGTCGCCCCGCTGAGCCCCGGGCAACGGTGGGACGTCAGAGCGCTCGACGCCTTGCTGCACGAAGTCTTGACAGGGTATCGGGTCGACTCCAACCGGGTCTACCTGACCGGGGCTAGCATGGGTGGCTATGGAGCCTGGGCACTGGCGGCGGCCCGCCCGGAGCGGTTCGCCGCGATTGCGCCGATCTGCGGCGGGGGCGACCCCGCGTCGGCGTATCGTTTACGGGGCATCCCGACCTGGGCGTTCCACGGTGCCGAGGATGCGGTCGTCCCACCCGAGGAATCGCGGGAGATGGTCGCGGCCCTGAAACGAGCCGGTGGGGACGTAAGGCTGACCATCTACCCGGGGGTCGGGCACGACTCGGCGACGATGACGTACGCCGACCCGAAGCTCTACGAGTGGTTCCTGACCCATCGGCGGCGAACCGGCGATACCAAGGTGGAATGACCCTTGCCCAGGAAGAGCTTCGCGAGCTTGGCCGCCTCGACCACTGCCGCCGTGTCCGGCACCCAAACCCCGCCGCCGGTCCTGGTCCGCCTCTTGGGTGGGACATTGTGGCTGGCGCTCCAGATCCCCCTTCAGATCATCTTCTCGCTCTGGTCCCTCCGCTCGATTATCGAGGCGATCGGTCCCGACCAATCGGGCGCACACCGTGCTGACAACGCTGTTTTCCAACCTGCTCGTGCCCGGCATCTACGTCTTCCGCGTGCTGAAGGTCGATCCGTGGGTCTACCTGCGAAGAACCCGGCCGCCCCACCTGCCGGCGCGGTCGCCCTGATCTTGGCGACCTGGCCGTTGCGGTTCTTATTCCCGGCTGCCCTCACCGACCTCGCATTGGGGATGCGTCTGTTGTCTCCGCTTTCAAACCTGGGCGGCGGCCTCGCCTATATCGGCGGCTACTTGCTTGTGCCCGCCGGCCGAGGGGACATCGCCGCACTGCTGGCGATGCCGTAGCGGTAGCCTCATCGTTTTCGACTGGAGAGGATGGAGACAAAGGCACAGGCCCCTCCCCGATCGGGATGGACATGAAGTAGACCAGGCCCGGCGGGTCGATGATTGGCGGCCTGGCTTTACGTCGGCAAGGGAAGCGCCGGCGTGTACCTGCTGGATGTTGGCGGTTCGTTCGCGTATGATGGCCGACACGGGGGAATCCTTGGTCAGCGATGGGTCATTGAGGAACCCGATGGCGATGTCCGGCGCTCCGAGCCGCCCTGAGCAACGGGAGCGGCGATGACTGTCGTCGCGGTCCGCGGCCGACTGGGTTGTAATGAGGTTCTCACAACCGTGACATACTTCAAATCTGCTATCCTTATCTCCCTGCTAATTATTAACACCATTCTACTGTCCTTCCTTGTAAGCACGAACCGGATCGTAGCCAATGACGAAGCACGTGCCGTCTCGGCCGGCGTTTCCCACTGGGCCCGTGGCGAATTCGGGCTGGCCAACGATTCGCCCCCGTTGGCCCGGATGGCGGCCGTCCTGCCGCTGCTGCCCTTGAACGTCGCGTGCGAGGCCCACGCACCGGGGGAGGGTCCTCAGAGTCATGGTTCGGATGCGCGTGAACGCGAGTTAATTCACGCGGGGCGCTTTGCCCGTATCAATCCCTATGCCTTCAATTTCTATTGCCTGGGGAGGATGACGGGCTGCTTATGGTGGCTCGTCGGCGCCTGGGTCGTGTTCCGGTGTTCCGGTCGGCTCTACGGCGAAACAGCGGGGTGCTTCGGGGTGATCTTGTGGTCCATAGCCCCCAACGTCCTCGAACAGGAGCAATTCGCGACGCCCGCGTTGCCCGCTGCCGTCGCCTGCGCAGCAGCGACCTACGCCTTCCGTAGCTACCTCCTTACCTCTTCCTGGGAGAAGGCTTTCCTGGCTGGGGTCATGTTGGGGGTCGCCCAGCTCGTCGAGTTCGTCTCGCTTACCCTGCTCGTTACCTGGCCCCTGCTGGCCTTGATCCACCGTCTGTCGCGAGGAAATGGCACGTCTTCCGCGATCAGGACCCGCGACCGAGTATTCCAGGTCGTTTTCGCCATTGCCCTGGGTGTCTGGATCATCAACGTCGGTTATGGCTTTACCGGCAGCGGATCTCCTCTGGGAAGTTTCGACTTCGCCAGCCGCGCCCTCGCCGGAGATCTGCGGCCGGCCGGATCGCACGTGGGCAATCGCTTTCGCGGTACATGGCTCGGCCGGGTGGTTATTCCGCTGCCGGCGGACTATTTGACAGGAATCGACCGGCGCTGTCATGAACGGGAAACGGCCATCCAACACCACGGTGGAGAAGGAAGGCTGACGGAAGTGGAGGGGGATTCTCTTTCGAGGGTGACCGGCAAGCTACCAATGGGTGTCTGGGTTATGACACTCGGGAGCCTGATCCTACCTTTCCTCCGACATCCCAGCAGTGTTCCCGTGGCCGAGGAGCTGACACTATGGCTTCCCGCGGCGGCCTTTTTGGTGATGACAACGCGCGCCCTTGGCCCCTTGTCTCCCACCGTGGGAACCCTCCTGGCGACCCCCTTCCTGATCGTGATCGCGAGCAAGCTGGCCTTTTTCCTACGCCCAGGCCGGTGGAAGTCCGGCTGGCTCGCCGTGGTCCTATCCGTGGGGGCAGTTGGGGAGTGTGTGACAACATCGTATCGGCAATTCTTCACGATGGAGCGGACGGCCCTGTTCCGCCAGGACTTGGTCCGGCAAGGCCGAAAGTTGGGCCTGAGTGTGCCCGAGCAGGGGACTTCGACCGGGACAGGTCCCGAGGCGCGAGGCCTGCTTTATCGCACTTTCGTGGACTCGCGAGGCACTGAAATGAACTACGCGCTCTTCGTCCCGAAAGCCTACCGGGACGACCGCCCCTACCCCCTGATCCTCTTCCTCAATGGCTTCGGCGATCGGGGCACGACCGCGGTGAACCATAAGTATACCGAGGTAGGTCTGCCCTTCACGCTCAAGTACCGAGAGATCGACTTCCTCGTGCTCTGTCCCCAAGGTCAGAGCGGAGGCTGGGAGGCCGAGGGCGACGACGCCCGCAGGGCGATGGAGCTGCTCGCCGCCGTAGAGCGGGAGTACCGCGTGGATCCGAAGCGGATCTCTCTGACCGGTTTGTCGAGCGGCGGCAGGGGCGTGTGGAATCTCGCTGCCCAGTACCCCACCCTATGGGCCGCGATCTTCCCCGTCGCCGGATCGTGCATCGCCAGTCAGGCCCCCTCCGTCAAGGATATCCCGTGCTGGTGCTTCCACAACCGTTACGACGGGGATATCCCAGTTGATGCGCCACGGAGGATGATCGAGGCATTGAGGAACCTGGGCGGTAACCCGAAGTACACCGAGTATCCGGAGACCGGTCACAGAGCCTGGGAAAGGGCTTACGTTCTGCCGGAATTGTATGACTGGCTAGAGCGGCAACGCCGGCCTTGATTTATTTTTGAGGTTTTCTCGATGCGGAATGACCCCCGTTCACCGCGCCTCGTTCACGTCACGACCATACCCATGACGCTCGGTCTGCTAAGCGGTCAGGCGAGATTCTTTCACACACATGGCTTTACCGTGGATGTGGTCTCGTCGCCGGGTGACGATCTGGTAAAGTTCGGAATGCGTGAGGGAGTTGCGGTCCACGGAGTGAAGATGGTCAGGAAGATCACGCCGCTGCATGACGTAGTAGCGCTCTACCGCTTGTGGCGGCTTTTCAGACGACTCCGGCCGGTGATCGTTCAGCGCAGAGCCCGAAGGGAGGGCTGCTCGGGATGACCGCCTCCTGGCTGGCCTGCACACCCGTGCGGATCTACTACGTTCTCGGACTACCCATCACGACGGCGCACGGTCTCAAGAGATTTCTGTTGAAGTGGGGCGACCGGGTCGCGGGTCGGTTTGCGCATCGGGTGCTATGCATCAGCCACTCGCTGCAACGAGCCGCCCTCGACGAGCGATTGTTCCAGGCGACGAAGATCCGGGTCCTCGCACATGGAACGATGAACGGGGTGGACTCGGCGTTCTGGTTCAACCCGGAGGGTCTCGGCCACGAAGCAGGACCGAGGATGCGAGCAAAGCTGGGCATCCCGATCAAGGCCCAGGTTCTCGGTTTTGTCGGTCGAGTGGTTCGCGACAAGGGAATTGTGGAGCTGGTCGCCGCATGGCGGGCTCTGCGCCGGAGATACCCCGATATGCACCTGCTTGTCGTTGGGCCTTTCGAGTCTGAAGATCCGGTACCCAAGGCGGTCAAGGAGGAGCTGGTCAACGACCCGCGGACCCATTTGGTGGGTTGGGTGGATGACACCCGAGGGTACTACGCGACAATGAACGTTCTCGCCCTGCCGAGCTATCGTGAGGGTTTCCCCTACGTCCTCCTGGAGGCTGCGGCAATGGCAATTCCCGCAGTTGCCACTCAGGTGCCGGGCTGTATCGATGCGGTTGTGGACGGCGTGACCGGAAGGCTCGTGCCCCCGTATGACGCCCGGGCCTTGACCGAGGCCGTGGCCGCCTACATGGACGACCCGTCATTGTGCCGGAAGCACGGCAGTGCGGCGCAGTCAACGGGTCATACGCGACTTTGGCCAGCAGGAGGTGTGGAATGCCCTCCTTATCGAATACCAAGAACTTCTCTCTGCCCGGTTGGGATTTACTTGCGCTCCCGAAGTCCGGGCCGCGAACCCCGGATCCTCGTAAGCTGTGGCTGGTGATCGAAGCTGTTAGGAGGACGGAACCGGGGTGTCCGATGCGTGGATGATGAAATCACCGCGAGCCGTGCGGAATCGTTGCATCAGTCGTTCTGCGAAACTAAGATGAACGATGGCGTGGTGCGGGGGGCGGAACAAGCGGAGGTATGCCCCAGGCCCAGCTATAAGCCACGATCAAAGAGCGCGAAAGCGGACAGAGTGGTTAAGATATGAGCGAACCGGAATCGGTGAACCCATCTGTACTCTCGCCCATCAAGCGGCTCACCGATTTGATCGTAGCGTCGCTGGCTCTGGTCCTGTTAGCACCAGTGTTTGCGGCTGTCGCGCTCGCGATCTACCTGGCGCTGGGCCGTCCCGTCCTCTTCCTTCAAGTTCGCCCGGGATACCGGGCGCGGCCGTTCACGATCTACAAGTTCCGCACGATGCGAGAGCACCGCCGGATCGACGGCGAGCCACTGCCTGACGCCGAACGGCTCACGGGCCTGGGCCGATTCCTTCGCCAGACGAGCCTCGATGAACTGCCGCAGCTCTGGAACGTGATACGAGGCGACCTGAGCTTGGTCGGGCCGCGCCCGCTGCTGATGCAGTATCTCCCTCTATATTCCCCGGAGCAAACACGCCGCCATGAGGTCCGGCCAGGGATTACCGGCTGGGCCCAAGTCAACGGTCGGAATGCCATCGGCTGGGAGGAGAAATTCCGACACGATGTCTGGTACGTCGACCAGTGGTCGTTTGGGTTGGACGTGAAAATCCTGGCGCTAACCCTGATCAAAGTCGTCCGGTGCGAGGAAATCTCCGAGCGTGGCGCGGAAACGATAACGCCATTCCGGGGTCCGAGCGAGGGGGTTACATGAAACCGGTCTGGGTACTCGGCGCCGGTGGCCACGCCAAAGTGGTAATTGATACTCTACGTGCCACTGGAGCGTGGGACGTCGTCGGCCTCCTCGATGACGACGGCGCGCGGTGGGGTACGGAATACTTGGCAATTCCGGTGGAAGGAGGAATCTCGGATCAATTGATCGGTCGGTTCGGAGTTGAATTCGCCATCATCGCTATCGGCTCCAATTACGCGGCGTGCCAAGATTGCCAGTCGGCTGACTCATACAATCTCGTGGGTCAATGCCATCCATCCGACGGCCCACCTGGCGTCCGGCGTCCGGCTGGGAGCCGGCTGCGTATTTTGCTCAGGGACGATCGTCCAGCCGGATGCGGTGATCGGTGACCACGCGATCCTCAATACAATGTGCAGCGTCGATCATGATGGCATAATCGGTAAGTTCGCGCATATCGGACCTGGGGCCCATCTTGGCGGAAACGTAAAGGTCGGAGAAGGGGCACTCCTCGGAGTGGGCAGTTGTGTCGCGCCGGACGAATGGTGGCGCGTGGGCAATGGTGGGTGCTGGCGCCGCGGTCGTGAATGACATCCCGGAAGGGGTCACCGCCAAGGGCGTACCAGCGCACTTCGATGCCGGCTGATCCCATGCCCATGGTCTCCGTTGGACCGACCCATGCCTCGTCGGGATTTACTTTGATTCGCAGGGATGATCAAAATGAATTTATCCTCAAGCGTAAGGAATGCCGCGCCCCAGGGGATGGGACTTTCTCGGGCTCTGCCTCGCCTATAGGGGCTCGTGGTGATCCTCCGGTGGGGCGGCGGACTTGATCCGGTAGAGAATCGGCGAGCGAGAGGAGTTCCGCCGTGACAAGCATTCGGGCAGACGAACCTACGACGTCAGGGCCCTCGAAGACCTGGGCTCGGTGGGGCCGAGGCGTGGGGACGGCGCTGCGACGACCCCTTGAGAAGTCGACAACCTCATGGCGATCGCTACCTGTCGCGCTACGATGCTGGCTACTCATCGGAGGGATCGTGCTGGGGGCGCGGACATCCTTATCCTGACCCACGAGTCCTTTTTGACCGGCTTCGCCTATTTGTTTCGGGTTCAAGACCCTTTGGCCCAATCCGACGCGATGGTCGTGCTCATGGGCAGTTCGGTCAATCGCTCGGCGATGGCCGCGGAACTCTACAAGAATGCGCTGGCTCCAATCATCCTTATGAGCCAAACAAAGACAGTCCCGTTCAACGAAACCGAGAACAATCGTCGAGTACTGACGCAGAGCGGAGTTCCGGTTGATGCAATCCGGGTTCTGGCCGGCGAAGCGGTCGAAAACACACATGACGAGGCTCTTCGGGTGCGCGACTATTTGCAGGTCCACCGAGTCCGGAGGATCACTGTGGTGACGACCGCCTTCCACACGGCGTGCGCCGCTGGACCTTCAGGAAGGTATTGAGTGGCTTGGGTGTCGATGTCCGCGTCGTAGCCTCTCAAGATCCGAGATTCACCGAAGCCGATTGGTACACGAAGGACGATGGCATCAAGGAGTATCTGTCGGAAGCCTTGAAGACCTTCTACTACCGTCTGGTATATTGATCCACCGGACGCCCCCGTTTCCCCGGCAAGTAGAAACGCATGTCGTTCGGGCTGGAAAGCTCGACCGACGTTGGCCGGGACGATTGTTGGAGGTCTTGGGAGCACGATGCGAATGAGTTGCCAGCGATATGACGGGATGGTCGACGGCCGGAGCCTCCGCCGCGTCTTGGTCGTCGGGGCCAGCGACGCCGGTGCCTCCCTGATCCGGCGGATCGATCGCCAACCTGGTCTCGGCATGAGGGTTGTTGGCGTCCTGGATCCCGATCGCCAGAACTGGGGTCGGATGGTGGAGGGTGTCCGGGTACTTGGTCCGCCCGCCGAAGTCTGGCGTCAGGTTGATCTCCACCAGGTCGATCTCGTCCTGGCCTCCATTCCGATCGTCAATGCGTCGGCGCTCCGAGACCTGGTCATCGCCTGCAACGGCACCAGGGCGAAGGTCCAAGTCGTCCCCGAATCGGATTCGGAGCTCTCAAGTAGCCTCGCCGTCCGGCCCCGCGATGTCGAGATCACCGACCTGCTCTGCCGCGAGCCGGTGCGGCTCGACAACGGCTCGGTCGGTGACCTCCTCCGTGGCCGCGTCATACTGGTCACCGGCGCGGCCGGTAGCATCGGCTCTGAAATCTGCCGCCAAGTCCTGGCGTATCGGCCGTTACGGCTCATCCTGCTCGACCAATGGGAGAATGGTCTGTTCTACCTTGAGCGCGCGAGCTTCTGTCCGTGGCCAATGGCGTTGAGATCATCGCCCGAGTCGCCAGCATCACCGACGCGGCCCGCCTCCGTGGCATTTTACGCCGGTTCCGTCCCGCGTTGGTCTTGCACGGCGCCGCTCACAAGCATGTACCGATGATGGAAGCCAACCCTGGCGAAGCGGTCAAGAACAACGTCCTCGGCACCAGGACCCTCGTCGATGAAGCAGTGCGAGCCGGTGTAGAGGCGTTCGTGATGACTTCGACGGACAAAGCGGTCAATCCCACGAGCGTCATGGGGGCCTGCAAGCGTGTTGCCGAGATGTATGTTCAGGATCTCTCAGCCCAGGCCCTCGGTACACGCCTGGTGATCGTCCGATTCGGCAACGTCCTAGGCTCCAGTGGCAGCGTCGTACCGCTGTTCCAGGAGCAGATTCGCCGAGGCGGCCCGGTGACGGTGACCGATCCCGAGACGACCCGCTATTTCATGACCATCCCCCAGGCGACGCAGCTCGTTCTCCAGGCGGGCGCCTTGGGGCGGGGCGGCGAGATCTTCGTACTCGACATGGGCGAGCCGGTCCGCGTGCTGGACCTCGCCTCTCGACCTCATCCGGCTTTCCGGTCGCACCGAAGGCCGCGACGTCGGGATTGTGTTCACCGGCCCGCGGCCAGGCGAGAAGCTCCACGAAGAACTCTACAACGACGACGAGGAGCGTTTCCCGACGTCGCATCCGCGAATCTTCCGGACCCGGAATTGCCAGTACCCGGCCTGCGCGGCTCTGGGATGAGCTCGAACAATTGGCGAGGATCGCGGATGGCCCCGAAGATGGAGTATGCGCGGCTCTCAAGCGGCTGGTGCCTCAATATCGACCCAGCGGCTTGGTCACAACCTCCAAGTATGAGGATTCGGTCATGGCGACCTCTGCCTCACCGAGTGACGACTCTGGTGAGACGCCCGGCGGAAAGCAACCGGCCGCCCAGGAGGCCGTAGTGGAGCATGATGGAGCCGAACCAGCCGCGGAGTTGAGCGAATTAATCGGCGGGCCGCCTAAAAGAGGCTGACACCTCGTCACGACCATCGAGGATCGAGAGAATCACCCGCGTCGAAGGCGCGACGGGCGATGATTCCAGTAAGAAAAGAGATCGCGTTTTCCAGCCCGATATGGCCCGAGAATCCGGCTGAATTGACACAACCTTTGCTCGCGACATCGAGGAACACAATGCGAATTCCGCTCTCTCGCCCCTCCATCGACGAGGATGATGTGGCTGCTGTGCTCGAGGTGCTTCGATCGCCTTCACTGAGCATGGGGCCAAAGGTTCGCCGAATTCGAGCGGGCCATGGCCGGCCTACGCCGGCACGGCCCGAGGCCGTGGCCGTCAACAGCGGCACGAGCGGACTGCACCTCTGCCTGGCGGCGTCGGGAATCGGACCAGGCGACGAGGTCGTGACGACGCCCTTCAGCTTCGTCGCCTCGGCCAACTGCGCACTCTACCAGGGAGCGATTCCGGTCTTCGCCGACATCGACCCGCTGACCCTAAACATCGACCCGGACCGGGTCGAGGAAAGGATCAGCGAACGCACCCAGGCCATCGTTCTCGTCGATGTCTTCGGTCAGCCCGCGGCCGATCGAGGAATTGTCTGCCCTCGCCCAACGGCGCGGGATCCCGCTGATTGAGGATGCGTGCGAAGCGATCGGCGCCGAGCGAAACGGCCGGCGCATCGGCAATCAAGCGAAGGCAGCCGTCTTCGCTTTCTACCCCAACAAGCAGATGACGACCGGCGAGGGCGGCGTCATCGTCACCGACGACCCGGACTTCGCCGCATTATGCGGAGCATGGGCAACCAGGGGCGCGATGACAACGGCACCTGGATGAACCACGTCCGGCTGGGCTACAACTACCGCCTCGACGAGATGAGCGCCGCCGCTGGGCATCACGCAGCTCGCTCGCCTCGACGCGATCCTCGACCGCCGCGCCGGGTCGCCACCTGGTACAACGATCGGCTTCGGGACCTCGACGGCGTCCAGGTCCCCGTATGTCGCCCCCGAGACAACGCGGATGAGCTGGTTCGTCTACGTCGTCCGGCTCGATGAGCGGCTTGACCGCGTGCGATCTAATGGCCGGTCTCGAGAAGATGGAGTCCCGACCCGCCCTTACTTCGTGCCCGATCCACCTCCAACCCGTGTATCGCGAGCGATTCGGCTATCGCCCCGGCGACTTTCCCGTCACCGAGCAAGTGGCGCGGACGACCCTGGCACTCCCATTCTTCACCGACATGACTCAAACCCAAGTCGATTATGTTTGTGATTGCCTTTCCAAGCGCCTCGATCGGCAAAGGTACGATCTCGTAGCGGTATCGCGCCCATCAATGCCGTGGGCTTCCGGCTAAATCGAGTGTGTGCTGTTGGCACGAATGTGATATTTTCGTGGTCAGTCCCGTAGGCTCTTGCCTCACTTCCTCTCAGGGAGACGCAACGATGCACCAAGCGAGCCCTCACTCACCGAAACGCGGTTTCACGCTGGTCGAGCTCCTCGTGGTCATCTTGATCATAGCTGTCTTGATCGCCCTGCTGTTGCCAGCCGTCCAGAGTTGCGCGAGGCGAGTCGCCGCGCCCAGTGCACGAACAATCTCAAGCAGATCGGAATTGCGCTCTCCAGCTACGAGAGCGCCACGGTTCATTCCCCCCGGGTGGAGTGAATCGTCTGATCAAAAACGCATCCGAGATTGGCGGGTGGACGAACCAAGATGGATTGGGCTACGCCAATGCTCTCGCTTGGCGGGCCCTGATCTTGCCCCAGTTAGATCAGCCCCCGCTCTACAACGTCATTAATTTCAGCGTGCCCAGCGATGCCGGTGGCCCAGACATGGCCGCGGGCTTCACCATCTGGAGGACCTCTTTGGCTGTCTTCCTTTGTCCCTCCGACTCGGGGCACGAGGATGGTTTCCGGCCTCGATCGCCGCCGATGCGAATTTCGGGCAGTGGCCCCAGGCAGGCAACCCGCCCATCGACCCTGCCACGGGGACTTTTGCGACCGAAGTCCCCGTTCAGAGCTACGACGGGAGTTTCGGAGATAATTACAGCATGACGACGTTGGTCGCGTCCAGCCCTTGGGAAACGCCTTGTGGCGTGGATTTGCCCCCGGGGCAAACCCGCATCGGCTGGCCCGGTTTCTGGGGCACTACGTATGGCTGTAACGACGCTGCTGGCCGCGACAACGGGGGAAAGCTTCGTGGCGTCTTCGACTATCGAACGGGCCAGATCACCCGGATAGGCGACATCACCGACGGCACCAGCTCGACGATCATCGTCGGTGAAGGGCTGTCGGCCCAGCGTGCCGATAACACGCTCTGGGATGCCAACAGTGCGACTGCTGGGACGGCAATCCCGATGAACCTGCTTACGGATCGGGCTGCCTTGTTCGGATGGACTAACGTGGACGAGCCTCGATGTCGGTTGCCGCTTCAGTGATGCATTTGCCGGTTTCAAGAGTGAGCACCCCGGCGGCGTGAATTTCCTTTTCTGCGACGGCTCGGTCCGCTTCCTCAAGGACAGCATCGCCCGGACGAGCTATGCCGCCCTGGGCAGCAAGGCGGGTAGCGAGGCCGTCAGCGCCGATGCGTACTGAACGATGCGGGCGTCTCTCCGATGTTGGGACACGGAGAAGACAGACAGCCGAGCACAAATCGTGGCTCTTCCAGGGTTTCCGCATCTGGCATCATCGAGAGTGCGGAAGAACCTGATTTTCTGATCGGTCCCGTATAGAGATAAATGGTCGCATCGACGCGCTGGGAACAAGTGCCGGAGCGCTGCCGTTCACGTGATCCAAAGCGCTACCGAATCAGAGATCGGTCCTACTGTGGCGTTCTCCTTCAAGGCGGTGTCTCGACAACACCATTTTGAAGGCTGAACGCCGTTTTTGCTCATCCTTTTTGGTTGCGACTTTGCCGCGTTAGGGCGAAGCTTTGGCCAGCCTCACCATCGATGTTGACCTTCCGCTCGGGGTGACGAAGACCTCGGAACGATTGCGTCGGCAGCCTGCCCTCCCCGCGAATCCGGAGCTTGTACTTGACGCCGGGCGGAAAGTGGTTCCGGCGCGTGTCTTGCCAGGAATTACCCAGTCTCAAGCCGAAGCCCCCGGTCTACGTCGAAGTCAGTCAACCATTCGCCACGAAGTGGCTGTGGGCGAATGGCTATCCCGTTCCGGGTGGCCCCTGCGCCGATCGAGGCCAACGCCCGGATTCGTAATCGGCAAGCCCCTTCTCCCGAGCAAGAGCACGCTCACCATCTTTGGCACGAGGGCTACCTGTCACAGGCGGAAATCGCCAAAGAGATCGAGCGGCTCTTTCAGACGCCATACACCCAATCCCACGTCAGTCGCGCAGTGAAGCGTGTCGATGCTTGGTTGCAAGCCATCAAGGCCAGCCCGCCGGTCCGTGCGCAAGCGGACGGTCGCCGCGGACCCAAGCCGGAACGAGCCCAAGCCCAAGGTGCCCGGCGGCGGCCGCGCGTGGTCCGAAAAGTCGTCGACGAATGCGACGACTGACCGCGCGAACGTGCATAATCCACTTGCATAATCGCCGCGAAAGATTTTTTATTGCCTTGTGTTTCAATGGCTTGCGCGATTATGCAAGTGCAAATCGGTCTATGCGTTCGCATCGAAGTAGAGGGACATGAACCGCCTCGGCATCGTCGCCGACAGGCCGGGACCTCCGTGCCTCTTGCGAGCCTAACCCGGCGAGCTTTCTCGGTGGTCGCTCAGACCGAGACCCTAGAATGCTTCACGATTGGATTGGGCACGTGCGGGAACCCCCTCCTTATTCTGGGCTGATGAAAAGTTGGCGTTGACCGTGCTCGAGGGGCAATCCCGATTCCGGCGTCGTTGATGGTGTGGGGCGGATTTCTAACCCGCTTGGATACACCAAGGAGGGAACCAGCGGGTTAGGAAACCCGCTCCACTCCTAATTGGAGATCGCCCGTCAAATCGTGTGCCAAACAATCGTTCGTGCTTGTAACCGGCACCGAAACCGTGACGATCGGTTCCAGTTATGCTGTTCGCGGAAACAAAAGCATTGTTTGCGTCCCCGGGGACGCCAGCCGAAAGTCTGGTGCAGTATGTTTCGAGCCTCCGAGCCAAATGCCATGCTCGAATGCCTGATGCGCGACATAAACGATTCCGCCGTTTCAGTTTGCCACGAGCCATCGATCATCGGGGCGGGCGAAACGGAGACCTCCTGAAAAGCTGTTATGGAGTGCCAACCACTGCCATTTCCTGCGGGGCTTCCGAAGCCGTAAACCCAAGCGAGCCATTGCGATTGGGCGAGGCGCGTCCATCGCCACTTGGGCGCGCGAGAACAGGGCGGATTCCGACAAATCGGAAGGTCATTTCCGGACCGTCCCTGATCGGTCAGAAGGGTGCGCGGGGGCTCGGGATGGTGGAACAGGAGTCGTTGGTGGGACTCCACCGCCGCCCGGCGTTCCCTCTCATCGCATGTCAATAAATCCGCCAGGGGAATGAGGAAAGACCATGTCCGAACTCGACGAAATCGTGAAGGTCGCGATCCACCCCGCCATTGGGATCGCGCGGGTGGGGAATAGTCCGACGGATCATTTTTTCGCGTCTGAGGTGCCGGGTGAGGCCCCGTCCGACCCCGACTCTGTTCCGCGACGCCCAGGGCCGGATCAAGCGACAGGCTGTTCGCTTCCGGATCTACGGGCTCAACCAGCACGGTGAGGTCGTGCGGGAACTCACCGCGAAGGATCCTGGCGTGGAGATTACCTGGAAAGTGCACGTCGCTAATACAAAGGCGGCCTGGTTCGAGTTCCAGATGGCTTTTGATATTCCCGCTGCGAAAGGCGAGATTCCCGGCGTCAAGCCCTTGACGAGCACTCTTCGCAATCCAGCGGTCTCTTGCACGAATCGCGATATACTCGTGATCGATCCAGGGCCTCGGACGATCCAGGGTGCCGGGGTCAATCAGGCCGGAGGGGACCCCAGCTTTGCGTTCGACACGGGGACGTTCTTCGGAAAGCGCGTCTACCTTGGCGAACTTCGGACGGACGACGAAGGCCATCTGGTCTTCCTCGGTGGTCGGGGCCTGTCGCAGCCGAGCGACGACAAACACCCACTCCAGCCCGGCGAGTTCGCCAACAACGACAACTGGCATGACGACGTCTCCGACGGTCCCGTGGACGCGACCGTCCGGATCGGCGACCGCGTTCTCGAGGCCACGGGCGCCTGGGTGATCGTGGCCCCTCCGGACTATGCGCCGGGCATCATGGCGGTCGTGACTGGCTATGACCTGGTCAGCCAGGCCGCGACGGAATTGGATGCGAGCTACACGGCCGGTCGGCCCTCATTCTCGCGGGAGATCCTGCCGCTCTTGGTTCGCCTGGTGAATTACCAGTGGGTGAACACCGGCTTCTTCGAGGAGTTCGGCTGGGGCTCACCGATCGACTTCAGCCAGCCCGACCTCGCCAGGCGGCTGGGCGACCCCAGCGATGCGAGCCTTCCTCTGCGACTGTCGGTTTTTCGCCGGTTCCGCGACCCGAACGCCATCGAGTTGCAGGCCAACGCCTGGCCGTCGATCTATGGCGACGCGGTCGAGTTCTCCGCGACCGCCATCGATCCGCTCGGCTGGATGCCGATCCTGAAGAGCCAGTATGAGTCACTGAGACGCTGGGCCGAGGGGGACTTCGACGTCGATCGGCCAAAGGGTTGGGCCGACATGACGGATGCGGAGCGTGCCGCCGGCCTTGATCGAGCGGCGCTCGAGCACACGATTGGAGGCCCATTCCACCCCGGCGCCGAGTTCACCTGGCCGTTGCGGCAGCCGATTGTTTACGACGCTCCGTTCCGCATCAAGAGGCGTCAGGGTCCTCCGCCCGACCTGGGCTTACAGCTCACCTCGGCCTTGGCCCTGATGACGGGCGGCCCTCTGGACGGCTCCGGCCCCGGCGACCTGAGCCGTTGGATGGCCGTTCCCTGGCAGGCCGACACGGCGAGCTGCCTGTCGGCCTATCGGCCTTACGCGGGAGAATACCTCCCCACGTTCTGGCCCGCGCGGGTGCCGAACGACGTGCTGACCGACGAGCAGTACGCCCAGATCATCGACCCGAACTCCTCTCTCCCGGTGAAGGAAGCCGCGTTCGATCCGAACCATCGCGAGAAGTGGCTGCGGGGCATCGTCTATCCCTATCACCAGGTCTATCCGCCGGTGAGAATCACAGACCCGCTGCCGACCCGCGTGTTCGTCGACAAATGGTGGGAGGTTGGCATCGTGGTGCGGCGGCCGGGTCCGCCGGCACCGTCGGTGTTCCCGGAGCAGTTCTGGGTCGAGAGTGGTCGATCGATCGCGCAAACGAGGGCGCTGTCCGCGCAGGCCACGGCACCTTTGTGGACCGAAGACCCGAGGGCTCCGCGATGACCGGCATTATCGAGGTCGATGTGGCCGTCATCGGCCAAGGGCCTGCCGGCTGTTCGACCGCGATCAGCCTGGCGGATCGTGGTCTCCACGTCGCGATGCTGGCGAAGGCGGACAAAACCCGCGACAAGGTCGGCGAGAGCCTTTCGCCCGGCGCAGGTCGCGTGCTCCGCCAGCTTGGCGTCTGGGATCAATTCGCCGGCGACGGCCATCGGCCTTGTTACGGCAACCAGTCGATCTGGGGAGGGCCCGAAGTACGTCGCTATGACTTCCTCTCCGACCCGCGGGGACATGCGTGGCATCGACCGCCGGCTCTTCGAGCGGCGGCTGGTCGAGCGGGCCGAGCAAGCCGGCGTCCTTCGGATCTGTCCGGGTTCGCTCGCCCAGGTCGGGCGCGACCGAGGGCGCTGGCGGCTGTCGCTGAGGCCAGGCGGGCATGAAGTCTCGGCTCGGTTCGTCGTCGACGCGACGGGCCGTTCTTCCTGCTTCGCGCGTCGGCTTGGCTCCAACCGTTTAACGACAGACCGGCAGGTCGCGCTGGTCGCTTTCCTGAGCACAGACCGGATGGCGCCGGAAGACCGGACCACGCTCGTCGAGGCGGTGGAACGCGGTTGGTGGTACTCGGCGATCCTGCCCGATGGACGCCTCGTCGTGTCACTCCAGACCGATCCCGACTTGATCGAACGGGAGATGCGCGACCGCCTGAGAGGATGGCCCTCCTTGCTCGCTGAGACAAATCTGACCCGAAATCGTGTCGGGGATTACGCGTACGCGCTGACTCGATCAGCCCAGGATCGTCGCGGCGTGGGCGGGCCGCCTCGACGTCTTTTTCGGCCAGGATTGGCTCGCCGTGGGCGATGCGGCCATGAGTTACGACCCCCTGTCATCGCACGGCCTGACCGTCGCGCTTCTGGCTGGCCTCGACGCCGCTGCCGCTGCCGCGTCGGCCCTGGGTGGCGATTGCCACGCCCTGCCCGCCTACGGCGCGATGCTCGGCCGCATCTACGCCGATTACGAGGCCCTGCGTCATGCCCACTATTGCTCGGAGGCACGCTGGCCGGGTTCCGTCTACTGGGGACGTCGTCGCAGCGATCATGCGATCATGGTTCACGTGTGATTTGGGATGGACGCAATTAACGATCTGAGGAAAATTCCGCTGCCGCGGTCGAGCTTTTGAGAGAAAACCGACGTTAAGGTAGGAATCGCGGAGAATCTAACAGGTTCCTGGTGGTGTGGGATGTTTTGAAAAGAGGCGGAAGCAAGGCAAGGAGGCCTGGCATGTCGTCCCTGCGGTACGACCCGTCTCAACGGCTGGGACCGATGGGCCGTTGGAATCGACCGGCCTGGGAGCAAAGAGCGACCTACGCCAGTGAGGAAGGCGAGACGGAAGAAGGCGGTCGGTCGTTTCTGTCGGTTGTAGTGCCTTCGAAAAACGAGGCGGAAAGCCTGGCGCAACTGGTGGCCGAGATCGCTCGGTCGCTGCGTCTTTTGTGCGGAGATGGTGGTGGACCGCGCCGGCCGAGCGGTTTCGAGATTGTCATTGTCGATGACGCGTCGACCGATCAGACTCGATCGGTATTGGATGATCTGGCCCTGGTTTATCCTGAGTTGAGTGGAGTGTGGCTGGCAGTCGGCGTTGGTCAGTCGGCGGCGACAGTGGCCGGCATTCGCGCCTCCCGAGGAGATTGGATTGCGACGCTGGACGCCGACTTGCAGAACGACCCGGCCGACCTGGTGCGGCTCTGGAACGCCTTGCCCGGCCATGACGTCGCGCTGGGCTGGCGGGTCAATCGCCAGGATGCCTTGGTCCAAGCGCGTGCTCAGCCGCTGGGCGAACGGGGTGCGTAACGCGGTTCTGGGCCAGTCGATCCGCGACACGGGGTGCTCGGTCCGGATCTTCCCTCGCGTGCTGGCCTTGCGGTTGCCGATGTTCCACGGCGTGCACCGGTTCTTGGGGCCGCTCTTGTTGCGCGAGGGATGTCGACTGGTCCAGGTACCGGTGCGGCATCGAGCCCGGCCGCATGGGCGGTCGCACTATAACCTTTGGAACCGCTCGCTCCAGGTGGTCGTCGACTTGGTTGGCGTGACCTGGCTGTTGCGCACGGCCGGTGCGATATCAGGTGCTCCCCAGGTGGGATTCGCGCGAGGCGGCCGGCCAGACCGAAGCCGAGAAGGACCGAGCCATGTCGAGCCTGACGTTCTGGTTGATGGTCGGCTTTTTGGGCCAGGCCTTTTTTACCGCGCGGTTCCTGGTGCAGTGGGTGGTCTCGGAGCGGAAACGCGACTCGGTCGTGCCCGTGGCGTTTTGGTGGTTCAGCCTGTTGGGAGGGGTGGCCCTTTTGTCTTATGCGATTTCCCGACGCGACCCGGTGATCATCGCCGGCCAAGGGATGGGACTGGTCGTCTATACGCGGAACCTGATGCTGGTGGGCAAGGCCAGGCGGCGGGTACAAGCCTTCGCAGGATGCTCTGTGAAGCACTGATTCGGCAGCGTTGCTCGCACGGTGTCCGCTAGAATGCCCGGCCCAACAGCCGGTCGACGGCCAGACCGATATCGGGGTGCGCATCAAGGATTCGCCGACCAAGATGGCCGAGACTCCGGCGGCTTCGAGCCGCTCGACGTCGCGACGGGTGCTGATGCCGCTTTCGCTGACGAGCACGACTTCGGGGGGAACCTGGTCGCGAAGCCGCAGGGTGTGCTCGATGTCGGTGACGAAATGCCTGAGGTCGCGGTTATTGATCCCGACCAAATCGGCGCCCGAGGCCAGGACGCGGGGCAAGTTGGCCGGGTCGTGCAGCTCGACCAGAGCGGCCATTCCCAGGCTCCGCGCCTGTTCGAGCAACCTGGGCGAGCGTGTCGTCGTCAAGGATCTCGGCGATCAGGAGAACCGCGTCGGCGCCGGCTGATCGGGCCTCGACCACCTGGTAATCGTCGATCAAGAAATCCTTGCGCAAGAGAGGAATCGCGACTGTGGCCCGGACCGATGTCAGGTGGGTGAGGCTGCCCTGAAAGTAAGGGGCGTCGGTCAACACGCTGAGGCAAGAGGCGCCATGCTCCTGGTAAATCCGTGCGATGGCGACCGGGTCGAAGTCAGCCCGGATGACCTGGGCGGATGGACTGGCCTTCTTGATCTCGGCGATGAGCCGGATCGGGCCGGGGCCGGCCAGCGCACCGCGGAAGTCGCGGACCGGAGGAGCCAAGGCCGCCTGCTCCAGCAGCTCCTCCAGCGGCCGCCGCCGCCGCTCAGCTGCCACCTCATCTCGTTTTGAAGCCACGATCTCATCCAGGATGGTCATCTGTCATGGCGTGTCTCGATCCGTTCAATCACCCAGGCGTGACCATTTTCATGATCACATGGTTCAGACGGAGCGAATGCCCTCCAGGCTCATCAGTTTTGGTGAAAACGCAGAATTCGCAGGGTCTCCTCTACTTTAACTCAAGGACGGGGCGTCGGCGAGAGGGGTGTCCTCGCGGATGGAACACAGCCACGGGCCTGAGCGATTGCGAAAATCTCCTAGGAAATGCCGGATACAACGGTTCTCGTCGCCGGTCGACCATAATTTTTTGAAGATCCGTGTTTGCGAATCGCCTTAAACGCGTTATAGAAATAACAACTTCGATTACACACCGTCGTCGGATCCGCTCTCCGACTCCATCACCCCGTCATTCACGCATGATCAGGGAGACGAGGTGGGATTTGGCTGGCCTCTGTGTGCGATCGCTCAGTGGGGTCTGGCACCAGGAAGACTCGTGAGATAGCAATCTCCACGGGTTGAGCGCAAATTCGCGTGTCGAACCACGCGGCTCAGCTACAGCAAGGTCGGTGGCATGGAGGCGGAAGGAGAGCTCATGATGGCGACGATCGTGCAATGTCCCAACCCCGGGTGTGGCCGAGTCTCGCATTTGGGCGATGATCCACTGGGCCGGATTTTCCGGTGTCCGCGCTGTCTCACCAAGTTACCGGCCGCGCCGGCGACCGCGGCGGACGCAGGATGGACGGCTGTCTTGGGGCATCGTCCGCGTCCTGACGCGAGCCGATCGAGATTCGGTCGGAATTGGGCTCAGTCGGCGGTGGTGACGGCCACCGGCGCGGTCCGGGTCCTGGGGTTCTTCGGGCTTTGAGAGTGGTGACGTTCTGATCGGCACACTCGGTCTCGGCCGGCAGGGTGACGACGATCCGTTCCATCCGGGGCTCGGGCCCGACGACAGTGGCGAGGTGTGCATCGAGCCGTTTTCCCAGGGCGGGAGCTCGGCTTTGGGATGGGGCAGCATGACCAGGTCGTCGACCTCGACTTCGGCGTCGATATTGGTCCCGGCATCCTCGGCGACAACCAGCACGAAATTGCAACCGGCCAAGAGTTTGGTGCTGGGCCGGTTCCGGATCATCGGGAGTTCTGGGAGAAGGTCAGCACGCCACGGTTTATCGCGCGTACGACCCGATCCTGGAGCGCGACATTGCGCCTCAAGGTGCCTCGCCAGGGGGTGCTCAAAACGGCCAAGGCGATGGCGCGGTTCTTGGGTGAGGCCAAAGCGCTGGCACGGTTGCGGCATCCCCGGATCGTGCCGGTCTATGAGGCTGGCTGTGCCGGTCAGCGGCATTTTATCGCCATGGCGCTCATTGAGGGCCGCAGTCTCGCCGAGCGGCCAGCCCAAGAACCGCTAGCACTCCGCCGCGCCACGGAGATCGTTGCCGAGTTGGCCGAGGCGCTGGCCCATGCTCACGCTCAAGGGGTTGTGCATCGCGACGTCAAGCCGGCCAACATCCGGGTCGACGATCAGGGTGCGGTTTACCTGATGGACTTCGGCATCGCCTACCACCCTGACTCGGGCGAGGTCCCTCTCCCTCCTGGCATGATCCTGGGCACTCCGGCCTACGTTGCTCCCGAGCAGGCCCAGGGAGGGCAGCCCAACGTGCTGCCGGCCAGCGACCAGTACAGCTTAGGCGTGGTCCTCTACGAGCTGCTCTGCGGTCAGCCTCCATTCTGCGGGCCTCCGTCGTACGTGCTCTTCCACGCGATCCATCTCGACCCCCCCTCGCCCCACACAGTCGCCCCCGGGATCTCTCGCTCCCTGGCCGCGATCTGCCTGAAGGCCCTGGCCAAGAGCCCCGATAATCGGTACGCCGACTGCCAGGAATTCGCCGACGACCTGCGGCGCTGGCTTCGTGGCGAGACCCCCCTGGCCTACCGTCGCGTCTGGGCACGACTGCGGGGGTAATTGCGTCGTATTTGCCAGTTAAATCAGTGAATACAATTGAGCACATGTTAACTAGGAGCTAAGCAACTACCTGCCGACTGGCTGGAGCTCGGTGGCTTCGACCTCTGTCTCGATCTCCGAGTCGGTCTGGATTCCCGCCGGCGCATCGATCGCCTCGGCGAGCTTGGGAGACGTTGGATCACCCATCGCCAACGGCCAGATATGGAACCCTCCCCGAGAGGTCGGGGGGATCTCCCAGAGGCCCCAGATCCCTTTTCCCTCGTTATAGCCTTGATAGGCCACGTCGTGCTTGCCGATGTATCGCTTGGTCCACCAACATTTGCCGTCATCGAGGCTGTACTGGCCGCGAATCAGAAATGGGCCGATCATGTCACGGCCCTCGCCAGTCATGACTCCCTGACGAAAGCTGAGGTGCAACTCCATCGTGTGCCGGCCCGGCAAGTGGGCCATCAAGAAGAAGCCGTGCCATGGCCCGGAGGGGAAGCGGGGGTCGGTCTCATCCGGAAGCTCAGGGCGGCTGAAGGCGGCGGCTGCGGAGTCATCGTGATCGCGGGCCTCGCGGGTTCGCCAGCCGGCCTCAACCTGGCTGGCATTGAGGCCGCAATCGATCCTTCCCTCCGAGTTTGGTCCGAACCCTCGCACGATGTCAATCGCCTGACGTATCTCGCGCCGCGGGACCTGATCGGTTTTACGTCATGAGACGACGGCCCTCGAATCGACCAGCCCATAATGTTTCGGTACGCTTTGCTGCTCCCACGATTGAGACTGGCCGAGCCACACCTAGGGCTCAAAGTTAGCGTCTTCGTGTCTTGGCTCCGACAGGATTCTTGGGCGGATCGTACGACTGCCCACTCCTTAGTTGGGCGAGAAGCTTCTTGCGCTGTGGATCTGTTTCGGTTTATGGCTCCCCAGTGCACGGCCTTCTGCTCGCTGCATCCCGCGAGAAAAGCCAATAGTCCGAGGATGGCAATTCGCACGGCTTCACGCCTGCCGATCCGACGGTTCAATTCGCTCATGACAAATCCAACCCCTGGGTTTCGCAACGGATGGTCGGGCGCAACAGGGCCTCTGCTCTTGTGTATCAATTCCGGCGATTCCGTCCGAAGCCGCTCATCCAATGGTAGGGCATGATGTCATGCGGAGCAAGGGAAAATTGAACGGTTGTGTCAGTGCGGGTCGGTTCTAGGCGATTAATTCCGGGATTGGTAAGGTGCTGGGAGGCAGGATGGGGACGGGCCGATCGGCCTTGTCACGGATGAAGGCATGGGGGTCGATGCCCAAGTTGTGATAGATGGTGGCCAGGACATCGAGGTAGTGAACGGGTCGACTGGCGGCCGAGCCGCCCAGCTTGTCGGTCGAGCCAATGACCTGGCCGACCTTCATGCCGCCGCCGCACAGGAGAGCCGAGTTGACGCGTGCCCAGTGATCGCGCCCGGCGTCCTTGTTGATCTTGGGAGTGCGGCCGAACTCGCCCCAGACGATGACCGTGACGTCGCGGTCCAGCCCGCGGGCGTAAAGATCCTCGACCAAGGCGGAGATCCCCTGATCGAACAGCGGCAGGTGCTGGCGGAGCCAACGGAAATTCTGCGCCGTGAGTGTCCCAGAATCCATAAGCGACTGTGACACAACGCGCCCCGGCTTCGACCAGCCGGCGGGCGATCAGGAGCTGGTCGTTCCACATCGGCGCGCCGTCGCCCAGGTGTCGCGACGAGCCGATGCCGTAACGGTCGCGCAACTTCGGGATCCTCGCGGGAGACGTCGAGGGCCTTGGCCACTTTGTCCGAGGTCAAAACGTCGAAGGCGCGGCGGTAGACGTCGTCCATCCCGCCGATCTCGGCGTTATCCACCTGGCGGCGGAGCTGGTCGAACTGGTCGAGCAACCCGCGTCGCCGATCGAATCGCTCAGGGGAAACATTGGCCGGAGGCTTGAGCAGCGCCAGGTCATCGCCATCCATACGCGACGCTTTGTAGGCATGGCCCAGGAAGCCCGGTCCGGGACTGTTGTACGGCCGGTGTTGCATGACAGGGAACAGGTCGACGAACGGCGGGACGAGCGGGTTAACCGGTCCTTGCATCCGGGTAATCACCGAGCCGAAGCTGGGTTTCCCCTCGCGCTGGCTTTGACCCATGGGGAAGCCGGTCACGTTCTGGAAGCTCGAATGTTCGTCAATCATGCCGACGATCGAGCGGATCAGGGCGACCTTGTCGATCACGCCGGCCATTTTCGGGCAGCAGCTCGCCGATCTGGACGCCCGGCAGCCGGGTCGCGATCGGCTTGAACTCGCCGCGGATGCCCGCCGGGGCGTCGGGCTTGAGGTCGAAGGTGTCCTGGTGCGCCAGGCCCCCCGCCAGATACACCATGATCACCGACTTGTGCGATGACCGCGAGGACTTCGAGGATGCACCGCCGGTCCCGACTGACTCGGCTTGCAGCAAGGCGGGCAGGTTCAGCCCACCCATCGCCAGGCCGCCGATCTTGAGGAACGACCGCCGCGACAGACCGTCGCAATACCGATTGGGCTCACTCGGCCCCCACAAGGTCAGCATGGTCGATCCTTCCCACGACGAGGCCGGTGCCGGGTTTCACTGAGGAGATCCCGGTTCGATCCGCAGCGAAAACTATTCAACAATAGTATGACATTCGTCTCCTCTTCCCACAAGGCTTGGATAGGCCAAGACCCCGATCGTGAATCACCCCTCGAATCCATCGAAATTCCGTAAGAACTGCACGCCCGCGCATCCTTGTGATAGAAAGGGGCGGCAAATCGTCGAAAACCGCGGCCACGTATGTCCGCTTCTGCTTTCACCCTTTCGCTTTTCGGGAGAATCTTCATGAGATCGAAACACAGCGTCGTGAGCTCGCGTGAAAGTTCTTTGACCACGAATGGGCTGGCGCGAGGCCGAAGCAAGCCGCTCTGCAAATGGAAGTTCCATGTCGCGACGTCGATCGCGATTCCTTTGGCTTCAGCCGGCCTGGCGTTTGGCCAAAATAAGCCGTCGGATTCGCCCGCTGCCGCTCCTTCATCCGCTGCAGGCGCGGTCGTCTGGAAACAGCACCGCCATGTTGACGCGATATGTCATGAAGCTCGGTGCCAACCGACTGAACATGCAGCGTCTATCCCAAAGACGCGCTCCGGCCGTTCGATTCGACCGACTGGTTTGCCGAGGTGCCCGTGATCGTAACGTCCGTCAGCTACAACAAGGACAGCCAAGAACTCACGATTACCGTGGACTACAACTGGTCCAAGGCTGACGAGAATGCGCATGCGAGATCAACTCGCCGCGAAATACAGGGAGGCGGGCAAGCCGGTTGTGCCGGAGGCAATGAGTGTCACCCCGCTGGAGGTCGTGAGTCACACCCTGATCGTCCGGGACGCGGAGCAGGATTTTCTCCTCTACGAAACCAATCGCCGCAGCAAACTGACGACCCAGACCGTGGCATTTTGGTTGCCCGAAGTCGCCGGGGCCAGCCGGCTGCACCGACGGTTGTCGGTGGTTCCCGATGCGATCCAACTGGTCCTGAGAGCCGGTTACCGCTTCGATCGGATCAGCGGCCTGACCGTAGAACGCCGCGCGATCAATACTTCGTTTAAGAAGGTGGTCGAGACGGTCGTACCCAATTCGGCGGCGAGACCTGACGCCCTCCTCGTGGACCACAACGCTGAGCAGTGGCTCCACGGTAAGCTCTTGGCCGAGGTGTTGACCGTGATTAAGAATTACGGCCTGACGCCGGCAGAAGAGCGTGAGGCACTGGATGAGATCGGGAAGATCAAAATGCCCTCTTCACCGATGACCATCCAAGACCTTCTTCAACTCGAAGAGAACTCACTGATGTTGACTGTCAACGGCGTTCAGGTGGAAGCCAAGCCCGCGACAAATGACGAGGCCATCACCAAGCTGAAAGAGGCTCGGCTCCGCAGTGAGCAACTGGCAGAGGCCGCGGAGAAGATCAGCGATCTTGCCAACGACGAAACCATCAACGACCGCAAGTTCCACAGCGAGAGCCGTAGAGCGGTGATCAACGCCGGCCAGAGGCCAGTTTCCTCAAGATTAACGCAGAGCGCTAACATGCATTGGGATAAGGACGACAGCGACATCAAAGACAATCACCTTCAGGAGATCCGCAAGGGCGCTCGTATGCGAAGAATAAGTCCGCGTACAGCCGGAGCGTCAAGGAGGGCTATGAGCGCGAGATCGAGGGTATGCTCAAAAAAAGCGAAACAATCGCGAAACTTCTGCAACTTCGCCGCGTCTCCGCTGCCGCCCTGACGGCACAAGGTTTAGAGGGCGGTAGCGTGTCCCGCCTGCTCGGTAGCGACGTATTGTCCATTGACACCCCGATCGCGCTCAAAGCAACGCAGATCCCCCCGCCAGATGATGTCGTCTTGGCCTTGACCGAGAAAGTGCGAAAACTGGAGCTTGGAATCGCAGTGCGTCAGGTAATTTTCGTCTGTGACCGATCAAAAGCAAACGGCCACGACCAACTGGGCGGAGGGTACTCCCCTGATCTACGCTCCGAATTACGATCCCAAGACGCACGAGGGAGAACCGCATCCGAGGGGAGCCGGAATGACCGATCCCGAGTGGGCCGGTAAAACGGTCCTCGCCGCATGGCTGGTGGTAGCCGACGTTGCCGGAGGCAGTATGTACGTACGATTGCATGCGAAGACGGAGAATGGCCGGGTCGTCCTCTACTCGGGCCGTGTCAAGGACGGGCAAGCGAATTGCCTGACGACCCTCTACGTGATCTACAGGAACTGAGCGATTCTGCCGCGTGTCATTTCACGTCGTAGGAGGTATGTGACTTCCTAATGAGGAGAACGGTGCTCGTTGTTAATGGCAGTCGATTGCTATGTTTCAGTATTATATTCACAATTGAAATTTGAGCAATGATTCGCCAGTCGCTACGTCCACCACGACGATGCGCCCGCTGTCATCGTTGACCAGCAGGCGCGTCGCTTTGTCTTCCAGCCTTAGCCCTACGGGTTTCATGCCGTCCAAATCGAGCCGTATCTTGTTCAACTCTATCACGTCGTTAATGATTTTGGCGACGACCGTATCGCCATCCGCGTTCACATCGCTCACTTCCGTCTTGCCCGAAAAACGGACCGACTGTTTCGGCGTGAGGTTCCACCGCTTAACCAGTGCCCACTTCGTCGCCGCTGAAGAGAGTTTGGCCGTCCGGGCTGAATGCAAGTGCGGTCGCGGCCGCCTTGTGTCCGAGGTCTCGGCCAAGGAGACCTTTATCGTCGATCGCCCACACAGTGAGCGTCTCTCCGGCTGTCGTGACAAAGATGTCCTTTCGCGACGGCGCAACGCCAACCGGCGAATGCCCGGACGTTGGTTGTGCGGCTGTCTGCCGGTCGGCCTCCACTTCTGGCCATCCTGCTCCCACAAACTGATTTGAGAGTCCGCGTTGACAACCCCAAGGATACCCACCTCAGAAACCGCCAGTATGGTTGGCCCACGTGACACTTGGAGCGGCTTGCAGAGGACTCATCTCCGGCCAGTTCCAGAATCGCACTTCGTTCCCGACGACCGCGGCGAGCTTCGATCCATCGGGAAAGAAGGCAAGCCGCGGTCAGGGGTGGATCATTGGGCATAATTGTTCGGACGTTGCCCTTTTTCAGATCCAGTTCGCTTCAACGTGTTGGCTTGTCCGGGAAAGACAGATGCACCGCCCATTGGGAGAGAGCACCGGCGGAGTGGGGCCAGTACCGACGAAGTCTCCCGGCTCTAAGAGTTCGCGGATCGGCTCGAAGGAGCCCTCCCCCGTCAGGGAATGGCTGTCGAAAACAAGTGCAACGACTTCGCCTCGTCGCACGGTTGATGCTGTCAGCAGCCGGTCAGGTATGAACCAGGTTTGATGGAAGCCTGCGCTGCTCGGGTTCCTGTATCGGATCTGTCCAAGTCAGGGAAGATACCCATGAGCCAAGATGGATCTTCCCTCCGGCGACCGCGACAGCGAGTCGGTTATGGGGTCCAATGGCAATCGCCTGGACCGCGGACCTGACGTCAAACTCGCCGATCGCACTGTCGCACTCACTACGTAGATACAGCCATTCCCAAAAACCACTGTAGACCTGCTCGTTCTCGAGCATCGCAATCGCGGCGTCCGATTTACCATCTTTGATGTAATCCTGTATCTGCCGCAGCTCCTTGGCGTAGCGCCGAACCTCCGCTAGTTCGCTCACCCGTAGCTTTTCTTCGGTCACCCGATGGGCAACCTTGACCGTCGCTAACTGTTCGCTTGCAAGTTTCTCCGCGCGACTGTGTTCGGTCCGCTCGCCTTCCTGTGACCTCATTAATTGCCAGGCGAACCCTCCGCAGGAGATCAATCCAAGGGTGAGAGACGCGAATGTCCCCGCCTGCCAAGGCTGGCGACGCACCCACAGGCCGGTCGACTGTAAGCGGTTGAGCGGTCTGCGCAGCGTTGGACGGTGTTCAAGGAAGGCTTGCAGATCATCAGCCAGCCGCAGCGCTGGTCGCTGCCCCTTGTCCGCTATGTCGATTCCTCGATCGCCGTAACGATCCAGCTCCAAATCCGAGAGGCATTTAGCGACGATGGCCGCCAGCGTTCGGGGGATGCGTGGTATTTTCGGGAACGGCCTTTCGATAGGCGGCTTGCCAGCGAGACATTCCCACATCGTAACACCAAGGGAGTACACGTCGGAAAATCGAGTCGAGCGGCCGCTTGGCCCGTAAACCTCAGGGGCCGCGTAGCACGGGGTTCCGCAGTTGCCCGGTCCAATCGTTCCTCGGACGGCCAGTCCGAAGTCGCCCAATTTAGGTCTTTGGAACCAATCCTTTCCCGCGTCGACGAAGAAGATATTGCCCGGCTTGACATCGCGGTGCAAGAAACCGAAGACGTGCATCTGGTCGAGGGCCCTGGCGATCGTCTCGAACACCTTCGCCCAAAGATGCGGTGACAGGCTTAAGTTTGCGCAGCCAGTCGTCGAGGCTCCCGCCCTCGAGCCATTCGGTGATGAAATACCGTCGATCCCCCTGGGTCAGACCGGTACCATGAATTGTGACAATGTGCGGGTGCTGTAACGCCGGCTAGCGTTTGGGATTCGCCGGCGTTCGCGGTCCTCAGATGCGTCACCTTGACGGCTACATATCGAGCCAGGTCATTGTGTTGTTTCGCCTTGTAGACAAGTCCGAAACCACCCGAGCGGACCCTGGTGTCCCGGCAATAGTCAATCTCGGGAATCGGCGGATAATCCGGCTCGCGACTCGGACGGTAGATGGCGGCGAATTTCTTCGTCGCTGATCGGCTTCACCTCATCGCTCAAGGGAGTTCTCATCCGTAGGACTTCCTTCCACCACTGGATAAACCACAGCGAATTTTTGACAATGTGTTTCCCTGGCCAGTTCGCATGCCCGTCGGAGCCATGGCGTCGGTTGACCATTGCAAGCGATGGATCTGCCAGAGCTGAGGGTAGTCGCTCTGTAATCGCTCTCCGAGCCTCTCTCACGCTGAGCTCGGACACAATCCGCAATTTGATCAGGACACGTTGGTGTTCGGGTAAGGTGTCGCGGGCGAATTTAAGCGCCTCAAGCCGAAGGCCCTTCTGAAGCACTTCGCTCGGCGCCTGTTGATCAGAATCGATAGGGTCGTGGGCCGAGTCAATCTGCTCGTGACGGCGACGGCGTAACTCTTCGAGTATAGAATTGCGCATGATCCTACGGGCCCACGCGCAAGAACTCCCCTCGCGTCGTACCATCATACCTATCGCGTTTCTCCCATACCTTCGCGGAGAGGTCTTTCAAGACAACGGAAGTGTTAAAGCCGTGCCGGTGCATCTGGTCCCGGTAATCGTTCCAGACCTTCATCAATGCCGGGTGGCAACGCTTGAGTTCCTCTTCGATGTTGCCCCAATCGATGTGATCCATTTTTCGCTCTTCGGGTCAACAGATCACCGGTCTGATAACTCGGATATTCCCTTTTCGTTCGGACGACCGGACGTTTCTATTGCGGTGGCGTAGTGCCAAATGACAGCAAAAATGTCCAGTCTTGTTACCAGTTCATGGCTCCGCGAGCTTCGGGCTGGTGAATCCAAAAAGGCAACACAGCCAGCCAATGAAGATCTTGGCTTCAGGTGAGTCGGCGTCAAGATACCGCTTGGTGATTGCCAGCCCCATCGGAACTCCGGGCACATCCTGCCAGGCGAGAAACGTGTGAATTTGGGCCTTTGGCTGGTCCTTCGCCGCGAACCTGGCTCCCTTGGACGTCGCCTCCGATGCGGCCTGAACAACGTGCTCCCAAAGGCCTTCGTCGCCGGATCGGACTAAACATCGAACGAAATCCTCCAGCTTGCCCGGAGATTGGTTGTCCGGCATCATCCAGACCCCGACACGCGGTCGGTCCTCTTGATTCAATCCGACGATCGTACCGTTCCGATCCGGTTGAGCGGGTACATCGGTGTAGCCAAGATTCGTCAGAGTGTCTTTCAATTGAACCCAGCGTTTCTGGAACCCATCGTCCGGATCTGTTGCCTTGGAGTGATCGGCGTCCACGACAATTCCGAGGCGATCCTCGGCGGTCAGTTCGCGGGGTTTGAGCAACGTCTTAACATGGTCGATGAGGCGCTGATCTCTCAAAGTCCTGAGAACAGCGGCATCACCCCCCGGGCTTGTGATGACCAGCTTATCGGGTGCATCCGTGCCTTTGTCCGAAAGAGGCAGTTCAAAGCGTTTGACGAGCGCGACGAAGACGGCCACGTCATCGGGTCCTTCACCGACGAGTTGGAACCACGCCATCAGCGCACCTCGATCTGATCGCGAGTGACGATCGCGAGGTCGTGCTCGTCGTAGACGGTGGCGACGATCTCGTCTTTTCTCCACCCCAGGCGGATCAAGTAGCCGTCGCTCGAACCGTCCTCGCAGGCGGCTTTCTGGAATGCCTCGACGCAGTCCCAGCTATGGGTCGTCGCGAAGACCTGAACATCCAAGGCTTGAGCCGACTTGATCAAGAATTTCCAGAAATCCTCCAGGACCGAATAGTGAAGGCCGTTTTCGATTTCGTCTACGAGAAGGATCCCGCCTTTAGCATTAACCAACGCCAAGGCGAGGTTGAATACATGAACCATGCCATCGCCCATGCTTCGGAGGGTGATCGGCTCCGGTGATCCTTCGAGGCGGACTATGGGCACGAGTTTGTCGATCGAGTTAACGTTTGTCGACACCTGGGAAATCTTTCCCTCGATAATACGAAGGGAATTGGTGATGTCCTCGTGATAATTAGTGAGATTGATATTGCTCCAGGCCTGACGGGTCCATTCGGGATCCAACCCACCTGATTTTACATAGCATAAATTGATTGTGTGGCTTGCAAGAGCGTCAATTCTTGGTGAGCTGATACGACCGTAACGGGAGAAATTCCAAGAATCGTCGGTTGGTATCAGCAACGGCGGCTGACCACCGAACCGGTACGATAGCACGGGGGTACCTTCCAATGAATCGTTGTCGAATTCTTCGTCGCTGCTCGGGATATCTGTGAAGTAGTCGTCAGGATCAAAGACTCTTTTATTTGATCTTTTAAGTTTTACTTCAATATAAAGAGTTTTATGTTCAACGCCGATGGGGCCGATGGAAATCGCCGGAGCATGATCGGGGGTTGCCTCTCTTCCATGAAAGATCGCCTTGACCGGGACGGGCGTTGGGCGGCGGCCGTTTGGCTTGGGGAACCTGCGGTTGGTCAAATTCATCCCTGGTGGAGATCAAGTCCAGCAGGACTTCGGGATTGCCGGGATTGGCGTAAAGGTAGATTGCCTCCAGAACGCTGGTTTTTCCGACGTTGTTCTTGCCGACGATCAGATTGACGCGGCCCAGTCGCTCGATTTCCAGCTTCCGGAGTATTCGAAACTGTCGAATCTCCAAGCTCGGCAAAATAAGCTGGTTTGACATGAGGTTTAACTCCTCGGTATGAATCGACCGCTCTTGATCTATCATAATCGTGGAGAGGCATGAAAGGAATGTGAATCGCCTTTGCTGACAAGCCGTCTTTCGAGCTCGGGCGGATAACATTGGTTCGGTCACCCGCCTTGCGGTTCGGGATTGTGCTGTTCGGACGGCCGAGGCGTACTCGTTGCTTCGCCCAAGTGTATCAGGAGGATCCTCCGCACTTCGGCGATGACTTCGGGATCGGCCTCGCAGGGGTGGCCGGCGGTGACGATGCACTCGGAGGCGGCGCCGTCAAGATGGGCGCTGGTGTAGCTGACTAGCCCGTCGGTCATCTTTTCCAGAGGGGCCGTGGGGTGGATGTTGGCGATGATCGAGTGATAAACGATGCTCGGCGCGATCGGCTGGGCGTCGATCGCCATCAGCAGTGGGTTTTCCGCTTCCATGCCGTCGACGCTGGCGAGTGTCCGATTTTGGTAGAACGGCTGGAACACCTCGGGACCGTTGTTGGCCTGTAACTCGGCCCAGACAGGGTGAAGCGGGTTGTTTCGGCGAATCAAACCCGCACCCAGCCGAACTGCCGGATGGCGAGCCAGCTTGTGGCCTCGGTGGGAGGTCGTCAGGAAGATAACGCGCCGCACGATAAGGCTCGGGTTGGTAAAAGAACATCGCGGCCAGCTCGTCGCGACGCTCCGGCGTGGTTTGGATCTGGTCGATCGGCCTCGTGAAAATCGCGTTCCAGACCGCCTCGCCGCTCGGCTCCGCCAGCATCCTGACCACCTGGCCGCCGGTGCTCTTGCCCAGGATCACCAGCTCATCGAGCGCGGGGTCGATCCCTTGGGGATCGAATCGCTGGCGGATCTCACGGAGCGATCGCCGCAGGGAAAGAGCCGCCCGCGGCAGTGGATCACCCGATCGGGTAGAGCACGACCCAGAACTGGTACGAGGCTCGCAGCGATGGATCGGCTCGCAGCGCGTTGAGCATCGGCAGCCATACGCCGGGGCCGGTCCAGAGCCCTTGGACCAGCACGACCGGCACCTTGCCGGGTTGGTAGGGATCGATCGCGTACGCACCCGCCCGGGAGGCATAGAAATCGGGATCGACCACTCCTCGGTACTCGTAGGACCACAACGGGCCTTGCGCCAGTCGGCGGACCAGCGGAGCCGTCAGGTTGTAGGCCAGTCGGAGCACCTGCCCACCCAGGTTGACGGCCGGCTCGCGGAGTGGGTCGTGCAGCACCAGGTCAACCGGCTGGTCTGCGCCAGCCGGCGATCGGTCCGCGCGGCCGGATCACCGCGGTTGCGGCGAATACCGCTTGGCGAGGACCATAGGGTTTCCACGCGGTGAGCTCGTTGTCTTCGAGCCGTCGCTGCGCGATCAAAGGGACGCCGAGCCCGTCTTGGCACACAATCGGGTGCGGCCCGGTGATGTTGATGGCAAATTCGTCGGCGGGCTGGAGGCTGTCAAACCCAAGCGTCGTCCATTCGGGAACTGTCGCGGCCGGGACGATTCCAGCCCCGGCCAACCGCGAGGGCCACTCGCTCCGGCCACGTAGACGCTCGTGTTCGCGCGCAGCCAAAGGCACCTCGCCAACGCGTGGTTATGCACATCACGCGCGGCGCACCCGATTGCCATGCCGCTCTGGTCGGCTCCCGCTCTTGTCAGGCAGAACACGGCGTAAACCGATGCGTCGCGCGACCACAAACGCTCACCCGACCCCCGTGTCTGGCCGGCCTTGTCAGCCAGCTCCGCCAGGGCAAGCAGCCGCTGGCAATCCATCAGGTCTTGAGTATCGCCCCCCTGCTCCAGGAGCGAAAATGCATCGTCAGGATGATACCGGGCGAGGTCTGCCAGTCCCAGGCGCTCGAGCAGGGTCGAGGTGGAGACGCTCCAACTTGGCCCAAAGAGGTATTTAGCGACCGGCCGCGGCGCAGGCTCTTGTGCGGGTAAGACCCCGACGGGAATGACGACGTCCCCGCCATGAGAGACAAGAGCGCCGCCCTGACCAACCTCGTGATCCAATCCATGATCCTCCGCCGTCATCGCGGTTCGAGGTCGTCCAGGCCGTCCCCGGCAATCCTTATGGTTCAATCGGACGGAGAACAGGGCAAGCTTGATTGATTCTCCGCGATGCCTTGGATTGCGGCCCTACTTCACTTGCCGGGCGGTGATCGTCCCCAGGTCGAGCGGTTCATTGGACCGGCCGCCGGGGATCTCGGGCACGGTGACGGTGATGCTCACCTTGGCGATCTCGCGTACTGCCAAGCCGAACCCGGGATGACCGAGCGCGGACCTCCAGCGTGTACTTGCCGGCAGGGACATCCTCGACACGGAACCGGCCGTCCTTGTCGATCTTCGAGGCGAACCGAACCGGGGCGAATCGAACAGAGCCGATCGCCGGCGAGCCCGGATCGCTTTCGCGACGCCGTATGACTCACCGGCTCGTTCTGAGTCCAGTCGACCGGCGCCTCGGGAGTGCCATCCAGGACGAGCCGGCCGATCACCGGCCGGCCCTTGCCGCCGACCCGGACCTCGACCGTCTGGCCGGGCCCGACCTCGACAGGCTCCTGCCAGCAAGACATGGGCGTGGTCATGCCCTGGTACTCCATGACGACGACCCGCGCCATGGCCCCTGGGCCGGGGATCACCCGGTCGAATCGGAATCGTCCCCGCTCGTCGCTCCATGTCGTGTAATCGTAGGACGATGTAGAACCCGCCTTTGCCTTTGGGCCGGATGGGTACGAACGCAACCTCCTGGTTCGACCCCGACCGAGGTCCGATCCGCACTCCCCCTTCGATCCGTCCCCACGGTTGCAGCACGAGCTTGCCCGACTTGGCGAATTCGTCGGACGAGGCGTCGGCATAGCCGGCTTCACCTATGGCGACGAGCAGGAACGTGTCATCCGTCGGTGGAAACGTGAATCGTCCGTCCGTCCCGGTCGTCACTTTGGGGAACATTCGCCATCGCGATCGCAATCGGCCCGAATGCAAGATCAGATACTTCGACTGGTGGCCACGGCCAGCGAGACCTCGGCTCCCTCCGCCGGCTTGCCATCCGGGAGAACGACGACCCCGGAGAGCCCCGCCGCACGTTGGAGGGCGAAGTCGAAGGTCTGCGAGCCCTCGGTGGAAAGAAAGGCCCGCGACTGGGCCGGCTTGTAACCCGGAGCCTCCACCCGGACGAAAACCGCGAGCCCGGCTCACCGAACCGGGACGTGTATTGGCCGCCCTGGACGTCCACGCTCGCATTCTCGGACCAGTCGATTTGGTCCCGCTCCTCATCCTGCTGGCCCTGGACGACGCGAAACGCCGGCACCGGCCGGCCGGTCTCGGCGTCGGTGACTCGGCCGGAGATCACCAGCTTCGGGTGCAGGATCACCGTCTGCTCGCGCTCGGAGGCGGTCAATGGGACTTCGCGGCTCCACATGTATGTTGAGTTACCGATATCGTAGAGCACCTCGTCCTTGGGCGCGCTCCGCCACTCGACCCGGCCATCCGGGCCGGTCTCGGCCCGGAAGTGGATCGAACGGTGCGTGCGCCAGGTGTCCGCGACCGAAATAAGCTCCGGCGATTGGCTTGCCCTGGACGTCGACGACTTTGACGCGAACCGTTGATCCCGGCTCCGCCATCCGGATGACAACGGGCGCGGTCCGCTTCTCGACCTGGACGTCGCGGAACTGGGCGCGAAGCCCTCCGCCTGGACCGTGACGATCGTCGGACCAGCGTCGCAGTTCTCCAGGGTAAACTCACCTTGTTCGTTTGTCGTCCCCTTCGGCGGCCCGGACCCCCCCCAAGTGTCATGGCCGATGACGGCGCTCGCCCCCTTCACTGGCCGGCCTGCGCCGTCGACGACTCGACCGGTGACCGTCAGCCCCTTCGTGAGGACGGTCACGCTGTCGAGGTTTCGCGAGACGATCGCGTTGCCCGGCCGGTGACGCGGGTGGTTCACGGACACCCCGACCTCGGCGAGATCCCGCCGTGCGCCGTCCAACCGCCAACGGCCCTGGGCATCCGTCGTGACGTTCCCCGAGTTGAGAACACGTAGTTCGATCCCTCGTACTCGGTCGGCGGTGCGTAAACCGCGACCGTCGCCCCTTCGATCGGCTGGCCGGCCTTGTCCCGGACGATGCCGCCGATCGTGGTGCCCGGCTCGAACCGCAGCTCTTTCACCACCGGCAATTGCAGCGGGTGCCGATCGTCGTCCCAGCGGATGTGGATCGACGCGAGATTCGGCTTGGAAGCGGTGAGCCAGAGCGAATGGACCGTCGAGCCCGGAGCCCATTCAATCGTCGCCGTGCCGTCTTCTTCGGTCGTGACGTTCGCTTGTTGAAACTTGTCGTCGATGCGGGCCATATAGGAGATCGACACCCCCTCGATCGGTTCATTCGTCGCCGCCTCGACGGCCCGGAGCGTCAGTTTCCCCGCCGCTGGTCGGTTCTCGGCCTTGGGCGCGACCTGGGCCGTCGGGGGTTCGCCGGGTCCTGTCGGGATCGCGGACCAGGCGACGCCGGCGGTCAGGGCCGCCATGCCGATGGCCGAGCATGGTTGCGACCAAAAGGGCGACCCTCGTCAGGAACATCATCTTGAGCCCTCCTTCGACCAAAACCGCGACCGTCGCCGGGACTGCCTCGGATAACGTCCCTCCCGCCATATAACCGAGCGCGGCCCGAACTGTGGAACCGGCCAGCCCCTCCGGGACCGTGACCACGGCGATTTGCCGCGGCAGCCCGGCGAGCGGGCCGACCCCCAGGCTCACACCACGCCGGACCAACCGCTTGTGCAAAAGCTTCCGGCCGCGTGCCAGGTGAGCCGAGAGCGTTCCCTCCGGCAGCCCGAGCTGCAATGCGGCCTCGCGACGCGCCTTCCCCTCCAGTTCGCATGCCACCAGCGCGGCCCGATAGTGACGCGGGAGCCGGTTTAGCTCCTCGTCGAGAAGGGAGAGCAGCTCCCCTCGATCTTCGGCGGGAGCCGGTTCAACCTGGGAAGTCTCCATCAGCCGCCTTTCCTTCGCGCGCTGTCGTGCAGCCCGGCGCCTCGCTTGCTTCGCCGTCCGGACCGCGACTCCGTACAGCCAGTTCGCCAGTTGCTGTCGCCGCCCGATCGAGGCGGCCCGGCGCACCAGAATGAGAAACGTTGCCTGGAAGGAATCCTCCGCATCGTGGGAACCCGGCAGCATCCGCCGGCAGACGCCCAGGACCATCGGCCCATGCCGATGGACCAAGGCCGCGAACGCATCCTCGGCGTCGTCTCCACCCCGAGTGAGGAACAGCTCCAGCAATTGGGCATCGGTCAGCCCGCCGAGTGTCCCCAAGGTGTAGAGCGTCCGGATCTGTTGGAAGGCGAGATTCGCCGATCCCCTCTGCATTCGGATGACCCCTCTCCAGCCTTTCGTCCTACCTTTCAGACATGATACTGCCCGCGAAGGCCCCGGCGCGTTCACCAATCTGTGAAAAAATCTCCTTGGTCCGTCCATCGCCCTTCGAGTCCGTGGCCGATATAATCATAACCAATCTCCGAAGCAGCGGCTCCTTTGTCGGGGCTCGCCTTCTCGGGCGCGCTAGATTGCGAGAATTCTGACAGCACCTCCCAGATAGGGGTGATCGGATGGAGAGCCTGATCGAGGCGAAACACGCGGAAATCGTCGACTTATGCCGACGCTATCGGGTGCGCAACCTCGAGATCTTCGGCTCGGCCGCCAACGGCCGGTTCGTTCCCGCGACGAGCGACCTGGACTTCCTCGTCGAGTACGAGGCAATCCCCCATAAAGAACACGCGGATTGCTATTTCGGTCTGCTGTTCGCGCTCGAAGATCTGTTCGCCCGCGAGGTCGATCTCGTGGAGGCGGGGGCGATCCGCAACCCCTACTTTCTCCGATCGATCGCCAAGGATCGGGTGCTGCTCTATGCGGATTGAAGCACTCAAATATCTGTACGACATACAGCAGGCTTGCCGGCTGCTGACTTCGTTTATCGCAGGTAGGACATTTGCCGATTACTCGTCTGAGGCGTTACTACGGTCCGGCGTTGAACGGCAGTTGACAATCGTCGGCGAGGCCCTCAACCGGCTCACGAGAATTGAGCCGACCGCGGCATCTTCGATTACTGATGCACGACAGATCATCGCGGTCCGCAATATTTTGGTTCATGGGTATGACATCATTCGGAACGAGGTAGTCTGGGGATTCTGGAAAGCGACCTCCTAACCCTGACTCGTCAGGTTGACACGTTGCTCGAGCACGGAGAAGCCGAGCAGTCCGCTGTCAAAGACACCTGATCGTCCTCACTACTTCCCGGCCGTCGCCGGTTTATCTTCCACTTCTTTCACAAGAGCCTGGAAGTCCGAGCGGTGGCGGATTGAGTCGAAATCGGCGTTGGACTGGAGCAAATCGGCATCGAGGAAGCCGCCAGCGATCGCGCGGCGGAGCGACGAGATGGCCCGGTCGCCGTAAATTCGCTGGCGGAGCTGATCGCCCTTGCTCAGCTCGTTGGCGGGACTACCGTTGCCTTTGGATTGGTCATTTGAGCCGATCAGGGAGACGCATAGGGCCGCGTTACACGCCAGGTTATAGCGACTTTGTGGAGTCGAGATGCGATTGGCTCTCCAACAGATCGATGGCCGCTGGAACGAACGCAAGGCCTCGGCGGAATCGCCCGTGCGTTTGAGCAGCCGGCCGATCGTGTTGTGGCTCTTGGCTAGGTCGAGCGGGAAGCTCGTGTGGTCGGGATGGTCGGCAATCAGCCGTTCAAACACCGTTCGAGCCTTGCGGGCCAGTGTGAGCGCCTCGGCCGTCTCGCCTTGATGGCGCTGAAGGTCACTCAGCATGTTGTAAGTCGTACCGAGACTCCCCTGGTAGGTGACAACGTCCGGATACAACTGATTGAGCCGTTCGTAGATCCCCAGCGAACGGCGAAGGCTCTCCAGGGCGAGGTCGCTCAGTCCGGTCTGTTGCTGGAGGCTGCTCAAGGTCGCCGAGGTCCGCGGCCAACTGCTCTGCTTGATCGGAGAGCTCGGGGTGTTCTTTAGTCAATGAATCAAGGATCTCGATCGCCTGGTTATAGGCCGTCATCGCCTTGACCAACTCAGGCTGTTCAACGAAGACCCGGCCCAAGGCGGAATAGGCGCTGGCCAGCGCGATCCGAGGGTCGAGCGATTGGGGATCTTCGGCGGCCCGTTGCGACTCGATCTCCACGACCTTCTCCAGTGATTGGGCCGCTTCATCGAACAGGCCTTGTCGCTGTTGAATCTGGGCGATGTTAGTGAGGATCGCCACCAGTTTATGTCGTAATGAGGCCGATTCGGGATCTTCAGCAAGCAGCGGCTCGATCAGACTCCGGGCGCGGCTGAAGGCGGTCAGAGGCCTCGTCGAGCCGGCCGTTCAGGGGCAGGAGCACTTCGCCGAAGTCGTTGAGGGTTTGGGCCAGGTTTGCCGGATATTCGCGATCGCTGGGGTGCGCTTGACCAAGGTTTCCCAAAGGGCGATGGCCCGTTCATACTGGGCGATGGCCTGGGTTGCCGAGCCGGTCAGGCTATGGATCTTGGCGAGGCGTGCGTGAGCCTCGGCCAGCTCGGCGCGGAGCGCGGGATCATCGCCGGCTTGGTTGAAGTTGAGGAAGTCTTCGTAGAACCGTTTCAGGTCCAGGAGCAGAGCCTGGCGCAGCGGGTGCAACCCGGCTTGGTTCAGAAGCCGGTTCTCGCTGGCGTGGTCGAAAAGTGGATTGACCGTCTGGCGAGATTTGCGGAAGGCGGCCTCGACGCGGTCGCGGTCGCGGCGAGCATGGACCAGGCTCATCGTGGTGGCGACGATGCCTCCAATGAGTGCCAGGACCAGGAGCAGCCCGGCGACGATGGTCGCCGCGTACCGCCGCGCGAACTTGACGGCGCGATCAACCGAGGAGTCACGGTGCGCCCGACACGGGCAAACCCTTCCGGTAACGGACCAGGTCGTCGGCAAACTGCTGGGCCGAGGCATAACGCCCTTCCGGCTCCTTACTCAGGGCCATCAGGACGATCGCGTCGAGGTCGCCGGCCAAGATCCGCTTGAGCCGGTTGGGTGTCGTGGATCGCGCCGCGGCGATCGCCGCCGAATCGTCTTGCTTGTCGACGCGGAAGACCGCGATGCTGGGCCTCTCGGCGCCTGCTCGCAGGCGGCCTGCAAGACGTCGTCGGCGTCTGGGTCTTGAGCCGGTATGGCCATCGACCCGCCAGAAGCTGGTAGAGCACCACCCCCATCGCGTAGATATCGCCGGCCGTTGTGACCGGTTCTCCCTGGATCTGCTCGGGGCTTGCATACTCCGGTGTGAGGATCCGCTCGCCGTGGGTCTCGGAGTCGATCAGCTTGGCAATTCCGAAGCCGGCGATCGTCGGCATCCCGTCGGCCGTGACCAGGATGTGGTTCGGCTTCAAGTCGCGGTGGATCATCGCGTGCTGGTGGGCGAAGTGAACGGCTTCACAAACCCGGCTGAAGAGCTTTAGCCGGGCGGGGACGTCCAGCCGGTGGCTGTCGCAATACTGGTCGATCGGCTGGCCGTCGACAGCCTCCATCACGAAGGAGGGCCGACCCTCGCCCGCGGAAATCGCCACGGGTGCCGATCGCGCGTCGTCGCGGGCGATTATCGAGATCGACGCGGCCGCGACGGCCTCCAGCGCGATTGACTCCATCAGATCGGCTGACAGCTCGGGATTGTCCCGGGCCAGGCGAGTTTCGACCTCGTCGCGGAGCGCGGCGTCGCCATCGCACACCTCGCCGAGAAACCGTGCTCGCTGGTCGGTGCTCAGGGCCCTTGCCTGGTCAACAATGGTCTCGATCCGCTGGAGCTGGCCGTCTTCCACTTCCACTGAGTATTCGCTCCGATCCTCAACGTCGGTCAAGCTCGCATCCAGTCTGGGCTGCGCGAGCCGTATTCCTCGATTAGATCGGACTTCCACCACGGTTGCCAGGCTGACTCCACGGCTGTCCGGTCCAGGCGGGCTCGGAGCGATCAACCTCGGTGCGCGTTTTTCCCTCCCTTGCTGGCGAACTTCTCCTGAAGCTTCTTGAGCGTATAAGCATTTCCCTTGTCAAAGAATTCGCGGAGTTTTCGAGACTCTTCATCGTCGCCGAAGCCCAAGCCCACGATCCTCAGCCGGGTGCGGCCGGGGCCTGCATCCGCAAAGTGGATCACGGTCCACATGGTCTTGATCGCGTCCTTATAGGGAAATTTCGCCGGCGCATTGGTCACCTGGATCGAGAGCATGCGCTTTGGCTCGAAGCTGAGGATGCGGTTCTCGATCGTGTTGGGGTCGCCAATCTGGCCCTTGGGGTCATAGTGCGTTCGCATCTTGCCGCCGATCTTCAGCTCGATTTCGGCATGGGCCACGTTCCACGATTCCTGTCCCGCCTTGGTGGCGAAAGCCGCCCAGACGGCTTCGACCGGTGCTTCGATGACCCCTTCGGTAACGAGTGGATCGGCTTCGGTCTTGGGTTGCTTGCTTTTCGTCGGACGGACTTTCCCCCGCCGGTACCGTTGACGGCGGTACCACGCCGCATACGACCAGGCACGCGGTCAGGAACGTGAGCTGGAGAATCTTCATAAAACCCTCTCTTCTCGACAGCCGATCGAGGAAAAAGACCTTCCCGGGCGACGTTACGACCGCCAGCCGCCCAGGATCAAACCCATCAAGACGAGGTAAACCAGCTCGCAGCCGATGTCGATCAGGTAAATACCGAGCGCCTTGTCGGACGCCAGCCAAACGGTCATGCCGATGGCCGCGGCCGGCCCGAGCCACACGAGCACTCCCAGGGCGGCCCCGCCCAGCGCGGTCTTTTCAGACATGGCGCTGATCAGGAGCGCCAGCACCAAGGCGAGCACGAGGTAGCTGACAATCATTCCCCCGAAGAACAACGCCGGCGGCCGGAGTGCTTTCAGCGCCTGCTCTTGCTCCGGAGTGTAGGCGTGGAGCTTGAGCCATAGCTTCCCGAACAGTGCCTGGTACCACACTCCACCGACGAGAAAAGCCACAATGCCTGCAACGATCACGGCCAGCCAATTGATCTCGGAGAACTTGAACGGCATGATGATATCTCTCCCTTTGTGCTCTCTTATCGCGGCGAGCGTCGTTTGGGTTTGGACTTGGGTCTGGACTGGATGGGATCTGGCGGCCGAGGCACCGACCAATCGGTTCCATCCCGGAGCAAGCGGTCGAAATAGTCACGGAGCTGGGTGACGGCCGCATCGTACGGGTCGATGCTCTGATAAGCGCGGGCCAGCATCACCGCGCCTTCCATCGTCGTGAGCACGAAGAGAGCAAGCTGCTCTCGGTCGAGCGAATCGGGCAGTTTCAAGACGGCTTCGGCAAGACACTGTTCGATTACCTTTCGCCAACCGGTGAAATTCACAGCCAGAAGCTGGCGGGCGGCGGGGTGGCTATCAGCAAGCTCGAGCGCCAGGTTGCCGATGGGACATCCGTGCTGGTAGCTCGTTGCCAGCAGACCGCGCCGGTAGGCGTCGAGGATCCCGAAGATCCGCTCAATTGGGTCGCTCACCCGATCAAAGACCGGCTGAACGACCTCGGGCCAGAGATTTTCCTGGTACCACTCCAGGACCGCCAGGAGAAGGTCCTCCTTGGTGGGGAAGAAATAATAAAGGCTGCCACTGCCGGCATCGGCCGCCTTGAGGATCTGGGCGATGCCGGTACTGGCATAGCCGTGTTTCCAGAACAAGGTCCGTGCGGCTTCCACAAGCCGGTCACGGGTCGGGTTCTTCATGGCGGCTCCGTGTTGATTGATCGTTCAACAAAGATGCCATGCCGGGTCATCGCCGTCAAGCGGATCCCCGCGCAATTTCTGAGACTCGTCGCTGAACGCCATCGCCGGGTCCAAAAACCTGGCGGAATGCGGTTTCGCTCCGCCAAAGCTATAGGTCTGACCCACGGGAAGGTCTGACCCACGGGACGATCAAGGAGTCCGGGAAGTACAATCCGTCTCGCCTGGCGAGGCCAAGCGGCTTGTGGCGGAATCCCCGACGTGGGATGATATCCGCGATGCACACGAGCGTCTGGTGTCTGAGGTTCTTGCGACCCTGGAGGCCAGCACTTGATCTTGCGCCGGGGAAAACCCGCGCGCGGCGGGCCGCTGAGCTGTAACGGTAAGTGACACTGTGTGCGAGGGGTCCATGAAACACGGGATGCGCTTCATCTGCGGGTTTGGCTTATGGGTTCTCGTCGTCGAGACCATCGCATCGGCCGATACCAAGAGTGTCGTCGATTGCACTTGTCCTCTCTGCGACACGAAGTTCAAGGCGACGCTCGCGGGATCAGGGACACAATTCGGCCAACGGCTGGATCTTCGCCCGCTCGGCGCGATCACCTCGCCGTGGCCCATCGCGGTCTGTCCCCAATGCGGTTTCGTGTTGTTCAAGGACCAGGGCGAGAAATACACGGCCGAGGAATTGGCGACGCTTCGCGGTTTGGTCAACGCCGACGGCTACAAGAAGTTACCCGCGAATACCCCGGCCTATGAACGGCTCGCCGTGCTCTACGAGGGCCTCAAACGCCCTCCGTTCGTGATCGCCTACGCCTATCTCAAGGCGTCCTGGCAACTCGAGGATCAGCCCGAGCGAAATCGGGTCCTTTTGGAAAAGAGCCGAAAGTGGTTTGAGACGTACTTGGAAACCGCACAGAAGTCGGACGAGGCTCGGATGACGGCTGAGTTCTTGCGTGGTGAGTTGCTCCGGCGAGTGGGAAAATTCGAAGAAGCCAAGGCGCAATTGGAGCGACTCGGCAAGCTGAAGGAGTTTACGGCTGACCTTGCGCCAAGAAGCTCGGAAAAGGAGGATCGCTAGCAATGTGAAACCTTTTATAGGAACCCTACGGGTAACCAATCCCGTCCGGCAGAGCCGGGCCAGCAGCCGGAAGCGAGTCTTGCGTGGGGGGCGGGCGACCGTCACCGCGAAGCGTAGACAGCGAGATCAAACGCTGTGCGATTGAGCCCCGAAATTTCCTTGTGGTGAGCCTTCGTCTTGGTCAGATGCGGGGGCCGCGCCAGGCATTAGCGACACTCGGACCCATCAGCGTGCCTGGTCACACCGGGGTCGGAGAACATGGCGAATGATCAGAAGGGTTCCCCGGGAACTTGGGAGACCCAGTCGTCTCCATCGTAACAGCCGGGGGGAGATACCGGCTTACCAACTCCAGGTTGATCCGCAGTCCGAGTCCTAGGCTGACGGGGACGAACAAATGGGACGCAACGATGGTATCGCCAAGCGAAGGCAACGAAGCGCGGCGAGATGGGTGGCAGGGAGTCGCAGTGCCTCATAGTAGCCTTGAAGCGGGGAACGGCCCTTCCGGACCCCGTGGAGCGAAGGGGGCGCCGCGTTGTGGACAGGGAGTTGGAACCACGCCGAGGACACCGAGCCTCACCAGCGTGTCTCCGCGAAACGACCTGGTCGTGTGAGGGACAGCGAATCCGCAACGTGACGAACCGGATGCCTCTTTGACGGGCACGTCCGGATCTGCGGGAGCCCTGGGAGGTAACTCCCAGGGCGACCCGGCCCTTCCCTCGCATCATTGGACAGGAATTAATCTTGATCGAGGCAAAGGACAAATCACCACAGACGATCAAGTGAGCCCAGCAGCGCCAGGCTGCCCGCCACGTTGTTCTACCGGATCACGCTCGCTACGGGGCTTTCTAGAATCATTAATGATTCACTCGACGGCGCAGTCCACCGATCCTGTGTGCGAGACCGAGGAGGAAGGTTACGAGGGCGAATCGATGGCAGATCGCGATGACGATCCTCCAGGGGGTCAGGCCTAATTAGGTGGTGTTCAGGAAGAAGTATCGAGGTTTCGGCCCGATGCCGGGCGTAGGATCAGGATCCGAGGACTTCTGCGTCCTGAAAATCGGGGGCAAACGGATTCAGAAACGTAATCCCCTCCAGCGTGTGGCGATGTTGAAAATCTTCCGAAAGGATGATGGAGGCACTCCCGAGGGATGCCGCAGCCACGATTTGAGCATCCCAGAGCGGAATCTGATAGGAGGTGGTCATCATGATGGCTTTCTCGAACAGGTCGGTAGTGAGGTGAGCGACCTTTGCTAGAACCATCAAGCGCCTGGCCTCGGCAATTGCCTCCTGAGGAGTGAGAGGGATGGGCAGTTTGCGGGTGACCGTCCAAAAGAATTCTGACAGCACTTGAACGCTGATCAGGGGAGGACCGGCCTGGAAGATCTTGTTGAGCAGATCCTGCGCGCGGGGGCCCTTGACTGGCTCACTACGATCGCGTGCGTAAACCAGAACGTTGGTGTCAAGGAAGAGTGTGGCCACCCCGCTCATACAAGTCCTCACGACGCCAGCTCCGCCGTGCGAGCTGAGAACTCGCCGGCAGCGGCCGAGCCCAGAATTCCCGGGAGACTGTCTCGAATTCCTGCAAGGCCAGATCGCGTGGGTCTGGTATCACAATCTCGACGAACGTATTTACCGGCAGAGCGGGCGGGACAGGTTCATCCAGAACGATCGTTTTCCCGTCGAAGTGTCCGCGCAATCGGGTCATCCGATCGGTGCTCCTTATGGTCAAGGCCGGTGGGCCGGTCCGTGTTGTCAGCCGTTGGCCGATGGGTCTTCATCTCCCACGAACTTACCACAGACGCCAGCCACAGTCGAACGCCATAGACCTTCCCCGGTCCATAGATTAGCAGATCGTGGTTGGGACACCTTTTCTGGCCCTGTGCAAAAGTCAGACGCTCTGGGCCTGCGCCGCTAGCTCCCGGTCGATCTCAGCCTCGATCTCTTCCAGGGGGATTCTGCGCGGGGACGCTGATCGTTCTTCGAGGAAGCGCTGAAAGGCTAGACTCTGACGAAGGGTGTCGACTTCTTGTTCGAAATCGTCGGCGAATGTCACGAGGAACTCCTGACCGTTCGCTTGGCGGCTGTTCTTCAATCATGCTACCACGAACGGCTCGCCTCGAGAAAGTCTGGCGGGTGGGTTTGCACCAATCACCACCCGAGGGATTGATCGGTCATCCTGGTGCAGAGGGTTCACGGTTCCCCTCGAGCACGCTCCCGCTGATCACCGCCCGAGGGATTGATCGGTCATCCTGGTGCAGGTGACGCTCACGGCTGGCCATCCCTCTTGGGCGGAACGACCTTGAGGTCGCCCAGATCCTTGACCTCGCCCGGCGCGACTGTTTGATCGTGGAACAAGTCGCCGAACGGCGTCATCGGGCCTGAAGCGGAGGCACCGTACTTGAGCCCCGGCACCAGGCCGTCGACGCGGAACCGGCCGTCGCTGCCGATCACCCCGTCTCCGGGCAGGATGCCCTGCACGTCGGGTCGCTCCGGGTATGATGCCGCCGGCGCTCATCATTCTCAAGCCCTTGAGCGGCTGGCCGTCGTCGTCAACGACGCGGCCGATGATGGTACCCCAGGGCTGAAGTCGAATGGTCACCGGCCCAGCCTCATCCCCCTTGAGGTAGGCCGTGCCGATCAGCTTCCGGCCGGCATGGGTGATGATCACACGGCGTGGGTTCGAGGGGTCGAGAGCGTTGATCTCGAATGAGGGCGACTCCTGGTCATATTCGATCCCATTGGAAAAGAGGTCAGTGACGCCCTTCGCTTTCGTCCCGCCGATCGGCTTCCCCTCAGGGTCGACGGCTGTGACCGTGACCGTGCGGCCGGGGTCGACCTGAAGGTCGAGCGTCGCAGACTCAGCCTTGGGGTCGATGTCGATCTCGGCCAGGACGTGATAGTTGCCGACGTGGCAGGACAGCGGCAGCGTGTATAAAAGCCATGACCTTGGGGTCGTATCCCTTGATCTTCTCGGCCCCGACGCGACCGCGGTAACGGCGCATCTCGGAGCGGCAGGCGATGAGGTTGCGGCCCGGCAGGCCGACGACTTCGTACCGGCCGTCGTCCTTGATGAAGACTGGTGGCCAGGTTGTTCAGGATGTACCCGGGGAACTCCCGAATGGAGGGGTTATCGCGGAAAGTGAAGGGATTGATGTAGCCCGGCACCGGCAGGCCGGTCGCCTTGTCAGTGACCCGGCCGCGGATCAGGACACCGCGTTTCAGCGCGATGTCGAAGGTCACGGGCTCGAAGGCCGGTGACTGAGCCGGTGCCCGGAAGGCCGCTCTGGGGTAAGGCTTACCCTCGCCCTGCTTGACGAACAGCCGATAGGCAGGCGCCTTGGGCAATCCGGAAAGGCGATAGTGACCTTGAGCGTCGGTCGTCGCCTCGATGCCTTCGGCTGGGATGAGGCTCTACTCCTCGAAGACCGCGGCGTGGAGCGTCAACCCGGCGATAGGCTGGCCGGAGTCCTTATCGCGGACGACCCCCTCGATCGGCTTGGTCGGCTCCACGGCGTGCTCGAATCGGTGGGCATGGAACACGACCGACTTCTTCATCATCCTCTCCTTGTTGCTGGTCGCGGACCTCGGCTCCGTCGCGAGTCATGGCATAAACTTGGGTTGTGGCGATCGTCGGGCCCAAGATGAATAGTTCGGCGATCCGCTCAGCGGCCGATCCCCGCCAGGCGGAACCGGCCGTCAGGGCTGGTCGTGGTCGTGGCGATGGTCGTGCGGCAATTGATTGGGGCCGTCCCAGGGACCCTGGACGCCGAGGTCTTTGGCCCGGGCGAGCCAGGCGGTCAGATCGCCATCGGCGGCGAAATAGAGTCGTATCGCTTTGACCAGCGCCAGCGACCGGTCGACCTTCCAGGTCGACGATCCGACCTTCGATCGGCGGGCCCTCCGCGACCAGCCGGACCGTCAACTCGCCCCTGGCGGCGGCGACCTTGAAAACGCTCGGGGCGTGGCCGGCTCCAAACTCCGGTGCGGAGGCAACTACCCAAGGGAATGAATCATAGCCATTGAGCATCGCATCGCTCCGCATCAATCGCGGAATCCGCATGAGGAACCGACCGTCCGGGCCGCTCGTTGCCTCCGGCGAGCGATGGTCGTCCGTATTGAGGTACGCCGTCCGCAAGGTAGCCCCCGGGACAGGCTTGCCGTCGGGACCGACGACACGGCCCCGGACCTCAACGACCGCGCCCGGTGCGGCCTTGGGCGGCGGATTATCCTTTGCGGCTGTCGGGACCTTGGCCGTGGCCGGCGCTCTCAACGGGGGTTTGGTCTCGTCAGGCCGCCCTGCCCCGATGGCGACGACTCCAGCCGACACGAGCGCGGCCGCCATGAGGCCGGCCGTCGAGGCGATCTTCAGCTTGGTCATGAGCATTCCCCTGATGATGGTCTGGGTTAATACGGCGACCGTTGCCGAGGTCGTGCCGGTCGTTGCCGCTACGACCGCCGCCCGCACCCATGCGGCGGGCACCACCGCCGTTGCCGTACGGGCGGCCGTCAAGACAACGAGCGCCGACGCGGTCACGCCGCGACGGATCAGTCGAGCCCGTAGCCGCTGCCGCGCCTTGGCCAGCCGGCAACCGAATTTCGGCACGGTCCAACCCAGTCGTTGGGCCGCCTCCTCGTAGCTCAGGCCCTCCAGGTCACAAAGCACGACCGGCAAGCGCTGGCCTTCCGGCAGGCGATTGATCTCCTCATGCAAGATGGATCCCAGGTCGGGCTCGAATCCCGGTTCGGGAGAGGCCACAGTCGCGATCGCCATCGCCAGAACCTCCGACTCCCGCACGCGTCTCCGTTTGGCCGCGATGCTCGCCTGCACTGCGACGCGGTACGCCACCCGGTGCAGCCAGCCGCCCAAGGTCTCTCCGACGCGGACCGCCCCTGCCTTGCGGGCCAGGACGAAGAAAGTGGCCTGGAAGGCGTCCTCAACGTCGTGCTCGTGCCGCAGGATGGCCCGACAGGTGGCCAGGACCATCGGTCCGTGCCGTGCCACCAAGGCCTCAAACGCCTGCCCATCTCGCGAAGTGGCGTACCGCGACAAGAGTTGGCCGTCGGTCAGACCAACGACCGTTCCGGCGCTGAAAAGGTCGCGCAGATGCTCCAGGGCTGTCCCTAATGCGCCGATTGCCATCGGAATTCGATCGCTCCACGAATACGTCTCGTGCACGTCCTAAAGATTAAGAGGAGCCGCACTATCGTCGCATCTCGACTTTTTGCAAAAAAAGTGAGAACGAGTCACGACGCATCCAGAGTTGCCGAGTCTACCTCACCGATTGGATCTTGCCGTGCTGGTCTCAACACCCGTTGCACGCTCGACGATCCTCCTCCGCCAGTATTCTGGATCGTTTTCGATCTCATCCATGAACCGCCGCGCGATCGGACTGGGGGGCCGCGTTCCTTGTTCCCAGGATCGCACCGTGTTGGCATCGACGCCGAGAAACCGGGCGAAGAGGACCTGGCTCATTCCCAGCAGGTCACGGACCCGTCGCGCGTCGTCCGGTCCGTAGTCACGGGGCGTGAATTCCACCTTGTACGTTCGGACGGTAAATCGGCGTTCTGAAGGCTCCCCCGTCCGCATGGTGTCAATGGCCTCCTGAAAAGCGGCAACGATCTTTGCTCCCGCTGAAGACAATTCCCCCGCACTCGGGCAGGTTGAGACTTGCCCGGTCGATCGTTTGCGGCGATCCATGATTTTCGTCGTTCTTTTGCCGGAGACACTACTCATAATCCCCTCCCCGCGCTTGGCCTTGTCGAGCCTTTCATCTTCAGTTGAACTCCAGTTCAAGCTCTGCTTGGTAAGCCCGGATAACGGCGGCGATCGCCTGACGGTCCGCGTTGGTCAGGTTGTCCTTTTCGGTCTTGCCGAAGACGACAGCCAGAACGATGGTTCCATACGCTGGAAAGTAGGCATAGCAAACGCGGTAGTGCGCACTCTTTCCTCGTCCCGAGCCGCGATCGACAAATCGGATTTTCCGGAGGCCACCGGTCCCACGAATGACCGGATTCCGGCTGGGATCTCTCAAGATCTCGATTTCCAGAGCGCGGAGTGCGGAGTCGTCAAGGCCAAGGCGTTCCCAATCCCGCGTGAACGCAGGGAAACGTACGAATCTTGGCCACGCTTCGGGCTTGAATGCTTCCACCGGCTCGCCCATAACCCCCGCTCGAGCGGATCTCTGTCGCGGTCGTCATGATTGTATCACTGAGTGGCAGATCTTGGAAGCTTGAACGCCAAAGGCGATCATTTCCTCGGCCTTGGAGAACTTCTGCTTCGGCTCGCAAACTTGAAAGACAGGCTGAGATTTCTGGCTTATGGCGTCTGAGATTGGCATGATGCACAAACCGTTGTACTCGGCTGATGGCTGTGCGATATCGTAGTGAGCAAAGGATGCGCACATGACGCGGCGACTGGTGTTGATCTGGTGTCTCTTGGCCTTGGTGGGGCCAGCTTGGGCTCAGCGGCCGGCTGGGCGGGGCGGACAGCGCTTGCGGGCAGGAGCCGCTACGAGCCCCGTAGCGCTCAAGCCGGCGCGAGTGTTCGACGGAACCGTGGCGGAGGCTCACGAGGGCTGGATCGTTGTCGTCCGGGGCCAGACGATCGAGGCGGCCGGGCCGGCCGGTGAGGTGAAGGTCCCCGAAGATGCCCGGGTCATCGACCTGCCCGGGACGACTCTGTTGCCGGGACTGATCGACGCCCACACCCACGTGTTGCTTCACCCGTATAACGAGGCGCTCTGGGACGATCAGGTGCTCAAGGAAGCGCTGGCGCTCTGGGTCTGCCGCGCCACCAACCATCTGCGGAGCACGCTCCTGTCCGGGTTCACCACGATCCGCGACCTGGGGACCGAAGGGGCCGGATATGCCGACGTCGGGTTGAAGCAGGCCGTCGACCAGGGGATTGTGCCTGGCCCGAGGATGCTGGTGGTGACTCGGGCGATCGTCGCCACCGGCAGCTACGCGCCCAAGGGGTTCGCGCCCGAGCTCCGCATTCATCAAGGGGCCGAGGAGGCCGACGGGGTGGACTCGCTGATCCGGGTCGTCCGGGACCAGATCGGCAAGGGGGCCGACTGGATCAAGGTTTATGCCGACGCGGCCATGGGAGGCGCGGCCGTCCGCCCTTCGTTCTCAGTTGAGGAGCTAACGCGGATCGTCGAGACAGCGGGATCAACGGGTGTTCCGGTGTCGGCCCACGCCATGTCGAAGGAAGGGATGCGCCGCGGCGACCGTGGCGGGCGTCGCCACCATCGAGCACGGCTACGGCGGCGATCTGGAGGTCTTCAAGCTGATGGCCGAGCGGGGCGTCGCCCTCTGCCCGACCTTGGCCGCCACCGAAGCGTCGGCCACTTATCGCGGCTATCACCCGGGAAGCGACCCCGAGCCAGCCAACATCAAGAGGCAGCGCGCGACCTTCAAGCTGGCGCTCGAGGCGGGCGTCACGATCGCCAACGGCAGCGACATGGGGGTCTTCGCCCACGGTGACGGAGCGCGCGAGATCGAGCTCTTGGTCGACTACGGCATGACGCCGGCCCAGGCAATCCGCGCCGCCACTTCGGTCGTCGCCAAGACCCTCCGTCGCGACGATCGCCTGGGCACCGTCAAGCCCGGCCTTCTGGCCGACTTGGTCGCCGTTGAAGGCGATCCGACCAAGAACATCAAAACCCTGCGCCAGGTCAAGCTGGTCATGAAGGGAGGCGTCCTCTACCGCGAGCCCTGATGGCTCCTCGAGGAAAATCTTTAGCCACGGATGAACACGGATGAACACGGATTAAAACACAATTAGATGTAAAACTTTTAATTATCAGTGTTTCATCAGTGTTCATCCGTGGCTAAAATTGTCTTCGGTGGTCCGTGGTTTACGAACTCGCGCCCGGTCCGTTGACGACCAGGCGGCCCAGCGGCTGGGTTGGGACGATGGCCAGTCCCGGCCGGGTGCGCAGTGCGCGGGAGAAGGCCGTCACGACCGTGCGGTATTGTCCGTTGGGGAGTGGACGTCGCGTCGTCAGCGACCACTGTCCGCTGCTGTTTGCGTGGGTGATGCCGGCCGGTGCGATGTCCTGAGGCTTGGTCGCGGGGCTGAGGAGGAGCTTCACAACCGAGCCCGGCGTGGCCGTGCCGGAAAACTCCGGCTGGTTGCTCGTCACGATCTGCTCGGGTCCATAAACGTGGTTAGCGCGGGCCTGATCGGCCTGCGTAGCGCGGCTTCTCGAACGGCCGAAACCGAGTCCGAGGCAGTCGCAGTCGGCATGGTGGGCGATTGGGCGTTATCAATCTGGCCGTTCAATTGAAGCTCCGAGATGAGGGGAGCGTTGTCTCCCAAGGTTGGAGCGATGAAGTCCCGGTACCAGTAATTCACGCCTGTCTTGCCCGAGTGAGTGACTCCCATGCCCGTCAGGTTGTAGTAATGCACCAGGGGCCCGTCGCTCTTGACGGGCACCTGGCCCCAGAGGTTGTAAATCCCGCCGGCGCTGGCCGAGGAGTGTTCGAAGAAGACATTGGCCTGATCGACGACCGACGGGAAGTAAGGAGGCGGATCTTTGGCCTCGCCCTGGTAGTTGGTGACGATGACCTCGGCCAGTGGGGCCAGCACCCCGTTGAAGCTCATCTGTTTGCCGCTGACAATGTCGTTATTGGCGGCGTGCGGATCAAGCAGAGTGTCCTCGATGTCGCCGGCCTTGAGGTTGGCGGGCATCTCGCTCGCGACCTTGACCAGGGCATAGGTGTTGACCACCGTCCCCTCGCTGTGGCCGACCAATTCCAGGTCGACCGGGGCACCGGCCGGGAACTTGCTGGCCGCATGGAGGATGTCCTCGGCCAGTCGCGGCGATTGTTTGATCGCCTCGCCGGGCGTGCTGCTCTGGAGCGCCCAGTTATAAGCGAACGCCGAATCGAAGCCCTCGTGCCTCATCATGTAGGCCGTCTCGAGCACCCAAGGGGGCCCGTGTTTCCAGCTCGGATCCTGGATTCCTCCGTGGGTGACGACACCGATGGTGTACACCCGGAAGGACGCGGTCTGATCGGGCTCGGCAGTCGCCGAGGTCGAGCTCGGGTCGGCGACGACCAGGACATAGGGCTTTTCAGGGTATGGGGGCAAGCCCTGAGGCAGCGAAATGGTGAGCTGGTGGGTGCCGACAGCCGTGGCGGATTGCCCGCTGGTGTCGAGCGTTGGGGCGGTCGAGGAGCCCGGGGGAACCAGAGTGACGGTATCGACCTCGGCGTCGCTCGAATCAAACTGGCCGTCACTCGAGCGATAGACCCCGAACTGGAGCGGAGTCGCGGTGGTGGGCGCCTGGTTCACCTGGTACTCGATCGCGACGCTCTTCGAGTCGGTGGTCGTGGCCGACAGCATCTGGATGGCTGGCGTCGAGGCGCTGGGAAGCCACCGGGGCTCCAGCCGTTCGACCGTTTCCAACAAGGGCCACGCTGCTCGCCGCCGAGCGGTACGGCCGTCACGCCGGCCGAGAAGCCGATCCGTCAACGTGGGCTTCATCGAAATCGACGTCGACATCGTGTCGTCACTCCCTCGCATCGAGATCGCACCGACCTTAAAGACTGACGCCGTCTTCAAAGCATCTTGAGCACACCAACACCATCATCGGCTGATACGATTTACCAGACCGATCGGTGCCTTTCCCCCTCCGAGTTGAGAGAATTTCCCCATTTTTGCAACGGCGCGCATCCCGCCCGTGAAGAGGGTTACGACCGCGATTCTGCCACAATCCCCTGTTCTAGAAATGAGTTACGCTTTGGGAACTGATGGCGGAATACTAATTGGACGAGCAGTATACCGGGTGACGCCAAAATGACAAGTGGAAAGGTCCAATAAGACAAGACGGTCCGAGAGTCGTACAATGATGCCATGACGCAAACGCGCAGGGAGAGATTAGCCATGCCCGTTCATGATTGGACGAAGGTCGACGCATGGATCCTTCATGATTTTCATACAGCATGGATCATTGAGATTCGGAATGCATAAACAATGGCGTATTGCCGGAGGGTTATTACGCGCTGGCCGAGCAGCACGCGGGGCGATTCATTCCCGACATCCTCGCGTTGCACGTCTCTCCCGCGACGCAGGGCGTCGCCCCGTCCGCGCGAGCTTTGCGACGGACCTTGGCGATTCGACACGTGAGCGGTCATCGCCTGGTCGCGCTGATTGAGGTTGTTTCGCCCGCGAACAAGGATCGACGGGATCATGTCGTGGAATTCGCCACCAAAGTCGCTTCCGCTCTCGGTGTGGGTATTCATGTGCTGTTGATCGATCTGTTCTCTCCCGGTTCGCATGACGAGCACGGGATGAACGGCGCGATTTTGGATCTCCTTGATGACCCCGACGAACCATCCGATCCGCCGGCCGACGAACCGCTCGCATTGGTCTCTTACGTCGCTGGACCGCAAGTCGAAGCTTATTTCGAGCCTCTGGCCGTCGGACAAGTCCTGCCGGAGATGCCCCTGTTCTTACAGGTCGACCGCTACATCAACATTCCGCTGGAACCCACATACCAGGCTGCGTTTCATGGAGCGCCGCTGTATTGGCGAGAGATCCTGGAACGGGCCTGATCACTGGGTCGCCGTGCTTGCCAGTAGGGCGATCAACCGAACAGCGCCCTGGATGGGCTGGCCGTCGGCGAGTTTGTAGGGGCGGCCGGTGAGGTCGATCACCTCTCGATCGGGGTCGAGGCCGAACCGGCGGAAGAGCGTGGCGGCGAGGTCGGCGGGGGTGACGGCGTCGGTGTCGGGATAGGCGCCCAGCTTGTCGCTGGAGCCGAAGGTGGTACCGCCTCGAACGCCGCCGCCGGCCAGGACCACGCTGTAGCAGTTGGGCCAGTGGTCGCGCCCGGCGCTGGCGTTGATCTTGGGAGTTCGGCCGAACTCGCCCATGGCGATGACCAGGGTTTCCTCGAGCAGGCCGCGGTCGGTGAGATCCTCGATCAGGGCGGCAAACGCCCGGTCGGCCGGTGGGATCAGGTCGTTCTTGAGCCGGCCGAAGACGTTTTGGTGTGCGTCCCAGTTGGCCTCCTGGCCGTTGTATTGGCCGTCGTAAACGGTCACGAACCGAACGCCGGCCTCGACCAGCCGGCGGCTCAGAAGCACGCTTTGCCCGAGCTTTGTCCGGCCATAGCGGTCGCGCAGCCGCGGGTCTTCGGCAGCCAGGTGAAACGCCCGCCGCACCGCCGGTGAGTGAAGCAGGCCGAACGCCTTCTCCGTGTACACGTCGCGTGGATCGAGACCAGGCGCGCCGAAGCCGATTTGGCCAACACGTTCGCGCGCGACGGTGGTGGCCGTCCAGCATGCGCAAGAGTGTCGCCCGGTCGTTGAGCCGGTCGATCGGCAAATTGCCCGGCAGCTCCGAGCTCACCCATCTGGAAGTTGGGCGCGCTTGGATCGGCACTGACCTGAAAGGGGTCGTGGGCCGAGCCGAGGAAGCCCGCGACCTGTCCGGGAAGCTGCACCACGTTGTACATCACGTGCGGCAGGGCGACGAACGTGGGCAGGCCGCGGCGCTCGGGCAAGGTCTCGCTCAAGATCGCGCCCAGGCACGGCGGATCGTTGCGGTCGTTGCCCAGGAGCTGGAGGTCTCCCTTGAGCGGGTTGCGGCCGCACAGAGCCGTGAACGCCGCCGCGTTATGGTTGGTCATCGGGTGGTGCATGCTCCGGACGATCGCCAGCCGATCCATCACCCTGGCCGTGTGCGGCAGATGCTCGCAGACCCGCAAACCCGGCACGCTGGTCGCGATCGAGCCGAACTGGCCGCGGATCTCCGCCGGGGCGTTCGGCTTCATGTCGAAGGTATCGATATGGCTGGGACCTCCATAATAGAAGATCAGAATGCACGAGCGGATCGGCCCAGCCGCCGAGCCTCGAGGCGCCGTCCCCTCGGCCTCAGCCTGGAGCAGACCGGGTAGCGTCAAGCCCAGCGAGCCCACTCCGCCGATCCGAAGGAGCTGCCGGCGGCTCAGGCGATGGTGCCGAGCTCGAGCCCTGGCCTCTTCATGGTCGATTCGCATGCGCCAGTCCTTTTCCCTAACCTATGCCACGCGTCCCAGCTTTGAACGACAATTGTTTAACGATTATTGGAGAATAGGATTTTCCTCGGGGAGTTTCAAGGGTCGCGGTCGGGAAAAGCATCGGGAGTCAATCATTCGGCGTAACGCGAACGCCAGGTCATGAAGCTGGCGGAACGAGTCAGGGCTGAGATACAATCCAACATGACGTGCCCCTGAAGACGTTCTCACGCGACGGTTCGACAAGGAACCTCGCAGGAGGTATGGATGTGAGTATGGATTCGTTGCTCGATCGAATCACGGTCGATCCCGCGATCTGTCACGGCAAACCATGCGTCCGCGGTCTTCGCTACCCGGTCGAGGTTCTGCTGGAATTGCTCAGTTCCGGCATGACGCTCGAGGAGGTCCTGGGCGACTATGAGGATCTCGAGCGCGAAGACCTCCTCGCCGTCTTCGCGTACGCGGCGAGGCTCAGCCAGACCAAACGACTACAGTCGGTTGTGCCGTGAGGTTCCTGGTCGATGCCCATCTGCCCCGACGTATGGTGGCTTGGTTGAACAACGCTGGCTGCGACGCCCTGCACACCCTGGACTTGCCCGCTGGGAATCGATCAACGGACGAGCAGATCATCGAATTCGCGGAGCTGGAGCAGCTTGTGGTGCCCCTGATCGCGAGCCTTGTCGTGGAGTTCCAGACGCATGCGTTCCTTGAATTGGGCCGGGCGGGACTCCTCGTCCGCGGATAGGGGTCATTGAAGGTTGGATGCCTGTTATGGTGCCAACATCGCCAGAGCGGTGTCGGAGAGTCTGACGAGTGGTTGAGTAACTCGTCATCAAGTCGCTCCTCGAACTCGAGACAGCGTTCGCGAGTGTTCGATTCGGAGGCGGCTCAGGGGCGAGTGGGTGGCGAATCGTGCACTATTGCTTCAGCCTCTCTGCGTAGGATCCCGATCTCGACGGCCTCCGGCGAGAAGCCGGCTGGCGCGCCCGGATTGTGGGATCGAAGCTTGTCGAGCCAGCGACGGGCGGCCTCGCCATTCTCCTTTTTCCAATAGGCCATGACCAGGAAAGCCCAGTCTTGGGGAACTCCGACACCTCCGTTCGTCCGGACGCTCTCCTCCAGGCGTTGAATGGCTTCATCGAGCCGTCCGGCACGATAAAGCACGGCGCCCAGGGTGTTCAGGGCGACTCGTTTGTCTTCCGGGCCGAACGCTGCCAGCGCCGCTTCGGCCATGCGCACCGGGGCGTTGAGGTCGGGGAGGGCGTCGGCGCCGAGCACACAATACCAGGCCGCGTTGTTGGCTTTGTTCGGATCGGTCGCCTTGCCGAACTTCGTGAGCAAGTTCTTGGCGGCTTGCCGATAAGCCGGGAGGTCTCCATTCTCCAGGAGACAGAGCATGTGATGATAGCGAAAGCTCACGTTGTCCGGCTCGTGTTCGACCGCACTACCGAAAGCAGCGGCGGCAATACCCCACTGGCCGTTGCTGGCCATAATCTGAGCGCGCTGGGAATCGTCCGTTGTGGCATTTAATTGCTCGAGCACCATGATCTTGTCGCGATACCGTGAATCGTGCTCCGCGATCCGGTTGGCCGGCAGTGGGATCGCGTTCCAGACTCGGGCTGTGTTATCGACGCCACCTGAGACGATCAGATTCCCGTCGGGGCTGAAGGCCACGGCGACGACGCCGGAGGTGTGGCCGCGGAGTGTGAAGACATCCTCGCCGGTACGTGCGTCCCAGAGCTTGATTGTCCGGTCAGCAGCTGGCCGTGGCCAGCCGGCGACCGTCCGGGCTGAATGCCAGCGAGAAGACATCGGCCGAATGACCGGTGAGGGTGTGGATCGCCGTGCCGGATGTCGCGTCTCGAATGACGACTGCGCTGTTCGCAAACTCCTTACTGCGAGACGCACCTCCGATACCAGGAGCAAACGAACTGACCTGTGCGATCCATTTGCCGTCAGGGCTGTTGACAGTCCGTAGCATGAAGCCGGAGCCCGCGACGAACGTAGCGGGTAGCGTCTTGAATGACGTTCCAGCCAACGAGGCGTCGATCTGGCCGGTGATCGGGTTCCAACCCTTCGTAGTATCCGTCGCGACCTGGTAATGTCCGGGCCCGGTGAGGACTCGGAGACCATCGCGACGAAACGCCAGGCGTTCCACCCACCCCGTGTGCTGGACAGCGACCGGGCGGCTTGTTTGTAGGTCCCAGAATCGGAGCGAGCCGTCCATGCTTCCGGTCACGATCTCTCGGCCGTCCGGTCGGAAGGCGACGGTCTGCACGAAGTCGGTATGGCCGTGAAAGGACGCCACGAGCTGGCCGGAAGGAACTTCCCAGAGCTTGGCGCTGCGGTCCTCGCTCGATGTGATCAAGCGGTGACTGTCGGGGCTGAAGGCCATGTCGACGACGAATCCGTCGTGTGCGAAGATGGTCAGCTTCTCCAGGCCGGTTTCGGCGTTCCAGAGTTTGACGGTGCGGTCCCACCCTCCCGTGGCCAGCCATTTGCCGTCGGGGCTGAAGGCCACGCTGTAGACCCATTTGGCGTGTCCCTTGAGGTCGCGGACCTTGGTGGTGGTGGCGAGCTCCCAGACTTCCACGACATCCAGGCCGGCGACCGCGAGCTGCTTGCCAGTCGGGTCGAAGGCCAGCTTGTTCACGCCGCCGCCGGGTCCGGTGAATGACCTCAGCTCCTTGCCGGTCGCGAGATCCCAGATCTTGACCTTGCCGATCTGCGACCCGCTATAGGATCCATATCCGACGGCCAGTGACTGACCATCGGGGCTGAAGGCGACGCTCATGGCGTCCTGACCCGGCTCGGTGTTCGTCCACACGCTTCGGCCGCTCTCGACATCCCAGACCAGGACCAGGCCTCGGCGGCAACCCGCCGCGATTCGTTTTCCATCCTTGGCGACGGCCACGGAGAATACCTTCCCTTTAGTCCCCGGCAATGATCTTCCGCCGCTGGCCGGTCGCCTGGCCCCAGATGTCGAAGACTGCATCGGAATCAGTCGACTCACTCCAAGCAGTTGGAACGCTCGCCGCCGAGATAATCCAGCTCCCGTCGGGACTGAAGGCGACGGAATTGACGCTCTTGTTACCCACGTCAAGTCTCAGTCGCTCGGCATTGCCGAGGCGCTCGACGAAGTACCATTCCCAGCCACGCCGTTCCTGAGGGCAGCCGTGCAGGAGGTCTTCAGCGAGGGCGATGTTATCGTCCTCGACTTCACGGTAAGCACGGTTGACCCGATTGATGTAATCCTGCCGATCCAGGGCCTCGGCGCGGTCGCGAGCAATCTTCTCCTGGGCCTGGGCATGAGCGCGGGCCGCTGCCTCGGTTGCAGCCAGTGCGTCAGCCTTTGTCCGATTCGACTCTGCACGTGTCCAGAGCACGGCCATGACGGTGAACCCGATCACGAGCACGCTCGCGAGTATCGCCAGCAGTCCCGCGACCGCCTTGTGCCGCCGCGACCAGCGCACCAGGCGCTCGGTCTGGGAAAGCCGCCTGGCCTGGATCGGCTCGTCGTCGAGGAATCGTTGCAAGTCGGCCGTCAGTTCGCCCGCCGTCGCGTATCGGTGCGCCGGGTCGCGCTCGATGGCCTTGTGGACGATCGTCTCCAGGTCGCGCGGGATCTCCGGGTTCAGCCTGCCGAGACGTTCGGGTTCCTCGGTCGTCACCTGGTGGATCAGCCGGCCTCGGTCTTTCTCACCAAAGGCTGGGCGGAGGGCCAGCAGCTCGTAGAGAGTCAGGCCGAGCGAGTAGACGTCGCTTCGGTGGTCGGTTTTCCCCTCGAAGGACTCCGGGGGCATGTAGCGGAGGGTGCCGAGGATGTCGCCGGTGTGGGTGAGGTTTCGCTGGTCGTCGGCCTTGGCCAGCCCGAAGTCGGTCACCCAGACGGTCCCGCGGGCGTCGAGCAGGAGGTTCGAAGGTTTGATGTCACGGTGGACGATCCCCTGTTTGTGGGCGTACTCCAGCGCGTCGGCCACCTGCGCACCGATCCGGGCCACCCCCTGCCAGTAGGCCGGCTTCTTCCCTTTCACGCCTCGCCCGGCGCTGCTCGAACCCATTCCCATCAGCGAGACTGACGAGGAGGACAACGAACCGGAATGACGGCCGCTTGCGGCGGGTGTGCGCAGAGCTTTCGATGGTGCGTCGTCCGGTGTCTCGGCGATCGTTGGGTCGTCGTGCCGCTGAGCGTTTGCGATGCCTGAGCCACCCGAGCAGAATCCGCCGGTTAAGAGCGAACGGGCGATGTCGACCGCCGAGATGTCGCGGCCCAGCAGCCCGTCTTTGGTGCGGGTGGCCTCAGGGGGCTCGGCCGGCTTGCCGGCCTGCATCTGTCTCAGCTCGGCGAGCACCTCATCCAAGGCTTGGCCCAGGATGAACTGCATGACGTAATAAGGCGTCTCTTCGTGTTCGCCGACCCCGAAGACCGGGACGATGTTGGTGTGGTGCAGCTTGGCTGCAGACCGCGCCTTGCGCTCGAACCGGTGTTTCTGCCGGGAGTCCCGCAGCATTTGCGGCGGTAGCAGTTTGAGGGCCACATGTCGGCCGAGCGAGACCTGCTCGGCCTCGTAAACAACCCCCATCCCTCCGCGGCCGATCTCGCGGAGGATGCGATAGTCGCCGAGTTGATCGACGGTAGGTACCTTGAGGGGCTGGGCGCCGGTCGGGTCGCCGGCCAGCGACTCGTCGGCCAAGGCGATCTTCTCCATCATCGCCATGGCCGGAAAGACCTCGCGGATCTCGCCGGCAAGCTCCGGATACCTTTCGACGTATTCGAGCAGGGGCGGGCGCTGCCCCTTGCGGTACCGTTCCAGGAACTCCTCGGCAAGTTCGAGTACGAGGCCCGATTGCGATTCCGTTGTGGACACTGGAATGCCTCCTCCACGATCGGCGCCGCGTCCCGAGGGGACGCCCGGCGGATTGCCATGCCTGGATTTAGAATTCTTCGAGACCGGGAATCCGCGACAGGATTTCCCGCAACCGCTTGATTGCGCAGATAACGGCTCCCCGCCCCGGCCTTGGACAGGCCCAGCACCTCGGCGATCTCGGACGTGCTGAGCTGCTCGAAGTGTTTGAGCGCCAGGGCCTCGCGATCGATCGGGTCCATGGAGTTGAGCGCCTCCTGGACAAGCAGGCGGGTCTCGGCCTTGACCGCGGCCTGCGACGGCGTGGTCAGGTTGCCCAGGAGCTGGGCCGCAAGCGAAACGGAGTCCGCCATCGGCAGCCCGCCGCGGTGCAGGGTGACCTCGCGATCGGCGTCACGGAGCTGGGTGCCGAGGTGACGGCGGTGGAACTCGGCGAGCTTCAGCCCCGTCATGTGCCGCAACCAGAGGAAGAACGGCAGCGACGGTGCGCGAAGGTACTCATCTAGCCGCCGGGCGATTTCGAGATAGGCCTCCTGGAGCACGTCGGAATCATCGACCCGGCCCTGGAGCCGACGGCTCAGGCGCAGGTGCACCATCCGCTTGAGCCGGTCGCGGTACCGAGAAAGCAAGTCGCGGAGCGCATCCTGATCACCAATGGCAGCTCGCCGAAGAAGCTCGGACAACTCGCTGGGATCATCGATCATCGTAGTGCCCATACCATGTTAAGTGCGCTCGCGGGCCGATCGTCTCCATCACGTGCGCGGATTTTCTTTGATTTTTCTCGAGAAGCGACGAATTGACGGTATGGGACCATCCTACGCCGATGGTCTATCGAACAGGTCTGCGGCTTCGGGCATCGGCGGTTGTCGGCGGCCGTCCTCCTTGAACGCCGCGTCGACAAAGCGGTCCAGATCTTTGAACCAGGTATCGAGATCCGTCAGAATCGGCTCAAGCAGAATGCCTCCCATGTGGTTTCCATTATTGGCATACACGATCGCGGCCGACGAAACGATCTTCGGCGAACCAGGAAGGAATAGCGGTCTTCATTTTCCTGTCGAAGAACAGAGGTTGGGGCGACAGTGGTGTTTCGCGACGATTCTCGTGAAACGAGAGTCACTTGGCAAGCGATTTGCGAGTAAGAGGTTCTAAAGCCAATTCGTCGCGGTCTGGAATGGAAGTGGAGTTCTCATGGGTTATCATTCGTTTTCGGTCGATCCTGCGCACGGTGTTAGGAGTGGGTCCCAACGCCTCACCGGATGAGATTCAGGATGCATATCGCGCGAAGTCAAAGAAGCATCATCCCGACGTGGGTGGAGATGAGTGGGCCTTCCGCATGGTGGTGCGAGCGTACGAGGTGTTGAAGACGACAGCGGCCGCTCCGGCCGCGCCTCGGCCTTGGGAAAGCCCGCGGGCCGACGTTGCGCCTCAGGGCCAGTCGCCTGGTTGGACCTGGACCGGCAGTGCCTCCGTTCGTCGGGGCGGGCGCCGCCACGGCCACTTCCTGGAGCGATTTCGGTGAGTCGAGTGAGACATCCGAGGATGATCAAACCGGTGCGATGCCAGCAGAAGCTCAACAACCCATCGCGGACCCGACTGAGCTGAGGACCGTCGAGGTTGAGTTGATCTGGACCCGGTTCGAGTTGGAATTCAAAAAAGACCGACCGGGATCATTGCTGCCTCCCCAGCAGGAGGATGATGTCACGCTCAGCGTTTGCATGGTGGTGTCGTGGCCGCCACAAGATCTGGTCGACGGCGCGGCCAAGTTCTCTTCCGCTGGCGAGACCCTGCGCACCGTGATCGATCGATTCGAGCGTTTGCGCGGTCAAAAATCGGTGGTCGCCGCCCGATCTCGGATCGAGGATGGTCGTTTCGTCGGCTGGCTGAGCTACCCCGACGTCCTCACGGCCCAGGACGCTTTTCTGAACCTCCGTGAGACGTTCGGAAAGCGAGGGCTGACCGTCAAACTCCAGACCCGCGACGAGCGCGTCCCATTCGACTGGCATCCCACCTTTCATCCGACGGTGATGTCGCAGGCATCGTGACAAACGACTTTATTTAATGAGGGCATATCGACTTATCGCTGGTCCCGATCATTTCTCGATGGTCCAGTCTTCCCACATGAGGCCAGTGACGCGAGCGAACTCCGAGACGTTCCCGGTCACGAGTGTCGCGCCGGCCCTGAGTGCTTGGGCGGCAATCAACACGTCATAGGGCCCGATCGACGTCCCGCCCATTTCCAGGGTGGCGCGCAAATCGCCTGCGATCACCGCATCCTTTTCCTCGAAGGACGCTATCGTGATGTCGCCCGAGAGAAAGACACGTAGCCGCTCGGTGTTTTCCTGCCGACGGCCACTGCGGGCGACGCCATTCCAAAGCTCGAATAAGACGACGGACGACACGTGGACGATCGCATCCTCGGACACCACCTGTCGAAATCGCTCGCGCACCCTGGCGGGCTTGTTCCGCAGCAGGGCAATGACGACATTGGTATCCAGATGGTAGGTCAATCGCAATCGAGCAGATCCTCCGCCTCAGGCATCGGCGGTTGTTGGCGGCCGTCCTCCATAAACGGGACGTCCGCAAAGCGGTCCAGATCGCTGAACCATGTATCGAGATCCGTCACGATCGGCTCGAGCAGGATACCTCCCTCGACGCGACGCACCCGCACCCGGTCGCCAGGCAGGCGAAACGCTAAAGGCAGCCGAACCGCCTGGCTCCGCCCATGCTTGAAAATCTTCGCAATGCCGCTTTCCTTCATGGCCCACCTCCCATGTGGTATCTATCATTAGTATACACTATCGCGGCCAACGCAACAATCCGCGGCCGACCAGGAAAAACGGGGTCCGGCTCGCTTCCCGACTGGCCGGATCACATCCATCGGGCCGGTCATCGGCCGGGAGGCGGGTCGAAATGCGGCGTGATCGATTTGTGCGCTGCGAACTGGGTGCCGAACGAATAAGATCAAGCAACCGACGATTGCCAGCAGAGGTTGTCGTGCGATCCCGTCCTGTAAAATAACAGGAGGTGATCGCGCGGCTTGGTTTCGTGTCACGATTGGTTGGATGAAACGTTTCGTAGTTCCCAATAAGATTCACCGTGTTGTGCGCACTTCGAGCTGAGGAGGTCGATTATGAGGATTCGCCGCGCCGGGATGAGGATGGTGGTGGCGGCTGTTGGAGTCGCATGCCTGGTGCTGTCCTGGTCGGAAACCGCTCAGGCCCAGGTCAAGCTCCAGTACAAGTACCCCGAGGGTAAGAAGCTCTCATACAAGAGGTCGGACAGGACTCGCCAGCTTCTGACATTGATGGGGATGGAGATCCCGAGCGACGACAGGGAAACCGTCGTCTTGTCGCTTACGGTTGGCAAGCGTCGCGGCAATGGGACCGTGCCGGTAGAGGAGAAGGTGGAATCGCTCCACGCGGAGCGGTCGCTCCCGGGCGGCATCAACCTGAGCTATGACTCAAAAGATCCCAACGCCAAGATCGACAACCCGACCTTCGCCTTCCTGGGTGATATTTACAAGCTGGCGAGTGAGACCGTCTTCACGGTCGTGCTCGACGACCAGAACAAGGTGAAAGCGATCGAGGGAGCGGAAAAGATGCTCGAAAAGGTCGACAAGCTCGACCCCCAGACACGCGACTTGATCCGCGACCGGTTCGAGGCCGATAAACTCAAGCGAAAGTTCGAGAACAGCGCCCGAACCTGCCGGACATCCTGGCCCGCACCGGCGAGCCCTGGGAACGGACCGAGATCCACGATCCCGGCGTGGGCCAGACGTTCACATTTCGCAAGAAATACGAATACCTGGGCACCGAGAAAAAGGGGAACAAGACGCTCGACAAGATCACAGGCAAGGTGACCGAGGTGAAGTACAGCCAGGATCCCAATTCCAAGTCCCCGCTCAAGGTGATCAAGAGCGATCTGAAGGTGGATTCTTCCGAGGAAACCATCTTGTTCGACCGCGAGGAAGGTTGCGTCGTCAATGCCAAGTCCAAGATCCGGATCAAGGGAGACATGACGTTTTCGTACGGCGGGATGGATCAACCCGGGGTGCTTGAACTGACCATCGAGGCCAACACCGAGCTGCTACCCTCGGCAAAGTGAACGTGGGCCGCGATCGTTCGTGGACAGGGCGGGAGCGACCAACGCGCCACGCTCTCCGCAAACAACGAGTCTGGTACAGTGGGTCGAACGCTGTTGGATGGTTCAGCGGTGCGAGGCCCACACGAATGCTCGATGCGCTCGACGGCGATGCCTAGGCCGATCAGATCGGAGAAATTCCCATGGGGACACGAGACGCTCGGGTCGATGACTATATCGCCAAATCCGCCGAGTTCGCGAGGCCGATCCTCACGTACCTCCGAGACCTCGTGCACGCGGCCTGTCCGGATGTTGAAGAGACGATGAAGTGGAGCTTTCCTCATTTTATGTACAAGGGCATGATGTGCAGTATGGCCTCGTTCAAGGAGCACTGCGCGTTCAACTTCTGGAAACGCGCTCATCGTCGAGAAGGGTGGCACCGCGGTCGAAGAAGCGATGGGGCAGTTTGGACGGATCACCCAGGTCTCTGACCTGCCGTCGAAGAAAGTCCTGAGCGGTTATGTCAAAGAGGCGATGAAACTCAACGAAGCGGGCGTCAAGGCGCCGTCCCGGATGAAGCCGAAAACGCCCAAGGCAGAACTGGTCGTTCCCGACGACCTGGCCAGCGCCCTGCAAGCCAATCAGAAAGCGCAGGCCACTTTTGAGAACTTCAGTCCCAGTCATAAACGAGAATATGTCGAGTGGCTCACCGAGGCCAAGACCCAGGCAACCCGCGCACGCCGGCTGGAGACGGCCATCGAATGGATGGCCGAGGGGAAGCCGAGGAACTGGAAGTATATGAACTGCTAGATTCTAGGATGGACGCAGGGAGTTCCCGGTTGCCAGTTAAAACAAATCATTGAGGGCGTGAATTGGCAGGATGCCGGTTAGCTTGCTGACTTCCGCGCCTTCTGCTCATTGTGCAAGATCATTTCGACGTGCTCTGGCACCCGGTGCCTACTTGCTCCCCTTGCCGGTCATGTAGCCGAAGCCACCAGCGACGATAGCCGTGATGATGCCCATTGCCTTGTCCGGCAATCCGGTGTTCGCATCCTTAGCGAAGATGATGGTGACACTTGTGACGAAAGCGACCGCCACGAGGGTCATCACGAAGATGTGCAGTATCAGGCTGATACGTCTCTTGTGAGCATCCTCGGCCTCCTCGCGTCTCAGCCGGGAGTCGCGTTCCTCCGGTGATTCAGTCTTGAGTTCGAAAGCTATACCTTGATCAAGCAATCCGGCTATGTTAACGGCCTTGGGGCGTTCGGCCACGCGCCGGCCTCCTCAGAATCCGACCAGTTCGATGTCGAGCACATCTGGCGTACTGGCGACGCCGACGTGCTTCCCCTGCTGCTTGGCATCGACCGCAGTCTTGAACATGCCGAGTGCCCGGCGGAGCACCTCTCCCTCACTCAGCCCCGTCTTATGGGAGAGATCGCCGAGGAATTCCTCCGCCGCAGGCGTCATGGCCAGGTTCCTCACGATGCGGGCCGTCGCCTTGTCCGTGAGCGAGGGGCGGTCGGACACGGCGACTCCGGTTTGTTTGCTCATGGTTCTGCCTTTCCGAGCGCTTGGGATTTTCTCGCGCTAGTCTGGCACTATTCTATCCGCTCAGGGCCCACTCTGCGAGTGCCCGATCCGCTTGGTGGACGGGCGACTGGGCGATGAGCATCCCGTCTTGTGCGGCGTAAACAAACAAACGGAAAGAATTCCATTCTACGACGATCTCCTATCAGCCCGGCCGATTCGTCGCCCAGCACGAGCGGGACGGGGATTAACACCGACAGAACGTCAATCCGTTGCTTCCAGAGAATTGCTCGCGGCTCGTAGCCAAATGGCGACGGCCACGGCGCCGGGATCGGGGTGGCCCAGGGCGCGGTCGCCGAGGTAACTCGATCGGCCCCGTCTCGGAATCATCGAGGCCGTCGCCTCGGCCCCGCGATCGGCCACTGCGACCGCCTCACTCAAGGCCACCATCGGCAAGTTTCCGGAGTGCAGGCCCGACGTGAGAGCCTCGGAGGCCGGGACCAGGGCGTCGAGCATCGTCCGATCACCGACGGCGGCGCCACCCAGCTCTCCAATCCCGGCACCACCGGCTCGGAGGGCCTCCGCCCAGGTCGTCGCGGCCCCGGGGTCGTTCGAGCGCAAGCAAGCGGCAGCGCGAAGCAAGAGCATCGCATAGAAGGGGCCGGACGTGCCGCCGAGGGCCCGCTGCAGGATCAAGGCCAGTTCGTGCAGCGTCGTGGCTGGGTCGTCTAGGGGGCAGGAGGGCAAGGTGTCCAGGACGGCCCGCGCACCCCTTGTCAAGCTGATCCCGAGATCGCCGTCGCCAACGGCCTGATCCAGTTCGGTCAAGCGCGCCTCGGCCTCGATCAACGACCGGGCGGCTGCCTGGATTGCGGCGCCGAGTCGATGGCCCAGCGCGGTCCGCGGTGCTCCGGCGGCTGGCTTCAGCGTGGGAGATGGCTCGGAAGATGCGGTCGTCGATCTCGATCGAGGTCGGTCGGCCGCGTTGGGCCACGCCGGCGCATCTGTCGGAGCGTCCAGTCGGGCGAGTCGCCGATCGTCCACGGGGAAGACCGTCAAGGACACACCGGCCATCTCCAGGGCAGAGAGAAACGTCCCCGCGTAGACTCTCTCGACCCGCTTGCCGCTCTGCTCCAACACGTCGATGGCGTGACGAGCGACGATCGCCAGCTCCATCGTAGGTGTGCCGCCCAGGTTGTTGACCAGCAAAGCGACCTGATCGCCGGTGATCTCGGCCAGAATCGGGCCCATCAAGCGGTCGACCAGGGCATCCGCCGGCTCGACCGGCACGCGGCGGACACCAGGTTCGCCGTGGATTCCCAGGCCGAGCTCGACCTCCGCCTCACCCAGCGAAAAGCCTGGCTTGCCGGCCGCGGGGACCGTACAGGGCGTCAGCGCGACTCCCATCGTCCTGACGGCGGAGGCCGCCTCTCGGGCCTCGGCGGCGACCTCGGCCAGGCTCGCACCCGCCTCGGCCACCGCGCCGGCGACTTTGTGTACCATGATCGTGCCGGCGAGGCCGCGACGGCCCGCGTGCCCGCCCCCGCCAGCCAGTGCGACATCGTCGGCCACGACCACCATATCGACCGGAATCCCCTCGGCTCTCGCGCGCTCGGCGGCCAGGCCGAAGTTGAGCCGATCTCCGGTGTAGTTCTTGACGATCAGGAGAGCCCCTCGCGAGCCCGCGACGGCCCGGATCGCGGCAAAGACGGCATCAGGTCCTGGCGATGTGAAGACATCCCCCGCCACCGCCGCGCTGAGCATCCCCCGACCGATGTAGCCCGCATGTGCTGGCTCGTGCCCGCTGCCACCGCCGGCAATGAGACTCACTTGTCGTTCTCGTACCTCTTCGGCATCAGCCCGGATCAGGACCGTCTCGCCCGCCAGTCGTCGCAGGCCGGGATGGATCGCGACCAGCCCCTGGAGCATCTGTTCCACGACGCGGTTCGGATCGTTGATGAGCTTCTTCATCGCAAGGAACTCCAAGTCCCAAGTCCGGTGAGGTGGGAACCGGAGTCGGGAGGTTAGTTGGCTGACTTCCGCTGCCCACGCCTCACCGCCGGGGTTTTCTGTTGCAGGCGCGAATAATCAACCGCTGCTGACGAACGACTGCTTGGAACCTCGCGCGGCCAATCGGGTTCCACTCCAATGGCTAACGCGACTTTGATCTTAGCCCTACTTCTTGCGGTAGAACCGGTATTCCTGGAAAACCCCTTCCTCGGTGTAGATCACCGAGAGGCGCGTACAGGGGGCATCGCTCGAGGCAACCGTGGGGCAATTGACCACGGGCAGCCAGGTCGGCGGCGACGGCTCGAGCGGTGTTGAGGACCTTGCCGCCGCCGGCACCCACGATCGTCCGGGCTCCGCACTCCCGAGCGATGGCCTTGGCTCGCTCGATCCCGGCCGTCGAGCATTCGCCGCTGAAGTGGTACACGGTATGAGGCATCCGCGCTTTCGTCCAGGCTGGATTTCCAGGTATCGGCCAACCGGCCGATCACGGTCTTGCCGGCGATGATGAGCGCGGGCCCTTCCAGGCCCATCGCGGCCATCTCTCGCCCCAGTGCGGCCGTCGCCCCCCTGCCCTGGGTATATCGGCTGGGTGAACAAAAGACCGACAGCATGTTGAGATCCCCTTCCGGCCCGGCCGAACTGATTCGATTGGGTGAGTCTTCCCATCCCTCACGACAGCACTCCGGTTCTGCCAATCATACCGAACCGTCATGGCCTGCGCCCAACAGACGACCCCCCCCCAACATGGCCGAGTAGATGAAAAGCTGCGCACAAAGTCGCGGGGCCAAAAACGCCGTCACGGCGTCACAGCCTTACAGCCATTGGACTTACGTGTGACGCCGGAAAAATCGGACCGCGTTTCGTCAAATGAACTCTTGATAGGGCTTGGGGTTACGTGTGACGCCGGAATAATCGGAATGTGTGCCGTCTTGTAGATAGCACATTAGCATTCGCGGATTCTGTCGAAATTAACGAGTAGCCCGTCCATGCCGAACTGGAGGGTCATGCGGCTATGAGGTGGACCTCAAGTCAAACAATGAAATCCCTGACGGTCTTTGTCAGCGGCTTGCGGAGATGAGTCAGAAAATCCCAAAACGGATGTAAATTTTAATATGCGTTTGGTCGGGAGGGGGCGAAGATGCAGGCTTTCCAGCGCGAGTCGCGCAAAGTATACTTTTGTATAAAGTCTTTTCCTCTCCCTTCTCGCGCTGTCGACTCCGGTAATGGGCGGGCTGATCAGATGCAGACCAGTGAGCAATCGGAATGGCCAATTCCCGCGAACCCGCGGACGCCCATACCCACCCGTCGCTTCACGGCCCATTATGGCCACGACGAGCTGGGCTTCCTTGACCCTGTACGCAGTCACTCACTCCTTGATATTAAAGGACTCCTCGAACATCCAGCCGTCTTGATCAAGGCGCAACCCTGGATGGGGAAGTCGACGTTCGCCAGGCGAACGCATGCGTGGCTCTCTGAAGACCCGGAGAAGAAGCTGCGCTTCGGCTCCTTTCTTGAGCTGACGTGTTTCGAGGAGGGTATCAACGGAACGCAGCTATTACCGCCTTGGTGGGACCAGTGGAAGAGTTCCCTTCTGAGTAAGCCTGCCTGCTGGATCATCGACGGTCTGGACGAGTGCGAACTGGACAACCGAGGTATTCCGAAGCGGATTGTCCGCGCGATCGAGGAAGTGCCGGCCAAGAGCCACAGGTCGAAGCTGCGACTGATCATCCTCAGCCGGGATCGAGACATGCTGAAGGAATTCAATGATGAATTACGTCCTCTCTACACCGAACTCGGGTCGGATGGACCACTGGTGCTCAGGATGGCGCCACTCGACCGTGATGAAGCGGCTCGAATGCTTAGTTCGAGATTTGAATTCGACAGAGTGGCCGAGATCATCAAGCAACACGATGGTCTGGCGGGGATCGCGGGTTATCCCCGCGTTCTCACATTCCTGGGCGGGTGGAAGGGCAAAGAGCCATCGTCCCTGGCGGATGTCTGGGAGGCGATACTGAAAGACTTGCTCAAGGAACACAACAGCGTCAAGGACGGAAGAATCAGCTCTGAGTTGGAACACCGTTTCAAGGCCGTCGGTCGGATTGCTGCGGTATCCATGCTTTCCGGACAGCATGAGCTCTTTCTGTCGAGTGGCAACTCAACCAATCCGGGGTTGGTCTTTGAAGATGTTTTCCCGCTCACCTCAAGATCAAACCTGCCGGAGACCATGCGAGTAGCGGTGCGCGAGTCGATTCCGAATTGGCGGGCCGTTCCGATCCTCGATCGAGGGAGGCTTCCGCTTTGGCCAAAGGAACATCCGGGATTGGTTCTGTGCCTTCGGACTGAGAGACATGGAACTTGAGCAGCTTCGCGCCCCGCGGTCGCTGACGACCGCGGACCGTTGCCATACCTTGTGGACATGCTTCACTTGCTCAAACACGTGTCCAAAGAGCCGGACGTCAAAACCTGGCTGGCATCCATACTGGTACCTCTCGGGCCGTCATCCGTGGATGCTCCATGGGGACTCGAAGACGCGTTGCTGCAAGTCGACCGGCTTGAGGCGATTGCCGCTCAATCACCATCGAGCCTTAACCTCTACGACGATGAGCAGCTCATGCGGCTTGAGTGCCTGGCCTCGGCAAGCACATCGCAGGACGCCTGAAAGATGTGAACAGGCCCGTGACCGTGCGAAAACTGCTGATGGATATCGCGTCGACATTGAAATACTCCGAGGCCGTCGGTCCCGCAGTTGCGATTGTTCTAGACGGATCGCAGGACATTCGGGTTCGCGAGTGGGCAACGATGCTGGTCCGTAAGCTGGGCATCGCCGAAGATGCGGCCCGCGTCGACGGACCGATCGCGATGTATGGCGGAAGAAGCGACGATGAGCGAAGCCTGTGCGGCACAGGTGATCTTGACCCTGCTTGTGCATGGGATTTGGTCAGTTTACAAGGCCCTCCGCTACGCTCCTCGGGAGAATCCCCGGGTGACGGACACAACCTCGTTTCTCCTATATGAGATGGAGAAAAGTGTGACGGTGGACGACGCTCGTCTGATTATCTCAGATTATCTTGCCCGAAAGCGGCGCGGAAAACAAACGGGCGGGCGAAGAGGCATCGCGGCCCCCAAGCTGGCGGAAAAAGCTCCTTGTAGCCTGCATAAGGAAACTCGTAGACGAACCGCGACTCTCGCGCACCGACCAAGCCATGCTTGGCCGGCTGTCGTTCCGGGTAATCGTCGACTCCGATGAGCGCGATCTCCATGGCCTCATCTTGCGGCGTCTTCGGCAGCACAGGTACGGACGCCGGTGGTTATACCGCTACTTTGTATCGAAGGCAAAAAAAGAGAATCCTCGTGCACCCCATTATTTGCGCAGGATTCTCACGTATGAGGATCTTACATGGCTTATGGAGCATGCGGAGGCCAGATGGAACAGCATCCGCTTTGTCTGGGTTGACCTCTATTTCCTGGCCAAGTACGCACCTGAGCCGGACGCGACCGACCACCTCTTACTGGAGCGCGTGCTCGGCGCGATTGGTCGCCACGTGCCGACCGTTCCTGAGGAGTTCGAGAAGGACAAGCGCGAAGTGGAGCAGCGGGAACGTGAGATCGAGGAAAAGCGGCAACACCGGCGGAAAAAGGTGAAACGTCACACGCTTGCCGAAGTCATCGATCAGGTCCTTCGCCGGGAAGATTGGACCGACATCGACCGGTTGCGTCAGTTGTCACTTTTGTGCTTCTCGGCCGAGGTTCACCGATACCAAGACGTGGATGGCGACTGGGGCGCCTTGGACGAGAACCACCAGAGACTGGTTCTCGAGGCGTGTCGAAATGGTTTGGAAGCGGGGATACCCACACCTTTCGCGGACGACAAGACGGTCACAACCTGGAATTTCGTGGAGGCCCAAGCTTTCGTGGCGGTTCTGGAGGGCTGGCCATCGCGTGAGTGGCTCGATGCCCGGATGATCGAGAAATGGCTGCCGACCGTTCTTCGGACGCATGTTCCGAAGGCTCTTGAGGCTGTGATTGCCTGCGCTGGAAAAGACCGACCGGCGACAACGACAGTGGTGGTCGCCATGATCGAGGCGGTATTGAAGAGAGGCGAAAACCACGCGTTCTTCGCCAACTCTATCCCGGTCGAACTGTGGCCGGGTGAAGTGGCACAGCGAGTCGCGAGTTTCGCGAAAGACGAATTGCTGGACACGGCAACGCGGGCCGGTCTCCTCGAAATCCTGGCGGCGCACGACAGCTCCGCCGCACTCCTGCTCGCTACGGAATGGACGGAAAAGAATGGCGGCGGGGAAGGAGCGACCCTGCTCTATCGTAAGGCCCTCGATGTCAGGCTGGCCTTGGACCCGCAAGGGGCCTGGCCTTTGATCGAGGCCGCTTACCGGCAGCGCGGCGGTGACGTGCTACGGGAATTATCCTCGCTCTGGCAGTGTTGGGGCGACTGTCGAGCGGATCTTTCGCAGTGGCCCGCCGCTCAACTGGAACGCCTTTCGCTGATTCTGATCGAGACCTTTCCACTTCCTCCCGAAAGTGAGCATGTCTCAGGACGCTGGGTCATGATGGGAACCGACGAAGAGTTGCAATTGGTCCGCGACCGCGTTATCGGCGTGCTAATCCAAAGGCGGCTTGATGGTGACAGCCGCCCTCTCACGTCGCTTTTCGAGGCCGAGCCCCGTCTGAAGGAGAGATTTCGAACACGAGAAGCAACAGCGCGAGGCATTGCGGCTCCTCGGTAATCTGGGCCAGAGCGGGGCATCGGAATCTCCCATGTCCGCTGCTGCCGGGATTCCTGTGGAGCAAGTGGTGCGACTGCTCGACGAAGCTGATTATCGGCTGATCCGATCCGGGGACGACTTGTTAAAGGCTATTGTCCATGTGCTCAGGCAAATTGAAGAGGATGCCCCTTACGACCTGTCGATGCTGTACGGCAAGAACGAGCCGGAGACGCCAGGTCAGGGAATCAAGGGGAAATCTGCAAAGAAGCGGGTTCGCCGACGGCTCGGAGAAGATGCGCTCCAGGCGTATGTTCGCCGTCGATTGATGGACATGCTTCCGTCGCGCATACCTAGAATCCAAATCAAGGTCTTCCGCGAGCCGCAGGTCAAGTATCAGCGCCGATTCGATTTGGAAGTGGTGGCCCCGACCATCGATCAGCAGTTGGCAACGGTCATAATCGAGATCAAATGGTCGGACAACGAAGATACCAAGAGCAGCCTTAAAGACCAACTTGTCGGCGCTTACCTGTTAGGGCACCAGCTTAATCATGGAATCTACTTGGTTGGCTGGACAGGGACCTGTCAAGGTACCGACAAGGAAGATACAGATATTCAACTGCTTAAGGCGTATCTTGCTGACCAGGTGAAATCGGTGAACGCGAGCGAGGAGGGGAAAAGCCTGAAGGTCGAACCTGTTGTCCTCGACCTCCGTTGGCGACCCGACCTGCCTGAGCAACGGTCGAGGTCCATTCCATGACACCTACTGGACCGCCCCTAGCGATGCCGGCGGACTACTGAAGCGCCGATTGGTACTATAGTAACTCTCGCATATTATTATTCAATGATTTGTAATGGTCCGCGACAGGTGCTCGATGTGCGTTTCAGGACGACGCGATCTGTCAACCATGCCTCGCCAAAGCCGCAACCTGCCACATCACAGAACGCTTGCCTGGGACTTGATACCTGACATTTCGCTCGTCCGGTCTCTTCTGGGGCTATGGACGATCATGCCACCAGCCGCGCTCACCTTGTCTCGGCGGCTTGCTTTTTACGGCGAGGATGCAAGAACCCCTCTGGCATGAGGTCGTAAGGAACGAAGTTAATTGCGTGCGACTTCTTCTCGCGGAATTTGCCGATGTCCCGCTCCCGAGACAGGAGGAATCGAAGGAAGCTAACCCCCCTGCGAATGCAAGTCTGGTGGATACTGAGGAGGACCAGGTGATTCCTCAGGCTGCCTTCCGTGTAGATGCCGTCCGCAATCTCGCGATAATATGCAAATTTCTTAATTGCGTGCTCCGCATCGTTATTGTTCCACGGCACGCCATCGTGGGCCATGAACGTGAAGAGCTTATGCCGATATTTCTCCAAACGACCTTGGTACCCCTGAGCAACCTCGGACTGATAAGCCTTGCTGAAGGCGGATTTCGAAGAACCCATTGACATCCTTCTCATAAATCTTGAGATGGCGGTGGCGCAGACCGTGCTTGTCGATCGTTGTGACGATTCGCCTCAAGAGTGCACCGAACTCGCCGGCGAGGGACTTGAGTTCCTCGTCGAAGGGATTCCCGATGATGTCATGGTTGAAATCCCGAATGAGATGGATCAAGCACTTCTGCTGCTCGCAGGGCAAGGAGTCGTACGCGGAGTAGAAGTCCGAGACCAGGACGCCCCGGAATCCATCCAAGAACTCGTGGAGGAATGCCCCCTCGCGGGAAGGGCGGTATAGGTAGACCACATCCTCAAGGTTCGTGAATACCCACACGTAGACCTTCCCAATGCCTTTCACATTGACCTCAGTTTCGTCGGCATGGATAAGCTTCCCCGAGACGATGCTCTTGGTGAGCAACTGATAGGTCTCCTTGTAATAGTCGGCGAGGTAGAATTTGAAGAGATGAATATCGGTGATAGGGATCTTCAGATCGAAGCAGTCACGGAAGGATTCCTCCAGGGTGCCCAAGCTTGCCCGATGCGCGACGTGCTCGTACATGGCCCAAGCCTTCAGAGAGTGGGTGTGCCGATCCACCCGGAGATAGTCGGGAGGTATGAACGATTGGTGGCAACCGCAGCAGTAGTATCGGTAGCTGCCGACCTCAAGCCACTTCCGCCGGATCCCTCTGCCGGTAACCTTCAAGTCCATCACCAGCCTGGCCAGCCGCCCGTCAGAGATCTGCCGCAAGTTCGTCCCATTGCAACGAGGGCAACGCTCACTCTTGATTTCGAATCGCTCCTCGACAGCAAGTTTCCTCCCTTTCCCCTCGCGAACTCGGGGACGAGCTTTCCGGAGGACCGGGCTACTCCGGATGTAGACCTTCTCTCTCTGATAGTCGAAATACGAGCGGCGGTTTATGTAATCAAAGTCCGATACGGAGAAGACCGCATTGCCCCATTCACGTCGCTTGGAAGTGGTGGAGACCGCCTCGACCCTCGAGCACTCAAGGGCTGGACTGCCGGTCTCCGGCCGATCGCCGGCTGGTCCCTCGCCCCGCTTCAACGCGGCAATATACTGGACAACCAGCTTAAGGGCGGCGCAGTCCTCAAGGTTGTAAGTCTCGATTCGGCCCTTCGTCTCCTCGTCCCGTGTTTCCTCCCATCTCCTCCTCCAGACGATGCTCTGAATCCCCGAGGCGCTGCCATCGGACCACTGGAACCCAAGCCGCCGGGCGATCTCCTTGAGCCCATTCTGGTAGACGGGGAAATAGATGCTCGGATAGATCATCGAGAGAATGTTCGTCGTCCGGGCCAGCACTCGATCGATCTCCGACTCCAGACCGGGCCCTCTCATCTTCTTCAGGAATGCGAGATCGTAGCTCCCGTAACAGAACAGATGGGCCGCCTCATGCCGGCCCACGGTCTCCAAGAATCGCCCGAGGATCTGCCCCTCTTGATCGCGCGAGTCGGCCCAGAACGAATACCTCTGCTCCGTAACCCCATCATCGATCAGCGCGCCGATCAGATAGATGAGCCCTTTGTCCGGATCGCCCTCGCAGTCGAAGTAAATCCGGACCGGACTAGCCGGGAGCTTGGGCTCACCCAGGATGAAGACTCTACCCTCTCGCAAGGCGAGCCGCCTGCAGGGCGAACGAACGATGCAAGCGGTTCGCCCCGACGCTGGGGACCTTCTTCGACGCGCGGAAGGTGTAGGAGAGCTGCGCCACGGTGGCGATCCCACGGTTCCTGAGCCGGGAAATCTCCTTCTGACCCATCCCCCGGAGCAAGCTGATGTTATCCTCTCGTTCCGCTTGGCCTTGGCAGTCCTCGCGGAATTCGCAGATCGCACAGTGGCTGTTCAGCGTCAGTGTCGGGGGCGAGCCCTTATCTCGGAGTTTCCTGATCTCCACGAGTAACGCCCTGGCCCTGGCATCCCGGGTCCGAAGACTCACCCGGGTCATCTCGGTCCTGGACCCGTGGACGATGTAACCAAACTCCGGGTATCTGCCCTGTACCTCCGCCAAGGCGAGCCCGAAGACTTCGAGGATTCGCTTCCGATCCTCCCGAACGTTCTTGCCCTCGTAGACCAGGATCGGCGCATAATGATGCTCGCCGAGGCGAGACTCACCTTTGACCCGCTTCAGGGCGTCACAACAGAGAGAGACGTCGCCGGACTCGATGATTGCGTCAAGGATGAACGCCGCGCCCTTCCTGAGCACCTCCTCGGTGATCCTGACGCCCCGGATGACTTCTTCGGGCTTGTGCTTGGACGCCAGCTTCTCATCCACACGGTTCCGCACTTTGGCCCTTGTCTCGGTGGAAAGGACCTCGTAGTCCGACTTGCGCGCCGCTCCCCGTTGAGCCAAAGATGGGCTTTGGTCTTGCAGACCAAATAGCTCTCCAGGATCTCTCTGGTGATCGAGGACGGCCTTCCTTCAGCCCCAGCGATGACCGGGGATGGCACTGTTGGCAGGGGAATTCGCATGAATCCGCCTCCTCACGAGCACTTCCTCCGGCTGAGATTACATGATTTGATTCCATCAAGCTAACCGATGCCATTAGTGGTTACAAGCATCGTGCTGAAATCGCCGGAATGAGATCTCGCAGTAGTCGGCTCTGTGTAGCGAGCCAGGATCACCGTCTGAGCGACTACCTCCGGCTGGAGCGGTTCACTTTTCGGTATGATGGATGCTCGGGAGTGGGATCGGTCCGAACGCCGTGTCACACGGTTCGAAGTCCACCGATCGCCACGTCGTTCCCGGTGGACCTTGCTCGACACCACTCTACGAGAGCCGGACGCTCGGAACGCGGCTAAGGGGCATGAAGGAACAACCGCCGACAGTGAGATCGTCGTCGAGGTCCTTACCGCCGCCGGCACACGCGATCGTCCGGGCTTCGCACTCCCGAGCGATGGCTTTTGGCTCCCTCGATCTCGGCCGTCGAGCATTCGCCGCTGAAGCGGTACATGGTATGACGCGTCCGCGCTTCGTCCAGGCTGGATTTCCAGGTATCGGCCGACCGGCCGATCACGGTCCTGCCGGCGATGATCAGCGCGGGCCCTTCCAGGCCCAGCGCAGCCATCTCTCGCCCCAGTGTGGCCGTCGCCCCCTGCCCTGGGTATACCGGCTGGGTGAACAAAAGACCGAGAGCATAATGAGATCTCCTTCCGGCCCAGCGGTTCGATCGGGTCGTCCAACGCGTGCCGATGACGGCACCGGTAAGCCAAGGCGCCGCTTGCACCCTTTTTGGGTAAGCAATGATTCCCCGCATTCCGCCAAGTTCCGCCGATCGTAGCAGATCTGTTTTCAGCGCACGCGCCAACTTTGAGGATCGGCTCTGGGGTATCATGAGCTACCTGGTAATTCGCATTCCTGCCGAATGGCCAACCCGGTAAAATGCCGCCGGGAGGAAATCATGCAAACCGTTACGCTCTCCGAAGCGGCCCTAACCCTGTTCCGCCTGCACCTGGAGCGGCGGAGAACAATGGACGCGGACGCAAACCGCGAAACCTACCGCGAGCTTCGCGCGCCGGGCTGATGGTCGCCGGTAGCAGCTTCGCCGGGGGAGATGAAAGCGTGTACCACGTGACCAAGCTGGGGTTCGAGCGTAAAGCTGAACTGCTGAGCCTCACCTTGCCATCGCCCGGCACAAACGGCGCGCCTCGTCGCTGATCGGCAATTCCGTCTTCGGTGCCGCCTTCAGTGCCGCCGCGTGCGAGCCGCCGTGGCGTAGCTCCTCGTATTCGTGGGCGATGATCGCGTCGATGCGGTCCTTGAGCCGCATACGCGGCCAGATGCGGCCGCCCTTCCCACCCTTCAAGAGGTCGGGATTTAGCACGCCGGAGTCCACGACCGCGCCCGTCGTATTCTTACCGCCCTGCCGCTCGTAAGGGTCGAATGCCCGCCACCGCCCATCGCCGCCGTAATCCGGCTCGCCAATCTGGTTGTCGGGGACGCCCATTTCTTTCATGCGCCTCCTGACGTAGGTTTCGCCCACGTCCTCCCACTCCTGCGCCACCTGGCTTGCATGCTCGGCGATGTAAGTGGGCCTGCCGGTCAGGCCGCGCGCCGAGGGCGGTAGCCCGATCATCGCTGGGGACGGCTCGCCGGGTTTCTCGGTCATCGGCCGCGACCTCGCTGCTCGCGGAACTGGTTCTTCCATTCTTTGAGCGCCAAGACGCCCAGCAGAACAATGGTCGGTCCGGTTTTGACGAACGCCAGCTTGTCGTTCTTCTGTCGCCGCGCCGTATTGTTAGGGCCGGATTTCCTGGCGGTGTTCGGCAAGAAGCGTCAATTTCTACATCCCTGTTTTCGCGATGCATCGCGCCGAGAAACGCCTTCCGAGTCGCAAGTAAGGTGCTGGAATGCCCATGCCGGATGAAGTTCTTCCGCTTTAATTCCGCTCGGCCCATTTCTGGTAAATCAAATTTTACCATCAGTACGACTCATCCGCGCCGCGGCACTGGGACTTCGGGCCAGGCGGTATTCAGGAGTTGGGAAATGTCTTTCGTGGAGATGCTGCCAATTGTCCGTTCGTTGTCACGGCTTGAGAAGCTGCAGTTGATTCAACTTCTGGCCGACGATCTCGCTTAAGCGGAGGAGTCACCTCATCTGGTCGCAGGGCGGTCCTATCCGTTCTGGTCGCCGGATCGGGCTTACGAAGCGGCCGACGTGCTCATGCGAGAGCTGGAGGCGGAAAAGTGCTCGGACCGGGGACATGGGTAACAGTTGTTCGGAGACATGGGTAACACATCGGATCACCGCGTCCCTGAAGGATCTTCGTTGGCTCAAGGCCATTTTGAGGGCCAACGCACTCTAGCCTGAATAATAAAATATTTATTAACGCTCTTAGTGTTTGGATGCCTTGGGGTTTCGTGATGATCGGGGCGTGGTTCTCGAAAATCGGGCGGCGTGTGCGTTTGAGCGTGTGCAAGTGCAAGTTGTTATCACCAACAAAAGGCGGCCGGCCGCCCGATGATAGGCGGCCGGCCGCCGATGTTCTCGCGCTTGCGGCCGTCAGGGCTTCACGATAACCTTCGTCTCGGCGGGCACGACGACCGGAGGCGTGACTTCGATGATCCGGGCGGTCGGCGCGGCCTTGATCACCTTGACCTCCTTCACCACCGCCAGCTCATCGACGACGCTCGTCACGCCGATAGTGTTTTCCACCAGGTCGACCGCCCGCAGTTTGACGGCCTCGCTGCGTACCGATCCCCGAAGGATCACCGTCCCGCCCGGCTGGGCCTCGAGTTGCAGCGTGGAGCCGACGAATTGCTTGTCCCACTCAATGCGCCGGATGACGTGATTAAGGATCTCTCGCTCTTGGGCGCTGACCTGTCCGCGGGCGATCTCGGACTCCACACGGTAGCGGATGTTCTTACCGGCGTTGTCAAGAGCTTGGCCGGCGCGCTGAAGCGGGCCGTCTTGCGCGAACACCGCGGACGAAACCACGGCACTGGCCACAACGAACGTGGAAAGAGAGCGGTACATGATCGGACTCCAACGAAAAGAGGGGTCGGTAAGGTTGTAGGGGAGTCAAGCAAACCGGCCTGAACCCAGAAGGCCACGTATTAGCAAGCACTTGGCGCACCAAAAGAGTTGTAATATTTTCAATCGTGCGTCCCGAAAGCAAGGGCAGTCCCGCGCAGGCGTAGCTTTCATGCCTCTAATGAGATGAAGCCGTAGGGCTGTGACAGCGAGGATTCAGCCAACTTTCCACCCAGGTTCAGCCGATCATAACGGATGCTGGTTGCCGCGCCCATTGGTCATTGGTTCGTCGAACACCAATGACGCGCCGAATCGAACGACCCAATTCACGGGGAAGAACAGAGCATGGACCAGGCAACCACGCGTCGGGACTTTCTGACCGTGAGCTCGGCGGCGACAGCGTCGGGGCTGATCGCCATGGGCGGCGAACAGCCGGCGCATGGCTCGGCGCCGGCCCTTCAGGAAAAGTCGAAGGCCGTTGACGAATACCCGAGGGATCGCCCCGGCTCGGGCGGGCCAGTCGGCAGTCCCACCGACCGTGGCAAGCTGGTACCCGGCTTGCGGAAGCCAGGGTTGCCTCCCGTCCCGGTTGTTACGCCCGATTTGCCCAAACTCCCATGGACGTTGCGCGATGGTGCCAAGGAGTTCCACCTGATCGCCATGCCGGTCAAGCGCGAATTCCTCCCAAACTTGGTTATGGACGTCTGGGGCTTTAACGAGACCATGCCCGGCCCCATGATCGAGGTCGATCAAGGGGACCGAGTGCGAATCATTGTCGAGAACCAACTCCCCGAGGTCACGTCGATCCACTGGCACAGCCTGGAAGTCCCGGTCAGCCAAGACGGAGTTCCCGGCCTGGTTCAAGACTTCATCCCACCGGGAGAGGCGTTCGTCTACGAGTTCGACCTGCACCAGCATGGGACGTTCTTCTACCACGCCCATGTCGCGATGCAGGAGGCGATGGGAATGATCGGCCTCTTCATCATCCATCCCAAGACAGCGTACGAGCCCGTCTGCGACCAAGACTTCGCGCTCATCACGCAGGAATTTCAGATCCTACCCAATACCACGATTCCGAACAGCCAGGGGATGGAATTCAACTTTCTGACTTTCAACGGCCACTGCGCTCCGCTCGCGACGCCACTGTTGGTCAAGCTCGGCAATCGCGTCCGGCTGCGGCTGGTCAATTTCAGCACGGCCGACCATCACCCGATCCATCTGCACGGCCACACCTGGTGGGTCACCGGTACCGAGGGAGGCCGCATCCCCGAATCGGGCTGGATCCCGGGCAACAACGTCCTGGTCGGCGTGGCTCAATCGCGCGACGTCGAATTCATCGCCAATAACCCGGGCGATTGGATTATGCATTGCCATATGTTTCACCACACGATGAATCACATGGTGTCGATGGCCGGGCCGATGACCCGCGTCGGCCCGGACGACCCTCGCGCCCGCGTGCGGGGTTATCCGCAGGGCATGGGGAACATGGGAAGCGGCATGAAAATGGACATGAGCATCCCCGAGGATGACCCTCGGCCGCTGGCCAAGCGAGAGTCGCGAGGCATGCGCCATGACTGGACCCACATCAAAGGGCTGACGACGATCGTCCGCGTCTTACCGCCGGATCTTTACGACAAGGTCACGCTCGGCAACGAGCCATTGCCTCCCGGTTCGAGCATTTTCGGGCCAATCCCGACGCGGCGGAAAATGAGCTAGCCGATGTCGGTAGAATCCGCAGCCGCGGATCATTTGGCGAACCGGCGAAAACGTCAAAAGCGGCGCAGGGCCAGCGACCGATAAAACCAGCGCCTGAATGAACGGCTGCGCGTCTGTTAACCGGGAGTCCAAACCGATCGACATGAGCGGACGAATTCTTTCGCCTTTGGGATTTCTGGCACTCATCTTATTGCCGGCGCTGGCCAATGCCCAGAGCCGTAAGGGGCAAGGTGAGACCAGCCCATCGCCGGCCATGGGCGCGGGTGGCGTGTCCGGGAATGCCATGCCTTCAGGGATGGCACCGCCAATGCCGTCGATGACCGTCGCTCCGCCGTCGCCACCGTCGTCATCTGCTTCCAACAGCGCGGTTCCCACGATGGAGATGGCCGACTTTGAGCGGATCGCGATGCAGCGTAATCCGACGCATCAAGCAGGCGGCCGCCCAGTTCGAGGCGGCGTTGAGTCGGTCGCTTCAGGCCGGTCTCTATCCCAACCCCGTGATCGGCTATGTCGAGGACCAGATTGGGTCGTTCTCGGAAACCCAGCCGACCAGCGGCGGTTTTGCCGTCAAAGGCAAGCCGTCGCCCGGCGACAACGTCGGCGGCTTCCTTCAGTGGCAGATCGTAACCGCCGGAAAGCTCCGGCTCAGCCGAGCTAAGTTCGCCGAGGAAGCCAATGCCGCCCGCTACCAGGCCATCGCCCAGGAACTTCGCGTTCTCAATTCCGTTCGCATGCAATACTTCGACGTGATCGCCGCTCAGCGGTTAATCGAGATCCTACGCGAGCTGGTGAAACTGGACGACGACTCCGTCCGCACAACCCGTGAAATGGTGAATGTCGGTCAGGCCAACGAACGAGGGATCTTCTTGATCCCCCTGGCTGCGTGGACAGTCAGAATCACATCCCCACTGTCACCGTCGTCGATCCATCCCATCCGCTCTACAGGCGCACCTTCCAGGTAGCCGCTCGACACTGCACGTCGCGAGATCCTCTGTCTTTCGAGGTCGAACACCGCGACGCATCATTATCTGCACATCGCGGCCGTCGCCACCGATTACGCCTATTGCCCTCCTTCGTCGCCACGCACCAGAATCACCCCCGTCGCTCTTCGCCAACTTCTCGGCCTTCTGGCCGACTGGAGGGAGCCATGCGTATTGCGCCCCGCTCCGTCTGGCGACGACTCGCGGAAGAGGTCCGAGGACCCATCAGCGAGCAAGTCGCAATGATCCATCAGGAGGTTCTCAATGACCACGTCAGAACTCATCCGGCCGTTCCATCTCCAACGTCAAGCCATTGTCTACCCCCGCCAATCCAGTCCGCAACAAGTGCTCAATCATCAGGAAAGCCTGAGACTCCAATATGCGCTCTCCGAGCGTGCGCGCTCTTTCGGGTGGGAGAGCCACAACGTCCAGATCATTGATACCGACCTGGGGGTAACGGGGCGCGGCACTTCCGGTCGTCTCGGCTTCCAAGAACTCGTGGCGCACGTCAACCTTGGACAGGTCGGCATCATCTTCGCTTACGATGTCACACGGCTGGCACGCAACTGCACTGATTGGTATCAACTCCTCGATCTGTGTGGTTATCGTCAGTGTCTCGTCGGGGATCAAGAGGCGGTTTACGACCCGGCCACGCCCAACGGCCGGCTGATCCTGGGGCTGAAGGGCCTGATCGCCGAGCTGGAACTGCACACGATCAAAATGCGGTTGCACGCCGGTCTGATCAGCAAGGCCAGCCGGGGTGAGTTGGCCATGAGCCTTCCCATCGGTCTTGTGCGTAACCTAGCCGGCCGTGTTGTCCTGCACCCCGACCAAGAGGTTCGTGAGCGAATTGCCTTCGTTTTCTCCACCTTCTTGCGAGTAAATCGATCCATGGCGTTGTCCGTGAACTGGCGTCCGCCCGGATCCTGTTGCCGCGTCGAGAGAGAGGGCGGGATGACAGCGCCATCGTGTGGCGGAGGCCGACAGCGGCAGCGATTTCTAGTCTGCTGCGCAATCCGGCCTACGCCGGCATGTTCGTTTATGGTCGGACGAACTTTCATCCGCGTCACCCCGGTGGCCCATCGCGTAAACATCCTTTACCGCCGGAGCAATGGCAGGTCATGATTCCTGACAAGTACCCTGCTTACATCGACCGCGACACCTACACCGCGATCCAAGCGATCCTCCGCGACAACTATCAGGAGTATCACCAACGCCGCAGTCGTGGTGTGGCGCGATCGGGCGCAGCCTTGTTACAAGGCTTGGCCTACTGCGGCCATTGTGGTCACAAGATGACCGTGCAATATCACGCGGCCGCCCGCTACATCTGCAATTCCCACAAGATGCAGTTGGGTGGTACGGAATGCCAGCGCTTACCAATCGAAATTGTCGATCTGTGTATCATTCAGAAATTCTGGGAGGCTCTGTCCCCCGCAGGCTGGCCAGTTATGACGAGGCCATCGCGGCATTCGATGAGCAGCGTCGCCAAGTCGAGCGGGCCCGCCAACAGCAGTTGGAACGTCTGCGCTACGAAGCTCGGCTTGCCGAGAAGCAATACCGACTCGTGGACGCAGAGAACCGGTTGGTGGCGGCCGAGCTGGAGCGGCGTTGGGAGCAGGCGTTGCAGGCCCTCCGCCAGGGCGAGGCAGAAGCTGCGAACAGTACCGGGGCCACGCCGGAACCACTGACTGCGGAGCTGCGGCGTCAATGGGAGGAAACCCATCCGACCTTGCGGCAATTGTGGGATGAGGGAAAACTGACGAATGTTCGCAAGAAGGAGTTGCTCCGCGTCTTGATCGACAAAGTGGTGTTGCAGCGACCCGTTACGGACCGGTGTGAAGTCCGCATCATCTGGAAAGGAGGAGATTGGACGACCGCTGCGCTGCCTCTCCCCGTGGTTAAATATAATGAGATGAGTAATTGTAAATCATTGGTCGGCGAGGTATTGCGGCAAGCACGAGCGGGGCAATCTGACAAGCAGATCGCCGCCGACCTAACGGCCGCCGGCTATCATGCGCCCTGAAGCGATGCCTGAGCGTGAATTCGATCATGCGCATTCGGCAGCAACATGGCGTCTACAGCCGCAAGACGGAGTTTTTCCGCCGAGGGCTGCCGGGGTGGATCACGCTGGGTCAAGCGGTCCAACGTCTCGAGGCACATAAAGCGTGGGCGTATTATTTGATACGAGAGGGCCGATTACTCATCGAACGAGATAAGGAGATCGGATTATACCTGGTCCGAGACGATGAGCGAGTCCTCAAGAAACTGAACGAGTTGCTGAGCGGAGAACGATTCTCACTCACCCTCAAGCCGAGGTTATCATGAAGCGCCATCGAACCAGAACTCCTCCAAGCCCAGGTCCAGGAGCGCCGGGCTAAAGTGGCTTTCCGCAACGGAGAGAACCGCTTCCGTGGCGATTGGGAAGAGTTGATCTCGCTGGCCGGGTCGCCGGACCTGAAACCGGTGCCTCTGGACACCACGCCTCTCGAGGCTGAAATCGCTCCGCTCAGCTTCGATGGGTCCTTGGCCGATTTGTTGCACCGCAGCCCGGAGCTTCAAGCCGCGCAATCGGAGATCCGTCGCGATCAAATCATGGTGCGCCGCGAGCGCCGAGCCGATTCCGAACATCCTTGTGCAAGCCGTCACTGGTTACAACTACGAGTTCGGAGTCCAGACCGCCGGGGTTCAACTCGGCATCGCCCTGCCCATCTTCAATCGGAACCAGGGCACCATTCGAGAGGCGATGGCCGACCTGAGTCGAGATTACGCCGAATACGAGCGAGTCGCCTTGTCGCTCAGGCATCAGCTCGCGAAAGTTTACACCCGTTATCAAGATGCCGCGCAGTCCGTCGAGGATTACCGCGCCGGAAGCTTACCCGTGGCGCGCCGCGCCTACGAGATGCAAGTGGCGAGCTATCGAGAGCGAAGGACGCCTTGGCGCCAGGTGCTCGCGTCTCGTCGCGTTTACTTCGACATGAGCAAGGATTACGTCGAATCCCTGTTGGAACTACGCCGTGCCGAGGTCGAGATCAGTGGAATGCTCTTGGTCGATGGCCTGAGCTCGCCGTCCACGCCCACCTCGCAGGGACATATCGAGGCGGTGCCGACGCCACGCTGATGGTGCGATTTATGGATTAGAGCGCGTAACGCTTGGATTGGGGACGCGTGGTCACCCCCCCAAACCCCCCCTTCGCAAGGGTGGGAAAAGGGCGCGGCTGACGTCCCCCACTTGCGAAGGGGGGCCAGGGGGGGTGGTTTGCCTCGGCCGGGACACGTGTTTAATCTAATCGTGAGGCGCCTTAGCCGGAGGCACGTCGAGGAGTGACGGGCAAGCCGCGGCTCATGAAATAGCGGCCCAATCGCTCCGGATCGCCGTCAGGATCGGCCAGTGCGACGTAGCCGTCCGGCCGGACGAGATAGAGCGCCCCGCGCATGAGACCGGACGCGTCGCATCGCCGGCCGCCCAGGCGAACGAGGTGAAGCGGCAGCCCCAGTTCGCGCGCAGGCTTCGGCCACGCCCGGCCGCGGTTCGCCGTAGACATGGACTTGCCATGCCAGCGAAGTCAGCGGGGCGAAATTATCCTCATTCGGCGCCGTCTCGACCCAGGGCAGGCGATCACCGCCCTGGACAGAGCCGGCCGCGCCCTCGCTCAGCGGGCTGTCGCGATAGTTGACGCCGATCTGCGACACGGTGCGGAACAGGAAGCGGCGCACCGCGGCCAGTCGAAACAGTAAGGGCACGAGCAAGGGAAGGAGCCGGGTGCGCACCCGCCAGGCGATCGGGCCCTGATCCGTCACGATGGTAAATGCGCGATCGGTCGTGGCGACCAGCCGGCGGCGAAGCCGATGCGCTCTGGCTCGTAGGTGTCGAGCAGGCTGTCGGCGGCGCCTCCGTTCAGCACGGCGGCGAGCTTCCACGCCAGGTTCACGGCGTCGCCGATGCCGGTGTTCATCCCCTGGCCGCCGACCGGGCTGTGGACGTGGGCTGCGTCTCCCAGAAGGAACGCGCGTCCCTCCCGGAATTTCGCCGCCACCCGGTGGTGCACGTGATAGGTCGAGAACCAGTTCACCCGGTCGATCGTGAACTTCAGATGCCCGATCACGCGATCGCGCACGTCGTCGAATGTCAACTGGCCGTGTTCGTCGGCCGGCCGCTCGACCACGGTTCCGACCAGGCGCACTCGGCCCGTTCCCTTCAGGGGAAAGACAGCCAGAAAGTCGGACCGGCCGAGATCGACATGGATTTCGCCGTTCGTCGCCGGGCCGGACCCTTCGACGTCGGCGACGTAGAAAATGTCGGAATAGGTCCCGCCGGGGAAGCCGGTCGCCAGCGCCTCCCTCACGGTCGAACGCGCGCCGTCGCAGCCCGCGAGATAGGACGCCTCGCAGGTCTCCTCCGCGCCGTCGGCCCGCCGGAGCGTCGCGCGCACGCCGTCGCGCCTGTTGATCGAAACGGACCAGCTCGGTACGGCGCTCGACCGTCACTCCCAGGGCATCCAGCCGTTCGATCAGCACGCGTTCGTGAGCGTCTTGCGGGAAGATCAGCGCGAAGGGGAACGGTGTCAAACCCTCTCCCATACGATCCAAGGGCAGCCGTGCGACCTTGGTGCCCTGCACCCAGAAGTTGGCCCCCGGAACCTTGACGCCGCCATCGACGAGCGGGCCGGCCATCCCAAGCTGGTGGTAAAGCTCCAGGTGCGAGCGGAGACGGCCAGGGCACGGGAGGTGGTTCCCGGCTCGGCGGTCTTGTCGATGATCCGCACGGCTGACCCCGAGCCTGGTCAGCCAGAGCGCCAGCACGAGCCCGGTGGGGCCGGCGCCGACGATCAAGACCTGGACGTCGGTCCTCGATCTCTCAGCGCGATCCCGATCGATAGTCATGGCACGATGTCTCCGCGGGTGCTTGTGAGGATCGCGCCACTGGATGACTTCAAGATCATCGATCAGGTGCAGTGACGAACTGGCAAGACCACTAGGGGGTATTCGTCGCCGTGATGGCTGCGATCGACAATCTGGACTCAGGATCTCATTATGGAAAGAACAGACCAATCCTTCTAGGAGTCACGCGATGACACACATCGAGTTGAGAACGCGGATCGGTCCGGATGGCATCCTTTCCTTGAGCGTGCCGATGGGGATGTCGGAAGTGAATCGAGAAGTCAAAGTCATCGTCGAACCAGCCGATGTCGCCGTCGGGAAGACCTCGAAGATGACTCCAGAAGAACGGGCGCGGTTCATCGACGAGACGGCTGGTGCCTGGAAGGGTGATCTTGAACGCCCGCGCAGGGCGAACTCGAAGTTCGGGATCAGTGGCTGCGATTTGTCTCCCCGACACGAATGCCTGGATTGCTCGGCCTGGTCTGGGAATGATCACCGGTCGGCGTCACTGACAAGCCGCTACGACCAACGGTGTTTCGCTGCGGTGATGGCTCCGATTGATATTGTGACCGCAGACCGCTGGCAAAGGAGCAGATTGTGACACCAGAATGGTATACTCGCCGTGGATATCGCGGTCGGATTTCAATCCAGGAGAAGCCACCTGGGCCGTGCGCCCGGGATCACGCTTCCGTGAACGCGTCGCTCGAGGAGGTTCCTGATGTCAAGTCACTCGTTCATCACTCCGATCAAGACCATCGTCCGGGCGGTGTCCGTCCTCGGCATTTGCGGTGGGATCGTCTTGGGCGATGATCTCGCCCCGAGGGTGGAAGAGCAGCAACTGCCTTACTCCATGCACTCGCAGATGAGCGAGCGACCCACCATCCGCGTCGGTCACCGCGGCGCCGACATGAACGGGACCGATCACCGGGTACTCCAGGCGGCGGTCGATTACGTCGCGGCCCTGGGCGGAGGCGTCGTCGAGATCGGCGAGGGCGAGTACTTGATGGGTGACTCGCTGCACCTTCGCTCTCACGTGACGGTTCGCGGGCAGAAGGGAAAGACCATCCTTCGGAAGGCCGACGCGGTGGTTTCCCCCCTGGCCCTGGATGGCGACTTCGGTGAGGAACAGATCACCGTCCAGGCTCCCGAGGGATTCGCGGCCGGTGCTGGGGTGACGATCTGGGACGACCACGGCGGAGGGTTCCACACCACCGTGGCGCGGATCACCGGGCGGAACGGGAACACATTCTCCATCGACACCTCCCTGATGGCCGACTACATGACCACCGCTCATGCCAAGGCGGCGACCGTGTATCCCGTGGTCGGCGGCTCGGACATCCGTGACTCGCGGGTCGAGGATCTCGTGATCGAGGGAAACAAAGCGAACAACCCTTATCTCAACGGCTGCCGCGGGGCGGGCATCTATTTCTACCGCACGCTTCGGCGCGGTCATCAAGGGCTGCGTGGTGCGAAACTACCACGGCGATGGGATCAGCTTCCAGCAATCCAACGACGTGACGGTCACCGCCTGCGTCAGTGAGGACAATACCCACCTGGGTCTGCATCCCGGCAGCGGCTCGCAACGGCCCGTCGTCCGGGACTGCCTGGCCCGTCGCAACGGGACCGACGGGCTGTTCCTCTGCTGGCGCGTCCGCCACGGTGTGTTCGAGAACAACCGCCTCGAGGAGAACGGCGAGTTCGGGATCTCGATCGGGCACAAGGACTCGGACAACCTCCTCCGCGGCAACCACGTCCTCCGGAACGGCTCGAGCGGCGTGTGCTTCCGCGACGAGGCGGCGGGGATGTCGCCCCATCGGAATCGCCTCGAGCGAAACGTCATTGCGGACAACGGCCGGCAGTCCGGTACCGCGGGGATCCGGATTCGCGGCGAGCCGGACGGGTTAGTCCTCGAGGCTAACACGATCCGCGACACGCGCGAGCAACCTCAGCGGATGCAGACCGTCGGCATCCTGATCGAAGAGCGGGTCGGTTCAGTCCGCCTGGAACAAAATCAGATCGAGGCGGGAGTCGTCATCGAGGATCGTCGCAAGGGGCACGTGCGGGCCAGCGCTCGCGAGTGAGGCTGGCTTGCCCCTGATTTCCGCTTCAACTCCACGTATCATGGGAAATTCCAGACGGCCAGACCAAACTCCGGCCTGACGAACGATCGGGACGCCCTGACGACTTCACCACTGTGATTCAGACTCCTCGGACACGATCAGCGGAAGAGGATGAAGCGGCCGTCTCTGCCAACCACGCCGGCAACTCCGTTGCCCGGGCTCGTCGCGGAACCGGGAGGCCCCGAAGGTGCGCCTTCGACGTTGTAGAGTTGCCACCCCATCTGGCCGCCCAACTTCCAGACCACGAGCCTACTCTCGTCCGGACCCGTCAATGTGAGTACGCCTGTGGATCCTGACGTCCCGGGCGTTTTGATTTCGGCTTGCTTTGACGGGTCACCTTGTTGGTCGAGGTGGGCGAAATAGATTCGCCCCTTCGTGGGCCAAGTCGCCACGAATCCACTTCGTTCGGCAGCCACCGTGAAATAGGTCATCGGGCACGTGTCAATCTTCCACGGAGTGCGTCCGACTCGCTTCCTGGTCATTCGGGCTTTGTCCTGGTCCCATAAGACGAGATACATGTCCCGATTGTTGCCTGACTCCTCACGGTAGAGGATGGCCAGTCGCCCATCCTCACCATACACGGCACTCGTCGTGCAGCAGTTGCACGGGTTATAAGAACGATCCAACTCGAGATACGGCGCGAACGTTTCCCCGTTGTCGTGCGAGACGTTGGCATAGAGCTTGTCGGAGAGCCAGCAGGCCGTTATGTCGCCCTTGTCGTTCGCGGCCAGGGAGAAGCCCTCGCTGGGCTTTTTGTTGATGTTCCGCACCGGAGAGAAGGCCGAGGCCCCCGGGTCAAGGTATGCGTAAAAGTATCCCCACTCTTCCTGAGGGAGCTTGAGCTTCCAGGCGTTCGTGCCCATCGCCACATGGACCCGGCCTCCTCTGCCTACCGCGATGTCCCAGGCGGAATACTCCAAGCCTTTCGTCCGAGACACCTTGCCAACGACCGCTATCGACGGGCCGAACGTCAGCCCGCCATCGGAAGATTTCGCGTATTTCGGGCCGTTATCCGAGTCATAAAGGAGATGAATCGCTCCCTCTTTGTCGGTCTTGGCCACGACGGGCCTTCCGCCATCGGGGACCGCTACAGTAGTCACCTTGCTGGCCCTCTCGCCGGCGTTTGTCACCGGACTGAAGAAGAGAAACGTGCTCAGGAGGGTCATTGCACTCGCGGCCTGCGAAATCGTCATGGGAGATATCCTTGATCGATCGTGGATTCGATCCTCGTAGAGTTGGAATCCCTGTCGTCCGCCCGTTTCCGAAGGGCTCTGCTCGCGGTCCCACGCCCGGCATGCGGACTGATTCGACGGGCGCGCCTGCCGCCAGTTCTCCAGCCGCGTTGCCATACTTCACGGCCTTGGCAAGCCTCTCGGCGGGATCGTGCCTGAGAAATGCGGTTCGGTTGTAAAACCAGGCGGAATAGCCGCATACACCCTGCCACTTCGCCCCATCCATCTGGAACTGTTTGCGCAATCGAGCGGCGTCACAACCGGGAGTGGGGCCTCGGCAGACCAGCCGAAGACTTGCTGCTCGCGCAGCTTCGTCAAAATCGCCTGCGCAAGCACAGTGTAGCCGTTTAGCGACGGGTGGAACCCATCAGTGAAGAAGACGTCATCGATGAGGCCGTGGTCCGCCCTGGCGTGAAATTCCGCGGGGCCGTCGACCAAGATCGCGCGAGGGTGCCGGGCCGCCACGTCCTTGTACGCCTGCTGGAAATCGGATGGCAGCCGCATCGGCAGGCCGTCGAGGTCACGCGCCGCCACGTAGTGGCGGAATGCCTCGTCCCAGTTTCCCGCCTGCTCCAACACCGGGCCAGCCGGAAATGACTCTCAGCGAACCTCGGCTGGCGCTCCAGCAATCGCCGGTACACCTTTTCGGCCTGAGCGGGGTTCGCTGTTTCGTCGCGACGGGCCGCGAGAAACTCGCTGGCGAATGCCTCGCGCTCGGCCCGCGACGTGTTACTGGACAGGAACGAGCGGTTTGGCTCGAACCCGGCATCGTTGCCGGGAGGAATCACCAGGACGACCTGCGCCCCGATCCACTCCAGATAAGAAACGATCGCCCCCAGGCGGGTCCGAAACTCCTTGAGTCGTTCGGCGTATTGTTCTGGCGTGTAGACCGGAACGTCAACCAATTGCCTCGTGACGTTCCGCGGCGGCGGCGTTGAGACCCGCAGTCGCTGCGGCGGTTTCCCCCATCAGCCGCAACAGCGGAGAAACGCGGCGGGCCAGGCTCTGGAGCGTCTCCGCGGCCGGCGGACGTTTCGTCGGCGTAATGGAGCGCTCCGTGAGCCCAGTCGAAGCGTGACTGGAATTCATTGTGACCTGCGTAAAGAATCACCAGCTCGGGACGCCGCTTGATGCCGGCGAGCTTGGTGTGCATCGCCTGGAGCGAGAGCCCCGGAGTGGCCTGGTTTTCGACCTGGAAAGTCATTTGCGGGAACGCCGCTCTCAGCTTCCAGGCCACGATGTCAGCGACGGAAAACCACCTATCGTAAGGCACGCCCTGGGCACTCGACTCACCGATGACCAGGATATCGACCACGTTGTCTCCCGGTCGATCTTCAAACCGGGTTGGTAGCCACGGCATGGGGATCGAGTTGGCCCACAGGCAGGCCACCGCCGTGCCTTCCGCCAATCCAGCCGGCCACGAGAATCGAGAACGCCATGACGAGACCCCGAACCGTCCACAACCGGGCCTTCGCCGCCGTTCGCCTCGAGATCGACACGGCCAAGAGCGGGATCAATGCAAAGCCCGCGATCAGGATGGCTGTGGCATAGATGACCTCCGCCACGGCGAGCAGCCGGATCTCGGTTCGTCGAATGAGGGACGGGGGGACGGTCGCCTGGAACCAAGGGGGCGCGATCGAGAGGACGAGGAATCCCGCGAGCAGAAGCAACCCCAACATGAGCGATGCGCGAGCCCGCTGCCAACGCGAGGATTCGCCGCACTGGCTGGCTCGTTGACTCACACGTATCGTCTGTCGCAAGGCGTATCCCCAGGCGGCCGTGAGGGGAACGCCCAGGAAAAGGATCGGCATCAAGACGATGTCGGGGTTGCTCATGATAACCGAATCGTCCCCGATTACCGGTTGACATCGTGTCTGAGTTAGAGCGTTTAGGCTTTGGATTGGGCACGCGTGGTCACCCCCCCGAACCCCCCCTTCGCAAGGGGGGGAAAATTCACCGCGCCTCTTTCCCCCTCGCGAAGGGGGGGTTAAGGGGGGTGGTTCGTCGCGGCCGCGACGCGTGCTCAATTCAGTCGTGAGGCGCTCTCGGGGTCGATTCCCAGGAAAACCTGCCCGAGAACCCACCTCCCTGGAAGGACCTTAACTGCGACTTCATGATACACGCCTTGCTCGTAAGGTGTCATCCGCCATCTGTGTGGATGCGCGATGGGCGGGGTGAAACTGGCCGCTCAGCTCCGTCGGACTGGACGCTCGACATCGCGCCCGATACACTTCCGTTAGGTTTTCGCGGACTTGGGGCTGCTACCCCAGTAAGGCTGGACTTCCTGGGAATCCCCGACCATGCTGGGCGCAATCGCGGGCGATATTATCGGGTCGGTCTACGAGGGGAAGGTGGCCTGGCAATCGGCCCGGACACCCCACTTCAAGCCGCTGTTTCACCCCAAGGCCCGGTTCACCGACGACACGGTGCTCACCGTCGCGGTGGCCGAGAGCATCCTCCATGGTGGTGACCTCGTCGATCTCTTCAAGGACTACGCCCGCACCTACCCGGGCGCCGGATACGGCGGGACATTCCGCCGCTGGGCTAGTTCGGAGAGCCGCCAGCCGTACCAGAGCTGGGGGAATGGTTCGGCGATGCGCGTGAGCCCCGTCGGCTACGCCTATGACTCGCTCGACGAGGTCCTCTTGCGCGAAGTGGACGGCCGAGGTGACCCACGACCATCCCGAGGGGATCAAGGGGGCCCAGGCGACGGCCGCCGCGGTCTTCCTCGCCCGCACCGGCAGCGACCGGGAGCAGATCCGCGATTATCTTGAGCGGAAGTTCGGCTATCGCCTGGATGCACAAATCGACGACATCCGGCCGGGCTTCCAGTTCGACGTCTCTTGTCGGAGGACCGTCCCGCCTGCCGTGCTGGCGTTCCTCGAATCGACCGACTACGAGCACGCGGTCCGCCTGGCGGTCTCGCTCGGCGGCGACGCTGACACCATCGCCTGCATCGCCGGCGGGATCGCCCAGGCATACTACGGCGGCGTCCCGGCCGAGATCCGCGACCGGGCCCTGGACCGGCTGGATGAACGACTGCGCTCGGTTGTCGAGGAATTCGAGGCGCGATTCCCGCACGCGCCGCCAAAATCGATCTCGAGCGACTCGTCGGGATGAGAAACCCGATTCGTCCGGAAGACGCGTCACTTCGGAACGGGATGCCGCTGTTACCTTCATCCTTTATTAGCCGAACGGTCAACGCCTTAGCCGAGCGATCAACCCGTCACGGCGGCTGCCCGCGATCGCCCGTGCCCCGGCGGCGAGAGGGTCGGGCCGATGTGCGCAAGCCAAACCCGAGACGCTTGAGGTCATGAACGGTATGTTTTCTTTAAATGCGCCGAAAACCAAGCTCGGCGAACTTTTGTCGGAAACCGCCTGTTTACGATCAGCACGCGTGCGCGGATATGATATTAGGGGGATCGACATGTCCAACGAGTCCGACGCCGATCAAGCCCTGATGCGCCGCATTTGCGCGGGTGAGCAGCACGCGCTCGGGGAGCTATTCGGTGCGCATCGCGAACGACTCCGCCAGATGGTCCAGCTACGGCTCGACCGGCGGTTGCAGGGGCGGGTCGACCCTTCCGACGTCATTCAGGAGGCATTCCTGGACGCCTCGCGGCGGCTCGGCGAGTACGCGGCCGATCCCTCGATGTCGCCGTTCCTCTGGCTCCGGTTGCTGACCGCCCAGCGGCTCATCACGCTGCACCGCATCCACCTGGGGGTGAAGGCTCGCGACGCGGGGCGGGAGGTTTCGCTCCACAGTGGGCCGCTCCCGGCGGCCGACTCCCGATCCCTCGCCGCCCAGCTCCTCGGTCGGTTGACGACGCCGAGCCGAGCGGCGATCCGGGCCGAGACCCAGATCAAGATCCAGGACGCACTCAACGCCATGGACCCGATCGACCGCGAGATCCTGGCCCTGCGGCACTTCGAGGAGCTCAACAACACCGAGACCGCCGCCGTGCTGGGCTTGCAGAAGGCGGCCGCCAGCAACCGATACGTCCGGGCCTTGCGCCGGCTCAAGGAGATCCTGGCCCCCATGCTCGGACTTGGTGACGACTCGAAGCCCTCCCGACCCCATCGCGTGATTGAGGAGAGAGAGGGACGAACCATGGGCGAATCGACCGCAGACCGAAATCCCTTCGAGCTGCTGGCCGAGGAGTTCGCCGCTCGGCTTCGCCGTGGCGAGCACCCGTCGCTCACCGAGTACGTCGACCGTTACCCCGAGCATGCCGACGACATCCGCGAGCTGTTCCCCGCGCTCGCCCTGGTCGAACAGTTCAAGCCGGCGCGGCAAGACGATCGATGGATCGTTGGCCGACTCGTCACCGTCAACCGGCGGCAACCTCCCCGACGCAGTTGGGCGACTACCGGATCCTCCGCTACCTCGGCGAAGGCGGCATGGGCGTGGTTTACGAAGCGGTTCGCGAGTCGCTACGCAACCACGTGGCGCTCAAAGTGATGCATCCGCAGTATCGCAACCGCCCGGACTACCTCCGCCGATTCCAAACGGAGGCCCGCTCGGCGGCCAGACTGCACCACACCAACATCGTCAGCGTCTTCGACTATGGTGAGCACGACGGCGTCTGCTATTACGCGATGCAATACATCGCCGGACAGAGCCTGGACAAGGTCCTGGATGACATCCGCGCAGCTCCGGCGCGAGAAAGAGGAACTGCCCGTCGGGGATACGGTCACCTTGACCTGTCACACGGATGAGCCGGCGCGACCACGATGACGTCGCCGGGGAGGACAAGGCGCGGTGCTCGACGAATGCCCTGAGAAGGACCGTCACGCTGGGGCTCCTGACCGGCCGGTTTGCGACCGCCGGCGTCGATGAGAGCTCGGGCGAGCAAGACACGCCACCTCCTTCTGAGATGGCCGTCGCTCCCGTGGAGAGCGTGGCAGACACTGGGCACCGCGACCCGTCGCTTCGTGTCGGAGCTACGCCAGGCAGAAGCGAAGATCCGATCCCCCGCATGAGCGGCCTCCCGCATCGGGAACCGCCGCATGATCCGGCGACAATGCCTGCTCACGACACATCCAGCTCGCTGGCCGGGAAGTCCGATGTTCGCTACTATCGCGAAGTCGCCCGGCTGGGAGCCCAGGTCGCCGACGCCCTGGCTTACGCGCACAAGCGAGGCATCCTGCACCGCGACATCAAGCCGCCCAATCTGATCCTGGATCCGCTGGGGAACATCTGGGTCACCGACTTCGGCCTGGCCAAGTTCGAGGAAGGGGACGACCTTTCGCAGTCGCAGGACCTGGTCGGGACCTTGCGGTACATGGCCCCCGAGCGGTTCCGGGGCATCTCGGACCGTCGCGGCGACCTCTACGCGCTGGGTGCGACGCTTTACGAGCTGTTGACCTTTCGTCCGGCGTTCGAGGGACAGGACCAGCTCGAGCTTGATTCACCGGATCGAGAACGAGCCACCGGTGCCGCCCCGGCAGCTCGATCGCAGGATTCCCCGCGACCTGGAGACGATCGTCCTCAAAGCCCTTGCCAAGGACCCGAACGACCGGTTCGCATACGCGCCGAGGAACTGGCCGCCGAATTGCGGCGATTTGTCGAGAACCGGCCGATCCATTCACGACCGATCCCGTACTACCAGCAGTTCGGGCGGTGGTGCAAGCGAAACCCGTGGCTGGCCACGGCCAACGTCACCGCCGCGGTGCTGACGACGATTCTCGCCATCGTTTCGACCGTCGCGGCGTTCATCTACCACGACAGGAACCAGCAAGCCGTCGGGACAATCTGCGATCCAGCACGCGGTCGATGACGGCCGCGAGCAGCTTGCCGGGCTTTGCAAGCCCAGGCTCGCGCCGGTCGCTTCAGCCGGCAGATGGGACAGCGATTCGATAGCCTCGACGCCCTGGACAAAGGCGGCCAAGATCGCCAAGGACCTGAAGCTGCCTCGCGAGCGGTTCGATCGCCTTGCGCGATGAAGCGATCGCCTGCCTGGCGCTGCCGGACCTGAAACCCACCGGGCGAGTCATCACGCTGCCCGCAGGGCGTCATTCGCGTTTGCCTTCGACTCCACCATGACCCGCTATGCGCTCCGGTTCCGTGACGGGACGATCCAGGTCCGCCGTGTCACCGACGACCAGGAGATCGCCCGCTTCCAGGCCCGGGGCGATCGCGAGTATCTGGGTCTTCGGCTTCAGCCCCGACGGCCGCTACCTGGCGACCACGCATTTTCCCGGCCATGCCCTGACGGTCTGGGACATCGACCGAGGCACAGTCGTCCTGAACGATCCGGGCCCGATATCGTCGGCCGGGCGGCCAAGTTCAGCCCGGACAGCCGGCGGATCGGTATTGGTCATCAGAGGATAGGGAACTCCTCGTCTACGACCTGGCGACCGGTCGGCCCAGTCCGATCCTTGCGCGTGCCGATGCCGCCGGCGAATCTGGCCTTCCGTCCCGACGGGGCCCAGATCGCGGTCCGCCATGAACGATGAACAGAAAAACCCTGTCTGCCGGATTCTCTGAGGCGGAGACCGGCCGGCTTGTCCGGTCGTTCCCGCTGCCGATCGCGCGGAGGATCGATCGCCTGGAGCCCCGACGGCACCACGCTGGCGACATCTGGCGGTGATGATTCCAAGATCTACCTCTGGGACGCCGCCACCGGCACCCGGAAGGCGACCCTCGAAGGCTCTACGAACAGCGGAATCAATACGGCCTTCCACCCCGCCGGCACGCTGCTGGCCAGCAGCGGCTACGAAGGGCGGCTGCGGCTCTGGGACCCGGTCCTGGGCCGGCCCTGGCTGAGCGTGACCGGAGGCGGTTCGCCCGGATTCAGCCAGGACGGACGAATCGTTCTTGTGCATGAGGACAAACTGACCACTTATCAGGTCGATCCGGCCCTCGAATACCGGACGTTTGCCCATGCCTCCAGCCAGCCGATCAATTATGGACGCCCGTCGATCCGGCACGACGGCCGGCTGCTCGCTCGTGGGCACGGACCAGGGCGTGGCGCTCTGGGACCTGGCCCGGGGCACCGAGCTTACGTTTCTGCCGATCGGGCATGCCTGGCACCTGACGTTCGAGCCCTCCGGGGACCTGCTCACAAGCGGCTCTCTCGGCGTGTGGCGCTGGCCGGTCCAGCTCGGCACCGACCGGAATGAGTATCCACATCGGTCCGCCGCAACAGCTCCCGTCTGCCGAGCAGTGGCTGTCGAAATTGCACACGACCGCGCCGGCAAGATCGTCGCCCTGGCGAACCATTCCGAGGTCCGGGTCATGACGCCTGAGTCGGCGATTCCAGGTGGGGCCGCTCGACGATTGCCGCGGCGTCGCCGTCAGCCCGGACGGGGAATGGTTGGCGACCGGCAGTCATCAAGTGGGCGGCGCCAGGGTCTGGCGCATCCGCGATGCCGCGGAGGTGGCCAAGCTGCCCATCGATGGGGGTAACGGGGTTAGCTTCAGCCCCGATGGGAAAGTGGCTGATGACGGGCGGTCCACCGTGCCGGCTCTGGACAGTCGGCACCTGGAGCGAGGCGCGGCAAATCGGCGGCGTCGGACTCTGTTTTTCACCCGACAGCCGCCTGGTGGTCGTCGCGGAGCCGAGCAGGGTCCTTCGCCTGGTCGAGACCGAGACAGGCCGCACGCTCGCGCGACTCGAAAGCCCCGACCTGTGCGGCGTGGGATTGGTGACCTTCAGCCCCGACGGGTCGCGCCTGGTGGTGACCACCAACGAGCCACCGGCCGTGCATGTCTGGGACCTGCGGGCCATCCGGAAACATCTGACCGGGATGGGTCTGGATTGGGACGCGCCGGCCTATCCCGACGACGACCCGGCCGGACCCTCGGCACGCCCCTTGCCACCGATCCAGGTCGACTACGGGCCAATCCGTCGCGCGATCGATCGAGCAAACCAACGTTTCGGCTGAGGACCTGGTCGCCCAACACACTGAGCGGCTGAAAGCCCGTCCGGAGATCCGGACTCCCTGCACCAGCGTGGTCATGCGCTGCTCAGGCTACAGCGCTTCGATCAAGCCCTGGCTGATTTTTCGTAAGCGTTCACGGGGCAATCTAGCATTTTCGGCTTGAGTCGGTTACACATTGGCAATGAAATCGACGTCTGAAATATGTCCCCAGTGCCAAGTCCTTTTGTCCAAGGTGGCGGCGCTCGAAGCGGAATTGGCGCGGTGCGCGAGCAGTTGGCTGCTGCCAAGAAGGATTCCGCGACGTCGTCAAAGCCGCCCTCTTCGGACATCGTCAAGCCGAAGCCGCCCGAGACTCACGACGGCCAAAAGCGTTCCATTGGCGGCCAGCCCGGCCACGACAAGCATGCACGCGAACCCTTCCCGCCCGAGCAAGTCACTGCTTTTGTCACTCATGAACTCGATGCCTGTCCCTGCTGCGGCGGTATGTTGCGGCTCAACCAAACGTATCCTCGCGTCGCCCAACAGGTCGATATCGAAGGGACGCCATTGACCATCGAACAGCACACGTGCCCCGAGTACTGGTGCGATCGCTGTCGAAAGCCGTGCTGGGCGCAGCTGCCCCTGAGAATCGAACGCGGCGGCTTGGTTGGCCCGCACCTCACGGTGCTCATCGCGTTCATGAAGGGTGGTTGTCACGCATCCTATTCGACGATCCGGACGTTTATCCGCGATTGTGTTGGCGTTACCCTCGCGCGAAGCACGTTGGCCAACACGATCAACAAAGTCAGCGCGGCGCTTGATGGCCCCTATGACGAATTGCTCCGCATGCTGCCCGCCGAGATGGTGTTGAACATTGATGAAACGGGCCACAAGTGCAACAAGGAGTTATGGTGGACGTGGTGTTTGCGGGCGGACTTGTACACGATTTTCAAGATCGACCCGCATCGCAGCGCCGACGTATTAATGGATTTGTTGGGTCGAGATTTCGAGGGCACGATCGGTTGCGATTATTTCTCGGCGTACCGGAGATATATGCGTGAGTGCGACATTCGTATTCAGTTTTGTTTAGCGCACTTGATCCGCGACGTGAAATTCTTGACGACGCTGCCGGACGCGGCGACGAAGGCCTACGGCGAGCGATTGCGGTGTGCGTTGAAGGCGTTGTTCGAGGTGATCCATCGGCGTGACGACGTGTCGGCAGTTGCATTTGAGCGGCAATTGAAAGCAGCCCGTGATGTGGTACTGGACGCAGGCATGAGGGACGTGCCGACGACCCGGCATGCGGAAAACATGGCCAAGCGATTTCGCAAGCACGGCGCGGCGTTCTTCACGTTTGTGACGACGCCGGAAGTGGATCCGACCAACAATAGTGCGGAGCAAGCGATTCGATTCGTCGTGATTGATCGGCACATCACGCAGGGTACACGGAGCGAAACCGGCCGGCGTTGGAGCGAACGCATTTGGACGACGATAGCCACGTGTGCTGGACAGGGCCGGTCGGTGTATGGTTTCCTGAAGGAATGCGTTGAGAACTGGTTCGAGGGTCAACCGTCGCCTTCACTGTTGCCGTCGGAAACGCCGGCATGAGAGATGCGATGCGACGAGTGTAAGTGATTTGGAATCGTGCGACACGCGTGAGGGTTGACGTTGCAAACGCTGGTGTGACGCAAGGTCGAAAGACCGGGAAATCACGGAAGCGAATCGAACGCCAGCCCACATCGAAGGAAGTGATATGCGCTAACCGATCCGAGGGATGAATCTCGCCGTTCGTTCGCAAAACGTATTGCGCGAACTGGGTAGTAGTACGCGCAGAACCGAGATGCCAATAACAATAGCCTATTGGATCGTGAACGGATACGATTTTTCCGCTGCGTCCGCAATGCGTCCACACGACGGCCACTTGCGGGCTTACCGAGGAATTTGCCTTTTCGATCTGAAGCGGTACGCGCCGGCTCTGGATCAGCTCGAGTCAGCATTTCAAACCGATCCGAAGACGGTGCGCGCGATCCTGGGCCTCGGCATGTCCGCAAACAACCTGGCTTGGGGGCTAGCCACGGGCCCCAAGCCCCAGCGCGACCCGAAACTGGCCGCCCGGCTCGCGGCGTTCTCCGTGGCGTTGGCGCCGGGGGAACAGGGTAGCCTGAACACCCTGGGTGTCGCCCTCTACCGTGCTGGCAAGTTTGCCGAGGCGATCACAACCCTGGAAAAAAGTCTGGACGCCGGCAAGGGCCAATTTGACGCGTTCGACCTCTTCTTCGTGGCCATGGCGCACCACCGCCTGGGACACCGCTCAGAAGCCCGCGCCCGCTATGACCGCGCCGTGCGTTGGGCCGGCAGCGAAAGGGCCTTTCCGCGCAACGCCGCGCAGGAACTGGCGGACTTTCGTGTCGAGGCTGAGGCGGTGCTGGCCGGCCCGGGCGATGAGTTGCCTGCCGACGTCTTCGCCCAGCCGTGAGCCTAACGGCGGATGGAAACCCACTGCAGGACGGATTGGCAATCCGTCCCACAACATAACCGCTTTCGCGATTTTCTCGGTCGCCTGTTTACGATCACCCGCGGCGCGCGGTTATGAAGTGAGAAGAATCGACATCGCCCGCGATGCCGCCGTCGGTCCAGATCTGATGGACCGCAACTGCGCGGGTAAGCCGCTCGCTCTTCGTGAAGTTGCGGCCGTTCTGGGCGTTCGGCTGCCCGCGGACGAGCTAACCCGCGACGTTTTTTGCCGAGCCGTGATGACGAGCCCTTACTTTCTTGCAACAGGAGAATGGCGCCATGCTTCAGTTCATCGGATGGTCGAGCTCGATCGTGACACGGAATTCGCCGCGCCGCCGCGAGCGCCGTACACCGCGTGACCGGCGAGGATGCTTCCTTCCCGCGTCGACCGCATGGAAGGCCACACCCTGCTCAGCTTCCTGACGGTCACCAACAGCAATGACAGCAGCACGGGCTCACTGCCGCGCCAATTGACAGGCTACCGGACCCCGCAAGGATGGTCATCCCGGAGGCTTACTGCGCTCTTGCGGCAGCTCGGAGCGTCGCTTCTGGTCACCACCTGCCAGGCCGGCAAGCTGGTGCTGGTCCGCGATGAGGGGGATCACGTCGTTGGAGAACTCGTTCACGATGCCCGACGCGGCACTGGCTGATGTGCCGGCGGCGCTGCGGGCGCCTGCCGGACCGATCCGTGGCGCGGCGGGTCGGCCGGGAACGGGAGACCGCCGCGCGAGCGTTCGTGAAGGCGCCAGAGAGTTTGTTCATCAATCGAGTTAATTTCACAACAAGGGAGCGAAGGAACCATGTTTCACAACTCAGCCAGGGATCAGGGGAAGAGCGGGCGGGGAACGGTCGAGCGCCGGAAACGGCGGCGATGGATGCGGCCGACGGTGGTGGTCCTGGAGGACCGCCGTCTGCTGTCCACGCTCACCGTGACCAACAACGCCAGCAGCGGCGCTGGCTCGCTGCCCTACGAGATCGGACTGGCGAATACAGCCGGGGGAGCGAACACAATCGTGTTCGGTTCGTTTTTCAACACGCCGCAGACGATCACCCTGGGTGGCACCCAGCTCGAGCTGAGCACAGCGAACGAATCGGTGACGATCACGGGCCCGGCGGCAGGCGTGACGGTGAGCGGCAACAACGCGAGCCGGGTGTTCGAGGTCGACGGGGGCGTCACCGCGTCAATCTCGGGACTGACGATCAGCGGCGGCAACACCACTGGCGATGGCGGCGGCCTGGCCAACTTCGGCACGACCACGCTGAACAACTGCACCGTCAGCGGCAACTCCGCCGGCTTCTTCGGTGGTGGTGGCATGTACAATGGCGGCACGCTTACGACGACCAACTGCACCGCCAGCGGCAACTCCGCCGATTTCGGCGGCGGCGTGTTGAACGGAAACCCCGTTACCTACCAAGCGGGCACCCTCATGATGACCAACTGCACCGTCAGCGGCAACTCCGGCTTCGTGGGCGGCCTGGATGCGAGCGGTGCCCCGGTCATGCTGACCAACACGATCATCGCCGGGAACGGGGGAGCCGACATCTTCGCCGGCGTCGTCGGGGGGACGGGGCCCGACGCCCCGTCGCTGTCGGGCACGAACAACCTGATCGGCACCGGCTCCGCGGGCGCGGCTAACGAATGGGGTCAACGGCAACCTCGTCGGCGTGACCAACCCGTTGCTGGCCCCTCTAGGCAATTACGGCGGCCCCACCCAGACGGTGGCCTTGCTGCCGGGAAGCCCGGCGATCAACGCCGGCACCAACGGCCCCGGCATCCCCACGACCGACCAACGCGGCCTGGACCGGGTTGGCGCCGTCGATATCGGCGCCTTCGAGAGTCAGGGTTTTACTCTGACGGTTGTTGCCGGCAGCAGCCCCCAAACTTCCAACATTGGCACGGCGTTCGCCAACCCGCTGGCCGTAAGTGTGACGGCCAACAATCCGGTCGAGCCGGTGAACGGAGGTGTTGTCACATTCGTCGCCAAGCCCGCGAGCACTGGCGCCTCGGCGTTCTTTCCGGCCTCGTCGGCCGTCGTCGCCAGCGGCGTCATCGCCAACGGCCAGGCCGCCGTCACCGCCGCTCCCAACAACGTGGATGGATCATACCAGGTCGTGGCGTCGGCCTCGGGCTCGTCATCGGCCACCTTCAATCTCACGAACACCGGCCCGGTCTTCACTCACCTGATCGTGAATACGACGAGCGATTCTCTCTTCCCGGGAGTTGGCCTGTTGAGCCTGCCCGAAGCCATCGCCTTCGCCAACGCCGATAGCCTGGGAAACTCGAACATCACCTTCGATTCCGAAAGTGTTCGGTCTGCGGCAGACGATCACCCTGACGGGCACCCAGCTCGAGCTGAACAACACGAGCGAGACCGAGACAATCACGGGCCCGAATAAGGGCGTGACAGTCAGCGCCGCCGGGCTGAGCCGGGTGTTCCAGGTCGATGCACTGGTTACCGCATCCATCTCGGGACTAACGATCACCGGCGGTACGACCACTGCCAATGGCGGCGGCCTGGCCAACTTCGGCACGCTCACGCTGAACAACTGCACCGTCAACGGCAACTCCGCCAGCTACGACGGTGGCGGCGTGTCCGACGACGGCACGCTCACGCTGAACAACTGCACCGTCAGTGGCAACTCCGCCGGCGACGGCGGCGGCGGGGTGTTCATCCACGCCAACTCGGGCACGGCCACGCTGAACAACTGCACCGTCAGCGGCAACTCCACTACTGGCAATACTGGCGGCGGCGTTTACAACAAGCACATGTGTACGCTGACCAACTGCACCGTCAGCGGCAACTCCGCCGGCTTCGGCGGCGGCGGAGTGTCCACCGGCGGCTCCGCCTACGAGGGCGACATTAATATTTCTGGTACGACCACGCTGACCAACTGCACCATCAGCGGCAACTCCACCGGCGGCGAAGCTGGCGGCGTGGGAAACCTTATCTTCAGCGGCATCGACGAGGGACCGTTTATGGTGATCGCCTCCAACTGTACCATCAGCGGCAACTCCGCCAGCGAGGGCGGCGGCCTGTGGAACGTTATCGGCACGTCCACGCTGACCAACTGCACCGTCAGCGGCAACTCCGCCAGCTACTGGGGCGGCGGCCTCGGCAACCAGACCCCGGTGGGCGGGATCACCTTAACCAATTGCACCGTCAACGACAACTCCGCTGGCTATGCCGGTGGCGGCCTGTCGAACGTATTTGGAGGCACAGCCACGCTGAGGAATTGCACCGTCAGCGGCAACTCCGCCTCTAAGGGCGGCGGAGTGTACAACGGCGAGTACGGCGGAGGGTACAACGGGATCGAAAAGAGCGGGCCCACCCTGAGGATGATCAATTGCACCGTCAGCGGCAACTCCGCCACTGGCAATGACGGCGGCGGCGGCGTGAATGCCTACGGCGGCACGGCCACGCTAACCAACTGCACCGTCAGCGGCAACTCCGCCACGGGCAATGGCGGCGGCCTGTGCAACAGCAACCCCACCGGCGTTTTGGGAGGCCCGTCCACGGCCACGTTGACCAACTGCACCGTCAGCGGCAACTCCACCACTGGCAACGGCGGCGGAGTGTCCACCGGCGGCTTCGGCTACTACGGCTATCATAGTTCTGGCACCACCACGCTGACCAACTGCACCGTCAGCGGCAACTCCGCCACTGGCAATGGCGGCGGCATGAACAATGCCTCCCTCGGCGACACCACGGTGACCGGCACCAACGTCAACGACAACTCCGCCGTCGCCGGCGGCGGCCTTTTCAACCAGGGCACGCTGAACGTCGCCTCCAGCAATATCAACAACAACGTGGCCAGCGGCGGCGCCGGCTGGCGCTGGCATCGGCGGCGGCATCTTGAGCAACGGCGGGAGTCTCGCGCTTAGCAACAGCGCGCTGATCGGCAACACGGCGGTCGGCGGTGCCGGGACCAGCGGCGATGCGGGTGGCGATGGCGTCGGCGGCGGTCTGGCTCTCGAGAATGACGCGACCGCGACCATCACCAACACCTCCTTCCTGGGCAACCTCGCGCAAGGCGGTGCTGGCGGCGCAGGGGCCAACGGCGGCGACGGCATCGGCGGCGGCATCGCCGTGGCCATCGGTGGTGCCTCGGACACGTCGTCCGTCAGCCTCAGCAACAGCTTGCTGAGCCTCAACGTGGCCCAAGGCGGCAAGGGCGGCTCCGGAGCCAACGGCGGCAACGGCGAGGGCGGCGGGACGTTCGTCGGCGCGGCCGGCTCCGCGGCCCTCGACCAGACGGATATCCTCCTGAACCTGGCCCTGGGCGGCCTCGGTTACGGCGGCGGAGCCAATGGCGACGGCATCGGCGGCGGTCTCTACGTCACCTCCGGCGGAGTGGTCACCCTCCATAAATCGACGGTCGCGCTAAACATCGCCTCCTTCAGCAACAACAACATCTATGGCGCCGTGACCTACGTCTGAGTGCCACCGCGATCCTCCCTCGGTGGCCAGCCTTCCCTCCCGCGGGCGCGCGATCAGCGCCCGGGGGAGGACATCAGAAGGATGATAGCCGTCGCAGACTTACCGTCTGCTCGAACCTAGCAGCACTTTCGCTGCGAGCCCAGTGACACTATGATGTGGAAATGGGCAAGCTCTTTGAGCAGATTCGCTCGGCGGGAAGTCCTCGGTGTCAGTTCAAAACGAAGTCTGCGTATTTTTCCCTGGCTGCCAAGAATGTGTTTTTCTTAAGCTGGCCCTTTTCCTGTTTGCCGATGATCATGCCGTCCTTGACACTGCACAGTTCCGCTTTGGTCGCTTCCCAGCCCCTGAGATCCTTGCCATTGATGAGCGGCCGAAATTCGTTTTTGTCGTCTCCACGGCCACGCGCGACGACGCCAATGGCGATCACGACGAACCCGATGAGCGCGGACAACCGTTTGTTGATACCGCGGCGCATGAGGTGGCTCCTTTCCTGTCGTCGTCCCGGCCTCCAGCCTATTCCACCAGAGCCAGCTTCTGCTGCGTGTCGTCCCACTTGACTTTTTTTCCACTGCGCAGCGCCGCGTTGCCAATATGGGCGGCGCGTGCGGCGGCCACGCCAACGCGGATGTTGGCATTCGGCTCCTTACGACTGCGAATGCATTCCAGCCAATTCTGCAAATGATCGGCAGTCCCCTCGTACTCCGATTCGATGTAGGTTTTTGGTTCCGGCCGCCAGCGCCGCTCGGTCCGGTTGAACTTCGGCCAACCCCGGCCGCGATCTTCTTCATACACAGCCAGGGCCGCCCGACTGATTTCCAGGGTCGCCTTCGTGCCACGAAAAATGATGCTGCCGAAATCCATTCCCATCGTGTGACAGCCTGCATAAGTCACCAAGAAGCCCTTGGGATATTCGAGAATACAACTCAAGTCATCTGGGCACTCAAAGGGCCAATCGTAAGCGTGACCGATGGCGACGGCACTGGCCGGGGTATCGCACTCCATATACCAGTGAATGGTCTCAATCGCGTGGGTCATCAAGTCGCAGAGATTGCCGCCGCCGAAATCCCAAAACTGCCGCCACACCCGGAATTTCATCTGGTTGAACGGCTGGTCGGGCGCGGTTCCCAGCCAGGCCTTCCAATCCAGGTCCGCCGGGGGAGTTTGCTTGCGGCGGGATTTTCCCCATAGCAGCCTCGCGGCCCGTAATTCATGAACCAGAACGCCTCGACCAGCCTCACGACACCCAGGGCACCTGAGGCGACGATTTGTTTGCCTTGGACATAGTGAGGCCAACTGCGTTGCTGGGTCCCGGTCTGCACGATCCGGCCGCTTTTCTCCACGGCCTGGATCTCCTCGGGGCCTTCTTCGATCGCATGAGTCACCGGTTTCTCGACGTAGACGTCTTTTCCAGCCGCCACCGCATCGATGAGCATTTGCTTGTGCCAGTGGTCGGGGGCCGCGATAATTACCGCATCCACATCCTTTTGTTCAAGGAGCTTGCGGTAGTCGTGAAACTTCGCCGTTTTCGGACCGGCCTTGGCGGCGGCCTGGTTGCGGTGAGGCTCGTAGATGTCAGCCACGGCGATCAGCTCGGCGCCGGCCACGGGCTTCGTCTTCCATTGCGGAATCCCGCCTTGAACCGCTTCACGCGGTTTGGGGATTAAGTGGTCCATCAATTGCATGGCTCGGCCGCCTGTCACCGATCACGCCAATCCGCACCCGATCATTGGCCCCCAAGACACCAGCGAAAGAACCGGCGGTCAAGGATGACAGGGCAACAAGCCCCGCTCCGGCGCTGGCGGAGTCCTTGAGGACGCTACGCCGAGTCGTTGGTTGATGATCTGCTTCCATTTTCAGGTTCCCTTTAGTCCTCGAACTTAAAGGCCGTGCTGAGAATCTCCTTCTACGGCTTCCTTATTCGGCGGATCTCTTGCGGCTGACCTTCTGGGCGAATCGATCGATGTGGATAACGCGCAGCCTATGGAAACCCCGGGCGATTAGTTCGTGTTCGTCATGGGCTTCCAGTTGAAAAGAAATCGCAGGTCCTTCGACGTTGACGACCCGGGCCAAACAAGTGACGGTCTCGCCCACCGGCGTCGCCGCCACGTGCTGGACGTCGACATGCCCTCCCACCGTGCTCTCGCCGGGTTCCAGCACAGGGAGGACCGCCTCCCGCGCGGCATGCTCCAGAAACCAGATCAACCAGGGAGTGCAAAGGACGGCCGGCATGCCACCGTCGGCGAAATCGATCGCATGTTTGGGCTCGACAACAAACCGCTGTTGGCCGGTCGTGCCAACCTTTGGGCTGTTCTTCATCGTGGCTCTCGCTCACCGCTTGGCGGCGACTTCGGCAGAACACAGGTCACCGCACGCCTCTTGGAGCGCTTCGTCGGCCATGCGAAAGCCTTCGCGGGCAGTGGCCGCGGAGACCCCGGCATTGACGGCCGACACGATCCCCACGAGGGCGTTGAGCACTTCGTCGCCGATGCCGGCTGCCCGCGCCTTCTGGATGCGGTTGCGCGGTGCAGACCTGGCAACCGCCGCGTGATCGTGACGGCCAAGTCCCACCAGGTGCTTTTCACGATCGGACAGCACCCGCGTGTCGTGGGTCTTCCGCAAATACTCAACCACTTGCGTGTCATCGTATGCCATGTGTAGTCTCCTTTACTCGTTGAAACTGCTGTCAAACTCGATCGCGACCTCTCGCCGGCAGCCAGTCTCCCAGGTCGAACGGCTTGCCGAGCATGTCCTTCCACTGCTCCTTCTGCTCGTCAGTCAACACCGCCTCCAGCTTCTTGGCGGATTCATCCCGGATTTCGAAGAACCTTCGGTCGAATCTCCTCCGGCTTGCCTCCCGATTCCGCCTCCTTGATCAGGGACTGAACCTTCTTTTGCAATTCCTGCGTGATGGCCACGAATTGCTTCCGTTGCTGGTCCGTGATTTTCAGTTCCTTGACTAGCTCGGCCTGGCCGAGGGCGAATCCACGCTCCTGCTGGAGTTCGATCTGACGAAGCCGCGTGAGCTGCTCTGGGTTCAAGGTCTCCTTCAAGACCTTGGCGAGCTTTTCCTCGAGCTTTCTTACGATGCTCGCTGAGCTTCTTTTCCCGTTCCTCCCCGGCTTTGGCCAAGGAATCGAGAAACGGGCCAGTTTCCATGATCTGCTCCATCACGTGCTGAAGCAGCTTCTCCTTCGGCTCCTCCGAGACCTTGAGTTCGTCCAGAACCTTATCGCGGAAAACGATGAACGGCGTGCCCAGGGCGTCCACGAGTTCCTTGCGATTCTGATCAGGCACCTGAGCGACGGCGTTGCCGGGATTGCAGGCCCGAAAGCGCTGACCATGGCCAGAACGATCAGACCGAGACGAAAACGGATCAAGCTCTTCATGGGTTGCCTTGCTTTCAGTTGGAGTTCATGTCGTATGGGACGCATCCACATGAAAAAACGGCGTACTTCAGAAACTGGCTCGAGCGACACGGTGTGTCGGCTTTCGCTCCGCGAAAGGCGACTTTACTCCGACCCTGGCTCATGTTACCCGCGAAGCAAGTCATCTGAACCATGCCGGCATTCCTCTCAATTCTTCTCTCCTTGCGACATCATCGAAAGAATCTCATCAGCCACCTTGTCCACGTTCTTGCCATTTCCTGTCCTTCATGAACGCGTCGAGTTTTTGGGTCAGGGGCATCATCTTCGCCTGTTGTCCCGATTTTTGAACCCAGTCGGGAAGCTCCTTTTGAATCCGGTGCATCTTGTCCTGGAAGGCCTGCGGCGGAAAAACCGGTGGGGGCGGATTCGACCAGGGTCTCGTGCCGCAGGAATTTGGCATAGGCGGCCAAAGCCTCGGGATTCTCGGTGGCCCGGCGAAAGAAGTTGTTGCGCATGGCCTCGCCGCCAATACCCCAGGAAAAAATATTCACCATCACCGCCCCGTGGTTAAACATCCGCCCCAGATAGGTCTCCATGGTGGGTTCGCCGGGCATTCCGGTGGGGGACACGTTGGTGCCCTCGCCGGAAATCCAGCCGGGAGAACCGTGCTCGGCCAGAACGGCATAAATTTCCTTGAAGGTCGACCCCTCAGGGTAGGTGGAAAATCCCGGACGGTAAGCGGAACTGAAGGCCACCTCGGGCAGGGCGAATTGAACTTTTTTCGCACCAGGAGTCTTTAGCGTCCGTTGGCGTCCAGTCCCTGTGACGTGAAAGCGATGTGGCAGAATATTTTCTCGACGGGCAATTCCCGCCGCGTGCAGAGAATTGGCCCAAAGCTCCATGAACTCCTTGACGATGCTGGACCCGTTCGAGGTCCGGATCCTTGGGCGGATTGCTTTCGCTGAATCCCCGATGGCTGAGGGCGCGATAACCCAGGGGACGGTCCGTTTCAAAGTCGCGGCCGATCTGCGTCTCCCATCCGGCGATGAGGCCCGCAAAGAGATGTTCCTTGCCCGAGCTCTTGAGTGCGTCCATTTCGTTTCTTGACTTCCGCTCCGATCAGGGAGGCTCTTTTTTTGACGGCGGCCTGAACATCGGGACTGTTGAAACACATCTGGGGCGGAAACCTGGTGGGTTTGGGACCCCAATCAGCGCGCCGGCCCGTGTTGGGTATTTGTTTCCAGTCCGCGGTCTCGATGTTGTCGGGATTGGACAACAGATCCTTGCGTTCTCCCCAACAGATCGAATCATCAATGTGAAAGGCAACGGCCACATCGTTTTCCCGGGCGACCGCAAAAGAATCGTGGATGAACTGGCGCGTTTCCTCGTCGGAGCATGTCGAAACAGAGGGGCCCGACGGCGAATCCCAATTTGTGCCGGGCATCTCCCGTCATTCCGATCGCCTTGACCACATCAGTGAACAAACTCCTCCAACTGCCCCTTGGCTGAGCGCAAAATGGCCGGGCATTGGCGGAGGGCCCGCATATCCATGGAGGCCGGTCATGAGCTTGAAAGCTCAGATATTTGGTTTCAGCGGAATCTGCAACCCTGGGCTCATTCGCCGCGGCCGTGTTGCAGCCAGTCGCGATCATGGTGAGAACGAGGATTAAGATCGTGAGGCGGCTCATGGCAAATTCCTTCTGCGAATTTGGACATCGGGGCGTGAGCCCGAAACCTCATAGTAAAACCGACTGGTTGGTTTGTTTCTGTCCCCAAGTGCTACCCGATGAACGCTGATCGAGATTCACGAAGCAAAGGCTTTTTTTAGGTGTTCTTTCAAGAACGAGAACTGACGCGGCAGCAATTTGGCGTCGCTAAAGGTGGCGCGCTTGCATAATCGCACCTTCGATGACCGTGATGATGTAGCGGGCCAGATCGCGGGTGTCCGGCCGCCGCGTGGGCCGAAGCGACCGGGCGGCCGCGTCCAGGTGAGGCCGAAACTCCTGGGCCATTTCGTCGAAACATTCGGCCAGTCGCTTCCGATACCCATCGTGACAGTCGCTCAGGGCCGTGCTCAGGTTGCCGATGATGCAGCCGCCTTTCCCTCGCTCGCGTCGCCGGACCATCTCCTGAATCGCATCCAGACGGAGGAACACCCGTTGCAACGGGTCAGCCTCATTCGGTAGCGGCAGGGTCTTCTCGATCTCTTGCAGTAACTGCCGGCGATTTTCCATGTGGCGGTTAATGACTGCGAATCCAAGATCTTCCTTGCCGCCAAAATGGTGGAAGAACGCCCCGGTCGTGACCCGTGCCGCCTTCTGGACCTCCTCCAGTTTCGTGTCGTGGAAGCCTTTCAGGGCGAACAGCCGTGCCGCCTCCCCGAGGATCTTCTCCCGCGTCTCTATCGCCCTGTGGCTGCCTGGCGGTTCTCAAGGCGGCGTCTCCAAAAAACAGAGTAGTCGGTCTGTTATTGGAGCGGCGCGCGGCATCCGGCGTCAAGGCCGCTCGATACCTGTCAAAGCGCTGAGATCGAGATCCCTCTGAGCGATTTGGAACGGTCTCGAACGCGCATGCAATGCGTGGCTCCAACAGGCGACGTGATTTCTTTGCACACGGCGCCTACGCCTCGCACGGTTCTCCGTCAACCTGGTATCATGAGAGATGGGGATTCTGGCGAGTATCTCTGACGCGCACACCCTTAGAAAGTTGGGACGATTCATGTCTATCGGGAGCCAATTGGGACAACAGGGTGGGCTACTTTCGTCCGAACAGAAGTCTCTCTCGTCAACACGGACAGATGAGAGGTTGACCGACCCTGTCGTAAGGTCATCTCCCACGGCTGCCGCGGGAGGAGTGTTGTCACTGAGGGATACGAACGAAGTTGTCTGGGAGCGTTTCGAGGGAACCGGTGCTCCCTGGGCATTGGACCTCTGTTCGGACATGACGTCGTGCGTTGCACGGTTGATCGAAACCTCACCGATTCTTCTGTCGCATGGACATGTTTTTTCGATCGCCGTTGCCTGCTGGCCAGAAATGAAGCACGTGGTGAGAGCGTCGCCGCGGCAACTCATCGAAAGGCAACTTGCACATCTTGCCCATGCTTTCGACGTTGGGGTACCGCCGGACGCCATCATCCAGTATGGAGTAGCGGATGCCTTCCTGATCCGTGTCACCCCGACGACCGGCACTGAAATTAAGCCGGTCCAATACCGTCTCGACACGCGACAGTCCGTATCGGCCTCACCCGACATGATAGCAGAGCGAAGCACGCGAGATTTAACATTAACGCAGGACTCAGCTATTCCTGCCTCCATGGATGCCGAGCAGAAAAAGAAAGACACGAGTCTTCTATCGGAAGACCCCCAGTCAGAAAACTCTGATGCTTTTATGGATACCATGAGAGCATACTTGTTCAATCGACCTCGCGTGGCCCCCGATTCGCTGACTCCTTACATCGGCGAAGTCATTGCCTGGAGTCCCGATGGGACGCATGTCATCGCTCACGCTAAGGACCATGGGACGCTGTATAAGTTGGTGGTTGAAGCAGGCGAAAATCCAAGCCTGTGCGTCTTTGAAGGTGTCAGCGACGACACCGAAATCTAGACCAACAACCCGCGTCTGCCAAGGCGGACGTCGCGAGACGACGTAGTCATGAGATTCCCCTATATCCAGCGACGTACCCCTGAGTCGATCGTGTCGCTCGGCGGCGACAAATACCGCTATCGCCCTGTTATCGCCATCGGGCTCGCCAGCCTGAACGCTTTTGTGGCGTGCGACGCGACACTAGATTCCGGGTCGGATGACACACTTTTCCCGGATTCACTTGCTCCAGCCTTGGGTATGGATTTGTCGAATGCTCCATTGGGCGGTGGCACTGCCGCCGGTGGGGGTCAGCTTTCGTACCGCTACGCGCAAGTGGATCTTCACCTCAGCGACGGCGGCGAGACATTCATTTGGAAAGCCATAGTCGGGTTCATGAACTACCCTATGAAACGGGCTGCTCCTGGGTCATACGGGAATGTTGCAATACTTTGATGTTGAATTCCGAGGCGACCGTCACGAGGTCATCGTGACGCCTAATTCGTCATTCGAGGGTGAGACAAAACGCCGTCGTTAGAGCGTTTAGCGATTGGATTGGGCACGCGTGGTCACCCCCCTTAATCTGGGGTGTTGAAAAGTTAGGGTTTACCGAGCTCGAAGGGTGGATTCAGGAGGTGTGTTTTTGTTGCGCGTCATCGGTGCGTCTCCCCCTTGAGAAGGGGGGGCAGAGGGGGTAAAAGGCATAGCCAGTAAGTTGGGCCGATGCGACAATTCCGCGGAGGACAGCCGTCCCGGAACCGCACCAGGCTGTGGTTACGCGGGGATACCCCCCCTGCCCCCCCTTCTCAAGGGGGGGACGGCGCAATGGAATCCGGTTGAAGACAAGGCATGTACAAGACCAACTTTTCAATACCCCAGGTTAAGGGGGCGTGGTTCGCCTCGGCCGCGACACTTGCTCAATTCAATCGTGAGGCGCTCTAACATGAGCCAGTTTCGGAGTGCTCCGTGTCGATTCCTTGCGTGCCCTGGCTGTGGCGCGCGTTGATGTGTTGGACCGACACACGCAAGATCCCGCTTATCCGCCCACTCCGCCGAGCCCAAAGCACGTTTACGCGGCGCTTACAAAATCGCAACGATATGGCTTGGCTACCGGCTCGGGAGGATACAGCCATGGATTGTGGTCTGCTCCTACGGAAGCGGTGACTGGCTGGCATAGAAGAAGGGGAAAATCTTGCTGACCCCGTCGAAGAAGAGGACGGACGTGACGGCAATGAAGAGGATCGTGGCTCCGTGAGCCGTGATCTTGCCCGCAATCCCACCTCGCCTCGCCATGCGCTCGAGGCGGCCCGAGGCGAGCGCCGCCGGCCCTTGGATCGTGAAGAACGCGAACTGATAGCCGGTCAGTCGCGAGGTCGCCAGCGCGAACGCCACCTCGTGGAATAAACCGCTGATTAGGAACACGAGCAGCATGGAACGGACCGGGGCGCTTCGGCCTCCGGTTGCTTGGAAAACGTTGCGGTAGAGGAAGTCATGCATCCGGTAGTTGTACCGTCGCCAGAACTCGGAGACAGTCCGCGACTGGTAGGCGTTTCGGATAATCGGAGTTGTGTCGAATCCTGCCAGGCGTTCGAGCCCGCATAGCGCTCGCGAGAGCGATTCAACGGCGAACACGAAGGTCAGCAACATCACGGCATGGTTCAGCGCAAAGCTCGATCGGACAGGGCGAACCTGGATAGAGCTCTGATCGCCTGGAGGGCGATGGTGATACCGACGATCCCACCGAAGAGACGCAGAACCTGCGGCCAAGGGCTCTCCGGACGTAGCAACCGCCGCTTGTGATCGGGATAGACGGAGGAGAATACTGGGAACGGGATTAAGAAGCGGTAGTAATCGCGAAGGACTATGCTCCGCTCCACATTGCCCCAATGGCGAAAGTACTCGACCATCTTGAAGGTGGTGTCGCCCGCTGCAAAGACGGATGCGGCCCGCAGCCCTACATTCGCGGACGGGATGAGCAATGGGCAAACCAGGATGATCGGCACAAAGCACCAGCCGACGAAAGCGCCGACCCTACTCCGAAGCCGGTATCGCAGAAGCGGCGCGACCACGGCGCAGCCATACGCGATGAGGATCGCCAGGAAGAGCCAACCCGCGTTTTTCATCGATCACGATCTCGCACCATCGACAACTGTCAGTGGAGCGATCATCGTGACTGATTTGAGGCCGGATAGCAACCGATCGCCGCGGCACCATCGCCGGTGACGTCGTCCTTCGTACTCGACCCCGGCTACCCAAGGAGTCCGACCAGATTTCGCAATACTTGTTGGGCAGCAGGACGGTCACCTACAATTAGCCATATTACATCGGCGTCAGCTTCAACTGTGATTGATGAACGGAGGCCTCATGAGCGATCACCCGACGGCGCTGGGCGGCACGTGCAGCGCCCGCTTCGACCCTCTGCGCGAGCTGTTCGCCGCCAAACTGGAGTCGGGCGAAGACCTCGGCGCCTCGCTCGCCCTCAACATCGATGGCGAGATGGTGGTCGATCTGTGGGGCGGCTGGGCCGACGAGGTCCGTACCGTACCATGGACCGAGAACACGATCACCAACGTTTTCTCCACCACCAAGTCCATGACCTCGCTCGCCGCGCTCGTGCTGGTCGATCGTGGTGAACTCGACCTCGATGCAACCGTCGCCAAGTACTGGCCCGAGTTCGCGGCCAACGGCAAGGCGGGGGTCAAGGTTCGCCATCTCCTGTCGCACATGTCGGGCGTCTCGGGCTGGGAGCAGCCGATCACCCTCGAGGACATGTACGACTGGGACAAGTCGACTGCCCTGCTGGCCGCGCAGGCGCCCTGGTGGGAACCCGGGACGGCCTCGGGCTACCACGCGCTGAACTACGGCCACCTGATCGGCGAAGTGATCCGGCGCATCACCGGCCAGCGCCTGGGTGAGTTCTTTGCCACGCATCTTGCGGGGCCGTTGGGCGCCGACTTCCACATCGGCCTGTCGCCGTCGGAGTTCCATCGCGTCGCCAGCGTGGTGCCACCGCCAGTGGCGCCGGTGCCGGCCGAGCCGATGCAACTGGACCCCAACAGCGTGGCGTTCAAGTCGATGAGCAACCCGGTCATGACCCCGGAAACGACCTGGACCGAAGGCTGGCGGCGCGCCGACATCGGTGCGGCCAACGGCCATGGCAATGCCCGCTCGCTGGCGCGCCTCCAGTCGGCGGTGGCCTGCGGCGGCGAGGTCGATTGCGTCCGGCTGCTCTCGCCGCCGACGATCGACCGGATCTTCGAAGTGCAAAGCAACGGGATCGACCTCGTGATCGGCATCCCGAGCAAGTGGGGCGTCGGTTATGGCCTGTTCCCGGAAGGCCGGGGGTGTGCCTTTGGCGGTTATGGCGGCTCGTTGGTGGTTATCGACGCGGATCGCCGCATGACCTTCGCCTACGTGATGAACAAGATGGCGCCGGGCGGCGGGACCATCGCAGCGGCGCTGGGCGAGCGGGTGAAAGACATCGTGACTCGCTAAGCCACGTGCTCGACAGGCTTTCTGTCATCCAGCCGCCGACGCGGGTAGGCTTCCCAACCCCGGACACCGGCGATAAAAAGCTCTCACTGCGTCTTGTCGCCCTGACTCTTCGCAAACACAAATCCCGTCAGTAGTTGCAATAGCGACTATTGGCGGGGTTTGAACTTTTTCAGGTTGGCTACGTTAGGTCAACTGCCGCTCTGGCGTGTCCGACCGATGCGCGTTACGTGCGGGTTCCAGCGAAATAAGGGCCGTGCTATCAGTCGCGGTTTGCCGAGCGATGTCCCATCCTGGCGTAATGTTCAAATGAATTCGTTCTCTTCAAGCCTGGTCTGGCGCTCGGCCCTAGCAGAAACGGTACAGGAAATGCAAACTTTATGGCGGGAACGGGTAAATGTCGGCTGAGCCAATGTCGCTGGTATCAGGCCGCTTACCATAAGGGAGAAATGATATGGCGAACCAAGCAAAGAACACGATTTGCCTTTGGTACAACGGTGATGCCGAGGACGCGGCGCGGTTTTACGCCAAGACCTTTCCCGATTCATCCGTCGGCGCGGTGCACCGCGCACCGGGAGACTTTCCGTCGGGGAAGAAAGGGGACGTGTTGACCGTCGAGTTTACCGTGATGGGCGTTCCGTGCCTCGGGCTCAACGGCGGACCTGCGTTCAAGCACAACGAAGCGTTCTCGTTTCAGGTCGCAACCGCTGACCAAGCCGAAACGGATCGCTACTGGAACGCGATCGTCGGCAACGGCGGCCAGGAGAGCGCGTGCGGCTGGTGCAAGGACAAATGGGGATTGTCCTGGCAGATTACGCCGATCGCCCTGACGAAAGCGGTTACCGATCCCGACCCCGCTGTCGCCAAGCGCGCGTTCGATGCGATGATGCAGATGAAAAAGATCGACATCGCTGCAATCGAGGCGGCACGCCGCGGTTGAGTAATGTGGTCTAGAGCGGTTTACGCTTCGGTTGCGCACGGCCCATACTAGCCCGAAGCGTCAGCGAGGATTCTGGCTGTGTCGCCTCGCTGACGCTTCGGGCTAGTATGATCGCCGTTGCTGTCGTGGCGTGCGCAACCCGTAAGTAAATCGCTCTAGCTGGCCGTAGCGCCGTGCGATCAATCATCGAATGGGCCCCGGCCTCCCGTTGATCGCCAGAGACGCTTCCATCGTTTTTCGGCCGACAGGCCCAGCACTTCGGCTAGCCTGAGCCGCGCCTCATGAGCTGGGTTCGATAGGCTGAAATCCCGAGGCGGTGTCAGGGATTCCAGGAGCGCAACGGCGGCCCGAGGGTCAAGACAGGCCTTGGCCACGATCACGCTGGGAGTGAATTTGTCGTGCGGGCCCTTTTGTGCGGCGAGTGTGTGGAGGTAAGAATCCATCGGCTCGAAGAGCGCGGCGGCCACGTCGCGGTCATAGCGCGCGAGCAGCGTGCACTCGAAGCCGATGTAAGACCTCCAGAGCAGGTCTTCGCGGTCAGTCTCGATCCGAGGATGAAGCGCAACGGTGCGCGCAAAAGACCTCGGCCAGCCGTTCAGGGGCGACCCGCTCGACGACCGGCAGAATCACGGCGGCGGGGTTGGTCGGGTACATCAAGCGGGTGCTGCCTGCAATATAGATCTGTTCTGGTCCCGGTCCCGATTCCCGCAGCCGATCGATTTCCTGGATCGCGTGGTCCATCGCCTCGGATGCACCGGCCTTGTCCTTCTCCGTCAGGCCGAAGGCCACGGATGCCCAGGCACAGGTGCGTTTCCCGATGCCGCTCAGCGACGCGGCGACCCGACGGGCACGTGCCGGATCGACTCGAGCCAGCCGTTGACAGAGTTGCAGTTCATACCCGACGCTAACGTCCTGGTCCCCGCTTCCCTCCCGCAGATTGAAGACCTGCTCGGCCTCGGCCGGATGATCGGTCGCGAGCTGGACAGCGACCGCGGCTAGCTCAAGGTCGCGGTAGGAGGGATTACCGCGGACATTCGGAAGCTTCTGCATCCACGCGAGGGCCTGATCGGGCTCGAGCCGCGCCATTTGGCTCAGAAAACCGGTCTGGAACACGTCGCTCGAGATCTTCCACACTTTCAGCACGCGCCGGGCACGATCGAGCTCGCCCATGTCCAGCCATTGCTCGGCGATCGCTGAGACGAGCCCCAGGCGACTCGCGGGATTCGCCCCGAGCAGCGTGGTGGCTCGTTCTAACAGCGCTTTCTTCCGGCCACGCTCAGATGCGGGAAGGGCCTTGGCCATGCTCGCGAGTACGTTGATTCTTGTCTGTACAACAGGAATCGCCTCGGCCAGGGCCTCGGCCCGCGCGGGGTCCTTCTTCGCAAGCTTGGCCGCCAATGATCCCCGGATCGTGTGATAGTAGGAATCATCATCACGGAACTTACCGTTCTGTAACAAACTCGAGCGCGCGGTCCAGGTCGAATTCGCTCAGGGCGGAGATGGCCGCCAGTCTGGCGTGGTCATCGCCGTTCTCCATCGGGTCACGCAAGTATGGCTCCAGCAGGCGATCCGCCAGGGCTCGCGACTCCTCGGGCGGGATCGGATCAGGCAGTGGCTTCATGATCGAGCCGGGAGCTTCGCTCGTGCGCACCAAGGTCAACAATCCCGCATCGACGTGTGCCGACGGATCCACCAACCAGCCCTGGAGTCGGAATCCCGTCTGCTGAACCAGGATGACGGTCTTTCCGGGATTGATGCCGGCCAGTGTAAATCGCCCTTCGGCATCGGTTACCGTCGCGGGACCACCCGCCGGCAGGAAGACCCGGGCACTGGCGATGGCGCGGCCCTGCCGGTCATTAATCCGCCCCGTCACCTTCTGGAGTGGTTGAAGACGGATGGCGGGAATCGCGGCATATTCACCGTTGAGCGTGATCCAGTCGGAGACAAAGGGCACGAACCCGTCGTGCCGGATGGACACGCGATAGGTCGAACCACCCAGCAGGGTGGATGGAGTCTGGAACGCGCCCTGAGGTCCTGTTTTCAGCGGCCGAGGATCGAGCCGGAGGATCTCGTCGAGCGTGACCCGCCGATTACCGCGCGGGTTGCCGACATCGCTCGGCAGGGTCCCCGACCCCTGGACCCAGAGTTCCACCGGGACATCGACCAGCGGCACACCGGATTCCGCACGGACGATTCCGACCACTTTCCCTGACCGACCCAGCTTGAGGACGATGTCCTTTCCCTGCGGCACGTCGAGTGGCAACGTATGCGGGGCAACTCCGGGACCAGCTACTCGGATCGACAGCGGCGTCATGATTCCAGGTAAGTAGGTCAGCGTTGCCACGCCCTTGGCGTCCGTGGTCACCGTCAACGGCTCGAGCCATCCATCGGGAAGGGTCAGGGAAAGGCGATTCGTGCGCGGAGCGAGCGCGGAGTGAGGCGAAGTCCCGCGATGGGCCGGTCATCCGCGGCCGAGGACCGTAATTGTCCATTTCGCCGGTTGGTCCAGAGTCAGGCGAATCACAGAAGGGGGCGCTTTTCCCGTGAGCAAGACGTTCGTCGTCGCAAATGCATGCCCGCGTTGGTACGCCCAGACGGTCGCATGATGGATCCTCGCACCCGGGCGCTCGCGCGCGAGCTCGAGCTGGACCTGCCCGTCGCCATCGGATCTGGTCCGCTCAAGGACGGACTCATTTTCCGCGGAGCCGCGCGAATACCAGACCGTCACGATGATGTCGGCTCCGGACAGACGGCGCCCCTCCGGATCGACCACTTCGGCCCGGATCACAAGGGGACCTTGATCCGCGGGCGGTTTCGTGCCGGTAGGACGGGGTGGACTCCTGCGTGACCTGAGAGGCCGCAACCGGTTGGCGAGCGTCCTGGCCTAGATTGCCGGCGCCAGCGGGGTTCTCTTGGCGGGTCGCGGAATACCCCATCACGCCCGCGCCGGTAGCTACCAATCCGGCAACGAGGACCGCGGCCGTGATCAGAATCAGCTTGGTATTGGTCATGGACTTGATGATCCCTTCCATCAACGCAACGGCTTCGGCCGAGACGATCCCGGCCAACGCACTCTTTCCCAGCCCCGCATTCAAAGCACCGCGCAACGTGGCATCCGCCAGGCGGGTCCCAAGCAGAACCGCGGTCGGGGCCAATTCCTCGTCTCGCGACGATCCGGATCGGTCGAAAGGAAGGGTCGGCGGGGCAAAGCCCCGTCGGGTCAACCGCACGCGAAGTCGCTCGCGAGCCCAGGCCAACCGGCTCTTCACCGACCCCACCGGCCAGCCAAGGCGTTCGGCGGCCATCTCGTGGGTCAGACCTTCGAGGTAGCAAAGCACCACCGCTGCCCGGTATTTCTCGGGTAGGCGGCCGATCTCCTCCTGGATGACGAGGGTCAGCTCGTCGTCATACACTGGATCGCTCTCCGCATCTGAGGTCGTGGATGAAGTCATTGCGGCCCTGACCAGCTCGTGCCGCCGTCGCCGTGCCGCCCGCGTGCGCTCCGAGGCCGCGACTCGCAGCGCCACACCGTGCAACCAGGACGCCACCGAACCTCGATGACGGATCGACCGCGCCCGGACCGCCAGCACCAGGAAGGTCGCCTGGAAGGCGTCCTCGACCTCGTGCCGATCACCGAGCACGGCGCGGCAGACGCGAAGTACCATCGGGCCGTGTCGAGCCAGGAGCGCGGCGAAGGCCAACTCGGCAGTCTCGTCGTGCTCGCTTCGGCGCGAGGCGAACCGACTCAGCAGCTCGGGGTCGCTCAGGACGGCCGGTGTCCCGTTCCGGAACAGGTCCGACAGGTATCTCGTTGCTGCGCGGGAGGATTCGCCGATCACGGTTTACGTGCCCTGAAGAATGCGCCTGGATTGTCGATGCTCTCAAGTAGTGTCGCGAGGGACCGTTGGCGATCAGGCTTTTTCTGCAAGATGCGACCGCCGCCAAAATGAACTATGGCCCGAGACAAGGCTAGAGCGATCGCCGGACAGAGCCGGCTCCTACAGGAATTGTAGGAGGGAGCTCCGTCTCCCGATCCGCATTCTCGCCTTGTGTCGGGCCGTTGAAAAAGAACGTTCGGTGGCAACGGCGTTTTCGGTTCGGGAGCACAGCCGTCGCGGAACATTGCCGGTGGGAATCCTTCGCGATGAACCGGACTCAAGCCAGGTGTCGGTCAACCTTAGGCAGGAGCCTGGCGAAATCAAGCCGATTGGGGCAAGCGGCGTGGGCAGCGTCGAGGTCGGCTCCGGACCAATCCCGAGCTTCGGCGGCCAGCTCGGCGTAAAGCCGGCGGCCTCGGAGCGGTCGCCGTGGTGTTCGTGGTAGGTGAGGAACCGGGTCAGGTTGCCCAGCTCGGCCCTGGTGCCGGCGGCGACCGAACAGCGGCCGTCGCAATCGGCGCAGAGCATCGAGCCGTGAGCCAGCGTCGCGTCGCGGAGCTGCCGGATGTCGGCCTCCTTCAGTGGCTCGAACCGGCTCGCGGCGTCGGTGTTCTCACGGATGTGGTCGGTGTTGCGCATTGTGGTGCAGACCGCGCTCAGGCGCTCGTCACTCCAGATCGCGTGCAGCAGGCCCTGGAATGGCGTGAGTTTCCGCGCGGCGAGTACCGGCACGCGGCGGGCGACTTCCTGGAGGATATTTCCCTGCGGCTTGTCACCGAGGAAGTTGCCGGCGATCTGCTTCATCGAGATCAGGCCGATCCCCCGCTTGTGCGCGGCGTCGATCGCCTTGTTGAGCGCGGAGTCCTTGTCGAGCCAGGGGCGATACTGGAGCATGATCGCGTCGACGATCCCTGCCTCGGCCGCCGCTTGGATCAACTGGGCACGGTCCTTGTGGTGGGTCGAGATGCCCACCAGTTTGGCCTTGCCCGACTTCTTGGCGGCCTCCGACGCCTCCTTGAGCTCCTTGCTTTTGACAATGGCCATGGCGTCGTCGAGTGAATGGTAATCGCCGAAGCTGTGAATGAAGAATAGGTCGACGTAGTCGGTCCCCAGCGCGGCCAGCCGCTTGTCGAGCATCCCCAGGAGTTGGGCGGGGGTCTTGGGCGCGTCCTTGGTGACGAGGAAGATTTGCTTGCGGACGGCGGGTTCCTGCTGGAACCATCTTTTGAAGGCGGCTTCGGAGTGATAGGTCTCCGACGTGTCGAAGGCCCGAACTCCGCGCGCGAACGCGTACCGCAGGAGCCGGTCGACATCGGGCCCCTTGCCGGTCCCCTGGTCCAGAATGGTGATCTCGATACCCGTCTTGCCCAGGGGCCGCGTGGGCAACTCCGCCTTTGGGGTAGCAACCTGGGCATTCAGGCCGGGAGCCGGGCCCAGGGCCGTGGCCGTGGCCAGCGCACCGGTCTGAAGAAACGTGCGGCGATCCGTGCGGTTCGACTCGTCGTGGGACATGGTTTCGGACTCCTCCTCGAGCGGGTCAAAAAGGCGACCCACCATCGTGATGGACGTGAACGCGAGGGGACACTGGATCAGAACTTGCGGTCTCCCTGTCAATCGCTGAGATCGAAGTCCCTCTGAGCGATATTGGAACGGCCTCGAGACGCACATGCAATGCGTGACCCCAGCAAGCGACGTGATTTCTGAGCGGGACTCCTCCGAACGGCTATGTCCGGGCTTCGCGAAATGTGCCGATTGTGCCGGTTCATGTTTTGAGTCGAAGCCATCCGCCAAAATGACAGGAAACCGATGGCCGAACGCGGCTCCTGGACGAGAATCGATCGCGGAGGCCGTCGGAAATGTCCGGCATGAGTTTGCATCAGGTATAATGGAGAAGCCTCAGGAAAACTGTGACGATTCAGCCGAATTTCCGGGCATGGTTCAACAACTCAGGCCCTCTGGTAACACCTTTTTGGAGTCGCCGGGCCCATCATACTAGCCCGAAGCGTAAGCGAGGGTTGGAGTTCGCCTCGCTTACGCTTCGGGCTAGTATAGCCCAAATGATAGCCGACTTTGAACCACGCCAATTTCCGGAGTGACGGCCAGCCGGTTGTTGTGGGGCTCCTTGATCTTTGGCCGAACCGGTTTTTTTGAATTTGAACACGAGTCGCGCGTGATGAGACGTTGGTGGGTCGGTCTGATTGTGCTGATTGGGATCGGCGGGTTGCTGATCTGCGCGCGCCCGATATTCGCTGGCGGGTTGAGCGGCCGATCCTCGTGGGGATTCTTCATTCGAAGTCAGGTTCGATGGCGATCATCGAGAACGCGATGATCGCCGCGGAAGAGCTGGCCTTGGAGGAGATCAACGCGGAGGGAGGGCTGCTGGGCCGACCGGTCAAATGGGTGATCGCCGATGGGCGATCCGACTTGCCGACGTTCGCGATCGAGGCGCGACGTTTGATCGAGACCGAGAAAGTCAGTGTGATCTTTGGCTGCATGGCGTCGGCCAGCCGCAAGACCGTGAAGCCGATCGTCGAACAGTATCATCACCTGCTGTTTTATCCCAATGCTTACGAGGGGCTGGAGCAATCGCCCAACATTGTCTACACCGGCGCTGCTCCCAACCAGCACCTCATCCCGGCCGTCAAGTGGACCTACGATCAATTGAACGCCAGGAAATACTTCCTGGCTGGCTCGGATCACATCTGGTCCCAGGGCGTGAACGCGATCGTCAAGGATTGTCTCACCTCGCTCGGCGCCGAGGTGGTTGGCGAGGAGTATCTGCTTTTGGAAAGCAGCAACGTCGATCCCCTGATCGCCAAGATCAAAGAGGCCAAGCCCGACGTGATTCTGAGCACGGTGACCGGCGACACGAATTTGGCGTTCTATCCGAAACTTGTGGCGGCGGGTCTCGGGCCGTCGCGGGTTCCGGTCGTCGCCTTCGGCGTCGGCGAACCGGAGCTGCTCGAGTTTCCGGTACGGGACATGGTCGGCGACTATGCCTCCTGGAACTACTTCCAGAGCATCGATCGCCCGCAAAACCAGGAATTCGTTCGGAAGTTCAAGGCGAAATATGGCACCGATGCCGTGATGAGCGACGCAGTCGACATGGCGTACAACAGTGTGAAGCTATGGGCGCAAGCCGTCGAGGAGGCGCGAACCGACGACGTGGGAGCGGTCCGGGCGGTGATCGCGCACCAGAGCTTGAACGCCGCCGAGGGAATCGTCTCGATCGATCCCGAGACCCGGCACACCTGGCGGCCGGTGTATATCGGCCGAATTCGCCACGACGGCCAGTTCGAGATTGTCTGGACCTCGGACAAACCCGTGCGCCCGATCCCTTACCCTGCTTCGCGCACCCGAGAAGAGTGGGATGCGTTCATCGACGCTCTGTTTCGACGATGGGACGGGAACTGGGCCAACCCGGCCAAGGAGAAATCGTCCGTGGCGGCCACGGCGGGGTAAGCAAATGAGGGTCATCTTGCGGTGCTGCATCATCGAGTTAACGAGAAAAGGGTAGCCCATGAGGCGATGGCTGACTGTGTTGATTGCATTGGTGGTCCTGGGTGTGGCGGCGATGGTCTGGTTCGCACCCCGGCTGATCGGTCGGATCGAGCCACCGATCCGGGTGGGGATTCTCCACTCCGAGACCGGTTCCACGTCGGTCAGCGAGAAGTCGATGATTGAAGCCGAGCTCTTGGCCATCAAGGAGATCAACGCGGTGGGCGGACTCCTGGGCGGACGACTCGTGGAAGGAGTTGTCGCCGATGGGCGGTCCGACTGGCCGACGTTCGCCCGAGAAGCCGAGCATTTGATCGATCGGGAAAAGGTCAGCGTGATCTTTGGCTGCTGGAGCTCGGCCAGCCGCAAGAGCGTCAAGCCCGTGGTCGAGCAGAAGTCTCACCTCTTGATTTACCCCATGGCCTACGAGGGGCTGGAGCAGTCGCCCAACATCGTGTACACCGGAGCGGCCCCCAACCAGCAGGTGATCCCCGCGGTGAGCTGGTGCTTCGAGAAATTGAAGGCACGAAAGTTCTTTCTGGTCGGCACGGATTATGTGTGGCCGCACTGCGTCAACGAGATCATCAAGGATCAGCTCAAGGCATTGGGGGCCGAGTGTGCTGGCGAGTCGTACATCCTCTTCGGCAGCAACGCGGTGGAGAATTCGGTGGCCGCGATCGGCAAGGCGTCCCCCGACGTGATCATCAGCACGTTGGTGGGGGATAGCAACGACCCCTTTTACCGGCGGCTGCAATCCGCGCGGATCCTCCCCGAGCGCACGCCCGTGATGTGCTTCAGCATTGCCGAAGACGAGTTGCGCAAGCTCCCGCTCAAGGCCATGGTCGGCGATTACGCGGCCTGGGACTACTTCCAGTCGATCGACCGGCCCGAGAACCGTGCGTTTGTCCAGAGATTCAAGGCGACTTACGGCGGCGATCGCGTCACCAGCGACGCGATCGAGGCGGCGTACAACAGCGTTTACTTATCGGCGCAAGCGGTCACCGAGGCCCAGACCGACCAAGTGGCCGACGTGATCAAGGCGCTCCGGCGGCAGAGCTTGAATGCACCGGAGGGGATCGTGACGGTGGACAGCGAGACTCAGCACACCTGGCGGCCGGTCTCCATTGGGCGGATCCGAGGCGACGGCCAATTCGACCTGGTCTGGAGCACGGATAAGCCGATACGTCCGATTCCCTATCCTCGTTCCCGCTCGCAGTCGGAATGGGAATCGTTTCTGAACGATCTGTACCGAGGCTGGGGCGGCTGGGCCAACCCTGGCAAGGGTGGAAGCGGACGCCTGACTACGGCCGTGCCCGGCTCAAGATCCTTGACCGCGGCGTTGAGGCCGGCTCAGGCCGTCGCATCGGCCGTACGGATTTCTTCTCCTTAATCAAATCAATATTCCTTCGGGTGCGACTGACCATGAGCTCGCGATTGGATTCGTTCAGACTGTCCCGATTCAGCATCACCACTCAGTTGCTGCTCTGGTTTCTGCTCATCTCATTGATTCCGTGCGTTGTGTTGACGTATGTGATCTCGTATCTCTCCACCGATTCCTTGAAGAAAACGGTGCGTCTGGGGCTGATGGCGGTCGCTGAGGCCAAGATCACCCAGCTCGACATCTATGTCCGGGAGCGCCTCGCTGACCTGAATGTGGCGAGCCGGGCTCCGTCCCTGGTGGAGGGGGTGCAGAAGCTGAGCGTCCTCCGCCGCAAGGAGCCCCTCGATTCACCGGGCTACGTCGAAATGGCGCGCCCGCTGCGCGCTAGCCTGGCCCATTTCGCCGAATCGTTCGGTTATGCCAACTACTTCGTTTTCGACACGGATGGAACGCTTCTGTTCCAGCTCAAGGACGATCTGGATCTCGGTTCGAACCTCCTGAGCGGTCCACAGAAGGGGAGTGAGCTCGCCGAAGTATTTGACCGGGTTCGCACGCTGATGCAGGTCGAGATCTCGGATTACCAGGTGTACCCGGGCCACAGCGAGCCGTCGGCGTTCATCGCCGGTCCGGTCTTCAACGTTCAAGGGCGGGTGATTGGATTCGTGGCTCTCGAGCTCTTCAACCCGCACGTGTTCCGGGTCTTCAACGACTATAACGGATTGGGCGCGACCGGGGAGGCGGTCGTGACAATGCGTACCGCTCAGGGCTTCACGTTCGTTGCTCCACCACGTCACCTCCAGGACGTAGCTATGAAGTACCAGGGGCGGATCGGCGGTAGTGAGGCAAGTGCCATGCAGAGGGCCGTGCAGGGTGGGCGCGGCTACGGCGAAGCGATCGACTATCGCGGCCAGCCGGTCCTCGCCGCCTGGTCGTATCTTCCTTCGTTCCGATGGGGGATCGTGGTCAAACAAGACGTCGATGAGGCGTTCGCGCTGATCAATAATCAGCGGAAGGCGATCGCCTGGCTGCTGGCGACAACCGTCTTGGTCGTGACGGCCGTTGCGCTTTGGCTGGCGCGGACGATCACCCAACCGATCCGCGAAGCGGCATTCGTGACCGGTCGGGTCGCCTCCGGCGATCTCACGGTCACTTGCGAAGGCCGGGCGCTGGCGAGGCCGGCCTCTTGCTCCAGGCCGTCCGCAAGATGATCCAGGACCTCCGCTCACTGATCGGCAAGATCCAGCGATCGAGTATCACGCTGTTGTCGACCGCGACCGAGATATCCGCCGCTTCCCGGCAGCAGGAGCAGTCCGTCTACGACTACAGCGCCTCGACCAACCAGGCCGCCGCGGCCGTCAACGAGATCTCGGCCACCAGCCAGGAGCTCTTGAAGACGATGAACGAGGTCAACCAGGTCGCCAACCAGACCTCCCAGATGGCGACCACCGGCCAGCAAAGCTTGGCCGGCATGGACGGGACCATGCGGCAACTCGCCGAGTCGACCGGCTCGATCGGCTCGAAGTTGTCGGTCATCAGCGAGCGCGCCGCCAACATCAACCTGGTCGTGACCACGATCACCAAGGTCGCCGACCAGACCAACCTGCTGTCGATCAATGCGGCGATCGAGGCCGAGAAAGCCGGCGAGTACGGCCTGGGTTTCCTGGTCGTGGCACGCGAGATCCGCCGTCTGGCTGACATGACGGCCGTATCCACCCTCGATATCGAGCGGATGGTCAAGGAAATGCAGTACAGTGTCTCGGCCGGGGTGATGGAGATGGACAAGTTCAGCGAACAGGTCCGCAAGGTCGTCGGTGAGGTGGCGCAGATCGGCGGTCAACTCGGCCAGATCATTGCCGGCGTCCAGAGCCTGCACCAGCGGTTTGACCAGGTGACCGAGGGCATGCGCGTGCAGTCGCAAGGAGCCGACCAGATCCGCGAGGCGATGTCCCGCGTGAGTGAGGCGGCCAACCAGACGTCGATGTCAATCCGGGAGTTCAACAAGGCGACCGACCGCCTTCGTGAGGCCGTCGGCGGCCTGAAGGAAGAAGTCTCCGGGTTCATCCTCAGTGCGGCCGAGACCGCTCCCGTGGCATTACCCCGTCCCGCAACCGGGTCCTGAACCTGGCCCAATCCGGCCTTGGCGCACGAACCATGCTCCTCTTGACCTTCACAGCCGGTGCGAATCGCTACGCGGTCGTTGTGGCGCGGATCGTCGAGCTCGTGCCCCGGGTCGAGCTCCGCCCCGTCCCGCATGCCGCCGCGTACCTGGCCGGGCTCCTCGGTTATCGCGGCAAGGTCGTTCCCGTCATCGACCTCAGCGTGCTCCTGGACGCCCCTCCTTGTCCGGACCGACTCAGCACCCGCATCATTGTGGTCAACGCGGGGCCCGGCGATCCCAATCGACGCAATCAAACTGGACAGGACTCGATCGAGGACGGCGGGAGTACCCCGACGGACCTGGACCCAGACCTGGATATCTTGGGGCTGATTGCCGAGCGGGTCAGCGACTTGATCACCGTGCGGCCCGAGCAGGTGAGCCCCCCTGCGGTGCAGTTGCCACAGGCTCCTTACCTGGGTGCGATCGTCCAGACCGTTGAAGGCATGGTGCAGTTAATCGCGGTCGAGAGGCTTCGGGAAGCCGCGCTCGAAGGAGCGGCAATCGGCCAGGAATCCGCGTTCAAGTTCTAGGAGTCGTTGATGTCGGCCGAGCTGCGTGGGATCGAGGAACTGCTGGCGACTCGGATCGGGCTGGACCCGATCGCGGTTGGCTCTCACCTGATTCTGCGCGCTGCGCGGCGGCGAATGAACGAGCTGGGGCTGGACGACCTGGGTGAGTACGAACGCCGGTTGAGCCAATCGGAGCTGGAGCTGCAAGAGCTGATCGAGGAGGTCGTGGTCCCGGAAAGCTGGTTTTTCCGCGATGAGCGTCCGTTCCATTGGCTCCGGGAGTACGTTCGCGAGCGTTGGCTAAGTGACCTGTTGCGCCCGCCGCTCCGGGCTTTGAGTCTGCCCTGCGCGGGGGAGAGGAGCCGTACTCGATCGCCCTGACGCTCCTGGACCTCGGGCTTCCCGCCCGGCGATTCCGGATCGACGCCGTCGACGTCAGCCTTGGCCGGCTGGCGATCGCCCGTCGAGCGGTTTACTCGGCCAACGCCTTCCGCGGTCCCGACCTGAGTTACCGCGCGCGCTCCTTCCGCGAGCATCCCCAGGGCTATGAGCTGGACCCCAACGTCCGGGCGACGGTCCAGTTCATCCAGGCCAGCGTGCTCGACCCCCGGCTGCTCGAGGGAACTGCCCCCTATGACGTGCTGTTCTGCCGCAACCTTTTGATCTACCTCGGCGCCTCGGCCCGCGCGTGCGTGCTCGCGGCGATCGACCGGCTGCTGGCACCTGACGGCGTGCTCTTCATCGGCCACGCCGATCGGTTTGACTGGGCCGGGGCGGAGCCGAAGTTCGCTCCGGTTGGCGACCCGGGCTGCTTTGCTTATCAGAGGAAGGCTCGCGGCAGTGCGGGTGTGGTCGTCAGTGTCGACCAGGCTCGACCTCAGCTCGCGCCACCGCCGCCGATGTCGAGCATGATCGCTTCGAGCAGTGTGCGCGACGACTCGGCAAGAGCCGTGGATGATAAGCCGCTCCCTGTCGATCAGCCGCTCTCGCTTCTGGACCGGGCCGCCGAGTTGGCCAACATCGGGCGGTTCGACGAGGCGATCGCGGCCTGCGAGCGACACCTCCAGCAGAAGAGCCCCAGCGCCTCGGCCTATTACCTGTTGGGGATGATTCGCCAGGCGGCCGGCGATCGTCCGCGGGCCGAGGATTGTTTCAGAAAAGCGGTATACCTCGACCCGAGGCACGACGAGGCGCTGCTGGCGCTGGCGCTGCTTGGCCGAGCGCCGTGGCGACCACGTAGCGGCCGCCGGCTTCCGTCGCCGGGCCGAGCGGATCGCAACCACGACCGCGGAGAGGGGTGAGCTGAGATGACCACGAACGCGTCGATGACATCATCCCGTTCGGTCGCGGAGAATGATCTCCAAGGCCGGCAGCCCGGCGACGGCGACTGCTGGAACAAGATCGGTGTGACCGGCGACCGGAGCTGCCCTGAGCTCAACACGTTCATCCACTGCCGCAACTGTCCGGTGTACGCCGCGGCCGCCCGGACCTTCTTCGACCGCCCCGCGCCTGAGGGATACCTGGCCGATTGGTCCCGGTGGCTCGCCGACGCGGCCGCCCTGGATACACGCGGGGAGAAACGAGGCGAGGGCGCCAACGGCACTCAGGGGCCCGATGGCGAGGCGGTCAGCGTCTTGATCTTCCGGCTCGGGGCGGAATGGCTGGCTTTCCGAACCCAGACTGTTGCCGAGGTCACCACGCCTCGGCCGGTGCACCGGATCCCCCACCGCTCCAACCAGGTTCTCGTGGGATTGGTGAACCTTCAAGGCCAGGTTCAACTTTGTGTCTCGCTGCGCGGCTTGCTGGGTGTGGAAGGCACCGGCGTGTCAACCCGGCTGGTCGTGGTGCGTGACCGAGACCGAGGCGAGGCCTGGGCTTTCGAGGCCGATGAGGTGTTGGGCGTTCATCGCGTGCCGCGCAGCCAGTTGCGCGGTATTCCCTCGACGCTGGTCAATCCGGCGGTCGGGTTCAGTCAAGCGGTCTTGTCCTGGAATGAGCGGAGCATCGGCTTGCTCGACGAACAGCGGGTCTTTGCGGCGTTGCGGAGTCTGGGACATTGAGCAGCGATCTGAGCAGCTTCTCGATGATGGAGCTCTTCCGGATGGAGGCGGAGACGCACACCGCCACGCTGTCGACGGGCCTGGTGGCGCTCGAAGGGGGGGTGGCCTCGCCCGAGGTGATCGACCCGCTCATGCGGGCGGCTCACTCGCTCAAGGGAGCGGCGCGGATTGTCGGTCTCGATGTCGCAGTGCGCGTGGCCCATGCGATGGAAGACTGCTTCGTTGCGGCGCAGAAAGGGAAGCTCGTCCTTCAATCGGGGCATGTCGACATCCTGCTTCGGGGCGTCGATCTCTTGGTCCAGGTCGCACAGCTCGGCGATGCGGAGCTGGAGCCCTGGCAGTCCGAGCACGCCGGCTCGATCGATACGTTGGTGGCGGACCTGTCGGCGATCAAGGAGGGTCGGGCCGCGGTGCACCACCAGCCGTCACCGCCAGTGCCGGCGCCGCCGATCGCGGAGGTGGTTCCGTCTCCCGTCCCGGTCGTGGTGGATGGTCAAGGAGGAGAGAAAGCATCGGCTGTTGTGGATGTTCCCCCCTCCCCTGCCCCCATCGTGAAGGAAGAGATTCCTGGAGGACCCTCGGCCGGGGAGCCGGCCGCTCGCGAACGGGATCGAGAACACGAACGGGTCGTGCGGGTAACGGCCGGGAGCCTGACCCGGTTGATGGGTCTGGCGGCTGAGGCCCTGGTGCAGACTCACCGGCTCCGGCCGTTGGTTGACGCGCTTTGGCGGCTGAAGGCGCGGCAGACTGGACTGATGGAAACGCTTCAATACCTGGAAGACCGGCTGTCGAACCGACAAGATTCGCTGCCGGCCGCAGAGCGCGAGCTTTTGGCCAAGGCCCTGGCTCGGGCTGCACAGAGCTCACAGGGGTTGGGCGAGACGATCGAGGCGATGGAGGAGTTCACCCGGGGCAGCGAAGACCTGTCCAGCCGGCTGCACCATGAAGTGCTGACCAGCCGGATGCGTCCGCTGGCTGACGGCGTCCGCGGCTTCCCGCGGTTGGTCCGCGACATGGCCCGAGAGCTGGGCAAACAGGCTCGGTTCGAGGTCGCCGGTGAGACCACCGGCGTCGATCGCGATATCCTGGATCGGCTCGAGGCGCCGCTCAACCACTTGATCCGCAACGCACTCGACCACGGCCTCGAGGCGCCCGAGGACCGCCGCGCGGCCGGCAAATCGCCAACGGGCACCATCCGGTTGGAGGCTCGCCATCGCGCGGGGATGCTCCAGCTCGTTCTCTCCGACGACGGTCGTGGCATCAGCCTGGAGCGGCTACGAGCCAAGGTCGTCGAGCGAGGTTTGACCACCACCGCGATGGCCGCCCGGCTCAGCGAGGCCGAGCTGCTCGACTTTCTGTTCTTGCCCGGGTTCTCGACCAAGGAGCAGGTCACTGAGGTTTCCGGCCGTGGCGTCGGGCTCGACGTGGTGCAGAGCATGGTGCACGCGGTGCGAGGGTCGGTCAAGGTCGCCAGCCGGCTCGGCAAGGGGACGCGGTTCGTACTCCAGTTGCCGATTACCGTCTCGGTCATCCGCCCCTTGCTGGTCGAGATTGCCGGCGAGCCCTATGCCTTCCCGTTGAACCGGATCGACCGGATCTTCATGCTCGATCGCAAGGACCTGCACGAGCTTGAGGGTAAGCCGCACGCCATGCTCGACGATCAGCCGGTGGGCCTAGTCGAGGCCGTCGCGGTGCTCGAGCTGCCCGGTGATTTTGTCCGCAAGGCCGGCGAGCTGATGCCGGTTGTGGTTGCCAGCGACCGCGGTCATCGCTTCGGCGTGATCGTCGACCGCTTCCTGGGCGAGCGCGACCTGCGGGTCTCGCCGCTGGACGCCCGCCTGGGTAAGGTGCCCAATTTTAACAGCTCCTCGGTGCTCGACAATGGCTGGCCGGTCTTGATCGTCGATGTCGAGGACCTGATCCGCTCGATCGATAACCTGCTCTCCGGCCGCCGGCTCGGCAAGCTCGCCGCCGAGGCCGCTATCCGAGCACCAGCCCCAGGCACGCAAACGGGTTCTGGTCGTCGACGATTCGATCACCGTCCGCGAGCTGGAACGGCAGTTGCTCGAAAATCGCGGCTACATCGTTGACACCGCGGTCGACGGCCTCGACGGCTGGAACGCGATCCGAACCGCCCACTACGACCTGGTGGTCAGCGACGTCGATATGCCGCGGATGGACGGAATTCAGCTCGTGCGGCACATCAAGGAAGACGCCCGCCTCAGGAGAATTCCAATCGTGGTCGTCTCATATAAGGATCGTGAGGAGGACCGAATCCGCGGGCTCGACGCTGGCGCTGACGCCTACCTGACCAAGAGCAGCTTCCACGACCGAACGTTCCTCAGCACCGTGGCCGACTTGATCGGCGGAGCGAGGGAATAAACAGGACACTTCTCTCTGAACACCACCCCGCAATCTGAGGCAGGTGTCACCGTCGCTGCCGTTGAAGAATTGGTTCGCGCCTTCCAAGCTTTACGCATCGGAAGGAGGTGCAACCATGCGGCCACGCGGCCAGCCAGCCGCGTCTGGACGCTCCTGGCCCTCACCCGAACGCGACGTCGTCACCGAGGCAATCGTCCGGGTGCTCACGGAGGTCGTGGAGAATGAACTGCTCAACCAAGATCCAGCCGACTCACCTCACAACGTCAGGCCGAGGTGTACCTGCGGCAGTCCACTCCCTCGGCAGGTTCTCAAGAACCGCGAAAGCGCAATCAATCCAGCACAACCTTCGAGACCGTCTGCGGGGATTGGGCTGGAGGAAGGATCAGTTCCTGCTCATGACGACGATCGGCGAGGCCGTGCTGATCGGCTCGGGCGTGACGGGGCTTCCCCACAGTCTGATCGCTGATGGCAGCTGCACAAAGTTGGCACTCATATGGGCAACGATTTCTCGCGGCTCTCCCGAAGCTGCGCTGACTGGCACCGGCTGCTGGAACTTTTCGCCTCTTTGATACCCTGATCGGCGACGCCGACGGCATCTACAAGCCTCGTGATTTCAACGATAGATTACTTCTTCGTTTCAGAAGGAACATTATCTGAAGCAGAACTTCATAGCATCCGGCTGCGACTTGATGCGGGGAGGCTTTTGCAAGGCTGGACGGGGCGAGCTGGCGCAACGCTCCCGACCGGCCTTGTACGAGACAGAGGACGGTGTCGTCCGGGTCGATCACGATCCTCGAGCATCCAAGACCGCACAAGCCTCGTCTTCGCGAAATTTCGCGAAGTTAGGCACGGCTCGGCAGCTCATGTGCTACCTGGTGACTCATTCGCTGAAGCTTCCCCGCCGGCATACCACGGGCCCTCACGCGGGCACGGTGTTCTGGAAAGAAGCCGATACGCAGATGCTGATCTCCCTCCTGAAGAACCCCGCCTGCGCCGGAGCCTTCGCCTACGGCCGTCGCCGCCTTGACCCGGCCCTGCCAGATAAGCAAACCGCCACGCATCGGGACGAATTCGCCAATCGCGCCCGGAGTGGCTGTTCTTGGTCAAAGACGTCTATCCGGCTTACATTACCTGGAAGGAGTACGAACCGAACTTGGCCACGATCGAGGAGAACCTACAGGCGATGGAGGAACGACTGTCACGAAAGCGATCGATTCGGTCGGGAGCGGCGCATCCTGACAGGGTTGGTACCTTGCGGCCTTCGCGGTCATGCCATGCGGCGTGATCTACAAAAGATTATGGGCATCAATACCAGTGTAAAGCCTGGACTTCAAAGTATGCCAAGCCTAACCGCCAGTACCTTGCCGGGAAACCGATTGACGAAGCCGTGGTGCAGGAGTTCTTCCGCGTGCTCCAACTCGCTGAGATTGACGCCCTCCAACGTGTTGATGCTCGACAGAAGGAACACCAACGCGAACTGGAGCAACATCTGGAGCAAGAAGTCAAGCGTTTGGACTACGCTGCGACACGCGCCGAGCCGGCGTATAAACGTGATCGAAAACCGGATCTGACCCCTGCACACCCTTGATGGCGAGCTGGAAAGCGGATTGGCGGAACTGGAGCAGTCCCAGGCCCGACTGGCCGACTTGAGGACTCGCAGTCCTCAGCCGGCGGCGATCCCGGTGGAACTGCGCGACGCTTTCGCCGCCGCCAGCCGCCGCTTGCCAGAACTGTGGGAGCGGCTCCCCATCGAGGCGAGAAAGACAATGCTTCGCGCCAGCTGGTGGCGGGCGTCAATCTAAGCCGCTATGGAACCGGTGTCCTTTTGATCAGAATCGTGTGGCGTGGCGGCCTTGTCAGCGAGCAATCGATCAAAGTCCCGGTCGGCACGATCCGCGGCACGGAACGGGAACGAGGCCTCGTAGAGCGAATCCGCACGCTGGCGTGCGCGGGACAAACCGATACGGCGATCGCCGAGCAATTGGAGCGGGAAGGATTCACACCTTGCAAGGGAGGGCGGTTCACGGCGGAGATCATCTCGAAGCATCGTAGCGAGCACCAAATCCGTTCGGGGCTGGGCAGGCTCCGCCGAGGCGACCGGCCACCGGGGTACACGATCATCGAAATGGCCCAGCAGCTCGACATCGACCCGCAATGGATCTATCGCGGGATCGCCAAAGGTCGCATCGTGATCTCCAGGGATTCCCGATACGGATGCTGTGTGTTTCCACGTACGAAAGCCACCGTCTATCGCATAAAGCACCTCATAAGCGGCAAGCTGCGTGTGGTGACCTTCCGAAAGGAGCACGTCGATGAGTAAGCTATTCTCAAGAACGGCCGTGGGGCGACAAACGGACATTTGACAACCGCGTCAAGAGCCGTCGTATTGATGTCGAATGTGTAAAGGGTGAATATCCCCATCGCAACAGCGGAATCTGGGACGTCGAGCAAGGATTGTCAAATCCGCGGTGTAACGCCTGGATTAGAGATGACCCGGACAGCCGGGCACGCGGGTCTTCAGGGACAATCGAACGGTTGGTACGATAGCCGGTCCAGGCACTTCGGGCCGAGGAGCTCGCAGGCAGGAGCTGAGTGAATGAATGACGAGGTTCGCCCTCTCTCAGATGAGGAGCAGCCGCCCCTGGCTCGATCAGGCTGAGCACTATGCAAAAGGCGCTAAGTCCTGTTTCGCGGGCGACTCGGCGACGTAACCTTTCGATCGCACCAGGGGCGGACCTCATTTGTTCAACCGTTCAGCGATACGTGGGAAATCCTTTTTTGATAAGTCGGCGATGCTCCAGTGTATGGGTGCTACGAGTTTCGCCCTCTCTCAGTTGAGAGCGCGCCTGGCTCGATCAGGCTGAGCACTATGCGCTGAGCCTGCTTCGCGGGCGACTCGGCGACGTAACCTTCGATCGCACCGAGGCAGACCTGCCGCTAGTTCAATCGCTCATCGATACGGGGGAACTGCGCCCGACAGGTCCTCGAACTCCAGTGCCTGGGTGTCGTGCTTGGCAACGTCTTCACCGCCCGGACCGAGTTTCGATGGGCCTCGGTGACGAACGAATACGGCCTACTCCTCGCGATCCACAGCAACAGGGCGGGATTCACCCTGTACCCAATCACAATGATCGCCAAGAGGATAGAGGACGGGCGGCATATCGATGTCCCTGCTCTCTACCGCTCCCTCATCAATGATCTAGGTCTAACTACGTCGTAAAGCCTCATCAATAGATGAGACGTGCCGCGCGAACGTGCGGCATTTCCCTCGCGGAAAAGCCGACCAATGAGGATTTCCGTCCGCCGTTCGGCCCATGCGCACTATCGATTCCGTTGCGTGTTCAATCGCGCTCTGGTCTAATCCGCTTCTGCCCGTTGGAAACGGGTCTTGGCCCCAACAGGAGGCACATGCCATCCAATCGTATCGTCCGCGAATCTCGCTGAATCAGCTCTTGCTCGGCGTCGCGTTGGTGGCCATGAATTGTAGCGTTTTTCGCTCAGTGTACGGCATGGTCGCCAATGTCCATAACGGCTATCCGCTGTTGACACTCTTGCGGTTCGACGACTTTGAGAACGCCTATCCGCCGCCGAGGCTGCTATTGAGCTTCGCCGTAGGCCTGATTCCTCTCTTAAACGTTTTGTTGATTGGGATCGTCAGGTTCGCGGCCCGGTGGTTGCGGTCAGCTCGCGGCGAACACGCAGAAGATTTGCGCTCTCCGGCGGCATTTACGTTCTTCGCGATTTACTTTCTTGGTCTCAGTTGGATTGCTTGCATGTTCATACCAGCCGTTATCGCGACCTACATGGTAGTCGCGGAATCTTCACTGGAACGAGCTTCGGATGCATTCCGCATTCTTTCACCGATTCGGTGATACGCTCCCCTTTTTCGTGATCGAATGCATGATCCTCTTCGTCTTTATTTCCGGTCCCGTCTTGGTGACGTCCTGGATCGGAGGCGTACTCGGGAGGCGTTGTGTTGCCACGCTGCCGCGCGGACGGCTGCGTTTGATGATTGGTTTGGTCTCTCTTGGCTTCGTGAGCGCGGCTCTAGCGATCGCATTTGTGCCGTTCGAGTTTGCGGGTACGCAGAATGTCGACATCGACTTTCAGATCGTGGACAGCAGATCGCACCAGCCGATCGGTGGGGCCTTCTTGCGAATATCCAATCCCTTCGATCCGGATTGGCCCGATTCAAGGGCGCTTACAGGGCCAGATGGCCGCGCCCGATTGAGGGGCCGCTTCAGGGTCGCGGGTCAGCGCAATGCGTTTCGTTCAATCGGCACCTTTTCGCCCTGGGGCCGTTGGCTGGAGGTCTCGGCAGTTCATTATCAAACCATTCGTATCGCACTGCCCGAGGTTCTGGAGCCGAACGTCGAGCTCGACTTTCGCCGCCTTCGCACGGTCGGTCTCTCGAAAGGCAAAACGCCCGAGAGTACCTTCCGCGACATCGCCGGAGTCTACATCATTCCCAGCAACGGTTTTGGAGGGAGCGGGTTCTCCATCGAGCCGGATGGGCGATTCGCCTGGGAGATGACGACCGACTACACCCCTCCTTATCGAGAGTATGGATTCCTGAAACGCGACGGACCAGAGCTCCAGCTTGTCCCCGTCCCGCACCCAGGCATTGAGGCCAATTTTCCGAGGGGCTCGACGTTTCGGGTGATCGAGTGGGGCGATCGCACTTATCTTTCCGCCGGAGAAGACCCCGGGCTTTTCGAGTTCTGCCGGGCGGCGCTGACCCCGCGGAGGCGGGCGGACCCGAGAGACACGATGGGTGGCTACATTTGCGTCTCCCGCATCTTCGATCCCTCGAAACGGCCGACGGGCTTGCCACGGTTGCCGTTGAATGTTTGGGTGAGGTTCATGCTCGACGAATTGAGCTTGCGCAATAAGGATGGGAGTCTGCGGCTGGTGCTTGAGTCAATTATCACACGCAAGGTTCGATGATGAGCGAGAGGAGCTAAGCCGGGGCTCGGTCGGCTGTCGCATTGTCGTTGCCATTCAGAGACCTCGCACCGTAAACCGCCAACTATAGTTGACCCGGACAGCCGGGCGTGAAACGATGGCCGGACTTGGAAAGGGTGAACCAGGAACGATACTTTCCAAGTGGATGAAAGGTTGGGCCGTCGATCTTGGGATTTCGCCTCAACATGACGATGCCACGACAGGTCGAGGAAGTCGCTGCCGACCTCCAGTCGCTCGAGCCACAGGATTTTGACGACGCGGACACCGGTTTCGATGGCCTGGAGCAATTGGACCGACTTTGCGAAGAGATGCTAGCCATCGGAGACGTCCAGGCTTTTCGCACCATTCTCTTCCACACGATAGAGCGGCTCGATGGTGCCGAACTCGGGGTACCGGGACCCCTCGTCCATACGCTGGAGGGCTGGCGCGGTGGATACGAGCCGTTCTTGGCCGATTCCGTCCGCCGCAAGTCGACGCCGTTGTCGGTCTGGATGGTGAACCGGCTCCTGAATGCGAGGCCGCCGAATGCAGGCACATGGCTTGAGTGGCTCCAGCTTGCTGCGCGACATCCGCTGGCCTCAGCGGAGACAAGGTCGAACGCTCTGGCCTTCCTTGAGTATCAGAACCCGGGCTCACGCGGTGATGCAGCGGACCAGTCGCGTCGAGGCGGTTGCTCAGCGACAATGTGTAAGCTGTGGTCTAGAAATCAGACTTGCCAGTCGGGGCAGGAGAAATGCCAGAACAACCCTCGACCGAAACCTGGCGACGTCGGCTCCGGATCAGCGTGCGGGGGCTTATGGCCTTCGTCCTCCTTGTTGGCGGCGGCCTGGGCTGGGTGATCCACCGCGCCCACGTCCAGCGCGACGCAGTCGCGGCGATCCGGCGAGTCGGAGGGGAGGCGGCCTACGGCTGGGAATGGTCCAACGGTGCCCCGGTTACCCCGCGATCGAAGCCTCCGTGGCCCGAGTGGGTGCGTCGCATCCTGGGACCCGACTTCCTCGACACCGTGACCTTCGTCCGCCTGATGGGCCCGCGGTGCGACGACGAGTCGCTCCGGGCGGCCTGCCGGCTTCCGTGGCTCGAAGAGTTGACCGTGTTGAACTCCAGCGCGACCGACGATGCCGCGGAGGGCATCCGATACCTCACGAACTTGCGGTTGCTCGACTTCCGGTTGAACCCGGGGATTACCCGCCGGACGCTCCGGCACATCGGGGCGTCCGCGAACTGCGTACGCTGACGCTCTCCTTCAAGCTCTTCCCTGTCCCGGCGACCGACGAGGACATGGCGTTCCTCAGGCGGCTGACCAAGTTGCAGGACCTCAACCTGTACACAGCCAACCTCGATGATGGCTGGCTGGTCTACCTCGAGGGGCTCACGAATCTGAAGTCCCTACATCTCACCGAAACTTCGATGACTGCTGAGGGCCTCGACCATCTAAAGGGCCTGTCCAGCCTGACGGCGATTCTCAATCTGCACGGGACGGTATTCACACTGACCGGGCCGAGTATGACGAAAGCGGAACTCGCCGAGCGCGGACAGATGCTCAGTCGAATCCGCCTCATCCGTGGGAAGTAAGTGGAACGCCTCAACTATAGCTGGCGCGGACAGCCGGGCGCGAGACGATGGCGGGGCGTGCAACGGGTGATTCAGTAATGACGGTTGACGTTTCGAAACCTCGAGGTCATGGCCTTGGGCATAGTTCGGACCCTGCCGGGACTGGAAGCGTGGCTCGACGGGCACGCGGACTCTTGGGCTCCGTTGCCCGATCGCGATTACAAGACCTTGGTCAGGCGCTGGTCGTCCCTCTTTGGGCCTCTGATCGACGCCGATCTCGCCGTCTTCAAGGGCGTTCGTGCGATCTTGTCTCTGGAATCGCGCTTGCCTGGTGACGTCTTCCTATTCAGCGGTGTCGAGGTTCCGCAACTCATGAACACCGGGGGCCTCGGAGCCTCTGCATATCGCGCGCTGGGACTCCGTGCCCTGAGCAGCGAACTGGCGAACCAACTGGAATTGATCGCACTTTCGGGTAATTCCTCTTGGTGCTGTGTGTTCTCTCACGAGGCGCGATCGTGGGTGTGGGAGCAGATGTACCAGCGAGAGTCGAGTGAGCATCCTGGACTATAGGTGGCGCGGACATTCGGGCGCCAGCGGGTATTATCTACTTCCATGCACGATGGCCCGTCGATTGCATGAGGCATCGGAATCTGGCGAGTACGTCAAACCAGCCGCCGAAAGGAGCACTGCGATGGTTGAGCTAAGGACCAGATTCGACGCGCCAAGTACCGGCTCGGCGCGGTCGCCCGCAAGGAAGGCTTCGACAGGGACGCTCAAGGGAGCTGGGAATGACCCGCTCACCCCAGTCCTTGAGTGGATTCGAAGCACGCGAATCGGTGGCTTCGAAGATTGCACGAAGGTAGCGAAGATTGCAGGTTCGCCGCGCGTGCAATCTTCGCTACCTTCGTGCAATCTTCGCAAGCGGCCTTCATGCATTGCGACCACTCGCTACGACCGCCACAACCACCAGAACAGAAGGAACCCGCTCGACCAGCCTTCCGTGAACAGATTCCAAACCATAACACGCTCGTCAAGAACGCATTGCCAGTTTTTCTTTGGTTGTCACCTCGAGACTGTCGGGGTTCGCCTTCGCTGGGGGTGGTTGCTCTTGCGACCGCGGCCATCGCTTCGGCGTGATTATCGACCGCTTCCTGGGCGAACGCGACCTGCGGGTCTCGCCGCTGGATGCTCGCCTGGGTAAGGTGCCGAATGTCAACAGTTCCTCGGTGCTGGACAACGGCTGGCCGGTATTGATCGTCAATGTCGAGGACCGAATCCGCGGGCTCGACGCCGGCGCTGACGCTTACCTGACCAAAAGCAGCTTCCACGACCGAACGTTCCACAGCACTGTGGCGGACTTGATCGGCGGAGCGAGGGAATAAACAGGCCCTGGGATCGCGTCAGCTTCTCACAAGGCCAGTACCTGACGCAAGCTCTCCAGCGAGATCGTGGCGTGTAAGATCGCTTGGGGGTTTTCGCCGATGACCTCGCAGAGTGCCGCTCGATCTTCTTGCCGAGTGCTCGCCTTGAGCAAGAGCTCCGTTCCGGGCACGGTCGCGTTCAACTGTTCGATGGCCAGCCTCCGCAGCTCCAAGGGATGCGACCCATTCGCAGCGTAGCCGACGAGGAGGTCCCGTCCGGCTTGCGTGTGCGCGAGGATTGTATGCCGCATGACCCGCGGGGCGACAGCGGGATCAGCGAGCCAGGTCTTGATGAAAGGGAGAAGACCCGGCCACACGGAGTGAAATAGAGGAGAGTTGTGCACGACGTCCAGGATGGCGGGATCGTGTGAATCGCCAAGGCTTGCGCCGAAGAGAAGTTCCTCTCGACCACCGATTTGGAGCAATAGTCTAGCCCATTCCGGGAACACCAAGGGCGGAGCATTCATGCCCTCGGTCAGGATCAAGCGTCGTTCGTGCTGATCGACGCCCGTGAATGTGGCGACATCGGCGATGGCGTGGACGACTTCGACCTGGACTAACACTGAGAGCTTATACTGTGTCGTCGTGGCGAGGAGGTGATCGATGCATTCGCGCCGAAAATGGAACGAGACGCGGTGTTTGCACATCGTCCGCAGCGTTCGAACGGCGTTAGTGCCGCGGGCGTCGTCACGGCTGAAGCGAACCGCCTGGAGCAACTGTTCGACGGCCCGACTCGGGTCGCTGAGCAGGAGAAGTAGAGCGTCCTGACGCCGGGCATGGAGCGGGTCCATCCATTGACGATCATCAGGACCTTCAGTCAGGACGAATTCAACTGCGCGATTGACATGGAACCTTCGAACCAGGCCAGGCACGACCGCGAGACCGATCGCCACGACCGCCACGACAGCGGCCAGCGTACGAACCCGGAATCGCGAGCCGGGCGGTCTCATGGCATACCCTCCAGGCCGATCAACCGGGAACTCCCATCTCTAGCTCAAGCTTTACCTGACCTTTGATCTACAGTCCTTATTTGGCGGCTCGGCCCCGATCACTTCGTGCACCAGTTGTTCGCTGATGAGCCTGATAGGGTCAACGTGATCAAGGCAGAGCAAGATGAGATCAGCAGCCAAGGAATCGCCGTAGGAAGGTCGGTCTCCTTGCCCATCAACGCTCGGACGATCGCGATTGTGAGCGCCAGTGCCGCAGCCGCTGAAAGGACGATCAACAGCCACCTCGCCCAGCGCCTTCGATGCACCAAGCCACGTTGTGAGAGGAACAGAACGGGCGAGATGCCGCAAACACAAGAGCCGGGATAAGGATGTGCGGGCCGACAAATAAGCCTACGATGCAACCCGGTCCGGCTGTCGCAGCAGCATAGACCGCCAGGAACAGTGTCAGGGCAGACGCCGGCGGCACGCTGGGCGGCATGTCTCTCTTCTCTGCAAACAGCTTGTCCATGAATCTCACTCTGAGGCCCCGCCGCAAGTCATCACCGAAATCCTCGTGACAATGTTACAATAAAACGGTGATCAAGGTTGGCGCCAGCCTGATCATAAGCCGCTTGCGTGGCCCGACGTTTCTCAATTACAGTAACCGGCCGGATCGAGACAGAAGCCGTGGGAGTCGAATTCACTCAGCATGAGAATCGGGATCGTCAACGACATGGGTCTGGCCCGCGAGGCGTTGCGCCGCGTGGTGGTGTCGTCGCCTGAGCATGAGGTCGTCTGGACCGCGAGCGACGGCAACGAGGCGATTGCGATGGCGCGCGAGGACCGTCCTGACCTGATCCTGATGGACCTGGTCATGCCGGGGACCGACGGCGTCGAGGCGACGCGGCGAATCATGGGCGAGTCGCCGTGTGCGATCCTGGTGGTTACCGCGACGGTGTCCGGGCATCTGAGCAAGGTTTACCAGGCGATGGGCTACGGCGCACTCGATGCGATCGATACGCCGGCTCTGGGCACCCGGGGAGATGTCACCGGGGCCGCGCTGCTCCTGCACAAGATCGAAATCATCAACAAGCTGATCGGCAAGCCCGCGGAGCGGCCGCGATACCGGCAGAGTGAATCGGCTTCGATGTCGCCGGCGTCGTTCGGTCCCCGGGTTGAGCAGCCGATCGCTCGAGCCTCTGGTCGTCCTGGGAGCGTCGACCGGAGGGCCCCACGCCCTGGCCGAAGTGCTCTCCCATCTTCCCGCGACTCTGGCGGCAACGATCATCATCGTCCAGCACGTCGACGCGGCGTTCGCACCGGGCCTGGGCCAGTGGCTTACGGAGCAGGCGCGGCGGCCCGTGACGGTAATCACCGAGGGGCATCGCCCCGAGCCGCGTCAGGTGCTCCTCTCCGCCACCGACGACCACCTGCTTCTGGGCGAGGACCTTCGCCTCTATTACTCGGCCGAGCCCAGGACGGTCTGCTACCGCCCCTCGGTCGACGTGTTCTTCGGCAGCGTTGCCCGCAACTGGCGCCGGCCCGGCGTCGCCGCGCTCTTGACCGGCATGGGACGCGATGGCGCGCCAGGGATTGCTCCAGCTTCGCGGCCTGGGCTGGCGGACGATCGCCCAGGACGAGTCGTCGAGTGTGGTGTGGGGCATGCCCAAGGCCGCCATCGAGATCGGCGCGGCCGAGGAAGTCTTACACCTTGACCGGATCGCCGAGGCGATCGCCAGGCTTGTTCCGAAATAAACGACGACCAATGTTACTCTGTGACTACCCAATGAGAATTCATATTCACCGCAACACGATCCGTCGGGAGCCTTGCGCATGAGCACTGAACCCCTCTTGACCCAGCACAAGGTCACCGTCTTGTTGATTGATGACCAGCCCATGATCGGCGAGGCCGTCCGTCGCATGCTGGCCGGCGAGCCGGACATCATCTTTAATTACTGCCGTGAGGCCGGCAAGGCGTTGGACGAGGCCGATCGGGTCAAGCCCACGGTGATCCTCCAGGACCTGGTCATGCCGGAGATCGACGGCCTGACCCTGGTCCAGAACTTCCGGGGCCACGAGCCGACCAAGGAGACACCCTTGATCGTGCTCTCGACCAAGGAAGAGCCGACGGTCAAGGCCGAAGCCTTCGCGATCGGGGCCAACGACTACATCGTCAAGCTCCCGGACCGGCTCGAGCTCCTGGCGCGGATCCGCTACCACTCCAAGGGCTACATCAACCTGCTCCAGCGCAACGAAGCCTACAAGGCGCTTCAGGCCAGCCAGCACCGGCTGGCCAACGAGATGGATCAGGCCGCCCATTACGTGCGTTCGCTGCTACCGGACAAGCTCAAGAAAGGAGATATCCGGACGGACTGGCGGTTTGTCCCTTCGGCCGAGCTGGGGGGCGATTCGTTCGGCTATCACTGGCTCGACGACGACCATTTCGCCTTTTACCTGCTCGATGTCAGCGGTCACGGGGTCGGCTCGGCCTTGCTCTCGGTCTCGGCCATGAACGCCCTGCGATCGCAGGCGCTGCCCCAGACCGACTTCCGCTCGCCCGGCCAGGTCTTGGGCGCGCTCAATAACGCGTTTCAGATGGACCAGCAGAACGGCCTGTACTTCACGATCTGGTACGGGGTCTATCACAAGCCGTCGCGGCGGATCGACTACTCGGGCGGGGGCCACCCGCCAGCCTTCCTCGTGAATGGCCCGTCCGCCGACCAAGCCGCTCTCGAAGTCCTCGAGTCGACAGGACCCATGGTCGGCGCGATCCCCGACCTCGAGTTCCGGACATCGAGCACTCAACTCCAAGCGTTCGCCAAGCTTTATCTCTACAGCGACGGCGTTTATGAAATCGAGCGAACCGACGGGAGCATGTGGCCGTTCGACGATTTCGTCGCGTTCATGAAACAAGGGCCGCACGACCAGGCCGGCGACTCGATGATGGATCGCTTAATCGCGTACGACCGGCAGATTCAAGGCCGGGAGGAGTTCGTCGACGACTGCTCGATCGTCGAGATGCAATTCGCCTGATCGACTCGCTTTGGAGAAGACTCGCCATGACAGCGACCACAATGACGCCCACAACCCACTCCCAGGCCGGTGAGACTCCCGATCCGCCGATTCCGCGACGTCCGCTGGGCCGCACGGGCTGCGAGGTGACGCAATTCGCGCTGGGGGGCGAAGGGGTTCTCCGCACTCACGGCCGCATGGCCGAGGCGGTCGCCGTCATTCACCGCGCGCTCGACCAAGGGGTGACCTACTGTGACACGGCGCCGGCCTATGCCGGCAGTCTCGACTATTACGGCGCGGCCCTGGGTGATCGCCGTCGCCAGGTCTTCCTCGCCTCCAAGACTCACGACCGCACCCGCGACGGCTCGCTCCGTCTGCTGGACGAGAGCCTCAAGCGAGTGCCGCACCGACCACCTCGACCTCTGGCAGCTCCACGACCTGCGCACTCTCGGCGACCTGAAGGCCATCTTCGCCCGCGGCGGCGCGCTCGAGGCGCTGGTCCAGGCGCGTGAGCAGGGGCGCGTCCGGTTTCTGGGCCTGACGCGGGCACCACGACCCCGCCATCCTGCTCGAAGCCATGAGCCGGTTCGACTTCGATACCGTGCTGATCGCGCTCAATGTGGCTGATATCCATCGATTGTCATTCGCCCGGACCGTGCTGGTCGAGGCCGCCCGTCGCGGCATGGGCGTCATTGGCATGAAGGTCTATGCCGCGGGCACTCTGCTCCGCACCGACTCACTCGGGTCGACCTCGGCCGAGGCCATGGGCTATGTCCTGAGTCTCCCCGGGGTCTCGACCGTCATCATCGGCTGTTCCAGCCCGGACGAGGTTGACGACAACGCGCGGATCGCGCCGGGCGTTCCAACCGTTTGATGGAACGGCGATGCGGGCCATCGAGGAACGCATCGCACCCCGCGCCGGCTATTTCACCTCGTACAAGAAGCCGGGGTAGACCGCGCGACGGCCGTCGCCGCCCGCTGCCCTGCCCTGCCCTGCCTTGGCCTCATGGCTCACTTCCCTTGACCACCGCGGCGAAAATACAAAACGCTCCTCCCACCTCCGAGGTGAGAGGAGCGCTCGATGCGAAGATGTGTTGAGCCAGGGGAAAATCACGTTGTGTGGGTCACAGTCTACTCCCTGGAGCGTGGCTCAGCTCTTGGGCGCGCGCCGGATGCCAGGTGCTTCTTGCCGGCAATGGAGATCATGTGGTTGAAGAGCTTGGTGGTCGGGTTCTTCTTGCCGACGGTCTTGACCATCTTGTGCTTGAGCAAGGACTCGAGGACCTTGAGCTCCGGCTTTTTGTCGGTGTAGTAGCCGGCGGGATCGGTATGGGCGGATAGCTTCTTGAGCAACTCGTGCTGGGGCACGGTCAACTTGACAGATGCCGGCTTCTTGATCGCCGCCTTCTTCGGAGCAGCCACGTTTGCGGCCGCGGCCTTCTTCGGCGCCGCCTTCTTCATGGGCGCCGCTGTCTTCTGGGCTGACACTTCTTTCACCTTCGTCTCTCCTGCCGTCTTGTTCACGGCCATGATGTAAATTCCTCTCTCAGTGGCGAAACCTCGTCGATCGGGTCATGCGCCGATCTTGCGTGGAATCATTAGTTAATATATCAGATCAGGCAAGACATAAAAGGTCGAATTCTTACGATTTTCCGAAAATTTTTGGGACACTTGCTGCCCCCGTCGTCCTCGACTGAGGACCTTACTGTCAATTAGCCTGTAATATCTAAGTATTAACAAATTATAGTAAAATTTATGATGTGTGGTGAAAAACCAGGGAAAAATCCAAGATTTTGGAGGTATCAGCATGTGCTCCATCGCGCGAGGATGGGCACGAGCAAGTGGCCCACGAGCGGTTCCGCGCTCCCTCACGCTGGATGGTGGGCAGCCCGGTGCGTTGTGCCGAGGTGGACCGGCCGGCTACCCGCCGTGCGATTCGAGGCATGCCGCGGGTCCCCTCACTTCAATCCCAGGTGGTCAGGTAGATCGCCAGCACGATCATCGTGCCGACGACCAGGGCGAGTCCCTCGGGGAAGATGAGTCCAAGGATGATCAAGCAGACGAACATCAAGAGCGCTATCAGGAACGAAAGGGTGCAAAGGAGCGCGTTGATTGCCGGCCGGACCCGGCCGGGGGAGATGCTGACGATTGCCCAGTGCGCCACTTGCAGCCCGAGAAAGACCAGCGCGAGCACACCGGAGCCCAGCCGCGTGCTGCTGGTCAGATTGGAAAGACTGCCCACCGAAAGCGCGACGGCAGCGATCGCGACGGCGACCATCAAGTCGCCGATCCTGAGTCGCCGGCGCCGGGAGAGCAAGAGCCAGTTTGACTCATCGAGCAGGTGTTCGCGTCCCATAGCCACCTCCAGAGAGCGGCTGTTGACTTGAGGGCCTACTCGAATTGTAGCCATCGACGGGTCAAGAGGCCAGGCGCTGATCCGGGGCCCTCACTCTCAAGAAGGTGGTGGCTTCTCGAAAGGCCCGTTGATCGGGTCAACCGGACGGGTTAGACTCGCGCTAGAGGTCTGTTGTGTTCCCCTGGTTGTGATCACCTCACCCCGGGGAATTGATCCAGCTCCGATCCTTGGTTTGTTCGGTCTCGACCAATGACTACGCCAACGCAATCAACCTGGGCCGTCCCTGACCGCCACGAGGTGATCGAGCGTCCCGCGACCGCCAAGGCCGTGGTGCTGGTGCCGGGGGTCGAGCTGTGCCCGCTGGCTGGCGCGCACAACGGCGCTCGGAACCTGTTCACAGGTCTGTTGACTCTGGAGCCCCGGGCTTCGTACCCGGTTTACACGAGGCCGATCAGCGAAGCCTTGATCCTGATGGAGGGCGATGCGGCGGTCGACGTCGAGGACCGTCGCTACCGCCTGGGGCCGGTGGAGAGCATCAACGTGGCGGCGCAGGATCCGCGCCGGTTGGTGAATCTATCGACCAGCCAGGCCGCTGTGTTCCATGTCGCGCTGGCGAGTGCGACGCCCGATCAGACCTGGGTCAACGGCCGGTTCACACCGCTCGAGCAGCCAGCCGCTTCCCTGGGACGCGCGGGGGCCGAGCGGCTTTGCCGTAACGACCCCGCTACCCGGTTCGAGCTGGCTCCGCACGCTCTCTTCCAGGATCTCTACAATGTCGACCTTGGCGCGCAGGGGATCTGTGGCGGCCACGGCGTGTTCCAGCCCGGCGCGCGCCTGCCCTGCCATCGCCACGAGTTCGACGAGTCGATCACCATCATCGAGGGCACGGCGACCTGCGTCGTCGAGGGCCGGCCTCACCAACTGTCGGGCAATGCCACCGCGCTGGTCCCCCAGGGCCGCTGCCACTACTTTATCAACCTGACGCTCGAGCCCATGGCCATGATCTGGGTCTACGCCGGCGATCAGGCCCGACCGCATCGTGATGGACGAGAGCTTCTGTCATCCGCACCAGGCCAAGTAGGACTGGGCCTTGCCGGGCTCGGTGGAATCAGGTATAAGATATCGTTGCATGAGCTGGAGAGCATCGTCGGCGAAGGTCCGACGACTCGGTTCTGGTCTCAATATGTTTTGTCGGTTCCCGCCTCTTCCGACCGCCGATGGATTCCGAGTAACCAGTTCGGGTCCGGCGGGCATTCCCGCTTTGGTTGAGTGTTGGCCCGCGTTATGATACCGGGAAGCTCTGACTCCGCTGCGACTTCTTCATGGTTGGCTTACCGATGCAGACAAATCAACCGCCGGCGCGCGGTCGCTCTTGTCGAGGGATGGAAACAGTCCTCCGGTGGCTCACGCTGGTGCTGTTTCCCGGCATGGCCGTGGCGGCGCCGGGCCCGGCCCGCACCGGCGAGCAGATTTACAAGCAGCAATGCGCCTCGTGTCATGGGGCGACCGGGGAAGGCACCGACGACCATTACCCGCGTGCGCTTGTGGGTGAGCGGCCGTTGGCCAATCTGGCGCGCTATATCGCCAAGACGATGCCCGAGGACGACCCCGGCGAGTGCGTGGGCGAGGATGCCGATCGGGTCGCGGCCTACATCCATGAGGCGTTCTACTCGAAAGCCGCGCAGGCTCGCAACAAGTTTCAAGCGCCTCGGATCGAACTCTCCCGGCTCACCGTGCGCCAGTATCGGAACGCGGTCGCCGACCTGGTCGGCGGCTTCCGAGGGCCCGGCAAATGGGACGATCAACGGGGCTTGAAGGGCGATTATTCCGGCTGGCGGCCGCCGCAGGCGCAACAGCGGGAATGCCGGCCGCGGCTTGAATCGAGTTGACCCCGAGATCCAGTTCAACTTTGGAACCGACAGCCCGATCCCCGAACAAAACGCGGTGAAGGAGCTATCCAAGAGGTGGTACCCGATCCCCTATGTTTTGGTCCCCTTGTCCGCCTTCAGGCCGTTCTCGCAAGAGTTCCGCGTCAACTGGCAGGGCTCGTTGCTTGCTCCGGATAGCGGCGAATACGAATTCATCATCAAGACGGAGAACGCGGCGCGGCTCTGGGTCAACGACAACGCCCGGCCCCTGATCGACGCCGGGGTGAAGTCGGGTAACGACACCGAGTACCGCGGGTCGATCACTCTGCTGGGCGGGCGGGTCTATCCGCTCAAGCTGGAGTTGATCCGAGGCAAAGAAAAGACCGCGTCGATCGCCCTTGTGTGGAAACTTCCCCATCGGTCCCCGGAAGTCATTCCCCAGCGGAACCTCTCGCCCAACGCGTTCCCGGAAGCATTCGTCTCGCAGGCGCCGTTCCCGCCGGACGACCGCAGCATCGGCTATGAGCGCGGCACCTCGGTCTCCAAGGCCTGGGATCAGGCCACGACCGATGCGGCGATCGAGGTCGCCGGCTATGTCGTCTCCCACCTCAAGGAGTTCGCCGGCGTCCAAGAAGGTGCTGCCGACCGCGACCCGAAAGTGCGCGAATTCTGCCGGCGATTCGCCGAGCGGGCATTCCGGCGGCCACTCAACGACGAACAGAAGACGTTCTTCATCGATCGCTAGTTCAAGGATAGCAAGGATCTGGAAACGGCCGTCAAGCGCGTGGTGCTCCTGGTCCTCAAGTCCCCACGGTTCCTCTACCGTGAAATGGGCAGCGGCAAGCTCGACGGTTATGACGTGGCGTCCCGGCTCTCGTTCGGACTCTGGGATTCGCTGCCCGACGCGCCTCTTCTGGAGGCCGCGGCAGCCGGCCAGCTCACCACCCGCGACCAGGTGGCCCGCCAGGCCGAGCGCATGGTCACCGACCTCCGCGCCCGCTCGAAGCTCCGCGCGTTCTTTCTGCAATGGCTCAAGGTCGACCAGTACCCGGACATCGCCAAGGACCCCAAACGGTACCCTCAATTCAACGAGGCGATCGCATCCGACCTGCGGACTTCGCTCGAGCTGTTTCTCGATGACGTGATCGGCGGCGAGTCGGCCGATTTCCGTCAGCTTCTCAAGGCGGACTACCTTTATCTCAATGGTCGACTGGCCCAGTTCTACGGCGCCGATCTCTCGCCGGACGCGCCGTTTCAGAAGGTCCAACTGGAACCCCAGGCTCGTGCCGGGGTGCTGTCTCACCCTTACTTGATGGCCAGCTTCGCCTACACAGGCGCGAGCTCGCCGATCCATCGCGGCGTCTTTATCTCCCGGAGCGTGCTGGGCCGGGTGCTGCGGCCGCCGCCCGAGGCCGTTGCTCCGCTGGCGCCGGACCTCCACCCCGACCTGACGACACGCCAGCGCGTGAGCTCTTCAGACCAAGCCCGAGTCGTGCCAATCGTGCCACGGGATGATCAATTCTCTCGGATTTACGCTGGAGCACTTCGATGCCGTCGGTCGATACCGAAACGAAGAGAAAGGGCGTTCGATCGACGCGACCGGCACTTATGAAACCCGAGCCGGCGAGAAGGTAAACTTTGACGGCGTCCAAGCCCTCGCGACCTTCCTGGCCGCTAGCGAGGAGACGCACACCGCCTTCGTCCAGCAGTTGTTCCACTCGCTGGTCAAGCAGCCGGTCCGTGCGTTCGGCTACCAGGAGCTGCCCGAGCTGCGGCGGTTTTTCGCCGCCCACGATTTCAACATCCGCAAGCTGATGGTCGAAATCATGGCGACAACCGCTTTGACTCCTCGAGCGGTGAAACAGTAAACTGAGTTGAGAGTAACGATCCGAGCTGCCCGAGCTTCGATCGCCATACGCAGATCAAGTGCCGCCAACCGCACCCGCACGTTTCCGCCAACCGCATGCCGGAGAGAATGACATGGCCCACCGAAGCAACCGACGCGAGTTCATCCGCGACCTGGGAATCGGCGCTGCGGCCCTCCCATTTATCTTGAACCTGCCCAGCCTGGGTTTCGCGAATCAAGCAGCGGCGCAAGCAGCGGCTGGTCGTGATGTTCAGCCCCAATGGCGTCGTGCCCAAGGCGTTCTGGCCCGACGAGGAAGGCCCGTCGTTCAAGTTCAAGGAGATCATGAAGCCGCTGGAGCCGTACCATGATCGCACCTTGATCCTCCACGGAGTCTGCGACAAGCTGAAGGGCGACGGCGACAACCACATGCGCGGCATGGGCTGCCTGTTGACGGGGATCGAGCTCTTCCCCGGCAACATCCAAGGTGGCTCCGACACACCGGCGGGATGGGCCAAGGGGCTGTCGATCGATCAGGAGATCAAGAACGCACTCCAGGCTAAGTCGGAAACGCGCACCCGGTTCGGCTCCTTGGAATTTGGCGTGATGGTACCGGACCGCGCCGATACCTGGTCCCGCATGGTTTACGCCGGGCCGAACAAGCCGATCGCGCCGATCGACGACCCCTACCAGATGTTCGCCAAGCTGTACGGTCGCATGAAGGATCAGGAGAGCTTGAAGAGCATCCTCGACGACCTTCAGGACGACCTGCACAAGGTCGGCTCGGTCGTGAGCGTGGAAGACCGGCACCTGCTGGAAGAGCACGCGACCTTCGTGCGCGAGATGGAGCAGGAGCTTCAGGACAACCGTAAACAAGACGTCGGCCACGCGGTCCCCGAGCTCGAGCCGGGCGTGAAGCACGAGAACGCCCACATGCCCAAGATCAGCAAGATGCAGATCGACCTCATGGTCGACAGCTTCGCCTCGGACTTTGCCCGGGTGGCGACCTTGCAATTCACCAATTCGGTCGGCGGGGCCAGGATGAGCTGGATCGGCGTCACCGAAGGCCACCACGAGCTTTCGCACAACCCGGACAGCGACCTCAAGTCTCAAGAGAAGTTAACCAAAATTAACAAGTGGTATTGCGAGCAAATGGCCTACCTGGCGAAGCGGCTGGCCGAAACCCCCGAGCCAGGCGGCGGCGGCAGCCTGCTGGACAACACGATGATCGTCTGGACCAACGAGCTCGGCAAGGGTAACTCCCACACCTTGAACGACATCCCCTTCGTCATGGTCGGCAACGGCCTGGACTTCAAGATGGGCCGCTCGCTCAAGTACAAGAAGGTTGCCCACAACCGCCTTTTGCTGGCACTTGGCCCACGGCATGGGCCATCACATTGAACGGTTCGGCAACCCCAACCTTTGCGGTGAAGGCATTCTGCCGAACCTGACCTGAGAAGAAGCGCGCACAAAGGTGAGCGGGGCCAAAAACGCCGTCACGCCGTCACGGCGTCACAGCCTTGCTGCCATTGAACTTACGTGTGACGCCTGAATAATCGGACCCATCTTCATCAGAGGAAGTCTTGATAGGGCTTGAGGTTACGTGTGACGCCTGAATAATCGGAACACCCGCCAGCGAGAGGGTGATTGGTGCGCCTTTGTGTGTTCTGTCGAAGTTGATGGATAGGCCGTGCGCGGAACCGAGGGGCAAAGCGGCGCAGTTCTTCGCCAAGCATCGGTGGTTCGTGAGTGCGGCGTGGCGGACGGGACGACCGCTGATTCACTCCTCGTGGACCGACACGCGCCGCAACAGGATGGCCAGACCGGGAAGTCGAAGCTCCTCGCAAGGAGCTGCCTGCGGATTCTGGTCCAGAGCGTCCAAGCCAACGCGAGCCCACTGATCAAGGAACCGACCGCTTGAACGGCCCAGCTCGTCGGCCCAACCTGCTCAAGGATGGGCTGCACATTCCCGCGACCGACGCATATTGAAATTCACTTCGCATCGAACACCCGCTCTGGGCGTTACCTCGCCGTGCTTGGTCTCGCTCTGGGCGAATCGGAAATGCTCGATTTGTTTCACGGTGATCGCCGACGTGGATCGCCGCATGACCGTCGCCGACGTGATGAACAGGAGGCCGATTTCTTGTCCGCTTTCTCCGTGAGCGTCATTTCCTTGACGATCAGGTCGCCGGTCTCGTCGCCCATCACAAAACCGATCCGATTTTTCTTGGCGAGGATTCCGGTGGCTCGAAATGTGAATTCGACCGAGCGGACTTCCTTATTGACAGAGAGATCTTCGTGCAAGCCAATCTCGTGCCAGTCTGGTGCGTCGATCATCGCAACCAGCAGCACATTGCGACTCTGCGAGGCCGTCAACCTGAGCGTCAGCGTGTATTCCGTGCCCTCTTTCAAATCGAGATCGACCTGAAAGGCCTGAATATGCCAGTTGGAGCCTGTCAGCTTGGTCGGATTGAATACGACCGCATCATCGGCGATCTTGAGCGTCGCTTGTGCTCCTTCGTGCTGTTCGAGCCGCCACGACTCGGCCTTGTTCACCGGCTTGAGCAGGTTTTTCGCGTCCTCCGCGACGACCACCACGGGAAAGCACAACATCATTGAAATTGCGAGCAGGCGCTTCATAGGAATGTCCTTGATGAGTGCCATAAATGTCCAGGAGAACAACCCTCGATTGTCGACACGACAGTTTCAGAAGTCAACGGATGCCGAAATCGCCAGAGGCTCGTCTTGCCGAGCGCCTTCAGATTCGCGGCAACCGCTCGAGCGCGTCGGTTCGATACACCGAAGCATCGAGCGCGCGATTGGGCGCGTTGGTCGATCACACCGACGCGCCAGTGTCGCTGGCTGTGGCACCGACGATTGCGCCGAATAAGGGTCGAAAAGCCGAGTGGGGCAGGGTTACCGCTCTTGCCCAGAGCGGCCATTCTGAAAGCCCTCGTGGGACCCGCTGACACTATCTGGTGGGCCACGCTTTAGACGTTCACGCACCTCTCGCTCTGCTTGCTGACGGAAGAATTGCGTGAAGACACGCGCCCTACGAGAACTCGCGAGTCGTTCGCGCCGCAGCTTGACACGCCGCCGGGTGCCGCGTATATTTCCATGCGGATATACAACCAGAGGGTAATCGACGCATGATGACCGCTAGCCTCGATGCCACGTTCTCCGCGCTGTCTGACCCGACCCGTAGGGCTATCCTGGCCCGGCTGGCGGAGGGCGAGGCCACGGTTAATGAGCTCGTGGCTCCGTTCAAGTTGAGCCAACCCGCGATTTCCAAACACCTCAAGGTGCTTGAGAAGGCTGGCCTCATTTCCCGGGGACGCGACGCCCAGAAACGACCCTGCCGGATCGAGGCCAGGCCTCTGGCCGAAGCCACCGAGTGGTTGCAGGAGTATCGAAAACTCTGGGAGGCCAACTTCGAGAGCCTCGACACCCTCCTGGACGAGCTGAAGGCCCGGAAGAACAAACCCTGAAAGGACCTTGCCGATGCGAAATGCCCTGAAGCTCACGACCCCAACCGATCGCGAGATCGTCGTCGTCCGCGAATTCGACGCTCCGCGTGAGCTGGTCTGGGACTCGATTTTCAAGCCCGAGCTGCTCAGGCGATGGTTTTCTGGCCCGCCCGGCTGGGAAATGACCACCTGCGAGGACGACGCCTGCACTGGCGGGACTTATCGCCGCGTCTGGAGCGATCCGAATGGTCTGACCATGTCACAGTCCGGCGTCCACCGGGAAGTCGTCCCGCCCGAGCGCTGCGTCCGAACCCAGGTGTTCGAATCCGGTGGCGTCCCCTTGGGCCAAGAGCAACTGGCGACGATCGTCCTCACCGAATTGCGTGAGAGGACGATGCTGACGATGACCTTTCTCTTCGACTCGAAGGAAACCCGCGACGGGACGGTGCCCTACTTGGAACAGGGCATGGCCGCCGGCTTCGACCGGCTGGACGAAATCCTTGCCTCGGCCGCAGCCTGACCCGAAGAACGGGACAATGTCTCCGCCTCGGTAGCGAGGGTCGGCGTCGATTTCGTCGGCCCTCGTTCGAGGGCGGAGGCAACTCCGCCTCATGATCGGAAGCACACGAACGACCGAACCCAAAACCGAAAAGGGCATCGATGACTACGTCTCACCTCATCTCGATCGCGGGGATCGCCATGTCTCTCCTCGCGGGGTCTGGACATCATGAGGGTTCCGCCAAGGCTCGAGCGGAGGAGCCCCAGCGGCCGGACGCCTCGGGGAACTACGCCACCGTCAACGGCCTCAGGATGTATTACGAAGTCCACGGCAGCGGCGATCCTGTGGTGCTGCTGCACGGCGCGTTCATGACCATCACCAACAACTGGACCGGGTGGATCGGCGAGCTCTCCAAAACGCGGAAGGTGATCGCCATCGAAATGCAGGGCCACGGGCGCACGGCGGACACCGCACGCGACATCACCGACGAAAACCTCGCCGACGATGTGGCGGCGCTTCTGGAGCAGCTCAAGATCCCGCGGGCGGACCTCATCGGCTACAGCATGGGCGGCGCCGTGGCGATGCAGTGTGCGATCCGCCATCCGGACAAAGTGAGAAAGGTGGTCGTCATTTCGTCCTATTTCCGCCGTGACGGCGTGGTCAAGGAAGCGCTCGACGCGATCCCGAAACTCACGGCGGACGACTTCAAAGGCTCGCCCATCGAAGCCGAATACAAGAAGCTGAGCCCGACTCCGGACGAGTTTCCGAACTTCGTCAAGCGGCTCCTCGCCACGGCTTCGAAAGGGCACGACATCAGCGCCGATCAGCTCAAGGCTACCACGGCGCCGATGTTCTTCATCCACGGCGACGCTGATGGCGTACGGCTTGAGCACATCTCGGAGATGTACCGCCTCAAGGGTGGCGAGATTCATGGCGACATGCGGCCCCGCTCCGCATCACGATTGGCCATCCTGCCCAATACGACACATGTCACGCTGATGGACCGCAGGTCCGTTATCATCCCGATGGTGAACGACTTTCTCGATGCCAAGCCGCAAAAGCCATGAGGAAGGGGCGCGGCTTTTGACGAGCGAAGGGCTAGTTTTGTCTGCTGGCGCGTCGTGAGAACCTTGCGATGAGCGAGGTTCTCTGAGACGAGCATGAACCCGCCTCCGGCAACGCCTGTCTTTGCCGGGATACACCGGAGGTTTCTATGGACAGGCAGATGATCGCGGCATTCTTTGAAGCGCCCGTTTCGGCGAAACGCTGATCTTGGGTATCGAAGGGGGCGTCACCGGGGTGGTCGGCGTCGTGATCCAGACGTGGCGGCTGATGGAGGACTCTTCCGGCTACATCTTCAAGTGGCTCATCGCTTACTCGGCGCTGCTCGGCGCGGTGGGCGGCGTCCTCATCGCGGACTACTTCCTGGTGTGCCGGACGCGGCTCGACCTGCAGGCGTGGGGCGGGTCGTGCTGGTACACGGGCGGCTTCCACGCCGCCGGCCTGCTAGCCCCCGCCGGCGAGGGTCATCCCCTGCGTGCCGGGGTCCCTGGCCACCGTCGGACTGGTAGAGGTGATGCCATCCTGGACGGACCTGTACCACTCTGCCTGGTCTCTCGGTTTCGGGACGTCCCTCCTGGTATACTCGGGCCTGACGCTCCGGCGCCCGGCGGGGCCGCGTTGCCACGCGGCTCTTGACGACCTCAAAGTGGAGAGGGCAACGATGGACACCGATTACGACCGGATCGCGGAGCAGTACCAGCGGGCGAGGCTCCAGCCGTGGCGGACGCACATCGAGCGCTACACGCTGCTCCGACTGGCCGGCGACGTGGCGGGGAAGGCGGCGATCGACCTGGCCTGCGGGGAGGGGTACTACACCCGCGCACTCCGTCAGCAGGGCGCCGCGCGGATCGTCGGCGTGGACCTGTCGCGCGCGATGATTGGGCTGGCCGAGGCCGAGGAGGCGCAACGGCCGCTGGGCGTCGAGTACCGCGTGGGGGATGTCCGGACGCTCGAGGTGCCCGGGGAGTTCGACCTGGCCTTCGCGGCGTACCTGCTCAACTACGCCCACTCGGCCGAGGAGCTGGAGCAAATGTGCCGGGCGGTGGCCCGCGCGCTGAGGCCCGGCGGGCGTTTCGTGACGGTCAACAGTAACCCCGCAGAGCCGATTGTCGCCTTCCCTGCGGCCCGCGCCTACGGCTTCTCGAGGCGCGTCGAGGGGGAGTTGGTGGAAGGTGCGCCCGTCGTCTTGGAGTTCTTCCTGCCCGAAGGCTCCTTCGAGGTGACGAACTACTACCTCAGCGCGGGGACGATGGAAAAGGCGTTCCGCGCGGCGGGCCTGCGCCAGCTGCGCTGGCACGCGGCCGAGGTCTCGCCCGAGGGCCTGCGCGAGTTCGGCCAGGAATACTGGGCGGACTTCCTCGCCCACCCGCCGGTGGCCTTCATCGTTTGCGTCAAGTAGGTCTCCGGCAGGGGATGCGTGGTGGCCGGCCTGGAAGGGCGGTCCCCGGTTGACGGCGCCGCCAGTCCGGGGCTCAGCCCGACCCAGTCCGCATCGCCAAGTCGCGTGTACTGCACCGCCTCAAAGAGCGATTCGGCGAGCTGATCCAGGAAGCACGACTCCTTTCCGCCCTCGTGCCGCTTTGGTGTGACAGACCGCGCATTCCTTCTTCAGGACCCGGCCTCGCTCTCGTCGCGAGGATGGAACTTACTTATGTTCATATGATGTCATCAACCGACGAGAACCTAGAGTTGTGCGGCCCAGCGAGTCGCCTTTCTTTCCTCTTGCGCGTCGGTCCGACGACACCGACGCGCGCTGGACAGCCTTACACGTTGACACATACGGTGGTGGTCGCCCTGGGGCGCAGTATCTCAGACCAGGGTTTGGTTGACATTTCAGCGGCGGCTTATCTGATGGCGGAGAGGGCGGGTTTCAGGCTGCGAAACGCCACTCGGAGTAAAGGAAACGGTGAGGAGTCTTTACTCGAACCGCCATGCGTGGTAACTCTTAACGAAATGCCTTCTTTCGTAACGATATGGAGGACTTCCAGCGTGCGGGGTACGCGATTGCCAGTTTGGTCTTCGGATGTGTCGGTGGTCTTATCGTCCACTCGTTCGCTTCGCGTCTCGCCGACGAAGAGAGAAATCGGCCTCTTCTGGGGGAAGCAGCATGAACACCGCCATGCCACGCGACAGGATGGAATGCCTTGTCCGCAGCAAACCAAACGGCCGTTTTGTTTATTGCTCCGGTGACTTGGCGGCTTGATCGCAAAAAGCCCGCTCCCAAACATTCCGACGGGTTTCTTTACTCGAGCGGCAAGGGGGTGAGGCATGATCAGCGGGATGTCGTCGATAAACGGCATCACCGAGAGCGATTCATGCCGGTTGGCGGCGCGATCAACACGGGCCGCTTTGGGATCTTTCCTGCGATTCGGAATGCATAAATGCCTGATTTACGGCTTCCGAGCAAGCTCGAAGGCCAAGGCCAGCTCCTTGTCCTTTCCCGTCTAGCAATTCCTCGATGGTGTATTCGACGGGACAATCGGGGAGAACTCCGTGCGCTTTGGCCTGGTAGCCGCTGACCGCCATGTAATAGGTCATCAGCGGCACGCCCACTTGGACGTTCGAATGGGGCAAGGTTAGCCGAAGACTGGGGCCAGAAGTGTTGCCATAGTAACCGCCACCGGACTCTTCGCCGATGAACGTTGCCCGCTTGTGAAAGTGGGCTTGTGACAGGAACTCGGACGTCGTCGAGAAACTGCCGCCATTGATGAGAATCAGTACCTTGCCGTGAAATGTGCGGCTTGCTCGGCTGTTGCATTCCCCAGTTGGGATGTTTGACCATCCGGAACTTACCGTCGGGCTGGACCTCCAGGAGGTTGGCCGGCAGCGGTTCCGTGTGGTCGGTGTACTTCTGGAAAGTAAACTGGCGAGCATTGATCACCAGGTCGTCATAATACTTGAACGGCTCATCCAGGAGATAAGAAAGCAGTAACTTGCCTAACTCGTCCTCGCCGCCGCCGTTATCCCGCAGGTCGAGGATGAGCGATTTCGTGCCGCTCTCGTTCATGGCCTCGAATGATTCACGATAGAACTCCCTCAGCGACTTCTTGCGCGCCGTATCCACGAAGCCGCCAAATCCGTTGATCTTCATCACCGCAATCTTGCCCTCGTCCTTGAGCTTGAACTCTCCTGCCGTCTCGGCACGCTGATCCTGTGGGAACTTGGCGCGGGCGGCCTCCTGGAGCCGCGGTAGTTCTTTCCCCTCGAGATGCACCGTGGCCTCGCGGTTCTCCTTTGCGTCCCAAACGGTTACCTCATAGGGACTCTGCACCCCCAACAGCGCCGGGAGTCGACGGGCAAGTGTCCAGCCACTCATCCGCGATATTCGGCAGGTCTGACTGTCGCCATCTCCCGGGGTGGTTGCCAACATCGTCTCCACGATCTTAGCGGCCGGAATGCCGTTTATTGATCGAATCTCCCGCCCCGCAAGGGTCGTCGCGCCGTCCGAGAAGTCCCGAAGGATATAGACCTTGCCTGCGAGTACACGGATCTGAAGAGGTAAGAGAAGCGCCTTGGTGCTGTATGCCTTTTGCATTTCCTCGGGCAGACCGACACCGGTGTGGCCGCACTTGATGGCCGCGACCACCGGGGCAAGAATCCGATAGAACTCGACGGCATTCATCGGCCTGATCAGGGATTTCTCAGCACGGTCGAACAAACCGTCCAGTTCTTCCTTGGCGGTGTAGCGATAGATGCCGCTGTGCCCCTCTTCCAGCGCTTGCCGTGCGAGTCGGAAATCGACGACCAATTTGTCTGGCTCGATCGTTTTTCCCACCACACCGGGCGGTAGCGAAGCTTCGGCGTTGGCAGCACGTTCGTCCGGCCTGCCCGCCGCCAAAGTGCCCGCCTGTAGCATCGGGCCGGCCAAGAGCGACATGCAAAACACCGGGCTGATAAACGTTCGCAGACGTGTTCATGGATCCCTCCCGGTAAGTCAGACGTTCTTCTCGGATTCCTCTTGCACGAGAGCGTGCAACCGCTGAGCACTTCCTCGCCAATTGCGGCGAACCGCCTGGCGCGCGGCAGGCAGGGAGCGGCCGGATAGGGCCCGGATGATCGCGGCATGTTCACGGAAGGATGACAGTGCCCGGGCGGCCGCGTCAAAATAAGCAAGCTCCACACGTCGCAACTTGGTCCTGAACTGACCCAAGAGCGCACTTAACTCCCCATTGTTCGCCCGCTCGATCCAAACCTCGTGAAAGCTTTCATCAGCAATGACGGCGGTCGCGGGATCCTGCAGCTCGGCAGCCCGCCGCATGGCTTGATTGGCCTCGCGCATCCGAGTCATGTCCTGGGCAGTTAAACGCCTGATCGCAGTCTCCAGCGCGAACAGTTCCAGGGCTTCGACAATGGCGTAGATTTCCGCGGCCTTGCCGATGTCGATGGGCGCCACGCGTGTCCAACGGTTCAAGGCAGTTTCGACCAGGCCTTCATCCTCCAGGCGGCGCAATGCCTCCCGGACGGGAGTCCGGCTCACCCCCACTGTGGCCGCAATGTCCTGATCCCGGAGGAGTTCCCGAGGCCGGAGCCTGCCATCGATAATCCAGGCGCGAAGACGACCGTAAACTTCTTCACGGGCGAGAGTCCGTGACAGCTTACTCTCGGATTGTGGCAGCGGCATGCCCTTGTTCCCACTGTCAGCAATTGGATGTTACATGTAATATATCACTCTCGGCCAGCGAAGACAAGTCCTGAAGTCGCAAGCCCCAGGTCTGCGGAGTGGCCGGTCCAGTGTGCGCGGAGAGGATCGCGCAGAAGGCTGAGCCGGGGGCATTAGAAAGAACTCCAGGCAGCAGTGGTCTTGCGCGCATCGGTCCGACGACACCGAAGCATCGAGCATGCGATTGGGCGCGTTGGTCGATGTGACCCGACGCGCGCCGGCACGATTGACTCCGAGGGCAATTCGTCTCGGCGCCAAGTCGGCAATTGAACTTTTTCTGGCAGGAGTCGCCGGGTGGAATTTGCAAGCGCCAAGCGAACCCACTGGCTTTCAGCCGGTGCTGGCTCAGTCTTACCCATTCTCTTGCTCTCTAATCCTGTTCCGAATGTTAATCATCATCCTGCTCTTTCTCATCCGGTAGGCGCACGCTCGACAGCCCGCGAATCGAAGGTTGACCGCACGCTAGTCCCAGATCACGGCGACGCGATCGGCGATGCGATGTAGACAATATTCCCGCCCGCGTCGGCCAGGAGCGTTAGAATCCGGCCGCCGCCTTGGCCCGCGGGCGATTCGGGGCTTGACAGCAAGGCGAACAGATCGGGCCCGTCCGGCAGCTTGGTATCCAGGGGTAGCGCAGCTCGAGGGTCTGGTTCTTTCCTGCCAGCTCCGTTCCGCCGATGACGGTGTCGTGCTGACGATGATAGAACACCGCCGCGCGCAGCTCGCGGTCGTCGGTTGCCTTGATCGAGATCATGAGTTTGGGCGGGCGTCCCTTTGATAAGCGGAACACGAGCTGTGCGCTCGGAGGCGTGTTATCGGTCCGGTCGGTCGCAGGCACGAGATAGCGCGAGACACCCAGCAGCCGTGCATTTTCCTTGGAGAACCTCAGGCGCGGTTTCTTGGCGGAGGCGGGAAGATAATTGACCTGCAAATGGCGGAAGCCCTGGCCCATGATGTCGTCGCGGTCGCGAACGTCGTGCGTCAGTCCCATCGCATGGCCCAGTTCGTGCGCCGTGGCGCCGAAGCCATCCTCGATGAAATCGAATCGAGGCGCATCCACCTTGCCGGTTTCAAACGCGGTGCGCCCTTGATCGGCGTGGCGTCCATGATGAGTTTTTTCTGCTCGGCGTACGTCGTCGCGCAGAATTCGTCCCGGAGAATCCACGCCGACATGATCGCGAGGCCGCCATTCGCTGAAATGTGGATGCCCATGCCGATCGACGGCTGCCACTCCACCGGGGCGGGCCCCGGCTCGTACGTTTCCGGAAAAAGCACGATCATGTGGCGCAATGGAGAAGCGACGTCGCCGGGGATATCACGGGCGATCTGCTCGAAGTGCTTGGCGTCGTCGCGGGCCGGGGCGCCGCTGTAATACTGCGCCGGCCGCTCCGACCGGACCAGGTGCACGATGGGCTGGCCCTGCGCATTGGTCTGAAACGTGAGCCCGGCGGATGGATAGCCCTGAGCCTTCAAGTCCGAGTAAAGCTCGGCCACCACCTGCATGACCACGCGAATCTTTTCTTCAAAGTGGGCAATCGGCTTACGATCCTTGGGGACGAAATACACCAGGCGGATCTTCTGATCGCTCGGAACGAACCGGATGGACCTGGGCAGTTCCCTCATCTTGATCCACTTCCCCTGCTCCCACGGCTGCCAGGCCGTGGAATTCGGCAAGCGGAGTTCACCCCGATCGGCATGCACTTTCAACCCGACGTCGCGGGGACGATCAATCAACTCGATCGTGTCGTTCGAGCGACCGATTTCCTCGAAGAGGTACCGTTCCTCGGTACCGACGACTTCGACCCAACGGTTCGCGTAGTCGTGGATCAAAGCCCCGCCCCTGGCCTCGTCGCCATACCGAAACACCTTCCGTTCGCCCGCCGGCTCCTGCGTCCCGCCGTAGGCAGGAGGCGCGATCAGTCCGCATAACATCAAGAAAGTGGTTAGACGCATCACAAGCCGCCTCCCGGCGTCGTCATTCCGGTAAACTTTGTGTCGCTTTCCGCAGGACCACGTGGATTATGACCTCCGAGCGCTGGAATATCGCCACGCGTCCTCGCCTAGCCTGTGCACAGTCATTGTACTTTCAAGCCACCTAACCAGAAAGCTAGATGCCCGTCGCGCCCGGACTTGGATAAAAGACGCCGCCTTCGCTACATGTAGGTGCGTGGAGTCGCCGCGCAGGAAGCTGGTGTCTGGGACTTCCCCTCGACGGTAAAGACGATGCTGGAAGGGACGGTGCATTGGCTGGACCGGATCAATCCTGACGCAGTCTCGAGTCTGCGCGAGGGCCTGGAGGAAACTGACGGTGGTGAGGCTAGGCTTGCCTGGAGTGCTGGCAGGACCCTGGCGACGACTAACCCGATCGAGAACGCCCTGTGCGCGACACGAAGATATGGATGGGGAACTACCTCAAATCTCAACTGCCAGCGGGACACCGTCGAAACAGGAGCGAACCCGAGCAGCCTGGCTGGTGACGACTCACCCTGAGGCCGCGGCTCGCCTCCTGAAAAGTGCGAGGGAAGAGGCCCAGAGTCGGATAATTTCGATGAAGACGCCGCAAGGGATTAAGAGTTGGAAACTGTTGATAGACTATCCCGTCAAGCTAGCGAACGTCCGGATAGTTCACGGCCTCCTCTTCATGCTCTTGCACGTCGAGGGCGAATCCGCGCTTGAGCTATAGCTGAATATCAGTGACGAAGGCTCAACCCTAAGTCCTGGATCCTCGATCACCGGTTCTTCCCGGAGCCTGACGCGAGCGGTCGAGCCCTGACGCCGGCCGCGGCTCCGTCGTGCAATTCCCCACGTCGGGGCCTCGGTGAATCTCATTCCGGCGAGAGGCCATTAGCCGCAACCATCGGCTGGACGCCATTCCGCCGCATTCGTCATTCCGGCGTCCGGTTACGTTCGCGCCATCCTTGGCACTTCGGTCCGACTAAACCGACCGTGCCGCAGCCAGGGCCGCGCAAGCAACCGACAAGGAGCACCCCAAACTGGCTTGTGTCAGAGAGCGAAAGAGCACGGCGGTAAACCCGGTGTGAGGTTCCTCGCTTGATCGAAACGAGTAACAAGGTCCATGCTTGTATGGCTCATCGGTGGAACAAGACAAAGAAGAAGACGGTTTTGCGCATTAGGTTGGGAAGAGACCAAGGAAGGAGCCGCTGCTTGCTGGCGCTCTCCAAAAGATGGAAACTGACTCTGATTACGATCGGTCTCGTCTCATCGCCGCGCTGGGAACAAGACAGCAAGATAAACGGTTTCGTCGACGTGCTGGCAACAAGAACCCCGATGCTGCTCTCCAAACGATTAAAATCGCTGCTGGATCAGAGATCGGTCCAATGTCCATCCATTCGGCGAGAGAGCGCTGAATCGCCGTCATCTCGGCGCCGGTATCCACGAGCCCGAGAACCGAGATGGGCTCCGGAACGGCTAGGCCGGCGGCGGCCAAGCTCGCGGCACGCTCGGGACCCACCGACAGCCTGACGTCGACGATGGGACCGTTAGGACCGATAGAGACATCCAGGCGTGGCATGCGCTCAGAGCACCACGTTCGGGATGTAGATGACTCGCTCTGTGGCCGCGACCTGTTTTACCAGGAACGGGACAAATCCGAAGCGACGGTAGCCTTCCCGAGTTGCCGAGGAATCGTCCGGGAAAAATCCGCCGATTTCGGTCCCTTTGATGAGGACGAATTCGCCCTCGTGCTCCGCCGCCATCTCCAACCGGCGAGCCTTATAGGTCGCGATCTCCTCCGCGATGGCTTCCACAGACGACGGATTGACTTTCTTTTCCGTATGATTCGCGGCGGCCGACCACGGTCGTCCATTTTGCTGTGTTTCGTCCATCGCACGCCTCCCCTTCGAGCGAGCTCCCCGCCGGAGGTCAAGAGCCCGATGTCCTCATGGCCTTACCCGATCTCATATCACACATTGATTCTACTGCGAATAGACCACAAGAATCAATGCCGGATTCGACTTGCTGACTTGCTGAAGTGCACGTCAGCTTTTGCGCGAGGCAGAAAAAGGGGTCAGAGGCAAAAAGGGGCCAGGAGCGAATGGCACGAGGATAAGGAGTAAAAGCCTATGAGCCAATGGGTTAGAGCAAGTGCTATATTGCACAAAATCCATTAAGACTGATAGAAATACTACTCAATTAGGCTCGGATTCAAGGCGGTTCCGTTATCGAATACTAATCGATATATTAAGAGCTATAGTCTTCAGATCCCGATTGTGCGGCGCAACTCGTTTTCCACTTGATGTTTACGCTTATCCTCGTGCCATTCGGACCAGGAGCCGTTCTGAGGCTTCTTTCGGGGATGGCCTCGGGGGCGGAACACCGACTCCAACCCCAGTCGGTTCGCAACTACGGCCTGCCAGGACGGCGAACCGTACGGTTGACCCCGCTGAATGCTTCGTCACACCGCTTCTTCCTCTTTTGTGTCCCGCCACCAATCACACGCCACACGCCACACAAATGCTGAATGCTTCGTCCCACCGCTTCTTCCTCTTTTGGGCGGAACGGACGGTTGACTCGGTCCGTCCAGTCGCGAGGTCGGTCGATAGGCCATGGGGTCAACGCCGGACGGTCCGTATCATCCTTGGTCCGAGGATCGCCGAGGCTGCCCCACCGCCAGTCCTCGCCGCGCCCCACCAAGTTGGCACGCAAGGCGTTCCGCTCGACATAGCGGCACACCGTGAGGAAATGCTCGTCCGATTGCACGGGGAACGACTTGAACCGACCCTGATCGAGATGACCGGTGCTGGCCGTTCGGTGGTGCGCATGCCAGAGCTGGGTGTGCGTCATGGTGAGCCAGCTCATGAACCGGGAGAGGTCGCCATCCTCGCGGGGCAAGAGCAGGACGTGGAAGTGGTTGGGCATCCGGCAGTAAGCCAGCAGTCGCATGTGATGGCGCACCACGGCCTCCGCGAGGACGCGCTGGAATGCCGCATAAACCTCGTCGGTCTGGAAGATAGCCAACCGGGCGTTGGCCCGATTCAGGACGTGGTAGAGGAGGCCACCTTCCGCTGCTCGTCGTGGTCCTGGCGTGTCCTGGATGACGAGCGGCGTGTCAAAAACGGCTCCTGATCCCTTTCCTCTCTGGCCCCTTCCCTCTGCTCCGAGCTGATCGGGGCGCGATGGTATCATTATGTGTTGCGCAACCAGACGGGGGCCATCATGGTGGCGTATCTTCGCCTGAGCGGGTTCCGGAAGGTTGTTGTGATTATTGTGCCCTGTTATTTATCGAGCTAGAAAAGGGCGCAATGAAACGTCAAAATGATGGTCGCCGCGGCTGGTATACCCCTCATGACTGGATTACTGATTAAGAAGTTAGCAGGGTTCTGGCGCAGGCTGTTGGGAAACGTTGCCGAGGAAAGCGCCGAGCCGTTTTCCGCGGAGGCAAGACTAGCCCTGGGCCGGCTCGGCATGGGAGAATCTCAACTGCGGAGCTTCGCGGCGGGTGAGCCCGTGGCCTTCAACCTTCCGGGCGCGAACCCGGGATTATCACGGTTGCTCAACTCACCGCGGAAAGACGTTTGCGAGTCGGGATCTGTACCATCAAGAAGGAAGGCGACGTATTGGGTGCGGTGGCCGCCTTCATGACCTTCGAGGCGAGGGCGCAAGACGCGGCGAAGGCACTCGGAGTGAAGGAATTGGAACTGCTGGGAATCGCGCTCAATAACCCGAAGCTTCAGGCCGCCCTGGAGCGAGGGGGCTTCACCCCGACAACGATCGCCGCCCCGGAGGAACTCGGCGGTGGCATTGTCAACGCGATCTCTCGCGTCGAGCCGGTTGATCAGCCTGAGGAGCGAATCACGTGAAAGACGATTTTTCGAAGTACGAAAAGATGAGAGACGTCGGCGCTTCCGCGGAGGATGTGTACCGGGAAGCGGCCCGAAGCGGGCTCGACGATATCACCCGGATCAGACTGGTTCGGGCCGTGTATTCCCTCTCGCTAGCAGAGGCCAAGGACGTCTTCGTGAGAGCGGAAGGACTAGCCGAATCTCGCGACGAGTTCCAGGGCATGATTGCCGATTGTCTCGAACGCGAGGTAGTAGGCACGCCTTACGAACGCTTAGGAAAGTAGATTGGCCACCGCGATCGCGCCGACCTCGGCGCGATCGACGACGACGCGAGCCTGTCCGGCGGGGCCAACGACGTGACGGTGTTTAGCCTGGGGGGGCAGAAAAGCGGTATAATGAGCCGTTCTGAGGCTCCTTTCGCGGACGGCCTCGGGGGCGGAACACCGACTCCAACCCCAGTCGTTTCGCAACCGCAGCCTGCCAGGACGGCGATCCGTACGGTTGACCCCGCTGAATGCTTCGTCGCACCGCTTCTTCCTCTTTGGGGCGGAACGGACGGTTGACTCGGTCCGTCCAGTCGCGACGTCGGTCGATCGGCCATGCGCTCAACGCCGGGCGGTCCGCATCATCCTTGGTCCGAGGAACGCCGAGGCTGCCCCACCGCCCGTCTGATCAGCGACAATGAGAATTCCCTGGCGACTGAGAGTCACGGGTAGTGGGTTGTCATCGCCTTGATGGATCTGCGGCACGCCATTCGCATGCCATCTGACTTCGCAGCGAAAAGAAAACCAGTCAGTCTTTTCAGGAGCTTTTCGCATGGATGCCGAAGAGAAAGTGATCGCGCACTTCCCCAAAGCCGAGGCCAGAGAGGAACCGGCGATCTTTAAGCACGGGGCAGCCCATCCCATAGAACGTGGGCATTGGGCGATTTTTGCCGATTCCGATTTGGACGGCAACGAACTGGGGAGCGGGAAGACCGAGAGCCTTGCATGGAGAGACGCCGCCCGCAAGCTGCCGACTTTGACGGTTGCGGCCAGATGACCAGTTTGTCCGATATTGAGCCGAGCGGGAAGATGGCCTTCCCTGGCCTCATCCCGCTCAATCCTCCTGCATATCCAACTCCGTCGAGGCGTCTTTCGGGGTTGAGTAAATCCGCGCGGACTGCTCATGATCTCCAAGAAATCCAACCGGGCGTTGGCCCGATTGAGGGCGTGGTAGATGAGGCCACCTTCCGCCGCTCGTCGTGGCCTTGGCATGTCCTGAGAATACAGGATGACGAGCGGGGTGCCGAGAACGGATCCTGACCCCTTTCCGCTGTCCGAGGAATGGAATTCCGCATCGTGATGCACCTCTTGCCAATGGGAGGGGAGATTAGCGGAGACACGGATCGCTCAAGGTCCGCGAGGGCGCCAAGGGTGATCCCGGCCACCAACATAGCTCTCTTCGTGCGCTCGCGACCAGAGTTGGCGGATCGTGGGTCGGCGATCACCCGGGGTCATTCAGTATGGTTGAATACCCTGATAGTCAGGCGTGAGCCTGGGATCGCAGCAGAGCGATTCCTAGTGACACCGCACATGTCGGGAACGCTGATGGCCGGTTTTCCGGGCAGTGAGAGACCCAGGCAGAACGTTCCACCATGCGGATTGATCGCTGGCTTGCGTAAACAGGCGGAGCCCATCACGCAACGGTCGCTACTATGCTTCGGTCGATGTGACGTCAGTGTGACCGACTCGCGCTAAAGTGCAGCTCTCCTTCCTCTTCACTCAGCCGATATCAGCGCCCTACGTCGAGAGTCTAACCTGGGGGCGGAGCTTTTCGCAGCTCGTCTCTGCGTAGCAGGCCCTCCGCCTCTTTACGAAGCGCGTGACACTGAACGTAGTAGATCCAGTCCGACCAGATCTTGCTCTTTGGGTCACGCGGCATCTCCTGATCCATGTGGTCGATCGCCGTGGATTCATCCTCCAGGATCGAGCGGGCTTCCTCGCGGCGGCCGGCTTGGTGATGCAGCATGCACTGAAAGAGCCACTCCCAGCCGATGTGGGTGTACTTGGTGTCCTTGCTCCACGGGCGCTGGAGCGCCTCGGCAACGCGGCCCGCGGCAAGAGCGCGGCCACGTGGATGCGATAATCGCCGTCGTAGCCCTTGGCGGCTCGCGCCGCCAGGCGGATTACGGCGTCCCATTGTGGCACTGTGTTGGCGTCGAGCACGCAGGTCAGCGCGGTCATTTGTGCCGCCCCTCGGTCCTCGGTGGCTTCGGCGAGCTCGATCATGCGCGCACAGGCATTCTGGTAGCCTACCCGGTCGTCCAGGGCCAGACGGGCCATTGCCAGGTCGCGCTGGTAGCCGATGCGATCGGGAGCCAGCGCCACGGCCCGCGTGAAGTGGTTGCTGGCTTCGGTGAAACGGCCCAGGCGCGCTTTGCAGTGGCCGATTGCGTCGTGGGATTGAGGGTTCTTCGGGTCGGCGGCAACAATCCAGTCGAGAAACCAGAGCGACGCCTCGTGCCGGTGCAGCGCGCTCCAGATTTTCCGCACGCTCAGCGCACCAGCCGCGCACGGATTCGAGCCCGCCCAATTCACGGGCCCGGTCGAGCTCAGTCCTTGCCTCGGCATCGCGGGAGCTGCGGTGCAGCACGCCGGCCCGCCGAGCGTGCAACGACCAGTCCGTGGGACGGGCCGCCGACAACCAGTCGAGGTGGGAGAGCGCCGCCTCCGGAGGCCCCGTGACTTCAAATGCCCCGGCCATCCCATCGTGCCAGTCGAGGACCGCGCCGGCGCCTGGTTCGAGGTCCGCCGCCAGCGGGCTGTCCATGACCCGTGCGCCGCTCACGCCAGGCGGCGGCGTCCAGCACCGAGCTGGCTTTGCCCGCGTCCTGCTGCTCGCCGGTGATCGTTTGCACCCACAACTTGACCAGGGCGGGGTCGCCGGCAACCGGTTGCGGCATGGGCCAGCGCCGCGACGTGCCGTCGTCGCACAGGGTCAAGAAACTCCGGCGATCGTCGGCGAAACCGGACGCTGGTGACGGCTGCCCTCGTGACGAGCGGGCGGGCCGATGGGGAGGGCGGTGGCCGAGTCCCAGAGCTGGACTTCGCCGTTGCCGGCCGCGTCGGCGAGACGCCATGGTTGCTGAGCGGCCGCGGTCAGGGCGAAGGCGCCATCGTCGCTGAAGCTCACCAGACAGCACTTCCCCCGCGTGCCGCATCGGCGGTCCGATCGGCTTGCCGGTCTGAAGATTCCACAGCCGCGCGGTCTTGTCGCCGCTTCCCGTCAACGCCGTGGTCCCGTCGGGGCTGACGGCCACGCTGACAATTATGCCCGCATGGTGCAAGGTCGGCGCAGTTCGTTCGCCCGTGTGAATGTCCCAGAGCTGGGCGGTGTTGTCGTGGCTGCCGGTGAATACGTGCTCGTTGTCTGGGGCAAAGGCCACCGTCCGAACCCAATTGTCGTGCACCAGCGGTTTGCCGATCAGCCGCCCGGTCGCAAGCAACCTCCCAGACGCGCGCTGAATTATCGGTGCTCCCTGTGACGACGCAGCGCCCATCAGGGCTGAACGAGGCACAGAGGTACTCCGAAACCCAGTGCGGAATGGGCCGGCCCCGGTCGCCTGTGATCCGGGTTCGGGGGCGACCCGAGGCGAGCGATGGGTCAAGGTTGCCTAGGGTCAGGGTGGGATCGCTCTGCGTCAGCGGAGTTCCCGTGCGCGTGTGGAGGGGCAGATCCCAGATGCGGGCGAATTTGTCCTCCGAGCCGGTGATCAGGCGGCGGCCGTCGGGACTGAAGTCCACCGCGATCACATAGTTCTGATGGACGAGCGGCGGGCCGACCTCTTTGCCGGGCAACCAGTTCCAAAGCCGTGCGAGGCCGTCCTCGCAGCCGGTCGCCACCAGGCCGCCATCGGGGTGGAAGCCGATGGCCTTCAACAGTCCTGGATGACGCATGGGCGAACTCACCAGCCGGCGGTCCGGAACCGAGTAGACGAAGGCCTCGTTGCTGTTGCAGGCCACGGCCAGGAACAAACCATCCCGGCTCAGGGCCAGCGCCACCACCTGCGTCGTCTTGATCGGCTCTCCCACAAGTTTCCAGGTTGAGGTATCCCAAAAGCGGATGAAGCCGTCGTAGGCACCCGTGATCGCCAGCCGGCCATCCGGTGTGAAGACACCGCCTCGAATCGTCGCGGGATGGGGCAAGGGCGGACTTGCCGGCTTGCCGCTGGCAACTTCCCAGACCCGCGCCGAGCTGGCTACCGAGTAATCACGATAACCCGTCGTCGCCATCAGCCAACGACCGTCCGGGCTGAACTCGACAGAGTTGACGAAGTCCGGTTGCGGGATCGGTTGACCGATCAGCTCACCTGTAGCGATATCCCAGATCCGCACCGACTTGTCGTCAGTCCCCGTGGCGAGGAGCCGGCCGTCCCGGCTGAAGGCCATCGCCAGGACTTCACCCGAATGGTCCAGGGCTTGCCCTACCGGCTCGCCGGTCAAGGCATCCCGGCGGCGCACAGAGCCGCCCGCGGCGGTGACACAGGTCATACCGTCCGGGCTGTAGGCCACGCAACGCGCCCATCGCTCGTGGCCGATCAAGGATCGTTGGACGGTCATGGTCGCCCGCCAGGCGTTCAGATTCAGGCGCACCACGTCGGCAAAGCCACGGTCTTCTTCCGGATTGATCGCGAGACTTTCCGCCAACCACAGCATACCCTCGGACACCTTGCCCTCGCGGCATAGCTGCAAGCCCCGGTCGAGTGCCAGTCCGGCCGACATCCGCTGCGACTCGAGCTTGGCGACGTTGGAATCGGCGAGGGCGCGGCTGATCTCCAAATACGACCAGATACCCAGGCCCAGGAGAGCCGCGAGCAACACCGGCACGAAAACGACCAAGGCGGCCAGAGCCTTACGGCGTCGCGCCCACAGGAGCGCTCGCTCCCACGTGGGAACGGGCCTGGCTCGGATTGGCTCTCGCCGCTGCCAGCGGCGCAAGTCATTGGCCAGGGCGTCGGCACTGGCGTAGCGCTTCTCCGGCTCCTTCCGCAGACACTTCAGGCAGATCGTCTCCAGATCGGCCGGCACCCCGGCGCGGAGCAAATGAAGGGCGACCGGCTCCTGGTTGCGGACCATGTCCAGGGTGGCGACCACGCTGGTGCCCTGGAACGGCGGCCGCCCCGTCAGGCACTCGTACAAGATGGCCCCCAGGGCATAAACGTCCGCCGCCGGCCCGACGTGCTTGGATTCGCCGGCGGCTTGCTCCGGCGACATGTAACTGGGCGTGCCGATCGCCGTTCCCGTCTGGGTTTGACCGATGTCGCTGTCCAGTTGCCGGGCCAGGCCGAAGTCCGTCACCTTGGGGGAGCCCTTGGCGTCCAACAGAATGTTCGCGGGCTTGAGGTCGCGGTGGATGATGTTGCGACTGTGGGCCAGGTGCATTGCCCCTGCGACGGATGAGATCACCTCGGCGGCTTCGCGCGGGCTTACCGGGCCTCGCTTCAGTCTCTCGGCGAATGTGCCGCCCTCGACATACTCGAGCGCGGCATAGGGCAGCCCCTCGTGCTCGCCGACTTCATGGACCTGCACGATGTTCGGGTGCTGCAAGCGGGCCGCCGCCTCGGCCTCGGCGCGAAAGCGTTGCCGCTCCCCTTCGCCGGCATGGCCGCCGCTCAAGATCATCTTGACGGCGACAACCCGCTTCAAGGCGAGATGCCTGGCTTTGTAGACCACGCCCATGCCGCCGCGGCCGAGAATGCCCTCGATGTGGTAGCCGGGAATAGCCGAGGCCGACGCCGTGAAGCGCTCGGCGAGCCCCCGCTACGGGGGGTTCCTTTCGCTGCGGAAGGTAGGCGCCGGTGCTATCCAAGCCAGAGACAGGTGGAGAATCGGCTGTGAGTTCGTCGCACTGCCCGGTCGCGTTCGGCGGATGATCGGTGGTCCGGAGTGCATCATCACCGTCTGTCGGCGTCATCGTGTCTCCTCAACGAGACGATCAGCACTGAGCGTCGCCGATTATCGCAAAACGGTCCGCCGAACACATCGGACGATTGTCAGCCGCACGCCCGGCGGTCGTCAGACGTCCACGTATCAGGTGATCGCCACCCTCACATGATACCGCGCCAGGACGCTCGTCGCACCAGGGCCAAGCGGCGAACTTCGCCAGAGGATCGACAGTTCCCAACGCCAATGTCGCGGCGCCGCTCGGAAGGCGTGGAAAACGGGGGACGTAGCGCATTGTGAGATGGTCTTTTATCCTGCCATTCGGTGAATATCGCGTTACGTCCCCGTTTTTCCGTCCCATCCTCGCGGGGCCGGAGCAGGACGTGGAAGTGGTTGGGCATCAGGCAGTAAGCCAGCAGTCGAATGCGATGGCGCACCACCGCCTCCGCGAAGACGCGCTGGAATGCCGCATAATCCTCGTCGGTCTGGAAAATAGCCAACCGGGCGTTGGCCCGATTCAGGGCCTGGTAGATGAGGCCACCTTCCGCCGCTCGCCGTGGTCTTGGAATGTCCTGAGAATACGGGATGACGAGCGGGGTGTCGAAAACGGCTCCTGGCCCCTTTCCTCCTCTCACCGGACGCACACCGCGCTTTGCGCAATGCCTGTCTACGCACGCTTCTTATGCTTGCCCCCAAACGAACGGTTGCGTATACTTTTGTTATGGTCAAGCCCCGTGTGTACGTCGAAACGACGATCGCGAGCTTCTACCACGAGACGCGCACCGCACCGGACATCTTGGCGCGGCATGAGTGGACTCGGCACTGGTGGAGCGAAGCGCTCGGAAATTACGAATTGGTCAGCAGTGAGGTCGTGCTCGATGAGCTGAAAAACGGTCCGAGCGAGCGTAGCGCGGATTGGCTGGAGCTCGTCCGAGATCTACCCCTTTTGCCGATCGAGACGGCCATCACTGAGATCGTGGAGTCGTACATGCGTCACCGCCTGATGCCAGCATCCCCCGGCGACGCCCTGCATCTGGCACTCGCGTCGTACCACAAATGCGACTTTCTGGTCACTTGGAACTGCCGGCACCTCGCGAATGCGAATAAGTTCGGTCATATTCGTCGCGTGAACACGGCGCTCGGGCTCTTTGTGCCAGCGATCGTGACACCATTGGAACTGCTGGGAGGTAGTGATGACGCAGGATGATAGTGACCCGGTGATTGACGAGATTCGAGAGGTGCGAAACCGCATCTCGGCGCGATTCGACAACGATCCCGCGCGGCTTGTTGCATACTACATCGAGCTGCAGGAGCAACATCGGGAACGGCTGATTGATTCCGATCGGCCCACAGCTTCTCTTCCGAATGAACAGGGGGACCAGAAAGATCACGAGTAAGGAGAGGACCGGATCTTAACCACGAAAAATACGAAAAAAGCGGGTTGTAGACTTAAGGTAGTTGTTGAGTTTTAGATCTCTGAATTCTTTCGTGTGATCTCCTGGTTAAGGATCCTCCCTCCCTTTCGATTTCTGACCCTTCTTGCCGAACAACTCGGTCGAGAAATAGCGCTCCATTCGGTCGGGAAACACGGTGACGATTTGAACCTCGGACCCCAGACGTTCGGCGGCCATCATGGCGGCACGGAAGTTCTACCCTGAGCTGGGCACGACCGGGAAGCCCCTGCGAATCAATGCACGCGACATCGAGAGCCTCGTCGCCGGGAACATCGAGCTCGACCAGCATGCTCGACTCTGCGCGGAAAGCCTCGTAGATTGCCGACAAACCGTCGACCACGCGGGGAATCCTACCGCTGAACGAACAGCACTCGGCGCCGTCGAGGGCCGCGCCGCGTACCGGGCTAGCCGCGAAGGGGGCGACCATGCAGCCGAAATCGGCGAATCCCTGGCACAAGCCAACCGGCGTTCCGCCCGTTCCCACTCCACTGGGGCAGAAAAGCGCTCAGGAGCCGTTCTGAGGCTCCTTTCGCGGACGGCCTCGGGGGCGGAACACCGACTCCAACCCCAGCCGTTTCGCAACCGCGGCCTGCCAGCACGGCGAACCGCACGGTTGACCCCGCTGAATGCTTCCTCGCGCCGCTTCTTCCTCTGTTGGGCCGCCACCAATCACACGCCACGGCCACAAAAGCTCAATGCTCCGTCGCACCGCTTCTTCCTCTTTTGTCCCGCCACCAATCACACGCCACACGCCACCCAAATGCTGTATGCTTCGTCGCACCGCTTCTTCCTCTTTTGGGCCGAACGGACGGTTGACTCGGTCCGTCCAGTCGCGAGGTCGGTCGATCGGCCATGGGGTCAACGCCGCGCGGTCCGCATCATCCTTGGTCCGAGGAACGCCGAGGCTGCCCCACCGCCAGTCCTCGGCGCGCCCCACCAAGTTGGCCCGCAAGGCGTTCCGCTCGACATCGCGGCACACCGTGAGGAAATGCTCGTCCGATTGCACGGGGAACGACTTGAACCGACCCTGATCGAGATGACCGGTGCCGGCCGTTCGGTGGTGCGCATCGCCACCGCTGGGTGTGCGTCATGGTGAGCCAGATCATGAACCGGGAGAGGTCGCCATCCTCGCGGGGCCAGAGCAGGACGTGGAAGTGGTTGGGCATCAGGCAGTAAGCCAGCAGTCGCATGTGATGGCGCGCCACCGCCTCCGCGAGGACGCGCTGGAATACCGCATAATCCTCGTCGGTCTGGAAGATAGCCAACCGGGCGTTGGCCCGATTCAGGGTGTGAATGATACACAGGGCTATCCACCGGACGACCAGTACTCAGCGAAACAATGGGTGTTTAAGCGTGCACACGATCAACTGCGGAGTGTTCGCGCGGAAGCCAGAACCATCCTTTCACAAGAGGGTGTAGCGGATGCGACGTTCGCTCAGATTTTGTCAGGGAATCTCAGTACGTTGGAAACGATATTAGATGAACTGCGGGTGATAGATGATAACGATAATGAAGCCGTGCGGCTCCTGTATTCTAGGGCGTACTCAGCTATCGGGAGTTTCGATATTTCGACCTTCCCAGTATAAGCTGTCCAGCGTCGGTCAAGGCTCGATGGGGCCGCGTGCGCTGTGGCGGACATAGTGCAGGGTGACGGTATCGCCCTCGACCGAAAACAGGATGCGAAAGACGCCGCGGACGGCGGCCATAGAGCATTTGACGCAAGGTGATGCCGAGCTGCTCGGTTTCGTCCTGGGCGATGGGGTGCCGCTCGGGTTGCGTGCCAAGCTTGGCGATGGCTTTCTCGATACCCGTGTACCAGCGAGCGGCGGCGGCCGGTGATCGGTCAACCAGGTAGTGGAACTGCTCGATGACATCGGCCCTGGCCCTGACGGTGAAAACGACGCGGTAGGTCACTGGCTTTGTTTCTCGGCGAGGATATTCCGCATCTCGGCCAGCACGTCCTCAGCGGGGATAACCTTACCGGCCCGCATCTCGTCGATGGACGCCCGCAACGCTTCCATCCGCTCGGCCCGGTCGGCCAGTTCGATCAGCTTCTGATAAGAGGCGGAGTCCTGAACCACCAGCTCGGCCTTGCCGTTAATGGTGAGCACGACCGGGTGGCCGGTTTCTTTCAACTGGCGGAGAAACTCCGGGGTGTTCCGTTTGAAATTGGAGAGTGAATTGATGTCGCGGTTTAAATCCAGCATGGCCGTTGCTCCTTGCACTCAATTTGCATCTTATTTGATGCTACCACGGCTGGAGAGGGTTGACAAGCCAGTCTTCGTCTTGGCGTTGAGGCGTCCGCTGACACGAGTGCCGGATGATTTGCCTCAGCGCCACGAAAGAAAGGTGCCGAACACAAAGCCGGATCGCCATGATCAAAGCGAAGTGGTAAACCGTTCAGGTAACGATACAATGGAGGGAGGCAGTGCGGATCAATACCGAAGGACAAGAGATTGCGCCCTATCGAAGCAGCCACATACGACGACGTTGACAATCTTGAGGGCGCCGAGCTGAGATTCCGTCAAGCCCGCCAGTTCTACCTGCTGTTCAAGTACCACCACGGGCCAGGCGTCGTTCCAACGGACACGCGGTTTCTCTGGATCTGCTACGCCGATGCGTTCCTGATGACGCTCGTTTCGCTGAAGGATTTCGATTCCCGGCAGCTCAGAAATCCACGCTTAACAGAAGCGATTTGGTTCGGTTGCTGACCGTGCTGCGAAAAGTGACCGTCCATAAGGCAGCGGTATCATCGCGGTCGCCGATCCTGATGATCAACCGGGAAATCAACCTCGGCGGCCGGACGGTAGGATTGAAAACGCGGTTCTTAACGCGGTCAGGATTTCTCGATGCTCGATCAGTACGAGGAGCAACTGAAAAGCGACGGCAGGTGGCAGCAGGAGCGAAAGAACATCGAAGGTGCGCGGCCCGGAATAGCGTCTTGAAGAAGAAAGACCCGCCGCGGATTTCGCTTTCTGAGGTATTTCTGGATGCCTTGACGGTCGTTGCCAACATCTGTGGGTTCACGATGCGGCAAGCTTGTGACGATCGCTTGAACCCGCGTCTTCATTCATGTGTCCAGTTGTCGGGGCTTAACATGGCTGACGAAGGCACGATGAAGGCATTCCGCCAACTGGAAGCCGAATTGGACGCACATCACAAGACGTTGCCACTCTTCAAGGCCTCGCCAGAGATCGGTTCCTACGCTTCTCCCCATAGCGTTCGACGGTCTCTATGTCATCGAGCCATTCATTACCCCGCGAAATCAGTCCGATATCGGCATCATGCAGGATCGGATGTCCGATGAGGCAGGGCTTTCTCAATCTTTGCGGTGGGTACTTGGCAAAAAGGCGCAGCCATCGATCCACGGCCGGTGAATGATGACGATATACTGTTGGATGCATTCAACGCGATCAAGTATGCAGGCCAGTATCACATAATCGAATCGTTCCACATTATGCTCGGCAAAGACTGGGTCGATGTCGCCGTCGCTCTGGAACAGAAGCAGGTCCGATTCAAACCGTCGGCCGACGACAATATGCGTAAGCTGATGGCTGGCTACGAAGAAGGGTTTAGTAGGCCCCCTATTCCACATGAGGGTGCGAGGCGGGATAGAATGGAAGCGGCAGTCAAGTCGGCTGGACCACACATTAACGCCGTGAAGCACGAGCTGGCGATGGCCGGATTGTGCTGCTCGACCTTCCTCAACTTAACCATCCGACGATCATCGAGCAGTATATCTTGTTACGAAAGGAATTTGAAGACATCCCCGATGATGCCAATCTAGACGGTTTTACCGTCGAAGAATTCCAGTTATATTGGCTAGCCTTAGGCCGCTGGAGCCAATGTGCCATTTTTCTTTTCCTGGACAAGACTTTCGGCGGCGGTCAGCGATCCCCGTGCACACCCACTAATGTGTGCCAAAAGGCGAATTCCTCAGCGGCATCAGTCTGCTGTCCGGACTGACTCCCAGGGCGACGCAGATCATTACCGAACGACTGAGCTGGGGCGGTTTGCTACGAAGGCCTGACATTTCCTCCAGCCGCTGCTCGTCGGGCCACGAACCGTTTAATGGAGTCCCCGCGTAATTGATCTCGCCAAGTACCCGCGAAACATGTTGAAACTCATGGCCAAGTTGGGCGGTTCGACCAAGCAACTCGCGGACAATTTGATCGGTGATGGTGCCCAGCCGGCCGGCCGCCGCCCGTCTGGCGCATTCATGGCGGCAAAGAAACGAAGTGCTTGGCAGTACAGAGCGGGCAGGAACGTCAAGAGTCGTGGCAAGGAGGGCGAGATCGACCTGCTTGCCTGGACGCCGGAGCATGCTGAAGAACTACTCCTGGTCGAATACAAGGCCACGCTCGAAGTCGCTGAAATTCATGAAATCGGCGAAGCGACGGCTGCGATGCAGGGTGGGCAGGACCAGCTACAACGTTGCATCGAGATTCTGGGGATGCTTAAGGTCGAGGAGAAGGTCATTTACCCGTTGTGCTCGTGGGAGAAAATCAAGGCGATGTACGGCATCATCGTCTCCTCGGGCGGGAATCCGTCTGAGAATATGACCACAGCGAGTTTCCCGCCGTAACCCGCGAAGCGTTCCTAACGAACCTGCGGTCAAGTGATTTGTCGAGGCCGAGCCGCGTATGGTCCGCTTGTCGCGACCGAAATTGGCTCGAACATTTCGATAGGTGCGAATTCGCTGAGGTCAAAATCCGCATCGGCGATCTAACGTACTTTGTGCCGGGGATGGCGTTTCCTGGCGAATGGTGATGCCAAGCAGTTCGGTTTCGCCTGGTGCTCTGTTATTGGTAAATAGGTGTTTTCCATTAAATACTTAGTTATGCCACATGTTGACAATCGGTGACGGGCAGGGTCAGGACCGTGAGGCCGCAAGCTCAAACCCAGTCGCCACTTTCCCACGCCAGATGATGGATGGTATCATCACCCTGGGCAAAGCCACTCCCCATCCCGCGACTCCGCAAACGGTAAATGGCAACGTGCAGCCCTTCGGCAATGGGGACTTTTTCGGCCGGTCTTGGTATGATGTGGACGAAACGACCGATCCGGTGACGGGCGAAACATGGCTTCATCACTGCGAATCCTGACTTGCGGCAACCCTGAAGACGGGACAGACTTGTCCCAGATTCTTTTGCATCTTGGCAATACTCTTGACGTCTTCATGGGACACCTCCGCAAGCTTTCTGATGCCGACGACAACACTCACACGTTTTTCGGCCCTTTCATCGGCGCGCCCTGCTTGAACTTTCATTTACGGCACTTATCGCACGCTTAGATCCCTTTAGAGTCCTTGTTCTCCGCGAAATGCATGCCGCCAGCCGGACTTTGAGGTGGTGCGCTCGCCGCCAAGCATCCATCCAGTGGCAGGGTGATGTGCTCGCAAAGGATATGCCGAAAAAACCGTTATGGGGAGACAAGAGGTTCGAGGATATTTCCCGTGGCTTCTTGCCGACTACTTCGGGCATCTATTCTGGAACGCTGCTCTGACTCGGCTACTTGATCAATTGAACGTTTTCCCTGGCGCGTGGCTCTCGGAGTTCATCAATCGAGCCTTTGCGTTTCGCGGATCGCATGCGGGCGGAAGCAGCGACGGCATATTCAGCCTTATCGAAAGGCATACATCACGAATTCCTGATACCGCCGCAGCAAATGTACGATCGTGCTACTGTGCGTTCCTTGCTTGGCGACGTACTCCGTATCTCCGCGCATCTCGGTCTTGTCTCTCATATGATCCTGCACTGTCCCTACTGCCTTCCGCTTAACCACGCGGTCCGCCGCTACCGCAGCATTGAGCGAGTAGAGGTGCTTTATCCTATTAACACCGATGAACATGCCTCCCTTCTGCTTGCTGCGGAAGAATGCGATCCAGAACAGTTTATGCAGCTTCACTGATTCTCCTGCAATGACGAGAAAATTATTGCAAAGCTAATTGCGGATGGACCTGTCCTCCTTAGGGGAGGACGCGGGTCAGGAAAAATCGCCTTCATGATTGAGGCTTGCCGAAGGCTTTGGCCTAACGGTCCTGTCACCTCTGCTTTTGGTGTTTATCTGAGCCTTCGACACCTAGAGCTACTGAGAGCACGTGCAGAGGCGTATGAGCAGTTTCTCTGCCAGCTAGCTGTGCGAGAATTGAATAGCCGTCTGGCTGGGCACGGTGCGACCGTTGAAATGGCCGCACCAACGGTCGCATCTCTTCAACAAGCACTTTCTCAGTTATCAATTCAGCTTGGGAAACGAATCGTGCTTTTTTTTGACGACGCGGCTCACATCGGCAGAGAGGCGTCGCTTGCGGAGTTCTTTGAGATCTTTCGAACTGTTTCAAGCAGCACTGTTTCATGCAAAGCTGCGATTTATCCAGGCGTGACGCGGTTTGGAACAAGGTTTGACGTGTACAATGATGCGACTGTGCTGGAGGTAACGCGAAGCGAAGAACTGCCTGGCTTTAGGGAAGTGTTGTCAGAGATAATTGTAGCCAGATACCAAGCGGACTTGCCGGAGTCGGCTTTCACGGGCTCGTTGTCACGCGAGGACGTAGCCAGCTTTATTGGCCAGTCGGTGCTGGGCAATATGCGAGCATTTGTGTTTGCATGTAGTGAACTGGTTCAGAGGCGTGGCGCAGATGCTGTCGGCTTGAACCATCTTACCGACACGCTCCTTTCTCTTTCTTCCAATCATTATTGGCCGTTATTGGAGGAGCTCAAGCCAAAGCTCGGCGCATACGAGCCGATGGTTGATCCGGCACGTCAGCTAGCTGACAGTCTCTTCGACAAATGTGGTATGTCGGACGCCAGGCCGCTGGCATTGGTTCATCGCGATATCACTGAGAAACTAGCGAAACCCTTCGAGATACTTGAATACGTTGGCTTCATTGCCAAGCGAGAGGCATCACGAGCGATGAAGTCTGGAGGGCGTGGAGCAAGGTTTGCCCTTAACCTTTGCAATCTTCTTGAAAAAACTCCAGGAACTCGCCTCACACGCGACCTGTTTAGGCGATGGAGGCAAGATAGAAGTGATCCAGTTGAATTCCACCGGGGAAGCGAGTTGGTCGCGATCCAGTTACCAGCGTTGAGCGACGACGACAACCTAGAGATTCTCTCGGAGCCAGTGGACATATTGGCTAAATCTCCCGCGTATCCTTACGGACTCACCGAGGCGAAGATCGCGATTCTCAAAGAAGCAGGCATCCGGAGCGTTGGTGGGCTTGCCTCCGCGACTGACGAGCAACTCTTGAACCTACCTTACGTTGGGCCAGCGTCCTTACAGCGGTTTCGCAACGTGGTGGGACAGGCGATTTGGATGTAACGCGGAGTAAAAAGCGGGAGCCACCCGCCGGTGCGCGTATCGATGCAGCGTTGGTGATTGCAAGGATCGCTTTGGCCGCCGAGCGTCGGTCACATCAACGAAGGGCACATGAAGTCTGTTCGCAGCAGGAGAATATGCCTAGCGGGAAGGCGATGCTGCTCGGAAATGGCGCGAAGAAGCGACGAAAAGCATGTGTTTTCCGTGATGGGGAAGGGCGATCAGAGATCGCTGACACATTTCCTTCGCTCGTCTGAACGCTACGATCACGAAAACCACTGACGGATACTGGTGGATGTGATTTATCACGGAAACAACCTTATTGACGGTTTCCCTGAAATGCTCGTGGGCTATGTAAGAATCTCGACCTCCGATGATCGGCAAAGCACCGACCTCCAACGCGACGCATTGCTGGTAAGCCAGCAGTCGCATGTGATGACGCACCACCGCCGCCGCGAGGACTGCGCTGGAATGCCGCATAATCCTCGTTGGTCTGGAAGATAGCCAACTGGGCGTTGGCCCGATTCAGGGCGTGGTAGATGAGGCCACCTTCCGCCGCTCGTCGTGGTCTTGGCAAGTTCGGGATGATGAGCGGGGTGTCAAGAACGGCTCCCGACCCATTCACTTTGACCCTGACCCCTTTCCTCTGACCCCTTGTTGTCCGAGTCCATCACGCTCGCATGGCGACTGCTGGCGTGGATTGAGCTCATTGCACATGTATAGTCTCTCGCCGCTGCCCTCTGCGAGTCTCGCGGACGCTACGGCTTCAAGCGCATCTCAATTACTTGGGAATGTTTAGCTTCTCGAAGAAGGAGGAGTTCCTCTTTTTCGCATCGTCCACTAATTTATTAAATGACATAATCTCAACATAAGTATTCAGGGGCTTGTTGAAAATGTAATAGCCTTGGGAATCGGGCGATGCGACCATCGTCGCATCTTCTGCTATAGTTCGCAATTTGGGTGTCAGATCGCAAATGATGTAGGTATAAAATCTCGTGGATTCAAATACTGTGATCGGTCTGCCGTTCTTGTCCACAGCCGTGCCGGATCTGATTTCGCGCACATAGCGATAAACTTGCGTCAGCGGGTTCTTATCGCGGTCATCAGCATTGTAGTCTTCTCGCATTGGCCTCTTAAATTCGATGATGACAATCGAAGGGAAAGTGGCCGTCGAAGCTGTGTCAGCGAATGCGAACGGTCTATTAAAGATAAGGATGTCTGGCCGATCATGATCTTTGAAATCGAAATCGTCGAGGTTGTCTAAATACTTATCCGAAGCAAGGAAATAATGAAAGGCAAGCCTCTCGTCAATTATCCATAGGTTCATCTCCTCTGCAGGTACATCGTCGGAAGTCTTTCGCAGCGGGAAAATGATCTTATGGACGCTCTCCTCCAGCGGGTATTTTTCGTCATTGCGAGCCTGGAGTCGCCGGTCAAGGAAGGATAGCGTGATTTTTCTATGAACAACATACTGTGCAAGCTTCGAAATACTTTGGTCGTTCCATTCCTCAATGAATCTACTGAAATGCTTGCGCAATTCAATATAATCGCTTTCGTCGTCTTTTTTCGTCAGCAAGTTGCTCGCTGTCTCTTTTAACTCAATATCGTACTGATGACTGCGCCTATACAGCTCGACATCTAGCTCGGTGTCTTTCAGATTCGGCGGAATACTCTCTAATTCCTGGCTCCGGTGTTTCAGTAGCGCGGTATTGAGGTGCCGACTCTTGAACGTAGCTCCGTATCCGCTCCTCTTTGTCTTTCTGGATCGGCTCTGTAAAAGGCGAAAGGTAAGTCTTGGCGGCGTCCACAGACGCTTGGGCCAAATCATCCCAACCGACCTCTTCCGGCATGTTCAAAACAACATCTTCCAACAAATCGAACCCCGTTCTTTCCGAATTCACCCTGTCGTCCAAATATCTGCCCGACACTAGTTCTACTGTAACGGTTTTTCTACAACTGCTTGATTTCCAGCGGGTTACGTTTTGTGGACAATCGCACACATACTGGTCGCAACCAACCATCTGCCAACAAGTTACGGCGTTAGCTAGTTCGAAACGGTTACAGTAGAACTAGCCCAAGATAGTGAAACTGCTTTCCTCCCCCCTCGCATAACGATGCACGCTGAAGATTTGGTATCTTAGCCTTCAAATTCTCCGCTTTGACGGCGCAGCCGTGGGCACAATAACAGAGTCGGTTCTCCGAATCAGTCGACGCAGTGGTCCTGACGTGGGTGATGCGAAATTTCTTGTTCTTAATCTCGATGTCAATATGGCTTTTCGCCAGAAGTATTTCGTGCCTGAACATCCTGAGAAGGTCGTACTTATCGCGCTCATCTTCGTCGTGCAGGAAGAACTTGGGAACTTTGCCGAAGACGAAATACTCCATGCAATGTTCAATGATGCGACGGGAAATCGTTGCCGCCGTTTTTGGACCTGCATCGCGGTAGTTATCGAAAAACCCAACCAGATGCACCTCGGTCCGATTTTCATTCGTATCGGCGTCTTCGAGGTGTACTTTTTGATCCCGCCGCTTGCTGCCCGAAAATCGAAAGACCTGCATTGCCATTTATCGTCGTCTTTAAAAACGCTCTCGATATGGACGCACTCGAATGCTTTAAGCCAAAGGAATCGTCCTACGCCCTTTCCACCCTTCGCTACCTTTAAAGTAGTATCGGAGGTTGGAAACGCATCAAAGTTCTTCCTCGTGAATCCGATCCCGGTGTCTCGCACGAGGAAACCGCTAATCGGGCTGGATGCAACAGAAGAATGCGCATCCTTGATAGTCGCTTGTGTTTTCTTGCGCCGATGAAAATGTCAATCTGACCTTTCCCGCCAATTTCCTCGATTGCGTGAATGGAATTAATAATCGCCTCGAACAGCGGGTTCATCGCGTTGGTGACCGGCAATTTGATCTTGTTTAGCCGCCCGATGAGATCAATTTCCATCCCCACGCTCCTTTGCATGCTCATTCCGCCACGCGAGAATAACCCATTTCACCCACTATCCTAGACAACTATACACGAGTCAACGAGTCGTCGGCAAAAAATTCTGCACGGTCAGAGTGCCCCGAACGAATTGCCACGATGTATGCCCGACGATCTCTTCCGGAACACAAGCTACGCGAGCCGAGCATGGGTTGGAGGCGATGGACGTCCGATTGTTGCCGTGCGTCACCGAGCCGGGAGTCTGAACCCGATCAGTGATCAAGCACGGTCCCCTGACAGATTGCAGACACCACAGAAAATCCGAGTCTCGTCCGAAGGTTGTTTCTGGATGATACCGATCACGAAATCAGAGCCGATTTCGATCGTGAAGCCGGAGCCACCTGTGCCGGCTGGGCAAGGTTCAGGTTGCCCGGCGCATATAACCAAACCGCTCGGCACGCAGGGGAGTGCGGAGTGACGTTGAGCACGGGATGTGGCGTGGCGCCGTGTCACCGTTCGGTTCCGGGGCACAGACGATCCCGGTGAAGGCTGTCGTCGTGGGGAGGGCCACCGCCGAGTCGCCCGGTGCAGGCTGCGGTGCGGGCCGCGACAGGATGACCGGCGTGCTCAGTCGAAGCTTGTCGGTCAGCCGCTGGCGGCGCTGGATCAGGGCGTGGGGCCGTGACGAGCCTGCAACCGTATTTGTAGGGGCGCTTAGCGGGACTTGGATTGGAGTCGGATGACGATCACCTGGACGTCCCCTTTCGGATGGTAGGGCTTGATGAGGGTCGATCGGATGAGCGCCGCGGTCTCCTCGACCATGGCATCGTCGTGCAGCAGCAAGATGAGCCGTGAGAGTTGACACTCTTCAGCCCATGGTGCCGCGCCCTGCTGGACGATGACCCGCTCGCCGAAGCGGAGCTTGCAGGTGTTGAACGGGATGTAGACGTCCCTGTTGAAGTCGCGCACCTCGAAATGGCCGCTGATCGCCGACGTATTGGCGCGCTCCTTGACGACGCCGACGATCGTGTAAAAGTCGGTCCCGAGCTTGACCGAGTGATTGATCGGGTCTTCGGTCGGAAACAGGGTCCTGGCGACATCCGAGCCGATCACGGCGTAGTTCTCGAACTTATCATGGTCGGCCTTGGAGAGGAACCGGCCTCGCTCCATCTCGAGGCGGTTGATGTTGCTGTAAGACGGCGTTGTGCCGATGATGTGGCCGTCGAGGCTGCGTTGGCCTCTGCGGATCGGCCAGCGAATCTCGCGGATCAGCACGGATTCGCGGATCGCCGGAACGGTCTGGACGATCCGATCGACGTCGGCATACTTCAGGCCGTAGTTGAGGATTTGCGCCGGCTTCTCGCCGGCCGCCTTCTTGTCCGACTCCGGGACCACCGAAACCAGCTCGATGTAAGTCGACACCGCGGGCTTGGGCTTGGGTGTCTCGGCGCCGGCTTTCGTTTGCCTCTCGGGTTCTTCGACTCGCTTGGTCTCGGCCTGTCGAGCCGGTGCGACGGGCTTCGGCTCCCCTCCGTCGCCGAGCGACACCCAGGCCGATAACCCCGCCATCGCGGCGGCGGCCAGGACCGAGATCATCTGGATCAGCCGGATCATGAGCATCCTCCTTAGGACGTGATCGCTGAGGGCGACCGCCGCCGAGACCCTCCCGGCCGCCGTCGCCGCCCCCGCTCCCTCTCCCAGCCGCATGGCGGCGCGGGTGGCCGCCTCGACCCAGCCCGCCGGTGCCGCCGTGGCCTCGCGGGCCAGGAGGACCGACAGCGCCGCCGTCGTCGCGGTGACGCCGCGCCGGACGAGCCGGGAGCGCAGCAGCTCCCGAGCCCTCGTGATGCGGCTGCCGACGGTGCCGAGCGGCAATCCGAGCTGGTGCGCGGCCTGTTCGTAGGAGAGGCCCTGGAGGCAGCAAAGAGCGATCGGGGCCCGGTAGCGATCCGGCAGCCGGTCGATCTCGGCATGGATGATCGGCAGGAGCTCGCGGTCGATCTCCGCCTCACCCGGCGACCCGGCCTCGGCGGCCATGGTGACCTCCTCGATCGGACGCTCGCGGCGGCGCGCGGCCACGGCGTTGGCCCGGATGGCGATCCGGTAGGCCACGCGATACAGCCAGCTCCCCAGCGATCCGGCCGACTTCAGGCCGCCGGCCTTGCGGAAGAGCACGATGAACGTCGCCTGGAACGCATCCTCGGCGTTGGTCCGGTCCTTCAGCACGCTCCGGCAGACCGCCAGGACCATCGGGCCGTGCCGCGCGACCAAGGCGGCGAACGCCCCCTCGTCGCGCCGATCGAGGAAGCGCTCGACGAGTTGGGCATCGGTCAAGCCCATGAGCGTCCCCTCGTCGAAGAGACGCTGGATCTGCCCCAACGCCATGCCGCACCGTACGCTGGCCATCGAGTCGCCTCGGAAAATGAACGTCGTCCACCCTCTCCTCAAAGTATGAGAGACCGCGGACGGCCGGGTACCTCCGATTTTTTGGGACCCCCACCATGGATTCCGGGGTCAGGTTTCGACTCCTCGCCATAAATCCTTGAAGGTAAGCCGGGTGCGGCGACGACTCCAAGGGCAAGGTTCAATTTCCCTGGCAGCAAGGTAACAGATCGTTCCGGCGAGCGGGGAGCGTGAGCCCCCTGGTCTCCAGGCATTACGCTGGGTTGCGTCAACAGGGGGCTCACGCCCCCCGCTCGCCGGTGTAACCATAAGCTGAACCATGCCGAAATTGGCTCTGATTCCCCGATCGGTATCAGCCCTGATTATTTCCGCGTTTTCGCTTTTACCAGGTCTCCATAACGCACACGAGAGAAACCGGGAAAGTCATTTAAGTCGATTTAAGTCGATAGTGAACCTAAGGTTCCGATCGAGTTTTATCGCTGTGACGGGGTGGTAGACTTGACAAAATGGGAAATCTGGGTATAATTAACAGGTAAGGAAACGAGAGTCTGTGCGCATTCCGTTTTCGGCCTACCGGCTCGCTTCCGCCTGCTCATCAGAATGAAATCGGCTTTTAAGCCGGGCGAACCTCCGAAGGTTGGTTCTGACTTCCGGGTCGGGCGAATCGATTAGCACAATCCTCAAATCACTTGCTTCTTACGATTCGTCGCCCTTTGGGGCATGCCGGCCTGCTTCGGCCCCACGGGGGCTGGGAACCGCTGAGCGGGGCAGAATGGAGGCGCGGTGCAATCTTGCCATCGCGATCCTGTCGGTGCTCCTCGTGAAAGAACTGTCCCCCGAAAGCCAGAAAACCAGGGTCGCCATCCTGATCGCCGACGGAGCGCCCATCTCCAGATGGCCCGGCTTTTTTGCAGGCGGCGGTCTGCCGCGACCTCTCCCGGTAGACGATCAGATTGACCTCAGATTCACAACGATCCAATGCGATTCTCGATGAGGACCCGCGTAAAAAGTCGCAGGCGAAATGGCACAAAGCCTCGAAAAAAAGCTGCCACCCCTGCCAACCAGTGCCACTTTTTGCACGCTGGGAGCGCTCGCTTAAGAGGCTCAAACCCAAGCATGGCCTGGCTTTACGATTGTGCAAGCCGTATCCGCTGCCGTGTACCAGTGGAATAGCGCTTATACCAAGCCGGACGCAGCACCGTTTGGCCAGCGCGGAACCGGGAGGAACATGGTTATCGCGTTATGTGGCACGGCTCAAGAGGAGGGTACGGTTCGGGTTGGCTGAACTGTACCCTCCTCTTGAACCATGCCAGTTTTTGTATCTGCTTGCAATGCCGCACCGCGATCGGGTATGTTATCCAGGCGATGCCTAACGGCACCTTTGATTCGAAATGTCCCCTTCTCACGCAGACCAATTTCGAGGCTGGTTTTCGCCAGCATGGGTTTGCTCGCTCGATGGCAGAGGTGTGATGAGGTCCACTCGGTTCAAACAACTGGCGCGATTGGGGACGGGAGCGTTTCTGCTTCTTCTGGTCCACGGTTTCTGCGCCTGCCACCGCTTGGGCTGCTTGTAACCACCTTGTGACCGCTCAGTCTGATCCTTTCTTGAACTTGAGCCGACTCGATGTACTCATCGCGGGCGACGCGGTGAAATCGCCACAGGAACAGCCGGCGCCGGCACATCGCATGCCTTGTTCGGGCCTTGCTTGCTCGAGCCCAGTTCGCACGCCAGCCTCGACGATCTCCCCGGAGCCGGATGGCTCCGATCAGTGGGGAACCTTGGGCGTGATGGTCGTGTTCGAGGTCACATCGCCGCCAGTCACGACAAATGACCAACCCGCCCCACACTCCACGGCGGAAAAGACCACCATCTTCCATCCTCCCCGCGTCTGACCGCTCGATCGCTCTGATCGACCCACTCGTCAAGTTCGCCACTAGACCAAGCCGTAAGTCGCCTCTGCTCGGATACTTTGTGCCTTCCGAGGCTTCCTGTTCAACGACTACGACTGGAGCCGGACCCTCGTAAGAACGGAATTCATTCCGTCGCAGTTTCCGTTTGGTGGCTGATCTGGCTCCCGGCTGCGGTTTGTCGGCCATGTCGACAACGATGTCGCGACTTGGTGATTGCGGACCCGCTGGCTGATCAATGCAACAACCCTCGCGGTTGGGCGATCGAAGAAAGTCGCCTCGTGAGGAGAATTCCAACCCGATCAACCTCTCGCTTCGTTTCATTCGTTATCGATCCTCTCAGTATTATCGAATTCATTCCCATCGCGGAGAATCCATCATGAACCATCGACGTTCCGGGTTCACATTGATCGAGCTCTTGGTGGTGATCGCCATCATCGCGGTCCTGATCGCCTTGCTGTTACCCGCCGTGCAATCGGCGAGGGAGGCCGCACGGAGGATCCAGTGTGTCAACAACGAGAAGCAAATCGGCCTGGCAATGCACAACTACCAGGAGTCGCGGGGTTGCTTGCCTGGCGCCGATATGGTGTTCAACGTGACCGAGCTTTCGGCCCTCTCGAACGTTCTGCCATACCTGGAGCAGACGAACGTCTACAACTCGATCAATTTCGATTTTTCCTATCAGGACCCGAACAACTTCGACGGCGATGATGACGATCATCAACGGCTTCATCTGTCCGTCGGATCTGCCGGACGCAATCCCTTCGCTGGGAGGGCAAACCAACTACATGGCCAACATGGGCAGCGGCATCGTCTGGCAGTCGGCGATCGGCGGGAATGCCGGCCTTCCTCAGCCCAACGGTATTTTCTACGGCGACAGCGCCACCACCTTCGCCGCGATCAACGACGGGCTGTCCAACACGACGTTGTACAGTGAGCGGGTTCTGGCCGATGGGAATAACTCGATCGTCAGCCCGATCGCGGATGTCTTCTTCTCGCCGGGCTTTCCCTTGACGCCCGACGACGCCATGCAACAATGCCAGGCTGTCGATATCTACGATTTGAACAATCAGTTTCCGCTCTTCATGGGCGCTCCCTGGCTTTGCGGCCAGCATATTTTCCTGCACGTCACACCGCCGAACTCTCGCTCCTGCGGGTTCTTCATCGCCCTCCGCGCGGTCATGCCGCGCCAGCAGCCGTCATCCTGGCGGAGTCAACACGGTCTTCGCTGACGGATCGGTCAAGTTCGTCAAGGATTCGGTCAACCTTCAAACATGGCGTGCTCTGGGTACCCGCAGCCGGCGGTGAAGTCGTCAGCTCGGACAGTTACTGAGAAGTGCAACCGGAGAAACCGGGAGGTGATCCATGATCGGTCCAATGAAAACGAGACTGGTCGGTACGGTCGCGACGGTCTGGAAGCAAGGGGATTCGACCCTGTTCGGCACGCTCTGGGTACTTGCCGCTTGCCTCGCCACGCTGGCAACCTTGTTCTTGCCAGGTTGCTCGGATCCCAGCCGCGCCACATGCCGTCAACGTTCCGAAAGCCCGCGATGCGCTCGAAATTCGCCCTGGACGAATGGAAAAAAGGAGAAGGACCCCTAAGTCACTTGCATCGTCCTCGACGCCCATGATCGTCCAGGACTTCGAGTGGGCATCGGGGACGAAGCTGGTCAACTACCAGTTGCTTGACGACGGGAAAGCCGAGGATGCCAACCTTCGCGTCCAGGCCAAGCTCAGCTCTGATCGGCGGTCAGGGCCCGACGCAAGATCAAAATCGCGATAAAAAAGTGTGGTACCTCGTTGGCACCAGCCCTCACGTGACCGTATTTCGTGATATGCTCAGGCGGTGAAACGATCGAGTCGTTGCATGTTGCCATTCTGCGAGTTCCCAGTTGAAAGCCAATTCGTGAACAACGCTTCGATCGTCTTCCACTGGGGACTAGCCGAACAATACTCGAGAGGAGTTGGTTCATGATATCATGTCGACAAACAGAGACAACCCGGCTTTACCCTGATCGAGCTCTTGGTGGTGATCGCCATCATCGCGGTTCTGATCGCGCTGCTGTTGCCGGCCGTGCAATCGGCGCGGGAGGCGGCGCGGTCGCATGCAATGCGTCAACAACCTCAAGCAGTTCGGCCTGGCCATCCACAACTACATCGATTCGTTTCAGTGCCTGCCTTTCGGCAAGGGCGATGATTACCAGAACGAACTGCCGAACGCCCCGACCTACGCGCGCTGGTCGACCCACAGCCAGCTCCTGGCGTTCATGGAACAGACGCCGCTCTTCAACAACATCAATTTCAACTTGCCGCCGGAAACGCCCTTCATGGACTCGTACAGCATGGGCTTCATGATGACCTACCAGGACCCGAACCGGGAGAACAGCACGGTCTGCCGGATCGCGATGTCGATGTTTATCTGCCCCTCGGACCCGGCCGGGATCGGCTGGCCCTCCGGGTTGGAACGGGGGCAACAACTACTTCGGCAACGAGGGATCGTGGCTCTGCGATGCCTGTCAGCAGAACCCCAGCACGATCGCTCCGGGCTATCTTCCCCAGGGACCGCTCTACAACCGAAGCTGCGTCAACCTGGCGAGCATGACCGACGGGACCAGCCAGACCGCTTTCATGAGCGAGCGGCGCCGCGGCCAAGGATCGCCCGACATCAAGAACGACATGTACATGATGAACATGGCCATGACGATCGATCAAACCTATCAAATGTGCACCAACCTCGACATGACCATGGGCATGCCTTTGACGAGCTGGATGGGTGCCACCTGGGCCATCGGCGACATGTCGTGCACGACCTACAACCACGTGGCCACGCCGAACTACGCGCACCTGCGCCAGCATGATCCGGGGATGATGATGCCGACCAGCTCGATGGCCAACATGGCCGTGCAGCTCCCGCCGTCGAGCTACCACCCCGGCGGCGTCAACCTCATGGTCGGCGACGGCTCGGTGCGGTTCATCAAGGAGACCGTCGCCCTCACTGTTTGGCGGGCCTTGAGCACGCGAAACGGCGGCGAAATCGTGAGCGGCTCGGATTACTGATCCTCCATTTGGCATTGTTGATTTGACAATCAAGAGTCGTACAAAATGCTTGAACGAAATGTGACAGCGGCGCGGCCTTTCTTTCTGGAAGGCTCTTGTCCCGCGTATCCTGCTCTTGGCCGTGGTTCTTTCGATCTTGCCGGCTCGGATCGCCCGGGGCCAGCAGACCGACCCTGGGTCCGGCCCCGCGCCCGGCCAAGAGCATCGTGGCCCAGTCGGGCGATCGCCTCTTGCAGAGCTTCCAGTCGGTCTGGCCGGACCCACCCGAATCGGTGGCGATGTTTGTCGATATCCTCAATGGGAGCCAGCTCGGCCCGGGCGAAGGTTGGTTCAAGAAGGCGGTGACACAGTCGCGGTTCGACTGGAACGCCACGCGCAAGCGACTTGACCGCGACGGCGACGGCCGGATCGCCCGCGAGGAATTCGCCGGCCCAGATGCCGATTTCGCCTGCCTCGACCGCGACCATGATGGAACGCTCGGCGAGCCTGACTTCGACTTTTCCGCGCACGCGCTCACGCCCTCGCCGGGTGCCATCATGTTCTATCGCGCCGATGCGGACGGCAACGGCAAGCTGACACACGAAGAACTGGATGCGTTCTTTCGAATGGCCGACTCCGGCGGTCAGGGGTTCTTGTCGCTGGCCGATCTGCAAGAGGCGCTGTCAATGCCGGCGAGGGCCAAGGATTCCTCCAGCCGCTCGCAAGGCCCTACCAGGCTAACTCTGGTCAAGGCACTGGCTCGTCAGGAAATCGGCTCTTTGCAGCCAGGACTCGTCCTGGGCTGCGCCCGCGCCCGACTTCACGCTCAAGACCGTTGACGGCCGCGACGAAATCACGCTCTCGAAGCTCGTTGGTCCCAAACCGATTGTCCTGGTCTTCGGCAACTTCACCTGTGGGCCGTTCCGCAGCCAGGCCGGCAATATCGAGAAGCTATACCGTCGCTACCGTGATCGTGCCACGTTCGTGATGGTCTACGTCCGCGAAGCCCATCCGACCGGTGGCTGGCAGCTCGATAGTAATAACCGGCTCGGCGTCGCAATTCCCCAGCCCCAAAGCAATGACGAGCGAGTCAAGGTCGCCCAGATGTGCTCCAGCCGGCTGGATTGGGAATGCCCATGCTGGTCGACACCATCGACGACGCCGTCGGCGCTCGTTACAGCGGAATGCCGAGCCGTCTCTACTTGCTCGATCACCGCGGACGCGTGGCATTCAAGAACGGGCGCGGTCCGTTCGGTTTCAAGCCGGCGGAACTCGAGCACTGCGCTGATCCTCCTCTTGCAAGACGAGTTCCCCGACTTGAAAAGTAAAGATTCTGCGGCGGCCAATTCATCCGTGAAACCAAAGGGCGACCCGACCGCGCGGTAGACTCGCCTAACGATTGGAGCACGTGTCCGAAGCAAACCACCCCCCTGGCCCCCCCTTCGCAAGGGGGGGAGTGAGCCGCCCCTTTCCCCCCCTTGCGAAGGGGGGGACCACGCGTAATCCAATCGTTCACGTTCATAATCGCGGGCCAAACGGAATGAATTCCGTTGTACGCGACCCACGCGGTAGGCCCGTCATTCATCAACAACAGTGAGTCAGATCTTCTTGATTCGTATTCCCTTGATTGGGAACAGGACCATCACGACGAGCGGATTCATGGAACACGGCCTCGACGATATGCATACTGCCGCGGAGCCCGCGCTCACGAGACGGCTGGGACTGTCGACGGCGACGGCCCTGGTTGTGGCCGAAGTGATCGGCGTGGGGATCTTCCTGACTCCGGCGGGCATGGCGAAGACGCTGGGCTCGCCGTTCTGGCTGCTGGCCGTCTGGCTCACGATGGGCGCCAGCGCGATCGGCGGCGCGCTCTGCTTCGGCGCGCTGGCGGCCCGATACCCGCGGGCAGGGGGGAGCTACGTCTACCTGAAGGAGGCCTACGGTCCGACGGGCGGCTTTCCTTTATGGCTGGCTCTCGCTGCTGGTGACCGACCCGGGCATCACCGCCGTGCTGGCTGTCGGGCTGTCGGTTTACGTCGGTATCTTGTTCCCCTGTCCCCCTGGGCTCTGAAAGGGGTGGCCGTCGGGGCCATCGTCGCCCTGGCCGCGGTCAACATGGTGGGCGCTGCGCTCAGTTCTCGGGATTCTTCGCGGCACTGGCGGCGCTCAAGCTGGGGCTGCTGGGTTTCATCGTGGTCTGGGGCTTCGCGATAGGTCACGGCGACTGGTCGAACCTCTCGCCGTTTTGGACGCAGCGGCCAGGCTCCGACCCGCTCTTGATTGGCGCTGGCCGGCGCCCTGGTCGCGTCGTTCTTCTCGTTCGGTGGCTGGTGGGACGTCAGCAAGATCGCGGGCGAAACCCGCGGATCCGGAACGCACCCTGCCGCGGGCCTTGGTTCTGGGAGTGTCGATCGTCACGGTCGTCTACATCGCGATCAGCGTGGTGTTTCTCTACCTGGTGCCGCCCGCGCAAATCGCCTCGGACAAGAATGCATTCGCCGCCCTGGCGGGCGAGGCCCTGTTCGGCAAGCCTGGGGGTACGATCTTCGCGGCCATTGTGATCGTGACGGTCCTGGGCAGTCTGGCCGCGATTCTCATGGTATCGCCCCGCGTCTACTATGCGATGGCGCGAGATGGGTTGTTCTTCCCGGCGTTTGCCACGGTCGATCCCAGCCGAGGAACTCCCACGCGGGCTGTCGCGATCCAGGCCGTGCTTGCGTCGGCGCTCGCGGTTACCGGCAGCTTCGACCAGATCCTCGCTTACTTCGTCGTTCCGACCGTGGTCTTTGTGTTGCTGACGGTGACCGCGGTCTTCAAGCTCCGCCGCGGTTCATCCACTGTCGCCCCGTTGCGAACACCGGGATACCCGATCTCTCCCATCTTGTTTTTGGTTTCCAGCCTGGTGCTTATCGTTCTCTTGGTCCTGGGAAATCCCATCCAAGCCTCGATCGGACTCGTCGTCGTCGCGCTGGGAATACCCTTGTCCGGCTGGGCGGTGGCATGGCGGCCGGCCGGCTTCCACCGAGCTGTCCTCCGTTTCGACTAACCCAATCAATCTTCCGAAATAAACGAAAGAAGTTCCTATGGCCTGGATTCGAACCGTCGGCATGGAAGAGGCGGACGAAAGCGTGCTCAAGGCAATGGCCGACCAGCGCTCGCTCTATCCGGTCGAGTACGCGCAGCCCGTGCAGGAGCTCGACCAAGGCTTACCGGGTATCGTCGCCTCGCACACGCTCATTCCGCAGGCGCTCTATCATGCCTTCGCCACGTTCGGCGCCTTGATGTCGCCCGAATTGCCCTTGCAGCGTCGCCAGCATGAGATGATCGCCACCATGGTCTCGCTGACCAACAAGTGCCATTACTGAATTGTCTCGCACGCAGAGTTTCTGCGTCGGGTCACCCTGGATGACGCCTTGGTCCAGGCGCTTCGCGAAGATTACACCCAGGCACCGGTCACGGATCAGGAGCGGGTCATGATCGACTACGTGGTCAAACTCACCAAGGATGCGACCAAAGTCTCGCCCTTGGACCACCAGCGACTCCGCGGCGCCGGCTTCGACGACCGCGCTATCCTGCAGATCACGTTGATCGCGTCCTGGTTCAACTACATCAATCGCGTCGCCGACTCACTGGGAGTCGGCCGCGACTGATCGTCCCTGTTCATACTCACGACGATCCGCGCCGATGTCCGGGATGATCTTTCGCCTCATTTCGACAACCCCCGCGATGGAGCCGCTGATGGTGTCACTCGATCGGCCTGGGCTCGTCGTGGTCTTCCTCCAAGACTTCGAAGACATATCCGTTCGGATCGCGGAAGAAGAACCGTGCGAACGGCGTCTCGCGCAGGGGCTCGATCAGCACCGCCCCTCGTGCCTGCAACCGCTCTTTCAACAGGGGGAACGCGACACGAGGAAACATGACGGCGATGTGCCGGCCAAACTCACGCTCGAATCGTGAGGGTTCGAACTCGGGATCCTCGATCAGATGCAGCTCCAGCCCCGGCTCGATCGTGAGCCAGGCGGCCGCCATGTTGATATTGCCCGGCCGAGCCACCGGGCAGCCAGCCCAGCGTCTCCTGGAAGAATGCAACCGACCGCGGCACGTCGCGGGTCGCTAGTGTAATATGAGCGAGCATTGATTTATCGCAACCACGGGAGGAAAGTCGAGATACGTCATCGTATCAATCGTTGCAAACCGCCGCAATCTCGATGATGGTGGCGTGGAGCCGGTAGCGGAGCGTCAACGGTGCGCCCGGCTTGCGGTCGCGCAGCGAGATGATGGCGGCTCCGCGTCATTCGACCCACACTCAAGGACGACTAATTCATGACGGACATCTCGATGCTGGCGAGATCGTCTCGGCCCGTCCCATTCCGCAGGCGCGCCGTCGAGCGCATCGCGGAGCGATTCGCCCAGCCCGCGCTGGCGGATCGCGATGAGCCGGTCGCGACAGCGGAAATAGGCGTCGATCACCAAGGGGTCCCATTGGACCCCCGCTCCCTCGCGGAGGATCTGATCGACGCGTTCGGGCGGCATCGCGATGCGGTACGGCCGCGAGGTGTTCATCGCGTCGAAGCTATCGGCGACCGCCAGGATGCGCGCCAGGAGGGGGATCGAATCGCCCTTGAGCCCTTCCGGGTAACCGCGGCCGTCATAGCGTTCATGGTGGTAGAGCACACCGGGCAGCAGTTGGGCGATCGCGTGGAGGTCGGCCAGGATGCGGTGGCCGATGATCGGGTGCTGCTGGATGTGCTTTGAACTCGTCATCCGTGAGAGGCCCGCGCTTGGTGAGAACCTCATCGCGGATGCCGATCTTGCCGATGTCGTGCAGGAGGCCGGCCAGGTAGATGTCGTTCTGCTCGGCCTCGCGCAGCCCGAGCTCGCGCCCGAGCTCGACGGCCATGCGCGCCACGCGCTCGCTGTGGCCGTAGGTGTACTCATCCTTGGCGTCGATCGCGGCGGTCAGCGAGCGCGTCAGCCCGACGAGAACCTCCTTGATGTAGAGATAGCGTTGGGAGGCGCAGCACGTGGAGCCCGAGTAAGGAGGCGAAAGGCATGAGGATCGCCGCGTCCGAGCGGCGGAACGGCAGGATCGGGGCTTGCCCGGATTCGCCGTGCTCCGCGGTCGGAGCTGGGCGATGCTCACGGCCGCTCGGAGCCGCGGCCGGCGACTCGCCGCTTGTTAAACGCCAGCACCCACCCCGAGAGCGTCTTATCCACGACAGGGATGGCCAACAGGTTCTGGATCTGAGGGAACCGTGTCCCCCAGCGACTCTCCCGCGCCTCGTTGATGAGCACATACCCGGACTGATCCCAGAGTTTCTGATCGGCCAGGTGATCGGCGAGCTGGCCGCAGTCCCAGGGAGAGAGGAGCCGCTCGCCTTCGAGCACCGCCTCGCCATCCCCGAGCACGGACACCCAGGCGAGCGACTGCACGCCCAAGAGCTCGCCGGCGATGCGCAGGATCCGCGCTCGATTCCTGGCCGGCTCCTTGTGGATCCGCAGGTTGCGATGCAGCCGCTCGAGGCCCATGATCGCATCCCAGGCGATCATGGACTGACGATCGCTGCTCAGCCTGACTCCGCCGGCGGTCGCACATCTCCCTGGTCCCGCGCAGGCGGTCATGAACCGATCGGATCCACTTGCCGAGCCGCGACTGCTCCTGGTCCATCTCCGCCGGTGACCTGGCCAAGGCGTCGACGACCCCCAGGGCGACCAGGCGCGGACGAGCCGATCCCATCCAGGGGAAAACCGAGGAGATAGCTCTTCTCCTGGCAGGACGACGACCTTGCGGCTGCTGGCTCTGTGGCGAGTTCGAGCGCCAGGGCACGCTCCTCGGGCACGGGCCGCCGGTACGTTCTCGGCCTGCTCGGGCACGACGACCCGATCGCCCGTGGCCGAGTCGTAGAAGCGGAACGGCGTATCGAACTCCTCGCGGAGTACGACCGCCAGCGCCTTCACTTCGTGGAACAGTGAGTCGGAGGATCCTCGGGCACTCGGCGAGACGGTGGATGGCATGGGATATTGGGCTCCGTGAAAAACCGGGCTGCGAAGGACAGCCGCCTCGGTTCGGCGGTCCTCCAATCCTGACTGACTCGAGGACCGCGATTCTCCATTCCTTTACTTCAGTCCAGTTGAGCAGGCCTCTCTCGAGCCCCGGGCCGTCGCTGATCAGGCGCTGGAACCGGGGAAGACGACGGATCGCGGCAAGGTCGGGATCTTCGGCGGCTGTTGCCGGATCCGCGCCCTCGGCCAGAGCGCGCTCGAGGAGGTCGAGCGCCTGGCTGGAGTTTGCGGCCGTGCCGGCTTTGTCGAACGCTCGGGCGACGACGCAGGCGGCCGCGTAGAGCGTCGCCGCCGACCGAGGGCTCGCGTTCCAGACATCGGTTGATCTCCTGGTGGCGCGTTCCCACTCGCCCTGGCGGGCCAGGACGATGGCGCGGTAGCGGCGGGCCTCGATGCGACCTGGGTCAGCCTCAAGCGCCTGGTCAAAGCCCCGGATCGCCTCGGCGTTCTTGCCCTGGCTCATGGCGAGCATGGCACGGCCGTAGAGCGCCTGGAAGTTGCCCGGGTCGTGGCGCAGCGCGTCGTCGAAGGCCGCGCGTGCCTTGTCGGGATCCCGGCCGGAGATGGCAAACCCATAAGCCCAGGCCAGCCGCGCGCGGGTCGAGGCGGGCAGGCCCTCGGCGCGCGCGAAGCAGTCCGCGAACGCGGCATCGGCCTCGCGATGGCGCCCCAGGCCCTCGAGGGCAATCCCCCGCCCGGCCGACACGCTCGCGTCGCGCGCTCCCAGGGCCAGGGCCGCGTCGAAGTCGGCGAGCGCCGGGGCCATATTGTTTCAGCTCCAGCCGGGCTAACCCGCGGTTGACATAGGCCGGGACGAGGCCGGGATCGCGATCGAGCGCGGCGGTGAAGTCGAGGATGGCCGCGGCCTTGTTGCCGGTCCGGTCGAGCACGCAGCCGCGATTGAAGTAACCCCAGGCGAATTCCGGCCAGATGCCGGTGCATTGGCCGAAGTCGGCCGCGGCCTCGACGAGCTCGCCTCGCTCCAGGCGGCAGATTCCCCGCTGGACCAGCGACCAATAATGGCGGGGATTCCGCCGCAGCGCCTCGTCCAGCTCGGTGATGGCGGCCTTGAGCCCGTCAGGCCCTCCTTGCCGAGCGATCGACGTGGCGAGCAGGTAGTGATCTCGCGCGGTCGTGGCGGGCGTCTGCTCGGCGCGTCGGCGGGCCGAGTCGGCTCGCTCCGTCTCGCCCCGCAACGAGTAGTAGCGAGCTCGGTCGAGCCAGAGAGCGCGGGAGGGGGGCAGGCCGGGGATCGACTCGGCCCGATCGAGCAGACCCAGGGCCTGCCCGGCCGAATCGCTCGTCCCCTTGGCCAGGCGGACGCGGGCGTCGGCCAGGAGCAGGAGCAGCTCGCGCCGGTCCTCCGCCAGCCGCCGGCGATCCTCCGGGGCGATCCGGAGCCAGGCCGGGTGCCGGTCCCACTCCGGGTCTTCCGGCGCCCCGAAGAGGGCGAGCGTTCGCTCGCAGGCCGCGATCCCTTCACGCAGGTGGTCCTGCAGATCGAGACGCGTGTTGACCAGGCAGAGCGCCCGCAAGATGCCCGCGTCGTGGGCGCGGACCTGGTCGCGCGCCCGGGTGTCGGCCAGTTGGTTGCGGACGCCCGCGAGGACCGAGCCGACCGCCAGCAGGACCAGCGCCGCGATCCCGCGCGACCGTGCCCGAGGAGGTCAAGCGCGGGTGCCGCCTGACGAATTTCCGCGCCTGCTCCACGCGGCTCAGCTCGGGGGCGTGCTTGAGAGGACGGTCCTCCAGCAGCCGGCGCAGGTCGTCGGCCAGGTGGTCGGCCTGCTGGTACCGCCGCGCCGGCTCGGGCGCCAGGCACTTGCGGGCGATGCTCTCCAGGCCCCAGGAGATGTCCGGACGCTCCCGCCGCAGCGACGGGACGGACTTGCTCCGCTCCAGGGCCATGGCCTCGATCTGCAACGGCGAGCGCGGAGTAGCTCCCGCTCTGCTCGAACGGGCGGCGGCCGGTGAGCATCTCGGCGAGGACCATCCCCAGCGAATAGATGTCCGATCGCCGATCCACCTGGCGGATCAAGGCGGGCGTGCGGCCGACCAGGGCGCGGAGGTGCTCGGGGGCCATGTACGCCACGGTTCCGCCGATCGTGGCGTGTGCGGGGTCTTCGTCCTCTGCCGGCGAGAGGTTGAAATCCAGCAGCAGCGCCTGCCCCTCGGCGCTGATGAGGATGTTGGACGGCTTGATGTCGCGGTGCAGAATGCCCCGCTGGTGCGCGTGGTGCAGCCCGTCGGCGAGCTGAGCCACGATCCATGCGGCCGCGCGCTCGTAGCTCAGCTCGCGCAGAGCCGCCGACGGGGTCACCTCTTCGTCCTCAACCGATTCGATCGGGTGGCGGCGGGTCCTCCGGAGACGCTGCTTCGGCGATCAGTTTTCGTTCTTCTCTTGAACGTCGAGGGCCTCGGGGCCTCGACCGACTCCAGGGCGAGCACCAGTTGCTTGCCGGAGACCGGTCGCGACGATTCGGTCCAGAGCTTCGTCAGAACGGCCGAAAGGCTTGCCCCTCCCAGGTAGGGCATGCAGACGGCACGCAAGCCCGCGCGCTGATCCTCGTGGAGCGAATAGATCGGGACGATGTTGGTGTGCAGCAACTGCGCGAGCGTCTGGGGCTCGTCCCCTTCGATGGCCGTGACCTTCAGTACGACAGGGCGGCCGGCCAGGTCGGCCTGCTCCGCCAGGAACACCCGGCCGAACGCCCCCTGCCCGAGGGCCAGGCGCAGGCGGAAGCCGAAGACCTCGTCCCCCACGTCGGGCAAGCGGAGGGCGAACTCCCGGCCGTCGCTCTCTCCCCCAATCGAGCGGAAGGCGGTTTCTTGCGCGAGGAGCCCTTCGAGCGCCCGCTTCTGCTCGGGAAAGCGTCGCTCGTATTCCGCCAGGCTGATCTCTCCGCCCCGCCCGCCGTTGCAGATAGTCTTCCAGGAGCAGGCTGGCGGCGTCCGGGTCGCTGTCCGGGTTGGTGGGCCACCGGCCCATCAGCTCCTCGGGCTGGAGCGGCCGGCCCTCGGCCCAGCAGGAACGCTGCTCGTCGAGCAGCTCCCGCTTGCGAGCCCTCAGCACCGAGAAGTCCCGGCTCGGCTGCACCGGGAATCGATGGAGTCTCGGCTCTGGTCGTCCGAATCCGGGACCCATGCCTATCTACCTCGCATCTCGGGAACGGGACGATCCGGCGGGCTGCACGGCGCGCCCGAGCTCGGTGGGGCAGAGCCGCAGCTGATTCCGGCTTGGCAGCCAGGTGACGGTCGTGCCGCCGTGGGAGGAGTGGCGACCGATCGGGCCGGCTGATCGCGGCTGTTCCGCACACGCCCTCTTCCTCCACTTTAGGTCCTGAATGGCTCGTCGTCCCCCGAAAAGCGGCAGCCACGATCGCCCCGGTAATCACCAGGCGCGCCATCCCGATCCCGGCCACGCGTGCTCGGCTCGGCTCGGTCCATCGACCGCTTCGGAGCTGCACTCGGCTGGATTCCTCGACCGAGTCGGAACAAGATCGCTCGACGCGAGCAGCCGGCTGCGCAGCAAGCTGGACCGGCTCGGGCAGCCCGGTAATCTCACCCTGATCGATCGTGATGGCGGCCTCGGCAGGCAAGGCCGAGCGTGAGGGTGCCGCGTCACGTCGTCTCGGCGATCGGCTGATCGAGGGGATTCACCCGCTTCGATCCCTTCGCCTTCGCGGTTCGTTGAGATCACCTGGGTCAGTGTGATCAGGCTCACCAGGCCACTGGAGACCGGCGTGGCGGGGACGCTCAGGGCGACCTGGACCGTCGAGGACGGCAGCGGGCCAACTTCGCTCTCTACCCCGCCGAGCGGACTCATGCCCAGGCTGGACAGCGCATCCGATGGCCTCATTCTGTGCGAAATTCAAATTGGCGAGCCCCGGCAGGGATACCGAGGAAAGCCCGCTGCTCCCGCCCCCGCCGGAGCCAGCTCGGAGCCGAGCCAGCCCGGGCCGAGCCGGGCGCCGTGACGTTGCGGTGACGGTCCGATGCCATCCAGGTGGATTTGCAGCAAGGGGGCCGGGCCGTCCACCAGCGGCGGAGCATCGTCCTGTTGCCCGACCAGGTCGATGGTCAACTGGTAGGAGACGCTCGCCGACTGGCCGGCGGTCCACCCTCCCACGGCGACCGTGTACGTCCCCGCGACGAGCGGGGCGAAAAAGACCTGTCCGTCGCTCGACAGCGAGCAGTGGGATCGCCTGACCCGAGGCATTCCGTCACCGTCACCTGAGCTCCGGCCGGCAGATCGTCGCCGCTCAAGCGTGAACGAATAGTCCTGGCTCTGGAGGAGCTGGATCACGTAATCGTCTTCCGTCGTGGCGGACGCCGGGCTCGTGCCCGGCTCAGGACCGCGAATGACCGTGACGCCGGCCTGGAGCTCGTCGGGAAACAGGACCCCGAGGTCCTGGGGAACGCCCTGGCCGGCCTGCGAGACGACCGTGTAGCCGTCGGTCATGTTGCCCGAGATGCCGCGAGTCGGGCCCCTGGACCTGAAAGGGGATGACGTAGTCCCCGCTCGGGTCGTTCCCCACGATCGGGTTGCCGCCCAGGTCGGTCAAACCGCCCGGGCCCGAGAGGTGCAAGGCGTACGAGCCATTCGCCAGGCCGTCCAGCATCTGGAACGTGGCCTGGTTGGTCGCGCGATCGTAAGACAGGAATCGCGGGTAGTACCTCGTCCCGTCGGCCCCCTCGACGAAGACCTGGGGAAGCGTCGCTTGCGTCCGATGTCTCGAACGCCTGGAAGGCGAGCTGCTGGATATTGATCGGCTCCGAGAATTGCACGGTGAGCTGCGTGGGAGGCTGGTCAAGGACCTGGCCGCTCGACGGCGAGGAGGCCAGCACCCGGGGCGGATTCGGTCGCCGGCTGGACGAGGAGGTTCAGGACGTATGGGCCGGTGCTCCAGCCGAGCTGGGCACTGCCGGGCTGATTGGGATCGAAGATGCCGGGGCTGCCGGGCATCTGGCCTTCGAGCGGGGAGGGCGTGTTGGAGCCGCCGGCCACGGCGAGGTAGTAATTCCCGGCCGTCAGGCCGTCGGTCAGGGCGGAGTCGGTGAACAAGGGGATCGACCCGTCGGTGCCCTGGGTGGGGTTGAGCGTGTTGTTATTGCCGGCGAGAAAGACGAGCTCGCCGTCGCTCGGATCGAGCTCGAACAGGCTGATGCCGGGGTCCAGGGGCGAGCCGATCCGGCCCGCGAAGACCTCGGCGAGCATCGCGTATCTGCCGGGCCCGGTGATCTGGAAATGATAGAGGTCCACCTGGTTGGCGGGGACGAATTGCGGCTCTGGGTTGGTCGGGTCGGGTGACAGGCTCGGGTTGAAGGACGGGTCGTCGCCGATGGCGCCGCTCACCTGAATGAGCCCGGCGCCGGCCACATTGCCCAGGTCTCGCGCCGTGGCCGCCGTGTCGTCCGAGCCGGTCGCGCCCGCCACGCCGTCGATGCCGTCGACCTGGAAGACGAAGGACTCATCGGCGCCCGCCGGGTGCGCGGCGTCCTCGCCGAGGGGGACACCGTTCGGATCGGCCAGCACGGGCTGGCCCGTGCTCGAATCGCCCGCGAGCCAGATCACATAGTTGCCGGGCGCCAGCGGCGCCAGCGGGAAAGAGCTGGAGCTCGTTGGCCGTGGCGGAAAAATTGACCGAGGCCAGCGCGACCGGAATGCCGGGGCCGTCGCCAGCATCCCGCCCGGCCGGAAAAGAGCTGGACGGTCTGCCCCGGCAGGATCGTGTTGGGATCGAGCGGGCCGCTCATCTCCAGGCGGATCGCCAGGGGAGAGCTGTCGAGGACCGCGCCGGCGGCGGGATCGGACGAGAGGACCGTGGGACCGTCCCCGGCGAGGCCCAGGTCGGTCGCGCTGATCGTCAGCTCGTAGCTTCCGGTCGCCCCGTCGATACCCGCTCCCCGCGATCACGGGGAGAAGTCGAGGTTGCCCGCGCCGCTGACGGCCACGAAATAATCGCCCGGCCCGAGGTCCTGGGTGTAATCGGCGGCCCCGTCCGACGGGTTCGCCTCGACCTGGGCCAGCAGGCGATGGCCGTCCAGGTCATACGGGTCGCTGAAGTCCTGGGGATCGTTGTTGTACAGGCTGAGGACGCTCGCGAATGGCGGATCCCCCGCGGGCGTGCTGAGTTTGCAAATCGACCCGCGGTCGGAATCGGTCAGCTTGAAATGGTACCAGGTGACGTCCGCGGCCCCGTCGGGCCCGTTGCCGATCGAGCCCGACACCTGCGCCGGCTGGTTGAGCCCGCCCAGATCATGGGCCTGGTCGATGGTCTCGTTGGGCTCGATCGCACGGCAACGAGGCCGCCAGTCGGCGAGGCGTTCAGCAGCCAGCGGACCTCGAGTCGCTCGATGCACAGTCGGGCCATCACGCGGTCCCGAATCCTTCGACCCGAGTGGATCATCAAGAGTTGGCGCGATCGCCGCGACTTGGTTGTGGAATTGGACATGGCTTCGCTCGCCGGCGCCGGATCGACGAGGGAATCGGTCACCCTCGCGATCTCGATACCACTATCAAAGAAGCGGAATTGTGACACAGGTGTTTTCCTCGATATCGATATCGTCATCCCAAAGGAACCGAAACGGTGGCACCTCTCGGTTTGCGCAGACAGGCCGAGCGCTTCCTCGAGAAGGCCCACCGGGCAGGGCTCGCAGAAGGCGATGTGGAAGCGCCATCGCAGACCGACGGGAAATGTTCCGCGAACGGTCGCCTTGACCCACTCCCACGGCAGCGACGCAATGCCCAGCCAGAGCACTTCGCCGGGCTCCGCGGGTCGTGCCACGAACAGGCCCGCGCCGTTCGCAGTGATGTCGACCAGTCGCGCCGGCCCCTTGCACATGCGCAAACCCTCTCGCTTCCAGGCAATTCGCGCCGGCTCGCCGGACGTCGAGAGTCGAGGTGTCGAACGGCGCTCGGTCAGCGTGGACATGAGGATCGAATCAGGTTGGGACAACATGATGGTGCTCGATTTGGCTCGACGAGAAGAGCGATTCTGTCATTCCACCACGAAGGGACAGTTCAGACGTTGACGGTCAACGCGCCAGACAACACGCTCGTATCGCTCGCGCTGTTGGTTGCCTCCACCATGATGCTCTGGTTGCCGTTGGACAGCGTGGGCGTGAAGGACCAGTTGCCGGAGGCGTTGGCCACCACGACCCCGATGACGACGTCGTCGATGACGATCGTGACCAGACTCCCCGCGGTGGCCTGACCCGAGAGCGTTCCCGAGGCGTACTGAGGCGTACTCGCCGCCGGGCCCCCGCCCACCTGGAGCCGGAACGTCGGCGACGGTGCGCTGACATTTCCGGACTGATCGGTGGCGATCGCCGAGACGCTGTAAACCCCGCTGGCGACCGTGATCGAGGAGGGGACGTAGTTGTAACTCCACTGCCCCTGGCCGTTGGCGTTGACCGTCCCCAGCAAGGTCCCGTTCAGGGAGACCTGGACGCTGTTGTTCGGCGACGTCGTCCCAACGATCGACAGCGAATGCTGGCCCGAGCCTTGGGTGCTCAGGCTCTCCCCGGCGATGACCGGCGGCTGGACCGTCTCGACGGTCACGTTGAATGGGTTCGAGACCTGGCTCACATTCCCCGCGATGTCGGTGGCCTGGGCGGTGATCATGTAGGTCCCGTTGGCGAGGGTCATCGCCGTGTTATTGAAAGTCCAGGCGCCGGTCGTCCCGGCCATCGTGGTGCCCAGGAGCCCGCCGTTCAGGAACACCGAGACGGTGGTGCCCGCAGGACTCGTCCCCGAGATGGTCAGGTTCCTGGCGGTGGTGATGCCGTCGTTGTTGTTCCCGGTATTGGGGCTGATGCCGGTGACGTTGGGCTGTTGCGGCTGGTGCGTCAGGATGACCACCGTCAGCGGCGCGGACGACGCGCTCGTCATGCCGGCGATTTGGGTCGCCGTGGCCGTCACGTTGTACGTGCCATCGCCCCAACCACCGCCCGGGATCGTATACGACCAAGTGCCGCTGGAGCTGGTTGTCGTCGTCCCAAATGGGTTGCTATTGCCGTTGCTGTAAAGGTTGATGATCGTATTGGGCGCGGCCGCGCCCGAGAACGTGGGGGCCTTGCAATTGGTGATGCCCGCGGTACCGATGGGGCTCGTGTCTGGCGAAATGTTGTTGAGCATCGGCTGCGCTCGGCGGAATGAAGTCGACGACGAAGGCCGGCGAGGGCGCGCTGACGTTTCCGGACTGATCGACGGCGATCGCCGAGACGCTGTAAACCCCGCTGGCGATTGTGATCGACGAGGGGACGTACGTGTAACTCCAGCTCCCTTGGCCGTTGGCGTTGACCGTCCCCAGCAAGGTCCCGTTCAGAGAGACCTGGACGCTGTTGTTCGGCGACGTCGTCCCAACGATCGATAGCGACTGCTGGCCTGAGCCTTGGGTGCTCAGGCTCACCCCGGTGACGACCGGCGACGGGACCGTCTCGACGGTCACGTTGAACGCGTTCGAGAGGTCGCTCACATTCCCCGCGATGTCGGTGGCCTGCGCGGTGATCGTGTAGGTCCCGTTGGCGAGGGTCATCGCCGTGTTATTGAAAGTCCAGGCGCCGGTCGTCCCGGCCATCGTAGTGCCCCAGGAGCTCGCCGTTGAGGAACACCGAGACGGTGGTGCCCGCCGGACTCGTCCCCGAGATGGTCAGGTTCCTGGCGGTGGTGATGCCGTCGTTGTTGTTCCCGGTATTGGGGCTGATGCCGGTGACGTTGGGCTGTTGCGGCTGGTGTGTCAGGATGACCACGCTCAGCGGCGCGGAAGACGGCGCTCGTGGTGCCGGCGATGTCGGTTGCCGTGGCCGTCACATTGTACGTGCCATCGCCCCAACCACCGCCTGGGATCGTGTAGGACCAGTCGCCGGAGATGTCGGCCTCCGTCGTCGCGAACGGGTTGTTATTCCCATTGCTGTAGAGGTTGATGACGTCGAAAGGCTCGGTCTCGCCGGAGAAGGTGGGGTCCTTGCAGTTGGTGATGCCCGCGGTGCCGCTGGGGCTCGTGTCCGGCGTGATGTTATTGAGGACGGGCGGGCTCGGTACGTGCGTGTCGATTGTCACTTGATAGGGGGAGGACACCGGCGTGGAATAGCCCGACGGGTCGGTCGCCATGGCGGTGAACGTGGTAGACGCCGTCGCTCAGCTTGTTTGCCGACTATTGAAGTAACCATGTATTGTTGGTGCAGAGCAATCGTCTGTCCGATCTCATTGCCGTCGTAGTAGACGGTGATGGTATCGCTGGTAGGCAGCCGAGCCGAGGATCGCGATATGCCGGCTGTTCGTGATGCCGTCCTGGCTGCTGACGCCGTTGTCGGGGTGATCCCGGTGATCGACCGGCGTCGCATCGACATACGGCCCATTGCCGTTTGAACCGTCGGCCTGCGCCGCTGCCGGCAGTGCTCGGGATTGCCGTCGGGCACGGCCACGATGGGCGACGCCTCGACTGGGCGGAGTGGCACCCTTGAAATTCAGGCCCAGGGCATAATTGCCCGTGCCCATCTGCGTCGTGTCCGGCCCCCTGCACCACGACGTAGAATTGCTCGCCGGCAGTGACGCTTGAGACGCTCACCGTGAGCGTCGTGCCGTACTGGCCCGCCCGCTGGCGCTGGCCAGCACGGTCGAGCCGTTGGAGCCGTACACGGTCACCTTGGGCGACAGCAGGCTCAGGCCGCTGCTCTGCACGTCGAGATCGAGCGTGCTCCCCGTTCCCGACGGCGCTGTGAACGAGAAGTATTCCGATTGTCCCGCGTCGGTGATGTCGAGATTCGGGACCAGGGCCGTCATGGTCGTCGTGCTGATCTGGGAATTGATCGACGCGGCCGTGCTCAGCGTGCTGTTGGTGCACCATTCGGTTGTACGCATCGGGCGTGCGCGGCCGTTGCGCCGTAGATGCTACGGATGCCCGCGATATCGTCGCTGGCCAGGCCGGTCTTCTTGCCGGTGTACGTCCCGTACTCGACCGCATTGCTGACGCTGCTCTCGTTGAGCCCGAGCGCATGGCCGAACTCGTGCATGGCCACGGTGAACAGGTCGTAGGTCGACCCAACGTTGAACGACTGGCCCGTGTTGAACGTCATGTTGCCGGCGATCGAGAAGTTGTTGGCCGACGGCGGCTGATAAGTGAGCGCAAGGGTCGAGGAGCCGAAGTTGTAACCGCCGATCCGGATATCGCCGAACCCGGGATTGCCCTCCTCGTCGGCGCCCGACCCTGCGGGTGCGCCGTTGTCGGGGACGACGGCGAAGTTGATATTGGTCTGCTGGGCCCAGGTCTGCGCGGCCTGGAGGATTACGTTCTCCCAGTTCCCGTCCAGGCTCGATTTGCTGTTGAAGGTGGACTGAAGATTGCTCGAGTATCCGCCGCCGAGGTTGGTCCCGTCCGGCATGAAGCTGATCGTGATGAGCTGAGGGTTCGGCCAGAGATTGCCACTGGCCGAGTACAGGACGACGCGAGACTCCAGCCCTTCCACCGCCAGACAGACTTTGTGCCGCCGCCGAGCCGGACGAGGCTTTCGTTCCCAACGGATCGATCGTCGAAACAGGCTCATGAAGTGATACTCTTCGAATGGGTTGCAGATCTCCCGAGGTGGCCGGCCAACATCGACCGACCCGCCTTGGTGAGATTCATTCCTCGGCAGCCTGGCGGTCCGACAGGCCGTGCTGACGACCGGTCGGGTCCATGGCTTTGCGTCCCCGCCTCGCGGCGGGTTTGCCCATTCGAGGATGAGTTGCACTGAGTCGAACTGAGCGAATTCCTATGAGCGCTCATGCTCGATTCAATGACTTGGCTCAGCGGTAAACCGCCTCTTTAGTTCTCATAGCTCACGACAGGATGAGGTCGGATCGTGTTGAAGCAGGGGAACGTGCAGGTGAATTCTCACCTCACAATGCCCACTGGCAGCTCCACACCCGGTGCCCCAACGCACCCGACTGGAGGCTGGCTTACAGCGGTTTACCCTGTTGTTGCACACAGGCCGGCATGTCGGAACCCCCCCGAGGACGCCCTGGGCATGGGCCTCCCTCTCCGTCCCGATAGCCTCGGTCAGGTCAGAGGAGGTGCCAAACGAAACAGATCTCCTCCTCGTTGTCGTCGTCTTGGAGGATGCCCGAGGAGAGGGCAGCCTGGGCACGTTGGGCCAGGGTGGACGCATGCTCGAAGAAGCCCACGAGGCAGGGTTCGCAGAAGGCCACGTGGTACCGCCATCGCGGCCCGTCAGGGAAGGCCGCGCGAGTGGTCGCCTTGACCCACTCACAGGGGAGCGACGCGAAGCCAAGCCAGAGCATCTGGCCGGGCTCGGCGGGCCTTGCCACGACGAGGCCCGCCCCTTCCGTCGTGATGTCGATCAAACGCGCGGGCATCTTGTGCATGCGGAAACCTGCTGCCTTCCAGGCGATCCTCGCCGGCTCCCACGTTGAGAGTAGAGGCATCGATCGGCGCTCGATCCAAGTGGAAGTCGGGATTGAATCGCGCTGAGACAACGTGTGAGTCTCGATTGGGCTCGATGAGAAGAAGGATCCTGTCATTCCACCACGCGCGGACGGTTCAGACGCTGATGTTCAATGCGCCGGACAACAGGCTCGTATCACCGGCACTGTTGGTGGCCTCCGCCATGATGCTGTGTTTGCCTTTCGACAGCGTGGGTGTGAACTGCCAATACCCGGAGGAATTGGCCACCACGACGCCGAGGACGACGTTTCCATCGACGATCGTGACCAGGCTACCCGCGGTCGCCTGGCCCGAAAGGACTCCCGATGCGTACTGAGGCGTGCTCGCGGTCGATCCCCCGCCAACCTGGAGCTGGAATGTCGGCGACGGCACACTGACGTTCCCTGACGCGTCCATGGTGACCGCTGAGAAGCTGTAGATTCCATTGGCAACCGTCGACGAGGAGGGAACGTAGCTGTAGCTCCAGTTGCCCTGCGCGTTGGCGGTCGCCGTACCCAGTAAGGTGCCGTTGAGATAGACCTGCACGCTGTCGTTCGGCGGGGCTGTCCCGACGATCGACAGCGACTGCTGGACCGGGCCAATGCCGAGGAGGCCGAGGAGGCCGGTGTGGCTGGTCGCCAGGCTGGCTCCGGCGATGGCCGGCGAATTGACCGTCTCGACCGTCGCGCTGAAGGGCGCCGACACGGGACTGACATTCCCCGCGATGTCTGTCTGCCTGCGCGGTGATGGTATAGTTCCCGTCCGGGAGAGTCATCGCGGTGTTGTTGTAGCTCCAGGCGCCGTTTGTCCCGGCCATCGGTGTTGCCCAGAAGCACGCCGTTGAGCGATCACGGCGACCAGGGTGCCCGCCTGCGCCGTCCCGGAAATGGTCAGGTTTTGCGCCGTGGTGATGCTGGCGGACTTGCCGGTCTCGGGGCTGATGCCGGTGACGACCGGTGCCGGCGGCGGCTGAGTGTCGATGACGATCGTCAGTGGCGAGGACGGGCGCGCTCGTCGTGCCGGCGATGTCCATGACGGCTGGCCGTCACGTTGTAGGTGCCGTCGGCCAGGACGGAAGGAGTGGTCAGGCCCGGCAAGAGGCCGAGGATCGGTTCGAGGATCGGGTCGAGAATCGGATCGAGAATCGCCGATCGAGAATCGGATCCAGTAAGTCCAGTACGGTACTGAGAATCGAGCTCGATGCCCCGGGATACGGTGACCTGTCCCGGTTGTCCGACCGTGAAGGACCAGTTGCCGGAGATGTCGGCCTCCGTCGCCCCGAATCGGCACCGTGCCTCCGTTGGCGTAAAGGTCGACGACGGCGAACGGCTCGGTCGAGCCCGAGAACGTCGGCGTGTTCACGTCGGTAATCCCGTCCGTGCTACTGAAACCCGTGTCCGGCGAGATGTCGTTCATGACCGGCGGGTTCGGCACGTGCGTATCGATGACCACTTGATACGGCGCGGAGAGTGGCGTGGAAAAGCCGCTCAGATCGGTCGCCATGGCGGTGAAATTGTAGACGCCGTCGCTCAACTGAGTTGCCGTGTTATTGTAAGTCCAGGTGTTGTTGAGCAGGGCGATCGTCTGTCCGATCGCCGTACCATTGTTGTAGAGGGTGATGACGTCATTGGACGGCGCCGAGCCGAAGAGGGAGATGTACGGGCTGTTCGTTATGCCATCGCTGCTGCTGACCCCGTTGTCGGGGGTGATACCGGCGATGACGGGACTGCCAATACCGTAACCGAGCCAGGACGAACCGTCGGCTTGGCCGTCGCCGGCGTGCTCGGGAGTGCCCGTCGGGCGACGCCACGACGGCGGACGCCACGGTGGGTGGAGTGGTCCCTTTGAAGTTGAGGCCCAAGGCATAGCGGCCCGTGCCCATCTGCGTCGTGTCCGCGCCTTGCACCTCCACGGTAGAATTGCTCGCCGGCGGTGACGCCCGAGATGTTCACGGTAAGCGTTGTCCCATATTGCCCAGCGCCGTTGGCGCTGGCCAGCACGGTCGAGCCGTTCGATCCGTACACAGTCACCTTGGGCGCCAGCAGGCTCAGGCCGCTGCTCTGGACGTCGAGCGCGAGCGTGCTCCCCGTCCCCGACGGCGCCGTGAACGAAAAATACTCCAATTGTCCGGCTGTCGTGATATCGAGGTTCGGGACCAGTGCCGACAGGCTCGACGTGTTGATCAGGGAGTTGATTGACGCGGCCGTGCTCAGAGTGCCGTTGGAGGAACCGTTGGTGTTATACGCGTCGGCCGTGCGCGGGCCGTTGGCGCTGTAGATGCTGCGGATGCCCGCGATGTCGTCGCTGGCCAGGCCGGTCTTCTTGCCGGTGTACGTCGCGTACTCCACGGCGCTGCTGACGCTGCTTTCGTTCAGCCCCAACGCATGGCCGAACTCGTGCATGGCCACGGTGAACAGGTCGTAGGTCGACCCGACGTTGAACGACTGGCCCGTGTTGAATGTCATGTCGCCGGCGATCGAGAAGTTGTTGGCCGACGGCGGCTGATAGGTAAGGGCGAGGGTCGAGGAGCCGAAGTTGTAACCGCCGATCCGGATATCGCCGAACCCGGGATTACCCTGCTCGTCGGCGCCCGACCCCGAGGGCGCGCCGTCGTCCGGGACGACGGCGAAGTTGATATTGGTCTGCTGAGCCCAGGTCTGCGCGGCCTGGAGAATGATGTTCTCCCAACCGGCCAGGCTCGACTTGCTATTGAAGCTGGACTGACAGGTTGCTCGTCTCGCCGCCGCCGAGGTTCGTCCCGTCCGGCATGAAGCTGATCGTGATGAGCTGAGGGTTCGGCCAGAGATTGCCACTGGCCGAGTACAGGACGACGCGAGACTCCAGCCCTTCCACCGCCAGACAGACGCTGGTCCGCCGCCGGGCCGGACGCGGCTTTCGCTCCCAACGAAGTGATTGTCGAAAAAGGCTCATGAAGTGATGCTCCTCGAATGGGTCGCAGATCTCCCAAGGAAGTCGGCCGACTCGACCGATCCACCTCGATGAGATTCATTCCTCGGCAGCCTGGCGGTCCGACGGGCCGTGCTGACGACCGGTCGGGTCCATGGCTTTGCGTCCCCGCCTCGCGGCGGGTTTGCCCATTCGAGGATGAGTTGCACTGTGTCGAACTAAGCGAATTCCTAGGAAACGCTCATGCTCGATTCAATGACTTTGCTCGGCGTAAACGCCTCTTTTCTTCTCATAGCTCACGACAGGAATGAGGTCGAATCGTGTTGAAGCCGGGGAACGTGCCGGTGAATTCTCACCTCATCTTGGGCACCGGCGTATCCACAGGCTGAGCGCCAACACATCCGATCTTGGGTTGTGGCTTGGTCGGGAACTTCGTGATAATGACGAACGAACGTGGAGGTTGATCCGCGGGTCGCGGGAGGCGATGACAATCGTGAGATGGCCTGGTGGCTGGAGATTCTGTTCCGTGCTGGTTGCGGCTTGCTTGGCTGCACTGCTGTCGTTAGCGCGCGGCGAACGGGTCGAGACTCGTCCGAGTCCGAGTCTGGAGAGTGACATCCTGCCGCTCTTCAAGACGCGGTGCTTGAAATGCCACAGCCCGCTCAAAGCGAAAGGGAAGCTCAATCTGAGCAGCCCGCGATCAGTAGCCCGAGGGGGATCGAACGGAGCCGCGATCGTCCCAGGCAACTTGGACGAGAGCACGCTCTGGGACTTGGTGTCAAACAACGAGATGCCGCCGAAGCCCGAAGAGCCCCTTTCGGCCGATGAGAAGGCAATGCTGCGCCGCTGGATCGAACAGGGAGCCAAGAACCTGCCCAGTGCCGCTGAGGTTCGGGCGCTTCGCCAAGCACCGATCATTGGGCGTTCGCACCCGCAACGAGCCCCCAGCCGCCTTCTCCGAGCGACCAGCGCCGTGTCAGAAACGCAATCGATCGCTTCATCCAGAAGTCGCTCGAGGATCGCGGGCTGACGCTCGGACCCGACGCCGATCGCACAACCTTGATTCGACGCGTGAGCTTCGACCTGACGGGTTTACCGCCCCGGCCCGAGGAGGTCGCGGCGTTCGTCGCCGACCCCGATCCGTTCGCCTTCGAGACGCTCGTCGAACGGCTGCTGGCCTCGCCACATTACGGCGAGCGCTGGGGCAAGTACTGGCTGGATGCGTCGGGATACGCTGATTCCAACGGATACTTCAGCGCGGACTCCGACCGACCGCTCGCCTATCGTTACCGCGACACGATCATCCGCGCGTTCAACGCCGATCGGCCGCTCGACCAGATCGTTCGCGAACAACTGGCCGGCGATGAGCTGGCCGGCGATCGTCGTGGCCCGGACGCCACACCCACGACGATCGACCAGTTGATCGCAACCCATTTCCTGCGCAACGGTCAGGACGGCACCGGCGAAAGCGACGGCAACCCCGATGAGGTCCGCGCCGACAAGTACGCCGTGCTTGAAGGGGCGATCCAGATCATCGGCTCCTCGCTCCTGGGACTGACACTCCAGTGTGCCAAGTGCCACGACCACAAGTTCGAGCCGGTCACCCAGCAGGAGTACTACCAGCTCCAGGCCATCCTTTATCCGGCATTCAACGTCGAGCACTGGGTCAATCCGAACGCTCGGATCGTGATCGCGGGGCCTCGCGACGAGCAGTTGCGTTGGCAGTTGCATGAGAAGGTGATCGATGCCCAGATCGAGGCCCTCAAACGCACGTTCACCACCGGAACGGACGCAGCCAAGAAAAGACAAAGAGAAAGCGCTCGAACCGGTGATCAAAGCTTTGAACGCTCAGCGGCAGCCCAATCCCGGCCGCATCGCCTGGGTCGGCGATGTCTCATCAGAACCGGCTGAGATCCCGCTCTTGATCCGAGGAAATCTCGCCACGCCGGGCCCCAAGGTGAGACCCGGCGTTCCCGCCTTTTTGACCGACCCGGACAATCGTTATGAGCCAAAACCGCCGTTCGCAGGCTCGAGCTCGACCGGCCGGCGGCTTGCCCTGGCGCGCTGGCTCACCAAGCCCGGCTCGCGGCCGGCGACGCTGTTGGCGCGCGTGCTGGCCAACCGGATCTGGCAGCACCATCTTGGCCAGGGGCTGGCCGCCACATCCGACAACCTGGGATACACCGGCTCGCCTCCCTCGCATCCCGAGCTGCTCGAGTTCCTGGTCGATGAGCTGGTGCGTTCCGGCTGGAGCACCAAGGCGATGCACCGCCTGATCCTGGGTTCGTCAGTCTATCGACAGTCGAGCTTACCGCGCCCGGAGGCCGCGCGGGTCGATCCCGACAACCGGCTACTGGCACGCTTCCCTTTGCGAAGGCTCGACGCCGAGGCCATCCGCGACGCCATGCTCTCCGCGACCGGCGAGCTCGATGACCGCCCGGGAGGGCCGTACATACCAACCCATCGTGACGAATCGGGTGAGGTCGTCGTCGATGAATCGGCCGCCGGCGCGAACCGGCGCTCGGTCTATCTCCAGCAACATCGGACCCAGATCGCCAGCTTCCTTGATGTGTTCGATGCTCCGTCGATCGTGACGACCTGCCCCCGCCGCATCCCTTCCACGATTCCCCTGCAATCGCTCAGCCTGATGAACTCCGACTTCGTCGTGACCCGCGCGCAAAAGCTGGCCAAGCGGCTCGAGCGCGAGTGTGGTGTCGAAGACGACGCCCGCATGACTCGGGCCTTCCTGCTCACGATCGGCCGCACGCCGGCAAGGGACGAGCTCGACGCCGCCAGCCGCTTCCTCGCAGCTCAGCCTTCCCATTATCCCGGACAGGCCGAGGCGGATGCCAAAGCGCACGCCTGGGCGGATTTCTGCCAGATGCTCCTGGCGAGCAATGCATTCCTCTATTTCTACTGTATCCGGAGGTTGACTGTACCTAACCGTTTTTGCGATATTAGCTTCCGTCACGGAGATTCACACGAAGGGAGTATGTCGTGGAACGGCGATTTGAAGCGCGGTTGGATGAGATGATGGATCAAGCCGAGGTGTCTCCCGAGCTGCTCAAGGATTTGTTGCCTCGACTGAATCAGTTCGTTTTGCCTTTTGTCGGCAGCCTTCTCGAGCCCGAACAGAAACAGCATGCGCTTGAGTACATGAGCGGCTTGGTGTCTGGACTGAGACGCAAGACAAGCGAGGGGATCGCGTACCTGCATGATCAAGAGCGGCAGGGGATTCAGAAGTTCATTGGTTACGTGCCATGGGATCATCAGCCGTTGCTCGCCACTCTGGCAAGCCAGGTCGGCCAGGAGCTGGGCGAAGCCGATGGCGTGATTGTGTTCGACCCCTCGGCATTTGCTAAGAAAGGAACCAAGTCGGTGGGCGTCGGCAGGCAATGGTGCGGCCGACTGGGCAAAGTTGAGAACTGTCAAGTCGGTGTCTATATGGGTTACGTGACAAGTATTGAACATGCAATTGTCAATGTACGTCTCTATCTTCCTGAAGATTGGGCGAAAGACAAGGCGCGTTGCGCGGAAGCCGGGATACCCAAGACGATCCGATTTCAGACTCGCCATCAACTGGCATTGGAGATGTTGAAAGAGTGCGGAGGGGACCTGCCGCACAGTTGGATCGCGGGCGACGACGAGATGGGGCGTCCCAGTGCTTTTCGGCTGGATTTGCGTACCCTTGGCGAACGATATCTGCTTGCGGTCCCCTCGAACACGCTGATCCGTGACATCGAGGCACCCGCGCCGGTGTACTCGGGACGAGGTCGGCATCCCAAGAATCCTTTCATACGAGTGGATAAGTGGTGCTCGATGCTTCCCGAAGACGCTTGGACCAAAATCGATGTGCGGGATGGGGAGAAGGGACCGCTGGTGATCGAAGCGGTGAAGTGTCGGGTGCAGGCGCGGACCGACACAGGTGGCACAGGACCTGACGAAGTACTGTTTATAACTCGAAAACGTCAACCCGATAACACATACAAGATTGATTATTATTTGTCGAACGCGACCGCTGACGTGAAGCTGTCGGAATTGGCCCGGGTGGCCACGGCGGCGCATCGCATCGAAGAATGCTTCCGCCGAGCCAAAGGAGAAGCCGGTTTGGCGGACTATCAGGTGAGAACCTGGATCGCCTGGCATCATCACCAAACCCTCTCGTTGCTGGCCGCGTGGTTCCTGAACAAGGAGACGCGGGAGGGAAAAAAAAAGACCCCGGCTCTGACGATTCCGCAACTACGACAATTGATCAGCGGACTGATCGACGCTTACTTGCAAACGAACCTTCCGGCTTCGCTTCGTCGCCGCAGCACCCGTTGGTTGCAGCGCAACGAACAAGCAAGGTTTTACAATTATCGTTCGCGTAACATCTTACCACCATTGAAGAACCAGCTTAGAACCTGAAAGATACAGTAGAACTATATCGAATGAGAATTCGACCGATGGATCACTCGCTGTTCTCTTTGAATCGCCGCGCCTTCCTGGGCCGGTACGCCGGAGCGATCGGCACGTTGGCTCTGTCTCACTTGTTCGAGCAAGAGCAACTCCGCGCGGGTGTGGCCGCCAACCCGCCGAGCCTCGCCAAGGCCCGAGCCAAATCCGTGATCTGCCTGTTCCAGCACGGTGGGCCGAGCCAGATGGACCTGTTCGATCCCAAGCCCGCACTCACGAAGCACCACGGCAAGCCGTACCCCGGCACGCTCGAGATCCATTTTGACAAACAAGCGGGCAAGCTTTTGGCCTCCCCGTTCAAGTTTCAGCCGCACGGTCAGTCGGGGACGGTGCTCAGCGAGCTCGTTCCGCACATGGCTGCGGATCGCCGATGACATCACCCTGGTGCGGTCGATGACGACCGAGTCGGTCGACCACGAGACCGCGCTACGTCTGATCCACACCGGCAAGATCCAAGCCGGCCGGCCGACATGGGGCTCGTGGGTCGTCTACGCGCTGGGCACCGAGAACCAGAACCTACCGGCCTACGTGGTCTTGTCCGACCCAGGCGGCTTGCCGGTCGACGGCGTTCGCAACTGGTCGAGCGGCTGGCTGCCGGCGATCGATCAAGGGACGCCGTTCCGCTCAGGGACGCGCCGGTCCTCAACCTGAAGACGCCGCGTGGCGTCACGGCCGAGGCGCGTGACTACCAGCTCCGCTTCTTAACGAGCTGAATCGTGCCCACCTGTCGCGGCATCCTGGCAACAGCGAGCTCGAAGCGCGGATCGCCAACTTCGAGACCGCCGCCGCCATGCAGACGGCCGTGCCGGAGGCGCTCGACCTCTCCCGGGAATCGGCGGCCACCCGGCGAATGTACGGCCTGGACAACCCCGTCACCCACGAATACGGCACCCGCTGCCTGATCGCCCGCCGCCTGGTCGAACGGGGCGTCCGGTTCGTCCAACTGTTCCTGAGCGGTCAGCCCTGGGACACGCACAGCAAGAACGCCGAGACCCTCAAGTCTCTCTGTGCCCGCACGGACCAGCCCAGTGCGGCCCTGGTTCGGGACCTGAAACAGCGCGGACTGCTGGACGAGACGATCGTGCTCTGGACGGGTGAGTTCGGCCGGTTGCCAGTCTCACAAGGAACCGACGGCCGCGACCACAACCGCCATGGCTTCTCCCTCTGGCTGGCCGGCGGCGGATTCAAAGCCGGCTACGTCCACGGCACAACCGACGACTTCGGCTATCGGTCGGTCAGCGACATCGTCCCCGTCTTCGACCTCCAGGCCACACTCTTGCACGCCTTGGGACTCGACCACCGGAAGCTCACCTATCCCCACGAAGGACGGGCCGATAGTCTGACCGACCACGAAGTCACCAAGGCCAAGATCGTGCCTCAATTGCTGGCGTGATATGGCTGCTCAGTGCGCGAACGGGTCGGTCGGGAAGATCGGGTCGTAGAGGATCAGCGCCTCAGCCTCGCTGCGCAGGAGGCGGACCTCCAATTCCTCCCAGAACTGGTTGGGATCAGTGCTCGGCTGACGATTCCGGAATTGCGCGAGCCATCGGCGAGCCTCGTCGCGATGCCCAAGGCGGTGGTGAGCCATTGCCAGGAATACCCAATCTTGGGGAGTGCTCTCTCCTCTTTTTAGTTGAATTCCTTCTCCCAGCCTGTGAATCGCGTCTTCGAACCGTCCCGCGCGATAGAGGGCAGCTCCGAGTGTATTGAGGGCAATATATTTCGCTTGGGCTCTGAAGCCCTTCACAGCGAGTTCAGCCAGCCTCGCGGGCACCTCAGGGTCGGCGACCATTCCCGGGGCCAGCGAGCAATACCAGGCGACAACGTTAGTGGGTAAGGGAGAGGCCGGGGTAAGCGGCCACTCCCTCCCCGTTGTCGCAATGGGGTCAATTCCCCACATTTACCGGCGTGCGGGTCTCGCACCGGGCGACCCCAACCAAAGTTGCCCCGTTACGAGGAATCACGCGGCGTGCTTGACCATGTTGATCGCGGTACGTGCAAAACTCTTCCAGGGTCAGCAACCCAAGTTGGCGACGGAAATACGCCGCCCGCAGCTTGTAATTGTCGTTGTAGTTCTTCCGCTTGAGCTTCATGGCCCGCATTCGCATGCGGATCCACGAGTCAAGCTTCTGGAACGTCCAGCGGCAAGTCGAGAAGCCGGTGGCGAAGTAGTTTGCCGTCCCCCGAATCACTTGGTTAAGTTTGACGATCGTCGCGTGGTCCAAATTACGATGACGTTCGGTCAACTCCCGCACCTTGGCCTTGAACTTCTGCACCGATTTGTCGCGCATGCGTCGGGAGCGAGACGAGAGATGAAACCCCAGGAAGTCATACCCTTTCCCGTAGGTTGTTATCTTCGTCTTCTCGGGACTCAGTTTGAGTCCGAGTTCATCTTCCAGCACATGGTTGACCAAACTCGACGCCCTGCCTGCTGGGGGTCCTGGCAAAGCACCACGAAGTCATCGGCGTACCTCGCAAAGCGATAGCCGGCCTCGTGAAGTCGCCAGTCCAGGCGGTTGAGCACGATATTCGCAAGCAGCGGTGAAACCACGCCCCCAACAATGTTGCAAAATCATCCCTGATTCCCGACTCTGTCATTTCCAGAACGCGGCTCCGACCGAAGTATGGGCACGGATGGCAGCCCCAGCTCGATTCCCGTCCAAGGCAGGCTGACGGCCGCGGTCTCGGAGAGGAGGAGTCACCATGATTACATTAAAACGGAGATCTGCTCTCAGTCCTCCCGTCATCCGCCAATTCGACTTCAGCCGATTTCACAATCAAGCGTTCGCACTTGCATATCAGGCATTGATCCCGGTTGTCGCTCGTCGCCTGGAATGGCCGCGATCGCGATCCCATGACAACGGACCGGCTACCATAACCAGCCAGGGGCGCCGATCAAAGTCCAGGGGAGCTTGACCAGCCATGCTCAATCACGATCTCCGTGTGGGGAACTATGGCCGGGTCTCCGGGGACAAGCAGGCGAAGGACGGCACGATCGCCAGCCAGCTTGAGGCGATCAGGGAGCGCGTCGCGAGCGACGGCTTGGTATGCGATCCCGACTTGTGCTTCGTGGACGATGGCTACAGCGGGGATACTCTGGTCGCCGGGTCTCGAACGACTTCGGGACCAAGCCGCCGCTGGCGTCATCGATCGCCTCTACATTCTCGATCCAGATCGAATTTCGCGGAAGTATGCATATCAGGTGTTGATACTCGAGGAACTCACTCGTTGCGGTGTTGAGGTCATCTTCCTGCGTAATCCTCCGGGCCGCGGGCCCGAGGAGAACCTGCTCCTGCAGGTCCAAGGCATGATCGCCGAGTACGAGCGAGCCAAGATCCTGGAGGCTCTCGCCGGGGCAAGCAGTACGCCGCCCGCCACGGCTCGGTCAACGTGCTCAGCGGCGCGCCCTACGGCTACCGTTACGTCAGCAAGCACGAGGGGGGCGGCGCGGCGTGCTATCAGGTCGTGGCCGAGGAGGCCCGGGTCGTGCGGAAGATCTTTGAGTGGGTCGGTCAGGAACGATGCTCGATCGGTGAGGTTTGCCGACGTCTCCAACGCGAGGGCGTGCCCACGCGCAGCGGCAAATCGGCCTGGGACCGCTCGGTGATCTGGTCGTACCTCAAGAACCCCGCCTACAAGGGGACGGCCGCCTTCGGCAAGACCCGCGCGGCGCGCTTAAGCTCTAGCGTCTCCGCCCCCAGCGTGGCCGCCCCGAGCAGCCCAGACGCCCGGTCTCACGTGTCGACACATCTTCGGAAGCTCAAACCTTCATAGCTGTCCCCGGACTGGTGAGCGAGGAGCTCTTCGGGGCAGTTCAGGCTCAACTCGAGGAGAACCGGCAACGCCGTCGCGACCGACCCCGTGGCGGGCGCTACCTCGTTCAGGGCTTGGTCGTCTGCAAGCGGTGCGGCTACGCCTGCTACGGCAAGCCGGTGAGCCGGGCCGCGGCCAAGGGCAAGGTCCCCTACGCCTACTACCGCTGCACGGGCACCGACGCCTATCGCTTCGGTGGCCAGCCCTGTGCTGGAATAAGCAGATCCGCACCGATGTCTTGGACGCCGCGGTCTGGGAAGACGTGCGTCAGCTCTTGTCCGAGCCCGAACGAGTTCGGGCGGAGTACCAGCGGCGGCTGCAAGGGCCGGAGACGGGCCCAGAACGCGAGGCGAAGCATCTAAGCAACATGATTGCGAATCTAAAAAAGATGATCTCGCGATTGATCGATGCCTACGGTGACGGGTTTCTCGACAAGTCGGAATTCGAGCCGAGGATCTTGGCGGGGCGAGGCGCTGGCCAAACTGGAGGATGAGTGTCGGCAGCGGATTGACGAGGCCAACCAGGAAGCGGAGCTGCGGCTGGTGATCGGCCAGTTGGAGGAGTTCGCGAGACGCGTTTCCCAGGAGTTACAAGAGCCGGACTGGGACACGCGACGGGAGGTCGTTCGGGCTTTGG
>CAVRFS010000055.1:0-23136 GCA_963720335.1 uncultured Planctomycetota bacterium | reverse complement strand
ATATGGAATGAGAAATCGACCGATGGATCACTCGCTGTTCTCTTTGAATCGCCGCGCCTTCCTTCGGGCCGGTTTGCGCGGAGCGATCGGCACGTTGGCTCTGTCTCACCTGTTTGCGGCCAAGAGCAACTCCGCGCGGGTGTGGTTGCCAACCCGCCCGAGCCTCGCCAAGGCCCGAGCCAAATCCGTGATCTGCCTGTTCCAGCACGGCGGGCCGAGCCAGATGGACCTGTTCGACCCGAAGCCCGACTCAGAAGCAGCACGGCAAGCCCTACCCGGCAAGCTCGAAGTCCATTTCAACAAACAGCAGGGCAAGCTGCTGGCCTCGCCGTTTCAATTTTCGCCGCCGGCCAATCGGGGACGGTGCTCAGCGAGCTCCTGCCGCACCTGGCCCGCGATCGCCGACGACCTGACGCTCGTTCGCTCCATGACGACCGAATCGGTCGACCACGAGGCCGGCCCTGCGCCTGATCCATACCGGCAAGGTCCGGCCGGCCGGCCGGCCTGGGGCTCGTGGGTCATGTATGGGCTGGGTCCGAGAACCAGGATCTGCCGGCCTACGTCGTCCTCTCCGATCCGGCGGCCTGCCGGTCGACGGCGTGCGGAACTGGTCGAGCGGCTGGCTGCCGGCGGTCTATCAGGGCACGCCGTTCCGGTCGGGGACGCCCGGTGCTGAACCTGAAGCGCCGGCGGCGTCTCGGCCGAGGCCCGCGACGACAGCTCGCTTCCTCGACGAGCTGAATCGGCCCATGCTGCGCGCCATCCCGCCGACAGCGAGCTCGAAGCGCGGATCGCCAATTTCGAAATGGCCGCGCGATGCAGACGGCCGTGCCGGAGGTGCTCGACCTTTCGCAGGAAACGGCGGCCACCCGGCGGCTGTACGGCCTGGACAACCCGGCCACCGAGGAATACGGCCCCCGCTGCCTGCTGGCCCGGCGGCTGGTCGAGCGAGGCGTGCGGTTCGTGCAGGTGTTCATGAGCGGCCAACCCTGGGACACGCACAGCAATAACGCCGAGAGCCTCAAATCGCTCTGCGCCCGCACCGACCAGCCGAGCGCGGCCCTGGTTCGCGATCTGAAACAGCGCGGCCTGCTCGACTAGACGATCGTGCTCTGGACTGGCGAGTTCGGCCGGTTGCCGGTCTCGCAAGGCACCGACGGCCGCGACCACAACCGCCACGGCTTCTCGCTCTGGCTGGCCGGCGGCGGGTTCAAGGCGGGTACGTCCACGGCGCGACCGACGATTCGGCTATCGGCCGTCGAGCGACTCGTCACCGTCCACGACCTGCACGCCACTCTGTTGCATGCTCTGGGGCTCGACCACCGAAGCTGACCTATCCCCACGAAGGTCGGGACGACAGTCTGACCGACCACGAAGTCACCAAGGCCAAGGTCGTGCCAGCGTTGCTGGCGTGATCGGGAAAGTCCGGCGTGTTGATCGGGTAGTCGGGCCCATAAATGAGTAAGTCAATCATGTCATCGCTCTCGGCCCGAAACGTTCAGCTCAGGGAAGCAACCAATCGGCAAGTGTCAGGCCGGGTACGCTGGCATAGTCCGCGGTATTGTGCGTCACCATTGTAAAGGAATACACCGAGGCTACTGACGCATTGAACAAATCCAGCTCCGGGACGATCAACCCTCCGTCGAGCAAGGTCTGCGCGGAGCTCGCCGAATTTCCAAGCCACGTCCTGGGTCACGTCCAGGACAGCGACGAGTTGCAAGAGATCACGAACGTCTTGAAGTCGGGATGGAGATGCTTTAGCCCGATATGCCCACGTCAGCAGCTCGCCCAGCGTTATGGTCGAAACGTATAACCGACCTGCGTACTGAAGGAAACGTTGAAAGACCAGCGGATTTCCTTTTAAAGGCTGAGCACGTATCGGTGTCCACCAGAAAACTCAATCCTCAATCCTCCGCCGACTGACCTTTCGATGTTGTCTTGTCCATTCCAAGTACTGATCCAGCTCCTCGGATTCTTCGGCCCAAGCCCCGAAAGATCGCCGCATTTCGATAGGGACGTTCGCGTACTCGCGCACAGCGGCCACGGCCGTTGGCGTCAGCTCAGGATGGGCTTGAACCAGCTCCCGCTCGGTCCGGCCCGCCTCCAACTGCTCAACAAGGGTGTCGGCCAGGAGACGCGTTCCCTTGACAACGAACTTGCCACGCCGAACGGTCGGGTCCACGTCGAGCTGCTCCAGCCACCAGGGGCGTGCCGGCTGTTCCGGTTGAGTCGCTTCCCCGCGATCGGCCGGATCTCGACCGAAACCTCTTGGCCGTCCTTGAGCCCTGACTCACTCTCCAACTCGATAGTCTTGCCGTGAATGATACCCCTCAGCATCGCGGAACTGTTCGCCATCTCATACCTCCGCCGTGACACTCGAGAGAACCCAGGATTGAACCGAGGCTCTCGGCCGATGTGGTCCGTAACCAGCAAGGACTTCACGGATCGACGTCCTCGATCGACATCTCTCCTTTCCGGATGGCCCGGCCGTACTTCCGCACCTCCTCGAAGGCCGGCTCGTCCTTGAACGAACCGATGACCTGTTCGAGCCAGTCTGGGGCAGGGGGCTGGACCAACAGATGATCGTGGAGCTCGGCGATGGCGGCTTCCACGGCGGCGAGGCGATCTTCAATCGTCGTGCTGTTCTGCATAGCCCACCTCCCCGGTGATCGCCGTGCTCCTGGATGATCCTCCACGAGCGATCGGTCAGAACCACCGAACCTGACCTAACGATAAGGGGGCGTGTCGAATTTGGCGAGCCCAACTCGCGTAGAGGTCGGCATGCCTCGCCGCCGTGAGGTGTCCGTGGAACTCTGGCCAAGAGTCAAGTGAGGCACATTTCCGCGTCGACCTCGGACTCTTCGGCGACTTGTATGAGCTTCTCGTAAGCGAGGGTCGCAAGGTCTGCGCTCTCCCGCTTGGAAGCCCAGAGCCGGGCTCGGAAGATATGGACGAGCCGGACCCGCCCGTCTCGGATTTCGATTTGGAAACCGGGCATCGTTTCCATGAACTTCTTGCAGAAGCTGGTGACACCCTTCATCAAGGAGCCGACAACCTCGTCCGTTTCCTGGCTGTAATAAACCGTCACGAGGTCATCAACCCTCTCCGCATAGAACGGATCGGGTTTGACGAGAAACTCGATGCAGTCGCCGTCCGGATCATAGGTCGCTGACGGCACGAATTGGTCGGCGGGCCTCGCCAACAGCATCATGTGCTTGGCGAAGTCACTGTTGGTCATCGCGGTCATAATAGCCTCATCCCGCGGCAATCCCTCGATGATGGCGCTGGGTTTCTGGAAGATCATCGGCACGATAAATCCACATTCCTTGGCGTGTCCGAGGCTACGACGACCGACTGATTGCATCCGCTCAAAAGAAATCTGAACCTCACAGGTCAACGAACCCTCTTTCGACTCGATGGCCAGCAGAGTAATAAAGTCTCGTCGATCGTTCCCTTGGGTGACATATTCGTGAGAATACCCGAGGCATCCCCGCTGGACAAGGTTCGTGAAGCGAACCTGGTTCGATTTCCCGCTCGAACGGAACGGAATGAATTACGTTCTACGAAAGGCTTTCAGGGCTCCATGGACGGGTGGCGGTTTTCGATTCCCCAGGGCGATGCCTGGACTATCATGTCGCTGCCGCCATCGGGGCGAAGACGCAAATGCCTGCTCAGTGTGCGAATGGATCATCCGGGAAGATCGGGTCGTAAAGAACCAGCGCCTCGGCCTCGCTACGGAGGAGACGGATTTCTAGCTCATCCCAGAACTGATTCGGATCAGCGCTCGGCTGACGATTCCGGCATCGGTCGAGCCAGCGGCGAGCCTCGTCGCGATGACCAAGTCGGAAATGTGACATGGCCAAGAAAACACAATCCGCGGGCAATTCCTGTCCGTTTCGGAGACGAATCCCTTCCTTCAGCCGATGGATGGCGTCTTCAAGCCGGCCGGCGCGGTACAAGGCGGCGCCGAGCGTGTTGAGGATTGAATCCCTTCCGGCTGCGGGATAGCCTTTCAGGGCGATCTCGGCCAGTCGTACCGGTGCCTCGTGATCAGAGACCGCGCGGGCCGCCAGCACCAAAGACCAAGCGACATCGTTAGCCGTCGAGGGGGCAGTCGTCTTGCGGAATCGTTCGAGGAGGTCGGAGCACGCTCGGTGCAGCCTGTCGCGATCTCCGGCTGAGAGAAGCGCCAGGATCTGGTAACGGCAGTTGGAAGGGATTTCCGGCCTGAGCCGAGAGATCTCGCTATAATCGGCGGCCGCTCGGTGCCATAAGCCTAGCAGCGCGAATAGATCACCGCGTTGGTGCAGCAACACCGTCGCTTTGGCGGTTCCCGGCGTCGGGTCGCCAACCCGGTCCAATGCCTCAGCGCCTTTTCCCATTCCTTATGCCGGGCCAATTGGGTAGTGAGATCCAGGACTCGCCTTCTGATCCTTCCTCGCCTGTGCCGCGGCCTGGGTCTCACGCGCGGCGGGCTCGACGTAGGTCTCAACCCACTTGAACGAGAACGGGAACTCCAACTTGTCCCGGGCCAGGCGAGCCAAGGATGTGCCGGGATGCTCGTGTATTACGCGGCGTAGTAACTCCGGGCTTCCGCGGCAAGCGACCACCGCATTCTCACTGTACCGAATAGTCGTGCCGGGTACGAGTTTCCAAGCGTTCGATTTGGAGTTCGCGAACTCGACAGGGTCGTTCCGCATCATCCGAGTGCACGCCCAGTCATACTCGTAGCACCGGACCTTCGCGGCCAGCAGCCGACCCATAGCCAAGTCATAATAACCCTGCCAGTGGCGCGAGGTCTCACTCGCCTCGGCTTTTTATTCCGCTCATGATCGCCTTCCTGGCTTCGTCCACACCATAGGCGAGCCGCTCGGCGACTACCTGGTTCTCAGTCATTGCCTCCTTGAACTCGGGCTCGTCGGCCGCGGGAAAGTTTAGCGAAAGCTGAAGCAACTGCGAGTGCTGTAAGGTGATCTGCATCGCGTCGAGTAAGCAGTCCGCCAGGTCCAACGTGTTTCGGGCCTCGTCGAGGGCACCCACGGCGATCGCTCGCTGCTCGGAGGCGTCCTTTCCGGACGCCTCTGCTTCCCGACGGGCAATGGCCTCGGATGCGTTGTGGCCTGAGCCCACGGCGCGATTCCTCGATCACGCCGTTGGCGCGTTTCAATTCGCCGTTGTAGGCGACGAAGAATCCCGCGCGATTATCGCGATCATGGCCACGACCGACGTGCCGGCCAATGCTGCCGCCGTTGGATGTCGGCGAGTCCAGAGCCCCGCCCGTTCAACGACGCCCACCGGCCGTGCCGCGATCGGCTCGCCAGCCAGCCAGCGCTTCAGGTCCTCGGCGAGCGCATCGGCGCTGGCGTAGCGCCGGCGAGGGTCCTTCTCCAGGCACTTCAGGCAGATGACTTCCAGGTCGCGCGGTACCCGTGGGTTGAGCTTCCGCGGCGGCTCGGGCGGCCGCTCGCGCACCTGCTCCAATGTGTCCAGGACTGTCGTCCCCCCGAACGGTGCCCGGCCGGTCAACAGTGCGTAGAGGATCGCCCCGAGGCCGTAGACGTCGGTCGCCGTCGTCACGGTCCCCTTCTTGGCCGACGCCTGCTCGGGAGCCATGTAGGCCGGTGTGCCAACGATCGCGCCGGAGCGGGTCAGCTCGCTGTCCCCCTCGACCCGCTTGGCCAGGCCGAAGTCGGTGACGTGAGGGTGTCCGTCCGCATCGACCAAGATATTCGCCGGCTTCAGGTCACGGTGGAGGATACCTCGCTGATGAGCGTGGTGGATCGCCTCAGCCACCACAGCCACCAGTCGGGCCGCGCTGCCGCGGGTCGGCGACGTAGTCCTTCAGCCGCTTGTCGAGGCTCGTTCCCGCGATCAGCTTCATGCTGAAATAATGCTGGTCTTCGAACCGGCCGACCTCGAAGATCGGCACGATGTTGGGGTGGTCGAGCCGGGCGACCGCCTCCGCCTCGTTTTGAAACCGGTGGACCTCGTCAGCAGAGGGAAACCGGGCGGCCCGGATCATCTTCAAGGCCACCGCGCGGTTGAGGCTGAGCTGGCGGGCCTTGTACACGATCCCCATACCGCCTTCGCCCAGGACTCTCTGCAATTCATAATCGCCGAAGTAGCGAATGAGGCTTCCTGGTTGAAGGCTGGGCTCGGTTGAGTTGTCCGGGCCGACGTCGTGCGTGTCGTCCGAGACCATTGGGGAAGCGCCCTGTGTCGGAGCACCGAGGGTCGGATCATCGGCTACCCCCGTCTCGGGCTGTCGAGTCGGCCTGAGCCTCGCGGAGCCGGCCGAGGAAACTGTCGGGCGACATCTCGGCGACCTGGGCCGGCAGTCGGGGCAGTCCTCCAGGTGTTTGTAGACAGCCTCGGCCGAGGCATCGTCGAGCTTGCCCAGGCCATACGCCTGTAAGATCTCAGCGGTCGGATGAAGCGACGGATGGGTATCCATAAAGTTTGCTCCCGATTCGGATCGCCCCGGCCTTCAATAGGCCAGCCTCTCACTATGAAAGGCCGCGGGAGTGCGGGATATGTCGGGAAAAAGAAATTTTGTCGAGAAAATCACGGACTCCTGTCCTAACACGTTGAAAGCACGAAACTTACTGAGCATCGGGTGAAGCTCTCCAGAAGAGTTAACCACGAATCTAACGAATCAGACGAATGAAAAGACGAAGAGAAAACATCCTGGACATGATCTACAAATGCCGTCCACGGGGCCTGTTTTTGAGGTGTTTAACCACAAAGGATCTGGGTTTCTTGAGGCGGATCGTCTGATCCCTCCAGTGTTCTTCTTATTCGTCTGATTCGTTAGATTCGTGGTTACCTCTGCACGTGGCCCGTTGCGACCGGCCGAATTCCAACCGCTCCTCGCCACGGTAGACCACCCACTGGTCAGCGTGCCGCTTCATCAGTTCGGGCAGATCGCGGCGATGCCTCTCCATCGCCTTCTGAATCATCGGCGGCACTTTGAGGTCCGCCAGCAATGATGGCTCCAGGTAGACTTCATCGGCGTGATCGTCTTCGTCGGTCTTTTCGACCTTGCTCATGGCTTGGCTCGCGATGGTGGTCCTCGCCGACTCGCCCGCGCCGCATGGTTCTACCCGCTGGACACGAATCCTCACCGACTCTCATCATATCATCTGCAAGGCGGCCGGATCAGTTACAAAGAAATCCCAGCGCTCGCCAGGCCGACCAGAAAGAGAGAGGACGTCCTCATGAATCAGACGATCCAAATCGGCAAGGCCGATGCCTTCCGCAAGCTACACGACGGGCTCGCAAATCCTCATCCTGGCCAACGCCTGGGACGTGGCCAGCGCCAGGCTCTTGGAGGCGGGCGGTTTCGCTGCCATCGCCACGACGAGTGCCGGTGTCAACTGGGCACTGGGTTATCCCGATGGGGAGAAGATCGGCCGGCCGACGATGCTGGAGGCCGTGCGCCGGATCGCCAGCGGCGTCTCTGTGCCTGTCACGGCCGATATGGTCGCAGGCTTCGGAGCCACTCCGGAGGACGTTGCCGAGACGGTGCGCGGCCTTATTGAAGTGGGAGCCGTCGGATTCAACATGGAAGATAGCACCGGCGATCCTCACAATCCACTCGTCGAGATCTCATCCCACGTTGATAAGATCGCCGCCGTGCGCGAGGCCGCGAGGACTGTGGGAGTTCCGGTCGTCATCAACGCCCGCACCGACGTTTTCCTGGCCGCGGTCGGCGCACCAGACACGCGACTCGATCACGCGATACGCCGCGCCAACGCCTACCGCGAGGCGGGTGCCGATTGCCTCTTTGTTCCCGGCGTTCAGGACTCCGTGACAATTGCCCAACTGGCCCGATCGATCATCGGCCCGATCAACATCCTGGCCCGCGCGAGCAGTCCTCCGATCCCTGAACTCGCCCGGCTCGGGGTGGCGCGCGTCAGCGTCGGCTCCGGCCCAATGCTGGCGGCGCTAGGCCGGCTCCGGCGAATCGCAACCGAGTTACTCGGGCCGGGGACCTTTACCGCCATGACCGAGGATTCGATTTCGTATGCGGAACTGAATGAGCTATTGAGTTAATATCATTGCTCGTGATCCGTAGGATGGTCCGTGCGGCGTCTTTTCCGATTGAATACAATGGGCGAGCCATGATCGTTGCCCTATTGTGATTCATCGACACCGGGAGGGCGTTCCGCGGGGAACGGACATTGATCGTGCATTTGTTTGAAGTCGGCCTGACCGACCATCTTGAAGGACCACGAGACCAGCCGTCGGCGGTGATCTTTGACGAATTGGCGGACTTGGTCGGGCTGGCCGATCGACTGGGCGTGCGCTACGCCTGGTTTTCGGAGCATCACGATCACGCGCATTTCGGGCACATGCCCACGCCCTTGCTGTTCGCGCTCCATCTGGCTGGCCAGACCCGAGAAATCCGGCTGGGCACGGCGATCATCTGCCTCAACCTGCACCACCCGCTCGATATCGCGGAACAGGTCGCGGTCGCCGACCTGCTGACGAACGGCCGGATGGCGGTCGGGTTCGGCAGCGGCAGCACGCCCGAGGAGTTTCGCCTGTTCGGACTTGCCGAGACCGAGGACCAAGAGCGGCATGCCCGATTTGCGGAGGCGCTGGGGCTGATTCGATCGGTATGGAGTGGAATTATCCCAGAGGCCGCTACCGACGGATCGTCGCGCGATTATTCGATTCCATCCCATCGACCGTTGCCGGTCCCGGCGGCCGACCTCGCCGGCCGCTCCTGGGTCGCGGTGAACAGTCTTGGCTCGGCCCGGATCGCGGGGTCGTTCAACTTCAACATGCTCTTCTCTCACCTGCGGACGCCCGAGCAATACCGGCAATACTCCGCCGCCTACCGCGCGGCCGGCGGCACGCGGACTGATCGCCGCCAATCGCCCGGTGTTCGTCGGCCCGGACGATGAGAGCGCCTTCGATCGCGCGGAGCCCGCATTGCGAACCCTTTGGCGGCGATTTCAGGGCGAAGGCAAGATCCCCGCCGCAACTCCAGAGCCCACGCGACCCGAGGACCTGTGCGCCCATCCGATCAACTTCATCGTCGGCGGCCCCGAGTCCGTCGCGCGCCAGCTCCGCGAGTTGCATGAACAAGCCCCCTTCGACGTGGCCAACGTGGAGGTGCGCTGGGCCGGCCTATCGCCCGAGCTGGTCCGCGACAGCCTCCGGCGGCTGATGGAGGAGGTGATGCCGCTGTTGGAGCGCGACCAACACACGCCGGGCGACGAGGATGCCAAAGAGCTGATAAGCCACAAATGAAGCACAGCATCGTGGTATAATCGGTCACGCCCGGGAAGGCTCGACTCGAGAAGCTTGTCTGGTCGGAGTGAGATTCACTATCGCGTTGACCTCGGCCGAGGACGTCCATTTGCCGCCAACCGCTTCAGGCGAACGCTTACTTCTTGGTGCCAGTCTCGTCGTCCTGGGCGGCTGGGATGGCTCGAGTGTCAATATCCTCCCAACGGCCGGTCTTGCGACTGAAGACGTAGAGGTGGGCATCGTGTTCGCAGGTGATCGCATCCTCACCCACTATCGGTGTTGGGACAGCCCCTTCGGGCAGCTCCAGAAGATCCCAGCGATTCGCTAACGAACTGAATGCATAAACTCGGCGGCCCAGGCTATAGACGGCTAAGTTTCCGCTAACAATCGGACCCGCCTCCTGGGCAGGCTCGCGCAGGTCCTGTGAGTACCAGGTCCCGTCGAGCAGGCTGAATGCCGCGATCCGAGTGATTTTTGGGCCTTTCAGATACAGTGCCGCCAGGCCATTGGAGAGGATGGGCACGACTTTCAGCTTGATGTCGTTCCCTTTAGTCAGCCGGAGCGACTTCGCCTTGCCTGTTTCGGTGCTGTAGGCCGTGACCGTGTTTCCCTCGGGCGAGGCAACGACAATAATCTGGCCGGTTGAAATGTAGTTGAGGCGATCCTTGGCGTTAGTGTGTCCTGGATCCATGGCTCCCATCCCGCCGCCCATCCCTGCCATTCCACCGGGCATACCACCCATCCCTGCCATCCCGCTCATTGCTCCCATGCCGCCATTCCGCCGCCCATCCCTGCCATCCCACCTCCCATTCCGCCCATCCCTGCCATCCCGCTCTCCTGCCACCCATCCCTGCCATTCCGCCTCCCATGCCTCCCATCCTGCCTCCCATGCCTCCCCTCCCGCCCGGCATTCCGAGCATCCCGCCGCCCATGGCTCCCCCGCCGCCGCCCGAGGATCGGCCGCGCTTGGTGAGGGGTTCGTCCGTTGTTCCGGTGGCCTTTGTCGGCGGGGCCGCCTTTTTCGCCGTCGATGAAGCGGCGGTTCGGCGTGCGGCTTCCAGCTCTGCGCGGAGATCGTTGAGTTCCTTCTGTAGTTCCGCGTTGATTCGGGCCGATTCGGCCAGCTCGCCCTGGATCTTGGCTACCGACCGAAATAAGGCCTCCTGGCGGTCGCCAGCTTGCGATTGGGTTGCGGGCACGGCGCCCGCCCCACGGCTCCGCCGGAACCTCCAGACTGGAGGGCGTAGGTGTGCACGCCGCCCAGGGTCAAGACACCGGCCAGAGTGGCCGCGGCGAGAACCTTCAGATTGGTGATCATCATGGTATGGAGAACTCCGTTGGCGAGTGCCTTCGCCGTGGTTGAGGCCATTGCTGTCGTCGTTACGTGTCGTGCGGTGAAAGCCAGAGATATCCGGACTGTGGCGTCGGCGAGAACTGAGGGAACGGGCGGGGCGGCGACCACGGTGGTCAGAACCGCGTCGCCGGTCGTCAACCCTCGGCGCGACAGCCGCGTGCGCAGCAGCTCGCGAGCCCGAGCCAGCCGGCTTCGCACCGTCCCGACCGGCCAGCGAAGCTGGTCCGCGGCCGCGTCATGGGTCATTCCCTCCAGGTAGCAAAGCACCAGCGGCGCCCGAAGCAGTTCGGGCAGCCGGGCGAGTTCCTCGTCGAGGACCTCCCGCGCTTCGCGCCCCTCGCTGTCGAGGCACGGCGGACCAATCTCGACGTGCGTGATCTCTATCTTGTTTTGCTCGTGAACGTAGCGGCGAGCGGCGTTGGCCCGTGCCCGCACGGCGACTCGGTAGGCGACCCCATGGATCCAGTGGCCCAGCAGCCGGGCGTCGCGGATGGCTTTGGCCCGGCGGACCAGCACCAGGAACGTCGCCTGGAAGGCATCCTCGACGTCATGTTCCTCGCGAAGGATGCGCCGGCACACGCCCAGGACCATCGGTCCATGACGAGCGACCAAGGCGGCAAACGCCGTCTCATCGCGCTCAACGACGAACCGTTCCAGCAGCCGATGGTCGTTCAGACCGACAAAAGTCCCTCGATTGAAAATCTGATTCAACTCACTCAGCATGATTCCCGAGTAGCGGCTCACGATGCGCACCTCCCCCGAACTTGGTGGTTCCTTCACCCTTAATTCTACAGGTGGTGCGCTTTCCAATCTGACTTTTTCAAGATTTTGCCGAATAGTGAAGCCGGGGGACGGGAATCGTACCGTGAACGAGCTGACCGCAGCCGGCTCTGGTCATGGATCGACCGTGTAGCGTTATCAGCCATTCGTGAAGGGTGCGAGCCGGTGGTGGGATGTCAGGGCGGAACGTTTCATTTGGGCGGGATGACCTTCACATCGCCCAGGTCCTTGACCTCGCCGGGGCCGACGGTCACGTCGCGATAGACGTTACCGATGCCTCGGAATCCCTGCATGGCCGATGCCTCGTGCTTGAGGCCGGGCACCAGGCCCTCGATAGCGGAACCGGCCGTCGCGGCCGATGGGCACGCCGCCCACCTCTAAACGCCCGCGGGGATTGCCGTCGTCATCCACAATGCGGCCGGTGATCGTTCCCCAGGGCTGAAGCCGGACGGTGATCGGGCTGGTCTCGTCCCCCTTGAGTTCGACCGAGCCGACGAGCTTCCGCCGCGGCATGAGTGATCCTCACGCGACGAGGCTTTGCGGGGTCGAGGCTACGGACCTCGATGCTCGGCGACTCCTGCTCGTACTCGCCGCCCCCCATATCGGTGAGCCCAAACGCTTTCGTCCCGCCGATCGGTTTGCCTTCGGGGTCGACAACCGTCAGGGTCAGCGTGCGGCCGGGGTCGACCTGGAGGTCCACTGTGGCCGACTCGGCCTGGGGGTCGATGTTGACCTCGGCCAAGACGTGGTACTGGCTGATCGGGCACATGGACGGGATCGTGTCAAAGCCCACGGCATCGTGTCCCTTGATCGCCTCGGCGCCGACGCCCGTTTTGTAGCGGCCGCTGTCGGAGCCGCAGGCGATGATGCCACGGCCGGGCAGGGTGACGACCTCGTACCGGCCGTCGTTCTCGAAGCGGGCGAGTGGTGAATTGCTGTTGAAATACCCGGGAAACTCGCGAACGTGAGGGTTGTCGTTGAAGGTGTAGGATTCGACGTAGCCCGACACAGGCTTCCCCGTCGCCTTGTCGGTGACCCGGCCCCGGACCAGGACGCCGCGCTTGAGCGCGATATCGAACCGGACGGGCTCCAGGCCGAGCGAATCGGCCGGCGCCCGCAAGACTGCCCCGGGATAGGGCTGGCCTTCGCCTGGCTCGACGGACAACCGATAGGCAGGCCCGCTGGGCAGGCCGGCGAGGCGATAGTGGCCCTGGGCATCGGTGGTCGCCTCGACGCCGGGAGCCCAGAGATGGCTGTACTCTTCGAAGACCATACCCTGGAGCTTGATCCCGGCGAGGGGTCGGCCGGTGTCCTTGTCGCGGATGGTCCCCTCGATCGGCCGGGTCGGCGCCGTGGCGAATTCGAACCGGCGGGCGTGGTAGATGGTCCGTTCGAGTGCCATCGATCGGCCGCGTCGTTGCCTGACCGTGGTGACCGCTGGCCCGTCGCCGGTTTGGACGTAAAGCTCGGCCGTGGCGATCGCCGGTCCGGAGACGCGGATCACGGCGATCCGGTCGCGGCCCATGCCCGCCAGGCGGAAGCGGCCGTCCGGGCCGGTGATGGCGGCGATCGTGATTTCCGTCGTGGTCGGCAACGGATAGAGACCCTGCCAGGGACCGTCGGCGCCGCGGTCCTCGGCCTGTGCCAGCCAGTCCGAGAGTTTGCCGTCCCTGGCGTACCAAAGGCGGTCGACCTTGACTCGGGCCCCGGCGACAGGGCGACCTTCCAGGTCGATGACCCGCCCCTCGATCGGCGGCCCATCCTCCACCAACCGGACCGTCAGCTCGCTCGATGTACCGGGCTTGCGGAAGGCCGAGGCCCAGCCGAGTCCGAACCCGGGCGCCGACGCGACGATCCAGGGGGGCATGCCGTCGCGGTTGGCCTGTACCAGTAGGGAGTTAAGGACGTGGCGCCGAGGTGGCACCTGGATGATGAACCGGCCGTCCGACCCGCTTGACCTCGGAGCCGACTTGATGTCCTGATTGGCGCCGAAGTAGACGCTTTGCAGGATCGCCCCCACAACGGGCCTGCCCTCGGGATCCACGACTCGGCCGCGTACCTCGATCATTGCGCCCGGTGTTGGCTCTATCCGGGTGACGTCCCTGGCGGCTGGTGGCCCTTTGGCAGCGGCTGTCGCGCTCGGCGCGGTTCCTGGGCTGTCGGGCCGTGCCTCTCCCAGGGCGATGACTCCGCTGAAGATGAATCCGGCCGCTACGAGGACGGCCGCCGAGACGATCTTCAGTTGGCTCACGAGCATCCCCCTGAGGATGGTCTGGGTCAATGCGGCCACTGCCGCCGTGGCCGGCCCTCCGGTCGCCACCGCGACGGCCCCGCGTATCCACGAGGCGGGAAGCGCGGCCGTTGCGGTTGTCCTCGACGAGGCCATGACAACGGCGAGCGACATCGCGGTCACGCCGCGCCGGCTCAGGCGATCGCGCAGCCGCTTTCTCGCCTTGGCCAGTCGATAGCAGAGTACCGGCACGGTCCAATGCAGGTGACCGGCGGCCTGCTCGTAGGTCAGGCCCTCCAGGTCGACGAGGACCACGGACAGGCGCTCGCGCTCCGGTAGTCGCTCGATCTCCTCGTGCAGGATCGAGCAGACGTCGAGATCGAGGGCGAGACCAGGGCGGGTCGCGTCCGAGATTCTCATCGCGGCTGCCTCCGACTCATGTTGGCGTCTCCGCTTCGCCTCGATCTTCGCCTGGACCGCGAGGCGATAGGCCACGCGATGCAGCCAGCCGCCCAAGGCCATGCCGGTGCGCACGGATCCCGCCTTGCGGGCCAGCACCAGAAAAGTGGACTGGAAGGCGTCCTCGATATCGTGCTCGTGCTTCAGGATGGCACGGCAAGTCGCCACGACCATCGGTCCGTGCCGCATGACCAGGGCCTCGAACGCCGTCCCATCGTTGAACGTGGCGTAGTGCGCGCAGGAGCTGGCCGTCGGTGTGGCCAGTGACCGTCCCACTTCGGAAAAGGTCCCGGAGGTCTCGCAGAGCCATCCCCGTTGTGCTGGTTTTCATGGATTCAAGTGCTCCCCCGACGCGTTTCCTCCGCCTTCCTATAGATTAAGAGAGGCCGAACGCTCACCGCACATGAAAAATCTTGGCGAACCGAGTCGATCGGCGATCGTCGTGTCACCGATCGCTTGCCGGGAGTTCGTGTGATCGAGTATTTTGAGTGTGGAGTGTGCGAGGCGTTCATTCGTGCGACTGATCGACTTCCTGAATGGGACGACCTTTGGTCTCCCAGGTCCTCAACCTTGCCGTGCGGCGCGGTTTGAGACGAGCGAGAAGAAGCAACGGAATCCGTCCGAGGAGGTGGTATTCCCTGGACTTGCGGTTAAGGACCCGGTCTAAGAATAGGAGGATATCGGTTCATTCTGCACGTCGGAAAAATAAGCTGACACCATGAATTGCCCTGTTAATGAAGTGGTTCATGGTGAGGACCTGGCTTGGGCGGGCGTCTCGTCCTCGCTCCAGGGAGGCCGCCGGGCAGTTGGACGTCCCACAAACTTGCCCCAAAGTCGTCATCTTGGTTCTCGAACCGGTTCGCTCGGTCGTAGGTGCCGCCCTGGTCCTTTCGGTTTGGGCCGATCGAGTAGACGAAGAGCTGGCCATCTCGCCGCGCCATGCGGAAGGACCGGCCCGAATACGGGTCGAGCGGCTCGGTGGGCAGAATGGTCCGATCCATGGCCGCTATCGACGCGGGCCATTCGCCCGTCCTGCGGCGGTGCCGCTCGGCGGCCAGCAGGATCACCGTCGCGCCTAGTTCGCACTGGTGTCGTGAAGCGGTGACGCTCGCCGAGCCCGCGGCCGGAAACAATTTGAATGCGAGCACCCCGACGGTTTTGCTCATTGGAGTCTGTGCGCTCGATTCGAGCCTCCGCTCAAACCCCCCCCACAGGCCCGGACGCGGGGGGCATCACTCCGTTCAATTGCCACGGCCTGGTTCATCAGCGTCAACATGAGCACTCGTTGAAGGTCGAACCATAGTTTGTACCAGGACGGAATTCCGGCAGGGGGGGCATCGGGATCAATCGGCAACGATGACGCCAATTGAAGAATGGTGACCTTACCCATCCCGAATCGCCGGATCAACTCGTCAAGACTGGCACGTTCTCCTTTAAGGCCCTGGAGCAAGAGGGGTTCGGCCATCTCTTCAAGGAGTAGAGCTTGAAGCCGGCCGAGCGATTCGTCAGAACGGCTCCCCCTGGCCAACAACACGCCGTGCGGCTTTTGCCGCGTATGTGCCAATCGTCTGGCGTACGAGCGTAGAAATCAGGAACGGCTCGTCACCGATTGAGCGGCAAACTCCGATGATGGCGCGATACGATCCAGCGCACCGTCCAGGTCGTTGTCGCGACATCGGACCTCAGCGTCTGCCGCCAGAAGGAACGCCACGTCGCGGGCCTTCGCTGTCTCTTCGACGGAAGTATCAATCACGGCCGGTCCAATCTTTAACTCGTGCCGCCCTCGCCGGTAATCCGCAATTGTGCGGGCAAAACGGACCGCTTCATTGAAAGTCTTTGCTTCGCGACGGAATTCGTCAGCCACGGCGTCGTCGAGTCGCACGTTTTCCGGCCTCGGATCAGAGCCGTAGAAAATCTTGAGCGACTCCCTCAACGATGTCGGCGGCTCTCCGACTTGTGGAATGCGACCGGGCCAATCCTTCGGTAGCATGCGCGAGCACTTTCTTCACGATCAGTGCCGAGTTCTCCGAGTCGGGCACTTTCTCGCGATGTGCCATCAGGGCATCCAGCCGCCAAAAGGGATCGTCGCGTTCGGCCGCGGCGACCTCCTTGGCGTATTGGTAGTCGACCGCCCCGCCGATAAAAGCACCAATCCCATACGCGGTCGCCAGCACGAGGAAAACCCACGTGCCGATCAGCCAAGGCCAGTGACGTCGATAGAACGCAAACAGGGCGGTCGGGCGGGCTCGAATCAAATACCGGATCACAAGTGCCAGGACCAGGCCAATCCCACCGCGGTAAGAGCGGAACCAGTAGGAGGCCGCCAGCAGAGCGAGAACCAATCCGATGACCAGCCAAGACCAGCGAATTCGCTGAGAGGCAGTTGGGGCCTTGTTGCGTGCTCCAGAAAGGACAAAGCTGGCCAGAACCACAACCAGTCCGATCGCGCAAATCGGAATCAGTGCCAACATGCCGCACGTCAGGGTGAAGCCGAACACGTCTGGCTGGATCGACGGCATGACCAAACCACGGCCGGCTCCAAAGCCATACACCGTCAGGGTGAGGCCCACGAGGAGCGGCGTGGCGAGAATCAACGCGACGACGATGAAGGACCACTTTAATCCGGCCTTTATACTTCGCCACAACGACCAAGTAAGGCCCGGCCGTCCAGCTTCCACCGCCGTCGCACCGGTCGAGATGAACGACGGATTGGGAACGTCTTCGTTCGCATCCATTGAATTCTACTCCAGAGTTCTCGCGTCCACCGTGGAAGACCGGACGGCCGAGGTGGTAGGGAATCGTATCATGAATGTCGCACTCGATGTAATTGCTCGCAAGGCATTTGGCGAAAACTCAAACCATCGAGTCCGCTATGCGACTGGAGATTCGGGACCGTCCGTCGTCCTGCCATGCCACGAGGAGAAAGCGAGCTAATGCGATGAAAAAGTGGTTCGGGGCTTTCTTCTTTCTCGCGTGGACCTTGTCGCCCCCCAAAGGACGTCGGTCATGGCCCAGGATACGCCCAAACCGATTCGTGTGTTATTGGTTATCGGTGGCTGCTGCCACGACTATGTGAGCCAGAAGGACATCCTCACGAAGGGCGTCTCCAAATGCGCTCATGTCGATTGGACCATTGCGTACGATCCCAATACGACGACGAAGTGGAAGTGGAAGAATCGAAAGAATCGAAGATACCCACCTTCTGGCGCTGTGAGCGTGGATGCACGCTAGACCAGTGGGTAGCTGCAAAGTCCTATAAGATTAGGTCTCTGCAAATTTCTCTGCAAATCCCATAAGAGTGCGTGTCTGCAAATCCCATAAGAGTGCGTGTCTGCAAATCCCTTTTCTTTGGATTGCTCCGCAAGAAAGTGGATGTCTTGGATTAGCCTTTCTTGGATTAGCCTTATTTGGGTCAGGTATGATGTCTGCGGAATTGCTGCGGCTCACCCTCTTCTTCGACTTATGTCGGCGGATCTGAACTGCCCCACCCAAGACCCTCTTTGTTTCGAGCACGTCGCAGAGTCGGGACCGATCTTCTTCCTCACCATTCCGGTTGTTTTGGTACGATGGAGCTGGGGCCATCCAGGTTCGGCAAGGCTTGGGGTACCTTGTTTTCACGACCGCTGGTTCGCCCGACATCCCTGACGACGAGCCAAGGGCTTTCGCCGAGCGATCGGACTGGCTCGGCGTTGTACAACCGGAGTTTAACGAGTACGAGGAGGCGTCATGACGACGATCACGATCGAGGAAGCGCAAGCCAAACTTGCACAACTCATCGACCAACTTGCCCCCGGCGAGGAACTGGTCATCACACGGAACGCTCGGCCGATCGCAAACCTGGTGGGGCTGCCCGCCGAAAAGCCCCGTCCCGTACCAGGCCGGGGACGGGGAAAACTCGTCATCGTGTCCGACGATGATGATCACTTAAAGGACTTCGAGGACTATATGCCGTGAGGCTGCTCCTCGACACCCACGCCCTGCTCTGGTTCTACCTGGGCGATCCTCTGTTGAGTGGCCCCGCCCAGGATGCCATCATCGATCCCAACAACGTCAAGCTCGTCAACCCGGCGAGCTACTGGGAGATCGCCATCAAGCTGAGCATCCGGAAGTACACACTGCATGTCTCCTATGAGGAGTTCATCCAGGAGGCGGTCTTCGACAACGGTTTCGAGATCCTCCCTATCGAACCCCGGCACACTGCAGCGCCGATCTCCCTGACCTTCCATCATAAGGACCCCTTCGATCGCATGTTGATCGCCCAGGCGACCGTCGAGGGCATCCCGATCGTTAGCGTGGACTCGAAGTTCGACCCGTACCCCATCACCCGGTTCTGGTAGATGATGTTCGGCGCCAGCCAGCAGGGTCTCGGGAAGGCTCGGAGGTTCGCCCCCGTCCCACGGGACGACGGCCTCTCGTAAATCTCCTGCGTCGAGCAGACCACCTTCTTGCTCTTCCTCGAGACTGCCCACAAGCAGATCCCGTCCCCTTGCAGCCGCAAGCCGAGCGTCCACAGTGCCACGGACCAGTACCGTGAGAACCACCCGCCCGAGACCCGGCAGGGCGTCAGGATTGGGAAGGTGTAGAAGTCGCCATTCGAAGTTGCCCTGATCCCGGAGGGCAATCCAAGGAGGGCAATCCAAGACATCCATTTTTTGCGGCCCGCGCGGTTTGAGACGAGCGAGAATGGAGCAACGGAATCCGTCCGAGGAGGTGGATACTCCCTGGACTTGCGGCTGAGGGCCCGGTCTAATGAGCGCTCAGGCAAACTGGACGAGGTCGAGGGGCAAGGGGCGATCGCCCAGGGGTAATCCTCGACTCCTCTCACCGCGTCCGGCCTGATCCCCTCCCAAACCTCGGAGAACAACCATGGGACTGTCTACCAATCGCCGTGATTTCCTGCGGGTCGCCGGGGCCTCCCTCCTGGCCCCACTGGTGGAGGTGCCGCAGCTCTGGGCCGCGCCAGCAAATCCGTCCTTGCCGGTGAGCATCGCCCGTTGCAAGGACTACAACCCTGAGGCCGTGCTCCAACAGCTCCAGACAATGATGGACCAGCTCGGCGGTCTCGCCAAATTGGTCGCCGGCAAGACCGTCGCGGTCAAGGTCAACCTGACAGGCAACCTCCACCAGCCGGCGCTCGGCCTGCCCGGCGGCCGAACCTATCACGTCCATCCGAACGTCGTCATGGCCACCGCGACCCTGCTCGACCGAGCCGGCGCCCGACGTATCCGCTTCCTGGAATGCACCTACCAGCTCGGCGCGTTCGAGCCGTACCTCCACGATGGCGGCTGGGACCTGAACGCTCTCGCCGCGCTGAAAGCGACAGTCGAATACGAAGACACACGCAACCTGGGAAAGGGAACGAAGTACCACGAGGTGAAGGTACCCTGGGGCGGCAGCCTCTTCCCGGCCTATCACCTGAATCATTCCTACGTCGACTGCGACGTCTACGTGTCGTTGGCCAAGCTCAAGAACCATGCCACGGCCGGCGTGACGATGGGTATCAAGAACAATTTCGGCATCACGCCCCCTGCCTTGTACTCGCACCACGAGCCCAACGAGAAGCCGACCTCGGCTCGCATGGCCCTCTTCCACAGTGGCAAAGAGCGGCCGGCGGACGGCCTTCCGCAGGAGGTCGACCCGAATTCACCGCGGCGGCCGACCTACCGAGTCCCGCGACACACCGTCGACTCGATCGGCATCCGGCCAATCGACCTGACGATCATCGACGGAATCGAGACGGTCTCCGGCGGCGAGGGGCCGTGGCTGGAGCTGGCTTTGCAGAAGCCCGGTCTGCTCTTGGCGGGCCGCAACCCGGTTTGCACCGACGCCATCGGCACGGTGGTCATGGGCTATGACCCGACGGCCGCGCCGGGGACCGGTGTCTTCCCCGGCGACAATCATCTCGCGATGGCCGCCAAGTTGGGACTCGGAACGCACAACCCGAAAGAGATCGAGGTCGTGGGACTGTCGATCAAGGAGGCCCTCCACCCCTTCGGCTGGGAACCGAAAGTGCGAAATGGGTGATCGAACGACCCGCCGAGGGGGCCTCGTCCGCAAGATGGGGTCCCTCGGCCGCGTCCATCGAGGACTTCCCGAACCGGAACCCGGCCATTTGGTTGAAGACCAGAGATTGATCACTCAAATAGAGAGGACTCGATCAAATGAGCACTCATCAGGCCAGGAAAGAGACCGATGGTGTGCAGTTCCGTTCCGACCGCCGCGAATTTGGCAGGATGGCGCTGAGCGGCACGTTGGGCGCGGCGGCATTCCTCGGCGCGGCGACCAAGAACTCCGCCGCCGTGCCTCAAATCCAGCCCGGCATCAAGCTGTGCGCACAGTCCCCCGCCAAACCGACGGACGAGCAGTTGCTCTTTCTCAAGCAGATTGGCGCCGACTATGTCAGCGTCGCGTCGTCGCCGGATTTGCGCACCGCCGAAGGCTTCCTGCAAATCAAGAAGCGCTATGCGGACGCGGGTATCACGGTCTGGAACATCGGCAACAGCAGCGTCCATAACATGCCCGAAGTCACGCTGAACCTCCCCGGCCGTGATGCGAAGATCGAGCAATACAAGCAATATCTTCGCAACCTTGGGAAGGCGGGCATCCACTACACGACGTACGCTCATATGGGCAACGGAATCTGGAGCAGCGGACGGGCGGACGTTCGAGGCGCGTCGGCCAGAGAATTTGATCTATCGAGCCCGAATAAGCAGGGCGTTTGGGGCGACAAGAGCTGGCAGGAGCCTCTTTCCCACGGCCGCGTTTTCACGAAAGAAGAGATCTGGGAGAATTACACCCACTTCATCAAGCAGGTCGTCCCGGTCGCTGAAGAGGCCGGCGTCCGGATCGGCATTCATCCGGATGACCCGCCGGTGCCCGTGCTTGCCGGCGTCCCGCGCTGCATCTTCAGCCACTTCGACGGCTACAAGCGAGCCCTGGAAATCGCCGCCAGCCCGAACGTCGGGATCTGCCTGTGCTGCGGCACCTGGCTCGAAGGCGGCCGCCAGCTCACCGGCAAAGATCCGGAAGAGATGATCCGCTACTTCGGCGCGCAAAAGATCTGGAAGATCCATTTCCGCAACGTCAGTGCGCCCCTGCCGCACTTTGTGGAAACCTTCATGGATAACGGATACTACGACATGTACAAAATCATGAAGGCTCTGCATGACGTCAATTTTGATGGCATTGTGATCCTCGATCATAGCCCGAGACTGGTAGGCGGCAACTACGCGCAGACGGCGTACGGCTTCGCTTACATGAGAGCCCTGTTGAACCGCGCCAATGCCGAAGCCAAGGCCTCAGAATCAATGAGCGCGTGCCGCCCGTGACACCGCCGCCTGGAAATGAGCAGTGGCGCGGGCCTCTCTTCGTACCTGCTCCCTTTCTTCTACTGACGCCGGCGATTAATCGAACAAAACCTGCGCAGGATGCTGAGATGGCAGAGAGCCCGGCCCCAACGGAAGGCCGCCGAGGATAAGTATGGTATCCCTGGAACCGAGACCGGCATGGTTGAAACGACATGGCTAGCGAATACCCTGAGCGCGAGTTTTTTGATGTTGCGCTATTTTGCCCCTTTCCCCCGGAGCTTGGTATTGGCGAAAATGGCGAGACTCGTCGCAACGGCCGGATCCTTGAAATCTCACCAGCCGAGGAAGGAGCCTCGCCATGGTCATGGTCGCCGATTCGATTCCGGGTCTCAAGAGGTGGATCGCGCCGCTGGGACTGAAGGACAGCGCCAAGCTCCTGGTGATCCGCGTGGTCGTCGCCTTCCTGTTGCACGCCGGCAGGATGTCCTGCCTGCGGGCAGCCGGGGCGGTGCGTTGCGAGGCTCGGCATCGGGCTCAGATCAGCCGCTTCCTGGCGCGGCCACGGTGGCGGAAACTCGATATCAACTCGATCTTGCGGCAGGAACTGCTGGAGCGAGAGGCCGCCGACGGCCTGTTTGTCTTCATCATCGACGCCACGTTGACCAGTCAGGCAGGCAAGAAAACGGAAAACACCTACAGCACCGGCAACCGGAAGCGGCGGCCCTGCAAAGGGCGTCGCTACGGCAAGAACAAGCACGCGGGGAAGAATTGCCACAGCTTCACGATGGGCCTGCTGATCACGCCCTCGGGCATCCGGATTCCCTTCAGCAAGCCGTATCACACCCGCGAGTACTGCGAGAAGACATGGCCTGGCACACCGTACCACGGCCGAAGCGGCAGCCGATTTGATTCGCGAACTGCCGCTGCCGGAAGGGGCGACGGTCATCGTGCTGGGCGATACGGCGTACGACGCCGAAGTGATCCGCGACGCTTGCCGGGACCGCAGCTACTCGTGGATCTTCCCGTGCAACCCCGAGCGCGTCTTGGCTGGCCCGAAAGGGCAGCGGCCGAAGGTGCGTTCGCTCTTGAAGGATTGGTCGACGTGGTCACGGCAGACCGTCAGGCTTGCTCCGGGTCAGGGCGCCTACGCCGTGTATCGGCGTCTGTCGCCGCATCGGATCGGGCCGAAAGCGAAACCTCGGACGTTCTACGTCCACCAGGAAAGACAACGGGTACACTCGGTCGGCGAGGTCCGGCTTGTCTTTTCGACAACGAAAACAAACCTCGAAACTGCCACGCCCGACGACGTGAAAATCCTGATGACGAACGACCTGCGGCTGTCCGTGCGAGACGTGGTCGAGTTGTACTCGCTGCGTTGGCAGATCGAGTTGTTCTTCAAGGAACTCAAGTCGACACTGGGGTTTCACCAGTACCAGTTCCAGAACTTCGCAGCGGTGGAAGGCTGGATGGAGCTGGCGCTGACGACGTTTCTGTACCTGGAGAGCTACCGGGTGCAACAGTTGTCGCGTCGCGACTTGAGCGACGAGGAGAAACGCTGGTGGCGGCATCAGCGGACGTACGGTCTCTGCCAGGCGGTCCGTTCGGCGAGCGAACAGAAGGAATTGCAGTACATCGCCGATTGTCTGGAAACCCCCGGAGGGACTGCGCAAACTGAAACGCATCATCCGCAACAGCTTCCCCAAGGAATACCGGGCCGCGGCGTGAATTCAGTCAAAAACAGCGCA
>CAVRFS010000054.1:0-96158 GCA_963720335.1 uncultured Planctomycetota bacterium | reverse complement strand
CTCTCAGCATGCCGTAAACCAATAAGCCGAAGGCATGAGAAAGTCGCGGTTGTAACGCTCGCCGCGATTATTCAGGCGCCCAGCCGTAAGCACTTACTAAATCACTATATATGGCAATACTCCGCCACGGGTCGCTTTATGCGGATTAGTCTGGCGCCCGAGCATAACTCGATGTGGACGTTCAACATACGTTAGATTGTTAAATTGTGCCGGTTATGCCGGCGCCCAACCGTAATATGATGGTGCTTCAAGAGATACGACAAAATGTTCGATCGTGCCGGTAATGCGGGCGCCCAGGTGGAAGTTGATGATCTGCATAGGGTTAGAGCGATTTTTCGAACTTCCGATTATTCCGGCGCCCAAGCGGAACTCGAAGCTGCATTGCGAGATGTGGACGAATTCCTTTTTGCCGAGGGCCTTTTGGCGCGCGGTCCCGAGTGCGCCACGCTTCACGAGGCTTTGACGAGCGACACGCCCGTTTCCTGTGATGGGCAAGCGCCTCGATCGCCGAGGATCGCGACGATCTGCCCCTCGGTGAGCGAGCGAGCGACGTAGCATTCGGTCCCGGGTCTGTTTCCATCTGCCGGCCGCCTCTCGATCACAGCGAACACGAATCATGACGAGGTTATTCTCGGGAGTTTCCCTTATTCCTCGCCCTGGCCCTCTTGGCGGCGGCCAAGGCTGTTGAGTGTGCTCGTCGTGGCGTAGATGAGGTCGGGGACGACTGGCCCGTCCGTGCGATAAGCGCCCGTGCCGCCTTGGTATTTGCGCCCGTGCGACCAGCCCAGGATCATGCGCTGGCGGAAGTGCGAGCTGCCGGTCTCGTCCCAGCCCCAGGTGCCCTCGTCGGGCCGGCGGCCCTCGCCTTGGCCGAGCGGATGCCCGATTGGCACGCCCCCGCCGACATAGTAGCCGATGCCGCCTGGCGTCGTGCTCGGCTCCAGATGTCCGGCAAGCCCCCACGGGTAACCGGCGCGCTCGTCGGTGTGCGGAATCGATCGTGGCTTGCCCGGCGGCGGCGTTCCCACCTTTTTTTGGTGATGGCGCGCGAAGAGATGAAATCGTCGCGGCGGGTCCTCGGCGCGGCAAGCAACGCCGGCCACCAAGACCAGAACCAGGACCGCGAGGGCGGGTCGAAATACAGGACGTCGCATGGGCGTCTCTCCGATTATCGGCTCGTCTTCTTCCGCGGCGTCGGAAGGGGAGGCTTGATGACCTGCGGCGGGAACTTGGGCCCGTTGAGCGGAACGTGTGGGTTGCGGTTGAACTTGAAGAACGGCAGGCGCACGCCGCGGACCTTCACCATGTCGGCCCGGAGCTTGCTGGGCGGGGCATACGCCAGCGCCGCCTCCGAAGTCACGTCGTCGTCCTGGAATACGCCATCGCCGCTAGCCCCCAGCCCGCCGATGAGCTGCTTTGTCCCGCTGCCAGTGACGTCCTTGTACAATGGCGCGCTGCCAGGGAAGAGCACCACCCCGTTCTGGTTGTCCAAGTTGTACGGATCGTGGAAGTTCGCTTGAGGATTGAAAGCGGAGTAACCCTGGATGCTCTGAAAATCGCTGGCGGGCAGTGGGGCTCCCTTGTTGGTGCCGTATTTGGTCACGCCGCCGTCGGTAAGGATCGAGCCGGGGCCAGGGGCATCAATATCGATTCCCTCGGGAAAGAATGGCAGCGAGAGGTAGCGGAACGTCCGGGCCGTGAACGCCGTGCCGGCTGGAACACCCTTAACCTTGTCGATCTGCTGGAGCTGGCTAGCGTTGTCGTAATAGGCGACGTTGCGGGCCTTGGCGACCGCGACGCCGATCGAGAAGTAAGTCGCGTCGGGCATGCGGTAAATGCCGAGGATGTTGCCGTTCTCGTCACTGACGGCGAAGACCATTTTTGCAGTGCTATTGAACGGAAGCCGGATCTGGGAGCGGACCTGGTCGGCCTCGGCGATCCCGCGGGCGACGATCGCCTCGACGTCGGCGGCCGTTGGCCCACCTGGCAAGCTGCTGGAGTGTGGGGTCACCAGCCAGCCGTAGGGGACGCCCTGGCCGGCCAGATACGTGTCCCCCTGGGCATCAACCGGATAGTCGGTGCCGTCGGTCGGGCTGCCCGCGCCGAACTTCGTGCCGTAGTTCAGCAAGTTCTTGATCCCCTCCAGACCACCGGGACCGAAGATATTGAGCGTGATGCCGACCAGGTCGATGCGCCGAATGGCTCGGTGAAGTTGGGCAGCGCCGGTGCACCGTTGATTGAGCCGTTAAATGGCACTCCGGCCTGCGAGCTCCCACCGGCCGCGACGAACGCCATGTACTCGCCGACCTCCGCGTAGTCCGGCTTCTTCTTGTCGCGCAAGAGCGGTGTATTGAGACTCGAGTTCTCCTCGGTGGCATAGCCCGTGGTGCCGGGGAAGAACACGCCGATGCCACCGACCAGGGCGAACTTCCCGTTTGGCTGCTTCTTGTACAGCGGGACGCCGCCGGGCAGGGTCGCCATCCCTCGCGACTGCGCCGTCGGCAGGATGCCGGTGACTTGTCCATAGGACTCCGGCGCGACCAGGTTGCCGCCCTCCGGGATGTACTGATGACGGGACATTGAAGCGCGTCCCGGTCACGGGGCTGAGACTGTCGCGGTTGGTGCTCTCGATGCCGAAAAGATCGACCTGCGGGGTGAACTGGATGCCCGCTGGAAAGTGTCCCTTGATACCCACCGGCGCGACGAAACCCGGCCCATACAACGTGGAATTACCGTCGGGATTGGGAACATCGGGGTTGGATTGCACCTCGCGCTGCGTGATTGTGGTCTGGCTGATGTCCTGGATCGTGCGGGAGGTCAAGCGGCGCCTGGTCGTTCGCGAAATAGGCGCCGGTCCGCGCCAGCGAGACAGCCCCGTCGATGGCGAAGACTTTGTTGGTCGTGTTGTCTGTAATCTCAGGAGAAACGCCACTCTCGACTCGGACACCGAGGATCGTCCCATTGCGATCGACGACAGCGATGATCGCGTTGTTGACGTCGGCGGCCGCGGCGGCCCGCTCCAAAAGGGTCTTGACGTCGCTGGGTGTCAACACCTGGTCGGGTTCGGGAGGCGCGGAGGGATCAGTTGGATTGACCGGGTCGTAGCCGTGCACACCTGGAGCGATATCGGCGCCGCTGGCGACGGTCGAGGATACCTCGGCAACGGCGTGGCGAGCGGCCGCGCTGAGCAGCAACGCGCGGCTCGAGCCCGGCGAACTTTGGGACTGTCGCCAAGTCCCGCCTGCGTCGAGTTCTGAAATCGCGCAAACTCGCCCATCTCATGGCGTTGTGTCGTCTCCCACTCCCGGTTCACGTGGCCGGTGGTCGATCGCCCTTCGTCGCTCAATCACCCAGTGGGATCGGCAGGAATACTTCTACAGTTCAGTTTATCGCGACAATCATCTCGCTCGGCATTATCACGCTATCCAGAATAACCGCTACAAACCCTAATCTTTGCCGTGGCGTGAGCCGATCATGAAACGACAGACCGATCCACATCTTTCCAGCGTCGGTCCTGGGGCGAAGGTGCCAGGGAGTGAACCGCAAATCGACTCCCAGTCACGGCCCATGTCATGCGCGGCGTCCTGACAATTCGCGGGGGTACGCTGATCGACTCGTCCGGTGAGCACGACGAGGTCCTCCGGAGGAGGCGAATGGCGCTGAGGAAACGCCGAAACTGGGTCCTTGCCGCGATTTTCGCGCTGATCGGCGCGCATGGCGGGGCGGCCTCCGCGCAGGAGCGTTCGACTCCTTCGATCCCCCCGCCGACTCGCGCCAGCGGCCAGCTCGCCGGCCGATTCGGGCGACTCGCCCGCTGTCTTCCTTAGTCCCGAATCGCTGAACGCCCGCACGACAAGGAGCTCGAACCTCGAAAATCGCCCGCCGGCCGACTTTCAGCCCGAGGTGCTGAGGCGCCCGATCGATGCCCCACCATCACCGGAACTTCCCGCGCCGCTCTTCGACACCGGCCCATTCCTGCGCCTGCCGATGGATCCCCCGATCGGGCTTCACGGGTCCGTCCGGCGTGCTGCCGACGAGGATCAGCAGTCGAGCCATTTCGTCCCTATCGAGGATCGCTGGCGGATCGGCTATCCCGGACTGGGACCGTTATGGCAAAGGCCATCCGATCACCGACGACTATCCCTACATGCCAGGACGGTTGTTCGACCCGTTCAACCAGAACGTCCTCAAGGGCGATTATCCGATCATCGGCCAGCACACCTTCCTGGACATCACGCACGACGGCCAACCTCGACTTCGAAGGGCGGCAGATCCCGACGCCAGACCTCCGGCTTCGAGAGCACCGAGCGCCCGTTCTCGGGGAACTTCTTCGGCCGGCCGAACAGCTTCTTCACGCTCAACTTCTTCTCGCTCTCGTTCGACTTGTTCCATGGCGACGCGGCGTTCAAGCCGGTGGACTGGCGGATCAAGCTGGTCCCGACCCTCGGGGTCAGCAACTTCTCGTTCAGGAGCTGGGCAGTCCAGCCCGAACGTCTCCAAGGGACCACGCGAACCCGCGACTTCTGGGCACTGCAGGAAGCGTTCGTCGAGTACAAGCTGGCCGACCTCGGCCCCGATTACGACTTCATCTCGATCCGCGCCGGCACCCAGCCGTTCAACGCCGACTTCCGCGGCTTCCTTTCGCTGACATCAACCGGGCCGTCCGGCTCTTCGGCACCGACAACTCGAACCGCGATCAGTTGAACCTGGCGTATTTCCGCCAGTGGGAAAAGGACACCAACACCGGCTTGAACACGTTCAACGACCGCGGCCAGAACCTGTTCTTCGCCAATTATTACCGTCAGGACTTCATCTTCCCCGGCTACACGGCGCAGGTGAGCCTGAACTACGACAACGACCCGGCGTCGATCAAGTACGACAAGAACCGGTTCCTGGTCCGCCCTGATCCGGTCGGCGACTACCAGCCGCACGAGGTCGACGTGGCCTACCTCGGCATGGGCGGGCGACGGCCACTGGGGCCGCTCAACCTGACCAACCAGTTTTACTGGGCGTTCGGCCACGACAGCATGAATCCGCTGGCCAACCGGCCGCAGACGATCAACGCGCAGATGTCCGCGATCGAGGGCTCATACGACCGCGACTGGGTGCGGTACCGCCTGTCGTTCTTCTATGCCTCGGGCGACGGCAACGTCAACAACACACACGCAACGGGCTTTGACACGATCCTCGACGAGCCGAACTTCGCCGGCGGCCAGTTCAGCTTCTGGAACCGCCAGCAGATCAGCCTGCAAGGCGTCAACCTGATGCAGCGGCTCAGCCTTGTGCCCGACCTGCGTTCCAGCAAGATCCAGGGCCAGGCCAACTTCGTCAATCCCGGCTTGATCCTGCCGACGTTCGGCATGGACTTCGACGTGACGCCCAAGCTCAAGCTGATCACCAACTACAACCTGGTCTGGTTCGACAAGACCACCGTCGTTGCAGCAGTTCCTGTTCCAGGGAAACATCGACCGGTTCGTCGGCTTCGACATCGGCCTTGGCTTCGAGTACCGGCCGCTCGTGAGCGAGAACGTCATTGTTCGTCGGCGGCGTCCAGATGCTGATCCCGGGCCAGGGGTTCCATGACATCTTCAACAATTTCAACAACCGGGTCGGCAACCTGGTCGCGGGTTTCATCAACACGATCTTCACGTTCTGACCGGGCTGTCACTCGAGCCTTACAGGAAATGGATTGACTGGTGGCCAAGGAATCGGACTTGGCCGCACGAGAGCATGAGTCGTGGATTGATCTACCTGGCTTGACGGTTTGCGGGGGTCGAGGTTATGGTCCGGTCGCTCCGGTCTGCTTCCGCGCGCTGGAGTATCGGCATTCTCGTCAACACGGAGGTTGACCGCATCATGCCACGGTCCCGGCCCGATCCCATCGCCGCGTCTGCGAGCGGGGCACGCCCTGCTGCTGGCGATTCTCTTCGTCGTGTGCGGTCATTTTTCGGCAATGCCCGATCGCCGACGATCGGCACGAGGCGATGGCCCAGCCGCCCGCCGATGCCGCCGCCGCGAGCCGTGCGGCCCGCGCACGCACCCTGTGCCGTTCCCCGTGCCCGGCCAGAGCTCGACGGAATCGACCTCTCGCGGCAGACCGACGCAGCGGCCGCCGCCAAGAGCGGCGGCTGCGTCTCGTGCCACCGGGGACAGCACGAGCCGCATGGCAAGCCCGAGACGGTCCGGCTCGGCTGCGTCGATTGCCACGGCGGCAACCCCACGACCGACGACCAGCAGCGGGCCCACGTCTGGCCCCGGTTTCCCGAAGCCTGGCGCACCTCGGGCAATCCGGTCCGCTCGTATACGCTCCTGAATCACGAATCGCCCGAATTCACTCGCTTCGTGAACCCCGGCGACTTGCGGGTCGCCCACTTGAGCTGCGGCACCACCAACTGCCACGCCAACCAGGTCCTTCAGGTCCGCAAGAGCATGATGACCCATGGCGCGATGCTCTGGGGCGCGGCGCTCTACAACAACGGCTCGGTTCCGTTCAAGCCGGCCCGCTTCGGCGAAAGCTACAGCATGAACGGCGCGCCACAGCGGCTCCAGACTGTCCCGCCGCCGACGCATTTCGAATGGCATGGAAGGGCGTCGTTGCCTACCTCGACCCGCTGCCGCGGTTCGAAGCCTCGCAGCCCGGCAACGTCCTGCGGATCTTCGAGCGCGGCCGGCGCGAGCCGCAGGAGGTCGGCATCCCCAATCCGTTCGAAGAACCCGGCAAGCCCCGCGCCGGCCTGAGCACCCGCGGCCTGGGCACGCGCAACCGCACCGACCCGGTGTTCGTCGGCCTCCAGAAGACCCGGCTCTTCGACCCGACGCTCAACTTCCTCGGGACCAACGACCATCCCGGCGACTATCGCTCGAGCGGCTGCACCGCCTGCCATGTGATCTATGCCAACGACCGCTCGCCGGTCAACTCCGGCCCTTACGCCGGCTTCGGCAATCAAGGCCTGAGCTACCAGGTCGATCCCACGATCCCACGCAACGAGCCGGGTCATCCGATCGAGCACAAGTTCACCGCGGGCGATCCCCACCAGCCAGTGCATCGTCTGCCATATCCACCCCGGCACCAACGTGCTCAACTCTTACACCGGCTACATGTGGTGGGACGAGGAGACCGACGGCGAGCTGATGTACCCGCCACAGCAGAAATATCCCACGGCGGAGGAGTTCACCCGCTCGATGATGTCAAACCCCGACGAGACTGCGGCGCGGGGGAACTGGTCGGATCCGGCATTCCTGGAGCGGGTCGCCGACTTGAACCCACAGGCACGGCACACGCAGTTCGCCGACTACCACGGCCACGGCTGGGTCTTCCGCGCCGTCTTCAAGAAGGACCGGCACGGCAAGCTGCTCGACCATCGCGGCGAGCCCGTCGCGGACGATTCCACCGCGGCCCTGATGGCGGCCGTACGATTGCCGGCCGAGCTGAAAGAGCAATATCGCACGCCAACGCCGCCGCCGTGCAGCGGGCGGCCTTCGACCGCGCCGAGCCGAAGCGCGACGGCATCCCCGTCCACCAGATGGACGTCCACCTCGAAAAGGGGATGCACTGCGTCGACTGCCACTTCATCCAGGACGCACACGGAAATACCAAGCTCTACGGTGAGGTCCGCGCGGCCATCGAGATCCAGTGCATCGACTGCCACGGCTCGCCGGCACAGCGGGCGACGCTCTTGACCAGCGGCCCGGCGGCCGATACCTCGGCGGCCGAGTCCGGCAAGGACGGCCGCGACCTGTCAGCTCTTCGAACGCCGTTCCGCCAGCGGCGATTCGAGCGCCGAGGGAACGCGATCATTCAGCATTCGATGGTCGAATGCGACCTGGAATGGGAGATCACTCAGGTTGCTGACACGATCGATCCCAAATCAAAGCACTACAACCAGCGGGCCCACCTGGCAAAGACCGTGCGCTTCGACCAGACCCGAGGCGACATCGTCTGGGGCGATATCCCTGGCGGTGACGAGAAGGCCTGTGCCCACGCCAGCGCCAAGATGAGCTGCATCGCCTGCCATTCGGCGTGGAACCCGAGCTGCTTCGGCTGCCACCTGCCCCAGCGCGCGAACAAGAAAATGCCCCAGATCCACAACGAGGGGGACGTCACGCGCAACTACGTCTCGTACAACTTCCAGACACTCCGCGACGATGTGTTCATGCTTGCGCGCGACGGAAACGCCACAGGCAACCGGATCGGCCCGGCGCGGTCGTCGTGTGCGATCCACGTCGGGTCATACAACCAGAACCGCGAGTCGATCTACGTCCAGCAGCAAACGATCTCCGGCGAGGGGATGTCGGGGGTCGCCTTCAGCACCAATGTGCCGCACACGGTGCGGGGCGGTCCACCTGTCCAGCACGACGCGAGCCATCCCGAGGATCCCTTAAACGGCCGCGCTCTGAACCCGAGCGCCTATCTGCCGGGACACTCCGATACCAAGACGTGCACCGACTGCCACCTCTCCAAGACCGACGACAACAACGCGATCATGGCCCAGCTCCTGATGCAGGGGACGAACTTCGTGAACTTCATTGGCCGGTATTGCTGGGTCGCGGCGGGCGAACACGGCCTGGCGGCCGTGGTGGTCACCGAGCGCGACGAGCCCCAGGCGGTCATCGGCAGCTCGCTGCATCGGCTCGCCTACCCGGACAATTACCGCAAGCACGTCGAGCGGAGCGGCAACCTCGAGCACGCGCACGAACACTCCGGCCGGGATGTCGCCGAGCAGATCCGCCGGCCGGAGATCCTGTCGATTCAGGCGCGCGGCGAGTACCTTTACGCCGCCTGCGGCGAGTCGGGCCTGCGGGTCTTCGACATCGCCTTCATCGACCACAAGGGCTTCTCCGAACGGATCGTCACCGCGCCGGTGTCGCCGCTGGGCCAGCGGTTCTTCGTCCGGACCTAGTATGCCACGGCGGTCGCCGCCCCGACCACGGCCGCCCCGGACCCCACCCGCACCCACCGCTCCGAAAACTTCGAACAGCCCGTGCACGCGCTCTACGCTTACATCTACGTGACGGACCGCGACGAGGGCCTCATCCTCGTCCCCGCGGGTACGCTGCTCGACGGCAACCCTCTGAATAACTTCCTTGGCCGCGAGCTCACCTTCAACCCGGATGGCATTCTCAAAGGGGCGCGGGCGATTACCATCGTCGGGACGTATGCGTACATCTCGTGCAACGCCGGGCTTGTCGTCATCTCGCTCGAGGACCCGAAGCACCCGTCCGTGACGTCCGTCCTCGGCGAGCCCTTTCTGAAGCATCCGCGCGCCGTTCAGGTTCAGTTCCGCTACGCATTCGCCTGCGACGCGGAAGGGGTCAAGGTCCTGGATATCACCGACCTGGCCCATCCCCAGTCGGTCTCGACGCTGCCCTTGAACAACGCCCGGAACATTTACCTGGCGCGGACGTACGCCTATGTGGCTGCCGGACCCGATGGCCTGGTGATCCTCGACATCGAGCGGCCGGCGCAGCCGAGGGTCGATCAGGTCTTTAATGCCGGCGGCTGCATCGACGACCTGAATGACGTCAAACTGGGCATCACCTACGTCAGTGAGTTCGCCTACCTGGCCGACGGCCGCAACGGGCTACGGGTGGTGCAGCTCACCTCGCCCGAGACGCCGGGCAATTACGGGTTCAGTCCGAGGCCCACGCCTCAACTCATCGCCAACTTCAAGCTGCCGCTGGGAGGCAAGGCCGCTGGCGATCTCGGAGGGCCTCGACCGCGACCGCGCCGTGGACGAATCGGGGAACCAGATCGGCGTCTTCGGCCGCGTCGGCGCCCGGCCACTCAATGCCCAGGAGCAGCAGAAGATGTACCTGCACAACAACCGGATCTGGAAAGTGAGCGACGACCCCCTCGACCCGATCTACCGGCGAGTCTCGGGATCCTCGAAGTAACAGCTCGGGGCTTGCGAAGCATGATTTCAAGCACCGTAATGGTCTGAATGGCGGACGCCAATTCGATCAGAACTCGTAGACCAACCCCGGCTTGCCAATCGTCAGGTCGACCAGGCCGATCGCCTCGAGCTCGGCAACGACGGCGTCATAGAACCGGGGTTTGATGTGGACGGCGATGAAGGGCACCGGCCGGGGGAGCTTGCGGACCTCGATAGCGAACAACGCGGGTGTGAGGTGCTTGGCGATCAGGGCCAGGTCAGACATCGCGTCGGGGAAGGACGCCTCGAGGAAGACGCCCTTGAGGTCGGCCGCCGCGCCGGCGGCCTTCCAGAACAACTCGGTCGGCCCGGTGTCGGAGGGGATCGCTACCGTGACCCCGGGGGCTCTGACCAGGAACCCGAGCGTCGGCACCACATGGTCGACCGGGATCGGAGTCAGACGCAGGCCGCTGACCTCCACCGAACGCCCGGGTTCAAGAATCTCGACCTTGACGAAAGGGAGACCTTTTTCGGACATGCTAATGAAATCGGGCCAGACCCGGTCGTTGAAAACGTCCCGCCGCAGAGTGTCGAGGGTCTTCGCGCTGGCATGGATCGTGACGCAATGCTCCGACGAGCGGAAGACATTCTCCAGTAAGATCGGCAGCGATGCGATGTGATCCATGTGGCTATGGGTGAGGAAGATGTGCTGGATCCGAAACTGGGCGGTCAGGTCGCCCAGGAATCCCAGCCCGCCCGCATCGATGGCCACGGTGTCATCGATCACATAGGAAGACAGGCAGAAGCCCTGCGCACACGCTTCCCTCGGAGACCGCCGACGGAACCAAGGTGACCTTCACCGTCCGCCTCCTCTCCACACCCGGCACTGGGACCGGGTACGCCATCGATCGCAGCGGACCATCTCCGGAGATGACCCACACCCGTATCAACCTATCGAGTTTATGATGCGTATGCCAGAAGCAGTTTGGAAATCCATCCTATCGCCTCATGGCGTGAACCGATCGGCCGGGACAGCCTGGTCGAACATCTCCGCGAGCGGCGGCGGAAGTCCTCGCGGTTTTCGCCGCCCCGCATGACGATTCGCGTCACCGTCCGCGCGAATAGTGGAGTTAGCGTGGGCCGAAGTCCTTAGGGCTATCGAGGCCACTCGGGAACTCGAGCCCGCGGCGACGGTCTTCGAGCCGTTCCTTGAGACGTTCCTGTTCGGCCTGTTGGCCCGGTACCAGATCGACCCAGGATTGGCGGAGCGGCACGATGGCCAGGTAACGCTGGGCGGCGTCATCCCAGCCGGCGATGAGGTCCCACACGTCGAGCCGCTTGATCAGCCGCTCGATTTCACCAGCGTCGAAGCGCTTGGAAGCGAGCGCGTCCAGGCAACGACCGAGCGAATTAGCCGCCACCTTCGACTGCCGCTGGACGACCTGAAAGTCGGGGACCGGCTTGGCCATCTCGGTCGATAATTGGGAAAGCGACTCCACGCAGCTCTTGGCGACCGGCGCGGGCAGAAGCTTGGACGACCAGGCATCGATTTGGGGGAGCGGCCAGGAAGCCCAGCGCGCCGCGCCGGCATTGCGTGCCGGCCGGACGAGGCCCGCGGCGCAGGCCTGGTCGCGCAGGTCATGATGACATGAGAAACAGCCGTATTCGGTGAACTCCGGCCAGGGCGCCGTACGGGATTCGGCGGCGGCCGCCCGCGCTTCGAGGAGCTCCATGGCGGCCTTCGCCGTTACCAACCGGCCGATCACCCAGGCCCGCGCGGGGAAATCGGCCGCTACCAAGGCGGGATTCCGGGCGGCCGGCGTCGGATTTGGTTCCGTCTCGGACCAGTGGGGAGGCATGTTGGCGAGATAAGCAGAGAACTCGAAGTTGAGCCGAGGATGGCCCGCAGCGATCAAGTCGTGATTCACATCCCGGTCCACCACGCCGTCGCGGGACCGTCTGCCGACGTGGCAGTCGGCGCAGATCTTCGGCCCGATGCACCAAGCTCTTGGCCTCCTTGAAACCCAGATCGGCCTTTGCTTGCGGACTCCACTCGGTCCAGCCCTCCGTCGTGTGGGAACCAATCCACCGGGCAGAAGGTCCGTGACAGGACTCGCAGCCCACACCGTCGGCATTCATCCAGGCAGTCGCGGTCATCGAGGATAATGGGCGCGGCGTGGTATGGCACGCTAGGCAGCGAATATCCGCGGAGGCCGGCGTCTTCACGGCCTGATCCATCCGCGAGGTTGAGCGCGATCTGCTTCGAACGCTTGTCGAACAAGACCTGATAGGCACGCGAATGCGCATCACTGGAAATCCAGGTCGTATGTTCGCTCCTCCAAACCCTCGAGATCTTGGGGGGCAGCGGAGTGATGTTTCCGTGGCAGGCGGTCGCGGAGCACGAGCCGGACCCGCGATAAGGAGATTGTGCGGAAACCACGGCCGCACCGGCCGAGCTCGTCGCCCGATCGGCCGGCTCATCCCCGCGGCAAAACATGATCAGCCAGAGGGCCGCCACCAGCACTGGAACCCAGACTGCGAACCTCATGTTGGTCACCGGAGAATCGGTACAATACGCATGAACATCCCGGCCAGACTCATACCAAGATAAATCATGCCCGAAGACCAGCCCAGGAGCCACTGGGATGGAGGCGCTTTTTGTAATATAACATGTCACCACGAATCCGCTCGAAATCGACCGGAGATGGTTCGGGATGGGTGACCGACGTGACGGCGACCTGGGGCAGGATCGACTGAGGCGGAACGATCGCGATGCTTATTTTCGACCGTGAGAACTGGCGCCATCATCGGTCCTGGTGCTTCGCGACCGTGCTGGCGACGGCCGCGTCCGTCGTCCTTTACGTCCTCTACGGGTACGGGTCGGGCTCGTGGAGCTGGCCGGGTGGCGGCAGTCCTCCCGGGCTTTGCGTTCGGAGTTCTGGGTGGGGTCATCATCGTGTTCGAGATGCTGCTCTGGCCGCGGAAGTCGCTGTTGCGTGGTTGGCGGCTGGGGAAAACGAAGCTGTGGATGACGGCCCACTTGTGGCTTGGGTTGCTGACACTCCCGTTGCTTCTGCTTCACGGCGGATTCCACTTCAACGTCGCCACCTCGACGCTCGCGGCGGTTCTGATGTGGCTGTTGGTCATGGTGGTCGGCAGCGGAGTGTTCGGCCTGGTCGTCCAGAACGTCGTGCCGCGGCTGATGCTCGAAAGAGTACCCGCGGAGACGATCTACTCGCAGATCGATCATGTCCTCGGCCAGTATCGCGCTGAGGCGGAGCGGTTGGTCGACGTGACGTGCGGGCGATCGGCGGTCGGTGCCGTCGGGCGACCAGCGCCGGCCGGGTGAGCTCGCGGACGACTCGCCGTCCTTCTCGGTGGCGGGGAGCGTGCGGCAGGTCGGACGGGTCCAGGGCAAGGTGGTCGAGGTCGGGATCGAAGCACGCTTTGTTCCGGAGTCGGGAGCCCTGCTCGCCTTCTTCGGCGACCAAGTCGAGCCTTATCTGCGGCGAAGTCAGGGACGAGCCTGCCTCTGGCATCGCCAAGGCGGGCCGAGGCGATGTTCGGGCGCATCAAGACCGTGCTGCGCCCGACGCCCATCCGGTCTTGGACCGGCTGGCGGACCTCTGCGATCAGCGCCGGCAATTCGACCTCCAGACCCGGCTGCACGGCTGGCTCTTCACCTGGTTGGGCCTGCACGTCGCGGCTCTCGGTCGCGCTCCTGCTTCTCATGATCGTACACGTCGCCCTCGCCCTCAAATACATTTAGCTTCGGCGACAATCTTGATTTATGATCTGACCATCGGTCATTGCCTTCTCCGGGAGGACGAGGCCGGTGGTAACGTCTCGCCGGAGCCGGATCGGACGGGTCGTCGACTCCACGGACCAAAAGCAGAGAGAACCAGACATGCCGCGTGAAACGGGGAAGCAAAGGAAGTCGCGGATCGAACTGGGCTACTATCGGCTCCCCGACGCCCAATCCCGGCGACGCAGAGGGCTGATCCTGCTGGCCTTGCTGGCGGCCGGGGCCTGGGTCGTCGCGGCGCCGGTCTGGGGGCCGGGCGGACTGATGGACGTCCGGCTTTTCCAGCAGGACCGACTGGCCTCGAAGGGTCCACTGGCCAGACCGCACGCCATGTGGGAGTCCAATTGCCGGGCGTGCCACGTCGAATACACCCCGGTTAACGACTCGCGATGGGCACCTTCATTGTTGAGCGGGACGCATTCCAGTGACGGCCAATGCCGGACGTGCCATGCCGGGCCCGATCACCACGCGAATCAGGTCAAGACGGACGTGCCGTCTTGCGCCGAGTGCCATCGCGATCACCGGGGGCGGGACGCCTCATTGCTGTCGATGGACGACACGGCCTGCACGTCATGTCACCAGGACCTTGACCGGCACCGCATGCCGGGGACCGGCGCAGGGCACTTGATGGCGACCGCCGCGGCGAAGGTCCGCGACAGGGACCATGTGACGTGGTTCGACCAAAGCCGTCATCCCGAGTTCACCCCCGCCTCGATCACGCCCGGCTCGGACTCAGTGCGGATCAAGTTCAGCCACGCGAGGCATATGGCCAAGGGCCTGACCCTGGAAGACAAGGGAATGCCGCTCACGTTGGAGTGCCTCGAGCCGGCGGACCGGGCCCGTTATGGTGGGTCTCCGGACAAGGGCATCACGGAACCGATTCAGCTCGCGTGCGACTCGTGTCACCAGCTCGACAGCGAGGATTACCGTCGAGGGCCTGGACCGGAGGCTTGCGAGCGTGGTTCCCCCTCGCGCCTCAGGTGCCGTCATGCTGCCGATCACTTACGAGAACCACTGCCGTGCCTGTCACCCGCTCAAGTTCGAGCCGGGCGAGAGCGGACGCCAAATCGGGCATGGGCTCGAAGCCCCGAAGGTCGTCGCCGAGCTACGGCAATACTACGCGTCGCAGGCCGTGAACGCGGATCCAGCCCTCCTCAAGCGTCCCTTGCCTTCGAGCCCCATACCCGGGCGGCCGGCGCCCGCGGAAGTCGTGCAGGCCCAAGATGCTGTCGAGGAGAAGGTATTCACGGCGATCAAGCTTCTCTTCGGCGCGGCCGTCGACGAGTCCGTCCGCAAGCAGGAAGGCCTCCCGTTGGGGCGAGGTGGTTGCGTTGAGTGCCACGAGTTGAAGTCCTCCGCACGGCCGCTCGTCGATAGGAAAGCCGTCGCGGGCCTCGACCTCCGGCCGGTCGTGGTGAGATCTCTCTGGTTCGAGTCGGCGATCTTCGACCACGCGGCCCACCGCGCCCTCGAATGCACGTCGTGTCACGCTGGCGCATTAAAGGCAATAGACAACGAAGAGTCCCTGCTGCCGACGATTGAGCAGTGCGTGAGCTGCCACGCGCCGCCGGGGACGCGCGACGGACGGCAGCGGGGTGGGGCTGGCGTTGCGTGCACGGAGTGCCATCGGTACCACAACGGCGATCACCCGGGGCAGGGGATCGGCGCCACCGGCGCGCCGTGGCACGGCCGAGATGACACTGGATCAATTCCTGAGCGGTGGACCGGCACGCGGGCGATGAAGACACGCCATGGGCGGTAGACGGCGCTCGAAGCGAGCAGACCGACACGAAGAACATCGATTGAGTGTGGTCTCCGGCCCACCGCGATTGTATGCTCAAGTGGTGGTGAGCGGTCGCGGCACTGCCGCTGAGAGCGACCGCCGCCGAGGCCGGCAACGAGGTGGCCGGATGGGAGATCGATTGAGATGACCGAGACCTGGCTGGTTCGAGTGTACAACGACCACGTCCTGGCGATGTTCAAGGAGTGTGCCGGCCCTCTGGAGCTGGGCCGCCAGAATGAGAAAGCCGGCGAGACCCTGTACGACGTCTCGACACTGCCGGAACGCGGTAGTCGGATCGCGATCGCGCAGAAGGACGAGGTGAAGATCTCGCGCCGGCTGGCATGGGTTGAGTCGATCTCCGGACGCCGGGTCAAGATCCGGAACATGAGCGAACATGTCTCATTCGGGCTTGAGGGTGCGGCACTGCTCAAGCCGGGCCAAGAGTGCGAGGCGGAGCTGCCCGCCGTCCTGACGCTCGGCAACAAGGTCATACGCATCCAGACGACGTCCCATGAGGACAGCGGGAGGGCCATCCAGAGCCTCGAGAAGCCGACCGACCTCCCCTACACGCACGACGACCTGGAATCGCCACTCACGACGTGGAACCTGAATACATCCCAGAAGCCGGCGATCGACGGCGTCCTCGGCTGGCTGCGGGCCATGATCCGCGTCCTCCAAAGCGCCGCCTGCGACGCGGACTTCTTCCAGAAGGGAGCCCAGGCCGTGGTCGAGGTTGTGCGGCTGGACCTAGGATGGGTCTTCATTCACGACGGAAACGCCTGGAAGACGGTTGCCTTCCACCCCGAATCGGCCGGCGAGGAAGAACGGCACAAACCCCCGAGCCGGCTGGTCATGAACCGGGTCTGCGAGGAGAAGCGGACCTCGTGGTTCGACCCGCTCGGCCTGGATGAGCATTGCTCGAGTCTCGCGGGGGTCTCGTCGGTCGTGGCGGCGCCGGTGCTCGATCGTTCTGGGTCCGTAATCGCGATTCTTTATGGAGAGCGGCGGTTGCAGTCGCTAGTCACCGGGGCGGCGAGCCCAGTCTCTCGTGTGGACGCGATGATGGTCGAAGTGCTGGCCGTCGGGCTGTCGACTGGCCTGGCGCGGTTGGAGCAGGAACGCGCCGCGCTGGCGTTGCACGCCCAGCTCGAACAGTTCTTCGGCCCCGAGCTGGCCAGCCAGCTCGCGACGCGGCCCGAGCTCCTCAATGGCCAGGATTTGGAGATCACTGTGCTTTTCTGCGACATTCGGGGCTTCTCCCGGATCACGCGCAATCACGGGCCGGCTTTCACACTCGAATGGACTAACGACGTGCTGTCGACCCTCTCGGACTGCGTCCTGGACTATAAGGGCGTGCTGGTCGACTACATCGGCGACGAAATGATGGCGATGTGGGGCGCCCGGAGGCTCAGCCGGACCACGCCGAGCGCGCATGCCTCGCCGCACTGAAGATCATCGGCTCACTCTCGGCGCTGAACGAGCGGTGGCAGAACAGGCTGGGCGAGCCGATGGGCCTGGGCATTGGCATCAACACAGGGCTCGCCCGCGTCGGCAACACCGGCTCCCGCCGCAAGTTCAAATACGGACCGCTGGGCGATACGGTGAACGTGGCCAGCCGGGTGCAGGGGGCGTCCAAGTATTTCAAGTCGAGCCTGCTCATCACACGCGCGACCGCGGGACCGGCTGGGTCCAGGCTTCCAGTCCCGCCGGCTGGGAACGGCGCGCGTCGTCAATATCGCCGACCCGATCGAACTATTCGAGCTCTGTCCGTCCGATCAGCCCAACGCCTGCGAAATCTACTCGGCCTATGAGGACGCACTGGCTTCCTTCGAGGAGCGCGACTTCTTTCAGAGCGCTCGGACGCTCGGCCGACTGGTCGAGCGTCCACCAAAACGATGGGCCATCCTTCGCGCTGCTCGCCCGCGCCCTCGCCCACATCGTCGACGAGCCCGAGACCTTCGATCCCGCATTCCGCTTGCCGGGAAAGTGACGTGACGCGGAACGCGACTCGTCATTCACCGCACGATGTGCTCGCGGCGCAGCCAGCCGTCCCCGATGCCTTCGAAGTGGCCGAAGATCCAGTCGCCGTTCTCGGAGAGGATCGTGAATTCTGCGCCGTCCTTGAGCGGCTGGTCGAAAGCCGGCTCGTAGTCCTTGCCGATCCCTTTGCGGGCGATGGTTTCGTGGGTGACAACACCACGGCGCGACCAGGCGACGTCCGCATAAGCCAAGCCGGCGTCGAGACTCAATACGGCGGCAATCATGACGAGTGTCGCGCTGATCCAATAAGCACGCGGCCCGCGGAGCAACGAGCCCGCGCATGCCGCCAGAGCCGCCAGCAGAAAGGCCGAGAATGCCGCGTAAGCCTTCTCCGGAAACGACAACCAGCCACTCCAGAACAACACATGCTTCCACCAGGGAGAGGTGGTTCGGGCAACCGGCCCGGGGCGACCGAAAGCGCTTGCCGTAAGATTGGCTTCGAGATAAGGATCGCGCGGGCGGTACGGCTTGGCCTTGCGGTACGCCGCGATCGACCGGCCGAATTCTCCCGCTCGGTAGTACGCGTTGCCGAGGTTATAGTACACGGCCCCGTTGCGATAACCGTCGGCAAGCAGAGATTCCAGAAGGGCGGCCGACTCGCGGTAATCCGCCGGAGTCTTCGCGGCATCGAACACTTCGAGCGCAGCGGACGAACGTTCGCTCTCGCGTTCCCGGTTCCGTGGCGAACGTTGCCCCCGACAGAACATACGTCAATGCGAGTCAGAGTCGGAGCGACGATCCTGTGCATGGCTCAAGAACCCCGTTCCAGATGGCGTGCCAGGCTCCGAATGAGTCTCTCGGTTGCCTTGATCATCGCCGGCGCTTCCATCGCATCGATTCCCGAGCCGTATTCCGCGGATTCGATGGCTTCCAGCAATCGCATGACTTCCGCTCGCTCGACCGCGGGAACCATCGTCTGGCCAAGGGTCGCGTCGGCTTCCGACGCCGTCAGGCCTTCGGCGACGACGTTCCGCATGTCAGCGATCAACCCGACCAAGGCCGATCGAACGGCCCGAAGCGCGTCCATCGATCGTCCCTCGGCGAGGTCTTTGCGGGCCTCGGCCAGCTTGCGATCGGCCAAGCGGCGCGCCTGCCGTTTTCGCTGCCAGACCAGGTCTCGCGACTTGCGACGATGTGCCGCGACGACGGCGATCAAGATAACCCCACTCCACACCACAAACCGGCTGTCACCTCGGCCAAGGCGACCACGTCGACACGTTGATCATTCAGTTCGGATGGATCGGTCACATTTTGAAAAATCCCTTGTGCCCGCGACTTGATCTCCGGTGTGCCGGAACCGGTGAGCGACCCGACAAGGTCTCCCGCGCCAGGCTACTGGCCGCCGAGACGTTGAGGGCGATCGGTTGGGCCGCGATCTCCGCGAACTTTTCGGTATCGGGATTGAATACCGTGACAGCCAGGGGAGGGATTCCGACTCCAGCTCGCTTCGGTCGCAACGCATACTCGAATCGCTTGACTTCTCCCTCTCTGCGCCGGTCGGATTCTTGTCGACGATCTCGAAATCGGCGGCGATCTGGGAATTCGCCGTGAGGTCCGGCGCCGAGACAAGGTCCAGCGATCCGCTGGCTTGTCCGCGTTCGATGTCGATCGTGAGAGTGAGTGGGTCACCCACTCGCAAAGCTGTGGGGCTGGCGGACGCCGCCAGGCGGTAATTGCCGATTCCGCCGCAGAATGTCGCCGGCCGCGGAACCGGGACCTCGCGCACCTCCATCAAGATCTTCGGAGCGATCGCGACCAGCCGTGGGCCGGTGTAATCGCTTCCCTGCATTCCTGACACGAACGACCCTTTCACGATCGCCGGGCCGAGTGCATAGGTTCCAGCCTTCTCGGCCGTGATCTTGCGTTTGAGCTCGTAGACGTGGTAATTGACCGGCCGGCCATCGAGCCCCTTTCGGCTTTCGCGCCCGTGGTACAGATTGAAAACCGCCAGCCGCGGCCCCTCGAAGAACGAGCCGCTCCGCGTCGTGACATTGTTGAGGGTGAACCCGGTGCTGTTGTCGGCGAGAAGTTTCTCGAGCCAACGGGTTTTGTCGTCGCCGGTCAGTCCGGTTGGCAGCTCGACCCAATTGACGTCAATGTGAGGAGGACGCTGGCCAAGCGGGCCCAAGGGGTCGCTATCGGGGTCGTCCGGCAAAGGACGGACGAGCACGCGAAGCGTGGCCTCGAACGGCTGCGTGGGATAAACCCTCTCGCGATCCGTCTTGATCTCCGGGATGACCAGGTCTTGTGCCTCGGGAGCCATCACGTTCAAGTTCAGCGCGCGGCCCGTGACAGTCTTGCCGTCAATGGTCACGGAAGGAGCCGGGATGACCAGCCTGCCCGACCGTTTCGGCGTCAGGCGGAAATGGAAGACATGCCCGAAGATGTTCTGCTGGCTGATCCTGCCGTTGAGAATGAACGTCGACGATTGATTGCGCGACTGATTGCCAGTCGAGACGACGTCGAAATCCTGGCGCAGCCCGGAGAGATCCGGGGGCGGTGGATTCTTCACGTTTCGGATCTCGACAGCATAATCGACACTTTCGCCGATGGAGATCTCATTGGTGTCTGTTTCGACCACGATTTCCGGTTCGTCAGCGCAGTGCCGGCGCGGCGAGAAGGAAGAGCGCCACGCTGGCCAGACCGATCACCGTATACTTGGCATGTCGCATTACCAATCCTTCTCCACAGGAGCTCTGCCGAATACGCGGGCCTTCATCTTGCGGTCCCGTTCACGCTTTTCCTGCTGCCGTTCCCGGACCTTGCGCAGTGCCTCTTCGATCTGATCGCGTGACACCTGCGGTTGTGGCTGTTTCTGATCCTGTTTTTTCTCGTCCGCTTTGTTGGGCTCTTCCTGCTTCTTCTTCTGTTCCTGATCTTTCTTCTGCTGGTCCTTTTGTTCCTGATCTTTCTTCTGTTGGTCCTTCTTTTCCTCATCCTTTTTCTGCTGGTCGTTCTGCTTCTGTCGTTCTTCTCTTGGTCCTTCTTTCTTCTGGTCCTCTTTCTTCTTGTCTTGGTCCTGCTGTTTCTGATCCTGCTGATCGTTCTTGGGCTGCGCTTTCTGGATTTCTTCGAGAATCTTACGCGCCTCTTCGGCCGGCGGGTAGGCAGCCTGGGAGTCCTTCTGTTTCAGTGATTTGACCGCGCGTTCCATCTGCTCGACGGCTCGCGGTGCCAGCTCGACTGCCTTCTGATAACCCGCCTTGATTTGCTTGGGATCGACAGGCTTTGAGTTGGCGGCACTGCTAGCCTTCGGATCGTCTTTTCCGGAGGATGAATCCTGCCCCTTCTGTGCCGCATCGGGCGGGTGCGGCTCTTCCGGTCGTGCGAGTTCGGCCTCGGCCTTGAGCTTGAGCAATTGCGTTCGCCGGACTGTTCGCTCCTGCATTTCGGTGAGCGGTGCGAGATCCTCTCGTTCGGTCGCGAGTCCCGCTTGACCTTTGCCGGCGGACGGGCCCTTTGACGTGGGCTGAGTTTGGTCTCGATGCGGATTGTTCTTACCGGAGGACTCGTCTGCCTCGGGTTTCGAATCGGCTGAAGAGGCCGGCGCGAGCGAATGGGCGATGAGCGTCTCGTCCGCCAGATCGCGAGCAAGCAGGGCATGAAATGGGATCACGGCGTCCCAGATCTTCTCTAGCTCGTCGATCGCGGATTGCTGGTCGGTGGCCGCCGCGGCCGCTTGCCTGCCATTGAGCTGGCTTGCGGCGGAAAGCATTTTGTCACCAGCCGCGTCCGCCCAACTTTGAAGCATCTTGATGCCTTGCTCCAGCTCGTTGGTGTTTCCTTGCGGAGCGCTGCCTCCCGCGGGCTGCGCCGGCTTGAGCTCGCGATTGATCTTTTCCTTGAGCGGGGCGATCTCCTGCAGGAGCTCCTCCTGCAATCGTTTGGGCTCGGCAAATGCGTCGGCCGAGGCTGTCGACGGCAGGGCTTTGACCAACTCCCTCAATGCTCGTTGGGTCTCGATCAGGAATTCCAAGAACGCCACCAGGTTTGTTTCCTGCCGCCGTTTCTCGCGATCGCGCGCGACCCACTGGTCGGTGTAATACTTGATCCATTGCCGGACGAGCTCGACATCGTGGCGGGCGCGGGAGTTGTCCGGCTGCAATTCCAGGCAATGACGAAACGACGCAACCGCCGTTTTCAACTGGTCGAGGATCTCCGGGCGTTTTTCCGCGGCAACGTCTTCCGGATGTTCGCCCGCCAGCTTGCTGGCTTCTTCCGCCGCCAGCGTCCCGAGATTGTAATGGGCCGAAGCCGCCAGTCCCTTGTCGTGCGCGAGACCCGCCTTCAGATACCATTCCCGGGCTTGGGCCACGTCCCCTTTGCGATGCAAGGCACAGGCTTGGTCGAACGCGGCAATCGCCGCCCTGCCGGCATCTCCGCTGTCGAATTGCTCCCGGGCTGCCGCGAACCGGTCCCGCGCCTTGTCGAAATCGCCCTTGCCGTACCAATTCAATCCCTCGCGTACCGCGTCTGATGGATTGTCGGCCCGACAAATGCCGGCAAGTGACGCGAACAGAACCAGTGCCGTTGCGATCGGGCGCGGCGGGACGACGCGGTTCGGGCTCCGGGTTCCGCCCGCGCGGTGGCGCGGAGCTCAAGTCCCTGCTCGGGAGACTTGACCACGCGCGGGTACGGCCGCGTGAACGCGTCGGCCAGCAGCGCCAGAAGCGCCAGTGCGAGGAAAATCTGGAACTGGTCCGCCCGACGAATTCGTTTGCTGGCTTTGCTCTTCGCTGCCGCGCCGGCCTTGAAGGTACTTCGCGTAAAGCTCGCCCAGATCGTAGGCGCGGGTTCCCACGGGGACATAAACCCCGGACGTTTTGAGCGCCATTTCCTTGAGGAGTGAATTGTCCAGCTTGGTCCAGACCTGCTGCCCCTGATACTCGACGTACGACTTAGCTTCCGCACCCTGCGGGATTCGCGCACCGTGATCGGAGTCGCCTAGGCCGACGGTGAAGATCGTGACATGGCGCTCGGCGGCGAGCGACGCCGCCTCGAGGGGATACGACTGCTGATCGTCACCATCGGTGATCAACAGGATGGCCTGATCGCGGTCGGCCCGCGCCTGAAAAACTTCGAGAGCCTTGCGAATCGCGTCGCCGATGGCCGTACCGCCGCGCGGTGCGCTGCCCGTGTCGAGCTCGTCGAGCGATCGGCGGAACGCGTCGTAATCGACGGTGAGCGGACACTTGACCACCGCCTGTCCCGCGAATGCGATCAGACCCACGCGTTCGCCTTCGAGCCGGTTGACCAGGGCCGCAACGTCGGCTTTCGCACGCCCCAGCCGGCTGGGCGGGACGTCCTCGGCGAGCATCGATCGCGACACGTCAATCAGCACATACAGATCGCTACCGCGAGGAATCACGTCTTCATATTGTGTCCCGAAGCGCGGTCCGGCGAGGGCGACCAGACCCATCACAAGCGCCGTTTCTTGGAAGAACCATTTCATCCAGAATCGGGCTCGTGAGTCCGCCGGTAGGATCCGCGACCACATCGCCTGAGCCACGAACGATTCGGCCGCCCGACTCCGCTTCCGTCGCGAATAGAGTGAAAGTGCCAGCCAGGCGACTGCCAACGGCAGGATCAAGTACAACGATTGTGGATGTTGCCATTCCATCTCTGAGCGGACCCCCCTACGGCAACGAACGAAACCGGGTTTCCATCAAGACGCCGACGAGCAGAATCACGGCCAGCCCCGGACCGGCAAACCACGGGAACAATTCCGTATATTCCGAGTACTTCGTTTCTTCGAACTCCGATTTCTCCAGCTTGTCGATCTCGGCGTAGACCTGCGCCAGCCCTTCGGAATCGGAGGCGTGAAAATACCGGCCTTTCCCGGTTTGAGCCATCTCCCGCAATAGTTCTTCATCGATGCGAAACTGGGCCGGCACAAGGACCCGGTTTCCAAACTCATCTTCCTGGGGAATCGGAACCGTCCCGTTCCGGCCGATGCCGATTGTATACAACTTGATCCCCGATTCCGCCGCGATTCGGGCCGCTTCGCGCGGGTCGACGACCCCGGCATTGCAATCGCCGTCAGTGAGCAGGATGATCACCTTGCTCTTGGCTTTCGCCCCTCGCAGACGGTCGACCGCCGCCGCGACGCCGTCGCCGATCGCGGTCGCCAATTCCTCCTGCAGCGACTGGGCATTGATCACCCGCCCTTGACTGTCGCGAATCGGCTTGGGAATCTCGAGCCCCTGGACGATATCCACCAGTGCGCCGTGATCGAGGGTCAATGGACACTTGCTGTCGGCGAACCCCCCGAAGGCGACCAGTCCAACGAGATCATCGGGGCGGCCTGACAACCCGCTCGCACGAGACCCGAGCACGAACTCCTCAATGACATGCTTGACGGCCTCCAGCCGGCTGACGTCCTTGCCCGCGAGTTGAAAGTCAATGGCCTCCATCGAGCCCGAGATGTCGAGCACCATTTCCGTCGCGATCCCTTGGCCGCTGATCCGCGATTCCGCCTTCCCCGCCTGCGGCCGAGCCAGGCCGGTAATGACCAGGCACAAGCCCAATCCATAGAGGTACGGTAAGCCGCGTCGCAGCCGCTGCGCCAGCGTGACGGGTAGACCCTTGAGATCGGTCACGCTGGAGAAGACTGCCGCGGGCCGCCCCTGTGGACGATATCGCCACCAGAGCGCGCCGAACACGATCGGTGCCAGGATCAGCCAGAACGTAGAATAGAATCGAAATGCGTTCACGGAAACGACCTTGCTCCTTCTGATCCACTTTTCTTATTTCAATTCGCGCTGGCGACGGCCATCTCGGCAACCGGTGCTGGCTTCAGGTTCACGAATTCATGAGCCCGTGCGATCGCTTGGTCAATTTGCCCCTCGTCCGGCTGCTGGCCAGCGTATTTGATCAGGTCGGCTGATTCCAGGAATTCCGCGAGACGGGCGGACCGCTCCGCCGGAAATACCGCACGCGACCGCATATCGCGCAGGAATTCCTCGGTGGTCTGCTCGGGGGCCCGGATCCCCGTCGTGTCCTCAACATACTGGCGGACGATACCGGTGAGCCGCAGGTAGAATTCCTTGACCAGGCCGTGCGCCGGAAGATTCTCTGAAAGTAGCAAGGCAAGCGCTGCCCGTGCGATCTCCTCAGGCGTCTGACGGCGCGGTTCGATTGGCCGGCTCTTTCGCCGTCGAAGCACCACGATAAGCGCGATCACAAGCAGAACGGCCAGGCCCGATGCGACCAGCCAGCCGATCGCGGAACTCTGCGGAACCGATCGCGGTGGCAACATCGGTTCGAGGTTCGCCAGACTCGGTGCTCCGTCCCCCAGCTCCGACGTCACATTCACTTCCAGCGGGTCCGTCTCGATCAGGGACGGCTCGACTCGCGCCGTTCCGAATTCGGGCGTTTGTCCACAAATTCGATCGACACCGACCGGATGAGGTGCTTGCCGGCGTGCGTCGGCTCCAACTGATAGTGGAACCGGCGCACCTTTCCCGCACCGGTCTCTGGCGGCCGTTCGCTGTAATCCCGGACGAGGAAGTCTCCCACCGCCTGTCCGAATGCCGGCGGTTTGATCTCGACGTCGGGCTCGGACTCAACTCGGACATCCATTTCCACAAGATCCGACAATCGCGGCTCACGCGGCGAAACGCGCACGGACAGCTTCACCGGTCCCTTCTCGGCGCTGCGCTCGATCGTGTTTCCCGACTGTTTCGGAGACGCACTTTCCTTTGTTCCAACCACCCCGCAGCCAGCGATCAGGATCATGGCACAGATCGCGCAAACGAACGGCGCCCGTCTCGAGAGTAACAAACCGCGTTTGCTGCTCGCCATTGCGATCATCGTTGCCGCTCCCGCATGCGAAAGAACTTCTGCAGGCTGGTCGCGTACGGCTGGTCGGTGCGGATCTCGAGGCGGTCGACGTTCGCCCGGCGGAGCCAGCCCGCGAGCCGTTGCTCTCGCTGCTGCGCCGTTTTCGCAAACAGGGCGCGCACTTGCGGGTGGCGGGTGTCAAGTTCCAGCAGTTCATCGGTTTCGGCGTCGCGTAGCATCAGAAACCCGACGTCTGGCATGTTCGACTCGCGGGTCCCCCATTGTCACAGCGACACAATCGTGCCGCTGGTTGGCGATCGCCAGGGCGCGCGAACAATCCGGCCCCAGAAAATCGCTCATCACGAACACGACGCACCGCCGCCGCTGAACCCGTCCCAGAAACTCGAGAGCCTTGGAAATGTCGGTCTGTGCCTTGACTGGCTCGGTGGCCAGGAGCTCGCGGATCAACCGCAGCACGTTGGCCCGTCCCTTGCGCGGCGGAATGTACTTCACCACGTCATCGGTAAAGAAGAGGACGCCAACCTTATCGTTGTTGCGGAGCGCCGTGAACATCAACACGGCCGCGACTTCCACGGCGGTCTCCATCTTGCTCAGGCGAAATGAGCCGAACGACCCGGACGCCGAAATATCGACCGCCAGGATCACCGTGAGCTCGCGTTCCTCGCAAAACGATTTCACGAAAGGCGTCCCAGTCCGGGCGGTGACGTTCCAGTCGATGGAACGGATTTCATCGCCGGGAACGTATTCGCGGACCGCGTCAAATTCCATTCCGCGTCCTTTGAAAACGCTCAGATATTCCCCCGCCAGCAGGTCATTCACCTGCCGCCGGGCGACGATCTGAATGCGCCGGACTTCTTTCAGGACATCTTCCAGTTGTCGAGCGGGCATGGGAAATCGCGAGTTTCAAGGTACGGGAACCGATTCAAGCAACTTGCGGACGACGTCGTCGGACGTGGTCTCTTCGGCTTCGGCCTCGTAAGTCAAAAGCACACGATGCCGCAGAATGTCGAGTGCCACATCCTTCACGTCCTGGGGTGTGACATAGGCACGCCCGACGAGAAACGCATTGGCGCGGGCGGCCAAGCACAAGTTGATCGAGGCACGCGGCGAATCGCCATACTGAATCAAGGGCTTCAGATCGCTGAGCTTGTACTTCTCGGGATGCCGGGTCGCCGAGACGATGTCCAGGACGTAATCCTTCACCTTGTCATCCAGATAAATGGTAGCGGCCGTCTGCTTCATGTCGGCGAGCTGCGTCGGATCGAGGACAGGCTGAACCTCGCGCCGTAAGCCATCAAGGGCGACATCCACAACCTTACGCTCCTCGCTCATACTGGGATACCCGACCACCACCTTGAGCATGAAGCGGTCAACTTGTGCTTCGGGCAGTGGATAAGTTCCCTCCTGCTCGATCGGGTTCTGCGTGGCCAGGACGAGAAACGGCTCTTCGAGAATGAAGGATTCGTCCCCGATCGTAACCTGATGCTCCTGCATGGCCTCCAAGAGCGCCGACTGGACTTTGGACGGCGCCCGGTTGATCTCATCAGCCAGAATGAGGTTGGCGAAGATCGGCCCTTTGCGAGTAGTGAACGCCCCTTCCCGTGGATTATAGATCAACGTACCGATCAGGTCGGCCGGCAGCAGATCCGGCGTGAACTGAATGCGGTTGAACTTGCAATGGATCGCGGCCGCCAGTGCCTTGATGGCCGTGGTCTTCGCCAGACCGGGAACTCCCTCCAGCAGGACGTGCCCGCCGGTCAAGACCGCAATCAAGAGCCGTGAGAGCATCAAGTCCTGCCCGACCAAGACCTTGCGAACCTCGGTTTTGACCCGTTCGAGCTGGTCCGAATATTGGAGAACCTGATCCTTGATCTTCTGGATGTCGACGCTCATTCTCCGATCAAACCTCCGCAACCTCGTGTCTTGTCCGATGACTCCACCGCCGATGCTCGGGTTAGCCATGCGACGGCGTTCCCGAACCAGCGGCTCTCCCGTGGAGCCTTCAATAGAAGCCAGTTGCTCTATCCTACGCAAGTCCGAAGGTCGAGGTTCGCCGCCAGGCGTCAGCGTCCTTGGCCATGCGCCCCATCATTGTTGCACTCAAGGGACGCGTTTGTTGGGCGCGGCACTCCGTCTGGGCACCCGATGGTTCGCTACTCGCGTGCTCGACCATTTGTTGGGCACGGGTCTCCTGACCCCACCCGTGTTCATTCCAGGGCTTCTGCCGCGACCTCTACACCGAATGCGCCATGACCCTCTCCGCCAGAATCATGAATCCGATCGATTAAAATCCTTTTCCAGCAACAATTTACGGCGGAAAGGAAGCTGGACCCGGGCAATCCCAACATGGAGAATATCAGGAAGGACTTCGAGCGATTTGGCTTCGTCCTCGATCTCGGTGCCGCCGATCCGGCGAACCCGCTGCGAATCACCCACCTCGGAAAATTGAACAAATTAAGAAATATGGCGGCTCACCACGGGCACGTCCCTCCCGGTGGCATACCGGACCTGCCTACGATTCAGAGCTGGAGGATTTGTTGCGATGGCCTGGCGACATCCCTTGACGGCGTGATGTACAATCGGTTACGCATGGTTCTCAAGAAGCGTACGTCGAAGCCGTAGTGGTGGGGTGAGCTGAGATGGCGAAGAAATCCCAAGTCAAGGTAACGACTTCGTTTAATCTTGGCGATCATGTGCGCATCAAGGATCTCGCCGGGCAGGTTGGCCGCATCGCGGAGTTGCGAGGCCCCCTCGGTCCAGGCGGGGCGTGGGTCTATCGCGTCCGAGTCCGGCGGAAGCCGACCGTGTCCTACATCGAACTTTTGGGCGACCAGCTCGAATACCTGCCCATGACCGGCCAGGTTGTCCCGGTAAAGCGGCACAAGGCTTCCCCGGAGGCGACCGAAGGTGAAGAAGGGCGGCTGAATCTCCTCGCCTATCAGAAGGCTGTCGACTTCGCCGATCAGGTCTGCGATCGGACCGAACAGTTCGACCGCGGATACGGGTTTCTCGCCCTTCAACTCAATCGAGCTGCCCTCTCGGTCTCGGCAAACATTGCCGAAGGCAACGGCCGCTTCGCGAAGGGCGACCGGCGAAACTTCTTCGGGATCGCTCGCGGGTCCGTCCAGGAATGCGTTTCCTTGCTCGAACCAGCGGGGCGCAGACGCCAGCTCACCACGGAAGAACAGACGTCGCCCAAGGAAACTCTCGAGGAAATCGCCAGGATGCTATCCGGCCTGATCAATGGCCTCGACAAGCGAGATGGGTGATAAGCTCCCGAATTGGTCTCTTGCCCCACAAACTCCCGCCCGCGAATTTGGTATGTTGTTTTCGGAACCCCCAGAGATATCGCGATAAGGTTTTCCTGTGAGAATCGCAGGCGCGGTTCACAACCGGTTGGACGTAGAAAGAGTTTCTCAACGATAGGTCCGCCCTCGCGTTATGAGCGAAATCACCAAGATCGTTCACGCCATCGAGGCCGGTGATCCGCACGCGGCTGCCCAGTTGCTGCCGCTCGTTTACGACGAGCTGCGCGGCTGGCTGCTCTGCGTCTGGCCCATGAGAAGCCGGGGCAGACGCTGGAACCTACCGCGTTGGTTCACGAGGCCTACCTTCGCCTGGTTGGAGATCAACCGATACACAGTTGGGACCATCGCGGCCACTTTTTCGCCGCGGCGGCCGAGGCCATGCGACGAATTCTCGTGGACACGGCCCGCCGCAAGCGGGCGATCCGTCATGGCGGTGGACGACGACGAGCGCCACTTCAGGATCATCACGTACTTCGCGAAATCGCCCGACGACGTGCTGGCGCTCGATGAAGCCCTGACCCGGTTCGCCAGCGAGGAGCCAGCCAAGGCCGAATTGGTGAAGTTGCGGTTCTTTGCCGGTTTATCTACTCACGAGGCGGCCTCCGCCCTGGGCATCTCTGTCGCGTCGGCCGAGCGTTGGTGGGCTTTTGCTCGGACCTGGCTCTTCAGCGAACTCCAGCGAGGACACAGGTCAATGAAATCTTTTCCGAATCCGTGAGGGGGCTCGCACCGTTTTTTCGCATTGAACGATGACAACGATCGAGTCATCGGAGTTCGTGTCATGACCGAACAATCTCCCGCGGAAGCCATCTTCTTCGCGGCCCTGGAAAAGCGTACGGCGGAAGAGCGAACTGCTTACCTCAACGCCGCGTGTGGCGACGACAGCAACTTACGGCAGCGCGTGGAACGCCTCCTCGCCGCCCATCCGCAGGTCGGGAACTTTCTGGAACCGCCAACTCCGGCAGTGATCGGCGCGGCCGGGGCCCCCGACCACTCCGCCGATGCAGAACTGTCCGGAGTGGTCCAGCACGGCTGAAACCGTGTCTCACCAGGCCCGAGGAGGATGTCGGAGCGGTCATCGCCGGCAAGTACAAGCTGCTCGAAACACTCGGCCAGGGGGGCATGGGCGCCGTGTTCATGGCGCAACAGACGCAACCGGTCAAGCGACTGGTCGCGCTCAAGCTCATCAAGCTGGGCATGGACTCCCGGCAAGTCCTGACCCGATTCGAGGCCGAGCGGCAGGCGCTGGCCCTGATGGATCATCCCAATATCGCCAAGGTGCTGGACGCGGGAGCAACCGACTCGGGCCGGCCCTTCTTCGTGATGGAGCTGGTCAAGGGCGTGCCGATCACCCGCTTCTGCGATGAACGCCAGCTCTCCCCCCGCGAACGGCTGGAGCTGTTCATTCCGGTCTGCCAGGCGATTCAGCACGCTCATCAGAAGGGCATCATCCACCGGGACATCAAGCCGACCAACGTGCTGGTCGCCCTCTACGACGACCGGCCGGTGCCGAAGGTGATCGACTTTGGCGTGGCCAAAGCCGCCGGCTCGCAACTGACCGATGTCAGCCTGGTGACCGGCGTTCGGCGCGATCGTCGGCACGCCGGAGTACATGTCCCCCGAACAGGCACAGCTCAACCAGCTCGACATCGACACCCGCTCCGACGTGTACGCCCTGGGCGTCCTGCTCTACGAGCTGCTCACCGGCACGACGCCGATCGACCGCAAGCGGCTGGGCCAAGGCGCGCTCTTGGAGATTCTGCGGATCATCCGCGAGGAGGAGCCGCCGCGGCCGAGCACGCGGCTGAGCACGTCCGAGACGCTGGCATCGATCGCCGCGACGCGGAGGACGGAGCCGGCGAAGCTGGCGAGGCTCATGCGTGGCGAGCTGGACTGGATCGTGATGAAGTGTCTGGAGAAGGAGCGTTCGCGGCGCTACGAGACGGCGAACGCACTGGCCCGCGACCTGGAGCGGTACTTGCACGATGATGTGGTCGAGCGCAGCCGCCGAGTGCAGGCTATCGCGTGCGGAAGTTTGTACGCAAACATCGTGTCGCCATCACCACTGTGTCGGCTTTCGTGGGTTTGTTGATGGCAGCCGCCGGGATCAGCGCCGTGCTGGCGATCAAGGCCAGGGCGGCGGAGATGGAGGCGACGCGGAATGCTCATGAAGCCCAGGAGTTAGCTCAGAGTCGGGCGGTTGCGCCAGGTCTCTTAAATGAACGAGAACAGGAACTGCGTCTGGAATTATCCAAATCCGCCGTTACGGCATCGAGCCTCCAAATCGATCTCGATCTCGCCGAAATCAAAACCGACTTGCGGTCCGCCTTGCTGAGATTGGCTCGAAGATATCAAGCCTTGTCGAACATTCAGATGCCCCGTTTGGACGAACCGGCTTACGAGGATCAGCTTTCCCGCGTCAGCGAGCTACGCACCTTTATTGGCGCTGCGATCATCGCCGTCGGACAGGACTTCGCCCCGCTTATGCCGCCGGTGACGGACGACTCCAGAGAACGATTCGGGGCCAACCTTGACAGTGATGGGCACGCCTTGCTCGGGGACAGTGAGGGGGGAATGGTACAGCTCTGGGACCTTCGGACGGGGGCCCGGACTGTTCTGTCGCACCAAGCCGCGGGGAGAATCGTCAGTTCGGCTTCAGCCCAGACGCCAAGACGATATTCACCAACGACACCGACAGTATCGTTCGCTTCTGGGCGACGAGTAACTGCAGATTTCTCTCGAAGTCCGAGCTCCGCGAGTCGCGCTTCGTCTATCCAAAGAATCTTTCTTTCTCGGAGATCACGCGGGTCGCGGACCATGCTAACCCAGTTCGTATGACAAACGCGACCGCAGTCGTTCTGAGTCACGACCTGAGGGGCCTGAGTGTCTCTGAAGGCTCTATGAGTTGGTCCGAGGGCGGAGTTCGGCGAGCCGAGTTGATCGACGTGGCCACGGGCCGATCCATTGCGGCTTGATCGGCCGGAACATAAGATGGACAACTTTCAAGTGTCGCCCGATGGCCAGTGGATTATCGCGGTCGAGGATCAAAACGAGGTCGTTATTTTCTCGGCCGCCGACGGCCGGGAATCGGGCCGGCTCTCGCATCCACAGAGCTCGGAAGGTCTTTACGTTTGGATCAGTCCTCACAGCCGCCGAATCTTGACGCGGCGTAATCCTGTCGAAGCATCGGACAGTAAACCTCTGAAAGGGATCTTCAGGCTCTGGGAAGCCGATCCTTGGCACGAGTGCCGGACCCATTTCTCGATCAGCTAATCGGTAATCGCGGAGCCCGCTTCTTGGCCGACGATCTCATCGAGATCGTGGATTTGGGTGTCGAGGTAGAGGAACGCTCCGAGTCTTTGTATCGAATCGGCGGGTCCAGTTCGCCGACGCCTTCCGGTGCCAATTTCTCCGGAGCTAAACTCGACGGGGAACTCGTACGATATAACGGAGCCGAAGTTCTCGACATCCGATCCTCGAGACGACTCTCACCTCCGGCCGGCCGAAAGTTCCATCCTGCGCTGAGCGCCTGGCCACCGACGGCCGCTTCGTCCTTTCAGGCGACGGCGTCATCGACACGGTGACCGAGAAGAACATTTCCCTCGCGTGGGACTTCGGTCAACGCCCCAAGTACTTCCCCGGATTCGGAACCGTTGCGATCACGTCACATCAGGGTTGGGAGGTGCGGATATTGCCGGCTTCGGAGTGCCTTAACGTGCGGCCGGCTCTCCTCGAACTCTGGGCACAGGTCGTCGTTCGAGGATACCTCGACGACCAAGGGGTCTTTTCCCGCTGGGACGAGCCGACCTGGGAAAAAAAGCGACAAGAACTCGCAGCGATGCCAGTCCCTATTTCTACTGTATCTTTCAGGTTCTAAGCTGGTTCTTCAATGGTGGTAAGATGTTACGCGAACGATAATTGTAAAACCTTGCTTGTTCGTTGCGCTGCAACCAACGGGTGCTGCGGCGACGAAGCGAAGCCGGAAGGTTCGTTTGCAAGTAAGCGTCGATCAGTCCGCTGATCAATTGTCGTAGTTGCGGAATCGTCAGAGCCGGGGTCTTTTTTTTTCCCTCCCGCGTCTCCTTGTTCAGGAACCACGCGGCCAGCAACGAGAGGGTTTGGTGATGATGCCAGGCGATCCAGGTTCTCACCTGATAGTCCGCCAAACCGGCTTCTCCTTTGGCTCGGCGGAAGCATTCTTCGATGCGATGCGCCGCCGTGGCCACCCGGGCCAATTCCGACAGCTTCACGTCAGCGGTCGCGTTCGACAAATAATAATCAATCTTGTACGTGTTATCGGGTTGACGTTTTCGAGTTATAAACAGTACTTCGTCAGGTCCTGTGCCACCTGTTTCGTTCCGCTCTCACCCGACACTTCACCGCTTCGATCACCAGCGGTCCCTTCTCCCCATCCCGCACATCGATTTTGGTCGAAGCGTCTTCGGGAAGCATCGAGCACCACTTATCCACTCGTATGAAAGGATTCTTGGGATGCCGACCTCGTCCCGAGTACACCGTCGAGGGGCCTCGATGTCACGGATCAGCGTGTTCGAGGGGACCGCAAGCAGATATCGTTCGCCAAGGGTACGCAAATCCAGCCGAAAAGCACTGGGACGCCCCATCTCGTCGTCGCCCGCGATCCAATTGTGCGGCAGGTCCCCTCCGCACTCTTTCAACATCTCCAATGCCAGTTGATGGCGAGTCTGAAATCGGATCGTCTTGGGTATCCCGGCTTCCGCGCGACGCGCTTGTCTTTCGCCCAATCTTCAGGAACATAAAGACGTACATTGACAATTGCATGTTCGATACTTGTCACGTAACCCATATAGACACCGACTTGACAGTTCTCAACTTTGCCCAGTCGGCCGCACCATTGCCTGCCGACGCCCACCGACTTGGTTCCTTTCTTAGCAAATGCCGAAGGTCGAACACAATCACGCCATCGGCTTCGCCCAGCTCCTGGCCGACCTGGCTTGCCAGAGTGGCGAGCAACGGCTGATGATCCCATGGCACGTAACCAATCAACTTCTGAATCCCCTGCCGCTCTTGATCATGCAGGTACGCGATCCCCTCGCTTGTCTTGCGTCTCAGTCCAGACACCAAGCCGCTCATGTACTCAAGCGGATGCTGTTTCTGTTGGGCTCGAGAAGGCTGCCGACAAAAGGCAAAACGAACTGATTCAGTCGAGAACAAATCCTTGAGAAGCTCGGGAGACACCTCGGCTTGATCGATCATCTCATCCAACCGCACTTCAAATCGCCGTTCCACGACATCCTCCTTCGTGTGAATCTCCGTGACGGAAGCTAATATCGCAAAAATGGTTAGGTACAGTCAACCTCCGGATACAGTAGAACTATCCAGACTTTCCATTTCCGGGCTACGTTGCCTTTGACCGCTTGCACTGGCTAAGGCAAGAGTTCGAGAACGCCAGCGTCGTCGACAAGCTTCGCCTCGCGACCCAACTACTTGATCGGGCTAGAGCCGCTGGCGACAAGGCCGAGGCGGTTCGCTGGGTCTCGGTGCTCGCCGACAATCTCGTTAGATCCCTGATCACAAAGCCGTGCTACGAGCCGATGTGCTGGATTGCCTTCGGCAGGATGTCTCGTTGAGACAGCGAGATTCGGGCCGCCGCGCTCTTGAAGGCTACCCAATTGGCCGAGAACGCAATTGATCTGTACCAGAAAAGTTGGCAGATCGCCGTGCGTCCGAACGCCGAAAAAGAGGATATCGTCGTGCCCTCCGCTGGGCCGAGGCAGCCGTCAGGCATCAGCCTGATCAGTCGAATTTCGCAGAACCCTCGGCGTCCTTCAATATCGTAACGGACTTTACCGAGATGCGGTCGTGACCCTGTTGCGCTCGCACCAGGCGCATCGGACCAGGACTACAGGCCCGCAACCGTCAGATCTGGCATTCCTGGCGATGGCCCACCACGCCTTGGGCGAGTCAGATAAGGCACACGACTACTTGCGGCAGCTTCACGGGCCTTAGCGACCAGCCACAGTGGAAAGCAGACAAGGAGGCTACCGGGTTTTTGAAAGAGGCACGTCAACGTCTCGCGCTTTCCCCATGACGGTCCGTGGATCCCCGCGACGCCTGAGACCTTCGACGCAATGTTTCTGAGCTTCACCGCTCCAACCGGTGGCTTGCTTGCGGTCGATGCCGACTGGTCTGCTGGCCGGGTTGAGTCCTGGTGCCGAACGTGAGCGAGGAACGGCGAGCAGGTGACAGAGACCAAGATCCCCGATTCGAGATGAAACGAATTGGCGCCCCAATCCCGGCGCCGCGTTGCCAAAGCCAGCCTTTGGTCTTCAGCGTTGTCTGCCGACGATCGCCATCGATCACGAGCGCGGGAGCTTGTTAGCGACGATGGTCCTCAGTCCGATCAGTTGATCCAGACGAGGATCTGGTTCCTTGACACTTCGTCCCCCAACGCACCGAGATTTCGGCGCCACTTACCCTTGACCGACCGGCGACTTATGACGTCGGTCACCGCGTGCACCTGGTATGAAGTGTCCAGCTCAATCAGGCTCCAACGCACCATTCGGACGATGCCCCCTGCGTACACGACCGACACTAACCCTCTACCCAGAAATGTCTTACGACAGCACCGATCGCTCGATTCGGGACAATGAGGTCGCAGGTTCAAATCCGTGTCGCGCCGATTAAAGCACTGTCTGATAAGCACTTTCGGCAACGCGATCGCACGGTCCAGGTTGGTGAGGTGGAACCGCCGCCAGCATCGTCGCAAACTGTCGATGCAAACCAGACGCATCCTACTCGGCTGGCGCTCAAGAAAGACGCCCGGATCGATCCGGAAGTAGCGGGCCAGGATGCCGATGTGCCGGGTATTGAGCCGGCGTCTGCCCAAGAGGACCTCCGACAGCGTCGACTCCGGCAGCCCCGCCTCTGCGGCGACGGTCGCCTGCGTCTTGCCGCTCGACTCGACCAGGTGCCGGAGAGCGTCGAGGCCGAGACCGGCTCGATCGGATAGTGCTGTTCCTCGTACTTCTCGACCAGGTCGGAGAGCACGTCGAGGTAATCCTCCTCATCCCCTGCCAACCCGCCCCGAGCCAGGAGCCGATCGATCATCGCGATGGCCCGATCCAGTTCCCTGTTCGAACGGAGCGGGGACAGAAGTAGCTCCTGGATCAGAACGAAATAACGGTCGCTCGCCCGGTCTGCGGGCCGGACCTCAGTCGCCTTTCCACGTGCCACGGTCGTACTCTTGTGGGTCAGCACATGCTGGATGTAGACCTTACGCTTCGGGTAACTGACGATTGCAATGAGCCGATACTTGTTACCGCCGACGTTGAACACGACGTATTTTTCAACCTTATCGGCGACCGTAGGTCACTTCCAGGTCGGCCGAATCCCGCCAATTGGCCCGTCTGACGACAGCTTCCCACTGGCGAAGCGGCAACTCGGCGGCCGAGTGTGTCTCCCAGAATTCCCGCAGCGCCTTCCGCGAGATGATGTGCATGGGCGGTGCCCGGCCTGCTGACTTTCTCGCTTCGCGAGACCGGAAGTCACGATAAGGTTTCGCAATATCGGAATCAACCCCAGTTGCCCTTCTTCGTTTTTTTCGCGATCGCTCTTTTCGGTCAAAGTCATATGGAATGGACGGACGAGACTTTCAGTGGCCTCGCGTCGACGCATGGCGCTTGTTCCGCTGGGCGTTCTATACGCATATCGCGTCTGGACCCTTTCCGCCCGTTGTTGGGAATGATCCTTGTCAGCCATCATTTTTCGAACGCGGTTTCCGAGATGGCATCGCTGTCCGGGACGATTCGAATTTCCATGTGTCTTGCTCCTGGTCGTTCCCGGCGGCCTATGGATGGCTTTCTATGCCGCGGCCGGCCCCATCGCGGCCTCGGGGTTGGCCGTGCTGGCCGTCGCGACTGGGAATGTGTGTCGCACTCGGCTGGAGATCGGCAGTGAAGCGACTATTTCCTGCTCATCGTCGCTGGATGCTGCGAGGTTTTCTGTTGTTACTTGGCTGTCGTGCTCCGACTGATCGGCGGGTTGGCCACGGTAACAGGTGTCACGGCCACATGGGTCGATCTGTTGGCGACATCGATGAGTTGGCTGATACCGCTAAACGGCCTTCGAATTGAGCGAGTTGGGTAAACGACGAAGTCAGACGTCCATCCGTTCAATCTGTGCTGTCCCCGCGGGCAGGCGATAAGGCCAATTAGGTCGGCGTCGGGCCTCCGATGATCGCCGCTGGTGGCTCTAAGACTCAAATCAGTCCGGCCCCCTGGCGGCATCGTTGTCGTTCCCCGCGATAGAAATCATCGCGCGACGCTGAGCGGCCGGAAAATCGGCCTTCATGAAGCGAACGCTCCCATCGACAAATAACGCGTTCATGCCGATGCGGCGTGATTCAGCTTTGACTTTCGGCTGACACCCATCACCAACGACTCGTCCGCATCTATCGGGGCCATCCAGTGGACGGCATGGTCGGCGTCTGCTTCGATCACCATCAGCGTTAAACCATGATCGTCCGTGATCTCGGACAGTTGCCTGGGTTTGTCCGGAAGAAAACATCCATTCGGAGAGACGATGGACAAGTACGTGGTGTTGCTGCCAGGTAACTTTCTTTCGGGGAAACGAAACTGCGAAATCTCCGTGGTATATGCTTTCGCGTTCGCGGGATCGTTCCATGCTTTCGAAAGGTCGATCGTCTCGTAAAGCGATCGCTGCTGCATGTACGGTAGAATGAGCGTCCGCCAACTGTGTAGCGGTTTACCGTCCGCGCTGACCGTGTAGGCGGGAGGCAGCGCATTGTATGTTGATTCGTATTCGTATAGGCCGACGCGATTTGCTTGAGGTTATTAGCACACCACGGGCGGGCGAGCGGGAGGGCGGGACGCTACGGCTGGCTGGCGATCGGACCGCGATCAGTAGCACGATGATGCCGAGAGCAGCAAGCAACTTAACCAGCGTGGTTTTCCGCCCGACTTCTTCTGCTTTGATGGTTGGTTGACAAAGTCCGACATCTCGTCGAAATGGGCGGTCATTGGCCTGATTCCAGAATGGCTCTGCGGGAACTCGACTCGTTTCGTCGAACGAGGCACTTCGCTCTATTGTAGCCCTCCGTCGAAGTTCCTAACGATCGGGGAAATCGCACACGGAGAGTTCTGCTTCATCCAATCGTTCGGCGGACTATCCATAGGCACCACAATGACCTCGCGTGCGAAATTGGCCCATTGGGCGTCTACGTTGGAGCTTGCGAGCCTTACAACAGCGCTGGAGCCTGGCCTGAGCGTGGACGGTCTGCCGCTCGCCGCGGCCTTGGCACACGATCCCGATCCTCGCCTCCAAGAAGCGGTGATTCGTTTGTTATCGCGTCATGGCGCGAATGTCAACGAGACCGACAAGAATGGCGTCACACCCCTCCACCGCGCCGTCCGAGTTTCGCAGCCCCGCTGCGGTTAAATTGACCGCCCGCCGCAGAACGCCGCTAGTTTTCTTAAGTTCGACGATTTGAGGACGGACGCTAGCTTTTGCTATAATTGGTTATGCGCGATGCTGCTATGAGAAGGGGGAACGCGATGAAAGTTGCTGAAATAATACGGACGGACGGATGCCAGTTCGTGAAATTGCCGGAGGGGTTTGAACTGGAAGGAGACACCGTCTCCATTCGACGGCAGGGTGAGTCTCTTGTCCTGCAACCGATCAAGCCCGCAACATGGCCGCTCGGGTTCTTTGATCGCATTCGCATCGACCATCCGCGTTCGCGCGGCAAACGAAGGGCGAGTTCCGCCGGCTCCGATTCTGGGTGATCGTTGCGCATACGCTATTTGCTCGACACGAACACGTGCATTTCCGCGATGCGGGATCACACCCTGGTGCTGCAACGCATGGCAGCGGTCCCGCCAGCACACTGCGCAATTTCCAGTATCACAAGTTACGAGCTATTCACTGGGGTCGAAAGTCCGCCGACCCGGCGAAGGAACTGGCCAAGGTTGAGTTGTTGCTGGTTACGGTTAGCGAGCTAGTTTTTGACGGAGAGGCCGCGAGGGAAGCCGAGCCGCATTCGCGGCCTCTTCTGGAATCCCAGGGCTGTATGATCGGCCCGTACGACGTGCTCTTGGCCGGTCATGCCCGCTTTGCCAGTCTTACACTCGTCACCGCCAATACCGCCAGAGTTCAGCCAGCTGCCTGGCTTGAAGCTGGAAGACCGGCACCTGGCGGCCACATGAACTTGAGCAAGGATAAATCCGAAAGCCCCGAGCAATCCGGACTTCGGGGCTCATCGCGCCAAGGGGCCAAAAAGACGACCGGGTACGCCGTGTGTGTCACGGGATTTTCGATCAAGGCCGACTCGCCGCCAGACTTTCTCGACCGCCTGCTTCGATTCCGGCGCGGAGGGTGATTGCCGCCTCCATGCCGGAATTGCACCCGCTCTGCTCGCTCGGTAGGGGAAGCCGGTTTGGGTTGCCCGATGGGCTTGGTAGCGATATTGGTAGCCGGGATAAGCGCTCGGAAAACCGGATAGGAACAAGCGTAAGGAGCCACCCACTGGGGCTGATCGGACACGTCATCGGCCCAAACGTCCCGTCTCGGCCTTTCATCCAATCGTTCGGCGGACTATCCATAGGCACCCCAATGACCTCGTGTGCGAAATTGGCCCAATGGGCGTTTACGTTGGAGCTTGCGAGCCTCACAGACGGCACTGAAGCCTGGCGTCAGCGTGGACGGTCTGCTGCTCGCTGCGGCCTCGGCACACGATCCCGATCCTCGCCGCCCAAGAAGCGGTGATTCGTTTGTTTCTGCGTCATGGCGCCGATGTCAACGAGACCGATAAAAATGGCGTCACACCCCTCCATCGCGCCGTCCGGTTTCGCAGCCCCGCGGCGGTGAAACTCCTCCTGGAGAACGGCCACCCACGTCAACGCGGTTGATCGGCGGACGCGGTCGACGCCACTGCATCGGGCGGTGACCAACCCCGGAGTGCCACCGGCGACAGCCGGCAAGTCAGAACAGGTCGTGGAGATCATCAGGCTACTTGCGCCATGGTCCCGGGTCGGCAATCAAGAACCGGGCTGGAAAGACCGCACGCGACTATGTTCGTAGGCCGGAAATCTTCGCGCTGCTCCACACTGACAAACCGACATACCAGTGAGCTCGTTGATTCACCGATTCGATCGGTGTACTTTGGTTGTCGATCGCGTGCACGAGCCTCGTGTCAGAACTCATCGCTGCCTTTTTCACCCCTCCGTGGTTGAGGAATGGATTCACGATATGTAAATATCATTTGTAACGAATTCGATCACGGCGACCGCAAGAAAATAGATCTCTGTAATCCATTCTGCCAGCATGGGTTACAGCTAATTCAAGGGGAGTGGGGCTAACCCGAATCCGGAGAATTCCTGGCTCGCCATCGCGTCAGCCCAGCAGTCGTCGCGTCCGGACGCAAACCTACCGACACCCGATCGCGACGTGAGGCCAACGCGACTTGATCCGTCGACGACGCCTGTCGCCGCGTCTGTACAGCGGTGACGTGGAGCATGATGAACAACGGCACGAGGTAGGCCGGATGAGAACCAACGGGAGTTGTGACATCGGAGCCGTCGTCACTTCCGTCACAAGTCCGGGGACAATGCCCGAGTCGAGAACTCCCGTGCTCACGGCGCCGACCAGATCCAAGATGCCGAGCAGGTTCCAGACCACGAACATGCGGCTAGTCGCGAGGCTGGGGCGGCTGATTACGCGCGAACATCACCCATGGTGCGGTGATCCCGATCGCGATGTCGCCTAACCCCGCGGGCCAGCGAACAGGCCAGGCAGGACGCCGTGCGCATGGAGGGCCAGAAAGCCCAACCCGCCACGCGCCGAACCCTGGATCGCGGTCAACAGCCGGAGGTCGGCGGCGAGAACCGACGCCCGGAACGCGCCCATCCCAAATACGCGGCAATGAACGCGACCAACGGGACCGTCACGCCGATGAGAATGGGAAGCGGGGGCTCATCCGGCGGCCGAACGAACGCCCCATTCGCACCGACGAAAAAGACCAACCCGAACCAAACGGCCAACACACTCGCGATGAAAGACCTCATTGTTCTGCCTCCACTCATTGTATATACAACTCGAAACCGAAAAGAAACGAGCGGAAAAGCGTGAAATCGCTTGTCCGCGTTCGCGCGCGTCCGCGACTGCCATGTGCATTGTATATACAACTAGCGGAAGTCAAGCGGAAGATTCGGCAATGGTCGCGTAGTGGATATTCGCGAGCCATGAAGCCGAGGATTTCCGCAACCGTGCAACCTCAGGCAACCACACTGGAGTCGATGGCCGGCGTAATGCGTTCCAGAACTTTTGGCCAACCTTGTGCCATGCCGTCGAAGGCTGTTTTTCCCATCGGAGAATCGAGGTCGAAACCTGAGTGCTCCAGGTGCAGACGAGTACCCGAGTTCTCGGGCTCAGTCGCCACTGATCGTCGTATTGAGGGTTCCGGCGCGAAGCTATAGCTCAGGAGACGCTCGGGTTCCACCGCGATGACTTCGCACGTTGTTGCCCCCAGGCCCCATATCGAGCGTGAATCGATGGCCGACGACGGCTCGAACATCGCCCGCGGCCCACCATTCCGCATGAATCTTTGGATCGGCGAGTGCTTGCCAGACCTTCGCAGGCGGATGATTGATGAATTGCGACAATCGAATCGTGCCTGGTTGAACCATGGTTTCTTGCTCCAGTTCAAGAGTGCGATCCAGGGCTTGCAGCCGTTCTCGCCAGTAATGCTCGAATGGCTTCAGCCACTCGTTCACCGCAAACAGGCGAGCCGGCTCGATATGGTAGTACCGCTCGCGGCCTCGTCGCTCGTAGCGAACCAACTGGGCGGTCCGCAACACCTGCAAATGTTCCGAAATCGACGGCCGGTGCAGTCGAAACTCATCGACCAGGTCGTTGACTGTGTAAGGCCGATCGAGCAGGAGCTCAGAATCCGGCGGCGAACCGGATTCGACAGAACTGCGAAAACATCGGGGGTCGTCGTCATGCAAGAAATATATGTCGGGAATTTCCGACGTGTCAATACCGGACGAAAGGAATTTCGAAGCCGGATTCGCGGGCAGGTCGCCTTCGTTCAAATGATCAATCCCGACCAATGCCGTCCACTTCTGGCAGCCCTCGATGCCATCTCGGGCTGATCTTCCAGCAGACTTTAGCCAATCGGAACGCGAGCCGCATCGTGCCGAGGGTGCAACATGCCCGTCACCGAAGATGATCACCCCATCAAGGCCGACTGACGCCGCTGCAAGAAGCGGCGGACCGCGGCATCGCGTTCGAGACCGATGGCGATTTCGTACGCGTGGCGCGCTTCGCCGTTCGCACCGGTCTTGGCCAGTAGTTCCGCGCGTGCAGCCCAGTAGGGCTGGTATTCGGTGAGCCGTGAATCGGCGGCGATCGCTTCCATCGCCTGGAGAGCGGCGTCGGCGCCGTGGACCTCCGCAATAGCCAGGGCGCGATTGATCGCGACCACCGGCGATCCGGAGAGCGTCAACAGTGCGTCGTAGAGCTGCACGACCGCCGGCCAGTTGGCGTGACCCGTGCGGCGGCGATGCACGTGCGCCGATTGAAGTGCACCTTCGAGTTGATAGCGGCCGATGTCGCCCAATGTGCTCGCGCACGGAGCAGCGCCTCGGCCACATCGATCATCTGCGAGTCCCAGAGTGAAGTATCCTGCTCGGCAAGCGGCACGTACTCGCCTTGCGCATTCGCGCCGCGCGCGGCGCCGGGCTTCCGCGTGCAGCATGAGCGCAAGCAGGCCCAGTGCCTCCGGTTCCTGAGGCAAGAGCTCGGTCACCAGCCGACCGAGAAATAAGGCTTCCTCAGCGAGGTCGCGGCGCACGACATCGGTCCCGCCAGGGTCGGTCCAGCCCTCCGCGAAGGCGGCGTAGATCGCATCCAGTACGGCATCGAGCCGGCCGGCGAGCTCCTCACGCTCGGGGATTCGAAACGGAATGCCGGCCTGCTTGATCTTGTTCTTGGCGCGCACGAGTCGCTGGCCCATGGTCGCCGGAGACATCAGGAACGCCGACGCGATCGTCGCGGCATTCAGTCCGAGCACGACCTGCAGAATCAACGGCGCCCGAACGCCGGGGTCGATGGCTGGATGCGCGCAGGCGAACATCAACGCGAGACGATGATCCGGAATGTCCGCGTCGGCCGCCGCTGGGATCCAGCCTTCCGCGACGAGCTGCAACTGCTCGACCGCGATCTCGCTGGTGCGCCGTCGCCGGGCAAGTCGATGACTTTTCGCCGGGCGACGGTCAGAGCCAGGCTTCCGGATTCGACGGACAACCGTTCAGCGGCCAGTTTTGCCAGCGCCGAAACGAACGCCTCCGACAGGGCGTCTTCGGCGGCCGCTACATCCCCTGTGCGAGCCGCGAGAAGGGCGACGAGCTTGCCGTAGCTGCGCCGCGCGACCGCGTCGGCCATGCCGCGAGCCTGCCCGTCGCCACCGTTCGGGTTCGTCGTGCTCAGCTCATGCCCGTCACCCAGCTCGGACGCACCTCGACGACGCCGTGACCCGCACCCGGGCAGCGGGCGGCCCACGAGATCGCGGCATCAAGATCGGGCACGTCGATGAGATAGTAGCCGCCGAGCTGCTCCTTGGAATCAACGTAAGGGCCGTCCAGCACCTGCGACTTGCCATCCACGACGCGAACGGTCGTCGCACTCGAAATCGGCTGAAGGCGATTCTTGCCCCTGAGGACGCCGGCCTTCGTCAGCGCCTCGGTGTACGCGTGATAGGCCGCCATCCCTTGTTCCTGCTCGGCCGGCGTCAGCTTGGACCAGCCGGCCTCGTCCGAATAGAGCAGCAGTAAGTATTGCATGGGAATTCTCCTTCATGGTCACGGGCGAGCACATTGCTCAGCCACTACAATCATGACGATCACCCTCCGCGATTTCGACCGCGGACCCGTCCAATAATTTGCGACGCCGAACGATCGAAGGGCTTTCTTCATCCTGGGACAAGACTTACACGTTCGACCGTCCGTTCAATCACAGGATTTTAGGGATCGAGCGGCGCCATCGCCTCGATTGCCCGGTTGGTGATTTCGTGCCGATCGCCGTGAGCCGTGTTGACCGTCGGCAAATGAGCCACCACCGGCTAGAGCCGGTGGTATCAGGAATGCACACTTAAAGGGGCCGTTGGGTTAATCGAGGTTCAACTCACCTTGGTCTTGATCACGTTGGAGTTTCTCCTGGTCGCGGATGTAACGCCGGATTTTCTCCTCGTCCAGCCCGACGGTGCTCAAGCAGTACCCCCGGGCCCAGAAACTCCGGCCGAACAGCGTTCCTTTCGTGTGCAACAACTCCCGGTGAATCCGGGTCGCACTCTTCCCCTTCCGATACCCGATCACCATGGCGATGCTGTACTTCGGGGGCACACTCAGCAGCATGTGGATGTCGTCAGGCATTGCCTTACCCTCAACCAACTCGATATCCTTCTGACGGCACAGGTCCCGCAGGATCTGGCCGATCCCTCGTCGCATCCTCCCATACAACACCTTCCGACGGTACTTCGGGATGATCACGACGTGATACTTGCAATCCCACTTCACGTGGGCTTGGCTCTGCCAATCTTTCATGGCGGTCCTCCTGCCCCATGGGGGCCTTCCTCAAGGAGGACCGTCGCAAATTCACGCCGGAAACGGCAGAGCCTTAAGGAGTCACACCGCCAGAGGCGGTGGATTCGTTTTGATTGAAAAGCACTTCATCCAAGTGGGCTGCCGAAAATAGCCCTGGGCAACGTCCTGGGACGAGATCAGAATCGTCCGTCAGGGCGCAGGAACAGTCAGGGGACCACGCCCTCGCGTCCGGCCAGGCGACGCGGGTGCCGGCGGCTTGCTGCGGACGAGGAAACCATTGGCGAGGAAGATCGCCGATCCCCGAGGATGAGATTGAAAACGGCCTCTTCCCGGCCGGTAGCCGACACGGACTGCACCGTTGCGGGCCGGCACCCGCTGCCGTTCCAGCGGGCAAATTCGGTCGCCCGCCTCCAGTTCGCCTACGGCCCGGAGTCCACCGCTCGCGAGGGAGAATGGCTGCGTCTCGGTCGTCAGCAGACTTCCCGCCTCCGTCCGCACCTCCACCAGGCGGTTCCTCGTCACGAAGACCGACACCACTTTGGCGGACGAGCCAACGCCGTCCGTGCCAACCGTTGTAACCAGGTCGCCCTCGCGGACGCTCTCGATCGGTTTCGTCCCGCCCGGCACATGGATCGCCGTGCCCGCCGGGAAGCAGCCCGGGTGACAAGGCGGAACGGGCGGTAGTGGTATGACCGGAGGGCTGACATCGACGGCGTACTGGACCTTCCCGGCCTTGTTGTGCACCAGCAGATGATAAGCCCGGCACAAGGCGGCCCGGCCTTCCGCCCTCATTGCCAGGAAGAGCCGGCTGGTGATCTTCGGACCCTGGATCTTATAGAGGAGCCACTCCTCCTCCTGTGCAATTTCCAGTTCGCCCTGCCGGGTACTTGTTCCGAAACGTCCGCTTCTTCACCAAGTTCAGGGTGCAATCCAGCTTAACCGGTGGCAGGACGCCGTTGGTCGTCCGGAAGCCGAACTCGTCGAAAGTGGGCGCGTTTCGGTCAAGGCTCAAGGTACCTCGACCAAACCCCTTTCTATCCACCACGGCGGCGAGGGAGACACCGAAGACCCCTTTGTCGCTTTCCGTCAGTGGCAGTCCCGGATGCAATGGCTCGGAATGAAGTTGCAATGTTTGCCTCTCCGGCTGGATGGCCTTGACCGCCCCGGGGAGCGGAGTCTGGCCGTTGCCAGGGGTTCCCGGCACCCGCGCGGTGGTGACTGCCCCAGGGGCCAGCACCGCGAACGCTATCGCAATGACGAGTTCAAGACGCACGATGATTCCCCCGTTCGAGCACGCGCTACCCCGATCAGCCGCCACAACTGTCGTTTCTACCGAATTAACCGCGAATCTGCAACAAGAAGCAGCAGTAAGTATTTCACGGAAATTCTCCTTTATGGTCACGGGCGAGCACAATGCTCAGCCACTACGATCATGACGATCATGCCCCCACCATTTCGACCGCGGACCCGTGGAAAAAATGCGATTTCTCGAATCTCGCAGAGGGAGGTTCGCGCGTTTAGGCTAAGGTCGCGCATGTGAGTTGCGGCATTGGGGGACTGCTGGTCGCGTTCAAGCTGCCGCGGTACAATGCAAGATCGAATCTGGTGGCGAGGAAATGGAGCGCGGGTTTACCGATGGCCATGCACCTGGAGTTCGTGGTTCTCGGTCCGCCGATCTCGAACCAGCAAAGCACGCAAAACGGAAAAGCGAAACTGATAGCATGGCGGGCGATCATCGCGGGAGCGGCTGGACCGCTCTGGGCCAACCCGCTTCTCACGGGACATTTGAAGGCGATCATCATCAACTTCTATGCGGGGAACAAGCCGTCGGTTGACGTGGACAACATGTCCAAGCCAATTCTTGATGAGATGCAACAGATCGTCTACGACGATGACCGGCAGATCATCCACGCCGAGATATCTCATTTAAGGATCGGCGCGGCGTTCTCCATTGCGAGAGTATCCAAGGTCGTTGTGACGGCACTTCAAGCAGGCTCGCCATTCGTTTATGTGCGGATCGAAGACCCGATAGACCCCTTTCCACTTCCGAACTGATGCCATGAATATCGAACAGCGCCTGAACCAAGTGGCTGACAGATACCGAGCCCAAGGGTACAAAGTCGTTCTCCGACCCGGGCCGGATGATCTGCCGAACTTTGCCAAGGATTTCAAGGTCGAGATCATCGCCAGGCGAGGTGACGGCTGTGTCCTTGCGTCGGCAAAGAAAAGCCTATCGGACCTGGAAGCGGACCGCGAACTCCCGAGGTATGCGGAGATTATCGAAAAAGAGCCCGGTTGGAGGTTCGACCTCATGGTACTGGGATCTGAAAGCCAGCCGATGCCGGAAAAGAAGGAAGCGAACGAGCCCTCCGAAGAAGAGATTCGCCGTGCCTTGGGCGATGTCGAACGGATGCTCCAGGCGGGTTTTGTCCCGCAGGCCCTCATCGCCGCCTGGGCCGTTCTGGAAACGGCGATGCGACGGAGGCTTCAGGCAAACGGGGACGAGGCTGGTTGGGGATCGTCTCCACGGACGATGCTCAACGAACTCTATTCGGCCGGCGTGCTACAAAGCAGTGTTTTCCGGGACGTCTCGAAGGGATCTTCCAGGCGAGGAGCGCCATCGTTCACGGGTTCACGACACCCGTTATTGAGAACAGTGCCGTGCAGTTCCTCGTCGAGACTGCCAGGTTGCTCTTGGATGAGTCGCGGGCTGCAAAGATGATCGCGTGACGACAGCGTGTCAGCCACGGCCTGCGATGCGCGCTGTGTGTCTTCTATCCGAAACCACCGGCCACGGGTGAGCTTTGCGAAGGCGATCCCGTACAGGATATATCTGATAACGCCGAATCATAGGTCGATTATTCGATAGTCATTCTGCCGCATTCGCATCGTCCCGCCCAGGCGTATTCGTGACCGCGCACTTTACCTCAAAGAATCAGCGCAATGGCCGCCGGCGGACCGGCGCGCACCGAATGAGCGAAGCTTCGGTTAAGTCCCACGGGGCCTTTGCTGAAGACGACGATCGCGTTACGCTCCACATACTAGCGAGCCGCATTTTCCGCGGCTATAATCCCGAAATCCACAAAACTTTCCGGAGGGTTTCGCCATGCGTCGGTTGCTTGTGTTCGGTTGGGTTTTCTTCGTGATCGGGCTGACCGCGATGGCGGAGCCGCCGGTCAAAGTCGCCTCGATCGAGGGCGTGACGGAGTACAGGCTCGCCAATGGGGCACGGGTGCTGCTCTTTCCTGAAGCGTCGCGGCCGACCGTGACCGTGAACATGACCGTGCTCGTCGGCAGCCGCCACGAAGGCTACGGTGAATCCGGCATGGCTCACCTGCTCGAGCACATGGTCTTCAAGGGCACGCCCTACCACCCGCAAGTGCCGAAGGCGCTTCGCGATCACGGGGCCAGCTTTAACGGCACCACGAATAACGACCGCACCAACTACTTCGAGACCATGCCCGCCACCGACGAGAACCTCGAGTTCGGCATCGCTCTCGAATCGCGATCGGCTCGTCAACAGCTTACGTCAAGGGAGCGGACCTGCTGTCGGAAATGACGGTCGTCCGCAACGAGTTCGAACGCGGCGAGAACAACCCCGGCTCCGATCCTCAACCAGCGGATCTACGCCGCGGCCTACGAATGGCACAACTACGGCAAGTCCACCATCGGCAGCCGTTCCGACATCGAACGCGTGCCCATCGAAAACCTCCAGGCCTTTTACAAGAAGTATTATCAGCCGGATAACGTCGTGCTGATCGTGGCCGGCAAGTTCGATGAGGCGAAGGCCCTCGCCCTCGTGGAAAAATACCTCGGTTCGATCCCGAAACCGACGCGCAAGCTCGATGCCACCTACACCGAGGAACCGCCCCAAGACGGCGAACGGACGGTCACGCTGCGCCGGGTTGGCGCGGTCGGCTCGGCGGGCGTGGCGTATCACGTTCCCGCGGCCTCGCACGCCGACTGGGCACCGCTGAGTCTGCTGGGCGGCATCATCTCGCAGTCGCCGAACGGCCGGCTCTACAAGGCCCTGGTCGAATCGAAGCTGGCCACCAACGCGTTCGCCAGTTCGGATAACTCGCACGATCCCGGCCTCTTCTTCGCTTCGGCGTCGTGCCCGCCGGAAACGCTCGACGCGGTGCGCGACGCCCTGGTGAAAACGCTCGAATCGCTCGGCGACGTGCCGTTCACCGACGACGAAGTGAACAAGGCGAAAGTCCGCAGCAAGCGGAACGCCGAGATGCTCCAATCGAACAGCCAGGCGATGTCACAGGCCCTGAGCTCGGCGTCGAGCCACGGCGACTGGCGGTTGCTGTTCATCCAGCGCGATCGCGTCGCCGCCGTGACGGCGGCCGACGTCAACCGCGTGGCGAAAGCCTATTTCCAGAAGCCCAACCGCACGGTCGGTCTCTACATCCCAGCCAAGGAATCGACGCGTCTGGCGGTGCCGAACGCTCCCCCCATCGACCTGGTCGTGAAGGATTACAAAGGCGGCACCGTCGCGGCGGCGGGCGAAGCCTTCGACCCCTCGCCCGCCAATCTGGATTCCCGGATCAAACTCATCAACGAAGGTGGCTTGAAAGCCGGCCTGTTGCACAAGAAGAACCGCGGCGAGACGGTCTCGCTCGTGCTGACCTTGCACTACGGCAACGAAGAATCACTCAAGGGCCAGACGACCGCGGCCGGAATGCTTCCCGGCCTGATGATGGCCGGCACGAAGAAACACGATCGCCAGGCCCTCCGCGAGGAGCTCGATTCGCTGGGCATCCGCATCGGCACCGGTGGCGGCGGCGGCGGCCGCGGGCGGTCGCGGCGGTCGCGGTGGCGGCGGCGGCCGGCGGTACGCCGGGGCAACTGACCTTCTCCGTTGAAGCCAAACGCGACACGCTGCCGCAGGCGCTCGAGCTGCTGGGCGAGATCCTCCGCGAGCCGGCCTTCCCCGCGGAGGAGTTTGAAACCTCGAAGCTCCGCATGGCCTCGATGCTCTCCGTCCGGCCGCACCGAACCGGCCGCCCTGGCCCGAAACAAGCTCAGCCGCGCCCTGTCGCCCTACTCGAAGGATGACGTGCGTTATGTGCCGACCCTCGAGGAAACGATCGACCGCGCCAAGCACGTCACGCTCGACCAGATCAAGACGCTTTACGAAACGCAGATCGGCGGCTCGCACGCCGAGCTGGGCGTCGTCGGCGACTTTGACCCGGAGAGCACGCTACGGCTCGTGAAGGAAATGCTGTCCGGCTGGGAATCGAAGGTGCCGTTCAAGCGGATCGACCACAAGGTGGCGGACAATGGGACCGGGATTGAAGGAAGACATCGTCACGCCCGACAAGTCGAACGCGGAATACCTCGCGGGGCTTTCGTTCCCGCTTTCGGACAGCGACCCGGACTACCCTGCGCTGCGGATCGGCAACTTCATCTTCGGCGGCAGCACGCTCGCCTCGCGGATCGGCGACCGAATTCGCCAGAAGGACGGACTTTCCTACGGCGCGACCTCGTCGTTCGTGGCTTCGTCCCGCGATCCGGTGGCCTCGCTGACGGTGACCGTCAGCACCAACCCGGCGAACATCGACAAGGTCACCGCCGCGGTCATGGAGGAACTCCAGCGGTTCCTCAAGGACGGCCCGACCGACAAGGAAGTCGCCGATGCGAAACAGGCGTTCGTGGAAGCCCAGAAAGTGGGCCGCACCGGCGATGCGGCGATCGCCGGGCAGATCGTCTCGAACCTGAACACCGGCCGTACGTTCGCCTTCGCCGCCGACCAGGAAAAGGCGATTCTCGCCCTCACTCCAGCCAAGGTCGCGGACGCTTTCCGCAAGCACGTCGATCCGAACAGGCTGGTCATCATCCGCGCGGGGGATTTCCAGAAATAAACTGAAGCCGGCCACGACACGACGTCTTGCGCTGCGCCACCGAGAGTTACTCACACCGGAACGCGTCCTGGCCTTGAAGATGCGTTTCAGCTTTCTCCGCGCACAGCCTTGGCAACCAAGGCGTCGGCTTGCGCCGGGTTGAGCATTCGCAGATACGCGAGTTTACCTTGCAGTTGACGGTCCTTTGCGAGATCGGGAGTTCCAGCCTGGCGCCGCTGGTGTAGAGCGGCCCGCAGACGGCGGCGTTCTTGACGTGAAAGGCCGGCTGTCTCGTTGACCACGACCCCGGTGACCACTTGGCGTTGGCCGGCCCGTAGCACGCGCGTCTTATCGCGATTCAGGGGTAGACCTTCTTCTCGGGCGATGCGAGCGGCGATGGTCACGATCGGTTTGATATCCGCCAGGGCGTGGCCGGAGAAACTCAGGTCATCCGCGTATCGTGTGTACTCAAAACCGTATTTTCGTGCCAGGCCGGCGAGGCGATAGTCCAGTCGTCTCAAGATGGCATTGCAGAGGCCAGGACTCGTCGGAGCACCTTGAACACAGACGCGCGGGCCAACGGGCACGTGATACAACTGGCCGTCCACTTCAACCGGTTGACGCGGCGGTTCGGTCATCATCACGGCGAGCGTCTGCGCCACCGGGTAGCTGTATCCATAGCCAATCAGGAGCCCGCGCACGCGCCCGACATGGATCGTCGGAAAACAATCGGCGATGTCGAGCTTGATGACGACCGACTTCCCGACGTGCGGCGCCGCATTGGTTGCGACCGAGCGGCCCTTGCAGAAACCATGGGCGAAAGGACTGACGGGCAACCGACTGACAAGTTGCTCATGCAGGTTTCGCTGAACCGCCTTCAATCGCCGCTTCGGAGCGTGAATCTGCCGCTGCCCACCCGACCGTTTGGAGATGGCGAACGTTACGTAATGCGGCGTGGTTTCCCGCTGGCGATGAATGCTGTAATGCCGCAGTTGTCCGACTGTCAGGCCGAGCGCCGCGGCGACCTCACCTTCGTTCGTCCACACGGGAAGTCCGTAGCGGCGGAGCTGCTCGACGTCGGCTGTCAGGTCGCGAACATTCCGGTCGCTGGTGCGGAGCGTCTCCGAGAAAAGCCGATCGGCTTCCTCTCGCGCCATGATCTTTGGCTTCTTCCGCCACCGAAGCAAGGCATTCGGCTTGGGCTTCGGCAGCAGCCGCGGGTCGCGAACGCCGAGGCGCAAGTGACCAGGCTTAAGTGGCTGGACTGTGGTATCGACCTCCTCGTGCCGTGTCGCCGCATCGTCGCCGACGGCATCGGAAGTCATCCGCGAGACATCGCGCACGATCGGTCGAGGTGCAAACCGCGACTTGATCCACTGGAGCAGTCCCATCGGGAGCAATCCAATCGAGCTGAGCGACCGCTACGGATTTAGCCCCAATGTTCCAGCCCGGCGGAGCACCACTTGCAAGGCTCTGGACTCGTGGCCTCCCACGTTGCGTACGTGGGAGCCGTGGCGGCGTGAAACACGCAACGCTCCACCGCGGCGAAACACCGTGGTACGGTTGGCTGGTTGCAAATCCGCCGGACCGGAACATTAGGGCCAAATCGGCCACCGTTTCGTTTTACTCGACGCGTTTCTCCCCATTATGCGGAACGGCTTGTTCTTTCGCCACGGAAACACTGGTTGGTCGATCGACGCGATTTTGGGCACTCGCTTGGTACAGTGCCAGAATATGCTCGCAGGGCCCTTGTTGCATCAGGTTCGCGTCAAAAAATGGGCACGAGCAGCGGCCGAAAATGATGCTGCCGCTGTCGTTCACGACGACTTGGACTTCAGAAATCTCGCCGACGGCGCCGACGATGTGCCAGTCGCGATAGGTAATCTGTCGCTGCACCGGCCCATCGGGCGTCTTGAGCTGGCGTATCTTGGTGGTCTCTTGTGTACAGCAGGTTTCCACTCGCACACAATTTTGGGCGTTCAGCTTCGCGGCTAACTCGCGCCGCAGGTCCGGCGGAAAGTATTTGAGCTCATCGGCAGGCTGTTCGAACAGTTCCCGATGCCGATAGCGGCGAGTCTCGACGTCAAACATGCACCGACCTTGCCGGCAAAGTCGCGCGAGTAACTGAGTTGCCGTGATCTCGTCGATGCCCAGCGTCTGGGCGACTTCGGGAGCCGACTGGTGAAACTGGCGGCGCAGTAAATCGAGCGTGGGTCCAAGCAGCGCGTCGTCCGTGGCCGCGACGTCGCTCAATAGGTCGAAGCCGCCAGTCCCGGTGAAGCCGGCTTCGGAAAAACCGCTTAGCCCGAGCACAAACGTCATTCCAGCAAGCTTTACCGCGTAGAAACTCGGCAAAGCCCGACCTTTCAAATACACCTGCACCGATTCGGCGAACGGCAGTAATCCCTCGATGAGCTTGAGCCGGCGACGACCCCAGACGCGCGTCACTTTCCGTTCCGTGTAGTGATGCGCGGCACCGGCGAGTGGCACAACATGTTCCCACGGTTCGAGCACGAGCCGCGCATCTTGTCCCGGCTCGAATTCATATCGCAAAGCTCTCGGCGAGACCTTGGCCTTGGAGTACCGCAGAAATCGCAGTGCGGCGAGCAGGTCGATCGGCTGTATGTCGAGACGAGTGCCTGGCATTCCCATGGCGGCCTGGACCTGCAAGAAGCCGCGGACCCAGCTCTCCGGCACGTCCACCTTGCGTTCGAAACGTCCACCTGCCCCCGATGTCCTGACCTCGAATCCCTCGGGACCAACACGAAACGTCGTGCGACGTCCCGTTCGCATCTCGCCGAGCGCTCCCCACAGCCACGCGGTGAAATCGATATTCGTCGTGCCTGTGACGACCTCGCCTTCCGTCTCGAAAATTGCCGGATCGACAATCAAGGCCGCATATACCGAGCAGTCCTGACTGAAGGCCTCAAAGAAGATGCGGTCGGGGTGAACCGTGATGATTGGGTCGAGGAGATCGGAGCCGGCGACCCACGTATCGTCCGACCAGATCGCTGCTCCGAGTGCTCGCAACGCGATCCGCAGGTTGAACCCATGCTGACGGACCACGCCCTGAAACCGGACAGGCCGTCGCGCGTTGGTGGCCAGTGAGAGCGACGCCGCATCCCGCGTTGAGTCAAAAACGGACGGCGAGGCGTAATCGACGAATACAATCATCGAACCGCCTCCCGCGGACCGTATACGACTGGCCGCTCGCGCGGTCCGCGCAGTTCGGGCCAGGTATGCAGAATTCCGCCGATCAACCCAACGAGCTGTTCCTTCGGATACTTCGTGTCGGGAAGCCGCAGAGCGTCGCGCGCACGATGCAGCACGCGAGCCGCCGCCGTCGCGTCGGCTTTCGCCGCATTCGCCAGCGCGCCGAAGGCGGCCAGCCGAGTTTTGCGATGCAATGGGCCGAAGAGCGCTCCCAGGAGAATGTCGAGCGTGTCGGCGGCCAGCCGCCGGGCTCGATCGTCATCCTGCGCGAGCACGCGGTACGCGAGCATCTGAACGTGAATCTCCGAACCTTCGAGTAGATCGCGGACGGCTTCCGGCACGGCCAGAAACGCCGCGAACGATCGCACGAACAGCAACCGCGCAAGCGCGTTCGTCCGCAAGACTTGATCGTAATTGGAGATCGCAAAGGCCGGCACCTGGGTGAGGATGTTGGCGGCCCGGCGGGCGAACATCGCCTCGTCGCGATCCCGCAGCGCTTGGTAAGACGTTGCCAGATCGTCGGCGGCTTTGAGAATCACGTCCAGTACGGTGCGTTTGCCACGCTCGTTCGTTCCCGGCTTGGGTGACATACCGGCTAGCAAGCAAGTCGATGAGTTCGTCGTCGCGCGCAGTCCTGGGCGGCCGCCAACAATCGCGGCCCCCCTTGCCACCACTTCGGCACGATATTGGGTTTGAAGCCGCCCGTACCAGGCGTGGATATCGCTGGTACAACCGCGTCGCGATGTCGTCTTGCAGAGAATGGACGCGAGCGATTCCAACGCCGGCCCAATTCCATTCCTGCGAAACCCCAGCCAGCGCTCGCAGTCGTTCGACGCGAGTTGCGTCATCAATTTCCGCGTCGTCGAGGAGACGGCTCGTCTCCTCGTTGAAGTACTTGGGATCGTGTCCGCCGTACGCACGACCGCCGCCCAGAGGTCCCACCAACCTCGTTCGCGTGCCAGCCTGATTAACGGCTTTGGTGAGCTGCCGTACCAGCCGCCGACGATCGAATCGAGCTTTTCACGAACGTATGGCATGACGTCCCGGCCACGCCGTCGCAGCAAAGAAACCACAACGTCGCCGAGCTTCAGTCCCCAGCCTTCCGGATGCCGTTTGCGAAGTTCGTGGTTGAGCCGTTCGGCGTCGGCGATTTCGCTTGCCAGCCGCTCGACGTCGCTTTGCCACTGCTTAAGGTCGACTTGGCGACGATAGAGGGCTAGCGCCAATTCGTTGTCGTTCGCCTTGAGGGCGGCTTCGATCATTTGCAGCCAGATCTCGCGTTTTTCGTTTCCCCAGAAGCTGTACTTTGAAGGCAGGTGACTGAGCAAGAACTTCGAGCAGGCTCGATTGGTCCGATAAAGCGCAACCGCCGTTGTTTCGTCGAGCTGAAACCACGTATCGAATTCCTCCAGTACGATGGCCTGGGACGCCGGACTCATCGCCGCTTTGTATTGTTCGACGAGCTCCCGGCGCAATGCCTCCTCATCGATCCCCCACGTTTCCTTCGCGAACTTCCATTGCAGCAGTCGACGCACCAGCAAGGTATCCCGGTTCCGGCGCGCCTCGCCGAGCCACGGGTCCAGCCGGTCGGCATGCTCGTCCCACTTCACTCGCCGCCAGTTCAGAGCACCCTGCTCGAATTCTGAGAAGTGGGCCAGAATGAATTCGCGAAACACAACGCGGTTCCGCCGATAAAGCTCCGGCCCCCAGAACCACGTTAACCCCGGTAACGCCTCGTCGCGCCGCATGCCTTCCAGATGATCGCGCAGTCGAAGATCGTTCCGCTGATGGGCCAGCAGTTCCTCAATAGTCCGCTTCAGACGCGCGGCGAGCCAGCCGACATACTCATCTCAACCCTTCATGGCGAGAACCGCGATCTTGTGATGTCCGACGGCATAGATCGTGTCGCCTTTCTCGTTCAAGGCGAGGTCATGGACGTACATCGGGACTTTTTCTTGCGCGAGCACCTTCTTGGCGGCGAGGTCGAAGAACGTGAGGAAACCGTCCTTGTCACCGCCGCCGGCGGCGAGCAGCCAGTCGCCCTGGGGGTGAAATCCCAGGTACTCCACCAGGCCCTTGAATTTGTCGCTGGCGAACTGCGTGAGTCCGCTCGCCCTTTTGCCAGTCGAAGACTTCGACCGTGGCCTTGCCGTCCAGGTGGTCGATGTTGGAGATCTTGCCACTGCCGCCGACGGCCAGTCGCGTCCCGTCGGGCGAGAAGGCCAGGGAGCGGATCCCGCCGATCGAGTGACGTCGCTGGACCGGGTCCCAGGTGTACAGCTCCGGCGCCTCGAGCGCGGTCAGTTTTTGACCGGATTCCAGGTCCCACACCACGATGTGGCCGACCTTATCGCCGGTCGCCACGTGGCGACCGTCGGGCGAGATCGCGCAGGCGAAGAGCATGGAAGGGAAGATGGCTTGGGGTCAGCTCGGCGTGGCCTCGCAGCTCGTGGATCAACCGGCCGCTCTCCACCTCCCAGAGCCGGCAGACCATGTCGTCGGCCACGCTGGCGACGACGCTGCCGTCGGGTGTGGCCGCCACGTGCGCGGATCCACTTGCGGTGGGCATCGACCTCCCGGACCTTCGAGCGGGACTCGATGTTCCACCAGATCAATCGACCGTCGTACCCGCCGGAGACCAACGTCGTGCCGGCCAGCGCGACGCCGGTCACGTAACTGTCATGACGGCCCAGCTCTTTGGCCTCCGGCTTGGCCTGGTCCAGGTCGATCTCGCAAACCGTGAAGTCGGAGCCGCCGCAGAAAAGCCTGGCTGGTGTCGGGGCTTCCGCGCCAGGGCAAACACGATATCGCGGCGTGATAGCTCCTTGACGACCTTGAATTTCTCCGGGTTCGCGGCGGGCATCGTCAGGACCTCGGAAGGAATAGGGGCTGTGTTCCAGTTCACGGCGTTTGCTTATGCGAGAACCGCACGGATCGGTTCGGTGCCGGGTTCGGTCAGGGGGACGGGGCGCACGCCGACCATGTACTCTTTCTGATGGTCGATGCCGAGTGCCTGGTAGATGGTGGCGAACAGCTCGGCGGGACCGACCTCGCCATCGACGACGGCCCGGCCGGTCGCGTCGGTCTTGCCGTAGACCGAACCGCCGCGGATTCCACCGCCGGAGAGCGTGGCGCTCCAGGCGGTGGCGAAGTGGTCTCGGCCCAGGCTCGGGTTGATCTCCGGCGTGCGGCCGAACTCGGCGAGCGTGATCACCAGCGTGCTTTCGAGCAGTCCGCGTGCCTTGAGGTCGTCGAGGAGCGCCGCCATGACGTGGTCCAGCTCGGGGACCATCTCTTGATGGGTCTCGAAGTTCTGCCCGTGGCTATCCCACCAGGCTCGGGCCACGCGGACGAACGGGACGCCCGCTTCGACCAGCCGGCGGGCGACCAGGGCCTGCTCGCCGAACTGCGTCGGCCCGAACTGGTCGCGGACCGTCTTGCGGCTCCCGCGAGATGTCGAACAGCGACTCGCTGGCCATCAGGCCGCGAACGCGCTGGTAAGCCACGTTGTGGCTGCCCAGCACGCGCGACGACCGCCCGCGCTCGAACCGCTTGCTCATGAGGTCACGAAGCTCGGCGCGCTGGAAGTGGTCGAGCTCCGAGATCTCATCGAGGCGGCGAAGGTTCTCGGGGATCATGCCGGCGGTCAAGTACATCGGCGCGTAGCGCTCGCCCAGGAAGCCGCTCGACCCGGGTGCCATGTTGCGCCCTTCGGTGGCCGAATAGAACGAGACGTAATCGGGCACCTGGCTGTGGGTCTGCCCCAGCTCGCGAGCCAGGACCGCACCCAGATCGGGATATCGCACGCTTGCATCGTCGCGGCGGCCGTGCATCATCAGCCGGGCTCCGCCGCCGTGGTCGCCATTCTTGGTGTTCAGCGAGCGGATGATGCACGTCTGGTCCATTCGCTGGGCCATCTTCGGCATCAGCTCGGAGATCTGGATGCCGGGGACCGCGGTCGGGATCGACCGGAACGGCCCGCCGGTCGCTGTGCCCGGCTTGGGGTCCCATGTCTCCAACTGGCTGGACCCTCCGGCCAGCCAGAGCAGAATGACCCGCTTATCATTCCGCTTCAGCTCCCCAGCCAGCACCGGGTTTTTCAGCACGTCCAGCACCGTCATATCCGCTGCGAATGCCGCCGCGCCGGCGGCGACCGAACCGAGAAAGCCACGTCGAGTTGAGGGCATGGTCGGGTGACCCGCAAAATGTTCCGCGTCGAGTCTCGGACATGGAATTCGCTCCCGCGCGTCCTACCTGGTTGGTCTTTGGAGTGAGGCGACCGGTTCAGTCGATCAGATCAGATCAGATCAGGTCAGATCAATGGTTGAATCGGAATTCGGAGCCCGTCAGCAGGATCCAGACGAGCTGCTGGCAGGCGTCGTCGGGCCGGTCGGTGCGTTGCCCGAGGTACGCGCGCCGAGAGTGCGGATCTCCTCGTCATCGGGCGGGCGTGAAAGCACGTTGCGAAAGGCCAGGTCGATCAGCTCGGTCATGTCCCGCAATCTGTTTCAGACGCCCGACCAGCCGGTCAGGTCCGTCGGACAGGAGCTCGCTGGTGATCCGCTTACTGTTGCTAAACAAGAGCGCCTCGGACACACCAATCTGGGAGTCGCCGCTCGAGTTCGTGAAGGACGTTGCCAGCGAGCGAGCGTTTCCCTCGAGGGCTTCGATTCGTTTCTCGAGCGCTTCGGATTGGAAGTCCGGCGGTAGGCTTGCCGGGTCAACGGTCGCCAGCCGGAGCGAGCTCGCCAGTTGCATCGGCGTCAGGGGACGCACGAGAGCCACGGCGAATAGCGATGGCCTGGGTGCCTCCTCCCCATCCCAGCGAGAGCCTCGGGCGTAGGTGTTGCTCAGGACCAAGCCGCGGATGAGCCGGCGCAGGTCATATCCGTGAGTGGCGGTGTCACGGGCCAGCCAGTCGAGTAGCTCGGGATGGCTGGGTGGGTTCGCGGAGTGCATCTGGTCCAGCGGCATGACCAGCCCTTGGCCGAACAGACGATACCAGATGCGATTGACGATCGCCTTGGCGAAGAAATCGCGTTCGCCGGGCTGGAGCGCCACTTCGACCAGCTTGGCCCGGGCGCTGAACTTTGGGGCCGGAGGCGGAACCTTGTCTTTTTTGGATCGTTCGAGGCCTTCTTTCTCCTTCTTCTGCTCCTCCTTGGACGGCTCCTTCGCGTCGGCTTCGTCGACCCGCCTGCCGGTCAAGAACATCAGCCGGGCCTTCTTTTCCACATCCTCGGTGGTCTTGAACCGGATCGTGCCGGAGCCGCGCTCGCCCAGGAAGGCCGCATTCCCGTTCCCGTTGACGAACGTGCGGCTGAGAAACGACTTCATCCCGTAAAAGTGGTCCTGTTTCCAGTCACGGACGAGCGGGTGGTCGTGGCACTGGGCGCAACTGATGTTGACACCGAAAAACGTCGAGCTGACGTCGGCCGTGAGCCGATCGAGGTCCTTGACCCCCTGACGCAGGTATTCGGCAGCCACCTTCTGCACCTTGTCGGTCTGGTCGGGCAGCATCAGCTCGCGGAAGATCCGGTCCCAGGGACGGTTCTCGCCGACGGCTTTGACCAGGTAGTCGCGCAAGCTCCCCTTGCCGCCGGCCATCAGCAGAGTGTCGAGCTCCGTCGCCTGATGACGAACGAAGCCCGGCGATGCCATCAAACGATCGACCAGCCGGACCCGCTTGTCGGGGTCAGTCGACCCGATGAAGGCCCGGGACTCGGCGGCCGTGGGAATCCGCCCGGCCAGATCAAGCGTCAATCGGCGGATCAAGGTTGCATCGTCGGCCGTGCTCGCTGCCTTAATCGTCGCTTTGCGGATGGCCCAGTCGATGTAATGATCGACCACCTCCGCGATCGCGCGATCAGGCGGAAGCAGGTCATCGGCCCCGGCTGTGGATTCCACGACCAGTAGCATGGCGGCAACCACAAAGGCCGGGCGAAGCATCCTCATCGCGGGTTCCTTGTGCTCATGATCTTCGAGGGTGCGATGAAGCCGGGCTACCCAAAAGGGAGGTCTGAGCAGCCCAAGCCGTCGGTAGGTCTCATCGGCGCGCGGGATAACAATTGTTTAATCCTAACCCAGCCACGCGGCCATCGCCAGACTTTTTTTGGGATGGCCAGGCAAAAATGCGACAAAGGAGCAATCGCGACGAGGAATCCGCGCAACGCGAACAACTCGACCCGATTTCCGGGGTTAGGCGGCCAGTTCATCCACGCTGCTCCAAACTTGGCGCTACATCAGCCTTGAAGAATGCCGACTCGTGGAATCCGAGAAGGAATCGACGCATCGAGCCGGCGCCAGACTCATCCTTGTCCGAAGACCAAGCCGCAGCCTCGCAAAAGTACGGCTGAGGGTCAATCTGCCTCCGGTAAACAGCGAGCCAGATGTTGCCTAAGATACAGTAAGTGTCCCTATAGTCCGTCTGGTTGTTTCCGAGTGACACAGCGGCGAGTACTAACCGAAGCGAATGAATGAATGCTTCATGAGTCGACTGCTCGTCGGAGAGGTGGATGTTCCGCCCGAGGTAGCGAGGGAGAAGGTAGGACCAGGAGAAAAAACCGCGCATCACCGAACGTTGCTCCGCCGTGGCAGACATATAGAGCTCGCACGCGACTTTCAGGTCGTTCATGACTTCGACCAGTTGCTCCCCTTCCGGATAGGGATGACCGTTCTGGCGAATTCGCTCGATCCGATACCTGTCCTCGACCCTGCGGAGCCGGGTCTCGATGGGGAGCCACGTTTCCAGAAAAACGTCGTCGCTCATTTCAGCGAAAGCCGTTTGACAGAAACTCAGTGTGCCTAGTTGAAAAAGACAGTTCGTCTGACAGTCCGAAAATGAGCTCCTCAAAAGAAGCGATCGGCGATCCAGATGACTCTTGTGGCTTCTAAATAACATGCTTGTTCGGGGGTTGTCCAGCAAGAAGAGGTGAGAACGCTTCGCTTGCCAGGCTGTTTGGCAACCGGCCCAGCTCAGCCGTCTCGACTCTTGGATCAGGTGGCTGTTACGATGTGCCTCCTTTCTCCGACCCTTCAAGACCAACCTCTCACCTCGCCAGCCCGCTTCTCCCCAAGACAGCCTGCAACGCCCACAATCCTCAACATTGATATAATCGATATCCGCATGCGAATTGCCTCGAACGTCCCCCAGAACCCATGTGAGCTGAATCGCCATCCCGCAAGGGTTCACCAACCGATCCGACCTACCCAGGCGCGGAATTCCGAAAAACCCAAAGAGTCTCATCTTCGCGCTCTGGAATTCCGAAGAGGTTAATAGCGATTTGCCACCAGGAACTGACAACTTGGGAATCTCACCGGTTCCGACGAGGATCGTATCGAGATCCGTGATCACCGCGATCAGGCCGGTTCTCGATCGGATATCCTCGTGCTGGTCGTTGTGCCCGTGCCGGTTCGCTGGCCGCTGCTGACTGTCGACACACCTTGACTTGGCTGGTTAGAGCGACGCCGTAAGCCAGCAGCCGAGAGCGAGCCAGGGACCGCTGCGTTCCCTGACTGGCCGTCCGGCTTGCCTGACGAACGGCCGCGCGCTCGGAACGGGGCGTGAACCCATGTGCGGACTCCTCTTGAAGTGCGTCTTCCTCGTTGTGATGATCCACGGATTCCGGATCCTGGGACGGCTCGCCGGGCCTCGGTGGAGTGCCCTGGTGCTCGGGCTGCCGAGTACGACGGCGATCGTACTGGTCATCTGCGGCTACGAGCGGGGGAGTGCGGCCGCAACTCAGATGGCCGAGTCCAGCCTCCTCGGCCTGGCCGCGGCGGTTGCCTTACCACTCGCCTATGCCCAGACGGTCCGCCTGGGCTGGCGGTTACCGGTGGCACTCGCGGCGGCGGTCGCCGGATATCTCGCCGTGGCTTTCACTCTCGGGTGCCTGACGGCCGACGGCGTTCTTCCGCGCCTCGGCATCGCGCTTTTCGCCATCGTGGCCGGCTCGTACTGGGCTGGACGTCTACCGATTGCCGAGAGAAGCCGGCGCCCGCGGCACTTTCGCCATTTCAGGTGATGGCCGCGCGCACAGCCATACCAGCCACTTATGTGCTGGTCCTCGGGATCGCGGAGCGCTTGGCCGGCCCGAGTTGGGCGGGCCTGATGAGCACGTTTCCCAGCATGTCGCTGGTCGTTCTGGCGGTGACTCACCTCGAGGCCGGTCCCGCCGAGGCAAGCCGGATCGCCAAGGTGTTGCCGGCGGGGAACACCAGCACCTTGGCCTTCCTGGCCGCCTTCCGCCTCGCTAGCGCCGGCACCGGCCTGGCCGGGGGGACAACTTTCGGTTATGCGGCGGCGCTGGCCTCCCTGTTGATCATCGAGAGAAATCACGAGATCCTCGGCTTCATCCGGCGCAACACCGACAAGGCCAGAATGATGGGACGGACGCGGATCATCGCCCTACGAACCGCGATCCAGGCTGGTCCGCGTCAAGTGGTGTTTGCCTCGGAGCCCCACTCGCGGGGAGCCTCTCGTGCGCTCTTCCGCGGAAGGCCGCGCCACAGCGGACGGTTCGCGCCGCGGGTCGAAACCCTGGCGTGTTGAGAGAACTCGACCACCTGACTTCCTGACCAGGGGCTTGTTACCGACTCCACGGGCCAGTACAGTCCAGGATGGCGAGGCTCGAACAGAAATGATGCAACAACGTGGCAGCCCCGCCCGCGCTCGAAGGAAAGCGCACGTTCTGCATTGTGGTGCCCTGAAAAAAGCGGTCTTGACGGAGAAAATACGATGTCTGGATCTGGACCACTCACGAGCAAGCTGAGCCGGCGACAGTATCTGAAGACGGCGGCCGCGGCGGGAGCGGCCTGCTTCATGCCGACAATCATCCCGGCGTCCGCACTGGGCCGCGGGGGAGCGGTAGCACCCAGCGAGCGTATCGTGCTCGGGGGTATTGGCATCGGATCCCGAGGCGAGTACGACCTGAACTGGATGCTCCGCGAGCCCGACGTCCAAATGGTCGCGATCTGCGATGCGAGGAAGGTGCGTCGCGAGGCCATCAAGCGAAAGGTCGACCTCCATTACGGAAGTTCCGACTGTCAGATGTATCCGGAGATGCGCGAGTTCCTCGCCACCCGCCCGGACATCGACGCCGTGTTGATCGCCACGGGCGACCGCTGGCACTCGCTGGCATCGATCATGGCGATGCGGGCGGGCAAGGACGTCTACTCCGAGAAGCCGTCGTGCATGACCATCGCCGAGGGCCGGGAAGTGGTCGAGACGGCGAGGCGGTACGGCCGCATCTACCAGACCGGCGTTCAGCGCTTGAGCGAGGCGGCCTTCGTAACCGCCATCGAGCTGGCTCGCTCCGGACGGCTCGGCCAGGTCCAGACCGTCCGCGCTCACATCGCCCCGTGGGATGCCGCCGAGATGAGCCACGCCTGGCTGCCCGAGGAGCCCCAGCCTTCCAAAGAGGAAGTGGACTGGGACGCTTGGCTGGGTCCATGCCCCTGGCGCCCCTATAACTCGACCTACGTGCGCGGTGGCTGGCGAGGTCATTACGACTTCCACACAAGCTGTATCGGCGAGTGGGGTGCACACACATTCGCCCAATCTCAGGCGGGGATCGACGCCCTCGCGACTTCGGCCGTCGAGTACCACTACGTGAAAAACGCCAGCGGCGACGGCATGGTCACCAAGTTCGGAAACGGCGTGCAAATGGTCTTGTCGCGCGGCGACAAGTACTGGCACGGGTCCTGCGGCATGCGCTTCGAGGGAAGCGAAGGCTGGGTGGCCTGCGCGGACAGCTACAAGGAACCGGAAGTCTCTTCATCATCCCTTTTGGAGGATGGCGACAAACTGCTGACCGACTATATGGAGCGCACTCAACGCCCGATGAATCACGTGCGCAACTTCTTCGACTGCGTGAAATCACGCCAGTCGACCGTGGCGAACCCGGACGTCATGTTCCACACTATGAGCACCGTCCACGCCGCCAACATCTGCATGTGGCTCAAGCGCGACCTGAAATATGATCCGATCAAAGAGGAGTTCATCGGTGATCCCGAGGCCAACCGGCTGCGCACCCGCGCCCAGCGCGACCCTTGGATTTATTAAGGAACACCCACTTCGAAAGGAGAACCGGTCAATGAAAAGAACAATCATGAGCCTCGCCTGCCTTACCGCAATCTGGGTCACCGGTGTCGCGCCGTCGTTCGGACAAGACGACAAACCCTCGGCCTAAGGAGCAGGAAGCCAAGATGATCGCTGTCTTGAAATCGGACGCTCCGCAGAAGGAAAAGTCCGACGCTTGCCGTGAACTCGCAATGATCGGCACGAAGAACGCCGTCGCGCCGTTGGCCGACCTGCTCGGTGATGAGAAACTCTCGCACATGGCCCGATACGGCCTGGAACCAAACCCAGACCCGGCTGTTGACGACGCCCTTGCGCACTGCGCTCGACAAGCTCAAAGGCCGACCCCTCGTCGGCACGATCGGGAGCATCGGCGTTCGTCGCGACGCCAAGGCAGTCGAAGCACTCTCCAAGCTATTGAGGAACACCGATTCGACTGTGGTCGAAGCCACGCGCGGGCGCTGGGGTTGATCGGCACGGCGGCTGCCGCCAAGGCACTGGAAGACAATCTGGCCACCACTCCGGCCGCCAACCGGCGCGCACACTACGAGGGACTGTTCCGAAGTGCAGAGGCTCTGACGGGCCGCGGCCAGCGCGGCGAGCCGATCGCAACCTACCAGGCCCTCGAAATCTACGAACGGTTGGCTAGAACCGACGTGCCGCAACAGGTTCGTGAGAGCGCGTCGCGGAAAGCCCGCGTCCTTCGGCAAGAGCAGGGGCCGAGGTTATAGGACACGATGAGCGAATTCCAAAGACCTCAGTGAGGACGGTTCCGGAAGCCGGGATGAGGAAACTCGATTCATGATCCGACGCGACGTTCTCCGCCTGGCGCTTGCAGGCGTCGGACTGGGCTTGCCCGCCTCAGGGGCCGCCCAGTCCCGCGCACTGCCTGACGCCACACCCAAGCACCTGCCGCGCTGGCGCGGGTTCAACCTGCTCAACAAGTTCACGGCCGATAGTCAGAAGCCCTTCGAGGAACGCGATTTTGCCGATATCGCCGAGTTGGGCTTCGACTTCGTCCGCCTGCCCATGGATTACCGCTGCTGGACCGAACGCGAGAATCCCAAGGTGCTCAACGAGCCGGTCCTCAAGGAAATCGACCAGGCGGTCGAGCTCGGCCGCAAGCACGGTGTTCACGTTCAAATCAACTTTCACCGGGCGCCGGGATACACCGTCGCCAAGCCGGCGGAGCCGAAGTCGCTCTGGACCGATTCCGAGGTCCTGGAGATCTGTGCTCATCAGTGGGCGACCTTCGCGGCGCGGTACCGCGGCATCCCCAACAACCGGGTCAGCTTCAACCTGATCAATGAGCCTGGCGACGCGGTCAAACCCGAGGACTACCGTCGCGTGGTCGAGCGTATCGCGGGGGCGGTCCGCGAGCGGGATCCGGAACGGCTGATCGTCTGCGATGGCCGAGCCTACGCAACCAAACCTCCCACCGAGCTGCTCGGCCTGAATGTGGCGGCATCGCTGCATGACTACATCCCGATGCCGCTCACCCATTACAAGGCGTCGTGGGTCAACTGGGACGAGAGCTGGCCCGAGCCGACATGGCCATTGACCCAAAATGACGGCAAGGTCATCGGCCGCGGCACGATCGTGCGCGAGCTAATCAAACCCTGGAAGGAATTCGAGACCAAGGGCGTGGGCGTGATGGTCGGCGAGTTCGGTGCTCATAACCTGTCGCCACACCGATTCGTCCTATCCTGGATGCACGACACGCTCGAAGAATTCAAGAAGGCCGGCTGGGGCTGGGCCTTGTGGAACTTCACCGGCAGTTTCGGCATCTGCGACAGCGGTCGCTATGACGTCGCCTTCGAAAACTGGCACGGACGCAAGCTGGATAGGGGTATGCTCGACCTGCTTCAGAATGGTTGATCTGCTCGACGGCGCAAGGCTCGTGCCGCGAGTCGCTGGCCAGATCCGTCGCCTGGCGAGACTAAGCCGGTCGGAATAACTCCCGGACGGCCTTGGACGAACTGACGGGCACGATCTCAAACTCGGCCAGGTCCCGCCACTGCAAGACCCACTGCTAAAAAAGCACCGCGTTGTCGCACTCCATCAACTGGAAGCAGCGGTCGAAGTTGGCCTCCACCCAGCTTTCGACGTACCGCAGTCCTTCGGGCAGCGCACGCCCTTGTTCCTGGAGCCGGGCATAGATCGGCGCTGGGTTGCGGTCCTTGAACCGCTCGATGACCATGAACAGCATGCTCATTCTGCCTTTGCCTGCCAGCAGGATAGGTCGGAGGGGACCGGAAGTTACAACACGATCGCGTACTCATTGAATGTACGCGAGGTCCGCTGGCGGAGGAGGGTCAGGCGGGACTGGAAGATCGGGCCGCTGCGCCGCGGAACGATACTTCTCTGCCAACCGGTGATGCCACTCAGCTTTTTCGGGAGACCACTTCCTCACGTCTACGCCAAGGGCATTGGTTTTACTATAGGAATTCCTTCCGCAGGCAAAGGTAAACGCGGTGCTGGCTTCGTGATAATCCGCCAGTCTTAGATACTCCGCCACTCTTAAGTGCCGATCATGCCGCCGCTTCGTTTCCGTCGCGGCACCGAGCATGGCTCCCACAACCGCGACGACGAACATCATTCGCCCGATGGTGAACCGAACGCGGGTCAGTCTCATGATGGGGACCTCCGAACGGAATACTTGACACGTCAGAATCCAAATAACTCCACATGACGGGAAAAGTCAACAGGAGTCAGACTCCAAACTTCAATTCGACCCAAACAAATGCTGATCCTGGTATTGCCTCCTCGTGCGGTGGTCTGCGAGCACCGATCCAAAGCTGCCCTCCGTGCCAGCCGCAGATCTGTCGACAAACTGCAGAAATCGCTCCGCGACCTTACCTTTGTCCGGAATTCCTTGGGTAACGCCAGGCGAAACGGGTAAGATTGCCGCTGCCGTCAATCGAGAACCCACATTGGAGACCACCCCGATGACCTGGAAATCGACCACCTTTGCCTCCGTCTTCTTCTACGCCATTCTGTCAGCCGCGCACGCCCAGGGCGCGGATGAATCGAAGCCCACGGGCTGGACACCCGAGGCGATGCTCCAGCTCAAACAAGTCGGCGGCGTGCAGGTTTCCCCCAACGGCAAGAAGGTTGCATTCGCAGTCCGGCGTGCCGTCATGGACGGCGAGAAGAGCGAGTTCGTCTCACAGATCCACGTCGCCAATCACGACGGCACCGGCGAATACGCGCTGACCCACGCCGAGCAGTCGTCCGACAATCCTCAATGGTCGCCCGACGGCGAGACGATCGCGTTCCTGTCCAAGCGGTCGGACAAGACCCAGGTCTGGCTGATCCGGGTCCAGGGTGGTGAAGCGCGACGGCTGACCGACGCCAAAGGCGGCGTCATCAGCTTGCGGTGGTCGCCTGATGGTCAGCGGGTCGCTTACGTCGCGACGGATCCCGTTCCCGAGGGCCAAGCGAAGAAGGTCAAGGAGAAGAATGACGTCCGCGTGGTCGATGAGCAGGTCCAACGGAACCGCCTCTATGTCATCGACGTGGGGCAAGAGGCAGGCAAGCCGGAACAACACGGACTTACGCCGGGTGACCTGAGTATCATGGCTGACACGACTTCAGGTTTCGACTGGTCGCCCGACGGCAAGACCATCGTTTTCGCCCACGTTCCGACGCCCGGCGCCGATGATTGGACCAAGAGCGATCTCTCTGTGGTGGATGTCAAGACGGGGTCAATCAAGCCTCTGGTCCAGACAGGAAAGGCGGAGACCTCGCCGTTCTTCTCGCCCGACGGTCGCTGGGTCGCCTACGCGGCCAGCGACGACCCGCCGACCTGGGCGTTTGACTCGGCTGTGCATGTCGTCGCCACCGAGGGCGGCAGCCCACGTAAGTTGGTCGACTCGTTCGACCACCGCCCCGAACTTCTGGGCTGGACGGCGGACGGCCAGCGGCTCCTTTTCCGCGAAAACCGCGGCACGACGACGCGGCTCTATGCACTGCCGCTCGACGGAGAGCCGCGGGGGATCGGTCCTGAGGACGGCGTGGTCGCCGAGGCGTCGCTGAACCCGACCCGGACCGCGATCGGGTTCAACTTCCAGAGGGCGGACAAGCTCACCGAGGCGTTCTTCGTCCGCTTGGACGGCAATGAGTCGATGAAGGTCAGCCGCGTCAATGACGGCGTGCCCGACCTTCCGATTGGGTCGCACCGAGGTGATTCGCTGGCAATCGAAGGACGGCAAGGAGATCGAGGGACTCCTGACCTATCCAGTCGGCTACACGGAGGGCAAGAAGTGCCCGCTCCTGTTGGTCATCCACGGCGGACCGGCGGGCGTATTTAATCACAGTTGTATTGCCTCGCCCATCGTCTCCACCTCCAGCGGTCGGCACTCCACCGGCACCTACCCGATCGCGTCGTTCGCGGCGCGGGGATATGCCGTCCTGCGATGCAACGTCCGGGGAAGCAGCGGCTATGGCAAGCAATTCCGCCACGCCAACCACAAGGATTGGGGCGGCGGCGATTACCAGGATTTGATGGCGGGCGTGGACCATGTCATCGCCAAGGGGATCGCCGACCCCGACCGGCTGGGCGTCATGGGGTGGAGCTACGGCGGCTACATGACCTCCTGGGTGATCGGGCATACCGGCCGGTTCAAGGCCGCGTCGGTCGGCGCGGGCGTCACTGACCTGGTGAGTTTCTCCGGCACATCGGACATTCATAGCTTCTTGCCCAGCTACTTTGGTGGCGAGCCCTGGGACCGCGACGACCTTTATCGTGAACACTCGCCAATCTCGCACGTCAAGGGCGTGAAGACGCCGACCCTGATCCAGCATGGCGACGAAGACGAGCGGGTGCCCATCACTCAAGGGTACGAACTCTACAACGCCCTGAAGCGGCAGGGCTGCCCGGTCAAGATGGTCGTCTACCCCCGCGCCCACCACGCGATCCAGGAGCCGAAGCTGCTGCTCGACGCCATGAAGCGCAACCTCGACTGGTTCGACGAGCACATTGGCACGAGCAGTTCGGAGGGAACTGCCGCAAAATGAACGCGCAAGGTATACCAACGCCAGGTTTTCATCAGCCGAGTGCGGGGCCTGCGATCATGGTCAGCGAATGAGCCTCGATCCAGGTCGGCAGCTTCAGCTTGTCCACCAGCCGCTCGATCACCCGCGGCTGGAACCGGCTGCGGACGTCGCAAGTTCCGCTCGAGGATCAATGAGAGCGGGGGCTCGATGTAGACCAGCTCGATTCGAGCCCCGTAATCGGCAAACAGGTCGATCCAACGCGTGCGAGTCTGCCGCATCGTGTTGGTCGCGTTGAAGGCAAACTGACTCGATCTCATGCGGCGATCCTGATCGAGCGACAGACCCCAAAATCATGTTGAGCGAACAACTATGCGAATTCGAATTCACCCGCTTCGCCCCGCTTCGATTTTCTGGACTCTGGCATCACTGACATGGGCCGCGATGGCGGCCGCACAGTCGGACCTGGAGAAACCCGCGGAACGAGCTCTCGAGATCGAGACGAACCTGCGAGCCGGAGTCGCCAAGGTCGATATCACACCGCCGCCCGAGACGAAAGTCATCGGCCATGTACGTGAAACCCACGGCGCCCGCGACCCGATCCGGGCCGCGGTCCTGCTGCTGGACGATGGACGGACCAAGGCCGCCCTCGTCACCTTCGACCTGCTCGCCCCATGGGACGATCTGGTTGCTGAGGTCCGCTCGTCGGTTGCCAGAGTCACCGGCATCCCAAAGGAGAACATCCTGGTTGCCTGCTCCCATAACCATTCGGGCCCAAGTTGGTCGAAGGAGACCCCGTACGGCAAACAGGTCATCGAACAGGTTTCGACCGCCGCGGCCGCGGCCGCGCGATCGTCGCGACCAGCCTCGATCGGCTACGGCGAAGGGTCGATCCACTTTGGGATTAACCGCCGGAAGGTGATCGATGGTCGCGCGGTCCTGAGGCTCAACCCCGAGGGGCCCAATGATCCCCGGGTGAAGGTGCTGCGGATCGACGACGGCCGTGGCCTGGCTCCCATGGCCGTCGTGATGCACGCCGTCTGCCATCCCTGTGTCTTCACCTGGGGCGACAAGTACTCGGCCCCATACCCGAACGGCTTTCCGAAAATGAGCGCCGACTTTCCGGGAGAGGCCCAGCGCTTCGTCGAGATGGTTTACGGGCAGCCGACTCAAACGCTCTTCCTCCAGGGTTGCGCCGGCAACATTCGCCCGAACTTGCCCGGCTTTCCGTATCGCTGCGGTGACGAGGCCGACATCCGCTGGATCGGTCGCGACCTGGGGTGCGAGGTCGTCCGGACTGCTGACCGTGCCGCGACCCGTGAGGAGATGGCCAAGCGGCCCAGGATTTACCCGATCAAGGTCGCGTCGGGGATCGTGGACCTGCCCGGCAAGGAGAAACCGGTCCGCTGCGAGCTCCAGGCAATGCGAGTTGGACCATTCCTCTTCCTTGCACTGCCAGGCGAGCCGTTTGTCGAGTACGGGCTGCAAATCGATAAGGCAATCGCCGACCGCGCCATTCCTATCGTTGTCGGCTACGCCAACGGCGGCCCTTACTACGTCTGCACGGACCAAGCCTACCGGGAAGGAGGCTACGAGCCGAACATGACGCCCTTGGCGGCCGGCGCCGAGCCAATCATCCTCAAACAGATCCAGATCCTGGCGGACCGAGTCATTGGCGACGTCTTCGAGTCGTTCGCCCCACGGCTCCCGGTCGACAACAAGTACTACACGCCGACGATCCCGGGCGCTCCCGACGTCAAGAAGTAATCGACGCCTCCAATTGATTCACCTCGGGCGAACCGCGTGGCGTCGGTATGGGGTCAGAGCACGCCATAGCGCTCATAGGCGGCGGTGGCTTTCATCCCGGACCGGATCGCGTCTCGGACCCGGTTCTCTTCGTGGACCTTTTCCCACGCGCGCCGGAGAACGACGGCCTCGACTTCTTTGGGGATCACGACCACGCCGTCGTCGTCGGCCACGACGAGGTCTCCGGGCTTGAAGAGGACTCCAACGATTTCGACCGGTACATCGAAGTCGATGACCCGCTGGCGATCCTTACTGTCGTACGGACTGGTGTGCCGGGCAAAGACGGGGAATCCCATCGACCGCATCTGCCGGACGTCCCGCACCGCGCCATCGACGACCGCGCCAGTGCATCCGGAGTTCCTTGCCGCAGTCGACAACAGTTCGCCCCAGATCCCCGAACGAGCCGAGCCGCCCGCGGCCGCGATCAGCACGTCGCCAGGGCGGCAAGCGTCGACGGCCGCCAGTTCCAGTTCGTAGGGCCGGGGGTCCGGGTGCGCCATATCGGCCCAGAGCATGGTCCGGCATCGGCCGACGAGGACGCACTCCACGGTCATCGGCCGCAATGCGACGCGCGGCGATTGGTGAGTGAATCCCTCCGCATCCAGCGCATCACACACCACAGCGCTACCCAAAGTCTCCCGGATCATCGCGGGCGTTATCTCCGGTTCAACGGGTCCCGGCTGCTCTCGCGCTCATGATTCGCTCCCCAGGAAGCGGTCTCGCCAGAACGGATGCTGACGTCTCAATGCGTCCGCTGCAATCGTTTCGCCGAGGATCGGCTGCCTTTCGACTTCACGACGGTGCGCTTCGGCTTGGACTTGGTCTTGAACTTCTTACCCGCCGGCCGGTCTTTTCGATCGGGGATTGCCTTGGGCTTCTTGGCCGCAGGTCGGTCTTCGGCGGGTGTAGGGATCTTGAGCTGTTCGGTGATCGGCCGCTGCTCTTCGGGGGCGGAAGCCTCGTCGATTCGTGAGATGTTCAGCCGCCGGCCGGCGACCCAGACCTTCTTCAGCAGATCGAGCACGTCGCGCGGCATGCCGGCGAGCAGGTCAACCGTGCTGTACTCGTCGAAGATCACGATCTTGCCGATGAAACGGCTATCCAGTCCGCTCTCGTTGGCGATCGCTCCGACGATATTCGTCGGCTTGACCTGGTGGACGCGCCCAACCTCGATCCTGTACGTCTCCATCGGACCGGTCGACCGCTGGCGAGGATGCGACCGCGAATCGCCGCGAGTGTCACGTGATTCGGCGAGATTGATATCCGGCAGATCGTCCGTCAGCAAGAGCGGTGTTTCGCCCGCCGCGAGGGCGGCCAGAACCGCGGCGATCTGTTCTAGAGGCACATTGTTCTCGCTGCGGTATTGCTCCACGAGCGAGGCGAAGGTCGCCAGGTCGGGGTGAGTCATGCCCGCGCTGATGCGTTCGTGAAAGCGGGCCACGCGTCGCAGGTTGATGACCTGGGCTGAGGGGATATCCATCGGCTCGATCGTCTGCCGGGTAGCTTGCTCGATGCGTTTGAGCAGGTGCCGTCCGCGGGGGTGCAGGAATAGGATCGCCTGGCCGCTCCGGCCTGCCCGGCCAGTCCGGCCGATCCGGTGGACATAGTTTTCGCTGTCGGACGGGAAGTCGAAGTTGATGACGTGGCTGATCCGTTGGACGTCCAGGCCGCGGGCGGCCACATCGGTGGCGACGATCACGTCGAGCTTGCCCGATCGCAGGTTGTCGATGATGCGTTCCCGCTGATTCTGCGAGACGTCACTGCTCAGGGCCGCGGTCCGGTGCCCTTGACTGGAAAGGTACTCGGCGAGCGGGTCGGTCGTGCTCTTGGTATTCACGAAGATCAGGACCGCGTCGATCGGTTCGGCTTCCAGGACCCGGGCGAGCACGACCTGTTTCTGCCGCGGATCAACGACCACGAAGCGTTGCCGAACCGTATCCGCCGTGGTGGTCCGTTGCTTGATGGTGATCTCGGCGGGGTTCCTCAGGTGCCGCTGGGCGATCCGGCGAATCGACTCGGGAATGGTCGCCGAGAAGAGTGCGATTTGCCGCTGGGCCGGGGCCTGGGTGAGGACCCACTCGACGTCTTCAGCGAAACCCATCCGCAGCATTTCATCGGCTTCGTCCAGCACCAGCCCGCGCAGGCTGTCGAGCTTGAGCGAGCCGCGGCGCATGTGGTCCATGACCCGGCCCGGCGTCCCCACGACGACGTGGACGCCGCGATCGAGTTGCCGGAATTGGAGCTGGTAATCCTGGCCGCCATAGATCGCAGCCACGCGCAGACCCTTCTGAGCGCCGGCGTATCGCTTGAAGGACCTGGCAACCTGGATCGCCAGCTCGCGGGTCGGCGTCAGAACCAGAACCTGAGGCACGTTCTGCTCGAGGTCGATCCTCTGGAGCATGGGGATGGCGAATGCCGCGGTCTTGCCGGTGCCGGTCTGCGCCTGGCCGAGGACATCGCGGCCCTCGAGCAGGAGCGGCATCGCACGGGCCTGAATCGGCGTCGGCGACGAGTACCCGGCGCTCTGGATCGCCTCGAGCAGCGGACCGCTCAGTTCAAGCTCACCGCAGTTAGATTCGATATTCTGATCGGACAACATAAGGGACATTCAGCTTGTACCTAAAACCAAGGACGAGAATAGTGGGTCGCCACTGTGCGGAGGGCGAACAACGTCGCCGAAACTGGGCAGCGGCGGACGCCACTTGGAGCGAACGCGACTGCCGATTCTTTGCACAGGTTGATCGAACGCGTCAGGGTAGGATTCAGAAACCGCGGAGCGATCAACACATGGCCCACGGGGCGGGGCAATCTGAAGCTGGCCCGGAATGTATCCATTCCTGATAACAAGACTATACGCGATTTGAGGTCAAAGATAAAGGGCTCGAATCAAGCTTTGCGAACTTGGATAAACGGAATGAATTCCGTTCTACACGACTTGCCTTTCGGTGGCCGAAACTCCCGGGCGTTCGTCCAGGTCGATCCAGAACCAGAGGACGACGCCGACCAGACAGACCAAACCCGCCAGACCAAACGCGTAGCCCCAGCCAAACCTCACTCCAACCCAAGGTGTTATGATTGGAGCCAGCATCCCTCCCGCGTTGCCCCCAGTATTGAAGAGTGCCCCCGAACTCCCGCCACGCCGTCCTCCCAGCTCAACGGCCGAAGCCCAGAATGGGCCCTCGGAAAGACCGACCGATCCGAGCCGCCAGTGCAAAATACACTACTTTCCAACCTGGCTCACTCGCCAGCACGCCGAAGATCAAGAATACAGCTCCGGCGGACATCCCGACCACGGGTACGAACCGCCGGCTGCTCGACGTTCCCCGTGCGCGCTCCACCCGGTCCGAAAGCCAGCCCCCGAGCGCCATCCCCACAGCCATCGCCAGCGCGGGGATCATGGCGTATACGCGGGCCGTGTGCTCCGGCACCGCGAGCACTTTCTCCAGGTAATACGGGATCCAATAGAAGAAGAGGTACTGAAAGTAATTGACGGCCGCATAGCTGAGAGTGAGCAGCATAAGGCTCCTCTGGGTGAACAAGAGATGCCAAGCCACGGGCGATTCACTCGCCTCGCCCGGTAGCGTCGACACCTCATCCCAGTCCATTTCGACGGGGCGATTCGAGGCGTAAGTCGTCCAGACCAGCGCCAAGCACGCGGTGATACCTCCCGCGATCAGAAAAGCGGCTTGCCAATCAACCCAGTCGATCATCGCGCCGAAGACGAGAGGCGTCACCGCGATTCCCAGCAAGGCGCATCCGTTTACAAGCCCGTTGGTCCGCGACCGCGCCTTTGGTGCCACCCAGTTACCGACCGATCGCGCCAGAGACGGGTGGAGCGGGGACGACACGATCCCCATCAGACCTCGCACGATCAAGAGGGCAATGAAGACCGACCATGCGTCCTGGATTCTCAAGCCGACGCTGCCGGTCAATGCCACGAACAAGGCCGAGCCGAATCCGACGGTCATCAAGGCGGCTCTGGCCCCAAGGCGGTCGATGAGCAGACCTCCCGGAATCATGCAGATCGTGTAGGTGATCAGGAACGCCGAATAGACCCAGCCCATCCGGGTCGGCGAAATGCCGTATTGCTTCATGATCCGCGTGTCGCCGGCGCGTGGCGATGCTCACGCGGTTGAAATGGCTGATGAAGGCAAACGCCATCAGCATGAGCACAATGACCCAGCGCGCCCGGTTCGAGCCGGCCGGCTTGTCCAGGATTTGAGCGGTGAATAATGGATCTGGATTATTTGTCACGAGCGTCCACTCGGTATTGCTGAAGCACATCTCGGTTAAGCATGATACCAAGCCCCGGGGACTCAGGCACCTTGATTGTCCCGTCGATCATCGGAAAATCTTCGACCAGCAGGTCGCGGCGAAGTGGCGACTCGGCGAGCTCGACTGGCAGAAACTCGACGTACGGGCAGTGGTCGCAGGCCGCCGCGAGGTGAATACTCGCGGCGATGCCGATCCCGCTCTTCCAGCAGTGCGGGACGATCAAGCGGTCGCGGTCGGCCGCGATGCGGCAGACCCGGAGTGCCTCGGTGAACCCGCCCACACGGCCGACGTCCGGCTGAAGGATGTCGATATGGCCGCGGTCGGCGAGGTCGAGGAATTCGAAACGGGTGTTTTGCCATTCCCCAGCGGCAATCCGAATCGGCGACTTTGTATGCAGAAATGCGTAGCCATCAAGGTCATCGATGTCGATCGGGGTTTCGACGAAATACAGATCATAAGGAGCGAGCCGCTCCAGGACACCCAAGGCCGTACCCGCGTCGGGCCACGCGTAGGCGACATCCACCATCAACACGAGCTCGGGTCCGACCGCACGGCGGCATTCCCTGACGATATCGACGATCGCGTCATCACTCTCCTGGAGACCATTATGGCTGTAAGGCCCGTTCACGCAGACCTCCAACTTCGCGGCCTGAAAGCCCAACGCCTTCGCTCTCAAAACCTTTTCGATCAAGGAGGCGGCGTATTCATCGAGCGTTCGTCCGACCGGTAGGAGCGAGGCGTAGGGTGTGATCGCCTTCCGTCCGTCGCCTCCGAACAACCGGTAGAGCGGCATTCCCAGGGCCTTCCCCTTGATGTCCCAGAGGGCCATATCGATCGCCCCCAGCGCACAGATCAAGGCCCCTCGACGCCCGGTCATCTTCGAGCCCTGATAGATCTTCTCCCAGATGGCCTCGGGCTGCATTGGGTCGGCGCCCAAGAGCATCTCCTCTAATCCAAGGCCCATGCAATGAGTCCCTCGGGCCCGGATACACTCGCGCGCGACCCAGGGATTTGTATCCGTTTCGCCGATCCCGACGATTCCTTCGTCCGTGTGAATCTCGACAACCAGGTCGTCCTGCGCCGACGAGCACGCCAGGACATCGTAGTCCGGGACAAGGAGAACATGAATGTCAATCGCGGTGATCTTCATCCTATGGCCTTCCCTTACGTGAGCGCGCCCTGCTTGCGAGTGCGCCGAGGCCGACGATGGCCGCACGGTCGCCGGCCTTCTTGACCAGGTCGCAGATCAAGTGCGATCGCGCGGAAGTCGGGGTCGGTTACGTAGAGGCATGAAGGGTGCCCGAGGAAGTCATAGACAGCCCGGTGCTCGATGGCCCATTCCACGCCGAGCCGGACGGCCTTCAGGAACCATTCGAGCCGCCAGCGACCGGTGCGGAAGGCGCCGATGTCGCTGATCGGGCTCATCGGGACTTCGACGAGGCCGTCCGGATAAATGAACGGCTGGGCCGCCGCCTGGGCCCGGACGATGCTCTCGTAGACGTCGGCCCCCGGCTCCTCCAACGGGCGAGGAGTTGCGTGCGGCGGGTACAGGCTGCTGACCCAGTCGAACCCCTGCTCGCGGAGCATTGCCCGCACGTCAGGGCGTGTGCGCAGGCCGTCCGCGAAGCCGCCGGGAGTCCGGAAGCCGGCCGGCTCGCATCCCAACCGCGTTTTCATGGCCTCGGTGGCGAGGCGGACGTTGTCGCGAATCACCTCGGCCGGGGTCCGGCCTTTGATGAGCCAGGGCGCCCGCTGGAAGCGAAACTGGACGTCCGCGGGTCGCGTCGCCAGCACGTTGACGTGGTCGTACGTGTGGTTGCCGACCGGGTGGCCGGCCTGCACGATCCCCTTGAGCCAGTCCACGCTCTCCTGCTCGAAGACCTGGCCGACCGCGAAGCAGTGGAGCACGGCCCCCGCCGCCTTGACGCGGCGGCACGCCTCGACGGTGTACGCCTTCGTCTCGGCGTTGAGGTTGCCCTTCTCGTAGTCCCAGTGCAGTATCCTCCCGGTTCGGAAAGTTGCGGCTCATCTCCAGGTCGAGCGTGATGGCGATGAGCGCCTTGTCGTCCTCCGCCGCGCGAAGGCACCGTGCCCCCGGCAACAGCCGCTGCGGATGCCGGCGAGAAACTGCCGCCGGCGTCAAGTCGATTTGTCTGGTGCATGGATTTGTCACTCCGAGGTCAGCGGGCCGCGGTATTCGTTCCGGTGTAGTGGACCCAGGAGATTTGCGTGATCAACTGGTCGATTGCGGCGAACGACAGAGAGGCGTTGGTGGCGAACCGCGGCGAGCTGTTACTCGGGAAGGTCGCCAGGCTGGCGTCGCCGACGAGGAAGACGTTGAAGTCCTTCGATAAATTCAGATATCCGGCCGTCGTGCGGCAATAGCACATGTCGGTCGCGTACCCGGTCAAGAGGACGTGGCGGACCTTGTTCTTCTTGAGGAAGTCGCGCAAGGCCGGGTAACCTTCCGCGTCAAAGATCACGACGTCGGCGGGGTCCGTGTCGATATCCTTCGTGACCGGGATCGGCACATCCCAGAACCCCGGCACCGTTATACTTCGGACCCGGCGTCGAGGCCGGGGAACTGGCGGAAGTAGTCGGCGACCGGCTTGTCGGCTCGAGAGCGTCAGCTTCGCCGGCAACGCCTCGCCCTTGTAGCTCAGGCTGGCGAGCTTCTCCTTCAGCTCGTGTTTGCCCTGCGTTCGCTCCTCAACCGACGGGCTGTGGCCGAACGTGCGATAGACCTTCTTGCGGATGGAATCTCCCGGTCCGGGCAAGCTGTACATCACAAAGGCGACCTTGCCGCGGAGCGACTTGAGGAAGGGGTTGATTACCTCGCGAGTGTGGCGGGCCGCCAGGTGGTTCTTCGTCGGCGTGCAGAAGTCGCAGACCCCGTTTGGCTCGGGAGTCTTCCATCCCTGGCCGTCGTCGATCGCCCAGGGGTGGACCATGATCAGGGCCGTGTCGGCGGCGCGGAAGCGGTTGGGCATCTCGATGATGCCCCGGGCGTTGTACGAGTATCGCCAGGCCCGCACGTGCAGGTCGGCCCCTTGGTCGGCGACCAGCAGCGGAGCTTCAAACCGCGCGACCTCGCGGACCGGCTCAATGAACTCGGGATAATCGCCCAGGAGCGGCTTCGCGTCGACGATCGGCCTGAGCCGTGTTCTCATAGACTCTCGGTGCTGCCTCTTGTGCCCTGACCTGCGGACGATAGCGCCAGCGCAGCCGAGAGCCACGACCAACGATGGTAACCTTTTCGGATGGATCATCACCGAGCATCCTTTTAAGAATTTACTTGGAATCATATGTATCATGGACCTTTGGCTCGCAGATAGTCGAACAGATCGCGCACCTCCTGTGGGTTCAGTGGCTTCAAGAGGTTTTCGGGCATGATCGAGGCCGGCAGTTCGCGAAGCTCCTCGATCTCGTTGCGCGAGCAGGTCGTCCGCGTGTTTCTGGGCGTCGACGAGGGTTACGCCGGCGTTGTCCTGGGCGGCAAGGATGCCGGTGACAACGCGGCCGCCTGGTCGTGACCGCGGCGTACTGGAGGTACGGGGCGCGGATGACCGCGCCGGGGTCGACGATGTTCGCGAGCAACGCGGTGAGTGTCGCCGCGGGCCACTCCGGTCAGGTCGGGACCGACCTCACCCCCCTCGCCGAACAGCTTGTGGCAGGTTGCACAGTGCTTGCACGAACAACTCCTTGCCGCGTGCGCGGTCTCCCGGACCGGCGCGGAGGTCGTTGCTCAGGCGACGGATCTCGGCCAGTTTCTCCTCGGGGGTGCCGGGCTGAATGCTACCCCAGTGCTTGCGCACCAGGGCGTCGAGCTTGGGATCGCCGTGAAGCGCGACCTGCGCGCAACTGATCGACGGGCACCTCGGTCGCGGCGATCGCCTTGTTGTCGACTCGTTCCAGAAAGGCGCGGGCGGTCGCCGGCCGGCCGAGCAGGACGTCGCGCATCCGTCGCCCGAATACTGGGCGGGGCCTTCGGGTAGAGATCGAGTAGCCTCGCTGCTCCGTTGTCGTCGCCGTGGCGGGCGAGCACGTCGAGCGCCGCGGACTGCACCTCGAGCGGGTGGTCGCCCTCAAGGACGGCGAGGGCGACCGGGACGCTTCCCGGCGGTCCGAGGTCGGCGAGAATGCCGAGCAGGACACGTCGCCGGGTCGGAGCCGTCGACGGCGCGGCTGCCTCCGAGAGCACGGCGGATGTCGCATCGGCCACGCCGGCGCGAATGGCGAGGCGCAACCGGCAGCGCGTCGGCCGGAGCGGCGAGCCAGGCGGCCGAGATGGCGTCTGGCCAAGGGCTTGGTCAGCGGCTCGAAGCGTGCGAGCAGCCGGCGCGATTCCTCGCTCGGGGATCGCGACCGACGCGAACAGTCCGGCCATGCCCATGCCGCCGGGCGACACGGCCCGCTCGGCCAGGCCGAGGTCGAGGGCGGCCAGGGCGTCGGCTTGGTGATCTCTTCGTCGCGGTTGACAGCAGGCCGCGCACACGCGTCGTACCCCGCAGCCGTCCCCTCGGCGGCGTACCGCCGGACGAGCCGCAGAGCGTTCTCGCGCATGCCCGCGTCTCCCCACGCCTCGGGAGTCGCCGAAGAACGCGAGCAGCCGCTCGGCGTCGGTCAGCGCCTTGGCCTCGATCGCCCACCAGAGCATCAGCGGAATGTACGGGTCGTCCCGGTCGAGGCCGCGGCGCAGCAGGCGCTCGACGATCGGCAGTCCGTCCGCCGCCGGGCAGGCGGCGCGCCGTGGCGGCGAGCTGGCAGCGGACGATCGCGCTCGGGTCGGTCGCCGCCATCTCGGCGAGGCAACGGCCAGCGCGTTGGGAGACCTGCTCCGTCGTCGCCGAGCAGCCGAACCGTCCAGGCGCGGACGTACTCGCCGGGGTGCCGCAGCAGCTCGGCCGCCAGCGTCGTCGTCGAAGCCTCCGCTGACGTACAGGCCCCACAGCCCTTGCAGGGCGAGGCGGGGGTCGTCGGTCTGGCGGGCCATCGCGGTCAAGGCCGGCCAGGTGCTCTGGTCGCGGCGGGCCGCGAGCTGGACGCGGGCCTGCTCGGCGTACCAAGCGTTCGGGTGCCGCAGCAGGCTCGACCAGCTCGCGGCCGCTCTTGCGGCCGAGGTCGAGGCCGCGGACCGACGGCCGTGCCCGGCGGGGCGACGCGGTAGATCCGGCCGTTGCTCCGATCCCAGTTCGCGTCGGGGTCGGGGTGGGCGGTGCGCTGGTCGTGGAAGTCGCAGATCGTAGACGGCGCCGTCGGGCCCCTGGCACAGGTCGGGAGCACAGAACCAAGTGTCGCGGCTGTCGAGCAGCTGTCCGCCGTAGGTCGCCGCGAAACGTCGAACCCACGCCGCGCCAACCGCCACGCACGACGCCGAATGCTGCAGGAAGTCGCAGCAGAGGAACGCGCCGCGGAAGCGGTCGGGCAAGGCGTCGCCGAGGTACACCGTCCCGCCCGGCCGCGGGCCGGCGACCGCCTGGTCGTACGGCAGGTGCTCGAAGAAGCCGTAGGCGTAGCGGGTTGTGCAGCGGGCCGTGCTTGCCGAAGTTCTTGCGGTAGTACGCCCCCTGGACAGCGTGGTAGGCGAGGTCGTTGCCGTTGGAGGAGAAGAACAGGTTGCCGTCGGCGTCGAACGTCAGTCCGAACAGGTTGCCGCCCCCCTCGCAGAACAGCTCGAACCGTTTCGAGCAGCGGATGGAATCGCCAGACGGCCTGCTGGAACTCGACCCCGCGGACGTGGTTGCTCGACGTGCTCCCGGTGACGCCGTAGAGCCAGCCGTCCGGGCCCCAGGTGAGGTGATTGACCAGCGACTGGGCGTCCTCCATGCCGAAGCCGGAGAGCAGGACCTCGGGCTCGCCGTCGGGCACGTCGTCGCGGTCGCGGTCGGGGTAGAACAGGAGGTAGGGCACCTGGAGGACGTAGACGCCGCCGTGGCCGAACGCCAGCCCCGTGCAGAGGTTCAGACCGGTGACGAAGTCCGTGAAGCGGTCGGCCCGGCCGTCGCCGTCGGTGTCCTCGCAGATCGTGATCCGGTCGGCGCCCTGCGGGCCCCTTGGGTGGCGGTTCGGGCACTTGCGGTCATAGACGGTCCGCGACCAGCGGTCCACCTTCACGCGCTTCGAGCCCGGCGGGAGTCGGGTATTGCAGGTACTGGATCGGTCCAGAGCCGGCCGCGGTCGTCGAACTTGACGAGGATCGGCTGGCGGACGTTGGGCTCGGCTGCGTAGAGGTTCACGGCCAGGCCGTCGGCCGGCGATCATTCGGGAAGCGGCCACGTCCGGAGCATAGCCCTGCGACATCGACCTGCGCCGTCAGAAGTCCGAGGGCGAGGGCCAGGCCGGCTGTTGATATCAGAAGCGCGCGTAGCCTTCGGGGGCTCAATCCAGATCGAAGTTCGACCATCGGTGCATCGGGATCAATGAGCCCGACCCTCGGTACGTTTGCGGAGAAGAGCGTGCACAAAGGTGTGTGGTGCCAAAAACGCCGTCACGGCGTCACAGCCTTGCAGGCATTGGACTTACGTGTGACATCTGAATAATCGGACCATCGACTGCTCGATACAACTCTCGGCAGGACTTGAGGTAACGTGTGGCGCTTGAATAATCGGAACTGACTCCCAAAATGAGATTCAATTTAGACATTCAAGCAAGAATGCGGACTTCATTTTCATACAGTTGGTTGCCGCACGAGTGCCATGAGAGTTCGTTCGGAAAAATCAGGTGGTCGCTCATCGCGTTGGCTTCGTTCGGCAAAATCAGGTGGTCACTCATCGCGTTGGCTTCGTTCGGCAAAATCAGGTGGTCGCAGGTCGCGGTGGCTTCGTTTCGCAAAATCAGGTGGTCGCTCATCCCGGTGGCTTCGTTCGGCAGAATCAGGTGCTCGCTAATCGCGGTGGCTTCGTTCGGCAAAATCAGGTGGTCGCAGGTCGCGGTGGCTTCGTTCGGCAATTTTCGCATCGACGGCCGGGTCGACGCTGCCGACGACTGGTCGGCATTCTTCTGTCGCCCGCCACGACCCGCGTAGACCGCGATCCTGTTTGGGTACGCGCTCGTAAACGCGATGCGTCGAGACAGAGTCTTCCACTATCTTTCATATCACAGTTTTTCGCAACGTGGTTGCCTTGATCGATCTCTTTTCGATGCACCGATCGGCACGATCGGCACAACTCGCGTTCGAGATGCGATCGGCCGCCGACGCCGGCATGCGCCGATTGTAGCGGTCACGATGTCCGCGATCGCACCGGCGATTGAATGGGTATCAACGGGTCAGATCAGGCTGTGCGACGAACGCCTTCCCGGGAGCCGAATCCGAGGCGAATTGATTGGTCGGCCGAAAAACGACCTGCGTCCCCGTTTCTGCTTCGCTACTTTACGATGGGCACGGTTTCATCGATAAGGTCGGCCGATCCGTCGTCGGGCAAGCTCTTGAGATAGGTGCCGACCAGGGCTTCATCGAAAGGCGGCGGACCTCCGCGTTCGCGGCGATAGATCTCCGTGGCCAGCATGAGGACGAGGCTGCGGTGTACCTTGAGGTCCCGAAGACGATCGGGTGACCAGGGACATTGACTGTTGTTCGCCCAGACGATTCGCACCTTCGCGTCGTTAGTCGTGACCAGCCAACTTGCGACCTCCCGCGGGGAGAGCGAGCGGGCTCCAGCCGGTGCACCCGGACTGACGGGGTAAAGCGGCACACTGGTTCTGGCCTTCCTGATCGGGTTTGATGACGTCAGCAGAGATAAGGCAGCCCCAACGGCCAGCTTCCGGGGACGCAGCTCATGCGTTTCCAGGTGCGCCAGCCAGTTGGCACAGAGCAGTCGCAGGACGCGCCGGCTGCGTTCGGGCTCGCGCAAGCGGAGGCGGTTCGCGGCATCAAGATAACCGGCCAAATCAGGCGACGACTGCATGTCGCCAAGGCGAAAGGTATATTCCAGATCGACCAACTGTTGAAGCTCTTTACCGAGTGGTTGCTCCACCGAGTGCATCATTTCGAGATATCCCGCTTTTATCGCAAACGACTCCCACTCCGGTTTTGGCTCGCTCATGAGCACTTCTTCCAAGGCGCTACGAAGCTGAGGGATTGTGGTCCTGGGATCGGCCGCCCAGGTGTCGAGCCGTTGCCGCAATAGACCGTACCAATATGCGTCAAGGTCTTGACGCTGACGCAAGCTTCCCCGCCGTCTGGTGTGAGTGGCCATGCGGAGGACTGCGCGATTGCAGTCCCAAGCGCCCGCTGTATCGCCACTCGCCAGTCGCTTGTCGCCCTCTAACAGGACCAACAACGCCAGGCGCTGACCATCGACCACGGAATCTCCGCCCGGATTCGCGGCGTCGGATTGCTCGGCCCCCTGCTGAAACAGTTCGATCGCCCGGCGATTCGCCTCGACCCACTCCCGCGACTGTTGACTCGCCTCAGACCACGAGGGGTCGACACGGGGGGGAGCGGGAGTGAGCGCTTCCTCTGCTCGCCGAAGAAACGTGAAGGCGTTTTGATCATCGGGAACGTAGAAAGCGCGGAACGCCGCGACATCGAACGGGTCGCCGATGTCCGGGAGGCCATTGAGGCTCGTCAGCCACCAGATCGTCAAAGCCGTGGCGGCCAGCGCAAGGCAGGTCGCCAGGACGAACGTGACCCGCGCGAGTTGGCGGAGCCTCTTACCCAACAATTGACGCAGCTTCTGCGACGTACCACTCACCTCCGCGGGTGCGGGTGCGAGGGCGGGGGCGGAACTTTCGTGTTGGGTCAGCATGAGAACGTTGCCTCCAGGCGAACCACGATCCTTGACCTGACTCTCACGCCATCCTACCACAATCCGTTACGCACACAACTACAATTGTCAGAGAACCCAAAAAATGGAAACAATTGCAAGGATCCAGATGGCTGGGTCCGACTCTGACAACAGGTCAACGGAAGGCGATTCTCGTGGGAGCGCGGAAAAGATGTGGAAGGGACCGGTGTGTTCGTTCGACCAGTCCGTTGTTCGTATCAATTTCGTATCAGAAGTCGGTCCAAAATCTCATCGATTCCTTCAATCCTTTTGTGCTGGTCTTGTGTACAATGGCGGTAGGACCGCGTCAGATTAGTTTGGTGACCGGCGCCGGAGAGCATTGACGAGGGCGATGGTGGCGAAAGCGAATACGAACGGAGTGCAGAAAGTGCAAGGCACGCCAAACGACACCCGTCACGCGCGGTTGGAATTGCCTGATGAGGATTACCAGCGTCTCAAGCGTGTCAGCAAGGCGAACGGTCTGAGTGTAACCGCGTATATCAGGCACACCATTCTCCGTCAGCTTCGCATGGACGAGAAAAAAGCCGGGAGTCGGTAACCATGTCCACGATGACGCCGACGCGACCACCAGGGTGGATCTCAAAACGGCTCGCGCGATTGACCGTCGATCAGTACGAGGCGATGGTTGAGTCGGGGGTGTTCACCAAGCGCGATCGGTTTACTCTCATTAACGGATTTCTGGTGGCCAAGGTGCCAAAGAGCCACGTCATATGTTCACTGCCAAGAATCTCGGGAGAAAGCTGAAGGGGCTGGTCCCCTTGGGCTGGGATATCCGGATTGAAGATGCCGTCCGCCTGGCGGACTCTGAGCCGGAGCCTGACGTTGCGATGGCGCGGGGGGACATCGAGGACTACGCGGATCACCACCCGACGCCGGCAGATCTCGCGATGGTCGTCGAGATCGCCGCGTCGAACGTCTCCGCGGATCGCCAGATGGCCGACGTCTACGGAGCAGCCGGCATCCCGGTTTACTGGATCGTCAACTTGAAAGGCCGCCAGGTTGAGGTCTATACCCTGTTGAAGCGGCGGAGTGTTTCACGCTACGGCAAGCCACGCGTCTTCAAGGCGGGGCAATCCGTCCCCGTGGTGATCGAGGGCGTGGAAGTCGGGCGGATCGCGGTCGCCGACATACTGCCGCCCGACCCGACGGGTGCGCCACCAGCGGTCGGAGGTAACGGGGCTTGACCAGCGTGGGGATAGGGGATCTCGTTCACTGGCGTGGTAAGAAACGCACTCTTGTGAACGGCGAACGCGCCAGGTTGCCCGGATTGCGTCGATATTCTGCAACGGCCCCTTTTCTACTTCCGCGAACTCTGCTACCGGCTCTAGTCTCTGTGTAAGCGGAAGAAGCAGGCGCCCGAAGCGCTGGCCTACAACGGCCTGGTGCTGGGCTGGCCCGAGATCACCCGGTTGGCCCGCGAGGGCGGCAAGCTGCGTGCCCAACACGGTGGACTGTTTGCGAAAGAGGAGGAAGAAGCCGATGAGTGATCGACCAGAGCCAATCGACAGGCTGCAATTTGAGGCGCGGCAACTCGTCCAGGAGCATCCACCTCGCTGGCGACACCGGAACAAGACGATTGTTCACGGGATTGCCTGCCCGCCGGGATCGGCACATCAGGGACAGCTCGAATACACTCGGTGGGCGGCGATGCCTTTGCCCGGGAGCGTCGATACTCGGTCTGCCATGAGCCGGATGGTGGACCAGCCTGGATACTTCGATTACACTCCGGCGCTCGATCGGGCGGACGCCATGGAATGGCACGTCAACTTCGCCGACCCTGAACTCTTCGTCGCCTATGGGTCGAGCCTCTTTGCCCAAGACGAGATGCAGGTGGCTGAGCATCCCGCGCTGGGCTCGCTCAAGGAAGCCCTCGATGCCCGAAAGCTATGTGCGGAGACCGTGGATCGGGACCAGCCGACGCCGATCTTGGTGATGGGCGTAGAGCGACGCTGCCGCGTGGAGACCGACCCGAACGCTGCCGAGGGACGACCGCACGGCCTCTATGGCAACGCCTTCGCCCGCGCCGATGCGGAGGCGATCCAGCGCGGACGATCCATCGATCCACCGACAATCACGAACTTGATTGCGATGGCGTCTATCTCGGGCGGGTACGGCCAGTACAACATCGACGAAATTGAGTATGTGCTCGGCACTGCTTACACGGCGTTTCGCGCGGCCGTGCTGGAGTCGGCTCGATCGCGCGGGTCAGAAAGTCCGGTCGTGGTCCACACGGGATTCTGGGGCTGTGGCGCTTTCGGCGGTAATCGCGTGCTCATGACCACGCTCCAGATCCTCGCGGCGGAAATGGCGGGGCTGGAACGCGTCGTCTTTCACACCGGCGACGCCTCCGGAGTTGCTGCTATCAACGAGGTGAAACGCTTGTTTGAAGCGAATTTGAGCGCCGGATCGCCCGCCGCCGTTCACGAACTGATCGAGCGTATCCACGCGATCGGCTTTGAGTGGGGTGTAAGCGACGGGAATTAGAGCGATTCACGCTCGGGTGACCGACGGGCGGCCGTACCAACCCGAGGCGCACGCGCGGACGTTTGGTTGTCTGGAGACTCCTCGTTGATGGTGTGGGGGCTTGATAAACAATTCGGCGTTTCAATCCCACGGTCGCGCCGAGCTTGGTCTTGATCCACGCGATGCCGTCGCTTGTTCTGGTTTTCTGGAGAGTTTCATGGACGACCTCTTGATTTCGCTCCGCCACGCATGCGGCCAATGCCAAGAGCAGTCCCGTGAATCCTACTTTGGCTTGATCGCGTTCGACCGATCGACGACGATTAATTTTCCCACTTTGACTGTTGTCCGACGTCCGCGCATTGGGCCTTATTGGGCCGCGTTGGCGGTTCCTCGAACTCGGGTTTCGGTGAGTCCCCCACGGTGACCTCGGTAGCCCGCGCTGACAGGTATTCGCGGAACTGGTAGATTGGGTCTGGGAATCTCTCCACATGCCGTTATCGGTCCGCGAAGCGATCCGTCTCATTAAGAAGGACGGCTGAGTTCAGATCCGGCAGAATGGAAACCATCGCCAATTCCACCACCCGACGAAACCCGGAACCGTCACAATTGCCGGTAAACCTTCGCTTGATCTGGACCCCAAGACGAAGAAGAGTATCCGGCGACAGGCGGGCTTGCCCTGAAGGACGTGACATGCGATACGCCATCCTCCTGGAACCGACCCGGACAGGCTTCAGTGCTCACGTCCCCGATTCGCCGGGATGTGTCGCAGCCGGCGAGACCCGCGAAGAATCCCTGGACCTCATTCGAGAGGCCATCACATTCCACCTGGAAGGGATGCGACCCCATGGCCAGTCGATCCCCGATCCAGCATCGACCTGCGAGTCTGTCGAGGTGAGTGGTCCCCTCGGGACATCCTGACGCTTCGCTCACACCAGATCGCCGCGGACATCACACGTTCGGCAGGCTCTCGGTCGCGTCGCCGAACCGGTCGAGGTCGCCGATCTTGTCCATATCGCCAATGGCTACCACCAGGTTCTCCGCGAGAAAGCCACGCTCGTTCAACGTCGATCAAGATGCCGAGAGGACGTGGTCGAAGGTTGCCAGGAGTCAAATCGCCGGCACTGATTCGAGCCTTATCTGTAGACGGAGTACCTTGAAAACGAGAGATCCGCTATTCTCGTCAGCCGGTACCGCTGTATCGGGTTCGACCTGGAAGCACGGCATACCGACATTTTTGATTTGTCGCCAATTGTAGAATCAACGACCCATCGTCCGCGTTTGCGCGAGTCTTCGTGCTGAAGGCCGATGCCATGCGGTCGATTTCGCGTACGCCGATGCCAAGACGGGCTGCTTTCCGGCGCCAGCCCGATACGGCGACACCGACTCATCTAGCATTTCACGGGCCTCGCGTAGCGAAAGGCCAAAATACTCAGCCACCTCGATGGCAGACTCAGAGATGCCGTCGGATCGTCGAGCGTGATCGCCACCGAGAGCACGCGCGGCCGCACATCGAGCGGCACGGGGTTGAGATCGTACGCAGGCGACAATCGCCAGCCTCTTCCCCGCTCATAAAGAAAACCGTGATTCCGCACATGATCGTCCGTGTTGGAGACCAGCACGTTGAACACGATTCGCCGCCATAGCCCGCGCATGTCCGTCTCCGGCGCGGCCCCGTATTGGCGGAGAGCGTCCACGATCTCCAGATAGCTGCGGGATTCGTGATCCTCCGTGCCCAGCATACTCATGGCCGACAGGAACGGAACTCGGCAACCCTCGGCCCGGTCAATCCGTGCGCACCAGAAGCACGTTCTTGTTGGCAACAGACTCGATCCGCCATTCCGGAAATAAATCCCAGCCCGCTTGGCCAGCGAAAGCGCGACGGCTTCCCATTGCTCTATATCGATGTCATCGGCCTTGTGCGGAAACTTCGCGAACGCAATGTGTCCGTCGCGGTCGCGCACGGAAGCCTTCGGCCGTGCGCGGCCTAATCACGACCCGGCCCCGAGAAGCAAGTGCAGGTCCTCGTCCGTATCCGTCTCGCCGACAATCCGCTCGCTGGCAAAGAGGATCTTCGGCATTTCCATGAGCGCGGATGCGCGGCCCGCCCATTGCTAGAAACGGCCCGCCGGCCCGCTCCGCGAACCGCAGCGCTCCCTGACGGGTTTCGTCGTCCACCCGCGACAGGCAATCGATTTCCAGAAGCGTGTGCGGCGCCCTCCCCTCGTCCCGCGCGCTCCGTCGCTCGGCACGGTGCATCAAGGCACGACCCCACCGATCGGGTGCGGAATCCCCGATTGTGCCGAGACCGGCCTTTCTCCGCCGTGTAGTGCGGACCAGGACCAGCGTCAGCGCCGGTTCCGATGCGAAAAGCTCGGGATGCCGGACCAGGCTTCATCGTATTCCAACCGGCGCTTTCTCGCCTTTTCGCTGCGCGACCACAGACGCCCTACCAGGTATAAGACACCGCCGAGATCGACATGCACCAGGACGGTATGTTCCATCACTCGGCAGCCTCGGTTTCCTGGCCTTCGGAACCCTGACTCGCTCGGGCAGCCGCTCTTCGTCCAACGCACGGCCGACGCTGTCATGCCGCGCGTCAGCCAGGTCGGCCAGACGATCCACCATCCCAAGGACGAAAAGAACGCTCGCGTAGGCCCCCGCGGACACCCCGGGCTCTCCCCTCTCGATCTTGGTGAGAGTCGTGCGGCTCAGAAATGTGCGCTCAGCCAGCAACGCCATCGGAAGCCGACGAGCCGCGCCTGTCGCGGATTCGCTCCCCAGCGTGTGCAGCGCCGTTTCACCGGGATCGGTAGGCTTGTGATCGATCGGGTCTTCATTTCGTTTGTGTCCAATGCTTTGCTCACTACCGAGTATAGCGTACAGCATCATGGACGTTATTCCAAGCAACACCTTGTTCGGGCGAGCCCCCGCACCTTTCTGAATCATCAGAGTTTCGCCAGCCGAACGCGTGTTGTTCCGAAGATCTAGGGCAAACCCGGCCTCGGTGCGGTCGCGGCCGGGGACACTTGCCATTGGAGGATTCCGGCCGATAGGTTTGGCCGGAGCTTCACCTCGATGCGAATTGCCGTCGTCTCGACAGGCTCGAACTCGACCGTATTGGCGGTATCCAGCTTGGTCCCGAATTCGTCGCGCGCTCGGACAGGCTCCCATGTGCCGTCCGGCTTGCGGAAGACCAGCCGCCAACTCCTCGGCGCGGCGCAGTGGCGGCCGAGTCGACTGTCGTCCCACCAGTAGACGCTCGTGCCGCCGACCCTGCGCGGCTGGTCGAAGTCGTACTGTACCCACTCGTCCGTTCCCCTCCGGTCCCACCAGGTGAACCTCCTGCGCGTCTCGTCCGACGAATTCTTCGGCGCGACGCCGTCGTTCATCGCGCCCACGGTGTCGTTGACGAAGCAGTGAGAGGCTGTCGGAGTGGAGAGGGACGCGATCGTCGGGCGCGTGGCGCCGGCCGGGGTCGTCGGCACCCAGACGATCATCTCTGCCGGGCCGCGATTGGCGTTCGCGTAGTAGGGGATCGCCACGACCTCGGTCTCGAACGGCTCTCCACCTCCGATCGGCAGTCGTTCGGCCGCGGCGCGGACGATCGTCACGCCGCCGAGAAGCTCGGGACGCCATTCGGAGGTGATCGACGCGCGTTCCGGGAGCCATACGTCTCGCACTCGGCCTCGATTGTCATGGGACTCGAGGCAATACACGATCGGCCCACGCATGAGGGCGGCACGACCGCGGTCGCTTTCGACGCGGTCGTCGGCCCTCACGAGCCTGCGCCGGCATCGCCATGTGGATGCGGACCTTGTCCCCCGCGCCGACTGGCGGCGGAGCACCGCATATCCACGGACGATCGTCGGCGAGGCGACGGGCTGGCCGTTGATGGAGATGCGGAACGCGTCCGGCCCGGCCATCGGCGTGATGTAAAGGCCGCCGTTCATCACGCCGCCTCGACACCAGGCTGGGACTCGGACGCGGACGTCGAAGGTTGCCGGCCGTTCGGGATCGACGGCCAACCGAACGTCGCCATCCCACGGGTAATTCGTCGTCTGGGTGAGGGAGAGCCGCTTCCCGTTCTCGCCTTCAAGACCGATCTGTGCGCGCGACCCGATGAAGAGGTTGACGTACAGGCCGTCGGCGTCCGTCGCGTAGATGTACCCGGGCAGCGCCCCCATGAGCTTCAGGAACATCGGCGGGCAGCATGGGCAGGCGTGCCAGGACCATCGCGCGCGGTTCCTTCCGGCGTCCAGTGGGTTTTCGTAGAAGTAAGCGTTGCCTTTCAACGAGACGCCGGCGAGCGCGCCGTTGTAGAGCGAGCGTTCCAACTCGTCGACCTTCGCGGCGTCGGCCGTGGCGAGGAACAGGTTGTAGTCGAGGAATCCGCACGCGACGGCGGCGCAGGTTTCGAGGTAACCGTCGTTCGGTAGGACGAAGTCGCCGCCGAACTTCTCGTCTTGCGCGATCGCGCCGACGCCGCCGGTGATGTAAAGGCGGCGGGTGACCATGTTCCGCCAGAGGCGCTCGGCCGCTTCGACGTACTGGGGTTGCTCGCCCGCGACACCGAACGCCGCGACGCCTGCGGCGAGAAGCGTGGCTCGCACGGCGTGCCCTTCGATGGTCGCTTGCTGAAGCACCGGCAGGTGGTCCTGGCCGTATTCGCCGAAGTTTTGTCGGCCCTCATGGTGGCCTCGAGCATCGATCCAAAAGCGCGGCGAGGTCGAGGTAGCCCCTCTCGTCGACCCGCACGCCCAGGTCTCTCTTGAGGTCAGGACGCTCCCTGAACAATTCGTAAAGGCGGACGAATGATTCCTCGCTCAGCGCGTGCCCGGGGATGATGTTTTTCCGCGGCGGAGGCCCCATCACCGCCACCATGCCGTTTGCCGCCCGGACGGCCGTGGCGAGCAACTTCGTCTTGCCCGTGGAGCGGTAGTAGTGGATACCGGCCTCGACAAGACAGCCGATGTTGTACAGGTCGTGCTGCTCGCGGTCGTTGCCTCCATTCTGGCCCCAGCGGTGGCCGGGTTCGCGCATTTGCGTATAGGTATTGATGTAGCCGTCGGGGTCACGCGCCGCCGCCGCGCTGATCCTGTCGATGTAGCCGTCGATCCTCGCCTCGAGCGCGGGGTCGGGCTCTTGCGCCATCAGGTCGGCCGCGCCACGAATGAGTTCGTAGACCAGCCCGTCGTACCACGGCGGGCCGCCGTGCGGGGCGTCGAGTTCATCGCGGGCGACATGGTCGAAATTCCGAAAGGCGCCATCCCTCTCGAACTTGTCCAGACAGTCTTTGATCGTCACCGCCCGCCAGGTCTTCAACTTCGGAGACCAGAACGCGTCGTCGATCGTCACGCGGTTCGCCGTGACAGGAACGGGCCGTACCGCCGAGGCGTCGGACGCGAATGACGACGTCACGACCGCGGAGCACACGAGAAGGGCGGACAGCGGACACCTGAAGCGGTCAGCGAACCTCATCACTCTTTTCCCAGAACTCGCGGAGTCCATCGAGAAGCATCCCGCCAGACGGCGAGGCCCCGAACGGCGGCTTCCTCGCGTTCCCACGCTGGCCTCGCTTGCAGATGCCACGTCAAGTTCCGGGAGCCTTACGCCTTGAAAACATCAACGGAGATTAACGGATGTTCCTGGAAAAAGAAAGGACGTCGAAACCGCCCGCCGAATCGGTCTGGCGAACATCGATACCAGCCGAAGGGATGGCACAATCGGTCGAGATCCCGAGTATATCGGAAAGACCTCCGGTCTGATCGACCCAATTCTTGTAAAGGTTGTCCGCTTCGGTGTCGTCGGACGAATGGCACTAGCTTAGGCGTAACAGTTTATTCCATTGGAGGTTAGGCCCGGACCACCAGGCATATTGTAAACGATTGCAGATATTCGCTTGCAATATTGATAGAGAATTTGCCTCAAATCAAGCCGCATGGGCCCAGCCTCATATCCTCCTGAGTGCTATTGATGGGAAAAATGTTAAGACGCAACTTGTTTTATGAAAACGATTTACGCTTAAGCTAGTGCCATTCGTGTCGTCGGACCGAATCCGCACAGTGGCCCCGCTCAGCAAACGCACGTGAATTTAGGCCTAACCGCGTCCCGTTTCCGTCTCATTTCGGTCTCAAAGAGCGACGGATAACGTGTAGGGTATTCGATGGAGGAACTAGGCGGCCTTCGCCGGCTTGCCGCTTATTCCGTTAAGCAGAGTATCCACGGCCTTCTTGAGTTCTTACCGCGGACCTCCTTGTAGCGGATCACCCCCTGCGGATCGAGCACGAAAATCGTCGGATAGTGGTTTATATCGAGCGTCTGGATTAGTTTCCCCTCACGGCCGTTCCACCAGTGATTCCAGGGCATCGGTTCCTTGGCTAGGAAATCGGTGAGCGTTTTCTTTTTGGTGTCGACGCTGATGCTCACCAGGGCAAACGGCTTGTCCTTCAGGCGTTTAACCATCTCGCGCTCATGCGGGATCATCGCTATGCAGGGGCCGCACCACGTGGCCCAGAGATCAAGCACGACGACCTTGCCCTTCAAGTCACCGAGCTTCACCGTCTTACCTTCGAGGTCTTCGCTCACGAGCTCGGGCATGGTCGCACCGACCGATAGGTCGGTCACGATATCGGCATACTTATCGGCAAAACCTCTTCAATCTGTTGCAACTCGCGCGCGCCCGTTCGCCCGCTGCGAGAAAACGCTCAACTCGCGCCCTTGCCTTCAGTTCTCTCGAACACTTCGCGCTTGACTTCGCCTTCCTTGATCCTGTCGGCGATCCGAATCGACAACCGGACCCACTTGGCCCGATTCTGGTACGCCATCACTTGAATTTTGCGATCCGGATTCTTGGCGATAATTTCTTTGACCAGGGCCACGGCATCATCGCTATCGATCCCGGCAATCACCTCGACGAGCGGCTCGATCTTGGGGCTCGTGACGTAATGGTCGCGTAGAAACTTGAAGGCTTTGGCCCTGGTCTCGAGCGGCGTGAAGTCCGGGTTGAAACTGGACAGCAGGGTCAGCCGAATGGCTTCGATTGCCTCGGGCCCGTCGGGGTTTCTCTCCGCGATGGCCAGGAACCGAGGGGAATATTTGTTGCCGGGTCCAACAGCGGGCGACCGATATGCCTTGAAGGCCTCGTCCCCCTTTTTCTTGGCGGCGGCGCCCACCGTGTCTTCTTCGGCAACGTACTGCTTTAAGGCAGCGTCGAACTCCTTCTCGAGTGCCACGACGCTGTCATCAGCCGCGGATTTCACACCACCGGCTGCGAGGCACAGGGCCGTAGCAAGAACCCAGCATGCACGCATCACATCTGTCTCCGAGAGTGGAATCCAATGGGCAATGGGGCTTCCGCCTATCGTATGCATTTTGCATTTGTCACACGGCTCTGCAAGACGTTATCGGCAGAACCGTCAAACCGTTATTTGAACGACACGGATACCGGGTTCTTCTCAAACTCTGAATCAGCGATTTCGGGCAGGCAAAGCACGCAGACTGATTAGGCTGTCAATGCAGCCATCTTAAGTGGCGAGAGGGCAATGGATTAACGGTCTGGATAACGGCGATGAGCCTGGTTACAGGACCAATGGTAACGGTCGTTCAGTTGCGGATTAGGTTCGTCAGCATGAAAGGTGATTCGACCGTCTCCGGGCCAGAGGCAAACTCACAGCGCTTCGGTGTGATCGACGAATGGCACTAGCTTAAGGCGCAAGCCTCACTATTAAACGACTTGTAACTCTTACTCGACGGCGGATTCACAATCTATGTGGATATGTGCTGTAGTATACTTGGCTAAGAAACAAGTGAATTTCGGACTATTTAAACTGTGTGCATTAATATGATCATCGTATGCGTCCATCGCGAGTTTCGGTGTAAAGCCTGCGCGTATAGAGGCTTGCGTTAAGCTAGTGCCATTCGTGTCGTCGGACCGACGCACAAGACCGCTCCAAGGCCAAGCCTGATGAAGTTGTTCAAACTCCTGTCGCAAGGTTGAGCGGTCGAGTTGCGAGCCGCGCAGCAAATGTTTATGCAGTTCGCGCGGCTGAAATCGTCCCAACCCATTGAAGGATTTGGATGTTTACTGATTGACAGGCCGACTTTGGCCTGTCATTATCTGGGTGTTATCGTGAGAGAATCACAGGTTCGGCCCCGGAGGCGCACAGTGTACCACCAAGTCGCCTGGCGTCGAAAGCTGTGGGTTCCTCTCTTCGCGGTCGTGGCGGTGACAGCGTGCTGGAAAGCACCTGCGCCTCAGTCTGAACCGGCACCCGGATCGATCAGGTCGACACCTCGACCCGCGCCCGAGACGACGGAAGCGGAGCGGGCCAAGTTCCAGGCCAACCTGTTGGTTCTGGAGCGGGACACTCCGGAACTGACAGATTTTCCCGAGTCTTCACTCAGCCCCGCCACACGGCTGCCGCAAAAGAGCTTCAGGGGACGTGGAAAGTTACTGAATTCCACACGGCACGTGGGTCCAGTGCTGTCGAAGACGGGCGGATCATCCCATACACCTTCGAGGGCAATAAGCTCGTCACCGTTGGCCCAGGTAACGTCAGGGTTGAGATCGAATATCGGCTCGATCCGACAAAGAGCCCAAAGCAGATCGACCAGCGATTCACCGGCGGGGCAATTGGGCCCTGGATCGCGAAAGGGATCTACAAACTAGAGGGCGATACGCTGACGATCTGCTACGGAGGTCGCGATGTCGCTCGACCGACGGAGTTCGCAGTCAAGCCCGGAGACGGGCGAACGATGCGAGTCCACAAGCGTGTCGAGTAAGAGGCCGAACCATCAGTTGCAACAGACCGCGGGGGCATATCGGCTTTCCCAGATGTGTAGCTCACCGGGCCCCGCGGCTGCTGAGCGTGGTCGTTCGGCGAAGGAGGCAGCGCGGTCAGTTGGGACCCCGCGTTCTGGAAGCCGTGCGGTTCCTTCGACGCTAAGCCCCGGGGCGGCCTACGAGGCACTCGCCGATGACGGTGAGCCAGAGTGCCTGGCGTGGCTCGCGGTGGATGAGGTCAAGGGCGGCTTCCGGGCGGCGTTCCCGGACATCGCGGACGATGGCACCGAGCTGAACTGGGAGGGTGCTGGCAGCCACTTGCAGGTGACCTGGCCGGTCGGGTCCAAGCCCGGCCATAATCTGGGCGTCCTCATCACCTGCGGCTGGAGCCTGCTGGACCAACCGGCGGTCATTGAGCGATTGCGGTCAGTGGGGTGGGCCCTCGGGTGCGGGATGTTTGACCCGCAATCCGGCGAGTGGTTGTCGTAACAAGCCGGGCCGAGACGGACGCTGCACCTGACCGCGGCGGCCTCAGGTGGTTCCAGTGTCCAAGCTCCCTCAACCGCCACGGCGGGTGAGCTTGGTCGTTCCGGCGGTGCCCGTCGGTCGGATCGCCCGAAGCACCTCTCCGAGACGTGACCGTGGATGGCGATCTTCGGTCTGATGGGCGTTTCCTCGAAGCCAGTGCGCTTTCCGGCAGAAGTGACACACCAGAACCAACACTCACAGCCGAGCACTCGTGGCTGTCCGTTTGCCATCCCGAGGCCGAGTTGCGGCCCGTGGTGCGAGGTTTGGGGCAAGATCGTTGAGGGTCGACACAAAGTGATGTTCCGTGATCAACGAGGGTCAGAGCGAGATCAATGGTGCGTTTCCCGTTCCACCGCCCAGAGCGAGCAGGGAACGGCGTGCGTGCGACGGCTACCCCGCCGACCCGCTCCTCCGTAGCGATTTACCCAAAGAGATCGAACACCGGTTCCGCTTGTTGAACGATCGGGACCGGCCGGCCCTGGGGATCGATCACGCGCATCTGCGGGTCCACACCCAGGGAGTGATAGATCGTGGCGGCGAGCTGCTCGGGTAGGACAGGGTGATCGATTGGCTGGGCCGCGTCCTTGTCTGAGCCGCCATAACGATACCGTCCTTGACGCCTCGCCGCCAGAACCGCCGGGAACAGCGTGTCCAATGCCCGCGACCCCACCGAGCGCTCGCAATCGGCGTCCGACCCATCTCGCCGACGGCCACCACCAGAGTTTCGGCGAGCAAGCCTCGCTCGTTCAGGTCGAGCAGGAGTGCTGAGAGAGCCTGGTGGAAGGTGGGCAGCAGATGGTCCTTCACGTCATCGCTGTGCACGTGCGAGTCCCAGCCGTAGCCGTCGCAGGCATCGTAATGGACCGTGACGAAACGCACGCCAGCCTCGACCAAGCCAGCAAGACCACCAGGGTCGACTGGCCGAAGAGATGGCGGCCGTAGCAATCGCGCACCCGTGCCGGCTCCTGGCGAATATCCAGCGCAGCGCGAGTCGCCTCCGACGTGGCCAGAGTTAACACGGCGCTCGTGGAAACGGTCGAACTCGACGGCCCGTCGCGAGTGGTCGAGGTCGCGACGAGCCCGGTCGAACCGCTCCAGGAGCGAGGCACGCCGACGGATGCCCGCCAGCTTCGGGCCGGTGTCCAACCAGAGACCTTCGATCGCGAAAGTCAG
>CAVRFS010000053.1:0-60031 GCA_963720335.1 uncultured Planctomycetota bacterium | reverse complement strand
TCTATCGTTCATACTGCACCTCTTCACAAGGGGGTTGAGGATTTGGGGGCCAGAGCCCGACCCCCTTCGGATCTTGACCGCTCACGTCTTGGAACGCCGGGACCAACAGCGCCGGACGGGTTGACGCAGCTCGGTGACGATCTCTGGTGTCAGTCTAATCCACCAGGGACCGTGTGGCACCGCTTGAATGCCATCCAGGCGGCCGGATTGACACCAGGCGGCGATCGTGGAGACCGTCACGTTGAACCGCTCGGCCGCCACTTGAGCTGAACAGCGTCCATCCCCACGAAAGCCATTTTGACAGGCGGCCGGCCCATCGGGACAGCCACTGGGGATCGAGTGTTTATATCGAATCCATTGGACCTTGTTCGCGGTGAACGAGCCCCGAGTGCCTGATCGGAGGCCCTCCTGATCCAGCAGGGCGGCGATCTGGCGGTCGGTGTGTTCCGGCGCCAGGGCCCTGATCCGAGCAACGACCACCGGATCAGTCCGTCGCACTCTCGTACAGACGCTTGGGACGAGGAACCTCGAGCACGGTGCAAGCCTCAGTCTGCCACCGGATGGCTACTTGGATTATGGTCTCTCCTCGAGAGAGAGTCACATCCTTGATCAAATATCCCAGCAATTGTTTGCGGGCGGTCTGAGGCGTCGTCGGGGCATGCCAGACCTTCGAGAGATCCTGAGCCAATGCCAGGACCCGGCATTCGCTCCTCCGGATCGACCAACCGGCTCGCTAATGGCGGGCGGAGCGTTTCGTCCCGTTCCATACGTTCGATCTCGGCCAACCTTTCGTTCCACTCCCGCTCCAGAGTGCGAGCTACCAACCGGTTCTCCGGTTCCACGGCCACGAACCGGCGACGTGCCAATTCGGCCTCGTATCGGGCCCGTTCCAGGGTCAGTTGCCATTGGCGATCGAGCTGACGTGCCTGGGCGGCGATCTGATCGAAGGCGGCCATCGAGACCTCGAGCTGTGCCGGCCGCATGGCTTCCAGGAGGGCACGTGCGACCGCTGCGTCGATCTCATCACCACGAATCGACTGGCAGGTGTTGCCCGCGATAATGAGTATGGTACCGAGTTACATTCATATGATGGTATCGAAGCCTTTTTGAGGTAACGGACGGACATCCGCCGCCCGCATCGTCCACAACGAACGATCCCCTGGAGCAAGGCGAGGCCTTCCCGCGGGGCTCCGCGGTGATCCTCATCGGGCGACGTCCGGTTGTCATCAAGCCGCCGTTGGTTCCGCTGGAACTGGTCCCAGGTGATGTAACCGGGATGATGCCCGGGGATGAGGAACGGCCAGTCCTCGGGCCGGACCCGGCGAGTTCGGCCCTTGACCCTCGGTTCCTCACCAGGCAAGCACAGAAGACGAGTCTTGGTGCGGCCATAGACATAGACGCCCGCGTACTCGGGGTTGTGCAGGATGTCCAGGACACGGCCATGGCTCAGCGGTCTCCAAATCACTTGACCGTGGCGGCTGCCACCCCAGAACCGCGTGGGGCATTGGAGGTGATGGTCAGCGAAGTGTTGGACGACAGCCAAGGCCGAAGGCGACTGGTCGAACAGGTCGAAGATCAGCCGGATTGCCTGCTGGACCTGTTCGTCGGGAGTCGAAGACGATCCGGCCCTCAGGATCGTAGACCAGCCCCGTGGGCGGCCGGAACCGGAGTTGGCCCTCGGAGGCCTTCTTCAGTTTGCCGCCCAGAAGGCGGGAACGAAGCAAGTGGAGTTCGGCCTCGCTCATGGTTCCCAGGAATCCCAGGAGAAGACGGTCGGAGTATTGAGTGGGGTCATAGACCCCGTCCTCGTCGATGACCAAGGTGTTGGTGAGGGCACAGATCTCGATGAGACGATACCAATCACTGCAGGATCGTGCCAGGCGAGAGGCTTCCAGGCTCAAGACGGCCCCGGTCCGGCCCAGGCCGACCTGGGCGACGAGGTGCTGAAAACCGTCGCGACCCGCCGTGGACGCCCCCGAGTGTCCTTGATCCTGATCGATGACCTGGATTCGCTCCAGGGGCCATCCCAGGTCGCGCGCGCGGCCGGCCAGGTCATATTGCCGGGCGGCGCTGGCGGTGTTTTCGCGCACCTGAATCAGGGTGGATTGGCGGACGTAGACCTGGGCCAGACGGTCGAGATGATCCGGCCGGATCTTCGAGGCAAAAGACTGGATCATCATCGGGAGACCTCCGGGGAGTGGGGACTGACTCTTCGGTCACGAGATGGGACGCGAGACGCGCCAGGAACTGAATGACACGGGCCTGGCATTCGGTGGTGAGACCGGACCAGACCTGAGTGGGTGGGACCGAAGCCCCGTTTTGCGTAATCCGTACGCTCATAGAAGCATCTCCTTAATCCAGATACCTGCGGTGTGGGTCTGGTGAGGTGATGCTACCGCGGTTGGGACGGTTTCGTCTCGATGCGATCGCCACGGGTCGCGGTGGCGCGCTCCGGTTGGGCCAGACGATCGAGCAGTTGGATGACCTGACGCAAACCATCGAGGTCGAGCAGGTGCTCGGCTCCCAGGGTGGGCGGACTTTCCAGAGGCGGAGCGTAGTCGGTGCTGCTCAGGGCGATGGCGGCGTGGCGCCCGTCGGGGAGCACGACAATGAGGTCAGGATCGTTCCCTCGGCGAAGGCGAACGATCTCGACACGCTGGCCCCGAAGGGGATGATGGGGATGGGTGATGGTGACGAATCCCGAAGATGGTTGGGATGAAGGGGTAGTGTGCTGTGGGCATCCCGACCTTCGAGGATAAGGTCTTGCAGCGGGCGGTCGTCATGGCGTTGGAAGCCGTCTACGAACCGGACTTCAAGGACGGCTCGTACGGCTTCCGACCCGGACGATCGGCGCACCAGGCGCTGGACAGCCTCTGGCGGCAGACGATGGCGATCGGAGGCGGTTGGATCGTGGACGTCGATATCCGAAAATTTTTTGATACGATCAACCACGGCCACCTCCGCGACTTTCTTCAGCGTCGGATACGAGACGGGGTGCTGCTACGACTGATCGGCAAATGGCTCAACGCGGGCGTCCTCGAGGACGGGTGCCTCACGCAACCGGAGACGGGGTCGCCGCAGGGCGGTGTAGTCAGCCCGATGCTCTCGAACATCTTCCTGCACTACGTGCTGGACGACTGGTTCGAGCGGGAGGTCCAACCCCGCCTCAAGGGGCGCTCGTTCCTGATCCGCTACGCGGACGACTTCGTCATGGGGTTCTCCTGTGAGGAAGACGCCCGGAGGGTGATGGACGTGCTGCCCAAGCGGTTCGAGAAGTACGGCTTGACCATCCACCCGGAGAAGACGCGGCTGGTGCCGTTCGAGCGGCCCAACGGCGATCCCACGGGGACAGCGACCGAGGTGCGGACCCCACCAGGGACCTTCGACCTGCTGGGCTTCACGCACTACTGGGCGCGCTCCCGCCAGGGGACTTGGGTGGTGAAGCGCAAGACGTCCACGAGCCGGTTCCGCCGTGGATTGAAGGCCCTCACGCAATGGTGTCGGCTCAACCGCCACCAGGAACTGGAGGACCAGCACCGGACCCTGAGCCAGAAGCTCGTGGGCCACTTCGCGTACTACGGGATCACCGGCAACTCGTCGGCACTGACCCGTTTCCGCGCGGCGGCTACGTGGATCTGGAAGCGCGGCTGTCGCGCCGATGGCGCGGTGGCCGGATGACTTGGGATCGCCTCAATCGCTTCCTGAAGCGTCACCCGCTTCCGCCAGCGATCGCGATCCACTCGGTATGCCGCCCCGTAGCGCCGTGACATGACGAGCCGGATGCCTGAATTGGGCAAGTCCGGATCTGTGGGAACCCGGGGTGGGCGACCACCCTGGGTGACCCGGCCCATTTATCACTGACACCATTTATCATTTCGGAAGACTTGAAAGGCGTTCCATGATCGCCGGCTCAACAAAGGAAGGTCGCCGATCGTCTCGCCAAGAACGATCGGCGGGCTGTGTTTTGCGCCTACTACCATACCATCATGCAGAGATTTTCCCGCATCGCCACCGATATCCGGCCAAGACGGTCAACCCGATCCCGAGCATCACGAAGCTCGCCGGTTCTGGCACGGCGGCTGCTTCGAGGGCAAGGGCGACTGCGGCGTAGCCCGCCTCGTTCATGTGGCCGCCCTGACCGTCCTGGTAGTTCGTGAGTTCGGGCACGTTCCCATTGATGACTCAGTAGAAATCCACATATGTAGCTCCGAACGCTGGGGCTATCTGGTGCTGGAGAATCTGATTCGCGGTTCCGATTGCCAGTTCATTGAGCGCGTAGCCCGGATCGCCCGGAAGGATGTCATCAAAGAAACCGGGAAGGAGAATGTGATCGCCGGGTGCGTGCATCTCCACTTCGGTCAATACGGTCTCATAATTGGCGAAGACCTGATTCACGAGTTGGGTGAACAATGCCTGCTGCTCGGACGGCGAGGCGGTTTGCCACGCGGTGCTGGCGAGCAGGTGACTCAAGTCGTTGCCCCCGAAGTTAAGGGACACCCAAATGGTGCCGCCCGCCGTGTGGGCGGCGTCGAGCGTGGAGAGCATCAGGCTGTTCTGCGAGGTCGTACCGTTCGGATAATTGAGGTTCCAATCCCACCTACGGTACGGCCAGTCGTCAGGCGAGACGCCTGTGAGGAAGCTCGTCGAGAGTTCGCCGGAGATTCCCAGATTCGACCACCTGTGGCCGAACCCCGCCATTGAGCGTGCCCAGGAAGTCGGCAAATGGTCGCACGTAGCCCTGGTCGCCGTAGTTGGGCATCGTCGAGGACGGAACCGATTCGTCGTTACCGAAGACGTTGGAGTCGCCCAAGGCCACATAGACCTCTCCCGCAGTCAGGGGGCCGCAGGCAAACAACGCGAAGGTGAGAACGAGCGGCGAAAGTAATGAACGGCCGGTCATCCGCATGTTGAATACTCCCAAGAAATAGCTTCTTTGCCCCATCCGGTCAGTTCCTTGTGACGCATCGCTCTCGCCCTGGGCAATGCTGGGAAGTTCGCGGAAGACTCGCGGAGGCGTTGCAACGGCCATGCATCTGCGGGACAATCGAATCCCGATGGATTCATTGCTACGACGAGAGCCTTCATAGCCCTTGAGATCTTGCCGAGCAAAGACTTGCCCGTCATCCCCCTAAACAGGGGGGTCACCCGGATTCCGAGGCCGCGATCCGCGAGGACTATGCCGTGTCTGGAAGGAAATCCGAACGACTTCGACTCTCCGAAGTGCGAGGCGTTTTCCGGCTTGTCGGCGAATGCTGTGACCTGGGGGCCGATCCGGAAGCCTGGCGAAGCCACATCACGCGGTCGCTCGGAAGTCTCGCCGGTGGCCAGGTCAGTATGTCCGGCGAGGCGGCGAAGCCGATCGATGGCTCGACCCCTGGTTTTCTCTACCAAGCGGTGGATCGTGGCTGGGCAACGCCGAGCGACCGTGAAATCTGGGCTTCGTTTCAGGCGAGTGAAGGGTACATGCGGCGAGCCGATCCTCCAGTCGATTCAATCGTTCGGCGATCGCTTTGGACTATGCCGCCCGACACCAGGCCATCGACGACTCAACCTGGTTTGGTTCATCTTACTACAACGAGACCCACCGCGTTTGTGGGCTGGATGAGATGCTCGTCTCGTTCGAGGACATACCTGGGAGTAAGCGCCAGAACCTCATCTCGGTGCTCCGGCCCAGGGGACAGGGTGTCTTTCTCCGTCACGAGCGACGGCTGATAAGGCTCTTTCACACCGAACTCGCACGACACTTCGGTGCGGCCCTCGCTACTCTCGATGATCCAAATCCCGCCGGCCTGCCGGCGAGGCAACGCGAGACGTTGCGCCGCCTGCTCGAAGGCGATAGCGAGAAAATGGTCGCAGCGCGGCTTGGCCTGAGTACTCTGACGGTCCATGAATATATCAAGGCAATCTATCGGTATTTTCGAGTCTCGAGCCGGGCCGAGCTGATCGCCTATTTCCTCCGTCGCTCCGGGTTCCGACTGCCGGAACCAGACGGCTCAGAGTGACTCGAATTCGGCACGTCGCAGGTAAGGCTCTTGGCCTATGACGGCGATCCCGTCACCAAGCGAATGCGGCGAGAGCTTGATAAGCTGCTGACGTGGCGCAAGCCGAAGAAGATGTAATTTGGGAAACTGCGGGATAGCCCTGATTTCCCGATCGGTGTCAATGGCGCATCGAGTGCCTCCTGCGGCCCAGAAGCCCCGTCACTGGCCGTCTGCATCGCGGACAGCCGGCCGGCTCAACTCGGTGAGGCGGCCGTTCCGGGCGAGGTTGGCTCGCGGTGTCCGCTCGAGGCGAAGATCGCGGCCGGTCCACGGCGAAACAGCCGCGAAACAAACCGCGCGACTCCCCGCCCCGGCCGTGCCAGCAGCAACAGTACGCCGATCGCGTAAGCTCCCCAAAGGATCACCTGATGCCATCCCGACCAATTGTAATGTTCGATCAGCGGCTTCATGGGCACTGTCAGATGATAGCATCATCGCCCCGATCAGAATGGCCGCGAGCAAGGCACCCGCGACGAGAATTCCCATTCTCCGCCACCGCCGGCGGACCAGGGCCGAACCGAGCGCGGCCGCGTAAGCCACGATCGGCAAACCGCTCATCGACAATATCGCGATATCGAGGGGAGTCGACCACCACGACGACGACGTCGGTTGGGCGCTTTCCGGGAATCAAGGTGATCAGCGACCGAATACCCCGCCACAAGAATCGCGGCCACGACCGGGAGGGCCAGCAGCCACTTCAACCACCGCACGCGGACCAGGGATAAAACGAACGCGGTCGTGTAAGCCACGATCGGTAAACCGCCCATCGCAAGCAGGACGACACCGAGGAACACGCCCCACCAATGAGGCACGGTCGTTTGGGCTCGATCGAGCATCAACGAGCTCAGGGCCGAATAGCCGGTCAGAAGAACGGCGGCCACGACCGGAAGGGCCAGCAGCAGCCGCACGCTCCAGAATCGTCGTCGGGTGGCCAACCAAAGAATCGCCACGGGAATACACACATTGATCAAGTCGCGGCCATCGCCAGCTTGCACGAGCGGGTCTGCATAGGGCTCAACCGGGCGAACCCAGGGGAGCGGTCGCTCCCAGCGCGGATCGTCACGAAGCGACGCGGGCTTGGCCGGCACTCCCTGTGCGGGTCGATAGGTCCCCTCGGCCGAGATCGGCATGGCCACGCGGCAGACCGTCGCACCGTCGGGACCGGTCAGCACGCGCGGTAAGCTCTTGCCGTCGCTCGCTCTCAGAATCGACCGGGCCGGGCCGATCGACCAGAGCGGCCGGCCGGTCGCGCCGTCGAGGCCGAGCGACGGGTTGAGGACCACCGTCGCGGGCCGGCCGGTCGAGGCGGGAATGACCTCGCGAATGGTTTCGCGAGTCGGCCACGACCACTGTTCCTTGAGGTCGCCGCGGCAGGCGCGCAGGCTGGCCGCCGTCGTGGAAAAGCAGCTCGTCGCGACCGTCGCCGTCGAGATCGACGTTCATGAGCGTGGGCAGCGACTCCGATTTCAGGTCACGGCCGGCGCGTTCATGGCCCTTGGCGTCGAGGATCACGATGCGCCGCCGGCCCTGCGAGATGCCGAAGTTGACGCAGACTTCCCGTCGGCCGCCCCATCAAAAGCGGCGAGGCAAAGTCGCAGGTTCTTGTCAGGACGAGTCGAGAGCTTCGCCGCCGCGCCAAGACCAGCGTGGCTTGCCCGATGGCCGTCGAGAGCAGCCACTTCGATGGCCTGGCTTTCCTGATGCGTTTGTTGGCTGACGACAACCTCGGGACGGCCGTCGCCATCCAGGTCGCCGATCGCGAAAGCGGGAGATGCGGCGGTGCCTTCGATGAGTTGATGACGCCAGCGGGTTTCGCCGCTTGCGAGGGATAAAACCCGAAGCTCACGCGGTCATCGGGCCGGAGGTGGCGATACTCTTGAGAAGCAGGACGATCTCCAGGCCGCCATCGCCATCGAGGTCGGCAACCTCGTGCACGAAGCCCATGCGCCTGGTCGCCTCCTGCCAAGTGCTCCATCAGGAGGACGTCCCAGAGGACGCGGCCATCGCGGCCCGAGAGCCGCGCCAGTCGGGATTGCGTGTCAAAACGGATCGGGACTTTCTGGAAGAACAGGTTATACAACACCAACACGTCAGGCAAGCCGCGAGGGTCGCAGGCGAGGACATCGCTTCCTTCAATGACTGGGCTCCCAGATGGCTGCGATTCCAAAGGCGGCAACGGCCCCGCCGGCCACAGCAACCGGCCGGTGCGACCGGAGAGTGCCTGCAACGGCAGGTGAACCGGCCTGCGATTCTTGGATGTCGGGCCCATCCGAGGTCTTGCGGACCAGGATGTCTGGAGCCCCATCGCCGTCCAGGTCGCCGCCGGGAAGTGGCACGGAATGGAAAGCATAGGCTCTTTTCCATCCCCACGGGAAATCCCAGTCGTCCCAGGGATCGAGCAGCGTCCGCCACAAGATCCGGCCGTCGCGGCCCGACCGGGCGATGACCGTCCGACTTTCCATCGTCTCGGTCAGGCCGGTCCGGAGCGTTTCGAGGTCGTTGCTCAAGACGTCGGTCATGCCGTCGCCGTCGAAGTCGCCGGCCGGTTGAAGCCGATCAAGAGCACGCCACGGCTCGGGCGGCCGAGCGCGGAAGGCGCGGAGCTTGCCGTCAACCGAGCCCCAGAGATCGGCGAGGCCGTCGCCGTCCAGGTCGGCGGTCTTGGGCCGGGACAGCCCGGCGATCGTATGCGCCTCCTGGCCCGTCGCGGCCGCCAGGAAATGGACGACCGGCGGATCGGGAGAGATAAACGAGTAAAACTCGAGGCGGCGGTGACGCCGGGCAGCCAGCGCCGCCGATCGGGACAGCGAGCATCGGCCAGCCGTCGGATCCCCGGCCCCACCAGAACACCGGCCAGATCGGCGTCGTGTCCCAGGTGTTCGAGCTCGGTGTGCCAGTGCCAGAGCCGGCGGCCGTCCTTGCCCGAGACCGCATCGACGTAGACCCGGGTCGGTTCCGGGCAACTGCCCGGCGAATGCCTTGCCATTGGGAGCTCGCCTCGAACCGCGAAACCACCACGAGGTCGCTGGTGCCATCGGCGTCGAGATCGGGACCGGCGAGCAGGTGGACCAGACTGTCGTACGCGTAATTGCATGCCGGGCCAGAGGGGACAATCCCAGCGCGGTCTCGCCCGTGGCACCGTCGAGCATCCGCACGCCCCCGTAAGCACGAAGTCACCGGCGGACCGAGCGCCGATGCGGGAACCACGATCTCGGCGCGACCGTCGCCGTCGAGGTCGGCCGCCAGCGGCCAGTCGTCGCACCGGAACCGCGGGCATTGGTCTGTAAAAGGACATCAGTTCTTCTTGCCCAGAGGCGCTCTCCGGTCGCCATCGGAGAATGCCACCAGGTCGGGTCGGTCAAGGGTTCGTGGGCCACGACGTTGCCGGGCTCGAGAGCGAGAACTTCCACGGTGCCGTCGCCATCCAGGTCCGCGTACTGGACCGGTTGAACCGGCGCGAAGCCCAGCTCGATCGACGGGCCCTGCGGCCGGCCGGTCGCCGGGTCGAGGCCGATCCACTTCGATCCATCGACCACGGCCACGAACGGCCCTTTCGGCCTGGGAGACGTAACGTGATTCCGTGGTCGAGGGTCTCAGCCGGCAGGTCCGTGGGCTTCTCGGTCGATCACGTGATTCCAGAGCTCCTTTCCCGACCGGCCCGATACGGCCACGACGATGCGACGGCCGGCGAGGACTGTCTCGGCTCCTCGACCCCCGTCCGCCGGCCGTTTCGCTGGATCGGCGCACGAGCCCTTCGGGATCGTCGAAGACGGCGAACTCCGCGATCAGGTCCGGCGGTCCGTCGCCATCGACGTCGGCCAACGCCGCCGTGCGCCCATGATTCGACCCGGGCGAGGGACCTCCGCAGCCGGCCGAGGCACCGCCGTCCGCCGGGATCGGCCGAGTACGTCCAGAGCAGCGACCCGTCCTTGCCCGAGAGCGCCAGCAACGAAGGCGTGCCGTGCAAGGCCCAGACAGGTCGCCGGTGCCGTCGCCGTCGAGGTCGGGCGCGGGCTGGACCAGCTGCGCCGGGCCGCTTCTCGTCGCCGAAATGGGACAACCGCCGCATCGCGGCGACCGGGTCGCGGTCGCGGCCCCACGGCCGCGCGGGCCGCGCGGCGTCCCAGATCGGCTTGCCGGTCGATCCGTCGCGACGGATCAGGGTCTCTCCGTTCCACTCGATGAAGTCGGCCTTGCCCGGAGTCAGCGTGACGGCTTCGGTGACGAGCGAAAACGGGATGGACTCGGTCCCCAGCAAGCGGTTGTCGTCGAGCGTGAGGTGATGAGTCCGCGTCTCGCCGCGGTTGACCGCGACCCGGTATGTTTGACTCATGAGCCCCGGCGCCTTGACGCGCAAGCGGTAATCGCCGGCGGGCAAGGAGAGGACGGTGCGCGCGCCGACGTCGAACGGCTCGCCGATCGGCTCGTCGCTCGCGACTCGGGCAGTACCTGGGCCGCCAGCGGCGGCCCGTCGGTCGTCAGCACGATGCGACCGAGCCGCCAGTCGCTGTAATAGCGCCAGGCCCCGAAGGCACCGATCATGAGCAAGACGGTGGCCGCCGTGGCCAGACCGGCGCCGGTCAGCGTCTTGCGCCGCTGGCGGACGTAACGAACAGCCCGCTCCCACCAGGGAGCCCGCCGCGCCTGGATCGGCCGGCCCTCGATCACCGCCCGCAGGTCGCTGGCCAGGGCCTGGGCACTCTGGTACCGCTTGGCCGGCTCCTTGGCCAGGCACGTCAGGATCACCGTTTCGAGGTCGCGAGGCAAGGCCGGGCGGATCTGCCGCGGCCGCGCCGGCTCTTCGGTCAGGATCTGGGCGATCACGAGGTGCGGCGTGGCCGACTCGAAGAGCGGCCGGCCGGTGGCCAGCTCGTAGAGGGTCGCGCCCAGGCTGTAGAGGTCGGTGCGGCCGTCGACCGGCTGCTGGAGCGATGCGGCCTGCTCGGGACTCATGTACCGCGGCGTGCCCATGAGCGTGCCATGCACCGTCAGCGTCGCCTCGTCCATCCGCTTGGCCAGCCCGAAATCGGTCAGCCAGACGACACCGTCAGGGTCGAGCAGCAGGTTCGACGGCTTGATGTCGCGGTGGATCACCCCGCGCTGATGGGCATGGGCCAGCGCCTCGGCCGCCTGAAGGCCCCAGCGAGCGACGTCCTCGGCCGCCAGGGGCTGACCCGTTCGCTGCGATTCGGCCAGCACGTCGGCCAGGCTGCGGCCCTCGATCAACTGCATGGCGTAGTAATGCACGCCGCGCTCGCAGCCGACGGCGAAGATCGGCACGATGTTGGTATGGTGCAGCCGGGCGACCGTCTCGGCCTCGCGCTGAAACCGCTTCATGGCCTCTTCGTCGGCCACCACGCCGAACCGCAACACCTTCAAGGCCACATGGCGGCGAAGCGACGTCTGCTCGGCCTCGTAGACGACCCCCATGCCGCCGCGGCCGAGCTCGCGGATGATCCGGAACTCGCCCAGGGTCGCCGGCTCTTCGGTCGCCGGACCGGTCGCGCTGGTGGATGAACTCGATGCCGGCCAGGCAGGCCTCGAGCTGGCCCGCCAGCTCGGGATGAGCCTCGCAAGAGCCGCCGGCGATCGGGCACTCGACCCGCCTGGAGATCGGCCATGTAGCGATCGAGGATGCTCGCCAGCTCCGGTGCCAGGTCGAGCGCTCTTGCCTCATCGGGCGGCTCTTGGGAACGAGGGCGGTCGATCGTGGCGTCGGGCTCGGCCATGGTTGGTCGTTTCCTTGAGCGTCTCAAACCGGTTGTCGGCGAATGTCTCTCGATCTCCCCATGATCATAGGGCCGGAACGACTGGGGATGTCACGCACGCCGGTAGATTCGGCGGATGTTGCGAGTTGTCAGTTGTCAGTGGCCGGTTGCGAATATCCGGGCGACATGCAGAAACGGAATGCTCGTGAGGGTTTGCGTCGAAACTCAGTTTCGGCGACCGAGTCTGCAGGTGTGCGTTCGTCAATGCGGCTCTCAGGATCCGTATCCGGCGACGGGCTTGCCTGCGACGGCCAGGTCGGACCTCGCGAGAATTGCCCGGCACTGAAATCGACGCGGTCAACCAGGCCATTTACCCGAGAAGACTTCGGTCGCCGGTCCGGTCATGAAAACGGACGACCGGTCGTCGGGCCAGGATGGCTCGAGGTCGCCCCCGGCAGATGAGCGCGAATGGAACGATCGGTCCGAGCCGTGAGCACACCGGCCACGCAGACGGCACAGGCCCCCGTGCCGCAGGCCAAGGTTTCGCGGATCAGCGAGCGCTTAACAGTTGGGTTGCACACACGACGACCGCACAGCTCCGATACAAGCCCGACGTGCAAGCGAGTGGATTCTCCGATACAAGCCCGACGCGCAAGCGAGTGGATTCCTGGTCACCGCCGGAATCCACTCGCTTGCGCGTCGGGCTCGTATCAGGCGTCTGCAACCCAGGCGTTAGCCGCACGAGGTCGATCCAGGCCCTCGCCACGATGGACACGAACCGGCACGAGCTGGAGCATCTGGCCGAACTCCCGACGACGATCCATGGACACGTTCGCGTCACCCACTTGCGAGCGCCATCATTTCTCACTTCTGGGCCGCCTTCTTGAACTGTTCCAGGCGAGCCTTTATTTCCTTCTCCATCTGTGGGCGCCTTTCGCGAGACCGACGGCTCGCTCCTGAGTCTCGATGGCCCGGGCGACTTGGCCGGAACGGAGGTAGGCCTGGGCGAGGGTGTCGGCGATCGTGGCGGCCTTGCCCTGCGCGAGCGTGTCGGCCTGTTCCGCCACCGCGACGGCGAACGCGTTCACCCTGGGCTCGATCTTTCGCTTCGCGTCGGGATCGACGATCGCCCAGGCCAGGTCGTTCAGTCCCATGGCATTCTTGCCGAAGACCTCCTGGGAGAGATGCCTCCCGACCTCCAGGGCTCTGTCCGAATCGCCGAGGTCGAGCAGGATGGTGAACCTCGTCAGGCCCAGGCCGTCTTCCAGGTACGGCAACTCCTTCACCACCTCGTCGATCGCGGCCAGGATCGTCCTGGGGTCCTTCGACTGCCGGGCTACGTTGAGATTCTTGCCGACTCTCTCCAGCTTCGCGGGATCGAGTTCCTTCCTGGACTCGGCAGGCGCGGCCGTGAGGTGCCAGGAGCCGTTGACGATCTTCTCGAGCGGCGCATCCATGCCCATGGGGTGCCCGATCCAGGAAATCCGGCCATCCTTGTTGATGACGAATGCCGTGGGGATACCGTTCCGTCCGGCGGCCTTCATCCAGTTGCTGGCCATGGCGCCGTCTTTGGCCTCTCCGTTCTCGGGGATCGCCTCGATGGCGACCCGGTAGGCCATCTTCTCACCCATCTGGTTGACGAACGGCTTGACGGCTTCCTGATCGTTCTCCAGGATGCTCACGCCGATAAAGGTGACCTCGGGGTGCTTTCTCTGGAGCGCGGTGAGGTGGGGGATGCTCACCCGGCAGGGCGCGCACCAGGTGGCCCAGAACTCGACGACGTAGCACTTGCCGGCCTTGAGCGTGGCGATCGGCTCGCCCTTGAGGAACGACTGGACGTCCAGCTTCGGGGCCGGATCGCCCACGAACAGGCTCTGGCCCCGTGCCGCCGCCGCCCCGACGCGTGCCACCGCCGCGGTCAAGGGACTTCCGGTGCGCTTCCGGAGCGAATCGACATCCGCCCAGAGCGATCGCCACGCCTTCTGCTCGTCCGCGGGGAGCCTGGCCAGGGCGTCTTCGTTTCGGATGCCGGCGAGGTCGGTGTCCTGCTTCCAGTGATCGAGGGTCTGGCCGATGCCCGGTCCTGCCTGGGGCGGTCCGGTTTCGATGAGCTTGGTCCAGGCGGCGAGCTCGGCTTTCAGCCAGTCGAGGGCCTGGCGACGTAACCTCGCTTTCGTCGCGTCGTTGGGAGGCAGCTCATCCCTGGCTTGCCCAGCGGCGACCAGGGCGGCGGCGCAGGCAGCGTTGTAGCGATGACCTGCCTGACGGTCGTTGCCCAGCTTCGGGTCGCTTTCCAGTGCCTCGGCCCGGAGTCGGGTGGCGGCGGCGAAGTGCTTGCGGTCGTAGGCCATCTGGGCAAAATCCAGGCGTTCGGCGTTGTCTCCGGGTTTGTCCTCGCCCCGAAGGATGGCCGGGAACCGTTTCGCCAGGGCCAATTTGCGCTCTGCGTTGGCGACCCATTGCGCCGAGGGGTACCGCCAGTCCGGCCTCCGGGAACCCAGTTCGTGCCCTTTCCGATACATCTTCAGGGCCTTGGCATAGTCACCCTGCTGTTGCAGTGCGTTGCCGAGGTTGCAGTGGGCTTCGGCGAAGTCGGGCTTGATCCGGATCGCGGTGCGGTATTCGGCGATGGCCTCGTCCTGCTTGCCCTTGGCATTCAGGGCGATGCCGAGGTCGTAGTGGGGTTCGGCGAGGTCGGGCTTGATCCGGATCGCGGCGCGGTGTTATGCCGCCGCGGGCGATCTCACCATCAATCCGGTAGCGGATCGAGGGCTCATCGCCGTTCACCGGCCGGACGATCGGCGAGGGCTCCTCGCCAGTCCCCGTATCGCGAAGCAGGAAGCGCGCACGCGGCCGATCGTCGGCGCTGATCGCTTCGAGCACCGAACCGGACATGGCGGGCAAGATGGGCGTCCGGTTGTTCGAGCCCTGGTCCCCGCCGGGCGGATCGCTATCGAGACCCCGCAGCAGCAGGCAACGCGGGCAATGGCCGCCGGGGGACTGAGCGGAAGCGGGGCACCGCAGGTCGGGCTCTGGTTCTCGGACATGGTCGAGACCTCCCGTGGGTTCTGTCGTGTCACCTGACCTCTTATAACGGATCGGTAGGAAAACCAGACACGGGATTGTCGCGATTATTACAGATCAGCCAGCGACCGCCGTGAACAGGTCGCGGATCTCGTCGTCGATCGCGGCTTCGTTGGGGGCATCGAGCGTGGCGGCGATCCGCCGCGGAGGATCGCCTTGTACCGCTTGCGGAGCCGCTGGACCGCCTGCTGCACCGCCCCTTCGCTCGACCCCAGCCGAGCGGCGAGGTCCGCATATGAGACCAGACCGGCCGGCTTGCCGATCGCAACCTGGAGGACCTCGAACTGGGTGGCCGGCCCGTCTCGGCATACTCGCGCGCCAGTTGTTTCAGCACGTCGTCGAGCAGGTTGAAGGCCCAGGTCTGGTCGAAAAGCCGCTCGGGCATCGTCGCGTCGATCGGCTCACGGAGGTAGCGACCCTCGGCGTCCCGGGCGTCGATGGGCAAAACGGGTCGGCCGCCCCCGCGCTTGAGGGCCCGGCGGTGTTCGTGATGGTGGGACAGGAAGAAGTCGCAGTCGGTGCGCAGGAAGGCGCGGAAGCGGCCCTCACGATGGTCGACCGAGGCCAGGACACCGGTCTCCAGAAGTCGCGCGAAATAGTCCTGGGTCAGGTCGAGGGCCAGGTCGGGGTCATGCCCCTTGCGGCGAATGAACGCATAGATCGGATACCAGTAGGCCCCGCACAGCTCGGCGAGAGCGGCCCGCGCCTCGGGCACGGCGGGGTTGACCGCGTGAGCCACCCGGCTCCAGCGAGTCGTGGGAAAGCCGGCCGGCTGGGCGGACTCGTTCATCCTGCGGGCCTCAGACGGTGATAGGGGCCAAGCGCCGGAACGTCCCGGGGCAGGTCCTGCCCCATATTACGGCACGGCTGGCGGCCATTCCAAAACTTGGATGCAGCCAGAATTGTGCGCTGAACGAGACCCGAACCGATCCAGGGAAAACAGTGAGGATTCGCCGCAACCCAGGCGTCCGGCAGGATGTTGCCAAGCCGATCAACGACGCGACCCAGAAGCACCCGAAGGTCCTACGTTGGCTGGAGCGGCATCCCAAGGCCAACTCCGCCGGTGTCCGAGCAGGAGAGACAAGACGCTTCTGTCGTGCCTCCAATCTGATCACGATTTGCGAGGCGATTCCGCCACCGAGTATCAGGCAAGCGATGGGTATTGGACACCCACGCCGACAAGGAGTTTGGCCGGATCGTCATTCAAGAGCCGACTGGCCGACACCTAGACAGTTTGGATCGGGTCGTGAGTGTAAGAAAATATAACGGAACAGAAAGACGCTTGCCATCATTTGTTCCAAATAATTAGTTTATGGGCAGATCCGGGCCACATGGTTCAGAGCATTTATAGGCATAGCCGCCCTTTTATGTTTCCGGGCTGCATTATGGGCAAAGCCAACGCAGCCCGATCACAGGGCCGGTGTTCTCGTCAACCCTCTGGTCCAACCCGGTTTCGGGTTTGTTGACGCACCTTCGCCAGCATCCCAGCCCCTGGACAGCCGCGTTCTCGAGACTTCCAGAAGACCGGGGTCGGTTATCCTGATCCAAGCACCCGTGGCGGTGGCGGCAGTCACCCGACCAAAATTTTTTTTCGATATTGTTATCCCTTGGTCGGGCCGAGGTTTGCCCAGACACTTCGCCAAAACCACCGTAGGTGCATTAACGAATCTGCAAAGTGGCGCATCCTGTATAGTAGAGGGGATGATGCTGCGTGAGGGATTCACTGTTACACGTAAGCGGTTCGCTCGGCTCGGGATTTCCTGACCACTGACTCTGGACGTCTGGCGATTGTTCCAGCGGAAGCCATGCCGAAATCGTGCCAACGAGTGCCATTTCGTGCCATCGGCGGATCGCCTGAAGTGAATGCAGCAAAATCAGTTACTTCAATATCGCTAGCATGAGACTGTGAATCCAGTCGAGGACAACATTTTGCCACGACCCGCGTGACACTCCGGCAGCGAACCTCCAGGTTCAGACTTGCGTATCACAGAACGGCTGGTGTTATCTATCTAGGCTCAGCAGTGGAGCGGCAGGTCGGATGGCTCCGAGGCGCAACCGCGCCATGGCTGATTGGATCATCGGCAGCGGAGCCATGGGAAAAGACACCAAGGCAGGAGGGTTGATCGGAGAATATGAGCGTCGACATCCAGAAGATCAAGGACCAGGTTCTCCAGTACTCGGACCAGCTCGAACGGGTCAAGGCGGAGGTTCGCAAGGCCCTGATCGGGCAGGACCTGATGCTTTCGCGGCTGTTGATCGCGCTGCTCACCGGCGGGCACGTCCTGCTCGAGGGCGTGCCGGGTCTGGCCAAGACCACGGCCATCAAGGCGCTGGCGGCCGCGATCCATTGCAAGTTCAACCGCATTCAGTTCACGCCGGACCTGCTGCCGGCCGACCTGATCGGCACGCTGATCTATAATCCGCGGGAAGGGGCGTTCAGTACCCGCAAGGGCCCGATCTTCGCGAACCTCATCCTGGCGGATGAGATCAACCGGGCGCCGTCCAAGGTGCAGTCGGCGCTGCTGGAGGCGATGCAGGAGCATCAGGTCACGATCGGCGACGAATCCTTCACGCTCGACGAGCCGTTTCTCGTCCTGGCCACGCAGAACCCGATCGAGCAGGAGGGAACCTACCCGCTGCCCGAAGCTCAGGTCGACCGCTTCATGCTCAAGGTGGTGGTCGGCTATCCCAGCACGAGCGACGAGCGCAAGGTCGTGGATGTCGCCCTCGATGGCCTGCGGCGCGAGGTCCAGCCGGTCCTCGATCCGGCGCAGCTCGCCGACATGAAGCAGACGGCCGCCTCCATTTATCTGGACGACAAGGTGAAGGATTACGTCCTGGACATCGTCTCGGCAACCCGGCATCCCGAAAAGTACCGGCTCAGCGACCTGAAGCCGCTGATCGAGTATGGCGCTTCGCCGCGGGCGTCGATCAACCTGTGCCTGGCGGCCCGCGCCAATGCGTTTCTCGTCGGCCGCGCCTATGTCACGCCCCAGGACGTGAAGGACGTGGCGCTCGACATCTTGCGGCACCGCGTGCTCCTGACCTACGAGGCCGAAGCCGAAGAGACCACTTCCGACGATGTCGTCCGCAAGGTGCTCGAATCGGTTCCCGTTCCCTGAAGCGACTGCTCCATGCCTACTCGACAACTTGAAGATGTCCTGAAAGAAGTCCGGCGCATTCAGATCGTCGCCCGGCGGCAGGTGAACGACCTGCTGGCGGGGGAGTATCTGAGCGTCTTCAAAGGACGCGGGATGGAGTTCGACGCCGTTCGCGAATACGTCCCCGGCGATGAAATCCGCAGCATCGACTGGAACGTCACCGCCCGGACGGGAACGCCCTTCGTGAAAACGTTTTGCGAGGAACGCGAGCTCACGGTGATCCTGGCGGTCGATATCTCGGCGTCCGGCTCGTTCGGCTCGTTCCGCCTGAGCAAGATGGAGACGGCCGTGGAGGTGGCGGCGGTGTTGATGTTCACCGCGCTCCGGAACCACGACAAGGTCGGCCTCCTCTTCTTTACCGACGACGTGGTGAAGTACATTCCGCCTCGCAAGGGACGGGCGAACGTGCTGCGGCTGATCCGCGAGCTGCTGGCCACCGAGCCGGTCAAGGCGCAGACCGACATTTCGAAGGCGCTCGACTTTCTGGGGCGGGTGCAGCGGCGGCGGTGCGTCGTGTTTGTGATGAGCGATTTTCTGGGCCCGGATTGTTCGCGCGCCCTGGCGATCGCCAACCAGCGGCACGACTGTGTCGCCGTGACGATGGGCGACCCCCGCGAATCGAGCCTCCCCGACGTCGGGTTTCTGACGCTGCGCGACGCCGAGACCGATGAGCTGCTGGAGCTCGACACCCGCCACCCGCGCGTGCGGGCCCTGTTTGCGAAAGCGGCGCAGCGAGCGGGAACAACGGCTGGCGGGCTGGCTCCGCCGGGCCAACGTCGACCGCCTCGAGATTCGCACCGATCAGCCGTACGCGATCAGCCTCCAGAAGTTCTTTCGCATGCGGGAGCGGCAACGATGATCGCCAGGCGCAGCTGCGCGAGCTCGCGACGACGCGGCGTGCGACTTGCGCGATGCGCTGCCGGTCGCGCGTCTGTCGCTGTCGCTGGCTGCGGCAGCGGGATGCGCGAAGCGCACGAAGGCGCGTCGCCGTCATCATCGGACGAATGCGATCGAGCGCAACGCCGAGAAAGGGCCGGTGAAGCTGTTCGTGCGCGTCTGGCCGCGCGAGCCGCGGCTGTCGGATCTGGTGGAGATGGACGTCAGGGTCGAGTCCCAGCCCGGCGTCGAGATCAAACCGCCGGCGTTCGGGCAGGCCGTGGGCGACTTTCTCGTTCGCGACTACAGCGAGCGGCCCGCCGAGGCCGGTGCGGAGAACGCGCGCCGGTTCCACTATCAGTTGGAGCCGGCGCACGCCGGCAAGCACCTGATCCGGTCGGTGTCGATCGAATTCGTGGACAAACGCCCGAATTCGGAACGGCGGGGTGAACCGGCCCTGATCGAGACCGAGCCGCTGGAGGTGAATGTCACGTCGGAGCTGGGCGACGCAGCACCGAGCCTGGCGAATCTCGAACCGATGCTGCCGCCGCAGCCGGTGCCGCAGACGGCTCGCGATCGGCTGGCTGGATCGCGGCGGGCGTGGCGGGTCGTGCTCGCGATCCTGGTCGTCGCTGGTGCTGCGCCGGCGGAAGCGCCGGCCGATCGAGCCGCGCCGTCAGACTCCCGAGGAGATCGCACAGGCGGCCCTGGCGCTGCTTGCTGGCGGAGAACCTGCCGGCGCGCGGCCTGGTCAAGGAGTTCTATCTGCGGCTCACCGGCATCGTCCGCCAGTATGTTGAGGACACGACGGGGATCCGGGCCCCCGAGCAGACGACGGAGGAATTCCTGCGCGACATGCGGTCGCGTGCGGTGTTTCCGCCGGAGCGTTCCGACCGGCTCGCGGAGTTCCTGGAAGCGGCCGACCTGGTCAAGTACGCCGGGCAGCAGCCGGAGGAGGGCCAGATTGACCAGGCGATCGCCCGGGCACACGAGTTCGTCAACCTGAAGCCGGCGCCGGCTGCCGTGATGGCCGGCGTCGGCGCGGATTGAGAATGGATCAAGAGGAGCAAGGTCGTTTCCGTGAACGCACTTCGATTTTATTCCTCGTTCTGGCTGATCCTCGCGCCGGTCGCGGCTGGCTGCGCTCTGGTGGCGATTTCGTCCGCAGCGGCGGCCCGCGGCGGTCTTCTCCAGCGTGGCCGATCTCAAAGGTCTTCCCGTCACGCTGGCGCAGCGGCTGCGGCGCTGCCTGCCGTATCTCTACGGGCTGGGCTTGTGCCTGGTGATTGCCGGGCTGGCTCGGCCGCAAGCGGGGAAGGCCGAATCGCGGATCACGCGGCCAGGGGATCGCCATCGAGATCGTGCTCGACGTTTCCGGCTCGATGGAGGCCATCGACTTTCAGCTCGAAGGCCGCGACGTCAGCCGGCTGGAGGCCGTCAAGCACGTCATCCAGGAATTCGTGCTGGGCTCCCGCGCGAGCGGATTGTCGGGCCGGCCCGATGATCTCGTCGGGCTCGTCGCCTTCGGGGGATTCGCCGACAGCAAGTGTCCGTTGACCCTCGATCACGGCGCTCTGGTCGATATCGTCCAGGGGCTCGAGATTCCCAAGCCGATCCGCGACAGTCAGGGGCGGGTGATCAATGCCCAGGCGCTGCAGGAGGAACTGGCGACCGCGATCGGCGACGGCGTCGCGGTGGCGGTCGACCGCTTGCGCGGGGCGAAAGCGAAGAGCAAGGTGCTCATCCTGCTCACCGACGGCGATAGCAATGCCGGGGTCGTCGACCCGCGCGAAGCGGCCCGGATCGCGGCGGAATCGGGGATCCGGCTGTATACGATCGGCATCGGCAGGAGCGGCACGGTCCCCATTCCCCAGGAAGACGAATTCGGAAACCGGGTCCTGGTGCCGGCGCAGTTTCGCATCGACGAGGATCTGTTGCGGGAGATGGCCCAGACCGGGCGAGGCCAGTACTTTCACGCCTCCGATTCCGAGGGACTGGCGCAGGTCTACGCCGAGATCGACAAGCTCGAAAAATCCGAGTTCGAGGAGACGAAGTACTCGGAATACACCGAATTGTTCCGCTGGTTTGCCGGGCCGGGGCTGGCTGTGATTCTCCTCGTCGGTGTCTTGATGGAAACCCGGTTTCGTTCGTTGCCGTAGGGAGATCGGTCAGAGATGGAATGGCAACATCCGCGAATGGCTGTACCTGATCCTGCCGCTGGCGGCGGCCTGGCTGGCGCTGTCGCTCTATTCCCGTCGCCGGCGGCGTCGGGCGGCCGAGGCGTTCGTGGCCCAGGCGATGTGGTCGCGGATCCTGCCGGCGGATTCGCCGAGCCCGATTCTGGGTGAAATTGCTGTTGCGCGAAACGGCCCTGGTGACCGGTCTGGTCGCCCTCGCCGGGCCGCGGTTCGGGACGCAGTATGAAGACGTCATTCCCCGCGGTAGCGATCTCTACGTGCTGATCGACGTCTCGCGGTCGATGCTCGCCGAGGACGTCCCGCCCAGCCGGCTCGGCCGCGCCAAGGCCGACGTGGCGGCCCTCGTCAACCGGCTCGAAGGGGAACGCGTCGGCCTGATCGCCTTTGCGGGGCAGGCGGTGGTGAAGTGTCCGCTCACCGTCGATTACGACGCCTTCCGCCGATCGCTCGACGAGCTCGACCCGGACAGCGCACCGCGCGGCGGCACGGCCATCGGCGACGCGATTCGCAAGGCCCTCGAAGTCTTTCAGGCCCGGGCCGACCGCGATCAGGCGATCCTGCTGATCACCGACGGCGACGACCAGCAGTCGTATCCCCTCGAGGCGGCGGCGGTCGCCGCCGAGCGGCATGTCACGATCTTCACCGTCGGCCTGGGCGACGCCGATCACGGCGCGCGCATCCCGCAAGGCGCCGAATCCGAAGTCGTACCTCGAGTACCAGGGGCAGCAGGTGTGGAGCAAGCTGGACGGCTCGCTCCTCAAGGAAATCGCGCTCAAGACGTCCGGCGTCTATGTCCCCGTCGGAACCCGCGCCTACGATCTGGGAGAACTGTACGCGAAATACCTTCAGGGCCGGCGCGGCAGCGAAGAGCAAAGCCAGCAAACGGATTCGTCGGGCGGACCAGTTCCAGATTTTCCTCGCGCTGGCGCTCCTGGCCCTGCTGGCCGATGCGTTCACGCGTCCCTACCCCAGCGCCGTCAAGTCTGCCGAGCCAGGACTCGAGCCCCGCGCGCAGCCGCGCGGGAGACGCTGCGCGCCAGAGCCCGTCATCCGCGCCGTGCCGGTCTCGACGGCACTGGTTCTGGTCGCGTGCTCTCGCCGGAATCAGTCGGGCCGACAATCCGGCGGAGGCGGTTCGCGAGGGATTGCGCTGGTATGGCAAGGGCGAATTCGACAAGGCGCGGGACAGGTTCGCGGCAGCCCGCGAGCAATTCGACAGCGGAGACGCCGGCAAGGCCGCGATCGCCGCGTTCGACCAGGCCTGCGCCGCGCATCGCAAGGGAGACGTGGCGCAAGCCCGGGAATGGTATCTGAAGGCGGGTCTCGCGCACGACAAGGCGACTGGCGGCCTCGGCCCACTTCAATCTGGGAACGCTCGCGGCCGAAGAAGCACGCCGGCTGGCGGGAGAACATCCGGAAAACGTGGCCGCCGACAAGCGCCAGGAGATTCTCGACCAGTTGAAGGCGGCGGTTGCGTCGTTTCGTCACTGCCTGGAATTGCAGCCGGACAACGCCCACGCCCGCCGCGACATCGAGCTCGTGCGGCAGTGGATCAAGTACTACACCGACCAGTGGCACGCACACGATCGCGAGAAACGGCGCCAGGAAACGAACCTGGTGGCGTTTCTCGAATTCCTGATCGAGACTCAAAGAGCCTTGCGGGAATCGGTCAAGGCCCTCACCGCGACAGCGCCGGCCGACGCCTTTGCCGAGCCGAAACGCCTGCAGGATGAGCTCCAGGAGGAGATTCCCCCGCTCAAGGAGAAGATCAAGACCGAGCTGACGCCCCAGCAACCCGGCGGGTGGGAGTGCTCCGCAAGGCGAACTCGCAGCGAGCTGGAGCAAGGAATCACGCTGCTTGCAGGGCTGGGCCGAGCGCCGCCGGTGACAAGATGTCATCCGCCGCGCGCCACCTCGACGAGCCGGCAAGCAGGACCGGCGGCCGCGGACCAGCAATCCGCGATCGACGAGCTGGAGAAGATCTGGGATGCCGTGATCCCGTTTCACCCCCTGCTCGCTCGCGACCTGGCGGACCAGACGACGATCGCCCAATCCCTCGCGCCGGCCTCGCCGCCGATTCGAAACCAGAAGCTGACGAGCCCGCCGGCGAAAACGATCCGCATCGAGACGAAGCCAAGCCTGCATCGCAAGGCTCCATCGGCAGGCACCGGTCATGCGGCACTCGGGACCGAAAGAGAAGACCTGGCGCCGCTCACGGAAATCCAGGAGCGAACGCTCCGCCGGACGCAATTGCTCAAGCTCAAGGCCGAGGCCGAACTGGCACGACTCGAAAAGTCGCCGCCGCCCGACGCGGCGCAGAAGAGGCACGACCCAGCCGGCAAAGACGATCCGCAGGATGCCGGCGCGCCAAGCCGAAACCCGTCGATCCCAAGCTGATCAAGGCGGGTTATCAGAAGGCGATCGAGCTGGCGCCGCGAGCCGTCGAGCAGATGGAACAGGCGGTCAAGTCGCTCAAACAGAAGGATCGCTCAGGCGGCCTACCCGCCGGCCGAAGAGGCGCGTAAGATTCTCGAAGAAATTCAAAAGGCACAGCCCAAGCAACGAGCAGCAGGATCAGAAAAAGAAGGACGAAGACAAGAAGAAGGAGGACAGCAGAAGCAGGATCAGCAGAAGAACGAGCAGAAGAAGAGACAGAAGAGCAGCAGAAAGACGATCAGCAGAAGAAAGACCAGCAGAAGAAAGATCAGGAACAGAAGAAGCAGGAAGAGCCGAAGCAAGTCCGACGAGCAGAAACAGGATCAGAAGCAGCCAGCAGCCGCAGGTCTCGCGCGATCGGATCGAAGAGGCACTGCGCAAGGTCCGCGAACGGCAGCAGGAAAAGCGCGAACGAGACCGCAAGATGAAGGCCCGCGTGTTCGGCAGAGTTCCCGTGGAGAAGGATTGGTGATGCGACATACCCACTGTGCGATGACCGGCCTGGCCGGCGTGGCGCTCCTCCTTCTCGCCGCGCAGGCAAGCGCCGCCGACGAACCGGAAATCGCGGTCGAAGCGAGTGCCAGCGAGATCTTCATCGGCGAAAGCGTCGACTACGTCGTCGAGATTCGCAACGTGAAGAACCCGGCGCCCCGGACCTGTCGGCGCTGCGCCAGGATTTCGACGTCGTCTCCAATGGCGACGAGTCGCACAATCAATCGTCCACGTTCATTTTCAACGGCAGGGTCACCCAGCAGAACAGCTTCGGTCACGCCTACCGTTTCCGCCTGACGCCGAAGCGAACCGGCAAGCTGGTCGATCCCGGCCCCGTCCGCGACGATTGACGGCAAGACCGTGTCGGGCCGCGCACTGGCGCTGAACGTCATTGCTCCCGAAGCGCAAGACCTGGTCGTCCCCGAGATCAAGACGGATCGCGAAAAGGTTTACCCCACGCAGCCGTTCGAGGTGACGCTCCGCGTGCTCGTCCGCCCCTTGCCGGACGACCCCGATCGCGACCCTCTGGTTCCGCTGCGCCGCCGCCCTCCGCACCTCGACGTCAACTGGGTCGATCTGCCGGCCGGACTGACCGGCGACGACAAGGCCCGCTGGCTCGAGAAACTCCTCGCCGAGAACGGCAGCGGGTTCACGCTCAACGACGTCACGACGCGGAGCGGCTCGTTTTTCGAGGGACCGCGGCTGGCGGTCTTCAGCCTGTACCAGGGGCGCGAAAGCCGGAAGGGGCTCGATGGCCGCCCGGTCAATTACTTCGTCTACGAGCTCAAACGCAAGCTCACGGCCGAGAAGGCGGGAACGTACGCACTCGGCCCGGCGATCGTGAAAGGGTCGTTCGTGGACGGAATGGAAGGGAGCAGTTACACCGGCCGGCGGCTGGTCGCGGTCGCTCCCGCGGTGTCGGTGGAGGTGCGCGAAGTCCCGGCTCCGCGGCCCGCGACATTCTGCGGCGGAATCGGCAATTACCGCCTGGCGGCGTCCGCCAGCCCCACCGCGCTGCGCGTGGGTGACCCGCTCACGCTCACGCTCGACATCGAACGCGGGCAAGCCAGCGGATCGCTGGACCTGATCTCGGCGCCGGACCTCGCGGCAAATCCCCAGATCGCCGCCGATTTTGAGATCCTCGACAAGAATCCCACCGGGCGCAGAGAGGGGGAAGTGAAGCGATTCGAGTATGCCCTGCGACCGAAGCGGGCCGGAGTCGGGATTCCCCCCCTGGCCGTCACGGTATTCAATCCCGATACCGAAAAGTTCTCGGAGATCGCGACCAAACCGATTGCGCTCGCCGTCTCGGCAGCCAGTCGCCTGGGCGCGGGGGACCTTGTCGGGTCGCTCCCCGGTTCCGGGACACCGGAGATCAAGTCGCGGGCGCAGGGGATCTTTCAAAACGTGACCGATCCCTCGGAACTGAACGATCGAGCGCGTCAACGTCGTCGCGCTGGCCGAGCTGACGGCGGGCTTGTGGTGCGGCGTGGGGTGCCTGATCGCCGTCGTCTCGGCACATCGCCGCAAATCGGGAGATGTGGTCTGGCAGCGAAAACGGCACGCGCGCCGCACGGCCGAACGCAAGCTGGCCGAGGCCCGCAAACGTCCTCGCCGCGGGACGATCGATGGACGCACTTCGGGCCATTCGATCGGCCCTGGTCGGGTTGATCGCCGACATGCGGAACATCGTCGCCGAAGGCCTGACGGCGTCGGAAGCCGACGCGACCCTCGCCCAGACGGCGGTTCCCGCCGCCGAGCGGGCGGAGGTGTTGCGATTGCTGGAAGCGATCGAATCGGCGGAATACGGGTCGGGAATCGCATCCGAGGCCCCGGCGATGATCGAAACGGCTGAGGGACTCATCCCGAGCCTGGCACGCCACCTGGAACGGGGTGCGTGAGCGATGCACAGGATCGTTCCGGCCTTGATCGCACTGATCCACGTCCTGCCGGGAGCGGCCTTCGCCGCGGAACCGGGAACGCGCGAACGAACGTTCGTCCGCGCGCTCGAAGTCTTCGATGCCGCGAAGACTCCGGGGGACTACCGCGAGTCGGCGGCCCTGCTGGAATCCCTGCTCGCCGACGGGTTTCGCAACGGAGCCGTGTACTACAACCTGGGGAATGCGTACTTCCGGGCGGGGGAGTACGGCCGGTCGATCGCGGCGTACCGCAAGGCCAAACCGTACCGCCCGCGCGATCCGTATCTCGAGGCGAATCTACGGCAGGCGCTCTCGGTCGCCCCGGGCCGCTTGCCCGAACCGCCTCCCCCGTGGTGGAGGCACGTGTTGTTCTGGAGCGGCTGGTTGTCGTTTCCCGAGAAGGCCTACGCGTCGTTCGCGGGCTTTCTGCTGGCGGCTCTGGCGGCGTGCGCGGCCCTGCTTCTCCGCCGGCCGCGCGCGTACTGGATCAGCGCGGCACTCGTCGATCATCGCCGCCGTCTTGAGTCTCGATGCCGGCCTGGCCTATGCCGACGTCGCCTGGTCGCGGCATGGCGTCGTCACCCACGAAACCATCGCCCGCAAGGGGATCGGCAAGGACTACGAACCGGCCTTCGACCAGCCCCTCAAGGACGGCGCCGAGTTCACGGTCCTCTCCGAGAACGGCGACTGGATCTTCGGCCACTTCGAAGGCATCGGTGACGGCTGGCTGCGCCGCGAGCATACCGTACTATAAACGGAAGTTGTGCGGATCGAGCAGTCGCGGCGCTCAGTGCGGACCCCGTCACGATGGAGGAACTGGAGGCCGCTTCTTCGCGAATCTCTCGTCGTCAAGACCTCGCCAGCAGCGACGGCCAATCTGCGGCGGTCAAGACGCGCTGCGCGAGCGCGTCGAGATCGTCCGGCTCCATGAGGGATGCGATCTCAGCGGCGGCGTCGGGATTCGGACCGAACCGGCGCGTGGCCTGTCGTAATACCAGGTCGCGCCCGGCCTGTCGTCGGCCTTCCTGCTGGGCCGACGAATAAGCCTCAAGGAAGGCGTGGCCTTTGGCATTCAGGTAGTGCTCGGCGCTCGTGGATGAGAGGCAGCACGTCACCCAGGGCATGGTGGGCTTCATCCAGTTCGCAGATGAGTCCCATCGCCCAGTATACGGCGATCCAGACCATTTCCCGCGTCTTGGCGTCGGCACGGTTTCTTTCCAATCCCTTCTTGATCAGCCGCACGACATCAGGCATCCGCTCGCGGGACCCCTTGGTCAGCGGGGCCATCATCATGGTCCCCGGGCTTTGCGTCACCTCTTCCGCCGTCAACTCCCACGCCCTTTCGGATCTGTATACGTGAAGACGCGCGTCACTTTTCCCGTTGCGTCGCGCTCCTCGAACCGGCCCGTCATACCCGGCCCTTCGGCGGGCGGCCACATCAGAAACACGGCGACCATTGGCATCTTCCCGTGCTTCCGCTCGATTTTCCGGCTGGTTTCGAAGAGGTGCTGGTCAAGGTCCGGCTGATACCACTTCTGAATGCGAATGTGGACGATCGTCGATCCTTCGTCAACCAATTCCACTTCCAGGTAGGTGTCGATCGATGGCCCCGATGGCTCAAGATCGATTTCCAGGTTCTTCGTGTAAGCCGGTAGGCCGTCGGCAGGCGGCGGCACCACGACCCCGGCGAGCCACTCGTTCCAGCTTGACGGACTCGACGAGGCGATCGGCAAGTTCCCCGAGGTGGTCGGTCGCGAAGGCGCGGGCCAGGCCATCGAGCGTCGCCCGCCCGGTCGCGTCTGTCCCGCCAAATTTCTGCCTGGCCTGGCGGCTCAACAGCCCTATCAATGTTCGCGAAATCGATTCGGCCAGCCCATACGCGCGCCCAGCGGTTCGCCCTGCCTCGTCCACAGCCCGGCATGTGGAGGACTGCATCCAATCCTGGTGCGATACGTCGGAGGAGTTCGCTGTTGCGTTCATACCGGACCCCATCGGACGGGCCATTACAGTCGCGGCGCGTCACCTTTCCGGTCTTGTCAGCGACGCCATAAACAACCTGGTGGCTCAAACGCTCCAGACCACCGAGATTGGCGAATCATACCACCTCGCCAGTCTCGGCGTCCAATTTCGACGCCTTGGCTCCCGTTGTGGAGATCCTGGATGCGTCAGTCCGATTCAACGACGCGTATCTTGACGTTGACCAAGGAGGTCGCCGTTTGTCTCTGTCCAGTCGATTGCCCCGAAAGCCACGACGGGATCTGAACTCCGTAACTCATCGTTCATAAAACGAGTTATGGCCACGCATCGCTCGGCTCGCCGTCTGGACCTGGCTGGCGACGTGCAGACCCAGGTCACACCGTTTGTCGCCAAACCAGAAGCAGCTCTTCGCCGAAAACCGTCGAAGAGCTGCTGTTTATGAAGTCGGGGCGACAGGACGGCTATTGAACTTTTTGTAGCCGGCGTCAGCGTGTGGGAAGCTGCGCTTGCAGCGATCGGTCGGCAGGTTTACGGATGGGAATCGAGGTGGATCACCCTATTTGAGGCGAGGCCGACTGCACCGGGCCGGCGGGAGAGCGTGATCAAGTAGGGACGTACGTCAGCCTGACCGCATCCTCGCCGACGGGATCGGCGGCGATAAGTCGGAGGGGCGGCCTGGCACCGGCGAAGTACGGCTTGCCGCGACCAAGCACAAACGGGCGGAAGTAGAGACGATACTCGTCGATGAGACCGAGGTCGGTGAGGCTCCCCGCGAGTTCGGGCCCGGCGACATCGATTTCGCCCTCGACTTCCGCCTTCAGCCGGCGCACGAACGCTTCGACGTCGCCCGCCACGAGCGTCGCGTTGGCGCCAACCGACTTGAGCGAGCGTGACACGACCCATTTCGGCTTCGCCCGCCACAACGCCGCGAAGTCGTGCTCGACCACATCCCACTCCGGCTGATCTTCGTCCCAGTAACGCATCACTTCGTACATACGACGACCGCACAAAAGGCCGGCCAGACCGCGGACGTAATCGTTGAAATGACGACTGAGCGAATCTCCGGGCGGCGGCAATTCCAGCCCGCTCGCGAGGCCCGCGACGTAGCCGTCCGATCCAGGCCCGCCCGCGACGCCGGCGACGTAGCCGTCGAGCGATTGCATCATTCCGAATACGAGCTTGCCCATTCCCTCACACCTCCGCATAGGTTTCCCGCAGGGTACATCAGGATACCGCCTTTAATGTAACGGTCTTCGGGCGGGCCGAGTTCCCAGCCTTCACTATCCTGTCGAACGGCCGGACCGGAATTCGACAAATCGTCCAAATAGTTTTTCGGTCGAGGTTCGCCTTGCCAAACAGGCAACAGGATTTGAACTCGCCAAGTACTACGGCGAAAGATGTTGTGACGAGTTGCGCTATAAATAGCGAAAACTGAACTTTGCGATTGATCCAGGTAAGCAAACCTTTGCCACGGCAGCCTCTCGTCGATCCGACCGACGCAAGTTAGTTCCTCCCGGCCGGCGACATTCGGTGGGCGAGAGGCTGGCTCTTCATTTTGGCCTTGCTTGGTCTGATGGTGCTGGCCGTTGCCTACACCGGCCCGGCCGCTTAACATCTGAAACTGAGCGAACCGCACCGTATGACCGGCCGCCTCAGACCGTGGCGGCGACATCCAGCCAGCCAGTACGAGCCGGATGAACAAGAACCGCTTCGCGGGCCCACAAAACGACCTGGCGCGATCAGCCCCGACTACTACGGCCACGCCCCGGCTGGGCTCGCTGGATGTGTTCCTGCTGTCGGTCTGGTGCGGCCTGGCAGCGGGTTGGCTCGAGGTGGCGACCCGCGTGTTCTGCAAGAAGATGGGGGTGGCGCAGCCGCTCTACCTGATGAGCCGGCACTTTCTCTGGCTGGGGCCGTTGTCGAATTTGCTGCTGTTCTCGGGTTTGGGCATGGGATTGGCCGCGCTGACCAGGGTCTGGCCGCGGTTCGGCGGCTTTGTGAGCCCACGGCTGGTTTGTGCCCTGGCTCTGCTGCCGGTCTCGCTGGTCGCGGGGCAACTCATTTACGTCGAGGCCTGGTTTCTCCTGCTCGTCGGCGTCGCGTCCCGGCTGGTGCCCGCGCTCGAGCGGCATCCGGCCGCGCTGCCCGAATCGTGATCGTGAGTCTTCCGGGCCTGGTGGGGTTGGTCTTCGTTCTGGCAGGCTTCGTATTCGGAGTGGATTGGCTCAAACAGCATCGCGAGTCAGGCCGTCCCTCGCCTTCGGCGGCGGCGCCCAATGTTCTTTTCATCGTGCTGGACACGGTCCGGGCCGATCGCCTCAGCCTCTACGGATATGATCGCCCCACCACGCCCGCCCTCGAGCGGTGGGCCAGGCAAGGGATCCTCTTTTCGGAGGCACGCGCCACCGCGCCGTGGACCCTCGCCTCGCACGCGAGCCTGTTCACGGGGCGTTGGCCCCGCGAGCTCGGCGTGAAATGGTTGACCCCGCTCGGCACCACGGTCCCGACGCTGGCGGAGTACTTCGGTTCGCGCGGCTACGCCACCGCGGGTTTCGTGGCGAATCTTATCTACTGTTCGTACGACACCGGCCTGGATCGCGGATTCACGCACTATGAAGATTACGTTCTCGAACGACTGATGGCGCTCCGAACGGCATGCCTCTTCGACCATGCCGCGAAGGAATTATCCGCGCTGAGCGGGCTCGTGGACGCCGGTCCGTTCGGAGCTTGCGAGCCGCGATCGATTCTTGCTGAGGATGCCGCAGGGGTTGAAACCGCGTGGCATCCTAGACAAGATCGGATGCTGGCGAGTGAATCAATCGACAATCAGAGCCGGCTCGTCCTGGCAGGAATCGCCCCGATGGACTCGACACCGACCGAAACCGCGGATCGGCGGCCGCCTGCACGGGTGCCGCTCTCCCCGATGGCCGCGGTCCTGCTGGCGATCTCGTTCGGCCTCTGCGGGGGCTATCTCGATCTGGGAGTGATCGCTCTTCAAGAGATTCTGCTTGAATCAGCGAGGGGTCCTTTCGAAGTGCGAGAGATTTCCCATGGACGGTCCCGGTGAGCCACGCGGTCTTGTTGATGATCCCCGGAGTGGCGGTGGCCGCCGTGAACCGGCTCCGGCCGAAGCTCCTCTCGCTGAAGGCGGCGTCGTGGCTGTTCGCGACGCTCGCGATCTGGTCGGCGCTGCTGAGGATGCCGCTGTACGGCGCATGCAGCCTGGTCCTGGCCGCGGGGCTGGCCCGGCCGATCGGCGACGCGGTCGTCGGCCCGTCGCCTGCACTCGCGGCCGATGCGATCGATCCTGGCGGCGATCCTCGGCCCACTCGATTGTCCTGGCAGCCCTCTCGTCGGGTCGGCGGGCGGTCAGTGAATCACCGCACGGTGGCCGGGTTGCCGCCGGCGCCCCCCGGCGCCCGTAACGTCGTGCTCATCGTCTGGGATACCGTCCGCGCCTCCTAACCTGAGCCTCTACGGCTATCAACGCGAACACCACACCCAACCTGGCGGCGTGGGCACGCAAGGGGGTCCGGTTACGACCGCGCCCTGGCGCCCGCCCCCTGGACGTTCCCCTCGCATAGCTCCTTCTTCACCGGCCAGTGGCCGTTCCGGCTCAATTCCCAGTGGAAGTACACGCTCGATGCCTCGCATCCGACCCTGGCCGAGTACCTGGCCACGCGGGGCTATCAGACCGCCGGGTTCGTGGCGAACACCGATTGCTGCAATTACGAGACCGGGCTGGATCGGGGCTTCGCCCATTTCGAGGATTACGCGCTGACGCCGCGGTCCCTCTCGGTCGCACGGTTGCCGGGAAGTGGATCCTCGAGAACATGCTCCTGAGTTTCGGCGACTTCTACGACGAAGAAGTGGATCGGCCTCCAATCCCGCGGTGCGCGCGAGATCAACGACGACTTTCCTCGACTGGCTGGGCCGGCGGCGGACCGATCGCCCCTTCTTCGCGTTCCTGAACTACTTCGACGCCCACGAGCCGTACATCCCCCCGGCGGGATATCGGGCCGCTTCGGAATCCGGCCCGTGACCCCGGCGGATTACCAGTTCCTCGTCGATTTCGTGGGGATGAACAAGGACCTGATCACGAAGCGGGACGTCTGGCTGGCCCGCGACTGCTACGACGACTGCATCGCCTTCCTCGATGCCCAGCTCGGTCGCTTGCTCGACGAGCTGCAAGGCCAGGGGCTTCTCGAGAACACCGACGTGATCATCACCTCGGACCATGGAGAAGCGTTCGGCGAGCATCTCTTCTTCGGCCACGCCTACAACACCAACCTCGACGCAGATCGGTGTCCCGCTGGTGATCCTCTCCCCGCGCGCCCGGCGGGCCAGGTGGTGTACAGCCCTGTCAGCCTGCGCGACCTGCCGGCAACCGTGGTCGACCTGCTGGGTCTCTCGGCCGGCTCACCGTTCCCGGGCCGCTCGCTGGCGGCCTACTGGGAGTCGGGACCCGGCAAGCGCCTCCGGAGAGCTCACCAGCCCCGCCCTCTCCGAGCAGGCCGAAGCGGCCGCATTCCAAACCCAGCCGCAAACCAGTCGCCGAGCACCCGGGCTTCCAGATGTCGCTGGTGGCCTCGGGCCATCATTACATCAGGCACGGCATGGGGCTCGAGCAGCTCTACGATCTGAGGGTCGATCCGTACGAGCGGGTCAACCTCATGGCTTCCGCCACGGCGGGCAGCGGGTGGCGGCGTTCCGCAGGATGCTCCTCGAGGTGCTGACCGATAACCCCGGCTCGGTCGAGGTGGAAAAGGCCTACCTCGAGCCTTACCGGAAATGGCTCGAAGCTCTCGTTCAGGACCGTTCGGAACCAAGCGCGACAACCACCCCGAAGTAGCGGCGTCGCTTCCGCAAGAATCGCCGGCATGGCGCGGAGGCCGCGCGCAGGGGAAGCCCCGCGCGCCATCCCATGGTCGCGAAGAACTGTTCCCTCTCAGCGAGGACCCGAACGAACAGCGCAATCTCGCCGAGGGCTCGGGTGTTCAGGACGTGCTCCGCCAGCTGCGCACAGCGCCCGAACGCTTGACGCTGGGCCCGCTGCTTCCTGGCCGGTTTCAACCTTGAACCCCGGAGCGCTCAGCCGTCGGTCGCCGGCGCGATTTCGAGCACGGTTCGCCGTCATTGCTTTCGAGTGATCACCTCGAGGCGCGCCCGTAATCGCTCGAGTGCATCGAAATAACGCCGATACAACACCACGTCCGTTCGCTCGAGCGGATCGGTGTCGAGATGGTACATCTCTTCAACACCGTCGCCACGGCGAATGTAATGCAGTCCCTCCGAAATCAGCGACTTCATCGGCCCTTTCGATACGGGTTCTCGCCCCTGGTTCGTGAGGAATGGTGGTTTGTCCGTCTCCATGAGGACCTGTCCAACCTGCGATTGACCAACCAAGTTTGATTCGGTCCAGAACCGGTCGAGCGACTTACCCGGAAACGGGGAATTTTTGTCGTGTCCCACCAGGCTCGCAATGGTCGCGGGCAATTCGCGCAAACTCGCCGGCTCACTGATCATTCGACCCCGCGGCGCTCGGCCTGGGTCGACAATGACGAGCGGAACATTCACCAACTGGCGATACAAGCTACACCCATGAAAAAACAGGCCATGATCGCCGAGATGCTCGCCATGATCGGACGCAACGATGACCAGCGTGTCGTCGAGCACCCCACGCTTCGCAAGCTCGTCCAGCAAAATTCCCAGTTGCTTGTCGAGGTAGAAGACCGAGTCGTCGTAAATGTCGATCGCCATTTGAACGTATTGATGGGCCAACGTGGTTTTGTCAATCTTCTCCCACGACTGGAGAATCGCATGATCCGCGTAGGAGATCGGCCGGAGTCCAAAAGCCGGAATAGATCGGTCCGGCACTTCGTACGGTGAGTGAGCATCATTGTAATTCAAGAACGCAAAGAACGGGCGGCTGCGACCTTGTCGCGAGTCGAGCCATTTCAAAAATGACCGGTCGATTATCTCCGCGTTCTTGGCATGTTCTTTCGAATGCGGAATCACGTCAAAGCCATCGCCGACGTACAGCTTTAGCAACAGGTTGAGCACATAGGCCTCGGTAACCCAGTCGACCCGGTTGCCGAGCGCGACGTAACGAGTGAAAACATCCCACGGCGTGATCGGATAATCTTCATAGTGCGCAAACCCCCTTGCGAGGCCGGTCTCACGGCTACAATAGTCGAGATTTGCCACAAAACCGGCTGTGTCATACCCGTTGGAACTCAGAAACTCGGCGACGGTTGGGTACGTTGCATCTAGCGGCTCGAGCCAGTTGGCACTCAATTCATGAGCCCACCGCCCGGTGAACATGCTGCTATGCGATGCGAGAGTCCATGGAGCCGCCGCGAAAGCGCGATCGAACCGAACGCCTTGGCGTGCCAGCCGATCGAGGTTCGGCGACGTCAGGCGCCCGTATCCATAAAGACTCAGATTATTGGTCCGTACCGTGTCCCAGACGATCAGCAACACGTTCCGGCCGGTCGTCGGGGCGGACGGCAGCAGCGCTTTCACCTTGTGTTCAGACCACACTCGTTCGCCGAACCATATCAAGATGAGGCTGAGTAAGCCGCCCGCTAGAAGCGGCGTGGTTCGCCGCACGAGCCAACCAAACGAATTGCAACGACGCCCCCCTCCCCCTGCCCACCGCGCAGCTTGAACGGCCACCCCCGCTGACAGCAATATGGCCGACCATGGAGCGAGCGGCAACCTCGCTGTGGCATTCAGAATGCCGATGAAGGTCAGCATCGCGACCGCAACACGCAGGAAACCCGCACCGCGCCACATTAATCCAGCTACAGCCAGAAATAGCCCGGAAACCACGATCAGAACCGTATCTCCTGCCGGAATTAGCCAGAAAAAATGGTCGCCCAGTCGAAAGAAGCGGTCGCCAGCCAAGTGCTGCTTCAGGATAAACACGCCAAGATCCAGAAAACCGCCCACCAATCCAATCCATAAAGCGATCAATAACACAGTGCCTGGTACCGACCATGCTACCAATGAGCCCTTTCCAGTTCTGTTGATCTCATCCGCAACACCCGCCGGTTCATTCGGCCCCATACGCAATCTCATATCTATACCCATAAATGCAGACGATTTCGCCAGGGCACCTGCAACGTCAATCCTAGCACAATCGCTCGAAGTTGTTAAGCGCTCTCTGAACGCACCTAACATAGATTTCCAGCAGTCCATAAACGATCCGGATTCCATCACCGAATCACTCTTGTGAAAATCCCGATCATGCGGCGTCGCGGTTCGGCTCGAGCGTGACTTTGTGCCCCAGCCGCTCGAGCCGTTTCACCAAATACCGGGTCAGCCGCTCGGGTTCAAGCTGGTCGAGGTAGTTGGCGCCGAGCTCGATGTAGGGGGCTTTCTCTTTGATGATGTGATAGACCACCACCAGAATCGTATGGGCCAGAGCCACCAGTGCTCGTTTCTTGCCGCGTCGGCCGGCAAGACGGCGATAGAACGACGAAAAATCGGTAGACTTGGGGTGGCTTGCAGCCCAGGCAGCCTGCGTGAGAGTCTGTCGGAGCCACCGACTCTCTTTACCGATCCGCCCGCTCCGCGACTTGCCCCCGCTTTGGTTGTTGCCCGGACAGATCCCCGCCCAGGCGGCCAGGTGACCGGAACTGGGGAATTGCTCCATGTCGGCTCCGATCTCCGCGATCACGTTCTCGGCCGTTCTTCGATCCAGACCGGGAATCGTGGTGAGACGTTCAACCTCTTGCTCGAAAGGGGCCATCGTCTCCTCAATTCAGGCACTCACCCTGGCGATGAGCAGTTCAAGCCCATCGAGTTGGTCCATCAGCAGGCGCAACGGAAACCGATGGTGCTCGGTCAGTTTGCCTTGCAGGGCCAATCGGAGTTCGGGAATCTTCTTCTTGAGCTTGCCCCCCTGCCCAAAACTGACCGCGCCGCAGCAAGACAGCCCCGCTGAGTCGAGGACGGCGAACGCCGACCCATGAGGTTCAACCGCACGTCGGGCGTTCCGCCCGACCGTGCCGTTCGATGCTGCCGCCGTGGATCTGTTGCCAGCGGGGATGGGCCCGGGCTCGATCCGCAGATCGATCCTCGTGTCGCAAGTGAAGCCCCGCACCGGGTCCGACAGCAGAATTCGCCGGCATAATGCAAACGCCAAGCCGAACAGGCGTGGGAACCTGATATTTTTTTGCTTGACATCCGACGCCGCCACTGGGATAAACACACTATCGCCGCGGAAACTCCACGGTGGAATTGATCCGAATCTACAACTCCGGCCGCTTACTCCCCAACCGGCCGTCGGCTTGAATCGATCGCAGTCAGTTTCTAAGCGGAGATTCCGCTCGCCCGAAAACCGATCTGTTAATCACCTAGGTCGAATCGATTTTTTACCTCGATGGTCGAGCGCGCACGTTCGGACGTAGGCCGCCGAGTGGCCCGGGCATGCGTGCGGTCACCCAATGTGCTGATCGTGTCCGCGGGACTTCGGAATCCACCGTGGTTGGCAAAACCATGACACTGCGGGCTCGATCTTCGGGCCCCGTTCGCGGTCGTCGTGTCCAGATTCTTTTTTCTGAGTGTAAGCTTATACTGAGGAGACTTATCGATGCGTCGGCACGGTTTCACCTTGATCGAACTTCTCGTCGTGATCGCCATCATCGCGGTGCTGATCGCGCTCTTGTTGCCGGCAGTCCAGGCCGCCCGCGAGGCCGCCCGCCGTATCCAGTGCACCAACAACATGAAGCAAATCGGCCTCGGGCTTCACAACTACCACTCGGTCCACAACGTGTTCGCCATGGGCTGCTCGAGCGGCGCCTACAATCCCCCCGGCACGTGGTGGAGTGTCAAGCAGAATCTGGGCCCTCTCGCCCTCATACTACCGTTCCTCGAGCAGACACCGGTCTACAACTCGATCAATTTCAATTTCGGAGCTGATGAGTTTGAGCCACTCGCTAGTCGCTCGCTGACCGCCAGCATCCAAGCGACCGCGATTAACACGAGCATGAAAGCCTTCCAGTGCCCTTCCGACCCGCTCGCGGGAGTGCCGGATTATCAAGGCACGACCAACACCACCAATTATTACGCTTCCGTCGGCACGACGATGTACTGGTCGCAGCTCGGGACGACGTGGTCTAATAACGTGCCAAGTGTCAACATACCGAGCACGGGGCTGTTCACCTTGCAAGCGTCGTATGGTTTGCAAAATTGCACGGATGGGTCCTCGAACACCATCGCATTTGGTGAGGCCGCGGTCGGCTCACAGACCGCCCAGCTCGGTCAGAAGCTTGTCGGCGTTGTGAATGTCACCGCACTTAGTACCGTATGAAACCTTCGATGCGTCGACCAACATTAAGAACGCGATGGCGGCCATTCAAGCTTGCCAGACCGCGTGGCAGACAGGGGCCGGCGGCACACCTGACACGCAGCCGCGGTGATAACTGGTCCCACGGGTCGATGGCGATTAGTTTGTTTAACACGATCGCAACGCCTAACTCGCCAACGGCTCATTCGCCTATTGCAGTAGCATCGGCTCGGGCGGGCGGTCGGACCTCAGCAACTCCGATAGTTGGCATCCGGGCGGGGTGAACGTGACTGTTCGCCGACGGCAGCGTCCGCTTCATTAAGAACTCGATCAACATGCAGACCTGGATGGCATTGGGTACCAAGGCCGGCGGCGAAGTCATCAGCTCCGACAGCTATTGATCGAGTGCCGGCACGAAGGCGGCATGCGAATCTGAGCGGTCGCCCTGACCCGAAGATGAGCGTGCGAACCAAGTTGCGGAAGCTGCGCGCCCTCTAGCCGGGGGCGCTGCGCTCAACAACAAGACTGTCGGCAGACCTACCGCTTCCAGGGCCGCGACTTCCGGCTTACTGACGTCAGCGGCGAGGTTGTCCGCGAGCTCGTGGCGTGAACGGCGCCGACTGGCCGCCATTCGCGGCCTTTTGCGGATAGCGCTCCCAACGGCCTGGCCCGCCGCGGCCGAGGCTCTGGCGCGCATCAGGTCAACTTCGTCGCTTCTCGCACATTGGTGACTCGGTGCTGCTCGTCGCGGACTCGGCGATTGGTTCCAGTATGATTCAATCTTCTGGACCGCACGCACGCCACTCCTGATACTCGCGTTCGCGGTTGCGGTCGCCATCCTGGTTCGCCAGGCCCAGCCCACTGGCTAACAATCAAACTTCATCGTCGGGGCGACGGTGAAGTTCTCCGGATCAGATCGAGACGGTTGCGGAATTCCGCGAGCACAGGACGCATTGGTTCGAACCGGCCCCTGTCGTCAATCTCCTGAGGATCGTCGCGCTCGTTGAAGAGTTGCTCGCTGCCATCGCCTTCGTTGCGAATATAAACGAAGTCGCCTTTGGCCAGTGAGACGAGCGGTCCACGGCAGCCGGCGATCGCCCTTGGTTCGGCCGCGCGGGGTTGGGGGCCACCAGTTCGGAAACGACAGGATCATCGGTCGCGGGGCGAAGGAGCACCCTTTGACCCGGATCGCCCCAGAATCGCGCAAGCGATTCGCCCGGGAAAGGCGAGCCATTTCCCTGACCCACCAGGTCAACGATCGTGGCTGGCAGGTCGCGGAGGCTGACCGTCTCGCCAACGACCGTCGACGGATTGCAGACCCTAGGGGGTACGATCAGTAAGGGCACCGGATCTCCGTTCGGTACAGGCTCTCGCCATGGTCAAACAGACCGTGCTCGCCCAGGCCCTCGCCATGATCCGAGGTCACGATGATCAGGGTCTGATCGAGCACACCGCGACGCTGCAATTCGTCGAAGAGAATACCCAATTGCTCGTCGATGTATGAAAGACAGTCATCATAGGAATCGCGAGCTAGAGTGATCACGGACCGAGGCAACTTCGTCTTGTCGAGGACTCGCCATAACTCATAAACGGCCCGGCATTCGTCACGCGTCGAGGAATAACGTCACGAAACGAGACGGAGCTCCTTCGGGCAGCCTGTAGGGGTCATGAGCGTCGAGTAAATTGAGGAAGGCAAAGAAAGGACGGTTGGGTTCGCGTCGATCGGCTAACCAATTGAGAAATGCGCGATTAATCGAGGCGGCATCCTTTCGTTGATTGATCACAAACCATCGATCTACGAAGTTCCTCAGGAACGGATGCAGCGGGACGATGTCAAGAACGCTTAATCGCTTGAGAAACCATCGTGGTGATTTCCTTAACCAGGATCGAAGTCCGCAGAGGCGCCAGTTTCTCCAGGACGTAGTCTTCATAATGGGTGAAGCCGCGGGCCAATCCTGATTCTTGCGAGCAATAGATGACATTGGCGACAAAACCCGCGGTTGCGTAGCCGTGAGCCCCGACGTATTCGGCCAGCATCGGCAAGTTTCCGCGGAGCGGAGTCATCCACTGTGCACCGACTTCGTGCGGCCAGTGACCGGTGAACATGCTCGCGTGCGAAGCCAGCGTCCAGGGTGCTGTTGCGCGGGCATTGTCGAAGCGAATTCCTCGCTTCGAGAGTCGCTCGAGATTGGGAGTCGATGGGCGCTCGTAACCGTAAAGGCTAAGACGGTCTGCCCGCACCGTGTCAAGCACGATGAAAAGGATGTTCGGCGAATGGCCCGGCGGCAACGGGCGGCCTGACTCGCGCGCACGCTTGAGCCAATTCTCGCGCCGAAGACGAAACCCGCGAGCACGAAGACCAGACCAAGCATGAATGGGAAACTCCAAGTGAGCCAGGTTCGTAACGCTGTTCGATATCGCCCGAAGATAGGGACCAGGCACACAGCGACTCCGAGTGACACAAGTAACCATGCCGAAGTATAAGTCCGGGGTTCTGCAGCAATCAGTACCGGCAGTATCGTGCAGGCGCAAATCAAGCGGGGGCCGAACCAACCTGTCGCGCGCGGCGCGAGCTTGATGGCCACTGCCAACACGAGGCCGATCACCATGAAGAACGCGAGATTCGAGAGGGGACTCAACCAGATGAAGTGATGGCTCATCAAATAGAGCCGCTGGCTGGGATCGATGGCCCTGCATAGGACCATCGTTCCGACCTCCAAGAGCCCGGCAGCGAGACCGCACCATGCCGATAAAAGGAAAAGGTCACGCGCCCTCATGGTGTGCCTGATAGCAAGAACCCCCTTCGATCCCGGCAACAGGATGGTATGTTCCGGGAAAGGCTTCGCGCTCACGAGGTCTATTCTCGCGAAATAGTGTGAGATACCATCGCATGATGGCTGCGAAATGTCGCCGTGTCAAGCTGCCCTGCTTCGGTAGGATGCCTCGGCCGGCCGAATGGCCGGCGCTGGTCTTGGCGGCGTCCTTAGTCAGTACCGGGGCTGGATCGCGCGTATGCCCTCAGGCCGCCCGGGCCGCCCAGGTCGCATGTTCGGCGGCCGGACGACTGGCCCTGGGCAGCGGCGTGGTCGTTGCCCGCTCTGGTGGTCTTCATCCTGCTGATGACCCTGCGACGGCCCATCCCCTCCTGGACACGGTCCCTTGGCTTCGTCTCCGTTCGGATGGGACGACCTCGACGTGGACCTCGGCTGGGGATGGGAATACCGAGAGGGTCACCGATCGTTGAAATGCGACAGTTCGCTGGCCTGGCCCAGAAAAAGGGGTCGGACCGGTGAGGGCGGCAGGAAGCCTCCCCGCGGCCGAAGCGGAATTCAAAGCGATAAATCCATTCACAATTTTTCTGATGTTTCGACTACCCTTACCGGCGGAGCCTTTTGTCCGATTCACGCTGAACCAGTACAGTTCTTCCGCGGCTTTCGCATGGTGAGACTCCTGCCGAGTTGTAGTATAACTCGGGCTGGGCGTCCCTCCATTTCCGGCTGAAGCAAGACAGAGCAGGCATCGGTCTACAACTCGTTCAATTTCGATTTCGGAGCTGATGAACGTTATACGTCGCTCACCGGCAACATCCAGGCGACCGCGACTAACACGGAGCATCAAAAGATTCCAGTGCCGTTCCGAGCCGCTCGCGGGAGCCCCGGATTATCAAAACACGACCAACACCAACAATTATTACGTTTCCGTCGGCACGACATGTACTGGTCGCAGATCGGGACGACTTATCCCGTGAACGTACCGTCTGTCAACATCCCGAGCACGGGGCTGTTCACGACGGAAGCGTCGTATGGCTTGCAAAATTGCACGGATGGGTCCTCGAACACCATTGCATTCGTCGAGGCCGCGGTCGGCTCGCAGACCGCCCAACTGGGTCAGAAGCTGGTCGGAGTGGTGAACGTCACCGCGATACAACCGTACTAAACAGTCGATGCTTCGACCAATTCGCCAACGCGCTAGTCGCCTTTCAGGCTTGCCAGGCAGCTTGGTCTAACCCGGATGGTGGTGGGAGCCACGAGCACAGCGCGGCGATAACTGGTCGCACGAGGCGATGGCGATGAGTTTATTCAACACGATCGCACCACCTAACTTGTACAACAGCTCATATGCATACGGCAGTCGAATCGGCTCTGGCGCGGTCGGACCTCAGCAACTCAGCTAGCTGGCATCTACTCCGCCCAACGTTGGGTGATGAAGGGGTCATCGCGGGAACTCGAGACCCAAATAGTAGCACCGAGACCCGGACGGCCGACATCACGCCGCGTCACGCATCCGAATGCTCGAGAAGAACGCTGCGGTCTTCGCACGGGATGCATGAAACGCTTTGATGTTGCAAGCGCACACGGCCCGCGACTGTGCCGTCTTCCTAGCGAAAGGAATTCCCGACCGTGTACTCTTCCCCCAGAAGTGCCAAGAACCAAATGACTTAAGTCGAGAAACCGGGGGCGTAGCAGATCGACCTCGTGGGACCTGGACCGTACATCGTGTCGTCGCAAGTGCAAGTTATCAGACAAGAATCTAAATCGGGGCGACAGGATTTGAACCTGCGACCTCACGGACCCGAACCGTGCGCTCTAGCCAGGCTGAGCTACGCCCCGCGATCGAAAGGACCATTTGATCTTAGCGAACTGGCGGGTTCTGTCAATTGCATCAGCTCGCGGATCGAGGCTTGGAAACCGCGGTTGTGCTGGGTTTGGGGCCGGAAGGGATGAGTTTTGAAGCGGAATTCGATGCCGGCGTGTTTCGCTCAAGGGGGGTCTGCACGCCATCCATGAAACGGCGCCAGTCGCGTTCGAGGCCCTCGAGATCGGGGCCGAATGCCCGTCGAAACACCTGGAAGACCCTCTCTCCTCGGCCCGCCTGGCGCGTGGCCCCTCCGTCGGAGTCGGCATCAGGATTGCGAAGGAGGTCGATGAAGGTCAAGAACTGCTTGGGACGTTGGGTACGCAGGTAATAGACCAGAGCCCAGGCCTGGGCGTAAAGGTCGCGTTGGTAGCCTCGACCGAATCCCGCGTCGCGGACCAGCCGCTCCAGTCCGACGGGGGAGTGAATGTTTCGCCAGTCGGTAAGCCGCAGGTCGTGGGCACGGCTGATGCCCGCCCAACGGCCCCCGCGGATCACCTCGAACTGCGCGGCGAATCCCTCGTGGAGCCAGTAGGGGAACGTGTCGTGATGCGGCAACAGACCGCTGTCGGCCGCGAGTTGATGGATCATCTCGTGAGCCGCGGTACCGAAGTCGATCGCTCGCCAGTCGAGATCCAGAACGGCCGTCCGGAAAGCAACCTCTCGCTCGAGGCGGTCGATGATCGCCTGGCCCTCGGCTCGTCCCACGTTTCGTGTTGGCTCGTCGGCGAGCTTGACCCGAATCCGTCCTCGTGGCGGCATGCGATCGACGGCCTCGGCGAGTTGTCGCAGCTCATTCCGCCGTGCCATGAAGACGTCGCGCACAGCATGCTGTTTCTCGCTGCTTCGCGAGTCGTAAGCGACCACGGCATTCCAGGTCGGGTGGAAGTATCCGCTCGTCGAGACGAACGCGTCGGCATTCTGCTGGTGGAGGAAGGCCAGGTATTCCTGTCGATCCGTGAACCAGGCCGACACCAACCGTTGTCGAGGAACCCTCAACTCGATCCCCTGGGCGGCGAAGAGGAGGTGAAAACCCGCGATCACCCGCTCCAGGAGAGCCACGCGCTCGTTCGCCTCGGACTCGGTGTGCTGATGGAGCAACACCACGTGAGGCCCGCCGCGACCTGAAACTCGATCCGCAACGCGGCGCGAAACGCGGCGAGGTCCGGCTCCCCGCATGGTCGGTCGAGCTGGTCCAGAACGGCGACCATGCGAGCCGTCGGCCCATGCTTTGGGTCCATCGCGTGGAGCTCGCGCAGGTCGGCCGGGACTTCCACCGTCAGCCCATTCTCGATTGCCCACCATACCGTCGCGTATCGCGCCGCAAATCCTTGCTTGCGCGAGTCACGTCGTCGGGCTTCCAATTCCGCGCCTGGCCAGAACCCAGGCACGCGTTTCATGATGTCGTCATCGAGGAGCTCGATCTTGCCGTCCGGCATTCCCAGCACGATCCGCCTGCCCTCGACCGTCGCCGGGAGTTGCGCCTCGCCGCCTTTACGAAAGTAGATGAGATCCGCTCGGGCGGTCCGCCCGACCAGGTTGACCGCCTGGATGAGGATCAGCGCCAGGCCAGCAGCCATCGCGTAGCGGATCCGTCCTGTGGTGGCATCCATGGAATTCAGAGCCTCAACTCCGCCGGGCGACGACCGGCCAGACCATCTCGACGGCATCGCCTCGCACAGCGAAGATGCGATCATACAGGTTGACGGTCGGATCGCAGTGCGTGACGAAGAATTCGAGTCGGTCGCCCAGCTTCGGCAGCGAGGCGCCGGACTGGGCCGTGACCACGCCGAACTCGTCGCCGCCGAACTGGTAACTCAAGCCGTCCCGGTTCTTGGCCAGGGGTTTGCCGCCCGAGTCGGTTGCGAACGCCTTGATCCCGGCGTCAACGGTTACACGATGGGGATCGCTCATGCTGACCACGGTGGTCAGCACCGTCAGGCTGTAGGCGAAGTCGTTATAGTCCGAGTCTCCATCACTGCCGCCGATCGCGCGGTAGCCGTTGTCCATGAAGACGTAGGAGCCCGCCTGAAGCTCGATGCCGCCGGGCAGCTCGGAGTCGATATTGTAGGTCCCCGTACTGCCACCAGAGAGGATGGCCGAGTCCAATCCCTTGGCCTGGAAGAGGTTGCGAGTCTCGATCGCCTGGTTCATCGCCTCGCGCAGAGCCCTTTTTCCGCTCCGAAAATCCCAAGATGTGGGAGGAACGCCCCGAATACGCCTGGAGCCCACGGACTCGTAACCACTTGCAGCCGTCGATCTTTTCGGCCAGTTCCAGGGCGGCCTGGCCGGGCGGGCTGCCGGTCCGGTGGTCGCCCACGTCGAGATCTACCAGGATGTTCAGGCGGACTTGTCGCGCCGTGGCGGCTTCCGCCAGGAGCTCGGCCTCGCGTGCGTGTCCCACCGCCAGCATCAGGGTTTGATCCTTACGGGCCAGCTCCACCATCCGCGCGACCTTGCCGACCTCGACAATGGGTGAGGTCAGCAGCACGCCGTTGATGCCGGCCGCGACCATCGCCTCCGCTTCGGGAACAGTCGCCACGGAAATCCCTCGCGCCCGGCTGCCAACTGGCGCCGGGCAACTTCCGGACACTTGTGTGTCTTGGCGTGCGGCCGTAGCGTGCAGCCGCTCGACCGACAATGCGCGGCCAGCTTCTGAAGATTGGCTTGAAACCGGTCGAGGTCCACGAGCAAGGCGGGCGTCGGCAGGTCGTCCTTGGTTCGGATCTCCGGCACGGCGGGTTGAGGCTCCATTCCGGCTCCCGTGCGATCGGACGCGGCGGCGAGACCGACGGCCCCCAGGCCGATTGTACTGGAGGCGAGGAACCGTCGCCGCCTCCATGCCGACATCATCGCGCCTCCCGGCTGAGTTTCCATTGCGCCGCTCCACTGTCAAGGCCACGAGAATCATCGCCCGGTTGATGTTAGCCGCGAACGGGAACGGCGGCAACGGATTCTCGCCTTCCAGAGGCTCGCGAAGTCGGAATCCCAGGTCAACAGGGCGGACCCAGTCACAGGACATCCGCCGCGATGATGTTCTACCATGGAGTTGATGCAGCACGCGATGATCACTCGAATGGTCCACGGTCTCGGGGTGGAGACCGCTCGAATCGCTACGACCGCGATCACGAGCCAACCTGGTGCTGTAACCACATAGGACGCGTTATGACCAGCACTTGCGTCGATCGGAATCTCCTCTTCGGCATCGCGGCCTTGCAGATGGGTTTGATCGGCCGCGATGAGTTGATCGACGCGATCCAGGAATGGGCCGAGGAGACGGGACGTACGTTGGGCCACGTGCTCACGGATCGGCGGTCGTTGACGATCGATGGGCGTGAACGGATTGACAGTCTGCTGGCACAGCGCGACGAGGGCGTCGAGAACCGCTTGTCGGATTATCCTCTGATCTCGCCCTCGAACATGGCAGTTGTGGACAGGAGCGCCGCGCAGTCGAATGGGGCCGCCGCCGTCGAGATGGTCCGGGGACTGACGCCGCCCGCCGGAACGAGCATGGCCAGGAACCCCGCCTCGCCCGAAACCACAACCTCGCGATACGAGGTACTCTGGCACCATGCCTCCGGGGGATTGGGCCGCGTGTACCTTGCCCAGGACACCGAGCTCCACCGACGAGTGGCACTCAAGGAGATCCAGCCGGAGCATGCGGAGGATCCGGTCAGCCGCGAGCGGTTCGTGTTCGAGGCTGAGGTCACAGGGAATCTGGAGCATCCGGGAATCGTGCCGGTCTATGGGTTGGGCTGCCGGCCCAACGGACGGCCGTTCTACGCGATGCGGTTCATCGAGGGCGAAAACCTGGCTGCGGCGGTTCGGCGATTCCACGTGTCGGTCTCGCCCGACTTCTTCGGACGGGAGTTCCGCTGGCTATTGCGACGGTTTGTCGACGTCTGCAACACGATCGGCTACGCCCATAGCCGCGGTGTGATGCACCGTGACATCAAGCCGGGCAACATCATGCTGGGACCGTTCGGCGAGACTCTGGTCATGGATTGGGGCGTGGCCAAGCCGTTGGGCGGTCCGGAGGCGAAAGCCGCATCGACGGACCGCTCGCCGCCGGTGGGTGGGTTGACGATCCGTTCGCGATGGGGCAGCGACTCGATGACCGTCGCGGGTCAGACCGTGGGGACACCGGCTTACATGAGCCCCGAGCAAGCCGCTGGACGGTCCGACCTCGTGGGGCCGGCCAGCGACGTCTACAGCCTGGGCGCGACGCTCTATGTCCTGCTGACAGACCGGCCGGCGTTCTCGGGCGAACTCGAAGAGGTGCTCCGGGAGGTCCGCCAAGGCGATTTCGATCCGCCGCGAGCGATCGCGCCGCGGGTAGCCGAGCGATCTGGATGCCATCTGCCGCAAGGCGATGGCGGCCGAACCGTCGCGGCGATATGACTCGGCACTGGCGCTGGCCGACGATATCGAGCTGTGGCTCGCCGATGAGCCCGTAACCGCCTGCCGTGAGCCAGGTTCGGCGCGGGCCCGGCGGTGGCTCAAGCGACATCAGTCGCTCGTCGCCGGGGTGGCCGCCGCGGTGGTCGTGGCGATGGGAGCCCTGCGCGCTGGCCGTGCCGATCCTCTCGATAGCCTGGCGCAACCAGGCCGAGGCGCGGCGGGACGAATTCCGACACGGGGTCGTCGCGCTCCAGAAAGCCGCGGAGGCCAACGAGCAACGCCTACGGGCGGAGACCTCGCTGAAGTTCCTGGTTGACGCCTTTCGCAAACCCGACCCCGCGCTGGACGGTCGCTCCCTCAAGGTCATCGACCTGCTCGATCGCGCGGTCAAGGATCTCGACGTCTCGCTGGCCGGTCAGCCGCTGACTCAGGCCACGCTCTATAACGCCATCGGCGAGACGTTTTCCGGACTCGGCCTGTCGCGCGAATCGTTGTCCGCCTTCGAACGGGCCCTCGAGATTCGCCGCCACCAACTCGGCAACGACCACCCGGAGACCCTGGAGTCGTGTCAGAACCTGGCGATGGCCTACCAGGACGCCGGGCGGCTCGACCGAGCGATCCCGATCCTCAAGGACACGCTGACGCGGCGCCGAGCCGTTCTGGGCGACGATCACGTCGATGCCATCGAGTCCATGAACGACCTGGCCGTGGCCTACTGGGAAGCCGGGCGCCCCGCGGAGGCCATCCCACTCTTCGAGGCGGTTCTGCCCCGCGTGAAGGTCCGCCTTGGCCCCGATCATCTCGACACGCTCACCATCATGGATAATCTGGCCGTCGGGTACACGGCGGAGAATCGGCCCGAAGAGGCCGTATCGCTTCACGAATCGGCGCTTGCCGGATTCCGTTCGAAGCTTGGCGACGACCATCCCACCACGCTCGTGGCGATAAACAACCTGGCCAAAACCTACCAGGCTGTTGGACGGCTCGACGAGGCGATCCAGTTGCGCCAGACGACCACGACACGGTTGAGAGCCCAGCTCGGTGAGGACCACCCGACGACCCTCACCACGATGCATGGCCTGGCCAGGGCCTATCAGGATGCCGGACGACTGGACCGGGCTATTCCGCTATCCCGTATCGTCCTGTCGAAACGGCGGGCCAAGATGGGCGACGACCACCCGGATACTCTGCGCCTCGATCCTCACTCTGGCGGATCAGCTCAACGCGGAACGACGGACCGAATCGGCGATTCTCCTGCTCCGCGAGTTCTTCGGCCGGGCTCGCGATCGAGTCACGCCTGCCGGTCTCTCTCCGCGAGGCGATCCCCAGAGTGGCCCGTCGGCTGGCCGACCACGATCGTCTCCGCGGCCAGGATGACCGTTCCGAAACGTCCCCGGCACCCCAAAAACTTCCCCCGACGACTCGACCCGAAGAGCCAGCATCACCAACCGCATCTCGGGCGAAGGCTTCACCCTCCGTTCGCGATCAACCGTGAATCGAAATGGTCGCAAGGGAATCGGGATGGATTCCAGACGATGGTCCGGGCGCCGTTGCGTTCTCAATGCGCGGAATCCCGAGGCAATGTTGCCGAACGGCGAGGGATTTCGAAATCGTCGAGTCCCGATGTGATATCGAGTTCAGGCTCTCAAACCTCGACAGATGGGACGATGCCAGAGAGACCAGGTCTCTGCGGGCCGTGTGCGCGTCGCGAGGAGCGTAGGTGGAACAGCCACGGAAAAAACCGTGTCGTCAGCCACGGACCGCCTACGAAACTATTGCCAGCAGCGACGCCAACGACCTGTCATGCGTCACGAACGGCTACCTGGTGGTCGGGAGGAAGGGATGCTGGTTCTGAGCCGAAAAATCTCGCAACAAATCATGATTGGGCCTGACATCGTGATCACGGTCGTGAAAATCGATCGCAACCGGGTCCGATTGGGGATCCAGGCCCCCACGGGTGTCCCCATCCTGCGCCATGAACTCGAAGCGGAGCGATCCGCCAGCGGCGATCTCGGATCGATCACCATGAGAAAGCGGATCGGCGATTAATTCTGAGTGTGTGGCGAAGGTCCCTTCGTGAGTGGACGGTCCTGGCGTTTTCCCGCTCCGGTCAAGCCTTGCGCGGTCAATGACCTGTGTGTGACGACGGCGAACCGCGGGATCCCGCCTACCGCGCTCAAAAGACACCGGTTGGCGGCGCGGCGACCCCTTCTCCCGACTCCTCATCCTGTCCGGTGTAGGCGCGTTGCGCACCTCTCCCCCACCCGGAAGGACCCGAGGCAGAGGTCGATTTTCGAGACGAGGTTCTTGAGTTCGCCCTCGGGATACTCGAAGATCAAGGCGACCTGGACCGGGCTGTTCTTGTCGCCGGACACGTAGACCTTGACTTCCTTTCCGGTGGGGTGCAGGTCGAACGACTTGAAAGGGTTAGTCTTACCACCGCCGCTCTTGGTCTCGGACTTGGCCTTGGACGCCTCGAAATCCGTCGCGTAGGCGATTTTCAGCAGGTCGACGAGATCGGCGGTGAAGTCACCGCGGGGTACTTTCGCCTCGGCCGGAGCCGGTCCCTTCTTGGTGTTGGCTGCCTTCGGCTTCGCGATCCGGGCCACGACGTGCAGGCTTCCCTTATCGTCGAAGAAGGTATCCGTGAGATCGAACTTTCCGGGCTCGACCAGGTTCAATCCGAATTCCTTGTTCGGCCCCTTCAGGCCCAGGGGAGGGCGGACGTAGATGTTCGCGGTTGCGAGGTTCGACTTGGTATCCGCGGGCTTCTCGAGGTTCTCATCCAGCCGTTTCTGATAGCGCAGATTCTCGTAGGTCTGGTCGAGCCGAACGTCGTAATCGCGAGCACAGCCGATGACCCCCAGGAAGAGACTCGCGCTGGCCAGGAGTGCAAGGACCCGTTTCATCGTTCACCTCGTGCATGCGAGAGCAACAGCCGGCCCGATCGTTCCGATACTGATCCAATTTCGGTGCGGACGGGCGAGATGTCAAGCGGTGCGCGCCCGGCTTTTGAGGGAGTGTGTTGATGTCTCCCGATGATTTTTGTGCTGCGGAAGCCGCGCACTTGCCTGACGGTGCCTCGCCGATGGTCCGCACCACAGGTGTTGTCCAGATCATCGCGCTGGTCAAGCCGTTCCGTGCCCAGGCGGTACTCGACGCCCTGGGATCGATCGAGATCCTGGGTGGAACCGTGCGCGAGGCGATGGGATATGGTCGGCAGAAACACCGACTCCAACAGTACCTGGGCAGCGAGTACAACACTTCGTTCGTACCCAAGGTCGAGCTGAGCGTTTTCGTCGAGGAAGCCCTGGCCCCGATCGCGATCAAAGCCATCGTCGGCCAGGCCCGGACCGGGCGGATCGGCGATGGCAAGATCCTTGTGCTCCCGTGCGCAGGGGGAGTTCCTGAGCTGGTAGAGGCTGTCCCTCGGAAGGCCGAAGGCTGAGGGCTGAAGGCTGAATCAAGACCGGCCCAATTCTGACTCATCCTTCATCCTTCATCCTTTGCAGAGACTCATCAATGGGGGGAATTGATCCACAAAACGCGGCGAAACCGGTGCGGCTCGCGCGGGTCTTCCAGATCGACGAGGATCTCTGAGGGAACGGCCGCAGGGTTCTCGGCCTTGAGCAGCGCATAGCGTCCGCAGTGCTCGAACCATCGCACCACGGGTTCGCGATTCAGCCAGACGACGACCATCTTCTTGTGGAGCAGACTCACGTCTTCGTCGCGTGCGGAATAGGCGACCGAGGCGCCATCGGCCAGGATCGGGGCCATCTCATCTCCAACGACGCGAATGCAACGGTTTTCGCGCTGGGCTGCTAGCCACTCCTCGATGTCGTTTGAGCCGGCGTGGCGGGGCGCGAGATCGCCGTTCTCGGCCTCGGGTTCGTCGCCGGAATCAAGAAACGACGCAGTTGTTGGGAGGAGAGGGCTCGATCCGATTGCTCGATCGGTGGCGGATGGCGCAGAGAAGACGTGGTCTCCTGCCGATCCGGAATCGGATCCGTGCTCGCTCTCCAGGATCTGCAAGGCGGTTCTCAACAGGGCTCCCACCGTCATCGCGGGCGGCGATGTCGGGTCGTTGCGTGCGGGGCCATCGTGGCGGAACTTTGGCCCACTTCCATGGAGGAGCCAGGTGGGCTCGACCGAGGTTAACTCGATGATCTTCAAGACAACCTCCGCCGGGACCGTGACACCCCCTTCATAGTTGTACCAGGTGCGTACCGGGATGCCCAAACGCCGGGCCATCTCCGGTCCGCCCCGATCTCCGAACAACTCCGAGCGCAGGGTCCCTAGCCGCTCAGCTAGGGCCAGCTTGGCACGTACCGACTCAGGAAGCGTTTTGCGACGAGCCATGACGTATTTCCATGGATTTGTACACGATCAGGTTTCGGCTCGCAACGACAGGCGGATCGCCACATCAGTTCGGGCACCCCAAGCTATTTAAAGCGTTTCAGGGAAGAAATCAACGAGGTGCCAGGAAAAACGGAAATTTTCTCCGAAAGCCGGCTCGAAGTGGCGATCCAAATCAACATGAGACCGCCTCCGGGTGATATTAATCACACACCGCCTCAAGGTCTAGTGCACATAAGATCGGTATCGCTTGAGAATCAACAGGAGGGAGCGGTGGGTTGTCCGGGGTGGCGCCGTGGCGACAGAAAACGGTAAACGTGGGAACAGGCATGCGGGTACCGTCCCACGACGGGACGTGACGCGAGCATCTCTGCATCAGGCGACTCGCGCATGAGACCGAGATTGTGAACGTCAACAATAGGGTCGTGCCGGCCGACACGGGGTCATTGGGAGTCGCACTTTAGAATTATTCCTCGTCGAGATCGAGGTCCAGCAGGAACTGGGCGACGGCCTCGTCTTCTTTCTTGGGTTTGCCGGCCGGTTGGGGGGCGTTGGATTCGGGGGCGGGCGGAGGGATCGGCTTGCGGTTTCCGTCGCCCGTGGGGGCTAGCGGCGCGGGCTCGGACTCCGCCAGGGGGATGGAGTCGAACTCCACTTCGGGTTCACCTTCATCGAATTCGATCTCGAACTCGTCCTCGTCGCCGATGGGAACGGCCTCGACGACGGCAGTATCTCCCGGCTTGCCGGCGGGGCGGTCCACATGCGGCGCGGCGACCGGCTGACCGAGGGTCGCCACACGGAGCGTCACCGCGCCGACGGTCAGCTCATCCCCGACTTTGAGCGTCTGCTGGCCGGTAATCCGCTTGCCGTTAATGAATGTTCCGTTCGAGCTACCCAGGTCGCGAACGGTCAGTTTGCCCCCGACATCAAGGAGCTCGCAATGTCGGCGGCTGACCTGCGAGGACTTGATTCGGATCACGCAATCGTCGTGGCGGCCGAGGCTGGTGACACCGTCGGCCAGCTTGAGTGTCGTGGTGGCGCTTCGGCCCCGGACGACCTGAAGTACATAGTTCATCGTAGCTTCATCCCGATCGAATGCTCTGGTGTCTTGCGGCGATGCGGCGGAGATGGGCTTTCCTCATAAGTTATCGTCTGGTGGCCGAATACGCAAATGGAAAGACGCCAGGATCTCTTTGAGGACCATCACTTTCCTCCGAACCCTCCGGAGGTCCACAGGACCGGACATCGGACCTGCCGCGTCGGCCCGCGGCAGAGGGCCGCGGCCCCGGCTTTTGCCGGAAGACGGCTTGCAATCCGAGGCAACGGCGCTATACTGAAATCGATCGTGGGCGGGACCGTTGGCGAGAGTTTTCTCGGCACGTCGGCCGCACCTCGAGATCCTGCGGAATGTTGCGGGAGTAGCTCAGGGGTAGAGCACCACGTTGCCAACGTGGGTGTCGAGGGTTCAAATCCCTTCTCCCGCTCTGGGTCCGATGCCATCCTGGGTTGGCGGCTCTCGCTCGAGCGCAGTTGGTTGCGTGATGGCGGACCAGGCCATCCCGACCTGATGTTACCCCGAGGGAACGCCTCTGATGAGCACCGATGACCTGGAAGTGGGAGCGGCGCGGCCGTTTCGGTCGGCGACGAGCCAGAGGCCGTCGCGAGCGAGCCGCCCAAGCCGAAGCTCGACATGGCCGTCGAGATCACGGATGCCGGTCCGTGCAAGAAACATATCAAGGTCTCCATCCCGCACAACGAGATCGAGCTCCAGTACACGGAATCGTTGGAGACCCTCCGCAAAGAGGCCGTCGTCCCGGGGTTCCGGCCGGGGCGAGCCCCCCGCCAGTTGGTCGTCAAGCGGTTCCGCAAGCAGGTCGCCGACCAGGTCAAGTCGAAGTTGCTGATGTCGTCCCTCGAGCAGCTCGACCAGGACTACGAGCTCGAACCGATCACTCAGCCGCAACTAGATGTTGCCGCGATCGAACTGCCGGATGACGGCCCGATGAACTTCGAGATGGACGTCGAGGTCCGCCCGCAATTCGAATTACCGAATTACAAGGGTCTCTCCCTGAAGCGACCCGTGAAGTCGATCACGGACTCGGAGATCGACACCGAACTCCAGATCCACCTCGAGCGCCACGGCCAGATCGTACCGAAGCTCAGCGGCACGCCGAGCTTGGCGATTACCTCACGGCCGACCTGGTCTTCCATGGCGCGGATGGACGAGTCCTGAGTGAAGCGACGGAGATCCAGTTCCGGCTCGAGCCGGAGCTACGCTACCAGGACGGAACGATCCCGAACATGGGTGCGAAGTTAGCGGGCATCAAGCCGGGAGAAACCCGCCAGGTCGAGGCCAAGATGGGGACCGCGGCGGCGATCCCAGCTTGCGAGGCGCGACCCTCCCGGTGAAAGTCCGCGTCCACGACCTGAAGCAGATGCGCCTCCCCGATATCGAACCCGGCATTCCTGACTCGATCGGCTTCGAGAGCCTCGAGAACCTTCGCGAGGCGGTGCACGATGCCCTCGAGCGCCGGCTCCATTTCCAGCAACGGCAGGCCCTCCGGCGGCAAATCCTCGATGGCCTGCTTCAGCAGACGCCGTTCGACCTCCCGGCCGACCTGGTCACCCGCGAGGAGACCAACACGGTCCGGAGGCTGATCCCGCAGCTCCGCCAGGAAGGCATCTCCGACGACGACATCCGTGCCCGGGAAGCCGACATCAAAGCCAATGCCCACGAGTCGACCCTCCAGTCGCTCAAGGAATTCCTGCTCCTGGCCAAGATTGCCGAAGCCGAGCAAATCAAACCCGAGGATGCGGACATCGCGGTGGAGCTCGAAGCGATGGCCGAGCGGTCCGGCGAGAGTGTCCGCCGGGTCCGCTCCCGGCTCGAAAAGGAAGGGATGACCGACGACCTGACGACCCAGATCCTCGAACGCAAAGTCCTCGACCGCATCCTGGAATCCAGCACGATCGAAGACTGTCGCCGGTCGAGATCGAGCCCGAGCGGTCGAGACCCTGGACATCACGGCGCACCGCGCCCGCGGCGGAGGCCGACCCGGCGGACGACAGACATCGAAATCGGAAAACGCGGATGAAGGATCGTGAACCTCTCCCGACGCGAGCGGGACCAGTCGGAGGGCGCCCGCTTTCGATCGGCTCGTGCCCTCGACCCGCCTGACCCAACCCGATCCGATTCCCGAGAGCGCGTGGCCTCCGTCAACCGGCCCTTGATTGCGAAGGATCGTTCCATGCCGCTTGAACACCCGCTCGCCGATCCGACGCTTCAGCGCTATCGCGACTATGCGCGACAGCGCCAGATGACACTCGGCGACCTGCTCCTCGAGAATCGCATCGTCTTTCTCGAAGGGGTGATCAACGACGCCGTGGCCAACCTTACCGTGATGAAGTTCCTGTTCCTCCAGTACGAGAACCGGACGCAAGGCATCAGCTTTTACATCAACAGCCCGGGGGGAGCGTCACCAGCACCCTGGCGATCTACGACACGATGCAGTTCATCGAGAGCCCGATCGCGACCTACTGCATCGGGCTGGCCGCCTCGGGTGCGGCGGTCCTGCTCGCCGGCGGCACCAAGGGCAAGCGGTTCGCCCTGCCCCACTCCAAGATCATGATCCATCAGCCCTACGGCCAGGTCGGCGGCCAGGTCTCCGATATCGAGATCCAGGCCGAGGAGATCGTCAGGAGCAAGCAGGTGATCAACGAGATCCTCGCCAAGCACACCGGCCAGCCGATCGAGCGGATCGCCAAGGACACCGAACGCGACCGCTATCTGACCGCCATCCAGGCCAAGGAATACGGCCTGGTCGATGAGGTCGTGGGTCGGATGATCGGCACCGAGAAGGGCCCGACCGCGGTCGCCGGTCTCTTGAGTCCGAGCCGGTATCGAGCTACCAGCTGACGACTTCACGAGGTGCTCCCAGGTCGCTTGACACCGAATTCCCTAGTCGCCGATCGCCGGCAGACGGTTCCTCTACGAGAAGGGCGTATCACACATGCCACTGGTTCCGATCGTGATCGAACGGAGCGGTCGTGAAGAGCGGGCGATGGATATCTATTCCCGCCTGCTCCAGGATCGCATCATCATTCTGGGCTCGACGATCGATGACACGGTCGCCAACCTGGTCGTGGCCCAGATGCTGGTCCTGGCCCATCAAGACGCCAAGGCCGACATCCATCTTTACGTCAACAGCCCCGGCGGCAGCGTGACCGCCGGGCTGGCCATCTACGACACCATGCAATGGGTATCGTGCGACGTGGCGACCTACTGCATCGGCCAGTGTGCCAGCATGGGCTCGCTGCTCTTGTCCGCCGGGGCCAAGGGCAAGCGCAACGCCCTGCCCCACAGCCGGATCATGATCCATCAGCCGCTTGGCCGGGAATGGAAGGAACCGCCACCGAGATCATGATCCACGCCGAAGAATTCATCCGGATGAAGAAGCAGCTCAACCAGATCTATCAGAAGCACACCGGCCAGACGCTCGAGCGACTCCAGGACGATACCGACCGCGACCGCTTCATGTCGCCCGAGGAAGCCCGCGATTACGGGCTGATCGACAACGTCGTGGACCGCGAGCCGCCGATCCCCTCGAATCCCAATCCGTCCCGTGACGGATCGCTTCGGTCTCGGGCGAGTTCTCGCGAGGATCGCCTCGTTGGCCTCGGGGAACCGGAGCGACGCGAGCTTGCCGGCCGGAACCCATTGAAAGCCCGACCCGTCGGCCGGCTCGGCGGCTGGGTCCTCGGTCGTGCAGTCGTAGAAGTACAGCTCGACGAGGCCGTGGGGATATCGGTGGGTCGTGACGCGCCGGAGCGGCCGACGACGACGCGCAGACCGATCTCCTCGAGGCATTCGCGGGCCGTGGCCTCGGCCGGGATTCGCCCGGCTCGCACTTGCCGCCGGGGAATTCCCAGTAGCCGGCATAGACGGTCCCTGCCGGACGCTGCCGCACCAGGAAACGGCCCTCGCGACAGACCAGCGCCGATCCCCACCGGGATCGGCTCGTTCCGTGCACGGTCGCTCATAACCGCTTCAGCTCGTCGTCGTTCTCGAGCAGCGGCCGCCAGGTCGGGATTGGCCGCCTGGACCTTGGCCAGGATGAGCGACTTGACCTTCTCGATGGCCCGGCCGGGAGAGCCCATGACGTTGTAGCCGCAGTCGACGTGGAGGATTTCGCCGGTGATCCCGCTGGCCAGCTCCGAGAGCAGGAACATCCCGGCCGCGCCGACCTCCTCGCGGGTGATGTTGCGGTCCATCGGCGAGGACATCTCGTAGAGCCCGGCGAGCTTGTCGGAATCGCCGACGGCCGAGGCGGCCAGGGTCTTGACCGGCCCGGCCGAGACGGCGTTGACCCGGATCTTCTTCGGCCCAGGTCGAACGCCAGGTATTTGACCGCGGCGTCGAGTGCCGCCTTGCAGACGCCCATCATGTTGTATCCGGGTACGACCCGCTCGCCGCCGAAATAGGTCAGGGTGACGATCGACCCGCCTTCGGGCATCGACTCGGCGCGCGTGCCGCGACACGATCGCCAGCGAGTAGACGCTGATATCCATCGCCGTCTTGAAGCCCTCGCGGCTGGCGTTGACGAACGGGCACTTCAGATCATCCAAGGGTGCGAACGCGATCGAGTGGAGCGACGAAGTCGAGCGTGCCGAAGGTCTCGCGCGCCTGGGAGAACACCCGGGCCACGTCCTCGTCTTTCTGGACGTCGCAGGGGGTGATCAGCCTGGCACCGATGGGATCGGCCACCTTGCGGACCCGTCGCTCCATCTTGTCGCCGGGCAGATGGGTGAAACCGAGCTCGGCCCCTTCTGCGTGGAGCTTCTTGGCGATCGACCAGGCGATGCTGAAGTCATTGGCGACGCCCAGGATCAGCCCTTTTTTTCCCGTGAACAGTCCCATCCGTCCCGCCCCTTCTTGGTAGTAGTCCGTGGTCAGTTTGTTCGATGCGATCGCAATGATCGGTAATGGGTGGTCACTCAGACCAAGACCGGACCAGCCTGCGGTCTTTACCGGGATTCACTCACCAATTACGACTACCACTGACCACTTCATTGAGTACGATACCCGGACTCGCGAGCCGGCTCAACAGGAACCTACTTCGCGGAGGTCGAAGGGGGTAAACACGTCGGTCTCGGTATCATAAACCGCGCACCAGCCATCGCAGACGGCCGCGACAACCACAAGGTAACGCCGGTCGTGGTCGAACCGGATTGGCCGATCGCCCGACCAGGCGAGTGCGCCCTCCTCGGGGGTCACGGCCAGCCAGCGGTGAAAGTGCCCGACGAACATCCGGCGGTGGGGGAATGCGGCGAAGTTGCGTGCGGCGGCCTCGACGGTCTCAGGCATACGCTCAACGTACCATGGCTGCGTGATGTCGGTGGGATCGAGGCAGGGCAGGACGTGGCCCAGGAGCACGCCCTCGACCTCCATCCGGGCCTCCAGTCGCCGCATGTAGTCGAGGCTTCTCCAGTCGAAGATGCGTTCGACCGAATCGCCCCGGCCGGCGAAGAGGCCGAACTCATGGTTACCCCAGACCCCGTCCACATCGGCCTCGCGGAGCAGGTCCACGGCCTCGGCGAACCTGCGCACCGGTCTCGAAGATGTCGCCGAGCGTGAAGATCCGGTCGGCCCCTTCGTGCCGGCAGCGCGCGATCGACATCGCAAGCCGATCGACGTTTTCATGGATATCCGCCAGCAGCCCCATGCGCATTGGGATTCTTCCTCTTCAGGGATCTTGCCAAACCTGAGCTACGCGAGATTCTTTGTAGAACGGAATTCATTCCGTTTCTTCGATTTTTGGTGCCGAGGTCATGACTTTAGACATCCCCTGCAAGGCTCAAGAATGGAAGAAACGGAATGAATTCGTTCTACAATCTAACCCTGCAAGAACGATTCCCGACCGCGTCTGACATCCGATCGCTCGAATCATTTGATAGTATAGCCATTGCAGCAAGACATCGAGGCCCCTCTACGGTGGACTTTCTCGGTCGCGAGGTGGTGGGATGGTTCGAGGGCTGGCGGGCAAAGCCAACAGGCGGGGCTTCTGGGCTTGGCTGACCACGCCTCGGCGATACACCGTGACCAGCGAGACCTGGACGTGGCTGGCCGTGGCGGTCGGGGTGGTCCTCCGGCTGTTAGACTACGCCGAGTTTCGCCAGCTTTACAAGGATGAGGCATCGCTGCTCGCGAATCTCGTGTCCCTCTCGGTCTTCGACTTTCGGACGATCCTGACCGAGTATCAACTGGCCCCGCCTGGCTTCCTCGTGCTGGAGCGGCTGATGGTCCGACTGCCGTGGAACAACGTGCTGGAGGCCCGGTTGTTCCCACTGGTCTGCGGCATCGCCTCGATGTTCCTGTTCCGTTCGACGGCCCGCCGCTACCTGACACCCTGGGCCGTCCCGATCGCGACGGGACTCTTCGCCCTGGCGGATTGGCTGATCTATTACTCGTCGGAGATCAAGCAATACTCGTGCGACCTGGTGCTGACCCTGGTCGCGCTGAGGCTGGCGGCCGGAGCGGACCTGGATTCGAAGTCGTCCGCCGCCTCGTCGCCCGATCCCGCGGCATTGGGAACGCGGCGGCTCCTGGCGATCGCCGGCTTCGGTGTCGTCGGGGTCTGGTTCTCGTATCCGCTGGCCCTGGTGCTGGCGGGTGTGGGGACATACTTGATCGCGGTGGCGGCGAGCCGCAAGGCATGGGTCAGTTCCTCGGCCTGGCGGCGATCGGGATGGCCTGGGTATTGAGCTTCGCGGCGTGCTACAAGGTCTCGCACCGGATCCTGAGCAAGGAGCGGTTCATCTGGAATTGGTGGGACTTCGCCTTCTTGCCGATCCCCCCGCGTTCGTTCGCCGACCTCGAACGCGACTTCTGGCAGATCATCAACGCGTTCGACAGTCCGGCGGAGCTTGCTCACGCCCCTGGGCGTGCTCCCTTCGGCGTTGCTGGCGCTGGGGCTGTTTCTCCTGGGTGGGGTGGCGCTGTTGCGGCGGTGGCCCGGGGGCTTATATCTCCTGCTGTCCCCCATCGTCTTCGCGCTCGTGGCCTCGACCCTGCACCAGTATCCGTTCCACGGCCGGCTCTTGATCTTCCTGGTCCCGTCGATCCACATGCTGGTCGGCGAGGGGGCCGCAGCCCTGACGCGGCGAGGCGGACGGTGGCTGACCCTGGCGATTGCCGCCTTCCTGCTGTTTCAGCCGGTTTCCGACGTCGTTCTGGCACCAATTCATCGAGATGCAGCAACACACCGGGTACGACTCACACGGCGACCTGCGACACGACCTGCTCGATTACCTCGATCCGATCGCCCGAAAAGACGGCTCAGGCCATGAGCCGACACCACCTGGAGCTCGATTACGGGGGCCGGTGCAACGCCCGGTCCCGCCTCCTCGCAATTGAGGCAGGGAGTTTCGCGCGGCGAGGAAAGCCGCGGAGCCCTGTCCACATTCCTACCATTACCGGTCACCCATCCGAGTGGCCAAAGCCTGGGCGGGGTGGTCCGAGGAACGACTCCTTTTGGAACTCGGAAGTATCGGGCCAGACCTTCAATATGGTCGCGGTTCATCCGACGCTTGCCGGTGAGGATGGAGGACAATGTAGAGAACAGCCATGCCGGCACCGCGGGCCACCTCGGTGCAGGTCACGCCGCGGGTGTCGAGGAAATGGGGCGAATATGTCCAGCTCGGATACCGGCGGAGGGGATGGTGGGCCCCCTCATATTTCTCCATGAGGTCTCCGAGGACGTCAAGGTAATCCGCTTCGTCCCGATTCAGCGAATCCGTCAAGCAATTCGTTGAGGGTGATCCGCTCGCTCCAGGTCGGCGTCGGATTCGATCGGTCGCAAAGGGAAGCGGCGGACCATCGCGAAGTCGGCTTCACCGGGCCTGCCGACCGCCAGCGGGTCGCGTCTTGGCATGAGTCGGAGTGCTGATCCTGGCTTTAGGCGTCGCCTTGGCCTTGGTTCGGGGAGTCGCCATCATGAAATCCCTCCTTCCATTTTCCCGTCGTATTCCCGGTGGTTCAGGACGTGCCTGACGATGAGTTCCCACGGTTAAAATGGATGGCCGTGATAACTCGATACTTATTGCCGCCTATATTGAAGACAATGAACTTGCCCACCTTGTCCGCATGGGGATAGGCTTCGCGAACCTCCGCGAAAGACTCCTATTCCGCGTGTTCCGTCTCGCGATGCCACGCTAATAGAGGTTTCTCGCATCCGGGTGATCGGACCAGAAATCCCGTAAGGGCTTGAGCGAGATCACGTGCATCGACCCTCAGCTCCGGCTCTTTCGTTTCGAAGCAGACGTTTGAAAGGGACTTCGCACTCTGCGAAAGATCAAGAGACCTGGATTGATCTCCGCGTGCTCCGCGTCTCCGCGTGAGACTCGTCAATCTCAACGACTGGCGGAGGCCGGCAGAGATCATACGGAGGTTCACT
>CAVRFS010000052.1:0-49020 GCA_963720335.1 uncultured Planctomycetota bacterium | reverse complement strand
AATAACCGGATAAGTCCGCGTCCACCACTTCGGTGTGCCTCTTCCTGACCAGCCGTTCCACTTGGCGAACGGCGTCCAGGGCGGTGCGCTCCGGGCGGTAGGCGTGTTGTTCGGGCTCCAGGTCGGCCTCGAAGATCGGCTCCAAGACCAGCACCGCAGCCATCTGCACCACGCGATCTTTGATGCAAGGAATCCCCAGCGGCCTTTGCTTGCCATCCCCTTTGGGGATGTACACGCGCCGAACCGGCAGGGATTGATACGTTCCTTTCCTCAGCTCTTCCGCCAGATCGTCCAACCATCGATCGACACCGTACGCCTCGATATCCGCAAAGTTCTGGCCGTCGACCCCCGGTGCGCCACCGTTGGCACGGCAGCGAGCGTAGGCGAAACCCAGGACATCACGGCGGTAGATCTTGTCGTACAGTGCGTAGAAGCGATAGTCGGGCGAGTTCTTCGCTTTGGTGTGCAACGTCGTCTGCAACTTCCCAACCTTCGTTGGAGGTGTTAGGCTCATGCCAATCTCCCGGCTGTCGGCCGCTTGCTACGTTGACCTTGAACTAAGGCCCCTTCCCTCGACCGGAGTTACCCGGCGTCGACGGTACTACGGGCCTATCCGCCACCCCAGGCGGCCCGGCCTATCCCTCGCGGGCGTCCGGTTGAGAGTCACGCGCCCTCACCGCTTGGGGTTTCCCGTGTTGCGTTGATCTCCTTGTACAGACATGCCGTCGTCATTACCCCGGTGGCCCGCTGGGTCTGGTCGTTCGTGAAACAGCGTATTCCAGCCGTTTACATACTCGCCAGCGGCTGCGGCCTTCCCCATCCTAGTGCAAGGTCGGCGCACACATTGGTCGTTTCGAGGCCTGCTCGACGTTCACTCAGGTTACGGCCTGCCTGCTCGCTGCATCGCCAAAGCGACACATTTGTCTCGAAGGCTCCGACGGTTTCGTTACCTCCACCGCCGCTCCGATAGCTACTGGCTGGAGCGACCAACTTGCCAGGCGGGAATTGCACCCACTGAAGACCAACACCTTATCACGGCGCACGCTAGGTCTTCCCCGTACGACTCTTTCATTCGCAACTCTCCGCCGGTTTTAACGGCGACATGGTGTCCGCGGAACCCGGCCGCGGGACGGAGGCGATAATCGAGACCGATTGTCGAGTGGACGGAGATTGATGCACCACACACGGGACAAGCCCCGAACTGCGGTAACCACCTGAGCCCTGGTCTGGTAGAACGGCGTGCTACTTGCGGACCGCGAACCGCAGCTTCGCCGCCGATGACCGAGGATTATCCCGCTTCTCTTCAGCGGAGGGTCGGATAACCTCCTCCGCGATCGAGACGTAGCCGCCGTTGCGCAGACCCTCCTTGAACGCCGATTTAACACGGCGGTCTTCGCCGGAGTGGAACGACAGGATGGCTACCCGACCCCCTGGTCTCAGGCAAGTCGGCAACGTACGGAGAAACGCCGTCAAGGTCCCGAACTCGTCGTTGACCGCGACCCGGAGCGCCTGGAAGACTCGGCGGACGAGGTCCTCCGCAGTACTGCCAGAAAGGCATGTCCACCGGGCGCAAGCCTCGTACACGACCGCAGCAAGTGCTTGGGTGGTTACGAGAGGTTCGCGTGCGTGTGCGCGATGGATTGCGCTCGCGAGTTCACGGGAATGGGGTTCATCGGAGTTCTCGGCGATAAGCTGAGCCAGACTCGATTCGCCCAGTTCCGACAACAGAGCAGATGCGGTACGGCCTCGTGTTGGGTTCATCCGCATGTCGAGCGGGCCGGCCATCTTAGAAGAGGGGGGTTGCACGAACCAGCTGAAGCCGCGTGCGGGATCGTCGATCTGCATGGAGGAAAGCCCGAGATCCGCGAGTAAGATGTCCGCCCCTTCCGGTGCCTCGGTGGCGAGGAATCGCGACAACGCCGCGAAATTCATACGTCGCAGCACGATCGATTCAGGAGGAAGACCGAGGCCGCGGAGTCTGGCCTCCGTCTTGGGCAATTCGATCGGATCGGCATCCAGGCCGAGGAGCCGTCCGTCTGGCTGGACGGCGGCGAGGAGGGCTCGGGCATGACCGCCGTATCCCACTGTGCAATCGACGGCGACATCGCCCGGCCGAGGTCCGAGTACGCGCAGGATTTCAGCCACCATGACCGGTCGGTGCGTTCCGGCGGGCGTCTTACCCCCGGAGATCACCTTCGCCACGTCGTCCGGATAGCGGTCGGGTTGATGCTCCTTGTATTTCTCGTGGAAATGGCGAGGATTCTTGCCACGATAACGCGCTCGACGAAGCGGCTTTTCTTGAGTGGGGTCGGTAAGCGTCGCGGCCAGAGCCTTCGCGGCTTGTTCGTTCATTGTCCTCGGCTCCAGATGGGGACCTTTTCGAGGGTATCGTAATCGATTCCGATGGTCCTTGCGAGTGGGTGACTGCCTAACCCCTCGCGACCTGTTTCCTTCCCGCGCCGTTTCCTTCCGCCGCTCAGAAGACATTAGAGTCGAGGTGTGGCGCGGCGGTTTAGGTTCGACACATCGGTTGCCGGCCCTTTCGTTGGACGGTGCATCAGTAACCTCGCCATGCTCCGTTTCCACACGCCGATCATCAAACCGGATCTGTGGTACAAACTGTGGGGAGCGAAGGGCACAGTGGTAATTGTTGCGGCGGATCGGGTACACCGGGTAACAAAGGGGAGATTGGTTATAGAGACGGCGCCGAAAACTGGTTTACCAACCCTGCTCTATCCGTATACCGACGTGGATAACTGCCCTGATGCGCCAGAGACGTGCCGTGTGGATATAAACGTTCGCTAGAGTTCGCTATTTCTGCTTGAGCGTTATTGGCGGAGAGCAGCCGAACCGGCCCAGCCCCGGTGACCTTCCGAATCCTGGCGCTCCTCCCTCTGGAGGCACTCCCTACTCTTGGTCTGAACCGTGGTTTTGGAATAAGCCGTGCGTAGACCAGGGAACAAGGGATCTCATTCAGATTTGGAACTGCCTTGGCCCTCCGTCCGAGCTTTGGTGGACCAACCCCGTGGATCCGAACGATCCGTCCATTCTTCCGTATTTATCGTGTTGCCGCCGCGAGATTAGGCTCGATCGACGGGCAGGGCCAGCGCCAACCGCGGGTAAATTGGGTAATTCGGGTCGATTTTCCTTAGTGTGCTGGTTTGTATATCATTCCCTGTGTAGCCTCAGTTGTGGCAGCCCACGGAGAGTGAAACATGGCGGACGTTCGGCGCATCGGGTTGGATGAGGTCGTTCGGCACTTCGAGGAACTGGAGGAGCCGCATTCCGAGGTCAACCTCCGGCACCCTTTCGTTGAGTGCGGTCGGTATCGCTTTGCTTGCGGTGCTCGCCGGCGCCGGCGGACCGACGGCGATCGCACGGTGGGCCATGCTCAAACAGGATTTCCTCTAGCCGGTGCTCGACTTGCCCAACGGGATCCCGCGTAAGGATGTCTTCCGCCGTGTCCTCATGGCCTTGAAACCGGCCGCCTTCCAGGCCTGCTTCACCGACTGGCTGCAGTCGTTGCGCAGCGAAGCGACCGCGGCGACCGGAGTGGAACAACCTATCCTGGCAGTGGACGGCAAGACGGCACGGAAAAGCCACGATCACAAGAACAGCCTGGGCACCTTACATTCGGTCGGCGTCTGGGCCAGCGAGTTTGGCATGTCGCTGGGTCAAGTGGCGTGCGCCGAGAAATCCAACGAGATCACGGCCATTCCCGAGCTTCTGAAGCTGGTGGACATCAAAGGTGCGATCATCACGATCGACGCGATGGGGACCCAGAAGGCGATCGCGGCACAGATCATCGAGGGGGGGGCCGACTATGTTCTGCCATTGAAGGGGAACCAGGAGACGCTGCATCAAGCGGTCATCGATTATATCGATGAACAGCTCGAGGGGGACCTGGCCAGTGCGAGGAGCATGTGACGACGCAGAAAGGACATGGTCGTGAGGAAATGCGAACGTATCTCCAACTCCCGGCCCCCGAGAAGCTTCCCGGGTTCATGCGGTGGAAAGGGCTGAAGTCGATCGGAGTGGCGACGTCCTGCTGCCTTCGAGACGGTAAGGAGTCCGTTGAAGTCCGCTACTACATCAGCAGTCTGACACCGGACGTCAAGCGGTTCGCCCGAGCGACTCGGGGGCACTGGGGTATCGACAACAGCTGTCACTGGAGTCTGGACATGACGTCTCGCGAGTACGAGTCTCGGCTCCGCCGGCAGAATCTGCGCAAGAACTTCGCGTGGCTAAATCGGTTCGCATTGTCGCACCTGAAGCAGCATCCCGGCCGCCAGAGTCTGGTCATGAAACCTCGTAGCTGCGGCTGGACCGACGGCTTCTTGATGGAAGTCGTTACTGGTTCCACATGTTAGTGTGCGCTGGCCCTGCCGTGACCATGAGCATCTCCATTTTACCTCGAACGGGGCCTTCGAAAGCGCTTTGATCCAAGTCAGTGAAGGGCGGTGTGTCGCATCCCGCAAGGGGACTCTTACCCGTCGCTCCCGAATATCAACTTCCCCGATCGGTCTCATCTCGTCGCCGCGCTGGGAACAAGACACAGAACGGAAGCGCCGACCTTCAAACGATCGCGTTCCCGGGAACAAGACAGAGAGATAAACGGTCTCATCGACGTGCTGGCATCAAGGGGTCCTAGCCCCATCCGTGCGAAAACCTACGGTAAGGACGGCCGCCAGGGCTTGTTCTCGCCCCGTCCTTCGACAAAATCCCCCCAATTTTTCGGCCCCGCCTCGAAACGTTGCGCATGATTTTGGCGTGCAATCCGCCATGTGCGCAATATCGTCCGACGGTCCGGCGTATTGTGCCAATAAGCGAGGGGTCTATCCCAGGGGTCAACATTGCGTAAAATTCGACAGCCACCCCTCGCCGACGGGAGAGGATCAGTTGGTCCTCTTCCTCGCCAGCCTGGTGGCCGAGGACCTGAGCCCCAAGACGGTCGATGGCTCCGCGAGTCTATGAAGTCCAGGAAGGGCCGAAAGGTCGAGTGAACCCCGGTTGCCGCTCTTGCCCAAATCGGCTATCCTGAAGACCAAGGTGCGCCCAATTGGGCGCTCAGAGTGCGTCCTTTTACGCATTATTTCCAATCGACAACATCGGAGTTACCAAGTGCAGCCGGTTTCCAGAAAGATAGCTCTGAGTGGCCTGGGGGGATGCTTACTGGGTTTCCTTGGCACATTCGTAGTCATGTTAGTATTGTCTGGTCTTTTGGACGTGATTTTCCCTGCGGGCCCCGGCCCCGGCGCGATGGTGTTCTACCTGAGTTTGGGTCTGTCCCCACTTGCTGGAGTTGTGGGTGGCCTCTACGGCACGCGATATGCAAGGCGACACCAAAAGTGACCCCCCTTCGCGACAGTTATACCGACCCCCCTCCTGCACACTTGTTGAGACGGCGATCGGGCGGGAGTAGCAATGGAACGGAAAACCGGAATAAAATCGTTATACGCCGAGTTTTTCCGAGGTTACGGGATCGAAATCAGGCTGTTCTTGCCCTGATTCGAGCCGAACTTGAAGTATAAGCAACCTTATCCACTGAGTAGCGGACCCGACGTGTCGCATCAGTCTTTGATGGAATCGAGTCTCATCTCGCGGGACGGCCCGTTAAGCCAGGTCGCGAGGCAGCAATTGCGGGGGGGCCGGTGGCGATGCACACGAGCATCAAGGCGACTCCGGGCGTTTACGCCCTGTTTGCGGTGGCGTCCATCTCTCATTGGGTGTACACCGTCCTGTACCTCGGAACTTGGGCAATTCGGACCTCATCGTCGCCCTCGTGCTACTCGGTCTGCCCATGGGCTGGTGACTTTCCGCCCTTGGGCCCGAACCCTCGGCCTCGTGCTGTCCGGCTTGTTCGGGTTCACCGGGGTCCTCAGCCTGATCGTCTGGTTGGCGAGTTTGCTGGGGGCTTTTAAGGCCCACCCCGCCACAGGATTGATCATCGAGAGGCCGGTCGCCGGGCTGATCCTAATCGCTTCGCTTATCACGTTCTCGGCGTGGCAAAGGTGGGTGCTCAATCGCCCGCAAGTTGGCGATCTGTTCTCCTCGAGGCCGGCTTAACCCACTCTGCGACGGACCGGCCCGCCCCGATAGCTCTTCCGGTGGGCTTATGTCGGTTTTCCGTTCCATTGCTACTCACGCCCCGGGATAGGGGAGATCCAGCCCCATTCGCAAGAAATCCTACGGTTAGATACGAGTGGGCCGATTTGAGGGGTCGACGATTCCACCAATACACTACCGTAGGTTTTCGCAGACTTGGGGCTGCTGCCGCATCTGGGTTGCCCCTTCCCGCGGGCCAGCGAAGTGGTCGTCTCTGTGGGGTACGACACTGCGCCGGACGGCTATCGGACACGAACCATCAATCTCGGCCTGGTCATGGAAGTAGTCGTTCCCAGCGTCAGCGTCGAGGCAGCCAGTAACGGACCGGACAGTAACGGGGCTTGACCACGTCGCTTCCCAAGAAACGCGGCGGGCAATGGCAACGGATGAGGATGTTAGGGCGATAAGGCCATCACCGCCCCCCCCGCCTGGTCGGCTGAAACCGTAGCCAAATGCTGGCGAGCCTGCATCAACGGCCGAAAGCATCAGTCCACACCATGTCGTCGCGGCGTTCGGCGTATTTGGCCGCTTCAAACGGCGATACCGTCGAAAATCTTCGGGCCGAAATAGGGCATGGAAATCCGCTTCGTCGCCCCCTTGACGAACGGGCACGCCGGCATCGGCTTCCCCGCAGACCATCAGGGCGGCAAAGCCCTGGTGCGGGGTCGGCCGCATCATCGTATTTTCTTGGAAAACTCTCTTGGCCTCGAATGTCGACCGCGCCCTGCCGATAGGCACGCCCCAGCGAACGCGATACACGGGATTCTCCGTCTTCGGCTCCCCTCTCCCGCTTCCTTGCCGGTCGGCTCGATTTCAACGCCGATTTCCCGCAAGAGCGTTCACCGTACGGGCATTGAACGCGGTCGGAGCGGTACCGCCGCTGTGGAAGCAAAGTTCCGGCATCCCGGACGTACGCGGCCGCAATGTTGCCCATCGTCGCTCCCCAGAATGCTGCGGCGTGAGTTGCCCGTGCAAACCACGATGACGTGCAGTTTTTGCCCGGCCGGTAGTTCCCGGCGATGCACGTGGGCCAGCTTCATGACCTGGCGAGCCGGTGCGGTTCGTCAATCATATCGAACGATGTTGTGAGCGAATCCACATGCTTCCGGATTTGCGGGTTCAGCCGCTTACGGCTTTCCGGCACGGCGGCATCCACCGCCGCACGGATTTCCTTCGTATCGAGTCGATCATCCGCCCCAGCCAGCTTCTTGAATGCATCAGCGTCCATGATTCCTCTCAGTTGGGTGAATTCCAAACTCCTTTCTTTGCCCAACGCCTTGAATAACCGGGCCTTGACCTGCTCATCTTTGGCCGGGTCGGCAGCGTAGGCCGTGCCGTACTGCTGGACTAGCCACAGGGCATTGACGAGCGGCCCAGCATCATGGGCTGCCCCGGACCCGCCATCACCGCAAGAGCCGCAATCAGCGTAGCAGCCATGATGAACGCTCTTCATTTGGTAGCTGTTATGAAACACTCAGCAAGTGCTCGATACCGGGCGGCGGCACGCACCCGAAACCTCGACCATCTTGCGGGCCGCTTCCGCATGTTTTTCCAACTGGACGGGAGCAAACCCCGCCCGCTTCAGACGCGAAACATAGTCATCCAGCACGGCCACCGCCGACGCAGCCCACCAGGGCTTCCAGTCCCCGCGTACCGAAGTCGACGGTTCGGTTTTCCCACGCCATATCCGAAACGGCGAGCCGGCCACCGGATTTAACACGCGGTAAATCTCGCGGAAAGCCTGGTCTTTTCGGGCACCAGGTTTAACGCGCAATTGCTAATCATCACATCCACCGATTGTCGTCGACCGGTCGGGCCTCGATTTCGCCCTTGCGGAATTCGACATTGTCCAGGCCCGTCTTGGCCGGCATTCGCGCGGGCCTTCTCGAGCATCGCATCGGTCATATCCACGCCGACCACCCGGCCGGTCGGTCCAACCTTGCGGGCCGCAAGGAAGCAATCGAACCCGGCACCGGTACCGAGATCAAGCACCGTTTCCCCCGGCTCGCATCGCCGCCACGGCTTGCGGATTGCCGCAGGAAAGGCCAAGATTGGCCCCTTCCGGCAGCGTGGCCAGCTCTTCCTCCGAGTAGCCGAAGGCGGTGGCCAACGCTTCGGCGTTGTCGGTGCAGCCACAGAGCGAACCGCAAGAGGCTTCACCCTTGGCCAGCTTCGGCGTAGCATCCCGCACCGTTTCCTTCACGGCATCGGCGTCGGAGCAACAGCCAGGCTCGCAGCAGGCCGCTTCGCCTCGCCCCCGAACGTCTTCAACTGGTTGGTTTCCATCGTTCCATTTCCATACATCCGCCTAAGCGGATGTATTGGGTCAAAAAAATTCGTTAGTCCCCACAGCAGGTGCCGGCCTTCAAGCCGTTGTCGGTCACGCGTCAACGCACTCAACCCCCGCGGAACCTGCCCAAGGCAATCGATCACCTCGCGGTGAAGGTCACCCGCAGCTTTTGCCAGGCGGTAATGCACCCATAGCCCTTCCTTGCGGCCGACCACCAGCCCCGTTTTCCGAGATACGCCAGGTGTCGTGATACCGTCGATTGCGGCATCTCCAACGCTTCGTGCAGATGACAGACGCAGACCTCGCCGCCGCCAGCAGGTTCAGCAGCCGCAACCGGACCGGATCGGCCACCGCCTTGAAGAGTTCGATCGATTCATCCAGAGTATCGGGGCTTGATGGTTTATCCGCATGGCCGAATATCGTGCGACGGCCGATGTAAGTCAACAGCCGCTTCACTTCCTCGGAGCAAACTGCCTCGCCGCCGAGCATCGTTCTCGAAAGTTGCAAAAGCCACTTGGCGAGACACGCGGCGTAGATTAGACTAGGTGCAATAGACCAGTTCACGCATGGAGGATACCAAATGAAATCCGTCGGCAGCTACGAAGCCAAGACGCACCTGCCCCGGCTGCTCAGCCAGGTCGAAAAGGGCGAAACGATCACCATCACCAAACGCGGCAAGCCCATCGCCGTGCTGTCGCCTGCCCAGCCCGTGGCCGAACAGGACGTTTCAGCCGTCATCGCCGAGTTGCGGGCCTTCAGCAAGGAGCAGGCCCGCAAGCACGGCTCTCTTTCGGCCCGTGAAATCAAGGAGATGATTGAGGAGGGACGGCCTTGAGCAAGAAAAGAGCCGCCAAGCCGCCCAAGGAAGGGCTGGTCATCGACAGCTCGATTGCCATAGCCTGGTGCTTTCCGACGAGCAAGACGAATATTCCCAGTCCGTCCTTGACGCCCTTGCCTCCGAGCAGGCGTTCGTGCCCGACTTTGGCATCTTGAGGTGGCGAACACGCTGATCGTCGGAGAACGCCGCAAACGCTCAACTCAGGCCAATACCGTGACATGGCTTGGATTTCTAACCTCGCTGCCCATCGCTGTCGATGAGGAAACCAAATCCCATGCGTTCGGGAATACCCTGAGCCTTGCCCGCGATCACAATCTTTCGGCCTATGACGCCGCCTACCTGGAATTGGCGATGCGGCGAGGTCTGCCGCTGGCAACGCTCGATGACAAGCTGAAAACCGCCGCCCAGGCCGTGGGCGTCGTCCTTTACAGTCTGCAATAGGCTGGAGCTTCAAGCCCCCGGCTCTGCCGTCGCGTGCTCACAGGCTCCGCTTCGCTTCGTTCCCCTACGCGGACGGCCTACGCCCCCTTCACGCCCGCTGGTGCAGGTCGGCAAGGGCGAACGGCCCGCCGGCATCCTGCCGTCATGCCCGCACGCCGATCCGTGGACTTCGCGAGAACGGGGAACAAAGAGGGATCGAACGTTTCAGTTACTTGGGTTGGCGGTTCGCGAGAGAGTGGTCGAGGAACCACTTCCTCGAGCTCGGGGTTGTTGTAGGTCTCGGTCCACGAGTCGTGTTTGGCTTCAGGATAGACCGGTGAATTTGGGATTCTCGCCGATCTCCTTCAACGCCTTGATCATGCTCTCGCTGGCGGAGAGTGGCACCACATCGTCCTTCTCGCTCGTGAAAGGCCCAGATGGGAAGGCCTTTGAGACGATTAGCGCAGGGCGGGGTTGCCGCCGCCGCAGATCGGGGCGATCGCGGCGAACCGTTCCGGATGGCGCAGCCCATCTCCCAGGTGCCGAACCCGCCCATGCTCAGACCGGTGAGATAGATCCGTTCCTTGTCGATTTTGTACTGTCGATGTCACGTCGTCCAGCAGCCATTCAGTGCTGTCGGAGCTCCAGCCCCCCGCGGCGACTGGGCGACACGACCACGAACGGGAAGTCGTTTCCGGTCTCGATAGCTTGGGTATCCCGTGGACTTGACCCTCGACGGTCTCTCCCGTCTCGCCCGCCCCGTGAAGGAACGGACCGAGCGGCCCCTGCCTGTTCCCGAGCTTCGTATCCCTCCGGGAGATAAAACAGATAATTCAACTTCACCTTGATCGTGATCTCCTTCTCGAACGACTTCTCCTGCTGCTTGCTCTTGGGCTTCGCCCCATCATCGGCCAAGACCGGCATCACGACCGCCATGTTCACGATCACCAACCAGATACTCACAAGTAGCATTCACATTTGATGTCCATCCTCCGGCCTGACACCGCGTGAATCTTCAACGCCGCTCAGCCGCTGATGATAATCCACGTGCGCAGACCGCGGCCAAGGCGGTGTCATTCCTAACGCGGCAAGAGCCGCGATCGGTCGTAGCGGTGGGTCGAACGATGCCCGGCATCGGAGGACGGGGCCCACAGCAGATCGCCACAAAGCCGTGCATTTCAGGTTACTCAGGACACTTGCCGACGATCGCGGCCGCGGCCCATGCGACCTTGGTGCTGCTGTTCCAGGAACTTGATCAGCAGCAGGACTTCGGTCGTGAGACGATCGTGAGAATCCAGAATGTCCGCGGCACAGGATGCGGGCATTTTGGCGACGAAAATGAGTTGGTGTGCCTCGCGGATCGCGACGAGCATGGAACGGCTCATTCCGGTACCCGCGAGCTTTCGTCCATTGACGCCGAAGGCCTTGGGAGGATTGCCGTCAACTCGCATGTAGCAAGGAACGTCTTGGGTGATCTTCGACTGACCGGCGACAAAGCACTCGGTCCCGACAGTCACAAACTGATGGACGCCCACTTTCTCCGAGATGACGGCACCGGACGCAACGTGGACATGACCGCCGAGCATTACGAGAGATGCCACCGAGTTCCATCGGCAAGCTTGCAGTCGTGAGCGAGGTGTGCCTGCCAGGCAAAAGGTGGTTTGGAATCGCCGAGGCGGGTGATGCCGTCCTCCTTTTCGAGGCGCGGTGAATCGTGACCCGTTCGCCGATGATGTTGTGGTCGCCGATCTCGACACGAGTGGCGGGGTCCCAGTAGGAATAGTCTTGGGGCTCACTGCCGATGGCGACATACGGGCCGATTGTCTTCAACTCGCCGATGACAACGACGCCCAGGAGACAGACCTGGCCGAGCAGACGTGTTCCGCGGCCGATCACGACATCGGGACCGATGAAGCAACCCGGACCAATTTCCACATCCTCAGCCAACCTCGCACGGGGGTCGACTGGCGCCGTCTCCGCCACGAGACACGCCATAAAATGACTCCCTTGTCGTCTTGGAGGCTGGCATCTCGTACCGAGGGGAGCGTGCCGCCACAAATGGTCGGACCGGCATAGTAAGCGAATTGACGGCCGCCTGCCACCCGAAGTTTTCGCGGCGTCTGACCGCCTCCGCTCAATTCCGTTCCAAGTCCAACCCAAGACAGCATTCCGGACTCGTAACCGTCTCTCGACTTGGCACGCATTTACCTGCCAGCGAAGAGCAATTGTTTGGCCGATTCATGACCGTTCCCCCATGGACGGGGGGCATCGTACCCCCCCAACCGTATCACGAAACCGTCACCTCGCTCCACTCGATGCGCCCTGGTCCGCCTGCGTTAAAGTCTATCACACGAATCGGGACCATTGCTGATTCGGAGGTGCCTGAAAGCCGTCCAATTCCTGGAGATTCCTCGGACCTGGACAGTCCGACCGCGCCAGAGGACTTCACCTCGGAGCGAATAAAGGTAGAGGGCTTTCGCCATGCAACAGATTACGGGTATTGCGACCAGCGGGAACAACAAGCCTGCCCGGGGTGAAACGAAAAGAGTTTTCGGCCTGTCCAGAGGGTCGCATACTGAATAAGATAGGTTGCCAGGCCCGCCGCTAAGAGGTGAGGTTTCGTTCCAGGACGCCGGAGACGATACAAACAAGGGGAATCCAGAATACGAGCACGGGTAGAAGCATCACGGCCGGAGCCAGCCAGAACCGCCCGCCTAGCCCTGAGGATGTTTTTGGTCATTCCCCAAAAAGCATGGCTGTTCCCTTTGTACAGACGAACCTGCAGGAGTTCGGGGGCAGCATGAAACCCGATGCGGTAGCCGTTGTGCTTGATCAGTTTCGCCAGCGCCACGTCGTCGAGCATTTCACCTCGATCGCGTGAAACCGCCGACGGCCTGAAAAACCGAGGCCGCACCATCATGAACGCTCCGGCGGCCAGCGCATCGGCGGACCTAGGGTCGTCGATCGCCGGTGTGGCGAAGCGTGCCATGCCGCCTACCAGGGCCGGCACGTTCACATTTTCCCAGAGCGAGACGCAGTGCATGAGAGGGAATAGGCTGAGGAAATCCAGCCCGTGCCGCTCCATCTCGATGAGGGCCGTCGCGAAACATGTCGGCGACGTGCAGGATGTCGGCGTCCGTGAAAAGAAGGAGATCTCCTGAAGCCTGCGCGGCGGCCTGCTGCATCGCGTTGCACTTTCCCAGCCAGCCAGGCGGCAGCTCCGGGTCGTGAAGGACCTTCAAGCGGGGATCGCTGGGAGCCAGCGTGTCGGCGATCTCTCCCGGTCCGGTCCGATGAATGATCGTTGACGACGATGACTTCGAGCTCGACGCCGCCTTGTTCAGGACCGAGCCAAGCGACTGGGCGAGGTCTGGTTCTTCGTCCCGTGCTGGGATGATCACGGAGAGTCTCGCGTGCGGACCCGATCCGAGCAGGGCGGAGGCCGCCGGAGATCCGTCTTGAAACGCCGATGACCTGGACCGCGATCACGATCGAAATCAAGGCGCTGAACAGGCAGAGGATCAGTCGTGGATCACCCAAGGCAAGGACTCGCGGGATTATTTTTTTTTTTTTTTTTTTTTTTTTTTTTTTTTTTTTTTTTTTTTTTTTTTTTTTTTTTTTTTTTTTTTTTTTTTTTTTTTTTTTTTTTTTTTTTTTTTTTTTTTTTTTTTTTTTTTTTTTTTTTTTTTTTTTTTTTTTTTTTTTTTTTTTTTTTTTTTTTTTTTTTTTTTTTAAAAATCCGATCTCAGAAAACATTCACCATCGAGGGCCGCGTTCCGATTCGCCGACGCTTCCATCATTGGGAACCCTTCATCAACTTGTCGATGGACTCGACCGTGATCGGATGGTACGACGGCCGGGCCTTGGCGTAGATCGCCTCGGCGCGTTTTCGTCCTTCAGGTGTCGTCAACAGGGCCTTATAGAGTGGCAGCACGAGCTTGCGACGGCCGATCGAGGTCAAGTAGGACTCGAGTCGGGAGTCGGCTTGCGAGTAATGGTTCTTGATCGCCATCAGAAGCCATTGGTGGGCGATTTCCGAATTGCCGCGGTCGGTCAAGCCGTACTTGCGGTCGAGGTCGGTCATGCGGTCGCAGCGAGGTTCGGCGGCAGGGCCTGCAAGAAGCCGAGCCATTCCTGAGTTGACCAATCGCCGGCGAGAAGCTGTTCGGTCGAGACCGAGCCGGCGAACCAGTCGCGGGCCATTCGATCGATGGCGCCAAACGTGCGGATTTCGGCTCGGCGAAGCCGTCGGGAAGTCCCGGACGTTCCAGCCATGCGGCCAGGTCGATTTTCCTGGCGGCCTTGGGGTCGTGGCTGAATAAGTGGTCGTTCAAGTATTCTTTGAAATCCGCGGTGGTGATGCTCTTGAAAGCGAAATGGTCGAAGTAGGCCCGCAGGAACTTGTCGAATCGTTCGCGACCGAAGGCCCGCTCGAGCGTGAGCAGGAAGAGGGCTCCTTTTTCGTAAGCGATGCGCGTCATGCCGTCGTCGGGGTCGCGGCCGTTCAGGTCGATGTGCAGGACCTGGTCTTTTGCGGGAAATTGCTTGAACTCGTCGCGAAGCTCCGCCAGGCCGAGGACAGCCTCCATGTCCGCGCGAGGGACGCCGTGGATGTCTTCGATGATTCTACGCTCAAGATAGGTAGTAAACCCTTCGTTGAGCCAGAAGTCCCTCCAGGTTGCGTTGGTGACGAGGTTGCCCGACCAAGAGTGGGCCAGCTCATGCGCGATCAATGAGACCAAGGAACGATCGCCAGCCAGTATGGTGGGGGTGGCAAACGTCAGCCGGGGATTCTCCATCCCTCCAAATGGAAAGCTGGCGGGAGCACCAAGATGTCGTAGCGCCCCCATCGATAGGGCCCAAAACCCTTCTCGACCGATTGGACCATGCTCTCGACCTCGGCGAACTCGAACGCCGCCGCCTTGAGCACGCTCGGCTCGGCCCAGACGCCGGTGCGCGGACCGAGCGATTGAAAAGCCAGGTCACCCACCGCCAAGGCGATCAGATAGGAAGGGATCGGTTGAGGCATCACGTACACGAAAACGCCTTGCTTCGCCTCGTCCGGCTTGACGCGCGACTCGGCCGCCATGACGGCCGTCAGCCCCTTGGGCACGTGGACCTTCGCGACGTAGGTAATCCGCACGCCCGGCGTGTCTTGCAACGGAATCCAGGAACGCGCGTGAATCGCCTCCGACTGCGTGAACAGGAACGGCTTGACCTTGCCGTCGGTCAATGCTGGCGGGAGCCATTGGAGTGCACTGGCTGAAGGCGCTGTGTGATAAGCGATCCGAACCTGCGTCGCGGTGGAGTCCAGGTCGATCGTCAGCTTGGAGCCCAGGATCGGATCGGCGGGAGCGAGGTCGAACCGCGTCGGCACGAAAGCCGCCGGTTCGACCGCCTGCTTGCGGAGACCGACATCCTTAATCGTCAGTCCCGCGTGTCGAGAACCAGAGATGCATCGGCTGGACAGCCTGGCTGTCTTTGAATATCGAGAATGGCCACGCCCTTGATCACGCGTGCTCGAAGTCTGTGGTCAGGTCGAGAGCGATTTGCTGCACCCGGACCTGTTCCGGATTGCTGAATGAATGCGCATCGGCCCGGACGGGCCCCTCACGACCCGCATCGACCGCCAGAGACGAGTCGACCATGCTCAGCCCAAAGAGGATCAGGGAAAACAAACCAACGATCAGATTTGCCTCGATGTTCATCGTGGGTCCTTGGCTAATGGATTACATGGAAAAGACGTTGTGGCGTTAAAGGCCGATCGGCCGGTGCGTTTTGGGTCGCAGTTGCCGGCGAGATTCTTGTTACTCTCGCCCGTGCGTTCCGGCGACGCCGAACGCGTCCAGATTTTGGTTGTTATAATAGCGGGGGTCTCTTGAATTGTCGGCTATGTAGGCAGTACCGAAGTAGGCGCGGATGAAAGCCTGCTGTTCACCGGCGGCTCCGCCTTCCGCAGTTGGAAGACAAGTTCTCGAAAATCGCGCCAGCACCGCTTGCCGGGAATCCGTACTATTTAACAAGTGGTTCGCGGTCATGCCCTAATTCCTCAATCCTCGGGATCTCGCTTGATCCGGAATTCCCACCCAATTTTAGACGCACTCAGCAGTTATGACGAACGTTCAACCACGATCCCTCATCGTCAAAGCGTCCGTCGAGGGAGATCTTCGAGGTGTGTGCCGGGCGTCGTGAAATGCCAGTGCGCGGTGATTTTGCTCCCAGACGGCTTCATCGTTCTCAACCGCGAAGCAAAGCGCCGAATCTGAGTCAACCGATTTGGTTGGTCGAAAAACCACGAACTCGCGGACGGCGACCCGCGGGCCGGCCGGGTGGGGCTTGCGAGCCAGCCCGCGAAACAAACAAACACAAGGAGTCGTCTCGATGGCAAACGGTCGTTTCCGTAACCCGATGAGTCGCCGAGGTTTCCTGACGGTTGGCTCGATCGGGCTGGGTGGTCTCACCCTGGCCGATGTCCTGCGGCTCCAGGCGCGGGCCGACCTGAAGAACTACGCGGCGATCACCGCCAAGGCCGACTCGGTGATCCACATCTTCCTCCCCGGCGGGATCGCCCACCAGGAAACGTTCGACCCCAAACCGTTCGCACCCATCGAGTATCGGGGCGACATGGGCTCGATCGCGACCAAGATCGAGGGTGAGAAGTTCAGCCAGACGCTTCCGCAAACTGCCCAGCTTGCCGACAAGCTGACGGTGATCCGCTCGATGACGCACGGCGAGGCGGCCCACGAGCGGGGCACGCACAACATGTTCACGGGCTACCGGCCCAGCCCGGCCCTGCAGTATCCGAGCATGGGGAGCGTCGTCTCGCACGAGTACGGGCCGAAGAACAACCTGCCTCCTTACGTGTGCGTTCCCAATCAGCCCAACGTGTATGCGGGCACGGGTTACCTGAGCTCGTCGTTCTCGCCGTTCAGCCTGGGCCGGGATCCGGCCGACCCTGGGTTTCAGGTGCAGGACCTGAACCTGCCGGGCGGATCGACGAATCGCGGTTCACGACCCGCCGGACGGTGCTCGACGCGGTCAACGACTACTTCGCCGAGCGTGAAAAGAGCGACAACATCGCGGCGATGGATACGTTTTACCAGCGGGCCTACAGCCTGATCAGCTCGCAGAAGGCCCGCGAGGCGTTCAACATCGCCGCCGAGCCGGCCAAGATCCGTGACGAATACGGCCGCAATGCCGCCGGCCAGCGGTTGCTGATGGCTCGCCGGCTGGTGGCCGCCGGGGTGCGGTTCGTCACCGTCGAGTATGGCGGCTGGGACATGCACACCCAGATCGTCGCCGGGATGAACGGCCAGATGCCGGCCTTCGACCAGGCGTTCGCCGCCTTGATCCGCGACCTGGACCGCACCGGCCTGCTCAACCGGACGGTGGTCATGGTCTCCAGCGAGTTCGGCCGCACGCCCAAGATCAACAAGGATGCCGGCCGCGACCACTGGCCCAAGGTCTTCAGCGTCGTCCTGGCCGGCGGCGGCATCAAGAAGAGGCGCGATCTACGGCTCTTCCAACTCCACGGCCAGCGAGCCCGAGAACGACCCGATCGGTCCCGAGGACCTGGCGACCACGGTCTACCACTTGCTCGGGATCGTCGCCGACAAGGAGCTGATGGCCCCCGGCAACCGCCCCATCGAGATCGTCAACGGCGGCAATGTCGTCAAGGACTGCTGGCTTGAGCTGGTGGGGCTGGGAAAGCGGTCAGGAGCGTTGCGCGAGGCAGACCTTCGGGCCGGTCCGGTCAACCGATCCTGACCCCTTTTCCAGTACAGCAATTGACCTCGGATCCGATCCCAATTGAGATCCTCACATGCGCCGATGTCTTCTTGCTCTTGGTTTCATTCTCGTGCTCGTCCCGATTCCGACCGCTGTCGCGGCGACGCCCGTCGCTGGGCGCGATCCGTCCGGTCGGCGGCCAGCGCGGACCGAGATGGAAATCACGCTCTCCGGCGCGCGCTGGGCGATGCCCAGGAGATCATCTATTACCAGCCGGGTCTGACCACGGTCGGCCTCAAGAAGCTCGACGACAACAACGTCCGGGCCAAGATCAAGATCGCGCCGGACTGCGCCCTCGGTCTGCACGACTTGCGGGTGAGGACGGCGACCGGCATCAGCGAGCTGCGCACCTTCAGCGTCGGTGCCCTGAAGGAAATCAACGAAGTCGAGCCGAATAACGACTTCACGGCCCCTCAGGCGATCCCGATGAACGTCACGGTCAACGGGATCGCCGACAATGAAGACGTCGATTACTTCGTCGTCGAGGCCAAGAAGGGCGAGCGGATCTCGGCCGAGGTCGAGGGCCTGCGGCTGGGGATCAGCGAGTTCGACCCTTACGTGGCGATCCTGAACGCCAAGCGGTTCGAGCTGGGCGCCAGCGACGACGCGGCCCTGGTCTGGCGGGATGGGTTCACGTCGATCATCGCGCCCGAGGATGGCAAGTACATCATTCAGGTCCGCGAGAGCGCCTACGCCGGTAACGGCGGCTTGTCTTTATCGGCTGCACGTGGGGAACTTCCCGCGGGCGACGGCGGTGATGCCGGCGCGGGGCAAGCCGGGCGAGTCCCTCGCGATCCGCTGGATCGGCGACCCGGCCGGCGAGACGACCACGACGATCAAGCTTCCGCCGACGTTCGAGAATGAGTTTGGCCTGCAGCGCCAGGATGACAAGGGATTTTCGCCCTATCCCAACGCTTTCGGCTCACCACGCTGGGAAACGTGATCGAGAACGAGCCCAACGACGACCAGGCCCATGCCACGCCGTTCGAGGCCCCGATGGCCCTCAATGGCGTGATCGGAAAGGCGGGCGACGTCGACCAGTTCGTCTTCAAGGCCACCAAGGGCCAGGTTTTCGACATCCACTGCTACGCCCGCCGGATTCGCTCGCCGCTCGATTCGGTCATGTACCTCGGCAAGAAGGGCGGCGGCGCCATGCTGGGGGCCGACGACGCGGTCGGGCCGGACAGCTACTTCCGGTTCCAGGCGCCCGAAACGCCGAGTACGTGATCTGGCTGGTCGATCATCTGGGCAAGGGAGGGCCGGATTATGCTTATCGGATCGAGGTCACGCCCGGTTCGGCCCAACCTCGCGATGACGACCAACGCCGAGCAGATCCCGCTGGGCACCGGGGTCATGCCGCTCGCCGTCCCCAAGGGGAACCGCCAGGCGATCTTGATCTATGGGAACCGCGCCGACTTCGGCGGCGATCTGAATGTCGCCGTCGACAAGGACTGCCGGCCGGCGTGAGCGTCGAGGCGCCGACCATCGCCGCCAGCCAAGGGGTCGTGCCGGTGCTCTTTCACGGCCAAGGCCGACGCGCCGCTCGCCGCGACACTGGCGGAGGTCTCGGGCAAGCCGGTCGATCCCAAGCTCGATCGTACCGTCGGAATTCTGCAAGAGACCGTGCTGGTCTTTGGCCAGAACAACGTCAACGTCTGGTCGCGCACCGTCGACCGGCTGGCGGTGGCCGTGACCGAAGAGTGCCCATACACGATCGAGATCGTCGAGCCCAAGGTGCCCCTGGTGCGGAGCGGCTCGATGGGGTTGAAGGTCCGCGCCATCCGCAAGCCGGGTTTCAAGGCGGCGATCTCGGTCTACCTGCCTTGGAACCCGCCCGGCGTCGGCTCAGGCGGCGGAATCACGATCCCCGAGGGTCAGAACGAGGCGGTCATTCCGATGAACGCCGACGGCGGCGCCGAGCTTCGGACCTGGAAGATCGTGGTCAAGGGCGCCTCGGGCGTCGCGTCGGGTCCGATCATGGTCTCGTCGCAACTGGCCAACCTGACGATCGCCGCCCCGTACGTGGGCCTGACCTACCAGGCCGCCAGCGTCGATCAAGGCAAAGAAGTCGACATGGCGATCAAGGTCGCCAAGGCGGTCGATTTCCCCGGCGAGGCCCAGGTCACCTTGATCGGGCTGCCGAACAAGGTCACGACCGACGTCAAGAAGATCACCAAGGACACGACCGACCTGGTCTTCCACATCAAGACCGACAAGGTCTCGCCGGCCGGCAATCATAACAGCCTGTTCTGCCAGGTCGTGATCACGCAGAACGGCGAGCCGATCGTGCACAACATCGGGACCGGCACGCTTGCGGATCGACGTGCCCCTGCCCCCCAAGCCGAATGCGCCGGCCCGCGCCGGCGAAGGTCGCCGCGGCTCCCAAACCGGCGGCCGCACCGGCGCCAAGCCGCTGACCCGGCTGGAAAAGCTCCGGCTGGATAGCAAGGAAGCCAAGAACGCCGGCAAGTGATTATCGCCAGTGGCACGTTTCTCCGACTTGCAACACCGGGATCGGATCGAAACAATAAAGGACTGGATCGCAATGAACCACGCGTCCTCCTCGATCGCTCGGATCGCCTTGGTCTGCCTGCTGGTCGCCCTGTCCGCTCTCGCTCGCCGCCGAGGACAAGCGGCCGGTCGACCTTCCTGACCAGGTCTTCGTGCCCGTGCCGACGTCGCCACTGACCGGCGTGGAGGTCTTTCCCGCCGAAGTTCAACTGACGACCGCCCGCGACCGCCAGTCGATCGTCGTCCAGGCGACCTTCGCCGACGGGATCACCCGCGACGTGACCAAGGAGGCGACGTTCAGCATCGCCGATCCCAAATTGCTCAGGCGCGACGGCGCGACCTTCCATCCGGCGGCCGATGGCATGACGACCCTGACGATCGGCTATGGCGGCAAGACGGTCGCCGTGCCGGTGAAAGTCGCACAGGCGACCGTCCAGCCTCCCCTGAGCTTCCGGCTCGATGTGATGCCGGTGTTCATGCGGGCGGGCTGCAATACCGGAAGCTGCCACGGGGCGGCGCGGGGCAAGGATGGGTTCCGGATCTCGCTCTTCGGCTTCGACCCCGAAGGCGACCACTTCCGCTTGACCCGCGAGATGGTCGGGCGGCGGGTCAACCTCGCGATTCCTTCCGATAGCACCTTGCTCGAAAAGGCGACGGGCTCAGTGAACCACACCGGCGGCAAACGGTTCGAGACGAACAGCGAGCTCTACCAGACCCTTCACGGCTGGATCGAAGCCGGTGCGCCGAATGACGACGCCAGCAAGCTGCCCACCGTCGTCGGCGTCGACCTCTATCCCGCAGAAGGCCGTCCTCGACGGCAAAGGGGCGACCCAGCAGCTCACCGTCGCGGGCGCGCTATTCCGACGGAACCGACCGCGACGTCACCAGCCTGGCGGTTTTCCTGACCAATAACGACGTCTCGGCGCCCGTCAGCGCCGACGGACTCGTCACCGCCGGTCAGCGCGGCGAGGCGTTTGTGATGGCCCGGTTCGAGACCCACACCGTCGGCTCGCAGTTCATCGTGCTGCCCAAGGGATTGCCGTTCACGTTCCCTGACGAGCCCGAGACCAACTACATCGACAAGCTGGTCAACGACAAGCTCAAGAAGCTGCGGATTGCCCCTTCGGGCCAGTGCGACGACGAGACGTTTCTCCGTCGGGCCGTCGCTCGATATCGTCGGCCTGCCGCCGACCGTCGAGGAATACAACCGGTTCATGGCCTCGACCGACGCCGAACAAGCGGTCGAAGTGGATCGACGAGCTGCTCGAGCGCAAGGAGTTTTCCGAGATCTGGGTCTCCAAGTGGGCCGAGCTGCTCCAGATTCGCACCGACCACACGCGGAACGTCAGCCAAAAGGCCATGTTCCTGTACTACAACTGGCTCGTCGAGAAGCTGTCGAAAAACACGCCGATGGATGAGATGGTGCAGGAGCTGCTGGGTGCCGGCGGCGGCACCTTCAAGAATCCCGCGACCAATTTCTACCAGATGACCAACGAGACGCTCCCCCTGACCGAGAACGTCGCCCAGGTCTTCATGGGGATCCGCGTCCAGTGCGCCCAGTGCCACAACCACCCCTTCGACCGCTGGACCCAAAATGACTACTACAGCTTCGCGGCGTTCTTCGCACAGATCGGCCGCAAGCAGGGTGAAGACTATCGCGAGACGATCGTCTTCAATTCCGGCGGAGGCGAGGTGACCCACCCGGTCGGCGGCCGGGTGATGCCGCCCAAGTTCCTCGGCGGCGAGACTCCCAACGTCGCTGGCAAGGATCGCCGGGTCGAACTGGCCAAGTGGCTCGCTTCGCCCCGAAACCCTTGGTTTGCGACCTCGTTCGCCAACCGGGTCTGGGCCCACTTCATGGGGGTCGGGATCGTCGAGCAGGTCGACGATTTCCGAGTCAGCAATCCGGCTTCCAACCCCGAGCTTCTCGAGGCGCTGGGCAAGCATTTCACCGACACGAAGTACAACCTGAAGAGCTTGGTCCGCGACATCTGCAACTCGCGAACCTATCAGCGATCCACTCATCGTAATGAAAGTAATGCGAGCGACGAGCGGAATTTCGCCCATGCCTTGGTCCGGCGAATCAAAGCCGAAAACTTGCTCGATACCGTGAGTGCGGTCACCGACACCAAGGACAAGTTCGACGGCTTACCGCTCGGTGCGCGTGCGGTCCAGATCGCCGACGGCGGCCGATCGACCTACTTCCTGAAAACGTTCGGACGAGCCACTCGCGAAACCCCCTGCTCGTGTGAGGTCAAGATGGAGCCAACGCTATCGCAGGCCCTCCACCTTTTGAATGGCGATACGGCCAACGCCAAGATCAAGCAAGGCGGACTCGTCGCCAAACTGATGACGACCAAGAAGTTCCCCGAGGAACGCCTCACCGAGCTCTACATTCGCGCTTCTCCCGACGTCCGACCAAGGCTGAGCTTGCCAAACTCGTCCCCATGTTCAACGCGACCCTTCGGGTGCCAAGGACCCATCCCAGAAACTCGAGGATATCTTCTGGGCGTTGCTCAATAGTCGCGAATTCCTGTTCAATCATTAAGTCGTTGACACGAGTATGCGATGCGTCGAGTAAAGCTGTGTTCGGCGCAGGTCGGGAGACCCGCGACCACGGCGAGAACGCTCACCGAACGTTTGTTTGATTGAGAGACCAGTGATCATGCGATCGAAGCTTTCGGCTGCCGTTCTGTCGAGTCTGGTTTGCTCGTGTCTTGGCTTGGTGTCGGTCGGCCGCGCTGCTGACCCGCCCAAGGCGAAGATCACCTACCAGGAGCACGTGTCGGCAGTCTTCCGAAGTCGTTGCGGCTCGTGTCACAACCCCGATAAGCAGAAAGGGGGCTTGAACCTCGACAACTACGGCGCCGACCCTGCAAGGGGGAGGCTCGGGCAAGGTGGTCGAGCCGGGTGACGCCGACAATAGTACGCTCCTCTTGGTGGTAATGCACAAGGAGGAGCCTAAGATGCCGCCAATGTCGGCGAAGATCCCGGACGCCGAGATCGAGCTGATCCGCAAGTGGATCGACGGCGGCGCCCTTGAGAACTCCGGCAGTGTCGCCTCCACCAAGGCCAAGCCGAAGTTCGAGTTCAAGCTCGACCCCTCGTCATTGGGTAAGCCTGCCGGCACGCCGGCGATGCCCGAGAATCTTTCGACCGAGCCTTATATTCCCCAGGCCAAGCCCAACGCCGTGGTCGCGATGGCTTCAAGTCCGTGGGCTCCTCTGGTCGCGATCGCTGGTCACAAACAAGTGCTCTTGTATCGAACGACCGACCTTCACCTCGTCGGCGTTCTTCCGTTTCCGGAGGGAACGATCCACGTCCTGAAGTTCAGTCGAAACGGCGACCTCCTCCTTGCCGGTGGAGGCCGCGGCGGTCAATCGGGACTGGCTGTCGCGTGGGACGTCAAAAAGGGGAACCGCGTGTTCGAGGTCGGCAAGGAGTACGACGCAGTCCTCGCGGCCGATATCAATGCTGACCACTCCCAGGTCGCACTTGGCGGGCCGGGCAAGGTCGTCCGCGTTTTCAACACGGCCGACGGCTCGCTCGCAACCGAGCTGCGAAAACACACCGAGTGGATCACGGCGATCGAGTACAGCCCCGATGGAGCCTTGCTCGCGACCGGCGACCGCAACAATGGTCTGATCGCGTGGGAATCCCAGACCGGCCGCGAATTCTACGACCTGCGAGGCCACCAGGCGGCCATCACCGACATCACATGGCGGTTGGATTCCAACGTTGTTGCGTCGGCGAGCGAGGATGGAAGCGTTCGGCTCTGGGAAATGGAAAACGGCGGCAACATCAAGACCTTCGGAGCCCACGGCGGCGGAGTCGCCTCGCTTCGATTCGCGAGGGATGGGCGGTTGCTCTCGACCGGCCGGGATCGGGTTGTCAGACTCTGGGACCAGAATGGCGGGAAACAGCGCGAATTCGAGCCCTTCGGCGACCTGGCTCTCGAGGCCGTTTTCAGTCAGGACGAGTCGAAAGTCGTCGCCGCCGACTGGACCGGCGAGGTTCGCGTCTGGGACATCAAGGACGGAAAGCGGCTGGCGAATCTCGCGGTCAATCCGGCGCCAATTTCGGTCCGCATCGAGCAAGTGAAACAGGCTCTGGCAGCATCCCAAGCCGAAGCGGACTCACTGACCAAGCAGCTCGCTCCACTCCAAACGGCGATTGCCACCGCCAATACCGCTTTGACCCGAGCGCAGGCGAAACTTGGTGAGGCCGAGCAAGCCGCGAACAAGCAGACCGGCATCGTTCAGCAACTTGACCAGACTTTCAGAGCGAAATTGGCCGCTTTCGCCGAAGCCCAGACAACCACTCAAGCCGCCGAGCAGCTCACTGCGCAGTCAACAACGGCCCAAGCAGCCGGTGAGAAAGCGATCGGCGCCACCATCGAGGCTGAAAAGTCGGCAGCGGAAGCACTCAAGACAGCCAAGGCGGCGACCGAGAAAGCTCTGGCTGACAAGACGTCCGAGGATCCCGCGTTGGCCGTTGCGGCAACCGCACTCAAAGCCGCCGCGACACCCGACGCGACGGCCCAAGCGTCCGCCGAACTGGCGAAGCAGGCACAGAAAGCGATCGAGCGGATCCAGGCGATCGCCGCGGCCGGGGTGCGCCAGTCGGCTGCCGCTCAAGGTCTGGCTCAGGCAACGCTTGCCAAGAACGCGGCCCCTCAAGCCGCCGCCAGTGCCCGAGCGCTCACCAAGGCCGCCACCCTCGGCGTTGCTTCGGCCCGAGAGGCCTCGACCCGAGCCGATCAGGAGAGAGCCACCGTCGAGAAGGCCCTGGCAAACGCCCGAGTCGTGCTCCAGACCGCCACGACGGCACTGGCGGCAGCCAAGAAAGTTCAGGCGGACGCCAACGCCAGCAAAGTCGGCGCAGGAGAAGGTCCTGGCCGAAAAGAAGGCTCCCCTGGACGCGGCGCTCGCCAAGGTTCAGGCTCTCAAGGCCGAGATCGACGCACTCGCCATCGAGAAAAAGCGGTCGGACGCATCAAAAGGCGGGCTCGCCGCAGCCACTCGTCCTGGCGCATGAGGCTCGACGTAGACGAGCACAGGTGCATACCTTGTCCGCGTCGCGGACGTCAGGATCCACGAGTTGCTGCAGAATCCACGCAATTCGCGCGGAATTTCATTGATCGATGTGGAAACCGACAGTGTTCCGCGATAATGTAGGAATTAGGGTTCCGCAAAGCCCGCCTCGACTGGCTGTCCGCGTGCGCCAACTTCGGAGCTCGTCGTGACTCCGAATTGTGTCGGCGGTTTTGCGGATACCGTCCTTTGCGATGGCCGCAAACATGTTGCTGAGGGACTTGTCACGATGGACATGACCCCGCCCGAAATCACGGGCCGGCACGCCTCAAGGCGCGCTTTCTTGGACCCGACGGCAACGATATTGCTGGCGATCTCATTCGGCCTTTGCGGTGGCTTTCTCGACGTAGGAATCATTGTTTTCAAGAAATGCTGCTGGAACAACGAGGGACACTATCGCACCGCCAGGGACTTTCCCTGGACCGTTCCATTGGGCCATGCGGCTCTCATGGTGGTTCCCGGAGTGTTGCTCGCCGCAATCAAACGAATCCGGCCGGCTCTCATTTCGGTGCGGTTAGAGTCCGGGCTATTGGCAACGCTCGCGATCTGGCTGGCCCTGTTAAGAATGCCTCTGTATGCGGCATGCAGCTTACTAATGGCGGCCGGTGCGGGCCGCCTGATCAGTGACGCGGTCGCGGCTCGAGGTTTCAGTCCGCCGCCAGGTCAGATGGACGTTCGCGACGTTGCTCGGCGTGCTTGGTGTCTCTGTTGCCCTCTCGTCGGGCTGGCAGGCGGTCCGTGAATGGCGGACCGTGGCCGAATTGCCGCCATCGCCACCAAACGCTCGCAACGTGGTATTGATCGTTTGGGACACCGTCCGTGCCTTCAACTCGAATCTCTACGGCTACAACCGCGATACCACCCCCAACCTGACGAAGTGGGCGCGAAAGGGGGTTGTGTACAAGCAAGCCCTGGCGCCTGCCCCCTGGACGTTTCCCTCGCATGCCTGCTTCTTCACCGGCCAGTGGCCGCTCAGAATCGACGCCCAGTGGAAGTTCACCCTCGATGCCCCGTATCCGACGCTGGCGGAATTTCTGACCAAACAAGGCTATCAGACCGCCGGATTCGTCGCGAACACCAACTGCTGCACGTTCGACACTGGGCTGTCTCGAGGCTTCACCCATTACGCGGATTACGCGTTGACGCCACGATCGATTCTGACTCGCACGGTTGCCGGTAGCTGGATCCTTCAAAACCTCCTCAGCCTCGGCAATATTCCAACGCCCGAGTCCTTCTTCGAAAAGAAATGGATCAATATCCAATCCGGCAGTGCGACAGAAATCGACGACCGTTTTACCCAGTGGCTGGGCCGAAGGCGGCCCGATCGTCCCTTCTTCGCCTTCCTGAACTACTTCGACGCGCACGAGCCGTACATTCCTCCGCCGGGTTATGAGGGCCGCTTCGGGATCCGGCCCAGGACTGTTGCGGATTATCAGTTGCTTATCGATTTCGTGGGAATGCCAAAGAACCCCGCGCATCGAAACGAAATCATCATGGTGCGCGATTGTTATGATGATTGCATTGCTTTCCTCGATCAACGACTCCAAACTTTGCTCGATGGGCTTCAGCGCCAGGGACTGCTTGAAAATACAGACGTGATCATCACCTCGGACCACGGAGAAGCCTTCGGCGAGCACGACCTGGTCGGCCATTCCCAGAGTGTCAACCTCGAGGAGGTCGGCGTTCCGCTGGTGATCCTTTCCCCGGTCGCGCCGGCGGGGCGAGTGGTGGAGAGCCCGGTCAGCCTGCGTGACCTACCGGCAACCGTGGTCGACCTGCTGGGTCTGTCGGCCGTCTCACCGTTTCCCGGGCGATCGCTGGCAGCCGACTGGAAACGGCCGTCTGGCGAGGTGCCGCGCAGCATGACCAGCCCTGCCTTCTCAGAGCAGGCGAATGCGACCGCGTTCCAAATTCAGCCGAGGCACACCCGCGGACACCGGGGGCTCGAAATGTCCCTCGTGGCCTCTGGCCATCATTACATTCGCACTGGCACGGGAGTCGAGCGGTTCTACGATCTGAAGACCGACCGGTTTGAGCGCCACAACCTGATCAGCGCCAGATCCGTCTCATCGGAATTGGCAGTTTTCCGAAGGTTGCTCCTGGATGTGCTCAAAGACAATCCGGGCTCGTCCGAGGTGGAACACGCCTACCTAACGACATACAGGAGTTGGCTCGAAGACCTCGTTCACGAGCACCCCAATCGGGCAATTGCTCGCCGAACCGAGCATTGACGGCGAGGCCTCACGCCGAAATCGCTTACAACAAGGAGTCGGTCATGGCGCGGCGGTCGAACAAACCCATGAGCGTTCTCACGGTCTTCGTGGTTGTTAACGCGGCAATCACCAGCGCGTTGGCCGCTGATGGTTCCTGGAAGAGCTATTTCCAAAAGCCCGACGAATGGTATCGAAGCCAAGAAGGAAAGACTGTTGCCGCGAACGTCCTCTCTTACCAGTCTGACCAAGGGAGCTGGCCTAAAAACCTCGACACCACGGTCCAGCCTTTCACTGGCGACCGGCATTCGATCCAGGGAACATTCGACAACGGCGCGACCTTTAGCGAGCTGCGATTTCTCGCTCGCGCGTATCGCGCCACCCAGGATATCCACTACCGTGACGCGGTCCTCAAAGGTCTCGATCATGTCCTCCGATCACAATATCCCAGCGGAGGGTGGCCGCAATTCTTCCCGCCTGGTAAGGGCTATCATCGGCTTATCACGTTCAATGACAGAGCAATGGTCAACATCCTGGAGTTCCTGAGTGATGTGGCTCACTCCTCGGAATTCTCATTTGTTGACGAACGCCGACGTTCGGCAGCCGGACAATGCGTTCGTTCGGGAATCCAGTGCATCCTCAACTGCCAGATCAAAGTCAACGGAAGCTGACCATCTGGTGTGCCCAACACGATGAGAAGACGCTCGAGCCGTGTTGGGGACGATCGTTTGAACCGCCATCACTGACCAGTTCCGAGAGCGCGGGGATCTTGCGCCTGCTCATGAGCCAGGACAATCCCACGCCCGAGATCAAAGAGGCGGTCCATGCGGGCGTGCGCTGGTTCGCGGACTCACAGATCCAAGGGATCAAGCAGATCCACGTCAATGGCGACAAGATGATTGTTTCAGCCAAGGATGCCGCTGCCACTCTGGGCACGGTTCTACGAAATCGGCGGCAACCGCCCGATTTTTTGTGGCCGAGACGGCGTGATCAAGTACGACATCGCGAAAATCGAGCAGGAGCGCCGCAACGGCTATGCCTGGTACGGTACCTGGGGCAAGGACGTCGCCTCCCGGTATGGCCGTTGGAAAGAGCGATGGAATCGACAACGCATTCCGGCTCGATGAGGCAAAAATGGCTCAAGCCGTCTGGATCTTGGCCACGTCTTCCAGCCCGAGATCGGCGATCGCCTGATCTTTGAGAACGTGCTTGCGGATCTTGCCGGTTACCGTCTTAGGGAGTGTGTCAACGATCGTGATGTACCGCGGGATCTTGAAATAGGCGATCTGGCCCTGGCAGTAGCACGATCAGATCGTCCGGACGCGATCGTCACCCCGACTTAGGCACGACCCAGGCCGCCACGACTTCGCCATATTTCTCGTCGGGGAGGCCGACCACCGCGACTTCGGCGACGGCCGGATGATGATGGAGAAACTCTTCGACCTCGGCGGGATAAATGTTCTCGCCTCCGCGGATGATCATTTCCTTATTGCGGCCCCGGATGCCGTAGTTCCCATCAGCGCGGCGACGGGCCAGGTCGCCGGTATAAAGCCAACCGTCCTCGTCGATCGCACGTTGACTGGCCTCGGGGTTGTTGTAATAGCCGGCCATCACGCAATGGCCCCGCACACATATCTCCCCTGCCTGGTTCGGCTCTTCCTCGCTTCGCTGACCGGATCGACCACCTTGGTCTTGAGACCCGGGATCGGACGGCCGACTGTGCCAACGCGGACTTCGATCGGGTCGTCGACCGAGGTGAACGTGATGATCGGCGAGGCCTCCGTCTGGCCATAGCCGATGCAAATCTCGCGGATACCCATCCGGCTGACGACCTTCTCCATCAAGGGCAACGGACAGGGTGCACCTGACATGATCCCGGTACGCAAGCTGGTCAGGTCATATCGGGCAAATTCGGGATGTTCGAGCTGTCACACGTACATCGTGGGAACGCCGTACACGGCCGTGCAACGTTCGGCGGCGATCGCCGCCAAGGTGGCGCCCGCATCAAATGACGGGGCCGGCACCACCACCGCCGCTCCATAAACCAGGCAGACCAAGGTGCCCAGCACACAGCCGAAGCAATGGTAGAACGGCACCGGCACACAGACCCGATCCGCGGCAGTGTATCTCAACCGTTCGCCGACGTGATACGCATTCATCAGCATGTTGCGGTATGTTAACATGGCTCCCTTGGGCAGGCCGGTCGTCCCCGATGTGAACTGAATGTTGTAGGACATCGGTTGCTCGAACCGTCTGGCGCGTTCGTCAAGACCGACAGCGGCAGTACGGCGGAAGTTGTTCCAGGTCGGACCAGCTCCACCAGCCGGGGCCAGGCCGTTTGCCCAGCGCGATCAGCCGTTTCAAGACGGGGGAATTGGGCCGAAGACCAACTTTGAGACGTCGCGGCGGCCACCTCGGGACAAAGCGACTCGACCATGCCACGAAGTCCGAGCCCTTGAAAGGGCTGCCGACGATCAGCGTCGCCACGTCGGCGATCGCCAGGGCATCCTTCAGCTCGTGGAGCCGATAGGCGGGATTGACGTTGACCAGCACGGAACCGATCCGAGCGACGGCGAGCTGGGTCACGACCCATTCCGGGACATTCATCGACCAGATGCCAACGTGCTCACCGCATCGACTCCCAGGGCGATCAACGACGACGCGATCTGGTTGACTCTCTGATTCAACTCGCGCCACGACCATCGCAGTTTCAACTGAGGAAAGACCAGTGCGTCTTGATCGGGATACTGCTTGGCCGTGCGTTCCAGCACGCTCCCGACAGTCTGATCCCAAATCCAGGGAATTGAGCCGCTCGCTGTCCTGGGACATGCCGATACTCCTCTTATTTCGAATGGCTGGCAGACGTCGCAGACGCGGCCCAGCGTGGCGGGCGCTTTTCGATGAAGGCCAGGATTCCCTCGCGTGCTTCCTCGGAGCCCGAACCGATGCACTGACCGCGGCCGCGCCGCGCAGGTCGGGTGGCCGAGAGGTCGCTTCGTCGAGCAGTCGTTTGGTCCATGCCAACGCGCCGGGTGCGCACTCCGCCAGAGCGTGGGCGACCTGGATGGCCTCCTTGACGCACCGTTCCGCCGTGGTAATCGTGTTGACCATTCCCCACTCATGCGCGACCTTGCTCGAGATCAAGTCGCCGCTCAGGAGCAATTGCCGGGCACGTCGGTCGCCGATCTGTCGGGATAAGTCGTGCATGACGATGGCCGCGACCAGTCCGTGACGAACTTCGGGATAGCCGATTCGGGCCGAGTCGGCCGCGATCGCGAGGTCGCACGCGGCCATCAAGCCGGCTCCGCCGGCAAGCGCGTCGCCGTTGACCGCGGCGATGGTCGGCTTGGAAGCGTGTGAATGCGCTGCAAGAGATCGGCGAACTCCTTCAGAACGTGGCGATGCTTTTCTCTTCCGCCTCGTGACCGACGCCGTTCCTCACTGGCCTCCTTGAGATCCATGCCGCGAGCAGAACACCGGGCCGGTGCCGGTCAGGACGACGACGCGGATTGTGGAGTCGACTCTCCACCTGGTCGACCGCGTCACGCAGTCGAGCGACCAGCGAGCGAGACAGGGCATTCCGCTGCTCCGGACGATTGAGCGTGAGCAGGGCCACGGGACCAACATCGTTCCGTCGACCAGATTCGCACTCATTGGCGATCAGACCCTTTCCGACATGGGAGATCCATCGCCCGGCGCGGGAAGCTTCAATTCGAGGAGGACGACGCCCAGCGCCTTGCCTTGCGTGTCCAGCCGGAGCGAACGGCTCGCTCCACCCGCCAAGGCACGCTCGATCACGAAATTGAACGCACGAAGCACGGGCAATTCATAGCGACGAACTTGACCAATGCCCAATGGCTGCAAGTATTCCGCGACAACCGACTCGGTCAGACAGGCTTTCAGCCAATCGTAGCTTGCTTCGATCATTGGCGACGACACCGATGTTGGATCGATTCCCCTTGTCGCCGCTACGGGTATGTGCCAGTTCTCCCAACCGAATCCATCGCGATGTTTCCGACATGGTTAATCCCATTCGCGCCGACATCAAGGTTTTTGGAGACCTCTGCGGATTTCACGAACGACGGCCCACTCCGCGGCCGTCCGGACGTCGACTTGACTGCGCTCCTCGGCCAGTGTGCGTGGCACCAAAGCTGGCCAGTAGCCAAAAGCGGGCGCGGCGACGGCCGCCCGGAGGCATAGCCGGCGATCCCAGGTGGTCCCGAGGTGACCAATGGGGCCAGCTCGCGACAAAACCGTTCGACCGCCGCGCGGTTGGGGTCGCGCACCGTCACGCGCAGGACGACTTCAAAAGGCGGCGACGCCGGCCGGATTACGCCCGGGGCCACGTCACCGCTCCCAAACACTCGACCAGCGAATCGGCCAGATGATGACCAGCGCCGGGCCACTCGTTCGAGGATCAGGGCGCCGGCCGCGCGGGCCTTGGCCTCCGCATCGCGTCCCACGACGGCCAACATCCCGCTGGCCGTCCACCCGTCTTTGATAGACGGCGACCAGCTTGAGTTGATCGGACGGAGGTTGTCCGACAGCTCGCTTGACGGCGACCCGATCCACTCCACCTGCTCCAACGACACTTCGGTGAAATCGACATCGACATCGGGCGTACGATATCGCGCGGGATCGTCGATCTCATAGAGCAATTGCTCGGTGACTGTACCGACGCTGACCTGCCCACCGGTTCCGCGCGGCTTGGTGATCACGCAGGAGCCGTCCGCCTCGATCTCGACGATCGGGTAACCGACTCCGGCGAAGTCGGGAAGCTCGTTCCAGCCGTGCCAAAGGCCCCCGGTCGCCTGGGCACCACACTCGATCAAATGGCCGGCGACCGATGCGCCGGCCAACTTCGCCCACTCATCCCAATCCCAGCCGAAATGAGCGGCCGCCGGACCAAGAGTCAGCGACGCGTCCGCGACGCGCCCCGTGATAACGAACCGGCCTCCGCCTTGCAGGGCCTCGGCGATCGGTCTGGCTCCCAGATAGACATTGGCCGCGACAAGTCGAGAGGCCACGCTGGAAATCGGAGCACCTGTTTCCAGGTGAGACGAAGTCAAGTCCATCCTGGATCCATTGGGGAATTCGGTCGAGCACGTCGTCGCCCGTGACGACGCCGATCGCCATCGATGTCCATCCCCGCGACGGACAGAATCTTACCGCAATGCGTTCGCGCACGACGTCGGATTCAACCCTCCCGCGTTGGTTACAATCCGCAGGCCCGCTGTTCGCGAAGAACCGGCACCAATCGCTCGACCAGCTCAGGAAAATCGCTGACATAACCGGCAGGCCGGATCCTTGGCCGGAGATGACTGAGGATCGCCATGGTCAGCTCGGCCAGATACTCCAGTGTCAAGACTTCGAGCCCACCGTCGCGAGCCAGCAGGTACGGCGCATCGAGGTTGTCGCCCCAAAAGCCGGCGCCATTGCCGATACGAATCATTGCCGGGCTGGACATGGAGACGGGATTGGACATGATGCGGGTCCGATCGCCTTGACAGCATGATCGTTCATTATCCGCGATGCCGTTCAATTGATCATTCAGCCTCGCAGCCGAGCTTTATCGTTATGCTACTCGGAACGCCAGCGATCTGCCAATCAAGCGGCGAAAAGCGAAGCGCGGCCGATCCTCATCTGCCATCAAGACGCCTAGCGGACCGTCGGTATGTCGGCGGAAAGCTTGTCTGCCTCGGACTGGGCTTGGTTGGCGATTGCTTCTTGCTCACGTTGGGCCTGCCGTGCGGGATCGGAGGTGAAGATCGTGCCGAGCGGCGTGGCCTGCACCACCTGCACGATGGGAGAAACAACGGCTTTCCCGACGGCCTTCACGCCGTCGGCCGACGCCCCAACCGCGTTGGAAGTTCCCTCGCGAACCTTGTCGAGGGCCTGGGGGATTCCCGTTCGCTGTACCCATTTGTCCACTCGCTGGCGACGAGCCTCACGGGCTTGCCGGAAATGCTCCAACGCAGGGGTTCCCTGGCGGTAGACGATGCTGGGGTTGCCGTGGTGTCCAAACTTCAGAATGATCGCTTGTGGGCCGTAGTCATACTCAATCGATGACTGCGAGTAGACCACGCGAGCGCTCCGGGAAGCATCTGCGTCTGGACATAAAGCCGTTCGCCGTTTCGAGGGTGGTGGACCACAATGATCGACGGGCCGCCAGGCAGCATCGGCCCCTGGAACGATCGGTCGCCGGTGTAGTAGTACCGATGAACCAGCACGACCGGAGGAATATCGACGACGGTCCGGCCAGCCGCGTCCTTGATCGTGCGCACGGCCGGGTTGCCGAGAGGGTCGGCGTTGGGATCGAGGACCTCGATCTCAAGCGACGGCGGGACTGGCACAACGTGCTGTGCCGGCCAGCCTTGAGCTGTGTCGCCAGATTATGTCGTAGCGCCATCGAAGTCGACGGGTCACCGGGCACGGCCGCGGGTGCAAGCGACGGTCCCTGCAACGGATTCGGCACGACGGCCGAGGAAATCGGCAGAACCCCGCTTGGCGCCAGACCGGGCGGGGTCGGCGTCGACGCGATTGACGCGGTCCCCACGCCGGGGTTCGCGTCCGCGATGCTTTGGCCGCGTGCTTCGTCGCCTACGAGCCCGAGGCTCAGGGCCGCCGCGCCGATCCCGCAGAGACAGATCTGTCCGATCCGTGCGTCTCGTAACATGTCCGCCTCCCTCTGGCCCCTCACTCGTTCTCTTGCTTACCGGATCGACGAATCCATCGCCTATCAGCGGTACGACAGCTCAACCTCGACGCGGTCGATGGTCTTGAAAAATGCAACGATCTCGGGCTTCTGCCCTTCAAACTTGGGGAACAACGGGACTCCTCTCTGGACCCAGAATGGATCGGGGAGCACCTGAAACAGTACCGGTCGGCCCGGCACGCCGTCAGCAGCGGTATCAGGGATAAACCCCGTGTAGGCACGTACCTTGACGATGAACAGGTTGTGCTTGATGTATTCCGTAAACTTGGTTGTTGGCGTTGGCCGGAAGGATTGGGCTTGGGCGGGGCACCGTGGTTTGAGCACCCGGCACGGCTTGGCCTGCCGCAATCAGCGGGGTCTTCGTGAACATCTGCTGGTTCTGATCGGCCCTCAGACTCAACGTCCAGTACCCATCGTCGCGGATGGCCAGGGAGACGCGGGAAATGGAACAATGCTCGACCCGAACTTCGTTCTGCTTAAGTTGGTAGTAGACCATCCTGCGGCCCGAAGGCAGGACATCGGGGGGCACGGAACCGGGGACGAGCACCAGAAGAGCCGTCGTGCTCATCGCAAGCCCTGGCAGAGACGGCCCGCCATGAATGTAATCGCGGTCCGGCACATCGCAAAACATCTGCGGTTTGGTACGTACCGAGAAACCCGGTGCCGGCCCGAGGCCGTGCCGACCACCGTCACAAAGGCCATTGCCGCCGCCGCGACAAAGGTTCGCCGAGCAATAAGCATGACTGGCACCTCTCAGACGGTTTGGTCCGACCACACCGACGAACACGACGTTGCGAACGGCAATCTTGGAAAATCGGAACCTCGCGTTACTCATTCGTCCCACGGATTCGTGACAGAATGTCCCATTTCTTCGGCTCGGTTGTCCTCTTGGGCGCTGCGACGGGTGTTGCCAGTGTCTTGCGCGGGTTGGACCTGGTTGCGCGACAGATGAGGCCGATGCCTTTTGCGGGGTTGGCCGCGATCGCGCGACAACCGAATCCCCAACTCCGGTCGATGACAACTCTGGGACGGCACTTCGGCTAATCGAGGTAGGCGCGTTGTTCGCCCGGAGCGTGGTTGGTTGCGGGACGATGAACGCCGACCGCGAGAGGCACGTCATCACGCCTTCGATTCAGGGCTGCCGGAGTCGTAGGGTCGGGCCGCGTTGGAGTGCGCGGAGGGGTCGGAGCGGTTGGTCCATTGAGCGGCGGGGCGCCCTCGATCCGGCTCGGCGACGGGACCGATCCTTGCCTCACCGAGACGGCAGACCCGGGAGTCAGCCCCGCGGAGCCGGTCGACTAGCCACGCCCGGTTGAACCGCGTTCGCTGGAGCCGTCCCGCGAGCACCGGCGGTTCCACGGAAGCCGACTCCACGATTCACCGGTGCCGGCGGAGGCGCGGGTACGCCGGCGCGGTCGCGGCAAATTCAACTCGATCGCCGGTGGCGGGGCAAATCCAGCAGGCGGAGCCATGTTGGGCAAAACCGGATTCTGATCCAAGTCCGGCGGATTTGTCTCTCGCGATTCCGACGGGATGAACCGGCTCTCCGGATTGGTCATGGTCGGGTCGTATCCCTCACGAAGACTGGCTACTGCGGTAATTCAGCCCCTTCCACGGTAGCCGTTCGGGTGAACGTCGGGAATCGTCTGCTTGCCCCGATAAAGGTCGGACCGGCGCTCGGCGGAGGGAATGCGGAGGATTCGTCAACACTCGCACTGGAGATATCGAACACGTTGTTATTCACGTGACGATTACGGTTCCGGACGGTGAAATCGTCGTTCCTGAGCCGAGCGTATCCAGATCAGCCACCGCCGGAGCCCAGCGGAGGCCCATCAGGTCGAAAAGGGTCGGAAAGACGTCCACTGAGCCATCACGATGTTCTCCTGGAGCGACGACTCGGCGCTGGGCAAGGGGCGGAAGAGGATCCCAATGACCGGGATGTCCTCGAAGAGCGGGACCCCGCGGCTGGTCCGCGCTGCCTTGAGCGCGACCTGGTAACGGCTGACCTCACGGAACTCGTAGTTGCCGAGCTGGACGTCGGTATCGATGAAATGCCGCTTGATCCGGCCGAGGTGCTTCTCGTCGGCACGGACCGGTTCGCGAATATTTGTCGTGTACATGTAGTTGAAATGGAAGACGACCGACTGACCGTCGGGCTGGATCACCGGACGAATCTCAAATCCGGTACCGGTCTCAAACTTGTACACCGCCGGGTCGGGAATCAAGGCCTCCATCGCCGAGCCGAACTGGGACCGGCCCGCGCCTTGCTGGCTGAACAACTTCTCGTCGTTTGATCGCGGAGCCCAGGCAGGATGTTTCGCACGGTATTGACCCCCCGCCGGCCCCCGACGCCAGCGAACTGGTCGGGCTGACCGCTCTGAGCTTGGCCAATGGCGAGGAAGCTCGGGTCGTTCGACCAGTGCGCCGAAATCCTTGGTCATGGCCAGCGCGCCGTTCATGGCCTCATTGATCAGGATATCGCGCTTGGGAGGTCGAACTCCATCGTGGCCGAGGGCTCGACCGTCGCAAACCCGCGGTTGTTGGCCAGTACGGTGGTCGTCTCGACTATCCCGAGCGTCACGTCGTAGTACCGGCTGGCGCGGCGGATCTCGGCGAACGCGGGGTAATAAAACTGCGTGTTGAAGTCGTTGTCGAGTACGCCGTCGCGATGGCCTTGATGTAGGCGTCGATGTTCGCGGTATGCGAACGCGTCCCCTCGAGCAGATCGATGTACTTGTCCTTCGACATCGTCGATCAGCATGTCGAGGAGTTTCTTGTGATCGATCGGCCGCCTTGACGCGTCGAAGTTCCGGCGGGCGAAGAGCATCTTGATCAGTTCCGGGATGAACGACCGGAGCCGTCTTTCTCCGGCACTCGTCCAGCTTGTCGGCTCAGCTCCGGATCGACCCCCGGACCCTTGGTCACCGGCGAATCCTCCAGCTCGTTCATCGATTCGATCATCCGGCCGATCAACCGCAACGCCTTTTCAGGCTCCTCGTTGAGGATATCGGTCTCGATCAGCTTGAGGGACGCTTTCTCCAAAAGCGTCAATGGCGATGGAGTAAGCGCTTCGAGAAGCGTCTTGCTTCTCCTGAAGCGTGTTTCTGACACGCAAGGCTTCTGATAATTGGCGAACTGTAAAGGTCACATAATAATATTCGAGATGATCTGGTCTTCACGGGAGACCTGCGTCCGACTTCCTCTTGCACGGATGAGTCCGGCCAGAATGTCGCGGACACTTGCCAGACGGCGACCTTCAGATCATGGACCTTTTTTGGCGACATCCTTCGTGCTCCGATCGAGAAGAGTCGAGTTGTCCCAATCGGTCCCAGCTCTTCTGGAAAGGTGTTGACGTCCTCGTCGATTTGCTTTCCAAGCTTTGTTATCGGCACCGTCGTCCAGTCGAACTGACAATAACCATGCCCTTGGGCACAAACTCGACCCTGATCCCGGAGTCCGTGATCCGTCACGTGTCATTACGGAATGTCACGGTGCCGTCGACTTCCACTGCCCTCCAGCCCGAAGACGTCTTCCGGGCTGTTCAAGCGGCCAAGTGCGACAGGTCATCCGGTCGGGAAATTCTGCTTTTGTCCAATATCATTAATACGTCTTTATATATCGGCGTATCTAATAATCTTCCATTGCTATCAAAGATCCGGCTCGGCTTCACCAGAATCCGCTCGCACGATGGCCATCGACGCTCCTGGATGGAACTGGCGATCGACTGGATTCTGCTGGCGATGTTGGTTTGCGCAGGCGCAGAGCTTCGTCGGCGTCGCGCTGTGCCGCTGCTGTTTCCGAGGGTTTCGATGTAATCGCCCAGTCGCTCCTCGATCAGGCCCGCGTTCCTTGATTCGCTGGTTCAACTCGAGTTCGGTTACCAACGGCTCTTGAAGATCTGGGCGAGGCGAATAACTTCGCGTTGCAGCGGGTTGATTGTATCGTTGCCGGTGACGCTGTGCGTTGAAGAATCCTCGCAGCGACTGAAACTTGGCGTTGCTGGCCAACATCTTGAATCTGGTGAAAATTTCTTGAGTTTCTGTTCCCGTGCTTTTCGTGGCCGGCGAGGAGCTATTGAGCCTGGGATGTATCGCTCGCCTCGGCCCGCAGGCAATATCGTCGGTGACTCCGTCAGCGACGACTGGAATACGTTCAGGATCTCCTCGCGAACGTCGTTCTTCGCAATGGACAGCAAGAACAGCGCGGAGGCGAGGCTGGTGGTGTCCATCGAATGAAGCGACAACAGCTTGTTCCCACTTTGCAGGAACTCCGAGTCGATTTCCTTGAGTTCGTTGACAAAATCTTCACCGAAGAACGCCCGCACGTACTTTTCGTCGCGGAATTGTTGCGACCGAGAGGCGCGGAGTAGGATTCTCGCCGCGATTTTTCGTCGGGGCAGAGCTGCAAGTTGTGGCTCAGTTCAGCCTGTGACTTGTCCTGTGCCTCCTGGGCGAGCGGCTGGCTACGGTCACCACGGCGTTGCGGAGTAATTGCGCCGATTGGACGGTAGAAAACGCGAGTGGTCGATGTAGTCCTGGATCCGTCCCGCGACTCTCTCCATGCGGTCCGCGTGCTCGCCGTTGATCTGTACGGTATGGATACCGACGCGACCTGGCCGACCGGAGCGTCGATCTGGTTGATCATCGTCCTGATGACGTTGATTCCCTTGATCGGGCCGCGAAGCTGGATTTCCCCTTCACCGATGACCGAGACCGAGACCTGGTGCACGGGGTCGAGCGAGCCGGGCTTGCCCGGGCGCGTAGGTATCAGGGTCTTCATGAGCCGCGGCGACATCCTGGCGAACTGGTTCTCACGGCGCGGTCCTCGATGTCCGCTGCTGCTGGACATCCGTGTCGCTTTGCTCGGCTTCGGCATTTCTGAGGTTCTCGACCTTCGCGCGGGCTTCAGTCACCTTGTTGTCAAGCGCCGTGGTAGTGGATGCCGCTTGCTGAGCCGTCAGTGCCTTCTGCTTATTCTGGAGGTCAGTGTCCTTCTGGGTTTCGCTGGCAATCATGGCCTGAAGCGCAGTTATCTTTGTTTGGGCTTGCGGGTCGGTCGCGGCGGCTGGGGCCGCCTGAGCAGCCTTCAGATCGGTCTGGTTCTTGGTGACAGCTCCGCTTGATTCGCGTCGATCTGCTGCTGGGTGCTTCGGAGTTCTTGCGCGGTTTGGGCGTCTTCCTTTGCGCGCGGCCTGGTCATCCAGTGCTTTTTGGAGATCATGCTCAGCGGCGCGGGTGGCCTGGGCTGCGCGAACCGCCTTGATCTCAGTCAGCCGCCGTTGATCGGTTGCCTGATCGGCCGCCTTGCGGCGACGCAGCCTGTCGTCGAGCGGTGGCCACGGCCACATAGTTGTATGAGTTGACGTCGCGATTGACGATCTGAGCCACCCGATGGGCATCCCGGTAGTAATACAGGCGCGTCACCCGCATCTCGACCTTGTCGGAGGGATTGAAGCCGTCCGGGAACTCCGCGGCGCCGTATACTCCGGGAACTCGACGTTCGGCCCGGTCGCGGCGGCACCGATCGACCCACCACGGTCGTTGGCACTCTGGTGACCACGAATGGTTGGGGCGGGCTTGACTGCTCGGACGTCCAGACGTCGATCACCGCGAGCTGATTCGGTTTGTCCACGAGCGAGGTCGGATCGAGTTTGATCTTCAGGTCGCCCTCCGATCGAGCAGTGTCGGCCGAGAGCGTCACCACGGCGCCGTTAGCCGCCCCAGCGAGTTGATCGGTCGTCCGATTGAGCACCGCCAACGTTCGAGATGGCGGTACCGCCTTCGCATCGAGTGCAAGGACCGAGTGAATCGTGAGGGACCCAGTCGCGTCCGGACCTAACGAGATCGGCTGGGAAAACTCCGTAATCAAAGTGCCGCCATCTACTTGAACAGAGGCGATTTTCGGAATCACGCTTCGCGTGATTGGGCGGATCGTGATGGTCTTGCTCGATTCCAGCGTCTGCAAGTCCTTGGTCGCCGCGATGTTCACGGCGTACGATCCCGACTCATTAAATGTGATCGCGCAGGGCACTTTCGTTTGCGTCGCAAGCGTCGGCTGAAGGTAGGACTTCGCACCGAGCTTCGTGACTTTCACTTTGAAAGTGACACCGGGAATCTTTGTCGCATTCCAATTATCGGACGAGTCGGTCGCATTGATGGTGTACATAGGACCATCCGACTCAACAATCTCGCCAATCGGCGCCGGCGGCGTGTCCGTCGATTGAAGGACGACCACAGGATTTAGCAAAACGGGAGGAGGTGGCGTGCTCGCCGCGGCGGCAGTTGCGGCTGGCGCGGTGCCAGCGGTGGCCGTCGCGGGCGCAGGCGTGGCCGCCGGGGGGGCCGGCGTAGGTGGCGCGGGGACTGGTGGGGCTGGACGGCGCCAGATGTGGACGAATTGTGCGTATGTGTCTGAGCCACGGCATTGAGTGCCGTGGCGAGCGGTGCAATGGATAACGCCGCCGGAAGCACGGCTGGATCGGCCAAAGATCCTTTGTTTGGCCCGATTGGCATAATCTGACCTTGGCTGGAGTCGGCGTTCGTCGGATTCTTGGGGGGTGCTTCGATGGTCGAGTGATCCGGTGGGCCGACGTGTATCCAGCCTGTACCCAGACTATAACCGATGAACCCGCAAAGGGTAACGGCAACTGCCACGACAATATGAGCGATCTTCATAAAAGCCGATTCCGTGGCTAAGGTGCACTCCGTACCGCGTTCGCCAAACCATAGCTTTCGATCATTCAAGTCGGATTAACTTGGCGACGATCGACGGTCGGTCCGCTCTTTGCGATTTGTGCCCGTGGACTTCCAGCCCACTTACCGGCAACACACGTCCCAGCGTCGAATTGATCGGATAAACCCCGATATGGGCTTTAGCGGTTATTCCGAATATTTATGTTGACGACGACACGACGATCGTGCCGTTGCCCGACAATCGGTCATTTTGGCCGCTCGCGTAAGCTTGGGTCCATACTGGTCGACGCCGACCATCCGAACTGCAATGTTGTCGGTTCCGGACCAAATGCAAAAAGACGCTTCCTGTTCGTTGACCCGATTCACGACGCGGAATCGAGGATCAATAAGCGTGTTACACGCGAATTAGAAATCATCAAACGACCCCACCGACGAAACTCCGCCACCGAATGTTCCAGCGCCATCTCGCGTGATCTCGATCGGGGCGCTGCGACCCTCGTCATGATCGTTGAGGATTTGTTGCAATACGCGAGAGTAACTGTGGTAAACGACTCGCCATGTGTCGCCTCGGTCCCTGTCGAGACGGAGTTTTTGCGGGTCGAGTACGACTTGTGGAAGTGTGATCCGGCCGTAGTCGTCCGGACCGCGGTGCAGGGCGAGTTGCATTCGCAAAGTGACGGGCATCGCCGGCGTGGCGACGCGGAATTCCACTTCGAATTCCCCGTCGTTGCTGGCTCGCAAGTGCATCGATTCGCCGATAATCGCCCCATCGTCCTCAAACGGCGGACCGGAAGTCTGGTACCGCAACAGAGGGAACATGGCCGATCCGCCAAACACAAAAAGGTGCCGCGCGCATGGGCGATCACCAGCGCCTCTGGGATGACGCACGATCCGGATCGACATGACCGTCTGCATCGGCGGATCTCTCGCTGCTGACTAGACGAATGTCATCCTCGACCGTCCGCTCGTCTGGCCGGATCGACAACCCGCGCTGGCTCAGCTTCCATCGGTGTGATGGTGTTGCAGTGAAGTTCACAGCAACCGCGGAGTTTGGCCACTGACGGACGAATAGTGGTCCGGGGGGCGGCTCCAGACAAGGGCGCGTCGGCTCAGCCGCGCAAATCGCGACAGGGGACTCCGGTCGTGGCGGTCCATCAGTTGGACAGTCGGGTTTCGTCGAGGCGGTCGGGGTCGGAGGCGAGGCTGGCGAGAGGTTCTCAATGATCACCTCGCCGAAACTGGCTGAGAGGAATTGGTTAGGGTTGAGGCCCGTTTTCGGAGGCTGCAACTTGTCGGGGCCGTAAAACTGTGGGGTGCCGGGAAGGCTCACCAATCCCGTCGGAATGGGGAAAACAGCGAGCGCCTGGGCGTCGTTGTCGGGACTTGGTGCCGGATCACTATCCTTCCATGTCCAAGCGGTTGCCTGGCCAGTCTTTCCAGCCTTGGTGTCGATCCTGAGTTTCAACCAAATAAAGTCGTCTGGATTCCATTGATCCGCCGCTTTCGGCGCGGACGCGACCGGGAATGGAGCGTTATAGGGCGGCTTATTCTGGGCCACCTTCTTGATGAACTGAAGCTGAACCTGCTTTTTCCCGCAATAATCGTGGAGGCGCGAGTTTCAAGAGATACCCATTCGCATCAGCCGTCTCATAGCCGATCGCCGCGGCGATCTGGTCCACGAAAGGCGGGTTTGCGCCTGGCGGCGCTACGTACACCGCCTTGACCCGAGCGACAATCTCGATACCGGTTCCGGACAACTGCGATGAGGTCAACGGCACATTCACCTGGGCCCCAGCGCGCAAGGACCAGCTTGCCTTCTTCGATCGTCAATGGAGTTGCTGGATTGTTGAGTACCCATTGATTCGGATCGAGTCTATTGTCGTCAAATGTCTCCGCGATCACTGTTGTGGCCTGCAAGGCTGGGACGCTCACCGTCGCCGTTTTCGTCATTTTCGTGCTGGATACCGCGAGCGTTGTCGGGTCGAGCGTGTCGATCTGAACACGGTACTGGTACGTATCACCGGTCGCACCAGGCTGCACTTGGTCGAGCACGACGTTCGTGACCGGATCAGACGCGGTAACGGAAATCGGCGTCAGTTGCTGAACGGCTGTTCCACGCGAGACGGTGTAGCGAACCGGTTTAGGTGGGCTGGCGAGCGCGTCGGGCGACTGGGGCCAAGTCAGCCGGACGATTCCCGAAGTGCCGATGGAGTACGCCTTTAAGTCGGGACAATCCGCATCATCGGCGCTCGCCACGGAGACGACGTTCGTCAACATCGTGACAGACAATATCCACGTACAACGATAAATCGGTTTCATCACTGCATTCCTCAATTCCGATGCGAACAAGACGTTATGCCTTCAGCCCTTGTATTGTTGAGTTTCGCACGTTTTTTGGAAATGACCCGCGGGTTTAGTTCCCGTGCAACCTTCGCGTCGTCCGAGCTTGCGGCCTGGGCTTGGGGTGGGCGTGCCTCGGCACTGTGAGCCGGACGATGAAATTCCCGCCCGGCCGGCCGTCGCCCGATGGTAGGCGGCCGGTGAATTCGCCGTCGAGTGCGTTGCCGGCTTGGTCGATGATTCCGCCCGACTTGACCTGGAACAGGTACGTCCCAGCAGCGAGCGGAGCCGTGAATTGGAGCGTCGCGGCCTGAGCGTTCGAGTACCAGCCCGAGATCGCCGGAGAGAGTTGCGCTTGCTGGTTGGAATTACTGCCGAACAGGCCCCGCTTGAGCACGATCGAATAGTTCGCCGGGTCGAGCAAACTCGGACCATACAGGCCAGAGCCGACGTCGGATATGACGACCGTGATCTTCCCATTGCGGGGATTGAAAGCGAGGCCTGCGACCCGGGCGCGATCGTGTCGATCACCAGCGGATTTGCCGGTCCGACGATCAGGACCGGCGCGGTCGGAGAGCCGCCCTGGCTAGTCACTCGACGCGCTGATGGTGTACGCACCATCTGCCAAAGTCGTGGAGGTGAGTGACCAGGATCCGTCGGCACCCGCGATCGTCTGGCCGATCGATATCGTCGTCGTGGGATCGGCATTGGCGTGTTGGGCAAAAAGTTGCACAATCGCATATGGTGAAGCGATCCCCTGGAAGGTCGGCCGATTCACGTTCGTGATATTCAGGGCACTGTTTGGACCACTGATGCTGGCGGGGCTGAGATAACCACTCAAAGGCACTGGCACAGCACCAACGACGACGGAACTCGGTTGTGTGGTCGTCGTACCTCCGAGTGTGCTGACGATTGTGACCGTCAAGCTGTACGACCCCGGCGTCGAATAGGTGTTCGTGCCGGTCACGGTGAGGTAGCCGTTCGTCGGACCACCGATCGTGCCCATCGACACATGACCGTCGCCCCAGGCAATCGTCGCCTGGTAGTCGGACGATGCACCTCCCGAGGGGTTCTCATCGATAAACGTCGCGACGACTCCGGTGAACGAGACATTTGCGACCGGCGCGATCGGAGCAGCGGATGCGATAATCGGGGCGCTCACCACGGCCTGACCGGAGCCCAGGAATATCTCGCCGTTCGGTCCGGTCACATTGATGGTCACCATGTACGAACCAGCCACGCCGTACGTGTGACTTCCGGATACCGCAAAAGCCGTCCCACCCTCATACGTGACTACGCCCGACGTGGCGGGGGTACTGTCGCCCCAGTTAATTGTGGCGGAGTATTGACCCACCTGTCCCGTCGTCTGCGGGTCGGAGAACGAGGCAACCTGCCCGCTGAAGAGCTGGCCGGCGACTGCCGCGATCGTATCACCATGCAGCGGATTGGCGACCGTGGCAGTCGACCCGACTGTAACTGGCGATCCAGCCGTGCCTTGAATGGTGACTTGAACTGCGTAAGAGCCGGACATCGCGTAGGTGTTCGATCCCGTAACGGAGAAGTAGCTGTTCGGCGGATTGGGCAACAATCGTACCGGCCGATGTATGTCCGTCGCCCCAAACGATTACCGCCGCAAAGTCGCTCGCTGTACTCAACGGGTCTTGGTCGGAAAACGTCGCCACGACCCCTGTGAATGGTGCACCGCGGACTGCTTTGAAAGACACAGGGACCGCTTGCAGGGGCGCAGCGTGGACCACGGCCTGGCCATAGGCCATGAAGGTTCGGCCGTCGGGTCCGTTCACCGTGACTGTGAAGTTGTACGGGCCTGGATCGGCGTAAGTATGAAGGCCGTCGACGGTAAATGCGGTCCCGCCGGTGTACGCGATCAGACCGGTCGTGTCTGGAGTGCCGTCACCCCAATTGATTGACGCCGAGTACTGACCGACCTGTCCGGTCGTCTGGGGGTCGTTGAATGCGGCGACCTGGCCGCTGAAGCGTTGACCTGCGACCAGGCTGAGTGTGTTGCCCGTGGCGGAGTACGCGACGGTGACAGCGGCGTTGGCCGTGGCCGTCGCGCCTTCGCCGTCAGTTACGGTCACTTGGGCCTGGTAGGTACCCACCGTTGAGTATGTCTTGGTGGCCGAGACGATGAAGCTCCCGGAAGCGCTCGCGCTGACCGTCCCAACGACGGACCCGGTGCCGTCGCCCCAGTCGATCGTAGCCGTGAAATTGGCGGGTAGCGGGTTGACACTGGCCGAAGTGAACGATGCGATGTTCAAAGTGGAAGGGTTCCCCGCCTGCACTGTGACGGGCAGCGGGGTGACTGTGATCAACTGGGCAACGGCCACTTGTGCCACATTATTGGCGCCCGGCTCGGTGAACCAGAGGTTGCCGTCGGAGCCTGCGGCGATTCCCCACGGTTGACTCGACTTCGTGGGTGTGGCGAACTCGGTGACGACCCCCGAAGGAGTAACCCGTCCGACTTGTGCCGTGCCTGGTTCGGTGAACCAAAGGTTGCCGTCAGATCCGGCGGTGATCCCCTGCGTCACGCCGCCTGGCGTCGGTACAGTGTACTCGGTCACCACGTCGGTTGTCGGCGAAATGTTACCCACCTTGGCGGCGGCTGACTCCGTAAACCAAAGGTTGCCGTCGGGGCCCGTGGTAATCCCTTGCGGACGGCCGCCGGGCGTCTTGATCGCAAACTCCGTGACAGTGCCTGTGGATGGAGCAATCCGGCCGATCTGGTTGGCAGCCGGTTCGGTGAACCAAAGGTTGCCGTCGGGCCCGGTCGTGATTCCCGAGGGCTGTCCTCCGGGCGTCAGAATCGAGAATTCCGCCACCGCGCCGGTCGAGGGGTTGATCCGGCCGATCTGGCCGGTCGCCGCCTGTGTAAACCAGAGGTTGCCGTCTGGTCCGGCGGTGATCCCTTGCGGATTGCTCGGGAGGCCCGGGATCGTGTAAGTATTGAGGATGACGCCGGATGTGCTCATCTCGCCAATCTGGTTCGCAGCCGCCTCCGTGAACCAGAGGTTGCCGTCTGGACCATACGTGATCCCTTGGGGACCGCTCGCCGGAGTGGGAATCGAGTAGGTCGTGACGTGACCGGCCGTGGTAACCTCACCGATCTGGTTGGCGCCAGGCTCAGTGAACCACAGGCTTCCCCCAGGGGCGGATACGATTCCTGAGGCGATTCCGGCGGGAAGTGCGTTGGGAGTGGGAAGCGCGAACTCACTGATCGCCGCCAGCAAGGCCCGATTCTCGAGCGGCTCCAGGCAGCTTCCGCCGGGAACGTCGAAGCTTTCGCGATCCACACAGGTCTGAAACGTTGCATGACCATCGGGCAATCTCAAGAGCGACCCGAGCGAATCCCATGGCGTGTCTCCACCTCGAAAGTGCATCAGTTTCCGCGCGAATATTGGCATCTTCATTGACGGGCTCGGCCCCAGTCGGGATGGTCGTGCAGGAGGTGGAGGTCGGGGCGAATCTGTCGAGCTGTCGGCCGAAAGGAGCAGTTCACGGCCGAATCGCCGTCCATCGCCGGCTCACAGGTTCTTACCTATCATATCTTCTTTTTTGCGACATGCCGGCCTTTCGCCCACGTTTCTTTACCGCAAGAACGAAAAACGATGCGCAATCGAACCAATGGCGATTCGTTCCGGACTTCCGAAGGAGTGGTAGGGGTTGGAGTGGTCGTTCTGATCAAGTTGAACGCGGCCCGTGCTTCGGCGTAAAGTCCTCCAAGCATCGGACGAGATACTATGTGTGGAAGAGGAAGAAGCGGAGCGTTCGCGCATGCCGAAGTTCCGACGGGGTTGCTGGTCAGGGAGGACGTGTGAGATGAAGGAGCGGCGTCGATTCCGTCCCACGACGGTTGATTGGCTGGAGACGCGTGTGGTATTGAACGCAAGTGCGCACATCGCACCTGTTAGCCCGGGTCATGTCACAACCAACGCACGCAACGCCGCCACGCAAGCCGTCGTCAACAACGTCAACTTAAGCTTCGACTCTTTCACGACCGACTACCTTCAGGCCCAAGGAACTTACTTCGCCGCTGGCCCCACCGGGGGCTCATACTGCGTTCAGGCAATACGTCGGCCAGCGGATCCAACTGCTGGCAGCCCAATTGACCCAGATCTTCACGCACGTTCCCGGCAGTCTGAACCAGTTGAAAGTCTCGACTCCTGGCGGCCCCGTCATTCTCCAAACGTTCTTGAGGTCGGCGCATCGACGGCACGTCGGATCGGACTTTACGCTTCGCACTGCTCGGCGGGCAACGGTGGAGCGGTACCACCGGTCGGCACCAATGGTACAACCGCCACGCTCTACACCGATCGAGGCAATCACCGCTATCGAGACGTCGCGGACTTTTACCTCAACAGCGTCGGCTTCCTCTATTCGCGAAGCTTCCAGAAACATTGATGAAACGGGGCAGCAGAGTCGACACAAGATGATCACGAGCGGAAAAACTGGCAACGCAAGCCAGATTGGTCCTTCGCAACATGCCGCCTAGACCTGAAACACGCCGGTCTCCAGCGGCACGGTTTCGCGTTGCCGGACCGCAATATCGAGAGCCATGACCAGCACTTCGCGCGTCTTGGCTGGGTCGATGATCGCATCGACCCAGAGCCGAGCGGCGGCGTAGCGGATGTCGGTCTCGCGATCGTAGCGAGCCCGCAACTCTCGGCCATGCCGCGATGCTCCGCGTCGTCAATTTCTTTTCCCTGGCGTTTGAGAGTACCGATATTGACGTCGAGCATGGTTCGGGCCGCTTGTCGGGCCCCCATCACGGCGTAGCGGGCCCCCGGCCAGGCGAAAAGGAAACGTGGGTCGAACGCCTTTCCACAGAGGCGTAATGCCCCGCGCCGAAGGAATGGCCACGATGAGCGTGATCTTGGGCACCGAGCTGTTGCTCACGGCGTTGACCAGCTTCGCCCCTCGGCGAATGATCCCGGTCCGCTCGGCGTCGCGGCCGACGTCGAAGCCGTTGACATCCTGGATGAAGAGGATCGGCAGCCGGCTCTGGTTGCACTCGAGGACGAACCGCGCGGCCTTATCCGCACTATCGGCGTAGATCACTCCGCCGAACTGGAACGGACCGCCTCCCTCGGGTCGAAATCTCAGCCGCTGATTGGCCACAATGCCCAGCCCGATCCCACCCAGGTAGCCGAAGCCGCAGACCAAGCGTTCGGCCATACTCGGCGCGGTACTCGTCGAACCGGCCGCCGTCGAGGATCGCCGCCAGCAAGTCGCGCATATCATACTGCGCCGACGGGTCCGAGCTGACCAGGTTATACAGGGAGTCGGCCGGCCGAGCGGGCGGCTCGATCGGTTCCGCGACTCGTCCCGGCTCGGGTCGGGAGGCAACAGCGCGATCAACCGCCGCAAACGGGCGAGGCAGGCGTCGTCGTCCGGCTCGCGGTAATCGACAGTGCCGCTGATGGCCGCGTGCACCTGGGCACCGCCGAGATCTTCGTGGGTGATCTCCTGCCGATCGCCGCTTTCACCAGCGCCGGGCCGGCGAGGTAAAGGCCTGAGCCTTCGGTCATCAAGACCGTGTCGCAGAGGACCGGCAGATAGGCTCCCCCCGCCACGCAATTCCCCATGATGGCGGCGAACTGCGGTACGCCTCGGGCCGAGAAGACGGCGTTGTTGCGAAAGATCCGGCCGAAGTCGTCGACGTCGGGAAAGACCTCATCCTGCATCGGCAGGAAAACGCCCGAGGAATCGACGAGATAGACCAACGGCAGCCGGTTCTGGCCGGCGACCTCCTGGGCGCGCAGGACCTTCTTGATCGTCATCGGGAAGCACGCGCCCGCCTTTACCGTCGCATCGTTGGCGACGACCATCACCCGGCGGCCGTGCGACCGAGCCGATTCCAGTGACAACCCCGGCAGCCGGCGCGCCGCCCCACTCCTCGTACAATTGGTAGCCGGCCCATATGCCCAGCTCAAGGAGGGGAGCCCCGTCGAGAGACCTCGATCCGCTCGCGGGCCGTCTTTCGCCCCTTGGCGTGCTGGC
>CAVRFS010000051.1:0-51948 GCA_963720335.1 uncultured Planctomycetota bacterium | reverse complement strand
CGACTTGCGCCGTGCCTGGTTCGGTAAACCAAAGGTTGCCGTCAGAGCCCGCGGTGATCCCCTCGGTCACACCGCCTGGCGTCGGTACGGCATACTCGGTCACGACGTCGGTTGTCGGCGAAATGTTACCCACCTTGGCGGCTGATGACTCCGTAAACCAAAGGTTGCCGTCGCGGGCCCGTGGTGATCCCTTGCGGACGGCCTCCGGGCGTATTGATCGCAAACTCCGTGACAGTGCCCGTGGATGGAGCAATCCGGCCGATCTGGTTCGCGCCCGGCTCGGTGAACCAGAGGTTGCCGTCGGGGCCGGTCGTGATTCCCGAGGGCTGTCCTCCGGGCGTCAGAATCGAGAATTCAGTCACCGCGCCGGTCGAGGGGTTGATCCGGCCGATCTGGCCGGTCGCCGCCTGAGTGAACCAGAGGTTACCGTCTGGTCCCGCGGTGATCCCTTGTGGATTACTCGCGAGGCCCGGGATCGTGTAAGTGTTGAGGACGACGCCGGATGTGCTCATCTCGCCGATCTGGTTCGCAGACGACTCCGTGAACCAGAGGTTGCCGTCTGGACCAAACGTGATCCCTTGGGGACTGCTCGCCGGGGTGGGAATCGAGTACGTCGTGACGTGACCGGCCGTAGTGACCTCACCGATCTGGTTGGCGCCCGGCTCGGTGAACCACAAGCTTCCCCCGGGGGCGGATACGATTCCTGAGGCAATTCCGGCGGGGAGTGCGTTGGGAGTGGGAAGCGCGAACTCGTTGATCGCGGCCAGCAAGGCCCGATTTTCGAGCGGCTCCAGAGTGCGGCTTGCGCCGGGAACGCCGAAGCTTTCGCGATCCACACAGGTCTGAAACGTTGCGTGACCATCGGGCAATCTCAAGAGCGACCTGAGCGAATCCCATGGCGAGTCTCCACCTCGAAAGTGAATCAGTTTCCGCGCGATCATTGGCATCTTCATTGACGGGCTCGGCCCCAGTCGGGATGGTCGTGCAGGAGGTGGAGGTCGGGGCGAATCTGTCGAGCTGACGGCCGAATGGTGCCGTTCATGGCCGAATCGCCGTCCATCGCCGGCTCACAGGTTCTTACCTATCATATCTTCTTTTTTGCGACGTGCCGGCCTCTTGCCCACGATTCTTTACCACAAGGACAAGAAACGATGCGCAATCGAACCAATGGCGATTCCTTCCGGACTTCCGAAGGAGTGGTAGGGGTTGGAATGGTCGTTCTGATCAAGTTGAACTCGGCCCGTGCTTCGGCGTAAAGTCCTCCAAGCATCAGACGAGATACTATGTGTGGAAGAGGAAGAAAGCGGAGCGTTCGCGCATGCCGAAGTTCCGGCGGGGTTGCTGGTCAGGGAGGACGTGTGAGATGAAGGAGCGGCGTCGATTCCGTCCCACGACGGTTGAATGGCTGGAGACGCGCGTGGTATTGAACGCAAGTGCGCACATCGCACCTGTTAGCGTGGGTCATGTCACAACCCACGCACGCAACGCCGCCACGCAAGCCGTCGTCAACAACGTCAACTCAAGCTTCGACTCTTTCACGACCGACTACCTTCAGGCTCAAGGAACTTACTTCGCCGCGGGCGCCACGCAGGGGGCTCATGGTGCGTTCAGGCAATACGTTAGCCAGCGGATCGAACTGCTGGCAGCCCAGTTGACCCAAATCTTCACTCATGTTCCCGGTAGTTTGAACCAGTTGAAAGTCTCGACTCCAGGCGGCCCCGTCATTCTCCAAACGTTCTTGAGGTCGCGCATCGACGGCACGTCGGATAGGACTTTACGCTTCGCGCTGCTCGGCAACGGTGGAGCGGTTCCACCCGTCGGCACCAATGGTACAACCGCCACGCTCTACACCGATGAGGCAATCACCGCTATCGAGACGTCGCGAACTGTTACCATCAGCAGCGTCGGTTTCCTCTATTCGCGAAGCTTCCAGAAACATTGACGAAACGGGGCAGCGCGAGTCGAGACAAAATGATCACGCGCTCGAACAACGCGCAACGCACGTCAGATTGGTCCTTCGCAACATGCCCGCTAGACCTGAAACACGCCATTCTCCAGCGGCACGGTTTCGCGTTGCCTGACCGCAATATCGAGAGCCATGACGAGAACTTCGCGAGTCTTGGCTGGGTCGATGATCGCGTCAACCCAGAGCCGTGCGGCGGCGTAGCGGATGTCGGTCTCGCGATCGTAGCGAGTCCGCAACTCCTGGGCCATGTCGCGATAGCTCCGCGTCGTCGACTTCTTTTCCCTGGCGCTTGAGAGTACCAATGTTGACGTCGAGCATGGTTCGGGCCGCTTGTCGGGCGCCCATGACGGCGTAGCGGGCACCCGGCCAGGCGAACAGGAAACGTGGGTCGAACGCCTTTCCACACAGCGCGTAATGACCCGCGCCGAAGGAATGGCCGACAATGAGCGTGATCTTGGGCACCGAGCTATTGCTCACGGCGTTGACCAATTTCGCCCCTCGGCGAATGATGCCGGTCCGCTCGGCGTCCCGGCCTACATCGAAGCCATTGACGTCCTGGATGAAGAGAATTGGCAGCCGGCTCTGGTTGCACTCCAGAACGAACCGCGCGGCCTTATCCGCGCTGTCGGCGTAAATCACACCGCCGAACTGGAACGGGCCGCCGCCCTCGGGTCGAAATCTCAGCCGCTGATTGGCCACAATGCCAAGCCCGATCCCACCCAGGTAACCAAACCCGCAGACCAAGCTTCGGCCATATTCGGCGCGGTACTCATCGAATCGGCCGCCATCAAGGATCGCGGCCAATAACTCGCGCATATCATACTGCGCCGACGGGTCCGAGCTGACCAGGTTATACAGGGAGTCGGCCGGCCGAGCGGGCGGCTCGATCGGTGCGCGAACTCGTTCCGCGCCCGGGTCCGGAGGCAGAAGCGCGATCAAACGCCGCAAACGAGCAAGGCAGGCGTCGTCATCCGGCTCGCGATAATCGACAGTGCCACTGATGGCCGCGTGCACATGGGCACCTCCGAGATCGTCGTGGGAGATCTCCTGACCGATGGCCGCTTTCACCAGCGCGGGACCGGCGAGGTAAAGGCCTGAGCCTTCCGTCATCAAGACCGTGTCGCAGAGGACCGGTAGATAGGCTCCGCCCGCCACGCAATTCCCCATGATGGCGGCGAGTTGCGGTACGCCTCGGGCGGAGAGGACGGCGTTATTGCGAAAGATCCGGCCGAAGTCGTCGACGTCGGGAAAGACCTCATCCTGCATCGGCAAAAACACGCCCGAGGAATCGACGAGATAGACCAATGGCAACCGGTTCTGGCCGGCGACCTCCTGGGCGCGCAGGATCTTCTTGATCGTCATCGGGAAGCACGCGCCCGCCTTGACCGTCGCATCATTGGCGACGACCATCACGCGGCGTCCGTGCACCGAGCCGATCAAAGTGACAACCCCGGCTCCCGGCGCACCGCCCCACTCCTCATACAACTGGTAGCCGGCCCATATTCCCAGCTCAAGCCTGGGCGAGCCCTTGTCGAGCAAAGCCTCGATGCGCTCGCGGGCCGTCTTTCGCCCCTTGGCATGCTGGCGCTCGATCGCCTCCGTCCCACCACCACGGAATACCCTTGCTTCCTCCTCAAGAATGACCGCGGAAATCGACCTGAGATCTTGCTTGCTAACGACATCACTCATCAAATCCAAATACCCTCTTAACCACGGAAAACACGGAAAACACGGAAGAATACAGACTTAATTCATTAATCGATTATACTACAATTCGATCGATCTGCGTCATGGGGTGGCTTCCAAAATTGACGAGCAGTCCAAGTTTGAAGCCGGTTGCTTTCAAGTAATTGAAAAGCTGAGCTCTGTGTTCCGGCGCGATCGCCTTCGCGGCCTTCAATTCTATGATGATCTTGTCAAAACAAATGAAGTCCGGCTTATAGACCTGTTCGAGCGGCTCCCCTTTGTAGAACAGTTTCAACACTTTCTGCGGAAAATAGGGTATGTTTTGGCTTGAATTCGACGTCGAGACATTCTTGATAAACCGGCTCCAAAAACCCACAACCCATTTCTCGGTAAACTTCGAATACGGCGCCACGAATGACGTAAGACTCTTGCTCATAAAGCAGTGTACCCATTTTTATCTTTTTCCGTGTTTTCCGTGTTTTCCGTGGTTAAAAGGTATTTAAATCAGTTGTGGCGAGGGTCGGTAGCGGCGATGATCGCGCTCACAGCCTGTTGGTTAAATCCTTTGTAGCCTTCGCGTCGTTCCAGGTTTTCTAGGTGGCTGCCGATCGCTCCTTCCTTGAGGAATTTCGCGTGCTGTTCGGCGTTGATCCACCCGAGCTCGAGTGCCCGGTCCGCGCGGTGTTTATTGACTGGCCATCGTTCGCCGACCGTGAATGCTTGCCGCAAAAAGGGGAAGTTCGAGAATGGCGCCATGGTCTCAATTCCCGCTTCGGCCTTGAGGCCGTCTCGTAAGGCGTCGAAGTCGAACTGGGCTTCCAGGTGGTGCATGCCGGCCTCAAGCATCGACTCGCCGTGCAGCGCAACCCAGAGGCCGACTGTCCCGGGCCGAGGAAGGTCGGGCAGAACGTGGTGGGCGAAATCCTCGGTAGCTTCCTCCGGCGCCAAGTCGAGGTCGGCGAAGATGACAATGCCCGTGACCGGCTGTTCGAGGATCTGCGCTCCCCAGCCGGCGTGAGCCCCCGCGTGGAACCGCTCGCGGAGATCGAATCCGAGCTTGCGAAACATCCGCATGATGGTCGGAAAAAACCGCCTCGAGCACCGAAACGTATGATGGTCGTGGTTCGCCCAGCCCAGCCCAAGCCGGTCCTGCCGCGCCTTCTGAACGCGGGCCGCCGTGTTTCGCGATTCCCAGTAGTCGCGCTCGACTTCAAACACCAGGTGACACGCGAGGTCGCGAGAGCCGGCAAGCTCGATCACACGTTCGAGAGTCGCTTCCGTCGTGCGGAACCCATCCTCATCGTCATCGAATCGTCGTTTGCGCGATTGCCAGAGGTCGCGGGCGGCCATCGCGTCGCGAGTCGCGTGCGGTTTCATCCGGCCCTCGCGGGCCAGATCACCGGGAAACGGCTCAAATCCCAGGTAGCCTCGACGCTCGATCACGGCGACGGCCGTCCTTTGGCCGGGAATCCACGCTACCCGATACGGGCCCATCGGGTAGCCAATGATTTCCAGCCCCAGGTCGTGGGCACGTGAAAAAGCGGATACGGATTCGACTTTGATTCCGACCTCGGGGACGGCGACCGTCGGTTCCGCCATTGTTGCTGGCATCGCCGCTCAACACCGCCAATCTGGGAAACATCCCGCCAGAATGCGCAAAAGTTGAGACTCCGACCGAGTAGGAAATTGGCTGGCGGTGATAGCCGTGTGTAGCAAGAAGTTGAAGCAAGCTCGGACCGCCGCGGATCACCAGGTGATCCAGCCAAACGTGGAACGGTGTCCCTGTCTCGCGTTGCATCCGCCCGGCCAGCTCGGCCGCAAACGCATTTCCTTCCAGCGCGGTCACGACCAGCTCGTCAATGAACGCCTGTGTTTCAGGCCAACGGCGCCACTCGAACGCGGGAGGCGCGGCCTGCTCAGTGAGCAACGACATGACTGAGTCTCCTTGGTAATTGCTGACTTTCGAGCGGCTGGCCCTGAGACCAGATCAGAACAGTTCAGTTCAGTTCAAGTCGGGAGCGACTTCTTCAAGCTCAGATAGCGATTCCAACCTTTCCGACTGGACCGGCGCTTGTTCGACGACCAAAGCCGACATCGCGGCGTCGAGAATCTCGACTCCCACCTCGACCTGTCGTGACGTCAGGCACAACGGCGGACAGATTCGGACGGTACTTGGACCGCACGGGAGTAAGAGCAAGCCTCGATGGAATGCCAGCTCAATGATCCGGTCGCGCAGGGACGGGGCCGGCATCCCGCTCGAATCCTGGATCTCGACGCCGATCATCAGTCCGAGTCCGCGGACCTCGCGAATGAACCAAAAGCGGCTGGCCATCTCCGTGAGACTATCGCGGAGCTGTCTGCCTCGAAGCTCGGCGTTGGCGCCGTAGCAGCCTTCGATCAGTTCGAGTGTGGCTAGCGAGGCCGCGCATGCGACGGGATTGCCACCGAACGTCGACGCGTGACTTCCGCTGGGCCAGTCCATGACCGATGCCCTGGCGATGATCGCGCCCAGCGGCAGCCCGTTGGCGATCCCCTTTGCCAGGCAAACGATATCGCCGGCGACGCCCCAGTGTTCCGAAGCAAACATCTTTCCCGTTCGGCCCATTCCACTTTGCACCTCGTCGAACACGAGCAGGACGCCATGCTGATCGCAGATTTGCCGCAAACCCGTCAAGAAGTCCGCAGGTGGGATAATATAGCCGCCTTCGCCCTGGATCGGCTCGACGAAGATCGCAGCCAACTCATCTGGGGGACAGATGGTGCGAAGCAAGCCGGTTACGCTATCGAGATCGCCGTACCGGGCATGATGGATCTCGGGAACCAGCGGGGAAAAGCCGCGGCGTTGCATCGGCTTCGAACCGCTGAGCGACATCGCGCCGTAGGTCCGCCCATGAAACGCGTTGAAGAACGCGATCACTCGGTTCCGACCGGTGTGTCGCCGAGACAGCTTCAACGCGGCCTCGATCGCCTCCGCACCGCTGTTGGTGAAGAAGACCCGTTTCGGTTCCGGCCCGGGCGCCAACTTGGCCAGCCGCTCCGCCAGGCGGACCTGGGGCGTATAGTAAAAGTCGGTCCCCGACATGTGGACCAACCGCCCGGCTTGCTTTCGAATCGCGGCGACCACTCGGGGATGGGAATGGCCGACGTTCGTCACGGCAATCCCGGCCGTGTAGTCAAGAAAACGGTTGCCGTCCATGTCCTCGACCATCGCCATGTGAGCACGACGCACCACCAGCGGATAGGCGCGGGTGTACGAAGGCGACATGACCCGTTGGTCACGTTTGATCCATGCGGCGCTCCGAGGTCCAGGCAACGGGCCGACGATCCGGGGTGTGTCACGATAGAGAGGCGTCATACCCTTATCCTTCGGGCATCGATCTCGCCCGAGTCAAGATCGCGGTATTCGAATCCGTTCCATTCGCGTCACGACACATTCGATGCAAAGGATCTAGATGACATGTGCAAATCAAGTCGTTGAATCGAATTGCGTGAGCAGCCTTCGTATTATTAGAAAATCCTCCATTCAGGTCAAATCCATCCGGCTGCCGGTAGAGAGAGCCTGCTGAACCGAACGTTCATGTTATCGTGTCCGCCCATTGGAAGAACTGTGCCCCGCCAGAGTATGATGATACGGAGTAGAGCAGCCGGGTGGTGGGATTTCCACCTGATTCACCGGGGCGTTCCGGAGCCGAGACGTGATCCCTACGGTTGTGGTCGGTTATGGGCTGGCGGGTCGTGCGTTTCACTGTCCCTTGATTCGTCGCCAGCCTGACTTACATTTGCATGGCGTCGTGGCGCGCGATCCTCGGGTGCGAGCCGAGGCGGTCGCGGCTCAGGGATATGGTGTGCGCGGGTACGTTCACCTGGATGAGGCGCTGTCGGACCCGGCGGTCGAACTGGTGGTGATTGCGACTCCTCACGACACTCACGCCGAGCTGGTCGTGCGCACCCTGAACGCCTCGAAGCACTGCGTGGTCGACAAGGTGATGGCGCTGAGCACGGCCGAAGCCGACCAGATGATCGCGGCCCGAGACCGTTCCGGCCGGATGCTGTCGGTTTTCCACAACCGGCGCTGGGACTGGGACTACGGCACTGTTCAGGAGGTCCTCGATCGGGGCTGGATCGGGCGTCCGCTCCTGATCGAGAGCGCCGTCTGCCGGTTCGCTCCCCCTCGCGGCTGGCGAGGGAGTGCCCAGTCAGCCGGCACGATCCTCTACGATTGGGGCGCCATCTGGTCGACCAGGCTCTCCAGCTTGGCCTGGGCCCTTGCCAACGACTGACGGCTTGGTTGACTCCCGCACCGTGGGAAGGCGTCGATACCGGCGGGCACGGACGAATCGTCCTGGAATTCGAGGATATCCTCTTTCAGGTCGAAACGAGCCGGATCTGCCGGCTCGACCGGCCCCGCTGGTGGATCGTCGGTGCCGAAGGCGGATTCGTCAAGTACGGGATCGATCCGCAGGAGGAAGCTCTTCGCGCCGGCGACATCGACAAGGCGGCCGAACCTCCTGACCATCAGGGCATCCTCAGTCGAGCGGGCGTGCATGGTAAGACGATCGAAAGCCGCGTGAAGACCGTCCAGAACCACTGGGACGGCTACTACGGCAATATTGCCGGACACCTTCAAGGCCGTGAATCTCTCAAGGTAACGGCCGAACATGCCAGAGAGGTCGTTCGCGTGCTCGAGGCGGCGACCCAGTCATCCTGCGAGCACACAACCATCCACGGACCCTGGGGTAATTCGTGATGATCGTCACGATTGCCAAGTGGATATCGGAGGGTTAGCTTGAACGTGGGTCGACCCTATGGCATGGCGTGGTTATCTTATTATCGGAATGGAATACGGCGAGTCCGACCCCACAATCGTGCAACTCGGAAAGCTTAGAAAGAATCGAAGTCGAGACTTTCCCCGAACCCGTTGAGGAGGAGTCCTTGCAATGATCGATATGAAGTGCCCGAGTTGTGGAGCGGCTGGCCGTGTCCCCCCTTACAAGGTGAACGTCCGACTCATCTGCAAGAAGTGCTTGAAGCCGTTTCACATCACGCCTGCACGCAACGCGGTGCTCGGTGATCCTCCCGTTCAGAAGGACGCCGCCAAGGGGGGCAAGCCAGGCGCGAAGGGGGCTCGTGAGAGCGCCGAGGCCTTCGACGAAATGGCGTCGAAGTTATCAAAAGTGAAGCTTCCCCAGGTTTCGCCGAGAGTTCTGGGCATCACCCTCGCCGCGGGCCTGGTTCTTGGACTGGGCTATTGGCTGTTCTCGAGGCAATCGCTGGAAACAGCGCTCTGAGATCGTCGCGAATACTCTCATCAAGGGCGACATGAAGTCGGTCATCGATCTGTGCGTTCCGGGTACGGAGACTCGACACGATGATGTGGTATGCACAGATCGCCAAGAAATTCAACGACCTTAAGCTGGCATTTGGCGGTGAGAATCCGGCCGTGAATATCCATGTGCAAGGCGACACGAAAGGGGGTTCGGCTCTGGTCGTCGCGATTTACTCGAGGCAGGGAACTCGAATCGCGTCGCCGGACTTCGTCGAATCCCTCGCAGCCGATACCGAGCCTGTCGAACTCGAACCAAACACTGGAAATGCCCTTGTTCTGGGTGAAGGACTTGTGGGGCAACTGGGTTCTGGATGGAAAACGCACGGCCCTCGGAACGACCCCCAATCAATAATTGCGGATTCGCAGGCCCTCGCGAATCCGGATTAGTAGCGACTCGCAACCAACAACCGGTGTCGCTTGACGACCAGGCCGTTTCAGGCTACGATGTTGCGATATTTGGATTTAGGTCGAACAAGTCGTTCATTCTTGTCTTCGATTCCGCTCATTTCCGCTTGACCCGGGATTGCCCGCGCCGTATGACCAGCCGGCGCGGTCCGGGGAAGGGGTGGGACCAGGCGAGTCGTTACGGTGGTTACACCGTACTCCAGCGTATTAGTCGATTCTTGTGACTCGGATGGTGTTGGCTGCGCACCTCGGCGGCGGACAGAGTCGCCCGCCCTGCCTGGAGCCTCGAAGGATTGTGAGTAAGTTGGAAGGGCCGCGATGCCCGTCGCGCTTTTCGGGGCTCGTGTCGTTTTCCGCCCGGACCGAGCCGACAGGCCGACGCAGACGCGATGCCGTACCTCCTGGACCACTCGAATTGGCGAAGGCGGGCGATGCAAGGCGTCATCGAGGTGGGAACCAATACCGATGCATCCATTTGACGACTTCCGCGGAGCCGTGAACGCCGGACGAGCCACTTGCGCCCTTGGTCTGGTTCCGGCTGGGCGGACCGGCATCGTATTTCGCGAATCCCCGTCAGATCGACGAGTTGATCGGGCTGCTCAAGCGTTGCCGTGACGAAGGAATCGCATTCAAGATCCTAGGAGGCGGCTCGAACGTCCTGGTCCGCGATGAGGGGGTCGACGCCCTGGTGATCCATCTCGAAAGCCCGTTCTTTCTCGGATCTCACGGTCCGAGGCAACATTGTGGAGGCCGGTGGCGCGGTACCACTGACGGCCCTGATCTCGCATTCGGCCCGTGCCGGGTCTGGCCGGGTTGGAAGTCCTCACCGGCATCCCCGGCACCGTCGGTGGTGCTCTTACGCGGCAATGCCGGCGGACGCCAAGGCGCCATCGGCCAATTCGTACGCCGCGCCACCGTGCTGGACCCCGCTGACCTCGTTCAGGTCCGGGAACGCGATGACCTCAGCTTCGCCGATCGCGACTCCAACCTCGACGAGCCTGTCATCCTGTCCGCCGAGTTCGAGCTCGTGCCCGAAGATCCCGAATCCGTCGTGCGACGCATGCGGCGGATCTGGATCATCAAGAAGGAAAATCAACCCTATGGACACCAGCTCTCCGGCTGCATTTTCAAGAACCCTCGCCCGACGTGTCGGCCGGCGCACTTAATCGATCAAGCCGGACTGAAGGGAACGCGATTCGGCGGAGCCGAAGTCTCCGACCGTCACGCCAACTTCATCGTCGCCCACCCCGGCGCGAAATCCGCGGACGTCCTCGAGCTGATCGACCGGATTCGTCAACGAGTCTGGCAACAATTCGGTTACGAGTTGGAACTCCAGATTCAGATTTGGTAAGGTTCAAACCGCCAGAAACCCAAGCATGCAAATGGCCATGATATCATTGTAGTCTTCGAGTTGAGTGTTTCGGCAGGGCGTCTCGTCAGGTCGGTCGTTCGGAGATCATTGAGACGATGGGGGAATTCAGGTGATGGAACACCGCACACCTCCTCGGATCGTCGCTGGCGATGATCGATTCAAGGGGGCCCTCCAGGAGGGAGGCGGCCAGATCCCGTTGCGGCCATTTCCGTTCGTGAGGGGGCAGCGGCAGATCCATTACCGCAGGGCGCTGCTATTGAGTGTAGCCGCCTTGGCCGCGGTCGCTCTGTTCTATCTCGGCGCACAGGTCATTCGTGCCGCGTTGAATTGGCTCCATCATCAACCTCAGTATCAACTTCCGTTTGAGCAGATCGAGTTGGTTCCAGAACCACCTCCTTGGTTTCGCGGCGGAAAAACAGCTCTTCCTCGAGGGTGTTCGGCGCAGGCGCGTGAGCCGGTGAGCCATCTCGATACTTGAATCGCTTGCGGAGCAGCTCCGCGGTGATTTCCAGAAATACCCGTGGGTACGCGACGTCGAGCGCGTGTCCTACGGCCATAAGTCAATCAGCGTCCGACTTCGTTATCGGCAGCCGGTTGCTTACGTCCAGTTACCGCACGCGGATCAGATGCTGTTGGATGAAACGGGAGCCATCCTGAACATCAAGGATGTCGACGTGGTCCAACCGAGCCAACTGAGCAATCTGATCCGGATCTCAGGAGAAGGACTCGTTGTTCCGTCCGATTTCAAGTTTGGGGTCGTCTGGAAATCGAGGCCGGCAAGGAGCGATCATGACGAACCAGACCGCCGGATTCTGGCCGCGTCGAAGCTCGCCGGTTTTCTCCGGCAGCCGGCCCAACTTGCCGATGCGGAACGCTGGCCGGCGCTGCGAATAATGGACATCAATGTCACCCAGTTCGATCCGGACGGCTTGTTCCTCAAGAACTTTGAGGATGCCGATATCTGGTGGAGAGAACCACCTGGCGATGAACTACCGGGAAGGCCCACCGCCGAGCAAAAGTGGGGGATGTTGCAACGTTGGCGAGAGTCAACCGACCATCGGCGCTTGCCCGATGGCGACTATTTCGCGTTTGACAGCTTCCACGTCTCCCAAAAGTGCCCTCACATCCCGCCTCACGTCATCAAGAAATAGAAGTTCTCAAAATGAACGACCGGATCGGGATAGAGGCGGCCGTCGTTGTCCCGTTATGGTGAGTGGACTGGCGCACAGCGGTTTCGCGCGCGATCGGTTCACGACCAATTGACTAAACGATACCCAGTGCCTCACCGTGCGGCGAGTTCGAAGGGGAGATTCACGTACCATGGCCACTCGCCTGGGCCCCCGTTGGCTGAATCGGGTTCAACAATTAGCTGGTCCGACCCATGCGGGCCGGCTGGGCCGTTTCGCCGTAATGGCCGAGCGAGTCAACGCCCTCGAGCTCTCGCTCGAGCGTTGCTCCGACCAAGAGCTGAAATCGAAGGCGCAGGCACTGCGTCTTCGAGCCCGACAGGGCGATTCGCTGAACAGCTTGATGGTGGAGACGTTCGCCCTGGTTCGTGAGGCGTCCAAGCGCACGATCGGCCAGCGGCAGTTCGACGTTCAACTCATCGGTAGCGCCGCCATCCACCACCGTTGCATCGCCGAACTGGAAACCGGTGAAGGCAAGACCTTGGTCGCCACCATGCCGGCCACGCTCAATGCGCTTGCCGGCAAGGGCGTGCACGTCGTCACGGTCAACGACTACCTGGCACGCCGCGACGCCGAATGGATGACGCCCATCTACCAGATGCTCGGCTTGACGGTCGGGTGCATCCAGACCGGTCAGTCCGACACGGAACGCCGTGCGGCTTATGCATGTGACATCACCTATGGCACATCCAAGGAGCTCGGCTTCGATTTCCTGCGTGACGAGCTGAAACGACTGCAACTGGGAGGCGATGCCCGCGCCAAGACGTTCGAGCAGGTCTACCTGGGACGTGGTGGTCACGTCGAATCGCAGACACCCGTCCAGCGCACCCACCACTTCGCGATTGTCGACGAGGCCGACAGCATCTTGATCGACGAGGCCCGTACGCCATTGATCATCGGAGCCAATAATCAGCCGACCCAGGAAGAGGCGGCCGCCTACTACGGGGCCGACCAACTTGCGGCAACTCTGGTCCGGGTCAAGGATTACAAATACGACCCACTGGAGCGCAAGGCCGAACTGACAGCCACCGGCCGGCGCAAGGTCCAGGCCGTCGCGGCTAATCCCGCGTTCGTCTCCCTCACCGTCGATGGGCTTTATGAATACGTGGAGCGAGCGCTCCGCGGCCAGATCGCCTATCTCAAGGACCGCGATTATGTGACGGTCGATGGTGAAGTGATCATCGTGGACGAATTCACCGGCCGCATGATGCCTGGGCGCCAGTGGCAGGATGGCCTGCACCAGGCGATCCAGGCCAAGGAACGGTTGGAGATCACCCTGGAAACGATCACGGCGGCGCGAGTGACCGTCCAGGATTTCTTCAAACGTTACACGAAGCTGGCCGGCATGACCGGTACTGCGTCGTCGGACGCTGGCGAGCTGCGCCGTATCTACAAAGTCGGCGTGTTTCCCGTACCGACCAACCGGCCGGGCCGGCGAGTTTGGCTGCCCGACCGTGTCTTCTCGACCTCGGACGAGCGATTCCAGGCGGTCGCCGCGCAGATCGTCGAGTGGAACAAGAAAGGCGTTCCGATCCTGGTCGGAACCCGTTCCATCGAGAAGTCGGAGCGGCTCAGCACCATGCTGGCGGCGGCGGGCATCGAGCACCAGGTCCTCAACGCCAAGAACCACGAGATTGAAGCCCAGATCGTGGCGCAAGCCGGCCAGAGAGGGCGTGTCACGGTCGCGACCAACATGGCAGGACGTGGTACCGACATCAAGCTCGGCGAGGGAATCGCCGAGGTTGGCGGGTTGCACGTCATCGGCACCGAGCGACATGAGGCCCGTCGAATCGACCGCCAGCTCTCAGGTCGTTGCGCACGACAGGGAGACCCCGGCGTCGCTCAATTCTTCGTCTGCCTCGATGACGAGATCATCGAGGCATTCGGCGAAAAGTACGCCGCCCGTGTTCGCAAGCGCCTCGCGGGCAAAGGCGAGCTGACGAGCCTTCGCATGAGGCGCTTCTTCGTCGCCGCCCAGCGCAAGAAGGAACGCCAGCACTTCCGCGACCGCAAACTCTTGATGCACTACGAGAAGCAGCGCGCGGAGATGAGAAAGAACATGGGGCTCAACCCCGTACTGGGCTGACCGAACCCGGCGCGGTCCACACGACTCGCGGCGTGTGGTACGATCATTGCAACCGAATCATCAGTCTGGAGACACGAGATGCCGGCCACCGAACCACAGCGCACACCAGAGGAACTCGCCCGCCTGGGATCCGAGATCTACGAACGCCGTGTGCGGCCAATGCTCCGACCGGAGGACGACGACAAGTTTGCTGCCATCGACGTCCAAACCGGGGACTACGAGGTCGATGAAGACGACTACGCGGCCGTTTCGCGGCTGCATGCGCCGCAACCCGGCAGCCGACGTCTGGCTCATTCGGGTCGGACAACCGGCGGCCTGCCGGATAGGATAAGGCGGGACTGATGATCCGAGGTGTCGTGAACGCCGGCCGCGAGGCCACCGTCCGACTGCGGGTGCGAGGCCCTGGCGGGTCGGAACTGGACGTGGACATTGTGATCGACTCGGGGTTCACCTCCTCGCTGACGCTGCCAGCCGCGACCATAGCCGCCCTCGGCCTGGCCCGCCAGGCGGGTGGCGGGGCGGCAATGGCCGACGGATCGGTCCGGCAGTTCGACATCTACGCCGCGGAAGTCGAGTGGAACGGCGCCTTGCGGCCGGTGTTGGTGTGGGCCCTCGGCAACGAGGCGCTCGCCGGCATGCTGCTATTGGCGGGGCATGAGTTACGGATCGCAGTGGTTCCAGGCGGCGCCGTGGAGATCACACCGTTGCCATGAAGTAGGCCGAACCAGAAGTTGCACTCGACCGCGGATTTCTCCTATTTTCTACGGAGTGACCTGGCATAACGTTGCAAGTCGCTATCCAATTTCTTAAGCGATCCGAGATGCTGTTCAGCGTATTTCAAACGCTGCTCAGCGGTCTGGTCACCCGCCGGAAGTCCGCTCAGATAGGCTTGAAAGCTTGGGGAGGCGAGTCGGAGTCCTGATCAAGAAATGCACGAGCAGCCAGCTCTCGGCGTATGCGAGTTGACGGCTCTTCGGGTCTTGAATCCTTGTGTCGTCGGCGAGTAGTTCCGCGACGGGAATCCATCGTTCCGGGCCATCGCTGGCCGCATCGAGCACTCCAAGCCGGGCTTGATTGACTGCACTTAATGGAGTTCTCGCTTTAGTTTTAGGCTCCCACGTCTCGACAAAAGTGGCCAATCCTTCACTGATGCAGTCTGGCACATCCGCCTTGCGGGAAACTAAGCCCGTATTGAAGCAAAGCATATGGGCGGTTTCATGGATCAGGCCGAAGAGATTGACGCGGACGGGATCGCCTGGCTTGTCTTCTTTCTTGTCACGAAAGTCGAAAATGACGAGCTGGTTTGTTTCGAGGTCGTAATGACCGCCGACATCGTCGCCAGGATCCGCGCCGATGTAATTTCGGAAACGAGTTGTCGTCCTTGAGTGTGATGACCGTCAGTCGAGCCTTGGGAAGTGCGAGCTTGATACCCTTGGCTTTGGAAATACGTCAGAAAGGCCTTGGAAAACTCTTCACAAATTTTGAGGGCTGATTCGCGATAAAGGTCGGGGCCATCTCCCAATCCCAGGAAATGCTCGGTACCGCTCGTCTTAAATGGCGGTAAGCCGGCTTTCTTCGCCGCGTCCTGGACTTGCGCGATCACCTTGGCTTCAGTCGCGTCCCCGTCGGCCCAGCGTGGACCGACGCTGCGAGGTCCATCGGCCGTCAGGCCCGTCGCTCCGAGCAGCCAGCCGAGGAGACACGAGCGCCTGGAGACACCACGCCCAAATTGGGGCGGCCGCGGTGCGATCGGACGAATTCGTTTGAGCATTGTTCGTTCTCCGGCGACTTGCCGAGAATACGATCTTCAGAGACTGATTTCGAGCTTCATTTATTCTAACGCGGCTGGGACGGCAGAAGGCAACAGTCGCCTGTCCGCCCAGGCAACGATTGACCACCACAGGCTGACTTCGTAGATTACCGACTTGGAGAAAGCATCTCGCATTACACGCCCGAGAAAAATCGTAGGTGCCGTTTGATGAATGCCGACCCGCCTTCACCGCCATTTTTTCTCGGGATCGATCTGGGCGGCACGAACATCAAGAGCGGAGTCGTTGACAACAACGGTCGTCCGTTGTCGTCGGTCAGCGTGGCGACGCAGGCGGACAGGGGCCCCGTGGTCGGTCTCGATAACCTCGTCGCGGCGGGCGAACTGGCCGTCAAGCAGAGCGGTGTGGGTTGGGACCAGATCGAGTCGGTCGGACTTGGTTCGCCCGGGACCATGGACCTCAAGCACGGCATGCTGCTCGACCCACCCAATCTACCGGGCTGGATCAACCTTCCGATCCGGCAACTGCTCGCCGACGCGGCTCACGAAGCCGACTGTCCTTCAAAACGACGCCAACGCAGCCTCTTACGGCGAGTACTGGACGGGCGCGGGCAGGGATCGACCACAGCCTGGTGATGTTCACGCTGGGTACGGGAATCGGCTGTGGGATCGTCGTCGACGGGACGATCATCGAGGGGCGTCACAGCCACGGCGCGGAATGCGGCCACATCATCATCCAGATGGAGAACGGCCGCCTGTGCTCGTGCGGGCGATACGGACATCTGGAGGGTTACGCCGTCGGCGACGGCCTTGGTCAAACGGGCCATCGAAGCTCTCGACGGCACGATCAGCTCACCGAGCGTCTTGCGAACGCTCGATCACTCCGAGACTTGACCAGCCGGGCGATCTCCGAGGCCGCGGAGGCCGGCGACCCTCTGGCGCGTCGTCTGATGCGCGAGACCGCCCATTACCTGGCCGTCGGGGCCGTCTGCCTCATGCACACGATCGACCCGGATATCGTCCTGTTCGGCGGCGGAATGATCGCGGCCGGACAGCCTTCCTCGAAGATATCCGCGCGGATATCCGAAAGATGGCGTTTCCCATACCGGCGGCGCACACGCGTGTTGAGTACGCATTGCTGGGCGGCGAGGCGGGGTTCGTGGGTGCGGCCGGTTGCGCTCGAATGACGTTCCGGCGGACATCCTCGCGCTGATCCGGATGGGCGTCGGATCCTGCGTTCGGCCCTCGGGCCGTCTCATCGAACAACGTTGTACGAGCTCGAAATCCTTGATCTCGAGCTGAACGTCCCGGCGGTTCTGCCACTCGTTGATCGATGGGGTGAAGACCACCGAGCATCGCGAGCCTGATGTGAGTACCTGGCCTTTTTCCGCCATGCCCCAGGCGATGGCCTTGAGGACGACATCTCCCTGTCTGAGACGGAGCTGAAGGTGCTTCTTCTGGTCGCCGACCGGCCGAGGCTGGCCCTCCACCTGAACGTCGGTCGCCAGCAACAGGGGCCTGGGATTGCCAATACCGTGCGGCTCGAGCTTCTCGATCTCCTCGACGACCTCCAAGCTCAAGACGCCGAGGGGAATTTCCGCGTCGATGATCAAGACGCGCTCGAGCGGTTCTGAAGCGAGGGCGAGACGACAGCGTTCTTCAAAACGGCGGGCGAAAGCCGGCAACTGCTCCTCGGTCAGCTTTGAGACCGGCCGCGGCGGCGTGTCCACCGAAGCCGATCAACCCCTCGGAGCAGTCTTTGATTGCCTCGTACAGGTCGAAGCCGGGGATGGAGCGCGCCGAGCCCTGGAGATTTCTTCCCCGATCGAGAGAACGATCGCGGGCCGGTGATAAATGTCCGCCAGGCGGCCGGCGACGATGCCGATCACGCCGGCGTGCCAATTCTTGCGGCCCAGCGACGATCGCGCCCTCGGCCGCCCAATCCCCCCTCGGCCTTGAGCATCGTCTGGGCTTCGTCAAGGATGTTCCGTTCGACTTCCTGGCGCTGGGCATTGCAACGATCGAGCTCGGCGGCGATCTTGACCGCCCGTTCCGGATCATCGGTCGTGAGCATCTCGACGGCCATCATGGCGTGCTCGAGCCGGCCCGCCGCGTTGATGCGCGGTGCCAGCCCAAAACCGACCGTGCCGGTCGTCAATCGCCGCTTGTTCGAGAGAACCGCTCACGTCCATCAGAGCGCGGAGGCCCGACCGTCGGACTCTGAGCGATACCGGCCAGTCCTCGGCGAACCATGACCCGATTCTCATCGGAGAGCGGAACGATGTCGGCGATCGTCGCCAGGGCGACCAGTCCCAATGAGCGCATCAAGATAATCGCGGAGGTGAGGCGACGCGCGTTTGCCATCGCCGAAGCTCTTGCAGACCTGCCAGGCCAGCTTGAATGCAACGCCCGCCCCGCAGAGGTCGCGCCGACGTAGCCGGACCACCGGGCAAGCGCGGATGGACGATCGCGTCGGCCCGCGGCAAGCGTCAAGCCGATCGTGTGGTGGTCGGTGATGATCAGCTCGACGCCCAGCTCGCCGCGCCAGCTCGGCTTCGCGCAACGGCGGATATTCCGCAATCGACCGTCACGATCAGCGTCGCCGCGTCCTCGCCGTGCCAGCCGGCGGAGCGCCTCGGCATTGACCCCGTAACCCTCCTCGACGCGATGCGGAATATAGTACTCGGCGTCGTCGGCACCGGCGAGCCGCAGACATGCCCACAAGATGCTGGTGCCGCAAACGCCGTCGACGTCGTAATCGCCATAAATCACGATCTTGCGATCGTCGCGGATCGCCCTGACGATTCGCTCGGCCGCCTCGACCGCGCCGGGAATCAACTCCGGGTCGGTGAGACTGCCGAGCCGGGCCTCGAGAAACAGAACGGCCTGCTCCGGCTCATCGATCCCGCGATTGATCAGAAGCTGCGCGACCAGCGGCGAGATGCCGGCGGCCCGGCTCAGGCCGAGAATCCGGGCCGGGTCGTGGGGTCTGATCCGCCAGCGAGCGTTCATCTTCAGGCGAGTCTCCCGCCGGTCGAGCTCGCAACCGCTCGATCGTCAGATCAGAACCACTTCCGGCGACGCGCGTAAATCCAGATAAAACATGGAGATATCGCCATGATTCGCGCAAGTTCCCCAAAAGAGCAATGCCCTGGGCATCGGGCCCTGGAGCATGAGCTTTCGCCGAAGAAGTTCATGCCGAAGAAACCCGTCGAGGAATGACATCGGCATGAACATGACGGTGACGATCGTCAGCGTCTTCATGATGTCGTTGGTGCGGTTGGAGACGACCGACAAATAGGTTTCCAGCGTGCCGGAGATCAGGTCGCGCAGGCTCTCGGAGATATCGTGGATCCGCACGACGTGATCGTAGAGGTCGCGAAAGTAGACGCGGTGCTTGGGCTGGACCGGCTTGATAGGGATCGCGGGCCAGCTGGTTGAAAACCTCGCGCTGGGGACCGAGGTTCTTGTGGAGCTGGATGGCCGATCGCTTGACCCGAAAGATCGCCTTGAAGGTTTTTCGGGCGTCGCGTTCTCGATGACGGCGTTCTGGATCGCATCGACCTGGTCGTCGAGATGTTCGATCGCCGCGAGCGACTGGTCGATCGCCAGCTCGAGGAAGCGGATCAAGAGATGATCGGCGCCGTGCCGAAGGCGATCCCGGGGATCGCGTTCGATGTTCTGGCGGTCCTGGTCGAGGATCGGCAGAGGAGCGGTATGGTAGGTGACCAGGTAATTCTGGCCCAGGAAGATGTCCAGCTCCTGCAGCTCGAGGACATCCGATTCCGGCTCGATCCTGGCGACGTGGAACACGATGTACAGATAGTCGCCCCAGTCATCGACCTTGGGAACTGGCATTCCTTGAGTGCGTCCTCGATGGCCAGCGGATGGAAATGAAAGACGTCGCGGAGCCAGTCCTCGAGGTGCGTGGTCGAATGGTCCATCGGGCCCTTGAATGTCGACCCAGAGGATGCCCGGCCTCGTCCCGAAGGGACTCTTCAATCCGCGACACAGGCCAGTCGGCGTGGAGAACGCCCGTGCCGTCGCGGTATGTCACCCGGATGACCGAGTCGATACCGATTGGTGGCAACTTCGCTCGGAGGCACGCTCACTGGCGTGAGCCGGCTCATCGCGATTCCCCCGGGCTCGCGGACCCTGACCGAGCGTGTTGCGACAAAGTGCTCTGGTAGCGGATCGCTTCATCGATCAGCTCGATCCTGAGCGGCTCGCCTGGCTGGGCGGGAATGCGTCGCCGGATCGGACGAGTGGAATGTCGTGAAAATGTCGAGCTTCTTCGCGACGCCGGCGTTGACCAGTCGAAGCAGGTTCAGCCCCACCGCGACACCGTCGGCGCTCGAAGGAACCGTCCGCGCGGATTCGAGCCGAACGCAGGTTGCCGACGGTCCCGTCAACGGGGAAGAACTCGATCCAGCCACCGGAGAGTGGGCGGCCGCCTTCAGTCACGGAGCCCTTGACTCGCGTCACGGGCATGGACTCGGGACCAAGCTCCTCGGTGCAGCCGGCGATCGCGAGTGCCATGCAGACAACCGCGATCCGACCGACCGCGAGACAAGCCGGCTTTTGATGATCATACGGCTCGAACGACGTTGAGAATCAAGAGAAACGTCCGACTTGGATCGAATCGAGAGAAGTCTCGTTGCGGTGCGCGTAACGGTCTCTGACTAGCGTTCGCCGGCCAAGGACGCACCTGAAGGCGGGACGGCCAGCGCGCGGCGCCCGCCGACTGCAATTCCTCGCCGTTCCTGACCAGGTGCCGGTCGGGACGGGGATTCTTGTCGAGGAAGCCTTTGAGCTCAGCCACTCGAGCGAGTCAATTCTTCGTGAAGCTTCTTGGTCTGAAGGCTGGGTGCGCGAATCAATGCGAGGGCCGTCGCTGCGACCGGCTTGACGACATCAAATACTTTCTGAACGGCCGCCGCCGACGGGCCCGAGTTGGCGTGAAGCAAGCCGGCGTCTCGGCGCCTGGTACGCCGTCAAACGCCTGATAGACCGGGCCGAGCAACAGTCCGGTGTAGTATTCCGACTTCGCCTTGTTGCCTGCGTTACTGGGCGCGGCCTTCTTGACTGGCTCGGCACTCTTCGCCGCCGAAGTCTTTTTGGGCGCCGGCGGGGTCGGGAAATTGGACGCGATCCGATTGCCGAGCTCAGCGGCGAGATGGGCGGTTGCGTGGGCGACCAATAAGTAATTATACCTTTCGACCGCCGGCGTGATCTGCATCAATGCCAGGGTTCGCGCTGCCTCAGCCCGAACTTCTAATCGCGCCTGGGGATCGGCCAGCAGACGCATCGCCGCATTGGCCATGTGTGCCTTCTGGGGCTGGTTTGGCATGTAGCCTTGCCGCAAGGCACCGAGCGCTTCCAGTGCACGAAGTTGGGCCGGCCAGGGAAGTTCTCGATCTTGGTCAAGCAAGTCGGAGACGACCCTGGCGGCGTCGATTTGTGCCGAACCCCTCAGTTGCCGCCCATCCGCACGGATATTCGAGATGCCCTCCATCGCCCAGAGCTTGACCCAGGTTGTCTGCGTTTTGTCCTTGATCTGCTCTTCAAATAGCCCCAAGGCGTCGGGGTTTCCGCTCTCGCCCAGGATGATCATCGCCTGGATGCGCGGGATGAGATGGTTCTTCAGAAGCGGTCTGAGCTTCGAGACCAATGACCGGTTGTATGCTGACAAAAATGCGTCGTTCCTCGGATTTGTGGACTTCGCGAGAAGAGCGAATCCAGGAGAACTTTCGTGGCATCGTGAACGGCCCGCACCGTGGTTTGACTGGCTTTCTCCGGGGCTCGAGGACCGCGAGAATATTGGCATGGTCCGTCAACCTGGCGATCTGCGCATCGATCACGCGATCCATCAAGTTCGTATCGAGGGTCGCATTCGGGTCCGCCGCCATCGCATGGAAGGATAAGACCTCTTCGTTGCGTAACGTTCTTTCCCTTGTTGAGCTCCGGATATTTGACGCCAACGACCGCCTCAGCCTTGGGGTCGCGAAAGACTTCATTCGGCATGATCTTCCGCGTCTGGCTCGGGTCAGCCGCGATCGCCGGCGCACGGCTCGGCCGCCGCGCCTTTGCCGGCATCCGCCTTCGACTCCGCAGCGGGTGCCGCTGGTTTGTCCGTCGCTCCATTTTCCTTCGAGGTACTCGGGTTGGCCCGACTTCGAAGAAGTCTTCGACTTTGATTCAGACGGCGTCTGCCGCCTGCCCTGAGCAGAGGCAGAAGCCAGGTGATGGTCAGGCAGCAAGCGATTCCTTGCCAGAGTCGCGCAGGATCCCCATCTCTTCCTCGGGAAGAGCACGTTGAGCATGTCGGAGAACCTCGAAAAAATCAAAGGAGCCAACTGATCGTCAACGGAAAATCGTCAAACACGACACGGTGCCGTGCGAAACCGGTCTCGGCGGAAACGTTGTCGCTCGCGGAGAAGTGGACCCGTTCCTTCTCCCGCCCTTCACGACGGCCGGAAAACTCCGCGCCAAGCAACCGGGATCAATGCGTCGGCACGGAACGGCCAAGTTCAAATCAGCCAAACGCAGGCCGTCGTCGAGTGTCAGGCCGCAACGCAAGCTCGTCTGAACTCATCTCGCGACGGTCTCTATACTTCCATCAATCTGACTATGATCCAAGTTACCCTGCCGATTAGCTCGTGTCAAGTCGATGGCGAACCTCTGGCGCGGCTCGCTTGACGGACAAGTCCCAGACAACTCGCCATCAAATAATGCCGCCGGATTCGTCGACAAGAACACGAGGAAACCGCTCACCGCAACGATTCCGGGATCGAATCCGTGCCAACCTCAAGTTTTGACGCGGGCAAGTCGCGGTTTCGTTCCCGAGACGACGACTTTCCGCTTCGACGTTGAGCCACGGTCCGTTTGCTCGTAAGATAGGGCCAGACCATTTCTATGCAGCGGCCTGGCTGGCAGTGCTACCATTCAAATTGAGGAATAGAGCCCAGGATGATCCAGCGGCGATATGTGTTCCCCGGTGTTCTCGAGATGAACTACCAGTCGCAGCGGCGGATGGGCGTTAACATCTACTTGATTGACGGCGGCACGGAATTCGCTCTGATCGACGTCGGTTTCCTCGACGAGCTGCCCGACGTGTTGGAGTTGATCCGCCAGTTGGATTTTAGTCTCTCCGCATGCAAGTTAATTATCGCGACGCACGCGGACGTCGATCATACACAAGGATTGAGTCGGGCTCGCGAAATCTTGAAATGCAATGTGGCCGCCCATCCCAAAAGCATCAAGGCGATCGAAGAAGGCGACGAGGTCTTTACTTACGCACGCATTGATGCCCAGGGGATCCACATTCCCATGCCCCGATGCAAGGTCGATCTGGCGATCGACGAAGGCGAGATGCTCCAGATCGGTGACAAGACGCTGCAAGTCTGGAGCACGCCTGGACATACTGCCGGTCAGCTCTCCCTGCGCATGGGTCATCTGCTCTTCTCGGGCGACAATATCTTCCGAGACGGTTGCGTGGGTGTCATCGACGCCCATCACGGCTCGAACCTGCTCGATTTCGTCTCCAGCTTGAAAAGGATTCGAAACTCGGAAGTCGAATACCTGCTTCCCTCCCACGGACCGATCTTCCGCAAGAACAACACACTGATCGATGCAACGATTGCCCGGCTCGAGTCGTACACCCATATGGCCGATTTCGGAACCTGTGCCACCGACTGGCCCCTACTGGATCAGTGGGAAGAAGAGCTGGCTCGCGGATCGCTCGAGTTTTGACTCGGCTTTGGCACGTGACCGGCGCAGCCCGAGGTGTGTGTTTGGCGGCTTTCGCTCCGCGAAAGCACGCCGTTTCGCGGAGCGAACGGCGACCCTACACCTCCTCCGACTCACGTCACCCGCGAGGTACGCAATCTGAACCATGTCGGCGTGAAGCTCGATCGATTGGGCGACAGCACCGGGCGATTGACCAAGTTGGACTAACAAATCGTTCGCCAATTCTACGACGGTTCTCGGGTTCTTGATTCTTGCCGCTGAGGCCGTATTCTAAGCGATGGAGCGGGGGCAACCTGGCTGCGTTCGTGCGAGCGAGACGCCCTGGGTCCCGGAAATGGCGTAGGCTTGGCCACAAAGACGAGGACGCCATCGTGTCCATTGTCGTTCGATGCGAATGTGGGAAGGAATTCCAGACCGGGGACGAAAACGCGGGGCGACGCGCGCGCTGTCCGGTATGCCAGCGAGAGCTGATCGTGCCTCAGCCAAAACCTCGTGCCGAGGGCGATTTCGCACCCGCCTATGACTTCGGTCCTCCGAGGACGAGCGGTAAGGCAATAGCGAGCCTGGTGCTGGGAATCTGTTCGCTCTGTGACCTGCCTGTTGACGGGCATTCCCGCGATCATTTTGGGGATTCTGGGTCTGGCCGAGACGAACGACCCGCGGAAGCACGTGAGCGGCAGGGGGCTAGCGATTTCGGGGATCGTGCTCGGGAGCATCACGTCGTTTCTGTCGTTAATCGTGGTGCCGGTCATGCTGCTCGCCCTGCTCCTCCCCGCCGTTCAGGCCGCGCGCGAGGCCGCGCGCGGCGCAATGCACGAACAACCTGAAGCAGATCGCACTCGCGATGTTCAATTACGAATCCGCCAACGGCTGCTTTCCACCCGCCGCGATCTACGACAAGGATGGCAAGCCGCTCCTGAGCTGGCGCGTCCTGATCCTTCCCTACCTGCAAGAAAGTACCCTTTATGCCAGGTTCAATCTTGACGAGGCCTGGGACAGCACCCATAACAAGCCACTCGCCGATCAGATGCCCCAGGTGTTCCATTGCCCGAGCGACTTGCTCACGAATGGGTTCACGACCTACCAGGTCGTCGTTGATCCGAGCTCGATGTTCACCGGTAAGCCGACCGGGGTCACCATGATGAGCGTAACCGACGGCGTCTCGAACACGATCATGGTCACGGAAAGCGCAACCCCCGTCGCCTGGAGCAAGCCCGAAGATCGCTCGCTCGCATCGAATGATTCTACGCTGGGGATGGGAAGCAAGCATCCTGGCGGATTCAACGCAACGTTTGGTGACGGCTCGGTCCGATTCATCAAGAATTCGACGAGCCAGCAAATGCTCAAAGCGATGGTCACACGCGCCGGAAACGAGATGCTGGACTTGTCTCGATGAGGATGGAAACGCCGGCAAGTTCACGGCATTGCGTGACTTGCAGAATCGTTGAGACGAGTCCAAACGGGCTAGTGGCACAGACGGAGCTGCTCTCGCCCGGAGATTTGCTCGGACGGAGCCTCGCCTTTCCGGTGCTATCGCGGCAGCCAAACCTTGAGAATTAAGTCCGCATTCTTGCATGAAGGTCGAGAGTGAATCGTATCTTCAGAGTCAGGTCCGATTACTCAGGCTTCACACGTTACCTCAATTTCTGTCGAGAGTTATATCGAGCGGGGACGGTCTTGACGAGTACCGAGGGGACCTGTTCTGGACGAGTCTACATATGGGCAATAGTTCGAATATAACTGAACGGCCCCCGCTTCGCTCCGCGTTGTTGGGGGAGTTCCTCGGGACGGCGTTGCTCATTCTGATCGGCGATGGCGTGGTCGCTGGGGATGTGTTGTTGGGCAACACATCCGACAAGATGGTGATCACCACCGCCTGGGGACTGGCCGTCACGCTGGCTGTCTATCTCTGTGGACGATTGAGTGGCGGACACATCAACCCAGCCGTCACGCTGGCCCTGGCGTCTCGCGGCGCGTTCCCCGGATCACGAGTTCTCCCCTACTGGGGCGCCCAGGTGGCCGGTGCGTTCATGGGGGCCTTACTGGTTTATGTCGACTACGCCGAGGCATTTCGTGTCTTCGAGCTCAACGAGCATCTGATTCGCGGGACGATGGAAGGCGGCAAACTCGTGGGCAAGGCGGCCGGCGGGGCCGGCGTGTTCGCGACGTTTCCAGCCTTCGACGTCACCTGGCGAAACTTCCTCAGTGAATTCCTCGGCACGGCCGTGCTGCTTCTGGGTGTCCGGGCTCTGACCGACCGTCGCAATGCGGCGCCCGGTGGTTACGTCGAGCCCCTGGCGCTGGGAGCCTTGGTTTGGGCAATCGGACTTTCTCTGGGTGGCCTGACCGGCTACGCGATCAACCCGGCGCGCGACTTCGGTCCGCGATTGGCATCGGCACTGCTGGGCTGGGGGCCGGCCGTGTTTCAGTCGCACGGTGGTTACTTCTGGATCCCGATCATCGCCCCGCTCGCGGGTGGGATCGCCGGGATCTTTCTGTACGATTTCGCCATCCACCAGCACTTGCCGCCGGACGACGTGCCCAGTCCACCCGGCGAGCTCTCACCCTGAGCTTCGTTACCTGGCGAGTTTTCCCTGAAGTCGATAGATATTGAGCAGTGCCTTGTCCATCATGCGTTCCCCTGCTCCAACCTCGGCCAGGGACACACCGGGGTCGGCACCATAGCCCCCTTCCGAAGCGGCCTCGATGGTCGGAAAGTACATCCCATGCCCGTTGCAGTAGCCGAAGAAAAGGGTGTGCTTGACGTACGCCCGTGCTTTGAGGCGGTTGGCATGATTGCAGAAAAACTCGCCCGAGCCACCCAACCAGGGCGATCTCTCCATTCAAGAGCACCGTGTTCAGCTCAGCCGTGACGGCATCGCCGTACAACTTCCCATAGTTGCGCGTAATCTCAGGAAAGAAGCTTCGCTCGAACACGGCCGCGACGATGGGGTTCTTCAGGTCCACGCGTGTCTTGAAGTGAAAGCTGTCGACCGTGCCCTTGACCGACGGATGCGCCGGGGTCTCGGTCTTCGACCGCTTGTGCGAGAGCGATCACATGGTCGGCGACCGTCTCGCCGAACCCTTTTGGTCCACCGCGGTGTGTTGCCGGGGTTGGGGCTCATGTCTCCGCCCGCCCCCTGCATGAAGACGCACTTGGTGGACAACGTCGCTTCCACCTTGTTCTTGAGAAAACCGGGATAGTCGGCCGAGTACTTGAGGATTTTTCCTTCGGTCATGACCGGGTGCGCCGCGAAGTTGACCAGGACCGCGATCGGCTTGCCGACTTGGTCGTCGAAGCGTAGGACGGCCAGCATCGGATCGGTGGCCTTCGGTTCGCGCCTTGGTGTGCCGGTTGCGGTTCAGGGTCACCGATTCGGTCGCGACTCCGAGCTTGGCGGGCTTGAGATCCTTGTCGGCTTCGAGGATGACATCGACGAGCAACTCGGGCAGTTTCTTGGAATAAGCGACGGCGACGTCGAACTTCCCTTTGCCCAGGCCGGGCTCGTCGGTCAATTCGATGACCGGTCCGTGGTGCGAGTGGCTGCCGGAGATCAAAACATGGCCGATGCCGGCCTTGTCGGCGATCTTCTGGCGGATGATCTTCATCATCGCTTCGGTCGGTCCACGGCCAAGGTCGGTTCCGACGATCGCCAGTTTATCGACTCCCGCCGCGATCACGATCGCCTTGGCCATGAGGGGGTCGAGCGTACCATCACTCAAAGCGTCGTGACGCGCACCGTACCCCCACATCGGAACGCCAACCGGGGGCGTGATATCCTTCGACGACGCCCCAGCTCGGAAATCGGTGCTGTCCTCGGCGTTCGCCTGAACACCAACAAGCCCCGCCAATACGTAAACCAACCACAATCGTTTCAACATCACGCTCCGCTCCCAATCGAATCAAATGATCAGAATTCTTTTAACCACGGAAAACACGAAAAAGACGGAAGAATTCAATTCTGACTGACGGACGTTTTAAACTGATTCATTAGTATCTATATATCAGAATGTTATAATTATAAGTGATTTAATATATTTGAATTCTTCCGTGTTTTCCGTGGTTGAAGAAGTATTGATTTAGACTTCGAGTCCGATGGCGCACATCAAAGCCAGGGCGTTGCTGTGCTGGACGATTCCCGGTCGCATCCGGTAGTCGAAAGTCATCTTACCGTCTTCGAGGTGATCCTCGAAATGGACGTTGGTGGCCGCGGGCGCCAGGTTGTCGACGATCCGGGCCAGCGCGAGGTCGTGGGTTGTGACCAGGCCGATCGCGCCGCGAGCAATCAGGCCACGAACGACGGACTCGGCACCGACGCACCGATCGTGCGAATTGGTCCCGTGGAAGAGTTCATCCAGCAGGAAGAGCAGCGGTCGCGGCCCGCGTGAAAGGTCGACGAGCTGACGGACCCGAGTGATCTCGGCATAAAACCGAGAGCGGCCGGCCTGAAGAGAATCCTGGATCCGGAGTGTGCCTCCCAAGGCCAACGGCGAGAGCCGCAGGCGGACCGCACGGACCGGGCGCCGGCCTGCGCGAGCACCGCGTTGATTCCGACGGTCCGCAACAGAGTGCTCTTACCGGACATATTCGAACCGCTCACGAGATAGGCCTTGGTCACCGGGCCGAGCGAGACGTCATTGCGGACACATTCTCGGTGCTGAATCAACGGATGGCCGAGCGATTCGGCCTCGAAGCAAGCGGCGCCGGCCGCCAGCTCCGGGAAAGGATCGGACGGGATTTTCAGCGGCGTAGGCCGCCAATGCGCACAAGCGCCTCGAATTCACCGACGGCGGCCAGCCAACCGGCCGATCGCACGTCCCGAACGACTCCGCCAGGCGTCGATCCGTAAAGCAAGCTGGATCGTCCAGAGCCATAATAGCGCGAATGGCATAAAGATCTGGTTCCGCTGCCAATCCAGAATCTGGATCAGTCGCGCCAACGCGTTGATTTGAGTCGATGCCGGGTGCCCGTCAGTCTCCAGGGCTGAGTTCAGCCGGCGCAAGAGCGGGGCTTCGAATGGCTCTCGCTCCAGCCGGCGGAGCAGCTCGGCGAGTAAGACGAGGTCATGCATACGCTGACCGACAGCCGCGAGAACGTTTCGAAACACGCTTGGAAAGCAGCCGAGAAAACGCCGCGACGACGAGTATATCGACGAGCAGAGGAAGAAGCGACCAATCGAAGAACGCCCAACCGACCAAGGCGAGTGTGCCCAACGCGCCGATCAAGGTCGTGATTACCATGACCGTCCGCGTCGGAAACTCGCGTTGGGTGGTACTCCATTTGGCCAGGGCCGACGGGTCGATTCCCTCCCTGACCTCGACTCCCAGGAGCTCGAGGTCCTCACGCAGGTCAAGCCGGGGCGCAGCTCGGATATCGCCACGTGCCGCTCCTGGATCGTCTCCGGAGTCGCGGGCGCGAGCAGCCAGGAAGAGAGAGTCTCCTCGCCCGATCGCGTGCGAGCCGAGCAGAGCCGCTCGAAAAGCGAACCCACTCCGAACAGGTCGAGGTCGGCCGCATAAGGATGTTCGAGATCCAGAAAATCCGAACCGCTGACACCGGAGCCGGCCCAGCGTCCCTCGAGTCGCGCCAATCCCTTGGAGTAGAACTCTACCGCTCGTCTGGCCCGATCGCCTTTGCGCCGGACTGGCTCGTGAAAGAAGAGGAGCGCGACGAAGAATCCGCCGGGAACGGTCAGCCACCACGGCGCTGATTCCCGGGCCGCGGTAGGCGAGAACGGCCGTGAGTGCTCCCACAATGAAGGTGACAAGCCTCGCATCGGCGATCCTTCGGTCAAGTCGCGTCCAACGCTCGCGAGCCTGGCTCCGTTCATCGAGCCGCTCCTCATACACCGTCCCGAGGTCGCCTGGTACCAACACTCCCTCGAGACTCTGTCTGTTCATCACTTGAAGCCTTCCCCACGGGAATAACAGTCGGTTTCGCGCACAATTCCGGACAAGGATCCCTTTCAGGATAGCCGGATCCGCGTCGTCGTGAGAACCTTGTCCAAGCTAGAGAGGTTCACGATTGAATTGAGCACGTGTCGCGGCCGAGACGAACCACCCCCCCAATCCCCTTCGCTAACGAGGGTTCGGAGGGGTGACTACGCGTGACCGATCAAATCGTAAACGCTCTATGTTGCCTCCTCACCACCGAGCCTGCGTAAGCCCGGGTGGACGCCAGGTGTGAGACCCTGTTCAGCCGCGATGCGCGTGAGAAATTCCGCGAGCTGCCTGCGTTCCGAATCGTCCAGGGCGGCACACAGCGCTTCCTGGTGCTGCCGAGCTAGTCTCCCGATCCGCTCCACGCTGTCTCGGCCGGCCTCAGTCAAGTAGAGCGCATACGTGCGCCGGTCGTTCGGGCTGTCCCGCCGTTCCACGAGTCCGCGCCGCTCGAGTTCGTCAAGCACGCCGACCAGCCGGCTCGGGAAAATCCCCAGCCTCTCGCCAAGCGCTTGCTGGCTCAGGCCGTTCGAATGCTGGATCACCCCCAAGATCCCCACGTGCGCCGGCTTCAATGCCAGCGGCGACAATCGTTCCGCGAACCTGGCCGAGGCGTGTGCGCCGACCTGCGACAGCAGAAAGCCAAGCCCATCGCATAGGTCTCCGGAGTTGTTCATCGCGCGAGATCGGGCCATTCGTTACTCCTAGAAATCGTTATTGACTGTAACGGTTATCGCCGATAACATCATTGCAGACTCGCCGAGATTCGACAAGGTTGATTGCGACTCCGTGTTTCGACCGATTCGCGGTCCGCGGCGGCTTGAGTGCTGAATCCCAACCCAAAAGGGGAATTCCTTCAATGACTTTGAATCATATCAATTTGGCCGTCCCCGATGTTCCACGAGCGCGCGCGTTCTTCGAGACTTACTTCGGATTCCGGTGCGTCGTCGAGCGCGGCCGCGACGCGATTGCCGTCCTCGTCGATGACTCGGGGTTCGTCTTGGCCGTGAGCAACTTCGACAAGGCGGCCAAGGTCGAGTATCCCGGCGCGTTCCACATCGGGTTCATGCAGCCCAGCCGGGAGCGTGTGGACGAGATCTACCAACGCCTCAAGACTGATGGCTTCGATCTCGAACCTCCCAAGGAATTTCATGGGGCCTGGACGTTCTATTTCCAGGCGCCAGGGGGGTTCCTCGTGGAGGTTGGCCATCAGCACCGACAAGGCGGAGCGAAGTAGTCGTCGCGCCACTCGAGGGCCGACCTCCGAGTGCGGGATCCAACTGATCCCCGTTGCCGTGCGAACCTTCCTCAAGCTAAAATCATTCGTCATGCATGAATCGCGCCTGTACAGGCCGCATCCTTGGATCGTGAACTGTCGAGGTCCTTGTGTCGTCGAACGAGTCGCTCCGCAAAACCCCGTTGCATGATTGGCATCAGGCACACGGCGGCCGGCTGGTCGAGTTTGGCGGCTGGGAGATGCCGGTCCAGTACACGACCATCGTCGAAGAACATTTGGCGGTGCGCCAGCGGGTGGGGTTGTTCGACATCAGTCACATGGGCCGGCTCACGTTTGACGGACCAGGCGTGCTCGATTGGCTCGAACGTGTCACGACGAACCACGTCGCCAAGCTAGCGGAGCTCCAGATCCAGTATAGCCTCGTCACCAATGAGTTCGGTGGTGTGATCGACGACATTCTGGTCTACCGGCAACCATATGGCTACGTCGTGGTCTGCAACGCCTCGAACCGGGAAAAAGTGGTTGCCCAGCTTGAGGGTCATCGCCAAGGCGCGGTCGGCAATTTTGTGGATCGGACCCTCGACACGGCAATGATCGCTGTGCAAGGGCCGCGAGCACTCGAGACGCTCCAGCCGCTTTTTGACCAGCCGCTCGAGCCCATCCGATATTATCATTTCACGATGGGCCGGCTCCTCGGCGGCGTGAACGCGGTGATCAGCCGGACCGGGTACACGGGGGAAGACGGGTTTGAGCTGATCGTCCCGGCCAACCGTGCGGTCGAAGTCTGGAACGCACTCCGGACATCGGGCAGCCCCACGGCATCCTGCCGTGCGGTCTCGGTGCGCGAGATACCTTGCGTCTCGAGGCCGCGATGCCATTGCACGGCCACGAGCTGTCGGAGTCGATCAATCCCTTCGCGGCGGGCGTGGGCTGGGCGGTCAAACTGGACAAAGGGCAGTTCGTCGGCCACGATGCACTTGTAATACTGAAGGGGGACCCCGGTCCGATTCGTGCGGGTATCAAGGTTGAATCCAAGCGGATCGCCCGCCAAGGTGCGGCGATCTCGCTGGGGGACCGCGAAATCGGCGTCGTCACCTCCGGAACATTCTCACCGAGCTTGCAGGTCAGCGTGGCACTGGCACGGGTCGTTCCTACATCGGCCGCAATTGGCACGTCGCTCACGGTCGACATCCGAGGACATCACGAGACAGCGCCACGTCGTGCAACTCCCCTTCTACAAACGTGAACGTAAATCCGAGACCGTCGGATGAGATGAGTCAGCCGTCGATAGTTGATTGAGAATGCGATTCCGACTCGGACGACGATTACAACAAGGACTTCGACTCATGGACCTCAAGTCGCTCAGATTCACTCCCACACACGAATGGGTGCTTCTTGAAGGGGACATCGCGACCGTGGGAATCTCCAAGTTTGCGGTCGATCAACTGACCGACCTGATCGTGATCGATTTGCCCAAGGTTGGTACTAAGATTGTACCGGGAAAGACTTTTGGCGAAATCGAGAGCGTCAAGGCAGTCAGTGACCTTTACGCCCCGATCGGCGGCGAGGTGAGCGAGATCAACACGAACGTGTCGACCAACGTTCAGCTCCTGGCGGAAGATCCCTACGATAAGGGCTGGTTGATCAAGGTCAAGGTCGATCAGCCTCCTAACACGTCCGAGTTATTGGATCTCGACGCCTACGAAAAGCGACTGGCGGAAGAGAGCCACTGAGCGGTCTTCAGTCTAGCTGGTGACAACGCTCTCGCTCTTAACCCAGGAAAATACGGAAAAAGTGCAGACGAATCCAGACCGCAAGTCGGAAAGGCGGTCAGTCCTTTAACAGAATTCCTAAGAATACTATCAATCAAAACGTGAATTCTGATTCTTAATTTGATTCTTTCCGTGTTTTCCGTGGTTAAATGATCGGAAACGACAGCATAATGGCCTTTATTTCGAACACGCCCGACGACGTTCGTGTCATGCTCGGCGCGATCGGTCTGGACTCGCTCGACCAACTCTTCGATCTCATTCCGCCTGAGCTCAGGCTCAATCGCCGACTTCAAGTCCCCCCTGCTCTGACCGAGCTCGAGCTTACGACTCAGATCGGGGAGATTCTGGCTTTCAACCAGGGTGCCGACAAGCGAGTTTGCTTCCTGGGCGGGGGAAGCTACGACCATTTTATTCCCGCGGTTGTCGATCAACTGGCAGGCCGCGGCGAGTTTTACACGGCCTATACGCCATACCAGGCCGAAGCCAGCCAAGGGACACTCCAGGCGACGTTTGAATACCAAACGCTGATGACTCAATTGACCGGCCTGGATGTCTCCAATGCCAGCCTCTACGACGGCGGCTCGGCTACGGCCGAAGCCATGCTCATGGCGCTTGCGATCACACGACGGTTTGGGCAGGTGGTGGTCGCTGAGTCCGTCCATCCCGAGTACCGGCAGATTCTGGCGACGTTCCTGGAACATCTGGAGCCCAAGCTCGTGACCGTTCCCACGAGCCTCGGACAGCTCAGGGCCGATACCATTGCGGAGGCCGTGACCGACCAGACGGCCGCGGTTGTCTTCCAGTACCCCAACTTTTTCGGCCAGCTTGAAGATGCACGGGCGATTGTCCAGGCGGCTCACAGCAAGGGCGCATTGGCAATCGCGATCGTCGACCCGATCAGCCTGGGCCTATTGAGCCGGCCGAGTCGAGTATGGGGCCGACATCGTCGTGGCCGAGGGGCAATCGCTGGGCAATCACCTCGCGTTCGGCGGGCCCTACCTGGGGATCATGGCTTGCCGTGAGGAATACGTTCGGAAAATGCCAGGACGGATCGTCGGCGAGACGACCGACCGGCATGGCAAACGGTGCTGGGTCCTGACGCTCCAGACGCGCGAACAACACATCAGGCGAGAAAAGGCGACCTCGAACATTTGCACCAATCAAGGCTTGCTCGCCTTACGAGCGAGCATCTACCTGGCGGTGATGGGCCCGCGCGGCCTGCGACAGGCGGCCGAGCTGTCGACCCGGAAAGCGCACTACGCCGCCGAACAACTGGCCGCAGTTCCCGGCTTCTCTCTGCCGTTTCCCGGCCCTTTCTTCAAGGAGTTCGTCATCCGCTCGCGATTCGACCCCAAGGACCTGCTCTTCGAAGTCGGGCAGCTTGGGTTCCACGGCGGCATCGACCTGGGCCGCTGGTATCCTGACCTGCGCGATTGCATCCTGATCGCCGTGACCGAGAAGCGGACCAAGCACGAGATTGACGGGCTTGTGGCCGCCTACCAGGAAGCAATCAAGCAGATTGGGCCTTGACCCAGCCGCATTACATCCTCATGAACGCCGATTGATAATCATGTACAAACTCGATCAACCGCCGCTTCTTTTCGAGTCCAGCCGCCCGGGCCGGTCCTCGGCCGTGTTGCCGGAATCGGATGTCCCCGACCGACCGCTGTCGGCGTTGATTCCCGCTGCGCACCTGGCAGGCTCGCCTCCGCCGCTGCCCGAGCTCAGTGAGCTGGACGTGGTGCGGCATTACACGAATTTGTCAGACGCTCAACATGTCAATCGATTCCAACTTCTATCCTCTCGGGTCGTGTACCATGAAGTACAACCCGAAGCGAAACGAGCGATTGGCGGCCCTTCCAGGCCTGGCCGCGCAACACCCTTATCAAGACGAGAGTACGCTTCAAGGTTTGCTGGCCATTCTCTTCGATTTGCAGGCGATCTTGGCGGAGGTTGCGGGTTTGCACGCCGTCAGCTTGCAGCCGGCGGCCGGCGCGCAAGGCGAGTTGACCGCGCTTTTGGTCGCCGCGGCTTATTTTCGCGACCGGGGCGAACGCCGATCACAAGTCTTGATTCCGGACAGTGCCCACGGAACGAACCCCGCCTCGGCCCATCTCGCCGGGTTTGAAGCCGTCACGATCAAGAGCGACAGTCGCGGTCTGGTCGACCTGGCCGACTTCAAGGCCAAGCTGAGCGACCAGACGGCCGTGTTCATGATCACCAACCCCAACACCGTCGGTCTGTTCGATCCCCAGATCGGCGAGATCGCCACCTTGATCCACGATCGAGGAGGCCTGCTCTATCTCGATGGAGCCAACATGAATGCAATCCTCGGGATCGTCCGGCCGGGCGACATGGGCGTTGACCTGATGCACTATAACCCGCACAAAACGTTCTCCGGTCCGCACGGAGGGGGAGGACCAGGCGCGGGTCCCATCGCCGTCCGTGACATGCTGGCGCCGTACCTACCGGCTCCCTTGGTCGCTCGCGATCAAAAGGGAACGTTTCGCCTGGACCATGACCGGCCCAAATCGATTGGCCGCGTTCGTGCCTTTTTCGGAAACACCGGGGTCCTGTTCCGCGCCTATTGTTACATCCGCAGTCAGGGCCCGGATGGCTTGAAGCGCGTGGCCGAGCATGCCGTGCTCAACGCCAATTATCTCTTGTCCTTGGTCGGGGACGTCTATCCGGTTCCACTCGGAAACCGCTGCATGCACGAGTTCGTTGCCTTGGCCAGGTCGATCGCCAAGGAACGGGGAATCCGAGCGATGGATATCGCCAAGCGGCTCATCGACTTCAACTTTCATGCCCCGACGGTCTACTTTCCCTTGATCGTCTCCGAGGCCATGATGATCGAGCCCACCGAGACCGAGAGCCGCGAGACCCTGGAAGCGTTCGCCAAGGTCTTGCTGCGCGATCGCGACCGAGGACCCGCAGGTCCTCCACGATGCGCCACTCACAACACCGGTCAGCCGGCCGGACGAGGTCAAGGCCGCCAAGACACCGGTGCTCGTCTGGAAGCCGAAGTAGGGCCGCGTCAGGCGTGCGCTCGCTCTCAGACAAATGTCGATTCTGCTCGCTTGACCGGCGGTGCGCCAATCGGGACGATAAGAGAGAGGCGATCGAGTGCGAGTCGTGCGTGCAGACCGTGACGTCCGAGTGAGGCCGGCATCCCATCGATTTCCTGATAGGACGCTGGCGATGAGTCGAGACGGGGAAGACTCCGAACTGACCCGATCCCCGGCCTGCTCGACCCGCGGCCGATTCCTCGTCCAAGAAGCCGAGGCCCGCGGCTTCGGACTTGGGCGAATCCACGTTCCGGCCCAACCCGCTCGGTTCCGAATCGGCCGGGAAGCCACGCGGCTCGAAAACGCCCGGGCCCTACGACCGACCCGAGAAGTTCGAGGCACCCGTTGGTGGGCCCAGTTGGTGGGAGCGGATCATCTTCGGGCGGATCAGCTCCGGTCAGCTCTCACAGTTCTGTCGCCAGTTCTCCGCCTATCTGAACGCGGGCGTCGATATCACTCGCGCGCTTTCGAGCCTGGAAAAGCAGAACAGCGGCACGGCCCTGGGACCGATCCTGTCGCGGGTCCTGGTCAGCATCCGCCGCGGCTCGACGCTCGAGGAGGCGATGGCTCGCGAGCCTCAGGCATTCGGTCCGATGTTTCTCAACATGATCAAGGTCGCGGAGGCCCGCGGTGGCGTCCCCGAGACCTTGAAGATGCTCGCCCAGCACTTCGAATCCCGCCAACGACTGATCCGGCAGGCGCGCTTGGCCATGATTTATCCGGCAATCGTGATGATCATGGCCAGCGGAGTGGTCGCGCTGATCACGGTCGTCCTCTTACCGATGTTCGCGTCGCTGCTTGCCGACATCAGCAAGAAGAGCGTGTTGCCGTTGCCCAGTCGCATACTCATGGGCTTTAGCCAGTTCGTGCAGTCGGGGGGCTGGTGGATCATCCCCGTCGGTGTTGATCGGCACGCCGTTCGTTCTGTTTCGGATCTACAAGACGGAATCCGGCAAGGCGATCATGGATCGACTCGTTCTGATGGTCCCGGTCTTCGGCCCACTTTGCCGCAAGATCGACACCACCCGGTTCGCCCGGACCCTTTCGGTTTTGCTCAATGCGGGAGTCGACATCGGCCAGTCGATCGACTTGACCGCCGACGTGCTTGATGATGAGCCCGATCCAGCGGGCGGTCCGCGACTGCCGCGAGCAGATCATCAGCGGCAAAGAGTTGAGCGGAACGCTCGCCTCCTCACGCCAGTTCGCCCCGGACGTCATCGCCGTGATCGGTTCAGGGGAAGAGACAGGCAAGACTGCCGGAGAGTCTCGCCCATCTCGCCGACGACTACGAGGAACAAGTCTCGATCACCGTCGCCAACCTGGGACAGCTCGTCCAGCCGCTCCTGATCGGTTTCGTCGGCTTGATCGTCTTCTTCATCATCCTGGCGGTCTTCCTGCCCTACATCCAAATGATCACCAGCCTGGCGGAGGAGGCTGAGCCGCTCCTCCGCACTCGGTACAGGACGTCGATCTATGCCGTTGCTTGACCATTTTCGACCGCCGCTGTATCCGCATCGTTCCTGGGAGTCGTTCCATTCGAGGTGGGCCAACTCAATCGCCGACCAGCTCAACGAGGTGCTTCCGAGTCGATATTTCGCCGAAGTCCAGATTCATTTAGGAAGCCAGGTGGAGGCGGACGTCGCGGAGTTCGAGCATGCCGAGGACATCGAGCAATCGTTGGCCGACGGCAACGCCGGCGGCGTTGCCATTCAGGCGTGGGCACCGCCAGTCGCGGCCATGACCATCCCCATCGAGTTTCCCGACGACCTGGAGGTGCACGTCCGCGACGAGCGCGATGACGCTCGACTGGTGGCTGTTGTTGAGCTCGTCAGCCCACGGAATAAGGACCGGCCCGAGAGTCGGTCCGCGTTCGCGGCCAAGTCGGCCGCTTATCTTTATCGCGGCGTCGGACTCATCACGCTCGACGTCGTCACCGGCCGGCAATTCAACCTGCACAACGAGCTGATCGACCTGCTTCGGTTGGATTCGAGTTTTGCACATGCCCGAGGACGCGCTGACTGTATGCCGTGTCCTACCGACCGGTCAAACGCGGCGACGCCGATCAGATCGAAGCCTGGCCGGCCGTCTTGAGGATCGGGGCCGAATTGCCCGTCCTGCCACTCGCCTTCGCGGGTGCGCAGCCCGTGCCGCTTGACCTGGAATCCGCTTACGACGATGCTTGCCGGCGAAGCCGGCTGTCATTTCCAAGCCCGTAAGTCGCAAGCAAAACACCGTCACGCATCGTCCCGGCGACCCTCTCGGAACGGGCGAGAATCCACTCATCGCCCGTTCCCAATATGTTAAAGAAGAGAAGCTCACCCATCTCACGAAACGGGCGTGTCACTCGTCAAAGCCTCGTGAAGCGTGGGCGCACGCGGGACCGCGCGCCGAAAAGGCCCTCGGCAAAAAGGGATTCGTCCACATCTCGCTCTGCAGCTTCGAGTTCCGCTTGGGCCCCTGAATAATCGGAAGTTTGAAGAATCGCTCTAACCCTATGCAGATCATCAACTTCCACCGGGCGCCCGCATTACCGGCACGATCGGACATTTTGTCGTATCTCTTCAAGCACCATCATATTACGAATCGGTGCCTCGCATAACCGGCAAATTTTAACAATCTAACAAATGTTGAATGTCCACATCGAGTTATGCTCCGGCGCCCGACTAATCCGCATAAAGCGATCCGTGGCGGAGCATTGCCATATGCAGTGATTTACTATGCGCTTACAGCTCGGCACCTGGATAATCGGGTCGAGCGTTACAACCGCGACTTTCCCATGCCTTCGGCTTGTTAGGAGGACACAATAAAGTAGTATGTTGACGGCATGCCCGTGGTGGCGCCTTCCGCTTTGAGGGTGACGATGCGGTCGCCGCCTCTCCGCTCAAAACTGATGGAGATTCCATGCAGTCGAAGCTGGGGAGCAATGCGGCGGAATTCGCTGCCGAACTTGCTGATCGTTTTGGGCCAGCTGCGGTCCGAGCGTTTGGCCCGTGACTTTCACGACCGCGTTGTAGAGATCTTGGGGTTTGCCCGACCAGTAGAGTCCCTTCCGTGCGAGAGCGATCACGACGGTCGCCACCGGCGAATCTTCGAGCAGTATCTGTGTCGCCTCCTTGCGGTTGTCCTTGTAGGTTGTGATGAACGTGTCAGCGCCCCACCCCAGGCCCCGGCTGGTCGCTTCACCCCATTCGGCGTAGTCAGCCATGCGCGGCAAGTCCGTCAGATTGACTGACGGCAGCTCGCGCAGGCCGCCGACGATCGCGTCGAGCACGCCGCCCAAGATCCGCGGATAGTCGGCGCAAACGCCGGCCAGAACGTCCTCTCGGTTTGCCGTCGCGTCTCTGAGATTGCGGGCAGGTGCAGGAAGACAGAGCGATCGCGCAGGTCGCCGCGCAGCACGAAGTCGTCGATCCCAACCAGAATCACCGGCCGCTGGGCGTAAATGTCGCTCCGTTCGTCGTTGGTGAAGCGTGTGCGGCCCGCAAATCCCCCGCCGAACGCGAGCTGGCAGATGCAGTCGGAGAGCCAATCGGGAATTGTGCTGATGTTCTCGTACGCGAGCAGCCAGCCGTTGAGCGCGGTCGCCATCAGGTTTTCCGTGCTGCTCGGAAGCGCCAAAACGGGGCAGGTATGGGGGTCGATCAGGAGACGAAGGATCCTGGCCAGCGTGCTCTTGCCGGACGACTGCTCGCCGTTCAAGACCAGGATCGGATACGGGCCGACCGGCCGCAGCGCCGCCGTCAGCCAGGCTACCACGAGGCGGAAATCAGGCTCCGTGAGATTGACGTACGACCGCAACAGGTCGATCGAGCTGTCAGGGGCCGGCACGGGCAGCCCCAGAAGTCCCCCGGGGCGGCGAAAGTGGACGCCGGGCCGATCAACGACGCTCCAGCCCTGATCCCCAATCGAGACGGCCCGGCCACTGGAATCGCCCAGGTCGAGGAAATAAGCCGTGTCGGCGCCGTCGCCGTTTTGGCCGACACGGACAAAGACGTCGGGCATGCCGGTGGTGAACCGCGCCTTCGCCTCGAGCATCCCGACCACGCGGCGGATCGCCCAGCTTGACGGCGGCTCGGTCTGGCCGTTCATGTACCCGTCGATCAGCCAGTCGCGGAACCCAGCCGACCTGAGCCCATAAACCTCGAGTCGATCGCCGACCCCAACCTGGGCAAGTGTGGCCGTCGGCCGAGCGGAACAATCGCGTGCCGGAGGCAAGATCGGTCAGAACCCGAACCGAGCTCTGACGCTCGCGCTTCTCGCCGGTTTCCTCAATCAATGTAATATTCGATACGTGGAGTTCCAGGGCGCTGCCGAGCATCTGCTCAATGAGCGAGTCTGACCTGATTGGCGAGGAGAGCGGCAATGGTGCGTGTGCCTGAGATGGCAAGGAATCGCCCTCGGCGCGGACCTCGAATTGGCCCGGCATGGCATCCTGCGAGCCGTCGCCGCTCGCGGCAAGCGATCCGCGCCCGGGACTCGCTCGTCCGGCGGCGAAGTTCCGTCCGATCCCTCCGGTCCCTCAACCGCGCATGCGCCGGCCAGTTTACTGTCGGTCGCGTCGGGGCTCGCGAAGGACGCGGGACGGATGGGAACGCGCCCGAGCCGGCTGATCAACCAATCGGGGGTCTCCGCGTACAGACGGTCGTTCGGAAAACCTAGCGCGGCGAAAATTTGCGCATTCTGGCAATTCTGCGTACTCCGGCACTCTAGCAGGACATGATTGTGCTCGTCGCGGGTGATGGAGAGCGTGCATTCCGCGCTTCTGTGGGCCGGGCAGCGCGACTCCCACGAGTCGGGGCCGACCTTACGTGGATCGAACCCGGATTCCTGGAGCCTGATGACGATATTGGCAACTCCGTCGCACACCATCGCGCAACCTCCACGTTCGTAGCGGGACGAAAAACAGCTTCTTATAACGGTTACATTCGGCAGAAATGGGCCTTTCCTGGAGACAAAACGCTAAATATAGCTGTTTGTCTCGCGACGATCGGTATGCGATAGCGGCGGGGCACGGAGAAGTGGCCCCGCACTGGGTCGCGCTGATCGGGTTGATACGAACGCCCTGCGTGCAACAGAAGGTCACGAAGGAAACGAAGAATACGAATACAGTCGCGCTGATCGGGTTGATACGAACGCGCTTCGGGCCGCGACTGGGCGTCAATAATCGGGTATGGTGGCAGCGGAACCCATGTTGTCACGGGGAACTAGTCCGTCGACAACTTGGTATGGTGTACCCGGTATCGGAAGTATTGCATCCAAGGGAGCGGCCTATCAGTCGGAAATCCTGAACGGGTCGGGCGAGGGAGCCAGCCACCGAATTCTCGTCCGGAGGCTGTGAAATGACACTGCCTATTGGCCGCACCATGTACGGCCTATTAGCCGCATCCGTTCCAGGCCTATTCGGCGCAAAGGCTCGGCCTATCAGGGCACGAATTGCCAGATTTCTTCGGTAACTCAGAGAATATCGAGGTGCTAACTGCTTAACTCTAAGTATTATATATAACTTACTTAACGTGATTGGCCTGTGGACAACTTCCTTAAGTGGCCCAAGAACGTACCGAGGTCCGGAGGAGGGACAGCAATGAAGTATTTTTCAGGGGAAGGGGGAGATCGGTTCCAAGGCCGGAGCGCTCTAGTGTTGCGGCCCTTACGACTCCCGCGCCTTCATTTTGGAACGAAGGCTCGTGGCGTTTTCGGTTACGGTGCGCTTGATCTGATCGGAAGCGCCGGATGGGAACTCAGCGTTGATCTCCACGGTGATGTCGAGCGATGCGTTGGGATCGCCCGGGTCCACGCGGCTGGCCTCGGTGGAACGCGGCGAGGGCAGGCCAATGGATCAGATCTTTGATGAGTTGGAGAAGAATCTGCGGGTTGCAGCCCGCCCATGACCTATCGGGTCATTATTAGTTGCGCGTGCATGGAAATGGCGTTTGACAAATAAGCCGTTTTGCCCCATAATCTCTATACATACCCCCCCAACCCTTCGGCGGTTGGGCAGCAGAGCCACTCCTAACCGGGTGGCTCTAGCTTTTTATAAACGGTCATGGATGAAAACCAACGTCTATATCGACGGCTTTAACCTCTACTATGGTTGCCTCAAAGGTACGCCGCATCGCTGGCTTGACCTGGCTGCCTTCTGCCAGGCGTCCTTTCCACCACCGAGGAATCAGATCAACCGCATCCGCTATTTCACGGCGCAGTCAATGCCCGGCCCAATAATCCCCAGCAACGTGTCCGGCAGCAGACATATCTGCGTGCCCTGCGGACAATATCGCACCTGACGATTCATCTCGGTAGCTATCTGGAAAAGCCTACACGCATGCCGCTGCATCCGCCACCGGCGATGGGGCCGAAGACGGTTCAGGTGATGAAGAGCGAGGAAAAGGGGTCGGATGTTAATCTTGCTTCCTATCTCCTGGTCGATGCTTTCGACGATGATTACGAAACGGCAGTGGTCGTGTCGAATGACTCCGACCTCGCCGAACCGATACGGCTGGTTCGGCAGAAATTCAGGAAGAAAGTGCTGGTGCTGCACCCGTGCGGACCCGGGCGGGCACTGAGCGTCGAACTCCGCCGGGTGGCATCGAAATCCATGATCGTGGACGCCTCGCTGCTGCCTGCATCTCAGTTCCCGGTGACGCTCACTGATGCCAACGGGACGATCCATAAGCCCGTGCGATGGTGACGCGGTGGCGCGGAAGCCCCTTGCGGTTAACCGGTTCCCTGATCACCGCCGACAAGAAGTTTCGCGATCGGGCATGTTCAATTGACAAGCGAGTGTCGCTACTCGTCGGCTGCGAAGGTAATAGACCGGTGTCCGCAGGACTCGAATGGGACTGGATGACCAGCCTTATCAGACCCCGTCAGCGGACGACGAAGAGCCAAACTTAGATGCTCTTCATCGACGATTCGCGTTTTTCGTTTCCCGGAAACCCTTCAGAAGGTTGACCGGATTAGTAGTACCGCGTTGGAAACGCGGCTGGAATGATAGGGCCATGCCATCGGGTTTGTTTCGGGTTCGTGGAGTACGGACGATGGCAACGACGACCCCGACGGGCGGACAACCGCAGACAACAATGCAGGGGTCAGGGCTATTTTCAAGTCTTTGCCCGCCTTTCGACCCTGAAGACGATCGGCTGGATGCGGTCGGTTCGTCGGAACAACAATAAATTGCAACTGCTCTGACCCCCTGGATGCATGATCGGCTGGATGCGGTCGGTTCGTCGGAACAACAATAAATTGCACCTAGGTCTGACCCCCTGGATGCATGATCGGCTGGATGCGGTCGGTTCGTCGGAACAACAATAAATTCAACTAGGTCTGACCCCCTGGATGCATGACCCCCTGGATGCACGGGAAATTAAACACCTGATTTGACCCGTGCAAAATCCCATCCCCTACTGCCGCGGCAAAGTCGGCGAGTTTGCGCTGGTGCACGGCCTTCGTGCGGCTCACCTCTCCCATGGCCATCGAGCAGCTTTCGTACCTCGTCGAAGTCCCAGGAGGCCGTGCCCGAGTCAGCCGCAAACCGGTGGAATTCGAGCAAGTCAGAGCAGCGGTTGCTCGGCAGCGATTTGGCGATGAGATTAGGTTCCAGGGGGTCATAGGTTCCAGGGGGTCAGACCTAGTTCCAATTCTTTTGTGGTTCCAGTAGGTTCCAGGGGGTCAGACCTAGTTCCAATTCTTTTGTAGGTTCCAGGGGGTCAGACCTAGTAGGTTCCAGGGGGTCAGACCTAGTTCCAATTCTTTTGTGGTTCCAGTAGGTTCCAGGGGGTCAGACCTAGTTCCAATTCTTTTGTAGGTTCCAGGGGGTCAGACCTAGTAGGTTCCAGGGTAAGGTTCCAGGGGGTCAGACCTAGTTCCAATTCTTTTGTGGTTCCAGGGGGTCAGACCTAGTTCCAATTCTTTTGGACACACCGCCTGGGTTCCAGGGGGTCAGACCTAGTTCCAATTCTTTTGGGACACACCGCCTGTGGTTCCAGGGGGTCAGACCTAGTTCCAATTCTTTTGGGACACACCGCCTGCGTCTAGCCGACGGTCTTCGCGGTTGAAGGAGTTGGTAAAGACTTGAAACTAGATCCGACACCCTCGAGGAAGCAAGGACTTCTGGCACGCGCGATTCCAGGTGGAGGTCTTTCACAGGGAGGCCGTGCGACGGGCACTCCTCGGCATAACGGAGACTCTTGTCGCGGAATTCCCGAAGTCGGACGAGGAATCAAGATCGAACAGCACTGAAACCACCATGCATGGGTCCGGAGGTTCCGTTGAGAGGCGGGTTCATGATTGGAATCAAGTCGGTGCTTATTCGGTCATGACGCCGAACCGGGTCCACGTCGCGGCTGGCCAGTACCTGTACTGTACGTCGCCGAGCACGTCGCCAAGGGCCACGAAGCCGATCGTGCGGCTGTCGCGCGAATTGCTCCGGTTGTCGCCCAGCACGAAACACATCCCGTCCGGCACCTTCGCCTTGGGGTAGTCCGGTAACGGCTTCGTGTCGGTGGCGAAGAGAATCCGATAGCGGCGGCCGGCGTTGGTTTCCTCGAATAGTTCCCCCTTGACCACTTGCGCCGCGGCCCCGAGGCTCGCCCGCGGCGCCGGCTCGCGCGGCAACTGCCGCCCGTTGACGAACACCTCGTTGTCCTTCACCTCGACGGTATCGCCGGGCAGCGCGATGACACGCTTGGCCCAGTTCATCCCCGGCTCCGACGGCACGCGAAACACCACCTCGTCGCCGCGGCGACATGAATCGCCTCTGGTACGTCGTTTTGTTCACCAGAAACCGATCACCGGGGAGCAACGTCGGCACCTCGCTGGCCGACGGAATCGCAAAGGCCTCGAAGACGCTGCTGCGGATGAAGTACAGTGCGCCGGCCGGGTACGTCAGTCCTACCAGGATGAATAGAGCGTAGACTAGCGGATGGTGGTAGTCCATTGACTGGAAGAGATCACGGCCGCGGCGGGCAAGGCGGAAGGCGTCCACGACCGCAAAGACATAGACGCCCAGCACTGTCAGCAACGCGAGGATCAGGCCGACCAGAACAACGGTCGAAGGTGGCAACAGGGCGGCCAGCACGATCGCCGGCACGAACAGCAGCGAGCCGAGGAACATCACCAGGCCGCGGACGATACGGCCGCAGTAAATCTGGCCCAGTCCGGTGGCGGCAAGCGATAGAATCACGGCGATCAGCGGACTGCGGGCGGGAGCGTTTGGGGTGCTCAAGAGAAAACCTCATTATTCACGGAGTTCACTGGACGAAAAAGACCGCAACAACGGCCACCATGCGGTACAGGCAGGCGAGGCACGCCAGGATGCAGGCGGCGACGCGCACGGCGGGTGAGGACTGCAGCAGGACCAGGACGCCCTTCGAGGACGGCAGCGGTTCTCGGCGGACGGCGTCCATGACGCGGTCAGCGAAGTCAGCGGGCGCCTCGGCATCAGCCCGTTGTATCCACAGGTTGTAAAGTTCGTCGTTCATGAGTGCGGCTCGGCGGCGTGGCGGAGGAGACAGCGAAGTTTCTCACGGGCCCTGGCGATTCGCGACTTCACAGTGCCCACGCCGACGCCCTCGATCCTACCGACCTCCTCGTAGGAAAGACCTTGCAGATGCGCGAGCACGAAGGCGGAACGCTGCTCGAACGGCAGGGCGTCGAGGGCCGCGTCGAGCTGGCGGAATAGTTCCGCTTCCGAGGCCGCCCGCTCGGGCGACCGCAGATCGACGACGTCCGGCAGTTCGGCGCCCACGACCGGCCGCCGGCGGGCGAGTTCGTTGCGGCAGCGGTTGCGGGCGATGGTGAACAGCCAGGTCGAGAATGCCGACCGCTTTGGGTCGAACGATGCCAGGGATCGGAACGCGGCCAGGAACACCTCCTGGGCGACTCCCTCATGGTCGGTATCGGGCGGCGTCAGGTTGCGGATCAGTGTCAACAGCGGCCGCTGGTAGCGCTCCACGAGGCGGCGGAACGACTCGACGTCTGCCGCCAGCACCCGCCGGATCGTATCGAGGTCGTCGTTCATGCGCCCTGCCCTGCCCTGCTGCACTGAACTCCCGCTGAGAGGTTATACAGCCGGACCCGGAAAAAGTTCCCCCGGCCTCGAGGGGCCCTGAAGCATCCACTAATGACTTAACCACACGGTCGTAGGAGGTTACGTTGCACGCGCTGGTCCGACACGCCACGGGTGTGTCGGATCATCGATTAAAAATGTTTACATTAATTATCGTCGTGCGGACGTGCTTGCAACTACAGGGCACCGTTCTTCATGATGGTCAAGGGCAACAAATCAAGCCATCGGCAACGCGCCGGTCCGACACACGAATGGCACTGGCTTAGACGCAAGTCGTTTCTGGTAAATGTTTTGGACCTAAATGGGGCGGGGAGATGGCGAGTAAGATCCGAAGGTTGTCATATTATTATTATTGGACTGGATGGGAAACATAGGACTTCAGATGGAGACCACGGGAATCCAGCCCGAGGATCAGGAAGGACCTGTGTTCGCAAATCCAATCCCGATAGCAACAGTGCCTGACCGAAGGTCTCCAGCTCTCACCGTCGGCCCTGGCTTCAGAAGGCATTCGTGCTCTCAGAGCACACTCCGAAGGAAGGAGACTTACGGTCGGGCACTCGTGCGGGGTCCTGAGACCCGCGCACAACACGAAGGGATCACGAGCCGTTCCTGACATCGGGTTGCTCCCAAGGATCGGCTCATCGATCCTTTTCTTCTCAATCGCCGCCGGGGTCGCGGAAACTCGGGGCTGGTTGCACCCCAGGAGGCGTCAGGACGCCCGAGACCCAAACCAAGAGTGCGGCGGTCATACAAAGCACCGCCGACACGCCCATCACCGGCGCCACGCCCCACGATTGCGCGGCCCTGCCGGTCCAAAATGCGCCGAGCGGAACGGAACCCGAGAAAGCCGATCATCCAGATGCCCATGACTCGACCGCGAAGGCGGTCAGGGACCGCCAACTGGATCACCATCATCGACGATGAGTAGAAGAGGACCGCGCCGAAGCCCGCGCCGAGCAGACAAAAGGACGCCGCACACAATCGGGCCCCGCTGGTCCAGCTTGGTCCCGCAATCAGCGGCAATACGGCCGCGGCGGCGAGAAAGAAAGAGAACAACACCATGCCCGCGAGTGTCAATCGTTCCTTGCGGCGGACCCCGCTCAACGTGGCGATGACCAACGCCCCCGTCGTCGCCCCGATCCCACTGCAAGCCAGCAGCATGCTGTATCCCTCGACTCCGGTCTCGGACGACCCGTTGCGCGTAGGCCGCGATCATCGCATCATAGCCCATTCCCACCACGCCGAAGAACGCGACGAGTGTGAACTGAGCCGAGATCCGCCGGTCGGTTCGCAGATAGCTCAATCCACCCAGGATCTCTTTGAACTCAAAGCCCTCGGCATGCATGGGGCGGAGTCGCTTGGGAAGTCGGATCGACAGAATGGCCGCAATCGCCGCCGCATAGCTCAGCCGTTCAAGGCGAAACATCCCGTCGCACCCAAGGTGGACAGGCAGACGCCCGCGAACGCGGGCCCGAGGACTCGGGTGGCATTGAAGAGACCCGAATTGAGCGCGATCGCGTTGGAGAGGATCTCCGGTCCCAACCAGCTCGTAAAAGAACACCTGGCGGCTCGGAAGCTCGAACGTGACACAAATCCGCGCTCAATGCCAGGATCGCGACCATCTGCCAGATCTGCACAACTTGAAGTCCGACCAACGTCGCCAGAACCAACGCCAGTCCCATCTGGCCGAATTCCATCACCACCACCATCGTCACCGGAGCCACACGATCGGCCAAAACCCCGGCGAACAGTCCGACCAAGAGCCCTGGCATCAAGGAGGCAACCTCGATGATTCCCAGCATGAACTCGGAATGCGTCTGGTCGTAGACCAGCCAGGCACCGCCGCGGACTGGAGCCACGTCCCGATCAGACTGATCCCCTGCCCCACGTAGTAGCGGCGAAAACCGGGATGATCGAGGGCGGCGAACGTCCGAGAACGGACCGAACGATATTCAGCGGGAGTGGTTGGGTTATCGGCCATCAAGGTCCCTCGGGGCCGGTCCAGTGGGCCTCGTTCGGCGAGCCTGTTCGTCTAGTTCACGTTCCGGAGGCACTCGACCAGGTTCGCCGCCTGACTGATCGACTCCACAACTGGTCTCGCAATTCCGCCGGGAGCCGGGTGCCTAGGTGCCGCCAGGCCGCGGTCGGTTCGGGAGACCCGCCGCCCGACCAAACAGTCCGTCGGGGCCGGTCCGTCTGATTTTTAAATCCCCCAGACAAAAACGAAGCGGAATTTAATTCGTCCATAACCCCCTTCTCATCGGTCGACGTCTTCGCTTTCGCCCACCGAGCAATGCAGGCCGTTCCCATCCAATCCTGCCCAGCAGCCAGTAGACGACCGCGGAAGTCAAGAGTCCGTAAATCGCCGTGGGCCCTAGGCATGGGTTCCATCCTGGAATCCATGTCATCGACAGCTCGAGCAAAACGACAGTCCCGGAGCCGATCCCCCAGGCAATCAATCCGGGCAAGTTCAGACCGAGTCGAAACCCCGTCCATCTCCCTCTCTGTCTCACGTAATCACCGAGCAAGGCCCGCAACGGCTGGAGCGAACAGGGCCCCCATCCCACGATACACCCATCCCGTGCGATCTACCGAAGAAGTTGCCATCAACACGAAGGCGACAGCGCCGCCGAGCCACGTCCAGTGCGACTGGCGAAGCCGAGGCCAGTGAGTCGACAACCTGAGTCCAAAAACCGAGGCCGAGTAGCAGGCAGGCGCCAGCGCCGCCAGTCCGAACAAGATCAAGATCGCACCGGCCCCATAGCCGCCGATTCCGTAAAAGACGGCCCAGCGAAACGAGAGAGGGAGCGGATCGCCGTGCAGCATCGCTGACGGTCGACTCGGAAGTCCAATCGAGGCGACCGTCCCCGCAACAACAATCAGGGCCATCGATGCCGTCCAGAATGAGGCCAGCACAATCCCGGTCATGCCTCCCAGCACCAGATCGCGACCACTTCGCGAAACAGCTCCCCAATCGACGCTCATCAGTCCCGCCATGGCAAAGAAGCCCATGATAAGCGAGATCGCTGAAGAATCGACAGGCTCCCCTGGCGACAAGTTCGCTACGTTGGCGATAAACGGCAGATTCTCTGCATGGAACAAGCTGAGATTTGGGAGAAACCATAGCGCCGTGGTCGTCAGCAGCAGGAGTGCCACAGGCGAATAAACCCGCATCAAGGCCACGACGACTCCGGTCAGCCTCCACAGGCTCGACATCCCCGTGATGTAGATCCAAAAAAGGGCCGTGCAGAGAAAAACCGGGCTCTTGAGGCGCGATCGGGCCCAGGTCCAATCCGCTCAGACTCGACGCTCGATCAGTCCGCACGAGTGCAGGCCGAGCAAGGTCGAGTCGACGGCATAATTCACCGCGACGGCATACCAAACGATGCTGGCGACCCCGATCCCGACTCCGGTGATCCATTCTGAACCGACTGTGCCGAAAGTCGAAGCCGCCACGATGCTCAGCCGCCGCCGGGTACGAAGCCCCACCAGGCGAGCGGGTGGTAGAAGAGTGAATAACAAAGCAAGGACGCGACGGCAGCCTCGGCAATCAGCCACGCCGGATGCAACCGTGACAGGCCCCCGACCCAGAGCTGGTCGAAAAACGGCCCCCAGACGAACAGGCCGAGGTATGTGGGTGCCGCAGCCAGATACCAGGGCTTGGCGCAAGCGCGGGACTGGCCAGCTCCATCCGAAGGATCGGAGGAAGGACGATATTCGATTCCGATCTGGGTTCGGAACGGTCAGTCAACGGATTCGATCATAAAAAGGCGATGGTCTCTCGCCGATCGACGTCGCGAGCAACCACGCCGAGACGTCTTCGGGATCCTCTCTCCGCACCAGTAAAAACAGACTTGCGCCATCAATAGTCTGAAGCGAGCTCCGACGGCGTGAGTTCCTTGTTCTGAAGCTCTTCGGGCTTATAGCCGCCGCGAAGCCGGTCGGAGATGGCGATCGCACCGAAGACGATGACAAGGATCACGGGGAGTGCCGAGACCTTGCGAAAAGCCTGCCCGCCCCCTCGATCTCCGCGACTTTGACGACGGCCGGCTCGGTCTTGGCGAGTCCCTGTAGCTTGTCGGCGTCGAGCCTCGCCTTGAGTGACGACCGCCGGTTCTCAGCTCGCTCGGGAAGTGCGCTCAAGGTCCCGGTGTCGTAGATGCTCCCCATCACGGGTAAGATCACGGCGACAGCGAGATTACCCACGCAGCCCATGAGCCCAAGAGGAACGCTCCCCCCTTGGGAAACCGCTCGGCCGTGACACCGAGCATCGTCGGCCAGAATAGACGATTCCCAGCCCGTAGATCGTCGCGTACGTGAAAGCGGTCACCGTGGAGTCGGCAAAGCTGAGCAGGTACAGGCCGATGGCCGTCAGGAACGCGGATCCGGTCAGCATACCGACCGGCGATAGTCGATGCGCGATTGGTCCGGCGAAATGTCGGAGCAGGAACATCATCAGGCTGGTGTACATGATCACCCAGGTGCCGCTCATGTTCGACGTTTTCGTCGATACCGAATTCTGCCACTGTTGCGGCCCCAATTCGACCGAAGCTGTCATCAGCATGCAAATGGCCCAGACCAGGAACATGGGACGAAGCGCCTCGGTGTACATTGCCTTGGACGAGATGCCCGCCCCGACCCGCTCGGTCACTGGGAACTTCTACAGAAACAAAAGCCCCGTAGATCAGTGTCGGGATAAATACGAGCGCGGTCTTGATCTGCCAGCCGAACAAGGTCTTGGCTGAATCAACGACCTGGCTGCCATCCGCACTCGCGGTCGTCGCGATCCCATTGTCAGGCAAACCCATTACATTGTTGATCAAGAGGGAAGTAAGGAAGCCACCGATCATACAATCCCCCGGGCCACCATGCGTGCAGCACATTTAGCATGTGCGTTTTTTCTTTCGGATAAATGGTGGTCGTGAGCGGATTGATGCCGATCTCTACGAATCCATTCGCAGACCCGACCAGGAACATTGCCGCCCAGAGCACGTATGTACGGCGAGACTCCGCTCCGGTGCGGTACGATGTACGGTGAGCCGATGGTGAGCACACTGCCACCGAGGTGACAGATGAACGCCAGCCCGAGCATTCGTTTCATCCCCAACGCATCGCAAATCGGGGCACCGATGAACATCGAGATCGCCATGCCCAAGAAAGGCCGTGCCGGCAATTAGCCCACGACTCGTCTGGTTAAGGTCGAACGTCGAGCCGAGAGCAGGCAAGATATCCCCCCGGGTTACGAACGAGAACGCCGAGGCAACCAGGGCGATGCAACTGGCCACAAACAATCGACGCGGATTCATGCAATCGGTCTCCGAAGCGATTCACTCGCCATCGCACGGGTGGTGAAACTTAGAGGCCCTAACTTTATTGAGCCAAACCCCGGTATTTTCAGCTTCAAGAACCCATAAAGTTAGAGCTTCTTAAAGTAAAAGCGGATTTGTTTTTAGATAACCGAGCGGTCTCAACTTTGCCAGGGGGCACTCGACCCATGTCGAACTCGGGTCCTCATGATTGGCTGGATGGGCCGAAGTCCCGCGTCCGCAGCGAGGCGGCGGCGCGTTGCGAATTCGCTCATATCGCCTGGGCGGCTCCGACCACGCTTGTGGGTTTGGTGGCCGGGACCTTGACGCTGGCGACGGGTGGACGGTCCAGCGTCGTCAGCGGCTGCCCGAGTTTCATGGCGGCTTTTCCCGCTGGTTCGCTGATCGGATGGGTTTTTCAGCCATGACTCTCGGCCACGTGATCATTGGCCGGGACCCGTGGTGCCTGGCAGTTCTGCCGCCGACCACCGAGCAGGCCCACGTACGGCAGGTCGAGCGTTGGGGGCCGCTTCATTCCCGTGTACCTACTGGCGAGTCTCTTGGCATGGCACCAGGGTGGGCATTACTATCGCGACAACTGGTTCGAGCGCGACGCTCGCCGGGCCTGCGGCGAGCCCGATGATCCGCCGACTACGACCATCACGCTTGACCAGATGGTCCCGGGAACCCAAATCCAGATGCACCAATCCATCACACCGAGCACCACCTTCACCGCCAGCGAGTTGGTTCGGCGTCGTGATCGGAATGTCAGACGGCTTGACCGTCCGTTCGCCCTGGCGGCAGGCCTTCTGGCACTGACGTGTCGACCACGCTGGTCGTTACCGCCGGGCTCGCCGAGATGCCGCCGGCTCGATTGCGATGGGTCTGGGAGGCTACCTCGCGGCCAGGAGCGACGCCGAACACTACACAGCGAGAAACGTCGCGAAGAGATCGGAAGGTGTCAACCTTCCCGAGGTCGAGGGGAGGAAGTCGCCCATGTCTTCCGCGAGTACGGGC